>NZ_CP019389.1:135000-1340945 GCF_001971785.1 Seonamhaeicola sp. S2-3 | reverse complement strand
GCTTTTTACACAGCAAGAAAGTAATTTTATTTTTTAAAAAATAAATATATAAACTCAAACGAAAAATGAAAAAACTTTGTAGATCCATACTTATTTTAACTTGTATGTTGGTGAATAATCCTGAAATTTTTGCTCAAAAAAAGGGTTCTAAATTAGACCATAATATTGAGTCAAAAATAGATAGTATTTTACCATTATTGACGCTAAAAGAAAAAGTAGATATGTGCCATGCGCAATCTAAATTTAGCACTAAAGGCGTAGGAAGGTTAGGAATACCAGAAATATGGATGTCAGATGGTCCTCACGGTGTAAGAGCCGAAATTAGCTGGGATTCATGGGATTATGCTGGATGGACAAACGACTCAATCACCGCTTTTCCTGCATTAACCTGTTTGGCAGCTACTTTTAACCCAGAATTGGCCGAAGCAATTGGATTTAGTCTTGGTGAAGAAGCACGATACAGGAAAAAAGATGTACTCCTAGGGCCTGGAGTTAATATTTACAGAACCCCGCTTAACGGTAGAAATTTTGAATATATGGGAGAAGACCCATTCTTAGCTTCAAAGATGGTGGTGCCCTATATTAAAGGTGTACAAAAAAATAATGTAGCCGCTTGTGTTAAACATTTTGCCTTAAACAACCAAGAACATTGGAGAAATACTGTTAATGTAGAAGTAAGTGATAGAGCCTTGCATGAGATTTATTTGCCAGCCTTTAAAGCAGCTGTACAAGAAGCCGGTGTTTGGGCTGTAATGGGAGCATACAATAAATTTAGAGGACAATACGCTACACATAACGAATTACTTACTAAAAAAATCTTAAAAGGTGATTGGAATTATGATGGAGTAGTAATTAGTGATTGGAGTTCTACGCACAATACAATGGAAGCTGCAATGAATGGATTAGATCTTGAAATGGGAACAGGAACAGATGGTTTAGGCACAAACTCTGTTAACCACTATGATAATTATTATCTAGCATCACCGTTTTTAAAAGCTTTAAAATCAGGAGAAATTGATGAAGCTGTTCTTAACGACAAAGTAAGACGTATCTTGAGATTAATGTTTCGTACAACATTAAAAACCAATAGAGGTTTTGGAAGAATTAATAATAAAGAACACCATGATGTAGCCAGAAAAGTTGCTCAAGAGGGAATTGTTTTATTAAAAAATGAAAATAAATTTTTTCCTATTGAAGATAAAAAAGGAGTAACAATTGCAGTTATTGGTGAAAATGCAACCCGTTCTATGACAGCCGGGGGAGGGTCTTCAGAGTTAAAACCTCAATTTGAAATATCTCCGTTAGAAGGTTTAAAAGTACGTTATAAAAACGCAAATATTGTACATGCTATGGGGTATGCAACTGGCCCATCAGTTTATGATGCTATTATACCATCTAAACTGAACGCAGACTCTCTCAGGACAGAAGCTGTAAAAGTTGCAAAAAATGCTGATATTGTTTTATTCTTTGGCGGGTTGAACAAAAGTCACCTTCAAGATTGTGAAGGTGCCGATAGAACGCAGTTTAACTTACCTTTTGGCCAAGACGAATTACTCAATGATATATTAAAAGTAAACAAAAATGTTGGATATATTTTAATGTCTGGAAATGCGGTTGAAATGCCTTGGTTAAAAAATATTGATGGCCTTATGCAAACATGGTACTTAGGTAGTATGGCTGGATATAGTATTGCTGATGTCATCAGCGGAGATGTAAATCCTTCGGGAAAATTACCATTTTCTTTCCCTGTTAAATTAGAAGATAATGCTGCACACTCATTTGGAGAATCTTCATATCCTGGGGTAAATCAAGAACAATACTATAAGGAAGGTATTTTAGTTGGTTACAGGTGGCATGATACTAAAAAAATCCCATCTCTTTATGCCTTTGGTTATGGACTTTCTTATACTAGTTTTAACATTACAGATGTAAAAACGGATAAAAAAACATACCATCCTAACGACAAAATTAGGGTAACTTGCCAAGTAACAAATAGTGGTAATTTTGATGGATCCGAGGTTGTTCAAGTATACATTGGTAAACCAAAATCTAAGGTAAAAAGAGCTTTAAAAGAACTGAAAGGGTTTCAGAAAGTACATTTAAAAAAGGGAGCATCTAAAAGTGTAGAAGTTATTATAGATACTGCCAATCTTGCTTTTTATGACGAATCTATTTCTGATTGGAACCTTGAAAATGGGGGTTACAAGGTTTATGTAGGCAATGCCTCTAATAACATTATTAAAACCATAAAAATAAACATTAATTAGAACTGTTAAAAAAACAGTATATTATTACCATACTTATAGATTTTAAAATCTCAGGTTGATTATCAATCTGGGGTTTTTTTATTCTTTAATCTTTAAAAACATTTCTTTATAAATCCAGAATATTTGTAAAACAATTTAAGAAATCTACTTAGGGGTCTCTTTAAATCATTTCACCCTTGTAATTAAGAATATGTAACACGTTTTTAACAGGATTGATTCTTGTCAGAAAAATGATTTTAGTAATTTAAATAAGTTATGTGGTAGAAATAACCCCAAATAAAGTATAAACTCCTTTTTATGAATAAAAAAAATCGTCTGAAAAGTATTTTCAGACGATTTGTCAAACTAAAAAACTAAACAAAACTTATTCTAACCCCTCTAAAAATCCTGTATGAGACTTTTTTAATTCAAATTTATTATTATACAATAGTGGCCAGTCATTCCCTGGATGATTTAAGTCGGTACTATAAGGTATCCAAGATTCGTTATCTTTAAAACCCCATACTGTTAAAGCATATTTATTTGCTTTAGGAAGCGCGTTATATATTTTAACAATCTCTTTATATTTTTCCTTTTGAGCCAATGCTCTTTCCTCTGTAAGGTAAGAGATGTCATTATTTTGGTTCACTTGAATATCTAATTCAGAAACGTGCACTTTTAAACCTAAGGCAACAGCTCTATTTATGTCTGTCTCTATTTGTTCTTTGGTTGGGCTTAAATAATTATTGTGCATTTGAAAACCAACTCCATCAATAAGGTTGTTCGACTTTAAATTATCTACTATACTAAATACTTTATCTTGTTTAGGTATATTGGTAGATGTTGCATAATCATTATAGAACAATAACAAGTCGGTATCTCCGGCAGCATTTGCAGCATCTCTCGCCCACTGGTAGCAATCTTTAATATAATCAGGACCCATTTTTTGGAGAAAAATAGTATTTCTCATGTTACCATTATCATCAACAGCTTCATTTACAACATCCCACGAGCTTACTTTTCCGGCATAGTGGGTAACTACATCGGTTATGTATTTTTTTACTTCTAAAGCAAACTCAGCATCTGTACCCGAAAAATCAGATAACCAATCGGGGACGGCATTATGCCACACTAAAGCATGCCCATGAACATTTATCCCGTTATCATTTCCGTAATTAACTATTTTATCGGCAGCTTCCCAATTATAAGATCCGCTCCCTGTGGAAATTGGGTCCATTTTCATTTCATATTCAGCCGTAATGCTGCTAAATTCATTTTTTAGTACCACATCATAAGCACTTCCTTCAGTCAATTGATTGGATTTAACCGCTACACCTACAAAAAAAGGATTTTCTAAAGCATTTGCTTTGACCTTAAGAAAAGTAGGGTCTTCAGATTCTTCAGGGGCAACCCCTGTTGTAGTAACTGTTATAACATTTGAATTATTGGTGATTTCTGTGCCTTTTTGGGCTCTTACCCTGTAATAATAGTTACTTGCCGGAGAAAGTCCTGTTATAGTAACAGCGTTATCTTGAACAATAAGAGCATCGTATCCAGTAAGCATAACAGAAAAATCGCTATCTGTTGAAACATCCACTAAATAATTTTCTGCCTCGGGAACCAAAACCCAATTGGCTTGAAAGGAATCATCTGTAACATTACTAGCTATTGAGGCAAATGGTATAGCTAACTTAGTAGAAGGTTCTGGGGAATTTTTATTATCGTCTTCACTACAATTTAGTAGTGTAAGCACTAAAAAAAAAGCTATTCCCATTTCTATCTTGATTATTCTCATTTTTATATGTTTAAAAAAGGTTACTATTTTTTATATAGTAACCTTTTGTGTTACTTTATCAGGGTTACTCTTCTACTTTAAATATAATATCATCAAATTTAACACTTGAAGCATTACCGTTATTGGGTAAAGATACTTTAACCTGTAGTATACCAGATGGATCTACTTTTTCCGTATCTGTTGCTGCATTCCCAGGGTTATATCCAGATCCAAATTCATCTAACCTAGCTGAAACTTCTTGCCATCCACTTGTTTCTAAGGTGAAATTATAAGCCCACGTGTCTAGAATGACATCAAAAGATGTGCCTGCATTAGCATTTACCTTCATTTTGAAGGTAACTTTAGAAGCTTCTGTGGCTGAACTTGGTAAAAATGCACCAGCTTCATCATTTTGGCATCCATTATATCCGAATGTTGTTGCTCCATTATAATCATATTGAGCACAATTACCAGTTTCGCCCGTAGCGGTTACAGATAAAGCACCTGCATCACCATAAAACCCCCAAGTACTAGTATATAAACCATTACCATCAAAATCTTCAAATAAGTAATTGACGAATCCAAAATTGATATCAAGAAAAGTAGTGTTTGTAATACCAGGACCAGGCTCTACAATTGCAGTGCTTCCTGCTTCGGTTGTAATAACAACATGTTGCCCTTCAGTTGCATCAGTTGGCACTAAGAAGTACATTTCTTGATCTGAAACTAGTGTATATTCTAGTGGTTCTCCTCCAAAAGTAACAGATTGAATACCTACAAACCAACTTCCTTTAATAGTTACTTTATCTCCTAGCTTAGGATTAGCAACACTAAATTTTTCAAAAACAGGAGCAGGTTGTATAATGTTAATTTCAGAATCAATTTCTCCATTTGCTGTTATGAACTTTATTGGTTGAACTCCAAAATTGTATGGATTTTCAAAATCATAATTAGGTATATTGAAAAAGATAGCATTATCAGAATTTAAATTTGGATTGAAGGAAACATCAAATTTATTGTCAAGAATAATTTTTTTCAAACCAGATAAATTTGTTCCTTCAATTTTAAGTAACTCACCAGGAGTTCCTGATGCATTTGGGTTTGATTGTGAAGAAAAAGTCGTTATTGTTGGTAATTCGACGTCATCTTCAGAGCATGAAAATAATGTAAGGGTAAAAATTGCCGAAACTAAATATATTTTTATCAAATTTTTCATAGTTGTAGTTTAAAAATTAAAAGGAACAGGTTCTGCTGTTAAATTCTCATTGATACTTATGGCACCAGACGGTAACGGCATAGAAAAGAACTCATCTGTTGGAGTGATTTTAATAGAAACCAACTCTGTTCTAGCATCATCACCGTAGAAACCTCTTTCTTGAGCAGCGATTTCTGCTAATGCATCAGCTCTATTTCTACGTTGTAAATCAAAATAATATTGCCCTTCCAATAAAAATTCTATTCTTCTTTCTTTAAATAAGCTGGCTTGGGTTATGGTATTAACCGGACTTAAACCTGCACGAGAACGCACTCTATTAAAAGCAGATAGTGCTTCACTGTCAGAGGTAGAGGCATTAGCTCCTAATTTGGCTTCGGCCATCATCAATAATACATCTGCATATCTTAACATATTGGTGTTTTGGTCTGTTCTCATAAAACAAACATTATAACCATCATCTGCAGAACCCACAATATATTTTCTAAAGTTTAAAGCTGTTTGAGAAGGAAGTTTATTGTATGTGTAACCACCTTTTTTACTTAACAATTCTGGGTAAAAATCACCATCCATCATAATAGAGGCTTTTCTTCTTTTGTCGCCATCTTCGTATAAACCAGGTAAATCGGTGGTTGGCATGTAAGACCCCCAGCCATCTCCACCTCCTGTTATACCAGAGCCTGATGGTGCAATAAAGGCTTGTTCTGTATTTTGAGTACCCCATTCATTACAATTTACTGTCCATTGTAAAGAGAATAAACTTTCTATGTTATTGTTGTAGTTGGGGTTATTGAATAAGTTACCATAATCTTCTAGCAAATCGTACTTACCACTATTAATGACTTCTCTACATAAATTGGCGGCCTCATCATATTTTTTTAAGTTTAACTTCACTTTTGCTAACATGCCCATGGCAGAATATTTACCAACTCTTCCCGTTTTTGGTTCTGTTGTTAATTTTTCTACGGCATCCTCTAAATCCATTTCGATGAATTTATAAACATCGGCTTCTAAATTCCTTTTGGCATTTATACCATCAGAGTTTTCATCAAAAATAGGTACGGGACCCCATATTCTAACTAAATAAAAATAAGCAGTAGCTCGCATGAATTTTGAAACTCCAATTCCTTGAATATAGGCGTCTTCAGGGATATTATCTTTGTCTCTAATTAAATCTTGTATTAAGGAATTAGCTTGGTTCACAACAGAAAACAAGGCTGTCCAATTAGTATTTAGTACGGGATTATCATTTAATACAGATGCCTCTGCAAATGGTCTAAATTCGCCATCGTTAGCCCATACGTTGCCTGCATAGGTATCTCCTTGGGTTATCATGCCCTTAAAATTATAATCAAACCAGCCTTTAGTATACATTCCGTTCTGAATGCCTTCATAAGGAGATGCTCCTGGAGGTAAACAGTCTACGCACAATGAATTCTCCGATCTTAACTCGGTGAAATCTTCCGAACATGATACCAAACAAAGAATCATGGTCACTAGCATTAATGCTTTTTTTATTTGTTTTTTCATAATAATCAATTTTAATTTTTTAAAATGTTAGATTAACACCTAAGGTTATTGTTTTTGCTAATGGGTATCTACCCACATCTAAACCTGCAAACCTTATATCTGAATTTCTACTTCCAACTTCTGGATCTAAACCAGAATATTTAGTGAAGGTGAATAAATTCTGTCCTGAAAGGTACACTCTTGCTTTAGTAAAGAAGTTTGTTTTACTTAAAATATTAGAGTTAATATTGTACCCCATGGTAATGTTTTGAATTCTAAGGTATGACCCGTCTTCTACAAAACGGTCTGAAACCCGTGTGTTTGAATTACCGTTTGCTAAATCAATTCTTGGAATATCTGTGTCTTGAGCAAGATTTGCGGCATCATCTAAAGTAACGCCATCTGGTAAATAATTTACAACAAAGTGATTTAGAGCATCTTTAGATTGATTTTCTCCTAAGAAACGTAAGGCTTCTGTATAAAATCTATTTTGATTGTATATTTTGTTACCGTAAGAACCGTTTATTACAACACTTAAATCAAAATCTTTATAAGATATGTTGTTATTTATACTGTAAGTAAATTTTGGAAGAGCAGACCCTATGTAGGTTCTGTCTTTAAGTGTAATTTCACCATCGTTATCTAAATCTTTAAATTTAATATCTCCTACACTGGTTTTACCTGGAACTTGTATAGCACTTTCATCAACTTCTTGTTGGGTTCTAAAAATGCCATCTGTAACATAACCGTAAATTTGACCTAAAGATTCTCCTTCTTCAACATAGCTATATAATAACTCACCATCTGATTGTGGAATATTGGCTGTTAATGGTTTTGTTCCGTCATAGAATTTGGTTAACTCGTTAGAGTATGTTGAAAATATAAAAGTAGAGTTCCATGAAAAATTATCTGTTTGAATATTTCTTGTGTTCAACTTTAAATCTAAGCCTCTATTAAGCATTTCACCCACATTTTCATAAGGGAGCACCCTTCCAGCTGTTCTATCATCTGCTGGTCTTTGAATTAATAAATCTGAGGATTTCTTTTGGTATAGGTCAAGATCCAATCTGATAGCGTTATCCAACAACCCTATTTCCAGGCCAATATTGGTTGATTTTAGAGTTTCCCATTTAATATCTGGGTTGCCATCTACTGTATAAACATATGAAAGTCCGCTAGATGAAGGAACGGCAGCAAATTGTGTTTGATATAAGAAGCTAGGAATGTTTTGGTTACCTACTTCACCATAACCTGCTCTTAATTTTAAAAAATTTATAGGTCCAGATGAAGATTTCATGAAATTTTCATTTGAAATGGTCCAAGCACCAGAAACTGATGGAAAGTAACCCCATTTGTTATTTGGGCCAAAATTTGAAGAAGCATCGGCTCTTATAGAGGCTGTTAAATAATATTTACTGTCATAGTTATAATTGGCTCTTGCAATGTAAGATTGCATAGCCCAAGCAAAACTTTGGTTATCTACTTCGGAGGTAGATTTTAAACCTAAAACTAAATTATCAAATTCATTATTTCCTTCTAAATCTCTTCTAGATCCTCTTAAATATTCAAAATTACTTTTCTGGCTTTCTTGACCTAATACTACGTTAATATTGTGTTTGCCTAAAGCGTTATTATACGTTAAAAAGTTTTTTACGGTCCAATAATAGCCTTGATCTTGCTGCTTAAGCGATGAATTTACCTCATTTGCGGCTGTACCTATGTCTTCATATGTAGGAATGAATACCCGACTATCTCCAGCATTCAAATCATATCCCAATTCAGTTCTAAAAGTTAAATGTTTTAAGAATGAAATTTCAGCAAATAAATTCCCATTTATTTTGAATTTTTTATCTAGATTGTTAACATATTCTGAATAGGCTACAGGATTTACTGCTTCATAATTATTAGAAGCACCATTTACACCGCCACTAGGAGCTCCGTAGCTACCGTCTGGGTATCTTACAGGGATTAACGGACTTAAACGTAAGGCTGAAGAAACAATACCTCCTCTATCATCATTCTTAACAATATGTTGCTGAACATTACTTAATGATATATTGTTACCTATTTTAAACCAATCATTAACTTTTGTTTCTATATTTAAACGCATTGAAATTCTTTCAAAATCGGTATTTACAATAACACCTTCTTGTCTAAAATATCCAAGGGATGTATAGTATCGCGTTCCATTTTTTTCGCCAGAAACAGAGAGTTGATTATTTGTTACTAATGCACTTCTAAAAATTTCCTTTTGCCAATCTGTTCCTTTACCTAATAAACTAGGGTTTTGAAATATAAACGGAACATCTCTGTTATCTGACTTCAATAGATCACTGGTATATTGAGCGTATTCTTGTAAATTCATCATGTCATAGTATTTAGCAACACTTTGAATACCTGTGTAGTGATCGAAATTAATAGTAGTTTTACCTCTTTTACCTTTTTTTGTTGTAATTAATACCACACCATTAGAACCGTTTGCACCATAGATAGCTGTGGCCGATGCATCTTTTAATATATCAATAGATTCAATGTCGGACATGTTTAAACCAGCCAAAGCGGAATTTACATTTTGCCCAGAACCACCTCCGGTAGCGGTTCCTAAATCTAAAGAAGTATTATTTCTGTCTGCAAATACAGGGGTTCCATCTATAACATAAAGTGGTTCATTGCCATAAAGCGATGTTATAC
The DNA here is from genome assembly GCF_001971785.1 of Seonamhaeicola sp. S2-3. Taxonomy (NCBI): domain Bacteria; kingdom Pseudomonadati; phylum Bacteroidota; class Flavobacteriia; order Flavobacteriales; family Flavobacteriaceae; genus Seonamhaeicola; species Seonamhaeicola sp. S2-3. The sequence continues at coordinate 1,331,512 of NZ_CP019389.1, read as the reverse complement.
CTCTAATTTTAATGGAAACACCCCCTCCTGGAGCTCCAGAGTTTTGGGAAACCGTAACACCTGCAGCTTTTCCTGTTAAGGCTTGGTCAACAGAAGAAAAGGGTTGGTCTTTTAGTTCTTCAGCAGAAACAGAAGATATTGCTCCTGTTAGGTCTTTTCTTTTGGAGGTACCGTAACCAATTACTACTACCTCTTCTAATTTAGAGGTGTCTTCCTTCAAAGTGATATTCAGTACATTTTTACCGTTATACGGAATTTCTTGAGTTGCATATCCTAAATAGCTAAATACAAATATACTGTTTGCTTTCACATCATTAATAGTATATTTTCCGTCAAAATCTGTTGAGGTTCCTTTTTTAGTGCCTTTTAAAAGAACATTTACGCCAGGTAACGGAACGCCATTCTTGTCTGAAACTACACCAGAGACCGTTTTAACCTGTGATAATGCATTTTGCATGCATAGCATTACTAGTGCAATACCTAAAAGTTTTAGTTTTATCATATTAAATAGTTTAAGTTATTAATTTAGTTTATTTGTTACTTATTTTTTAATGCTATTTTCTTCTCTAATACATTGGTTGTGTGGGTGTTTGAAAGACCTTTAAAACCGGGTTGTTTTCCACCTATGCTTATAACTAAATTACCTGGTTCTATTACAGGTTTACCATCTTCATTAATTAAACTGTATTTTTTTGGGTTAATATTATATTTTAGTTTTTTGGTTTCGCCAGCTTTTAAATGAATTCTTTCAAACTCTACTAAAGTTCTTATGGCCGCATTGGGTTTGCCTTTATGAGAGATGTATAATTGTACTACTTCATCTCCATCAAGGTCTCCAGTATTTTTTACTTCTACATTTATTTCAATATTACTACCTATGGTTATGCTATCAGGAATATTTAGATTGGAATATGTGAAATTGGTATAACTTAAACCATGACCAAAGGGAAACAGAGGGTCGCCTTTAAAGTATTTATAGGTTCTGTTTTCCATGTTGTAGTTTTTAAAATCAGGTAAGTCTTTTATTGATTTATAGAAGGTTACAGGTAATCTACCTGCAGGGTTATAATCTCCAAAAAGAACATCTGCAATTGCATTTCCTCCAAATTCACCTGGGTACCATGCCTCTATAATGGCGGGAATATTATTAGCTGCCCAATTAACGGCTAAGGCACTTCCATTCATTAAAACCAATATAGTAGGCTTACCTAAAGCTTGAATTTTTTTCATTAACTCAATTTGAGTTTTTGGAAGTGTAATATCTGACCGGTCACCTTTATCAAAACCTTCTAACAAAACAGGCATTTCTTCACCCTCAATATCTGGAGACAATCCTAAACACAGTACAACAACTTCAGATTTTTTAGCTGCTTCTAGAGCTGGTGTTATTAAATCTCGATCTATTTTAGCCCAAACAAATTGAGCTTGGGGGTCTGAATGATAATTATAATATTCAATTTTTATATTATGGGCTTTTCCTGATTTTAAATTAATATCAAAGTATTTAGTTTTTGGCTCATGGTCATCTTTAAATTCAAACTTTAAATCATCATCAAAATATAGTTTACCTGCGCTACTAGCTCTAAATCCTATTCTGTATTTTCCGCTTTCGTTTGGTGTTAATTGACCAGTCCATCTTACTGAAAATGCGTCTGTTTTTAAATTCTCAATAGGTTTTTTTAACGTCCAAATAAAATCTACTACACTATCATTTCTTATAAATTCTGGGTTTCCTTCCCAGTTTTTATTTTTAAAATATTCTCCTTTTAAGCCTTTATTTTTCCCATTTTTTAAAACAGAAGATGGTATTGTGTTTAACATAGGCCAACCAATGGCAATATCACATCCTAAGGCATAATTTACAGTAGCATTAGGCAATTTATTAGCGATAGCTTTTAATGGTGTATTGTAATTTTTTGGTGTTCCATGATAGTTTCCTAATAACGCTGGCTTAGAATTTGCATTGGGCCCTATGATTGCTACAGATTTTATATTTTTACTTAAGGGTAAAATATTATCTTGGTTTTTTAATAATACCATAGACTCTCTTGCTATCTTTTTTGATAAATCATAGTGTTTTTGACTTGCTACAACGCTATATGGAATTTTTGACCATTTTACATTTTCCTCTGGGTCAAACATTCCTAATTTGAAACGAGCTGTCATTAATTTAGTGAGGGCTAAATCTATTGTATCCTCATTTACCAATTTCTTAAGAACGGCTTCTTTTAAATTGGGGTCGTAACAGTCTCCGCAGTTTAAATCTGTTCCTCTAGAAACGGCTAATGCACTGGCTTCTTCTGGAGTTTTTACAAGCTCGTGTTTACCAGGTTCCCAAAAATCATTAATTGCCCAACAATCTGAAACCACATACCCATCAAACCCCCAATCATTATGAAGGATTTTATGTAATAATAAATTGCTTCCGCAGCAGGCTTCGTCTCTAAAACGATTGTATGCGCACATTACAGAATGTACTTTAGCTTCTTTTACGGCAGCTTCAAAAGCAGGTAAATAGGTTTCAAATAAATCTTTATTAGAGGTTTGGTAATTATCCTCATGTCTTGATTTTTCTGGGCCGCTATGTACTGCAAAATGTTTTGCTGTGGCTACTACCTTTAAATATTTAGAATCGTTTCCTTGAAGTCCTTTTATATAATTAACACCAATTCTACTAGTTAAGTATGGGTCTTCACCGTAAGTTTCTTGTCCACGCCCCCATCTTGGATCTCTAAAAATATTAATGTTGGGTGTCCAAAATGTTAACCCTTGGTAAATACCTCTTTTGCCTTCGGAAATAAATTTGTGGTGTTTAGCTCTTGCTTCATCTGATACAGCTGTTCCCATTTGGTAAATTAACGGTGCATTCCATGTGGCTCCCATGCCAATTCCTTGAGGGAAAACCGTTGCCTCACCTGCTCTTGCAACCCCATGTAAACATTCATTCCACCAGTTGTATGCTGGTACTCCCAATCTATCAATAGCTGGAGCATCATAACGCATTTGAGATACTTTCTCTGTAAGCGTCATTTGATGTATTAAATCTTGGACACGTTCTTCAATTTTTAACGATGGATTTTGAAACTTAAATTTGTAGGAGTCAATCTCTTTTTCATTTGTTTTACACGATGAAACTAATAGTAATACCATTACTGAAATCAACCGAAAGTTTGATAAATAAACTAATAATTTTGTGCCTCTGTATTTGTTAAAATGCATTCTATCAATATTTAAAATTGGTAATGATTGTTTTTATATGTAATTGAAAATAAGTAGAAGCAAAAACAACATAAACCCTATAATTAGGACTTCTTTCCATATTTTATACTTTGTTTTTTTTCGCTCTATCACCTATATTATATGAAATGTATTAACCAAATATAATTAGAGGCTAAGGTTTATAATAAAACTGATAATGCATGTACTGAAAGAATTGTTGCAATAATGAATTATATGCCTATTGTACAACATATGAAACATGAAATGCTACATTTGTTATATTAATAATGTGATTTAATTAGAAAAAACAAACATGACAGGGTTGTAGAAGCGAAACTAAACCCAAAATGAAATGGATTATGTATTGTTACTTAAATAGGGAATAGTGTGTATTGGGAAAAGGTGAAACAAAACTATTTCTAAATTTAGATTCAAGAATTTGATTCAATTTCTGTTGGTAATACCCCAAAATGGGCTTTAAAACATTTGGTAAAATAAGAGGGTGATGCAAACCCAACTTTGTAACAAACCTCGCTTACATTTACACTACCGCTTTCCAGTAATTGCTTAGCTCTTTGCAGTCGTGTTTTTCTTAAAAACTCATTAACGGTTTGTCCGGTTAGTGTTTTTATTTTTCTATAAAGTTGACTTCTACTTAGGTTTAATTCTGAAGCTAACAGTTCTACACTTAAATCTGAATCGCTCATATTTTCATTAATAAAATTTAATACTTTTTGAATGAACTCTTTATCAATAGATGTTGTGTTTGTTTTTTCTTTAGCGCCACTTATTTCGCCAAAATACTTATCAAAAATTAATTTTCTACTGGTAATTAATTGTGATGTACGAAGTTTTAACAATCTCAAATCAAAAGGTTTTACCATATAAGCATCTGCTCCATATCCAATACCCTCTATCCGATCATCTATTCTTGTTTTGGCTGTGAGCATTAAAAGAGGTATATGACTTGTTCTTATATCTGTTTTAATAATTTTGCAAAAATCAAAGCCATTCATTTCAGGCATCAAAACATCTGTAATAATCACATCAGGAAGCATTTCTCTGGCTACTTCCAATCCTTCTTTACCGTTGTTTGCTGTAAAAATTCTATAATCTTTCTTTAATTCGTTCTTTAAATAATTCCTGAGTTCAATATTGTCTTCAACAATCAAAATGCAATGGGGCTTAGTTGTTTTTTCTGTTTCTGTTTCTTCTTCTTTGTAATTATTATCTAAGGAAGGTGTGGAGTAAGTGTTTGAAATAAAGTGTTCTTTTTGAGGGATTGTAGAAGTTACTTCAGAAAGAAGTTCTTGTTCTGTAAAATGATTTTTCCCTGCCGGTAATGTAATTATAAAAGTTGTTCCTTCTCCTAGCTTGCTTTTAACTTCTATTTTACCTTTATGCAATTGAACAAAATTTTGGACTACTTCAAGACCTATTCCTGTTCCACCATAATAGGTTTTATTCAAGTTTTTTACTTGATAGAATCGCTCGAAAATTTTGTTGATTTGATCTTTTTCTAAACCTGGACCCGTATCAGAAATAATGATTTCGACAACCTTAACAGGTTTTGTTTCATCTACCAATGGCAAGATATGCAAATCATCTTTGGATAATATGTCGATATTTATAGCTCCGCCATCTGGTGTCACTTTCATGGCGTTGGAAAGTATGTTAAAAATAATTTTTTCTAGCATACTTTGATCTGCCCAAAGAATAATATTAGGTAAGTCTGCATCTACAGCTAGGTGTATATTTCTATTAAAAGCTTCTTCCTTGAAATAGCTTATGATTTCTTTAGTGAAGTTAACCAGATTTAATTCTTGAGCTTTTATTGACATTTTATTTAGCTCTAATTTTCTAAAATCCATTAATTCATTGATGAGCCTATAAAGTCTTTGTGTGTTCTTGTAAATTACGTTATGTTTTTCCTTAATGCGTGCTGGTAAATTTAAAGTGTTATCATTAATAATATCTTGTAGTGGGTTTATCATTAAAGTTAATGGCGTTCTAAATTCATGAGAAATATTAGTGAAGAACTGGATTTTATTTTTATGCAATTCATCTTCTTGAATTCTTTGGATTCTTTCATTTCTTAACAATTCCTTTTCTTTGATACGACGTTGAACTACTATATTTAACATATAAATTGCTCCCAAAAACAACATGATATATGTTACTAGCGCCCAATTAGTTTTCCACCAAGGAGGCAAGATGGTTATTTTCAACTCTAATGGAGTCTCATTCCAAACGCCATCATTATTAGCTGCTTTTAACTTAAAAACATAAGTTCCCTTGTCTAAATTTGTATAGGTTGCGCTTCTTAAGTTGCCTACATAATTCCAAGATTCCTCTAAACCTTCCAGATAATAAGCATATTGGTTTTTTTCTGGTCTGGTATAACTTATTCCTGAATACTCAATGGTAAAAACAGATTGGTTATGGTTTAGTTCTATTTCTTGTGTTTCGGCCAAGACTTGTTTTAAAGGAGAGTCTTCTTTATCTGGTAAAACTTCTTTGTTGAATATTTTAAGCCCAGTAAGATATAGAGTTGGTGGGGTTTTATTTAAACTAATGTCTTTTGGGTTAAAAAAATCAATCCCTTTATAATTCCCAAAATATAAGTATCCTTTCTTATCTTTATAAACAGCATTAAAGTTAAACTCATTGGAAAGTAGTCCATCGTTCAACGTAAAGTTAGTTATTTCATTATTCTTTAAATTTAGTTTTGTAAGCCCGGAGTTTACAGTAACCCATAATTTACCTTCTTTATCCTCAATGATATTAGAAACACTTTCTTCTGTGAATTCATACATTTCATTATACCATTGAAAATTTCCGCCTTTAGTATAGCGGCATAATCCTGAACCACGGGTTCCAAACCAAATTGACCCATCGGAACTTTCATACAATGACAATATGTGGTTTGCGCTTTTTTTATTTCTGTTACTATTTGTTTCTTTATTTGAAATAAATTCTACGTGATATTCGCTATTTCTATTTTTATTAATTCTAAATAGGCCTTCAGTAGTGCCTACCCAGACGTTATTTTTTGAGTCAACCAATACTTTTCTAACGGCATTTCCTATGAATTTGTTTTCTGGAAATGGCGGCATATACTGATTTGTAAATTCTTTATTTTCTGGGTTATACGTAACAACGCCACCATGAAAAGTACCTATCCAAATAATACCATCTGAATCTTCATCAAAACTTAATACGCTATTAGCATCGAGATTAGGGGTGTTTTCTGAATTATAATTAATAAATTTTTTAGTGCCATTTTTCATAAAAAACAGGCCATTATTCCAGCTTCCGGCCCAAATGTTTTTCTTGCTATCAATAAAAACGGTTTGAATATCTAAGCTAGTCAAACCTGTATAGCCTTTAGTGTTTGTTTTATCTATATGCTCAAATCTTTTAGTTTTTGGGTTATAAACATCTATTCCACCACCGTCCATACCTATCCAATAATTTCCGTTTTCATCTTGTTCAATAGCCGTAACAGATGAAAATTGCAATGAATTAGGGTTACCAGGTACACTTTCTAAGCTATTAAACTTATCATATAATTTGTCATAAACCGCCACGCCACTATTATAATACCCCATCCAGATTCTTTGGTTATTATCTACAAACAAAGACCAAATTGAGTTGGATTTTATACTGTCCTTATCTGTTTTATCTAAAGTATAATTTTTAATTACAGAACCATTTTTGTTTATATGAATAAGCCCATCGTTTTCTGTACCTATTAACAAAGTACCGTCAGGAATTTGAACCATTGACAGTATGCGTTTCTTGGTTATTTTATAATGGTTTAATTTAAATGAATCTTGGTTGTTATTATTTGATATGGCAACTTTATATAAACCGTTTTCTAGTGTGCCTATCCAAATATTTTTTGAGTTGTCCAACAATATAGATTCTATGGAATCATCTATTGAAACGTTTCCGTTTTCAGAGGAAAAGAGACATTTTTTTAGCATATTGACGTTACTGTCATATTCTAAAAGGCCAATATTAGATCCTGCATAAACTTTTCCATCCCCCCTAACTTGAATACCGTTAATATTTATATAGTTCGTTTCTAAATTTATACCATCTACAAGTATTTGTTCTATTTTATCATTATCTATATCATATTTATATAGTCCATTCTCAAAAGTACCTACATAAATATTCCCAGATTTATCAGAACCCAGACTACTGACGGTAACAGACATGTTTTTGTTTTTCTTTACCCTTTGGATTGGAATCTTTTTAAATCTATCAAACCTTCTTTCGTATAAATTAAGCCCCTCTTCAGTGCCTATCCATAATCTATTTTTATAATCTAGATGAGAACAATAAATTATATTACTAATCAAAGAGGTTGAATCATTAAGTATATGCTTATATGAAAGGTAATCAATCCCATCAAACCTATATAGTCCAGCACCGTTAGTACCAATCCATATAAAGCCGTCTTTATCTTGGGTAATACAGGGAACAGCCACTTTAGAAATGCCGTCTTTTATGTTAATAAAATTGAATTCTTTAAAGTTTACTTGGGTCCATACTTGTGAAGTAAGAAAAAGATAAAAAATAAGAATTCTGCATGTAATATTGTTAAAAACCATTTAAGCCTTTACTTTTTTTAGTTTAAATGTAGTATTTTTTTTAGTAATATAGGTGTTTAAAAACTATTGCAATTTAAAATTTCAAATAGATTTTAGAACTGTTTATGCTACAGTATTAAATAGATGGCTAGAGGTGAATGATGAAAAAGTGTTTCAAAAAATGTTTAAGCAATTGGGTTTTATGTAAAATAAAAACCTTGCTCCAATGCCGAATTATACGGGAGAAGCAAGGTTATATCTTAAAAAGATTAATAGCACCACAAAGGTAGTGAGTTTTGTCTTTTTAACAAAGTTTTAACGTTAATTTAAGGTTAATTTTTGCCAGAAAACTAACTGTATTTCACTTTTCTCAAAATTCGCATGGTTTCTTTGTGAAATTGATTAACCTCTTTGCCGTATTGTTTTAAATAAGGTTTGACTTCTTTTAGTTTATCTATGGCTTCATGAAATAAATTGAAGTAACAAATTAAGTATGTAGCTGGTAAATTCCTTAAATCTGATATTTCATGCTTTGTTAATGAGATTCCTTTTTTTAGTTTATCTAGTATGGCATTATTGGCATTATAAATATGATGAAGTACTTTTTTATCAAATTGTGGCGGTTCAAATAAAAGTTTGGTGTTGATATTATAATTGGCATTATCTTCAAACTCAATAATTGTTTCTTCTAGTTTGTAATATTTGTTATTGTTATGAAACCCAAGATTAACATATTCTATAATTTTAAAATTATCATCATTATAAGAAATAGAAACTTCATCTAAAGCAGAAAAGAATAATCGTACTTGTTCGTTTATTAATTCAATATCAACTCTAGAATAGTAAACATCGTCTTTTACAACTTTTTTTTGTCCAGACCAACATAGCACAAAATACTCTTTAAAAACTTTGTATTTTGGATTAAAGTCTTTTCGTTTATTTAAAAAATCAAAAACACCATCTAAAGTATGCTCAATATTATTTTGGGCATTATTTTCAATGGCAGCAACAATTTTAGAGTTTACGTCTTTAACTTCAATATCAAAAACTTTTGGCATGCTTATACTGCCATCTCTAAAAAACACAGAGCCTCCATAATATTTCCAAATGTTCTTTCTTAAAGAAGTTAGCTTGCCTGTGGGTCTTATAGTTACTAAACCAACTACTTTGTGGTCTGGTAAATGCGGAAATGGTATATTTTCATATTGAACAATTGGTGGGTTAGTTAAATAAGCATTAATGAGGTTTTGAATTTTGCTGTCATCAAAAAAGTCAACCCCAATAATGGTATTATCCTCATCTTCAACCCCAATAACAATGTATGAATTGTTTTTTGGGTTACTGTTAGATAGGGCACAAATGTGTTTTAAAAATTTAGCTTTTCCTTCTTTATGGCTAATATCAATTTTACGTTTTTTATCATAAAAACTATTTTCGTCATTATGAGCCAGAAGATGTTTTATAAGAAGGCGTTTGTTAATCATTGGGGCACTCTTAATTAAATTTCTTTTTTCACAAAGGTACTATTAGCTTGTGCGGTACAAAACATTAAAACATCTGCAATATTTACATGAGGAGGTCTAGATATTGCAAAATAGATAACTTCTGCAACGTCTTCGGCTTGTAAAGCTTTAAAACCCTTGTAAACGGTATCTGCAATTTTATCGCCTTTAAATCTAACTTTTGAAAATTCGGTTTCAACCAAGCCAGGATTTATTGCTCCCACTTTAATTCCGTAAGGGTTTAAATCTATACGCATACCTTCGGTAATGGCTAAAACAGCGTGTTTACTGCCACAATACACATTGCCTTTTGGGTAAACCTCTTTTCCTGCAGAAGAACCAATATTTATAATATGTCCAGATTTACGTTCTGTCATTCCAGGTATAATGGCTTTGCTTACATAAAGAAGTCCTTTTACGTTAATGTCTATCATTGCATCCCAATCATCAATACTTCCATTGTTAATAGGGTCTAAGCCATGAGCGTTACCAGCATTATTAATAAGGATGTCAATGTTTTTAAATTTCTCAGGCAATGATTCAATTGCTTTAAAAGTTTCTTCTTTGTTTCTAACATCAAAATTTAAAATATGCACATCGGTTAGTTTACTTAGTGCCTTTTTAATGGTTTCTAAACGTCCTAATCGGCGTCCGCAAAGTATCAAGTTAATACCGTGTTTGGCAAATTCAAAGGCGGTAGCATGCCCAATACCACTTGTTGCGCCGGTAATTAAAGCTGTTTTTTTCATTTAAGTTATTTTGTTTCTGTATAAAAGTAATTAAAACAGGTTTAAATTATAAATGAAAAAGGAGTAGTTTTATAACTAAGTATTAACATTTGTAAACTCTTGAAATTATTGATTTTACTCAATTTATTTTTAACCTATTTTTAACACCAAGTCACCAAAAATTTTAACAATTTGCACTGCTCAAAGAAGCTTATTATATTCGAGCTTTTAAAAAAATAAAAATGATGGAAGAAACAGGTACAATTGATATTAAGACAATTAACGAGAAGATTGAAAAGGAAAGTGCTTTTGTTGATTTACTTATGTTGGAAATGAATAAAGTAATTGTAGGTCAAAAGCACATGGTAGAACGCTTGCTTATTGGCTTACTGGGGCAGGGACATATTTTATTAGAAGGTGTTCCTGGACTTGCAAAAACTTTAGCAATTAATACCTTGTCACAGGCAGTAGATGGTAGCTTTAGCAGAATTCAGTTTACACCAGATTTATTACCTGCCGATGTAGTAGGAACTCTTATATATAACATAAAAGAAAATGATTTTTCAATAAAAAAAGGACCCATTTTTGCCAATTTTGTTTTGGCAGATGAGATTAACAGGGCACCAGCCAAAGTACAATCGGCATTGCTAGAGGCCATGCAAGAAAAACAAGTTACTATTGGCGATGAAACTTTTGTGTTAGATAAACCTTTCTTAGTAATGGCAACCCAAAACCCAGTAGAGCAAGAAGGAACTTACCCGTTACCAGAAGCTCAGGTTGACCGTTTTATGCTAAAAACCGTTATAGATTATCCTAAAATTGACGAAGAGCAATTAATAATGCGTGCCAACATGAAAGGCGCTTTTGAAAAGGTTAATCCAGTGGTTTCCATTCAGCAAATCTTAACTGCTCAAAAAGTAGTTAGAGAGGTTTATATGGATGAAAAAATTGAGAAATACATTTTAGATATCATTTTTGCTACTAGGTATCCAGAAAAATATAAGCTAGCCGATATAAAACCGCTTATTTCTTTTGGGGCATCACCTCGTGGAAGTATCAATTTAGCAACCGCAGCTAAGTGTTATGCTTTTATTAAAAGACGTGGTTATGTTATTCCAGAGGATGTAAGGGCTGTAGTGTACGATGTATTGCGCCACAGAATAGGTATTACTTATGAGGCTGAAGCAGAAAATATAACTTCAGTAGACATTATCAACAAAATAGTAAACGAAATAGAAGTACCTTAAATTAGTTGGCAGTATTCAGTTACCAGTCTTCAGAAATCACTAGCAAAATGTAAAACTGAAAACTTTTATACTGAATGCTTTATTTAGAACTGCTCACCGCATACTAAACACTGCAAACTGAAACAATGGATACTAAAGAATTACTAAAAAAAGTACGAAAAATAGAGATTAAGACACGTAGGTTGTCTGATCATATCTTTGGAGGTGAGTACCATTCTACCTTTAAAGGGCGTGGTATGACTTTTAGTGAAGTTAGGCAGTATCAATTTGGAGATGATGTTCGTAATATAGATTGGAATGTAACAGCACGTACCAATGAACCTCATGTAAAAGTTTTTGAAGAAGAACGAGAATTAACCATGATGCTTATGGTTGATGTTTCTGGATCTGAGCTTTTTGGTACAGAGCAACAATTTAAAAACGAGGTGGTAACAGAAATTGCAGCCACTTTAGCGTTTTCTGCAACACAAAATAATGATAAAATAGGGCTCATTTTGTTTTCAGATCAGGTAGAACTATATATTCCACCTAAAAAAGGGCGCTCTCATGTGCTTCGTATTATTCGTGAGCTTATAGAGTTTGAGCCAGAAAGTAAACAAACCAATTTAGCCGAGGCGTTAAAGTTTTTAACTAACGTAATGAAAAAGAAGGCTATTGTGTTTGTACTGTCTGATTTTATTGCAGATGATTATGAACATACCATGAAAATTGTGTCTGGTAAACACGATGTTACGGGTATTAGAGTGTACGATAAACATGAGGAAACTATTCCAAATTTAGGAATGGTTCAAATGCAAGATGAAGAAACTGGTGAGTTAATGTTGGTTAACACATCGTCAAAACAAGTGAGACTTAATTATAGCAAGTTCTATAACCAAAAAGTGAATTACTTTAAAGAGAGTTTTAATAAATCTGGTGCTGGTACTATTGATTGTAGAGTAGATGAGAGCTATGTTAAAAAGCTTTTGGGGTATTTTAAAAGAAGAGGTTAATCTAAGTAAAAGTTAAAAGTGATAAGAGGTAAGTTTATATATAAACAGAATAATTTGAGGTTATTGGGTGTTGGTAAATCATCTTCAATAATTTTTTCTACACTCTTTTTTCTGTGTTCTTTTTTTTCTTTTAGTCAAGTAACATCATCAATAGATTCTACTTCTATAAAAATAGGCGAACAAATTACTTATAAAATTCAGGTTGAAACAGATACAACTAGTTTGGTGGTTTTTCCAGAAGGACAAACATTTTCGCCACTAGAAATGATAGAATCCTACGCTGTAGACACACTTAAAAAAAGCGATAAATACAACCTAATTAAAAAATACGGATTAACACAATTTGATTCTGGTGCCTACACCATTCCAAGGCAAAAAATTATAGTAGGCAATAAAACGTTTTTTACAGATTCTTTACGGGTTGAGGTAAATGACATTGCTGTTGATACCACAAAACAAGGATTATATGATATAAAACCAATAATTGAGGTTGATAAAAAAGGAGGAGATTGGTGGAAGTATCTCTTAATAGCATTATTAGTTATAGGTGTTATTGGAGCTGTTCTTTGGTGGTTTATATGGCGGAAAAAACCATTAACAGAAGAAGAACAAATAGCCTTGTTACCTCCTTATGATAGAGCTAAATTAGCCTTAAAAAAACTAGATGAAAGCCACTATTTAGAACATGAAGATTTAAAAACATATTACTCTGAACTTACCTTGGTAATTAGAAAGTATTTAGATGAAAAAGTGTATGACCATTCTTTAGAAAGCACCACAGATGAGCTTATATCAAGACTTAAATTACTAAAAGATGGTAATCAAATAGATTTAAGCCAAGAAACAATAAAAAATATTGAAAATATTTTAAGACGTGCCGATTTAGTGAAATTCGCAAAATCAGCTCCAGATATAGCATTAGCAGAATTAGATAGAAATACCATTGATGCCGAAATAGACCACGTAAAAGAAGTATTACCAGAACCAACCGAAGAAGAAAAACTGCTAGATGAAAAATACAGAGAAGAATTAGAGCGCAAAAAGAAACGTAAAAAAGTAATTATTACAGTTGCTATTAGCTTGTTTTTAGTATTAGTAACTATTGGTGGTTTTTCAATAAAATATGGTTTTAATTATGTTAAAGACACCATTATTGGGCATGATAGTATAGAGCTTTTAAAAGCAGATTGGGTTACTAGTGAATATGGATTTCCGCCAGTAAGCATTTCAACCCCAAAAGTTTTAAAACGATTAGAGCCTAATTTACCAGAAGAGCTATTACAACAGGTTGATGTTACCATGTTTGGTTATGGTAGTTTAATAGAGAAGTTCAATATTGTGGTTGCAACTTCAAAAATTAAAAACATGGGTGATGGAGAGGCTAAAATAGACATTAAACAAGCCATTGATGGTAATTTAAAAACTATTGAAGCAGCAGGAGCAAAAAATATAGTAACAAAAAATGAAGAATTTGTAACACCCAATGGTGCCGAAGGTTTAAAAGTATTTGGAACTTTAGATATGCCAGAGGCTAATAATGGCAAATACGTAAAAGGAAACTATGTTATATTAGGGTTTACTGCAAAAAATGTAATTCAACAAATTATGCTTACTTGGAGAGAGAATGATGTGTATGCAGACCAAATAGTAGAGCGTATTTTAAATTCAGTTGAACTTAAAAAAGAAGAAAACTAATGTTTGAGGGCATTGAATTTTTAAACAAACAATGGTTCTGGTTGCTTTTAGCACTACCACTGGTTATACTTTGGTATGTTTTAAAGCATAAAAAGCAAACCGCAGAACTTAAAATGTCAAGTTTAAAAGGGTTTAAAATCACTAATACATGGTTACCAAAAGTTAGACATTTGCTTTTTGTTTTAAGATTATTAGCGCTCACATTATTAATAACTGCTTTAGCAAGACCTCAATCTGTTGATGTTTCAACAAAATCAAAAACCACCAGAGGTATTGATATAGTTATGGCCATTGATGTTTCGGCAAGTATGCTAGCCAAAGATTTGGCTCCTAACAGGTTAGAAGCATTAAAAGATGTAGCTTCAGAATTTATAAAAGGAAGACCAAACGATAGAATAGGCTTGGTAGAATATGCAGGAGAAAGTTATACTAAAACACCCATTACTAGCGATAAAGCCATTGTTTTACGTTCTTTAAAAAGTATAAAATACAACAACATAATAGAAGGTGGTACCGCAATAGGCATGGGGTTAGCTACCGCAGTAAACAGATTAAAAGATAGCAAAGCAAAAAGTAAGGTTATCATATTACTTACCGATGGAGCTAACAATGCCGGTTTTATAGACCCTATAACCGCAAGTGAATTAGCTGTAGAATATGGTATAAAAACATATACCATTGGTTTAGGAACTAATGGAATGGCTCTTTCTCCGGTTCGTCTTTTACCCAATGGACAATTTCAATATGGCCGTATTCAGGTAGAAATAGATGAAGCGTTGTTACAATCTATAGCAGAAGCCACAGGCGGTAAATACTTTAGAGCAACTGATAATAAAAAGCTTGAAGAAATTTATAACGAAATTAATAAGTTAGAAAAAACAGAAATAGAAGAATTTAAGTTTTATAATTACGAAGAAAAATACAGGCCATTAGTATTGTTTGCAGGCGTATTATTGTTGTTAGAATTACTACTTAGATTCTCTATTTTTAGGAGTTTTGTATAATAGAAAAAATAATAAAGACAAAAAATAAATTAAAGTTGCGGTATTTGTGATAAGTTTAAAAAACTGTTTACTAAATACTGCTACTGAATACTAATAACATGTATCAATTAGAAGAAAAAATATGGTTTTGGGCATTATTGATTATTCCGGTAATCATACTATTCTTTTTGGTGCTTCAACTTTGGAAATATAAAACCCAAAGAAAATTTGCTGATAAAGCATTATTAAAAAGAATAAGCCCTAATACCTCGCTATTTAAATCGGTTTTAAAAATCATCGTTTTAAGTTTAGCATTTTTGTGCTTAACCTTAGCATTAGTAAACCCTAAAATAGGCACAAAGTTAGAAACCGTAAAGCGCGAAGGTGTAGATATTGTTTTTGCGGTCGATGTTTCTAAAAGTATGCTTGCAGAAGATATTGCACCAAATCGGTTAGAGAAATCAAAACAGCTGGTTACTCAAATCATCAATAATTTGGCAAGTGACCGCGTAGGTATTATTGCTTACGCAGGAAAAGCATTTCCACAATTACCTATAACAACAGATTATGCTTCGGCTAAAATGTTTTTACAAGGTATGAATACTGATATGCTGTCATCACAAGGAACCGCAATAAATGAAGCCATAAAACTAGCTTCGTCTTATTTTGATGATGAACAACAAACCAATAGAGTACTCATCATTATTTCAGATGGCGAAGACCATAGCGAAGAAGCGGCTGCAGTTGCAGAACAAGCCAGTGAAGAAGGTATTAGAATTTTCACCATTGGTGTAGGCGATGTAAAAGGCGGCCCAATTCCTATAAAAAGAAACGGAGTCGTTTTAAACTATAAAAAAGATAGCCAAGGAGAAACTGTAATTACCCGTTTAAACGAAGAAACGCTTAAAGCCATTGCAGATGAAGCAAACGGAGCTTATATAAATGGTAAAAACACCAAAAATGTAGTAGAAAATATTAAAGAAATATTAACCAAAATGGATAAAACCGAGTTTGAAGCTAAACAGTTTTCAGATTTTAAAGACCAATTTCAATGGTTTTTAGGTTTTGGTATTTTCTTTTTATTACTAGATGTGTTCTTGCTAGAGCGCAAAACAGCTTGGTTAAAAAAGCTTAATTTGTTTAATGAGAATTTATAAATTCTTTAACTAAAACAAAAACAAGGTTTTATATATTAGAATTTAGATTTACGTAAAATGAAACACTTAGTAGTAATCATATTAACCTTATTAGCTTTTAACTCTTTTTCTCAAGAAAAAGAGGAAATAGATAAAGAAAAATTATTGGCTTTAAAGAAAGCTAATAATTACGTTTATGAAGCAAATAAACTAATATCAGAAGATTTTGTATTAGGTGAAATGGAGTATAGAAAAGCTCTTTCAGAAAATCCAAACTCTGTTGCAGGTAGTTACAATTTAGCAAACGCTTATTATAAACAGGGTAATTTTGAAGAATCTTTATACCGTCATCAACAAGCAGCTAATAAAGCCCAATCTAAAGCAGAAAAACACAAAGCATTCCATAACATAGGAAACATCTTAATGCAAAATAAAAAATGTACCGAAGCTGTAGAAGCCTATAAAAACGCTTTAAGAAATGATCCAACCGATGATGAAACACGCTACAATTTAGCATTAGCAAAAGAGTGCGCTAAACAGGAACAGCAAAATAAAGACCAAAACGAAGACGATAAAAACAACCAAGACAATAACGAAAACCAAGATAATAAAGAGAACCAGGACAATAAAGACAAAGACAAGGAAAACGAAAATAAAGATAACCAAGGCGATAATAAAGAAGATAAAGAAAACCAAGACGAAGGCAAGGAGAAAGAAAAAGAGGGAGATGACAAAAAAGATGAAGACGGAAAACCTCAAGATGAAAAAGATGATAAGGGTAAACAAGGCGATAAAAATGATGAAAATAAGCAGCCTCCAAAACCCCAGCAAGGTAAAATGTCTCCTCAGCAAATAAAGAATTTATTAGAAGCCATGAATAATCAAGAACAAAAAGTTCAAGAAAAAATGAATGCTGAAAAGCAAAAAGGCGTTAAAGTAAAAACTGAAAAAGATTGGTAAAGAAACTTGTTAGCTGAAATAAGAAGAATGAAGTTTAAAAATTACATATCCATTTTATTACTACTGTTAGTTTCAAGTTTTACAATGGCTCAAGTAACATTTGAGGCCAAAGTAAGTAAAAAGAAACTTGGGGTTAATGAACGATTGCGTATAGATTTTATAATGAATGAAGATGGCGATAATTTTAATCCACCAAGTTTTTCAAACTTTACAGTTGTTGCAGGCCCTAGTCAATCGGTAAGTAATTCTTGGATAAATGGTGTAAGAACTTATAAAAAAACCTACACCTATTTTCTGGCACCAAAAAAGAGAGGAACATTCACAATATCTCAAGCAAGCATTACAATAGATGGAGAAACCTATAAAACAGTACCTGTAAAAATTGAAGTAACAGAAGCTGTAGAAGTTCCTAAAGATCCTAATGATCCCAATTATGTGGCTTCAGAAAGCATCCATTTAGAAGCAGAAATTTCTAAACCTAACCCATATTTAAATGAAGCTATTTCGGTAGTTTATAAATTATATGTGGCTCCAAATATTCGTATCCAAACACCAGGAACTATAGATATTCCAACTTTTAAAGATTTCTGGAATCAAAATATAGAAATTAAAGAGTTAAGATTAGAACAAGGTACTTATAAAGGTGAAGACTACAGTTATGTAGTTATGATGAAACAACTTTTAATACCACAAAAAACAGGTAAATTAAAAATACCAGCTTTAGTATTAGATGTACCAGTGCAAGTACCAACTAACAGACGCGATATTTTTGGTAGTAGAATAATGACCAGAGTTAACAAAAGAGTGTCTTCTGGAATTAGAACAATTAATGTAAAAGCGCTACCAGAAACAGGAAAACCAGTAGATTTTACGGGGGCTGTTGGTAGAAATTTTAAGCTAAATGTTACAAGTTCTAAAGCAAAATTAGACGCTTCTGAGTCATTACAAATAAAAGTAAGTGTTAAAGGAAACGGAAATTTAAAATTGTTTAAGCTCCCTAAAATATCATTACCAAGTTCATTAGAAGTGTATGAACCCGAACATAGCGAGCAAATAAGAACCAACTTATCTGGAATGCAAGGAAGTATTTTAGATAGTTACACGGTGGTTCCTCAGTTTAAGGGTAAGTACCCCATACCAAGTATTTCATTTTCTTATTTCGATTTAGATACAAAAACTTATAAGCGTTTAACTTCAGAAGAAATTGTTATAGATGTTGTTAACGGACCTTCATCAAGCACACCAACTTCAGAAAACAGCACAGTAGAAAACAATAAACAAGCGGTTGTACTTAATAGCGATCAATTTGCATTTATAAAAACAAAAACTAATTTTAGTAATATTAGTAAAACACATTTCTTTAAAACTAAAGCATTTTGGAGCCTACTTTTATTACCATTTTTAGCAATTCCGTTAGCTATTGTAATAAGACGTAAAAAAGCAAGTAGAGATGCTGATGTATATGGAAACCGAATAAGAAAAGCAGATAAATTAGCAAAAAAATATTTAAAAGGCGCTAAAAAATCACTTGGTCAAAAAGAAGCCTTCTACATTGCATTAGAAAAGGCATTACATAATTATTTAAAAGCTAAATTACTTATAGAAACGAGCGATTTTAGCAAAGAAAAAATAACAAATCTGCTTAAAGAAAAACAGGTTGAAGAAAGTACCATTAATAACTTTATAAGCATTATAGAAAACTGTGAATTAGCCAGATATACGCCTATAGACACGGTTACTATGAACGAAGATTATGAAAAAGCAGCCAAAACCATTTCTTTAATAGATAAGCAAGCACGTTAAAATGAAAAAAATATTCTATTTAGCACTGTTATTGTTTAGTTCAACATTGTTTGCTCAAAATCAAGCATTGTTTGAGCAAGGAAATGCTTTGTATAATGAAGGTAAATATGCAGAAGCTATTGATAAGTATATGGCAATATTAGAAACAAAAAAACACTCTGCCGACTTATATTTTAACTTAGCCAATGCCCATTATAAATTAAACAATATAGCCCCTAGTATTTATTATTATGAAAAGGCTTTACAACTTAATCCTAATGATGCAGATATAAAAAACAATATAGCATTTGCAAAAAACATGACTATTGATGCTATAGAGGAAATACCAGATGCAGGATTGTCTAGATTAATGAAAAATATTACCAACACTTTAAGTTTTGATAATTGGGCAAAAACATCAATTGCTTTGGTGTTTTGTTTTGTAATCTTGTTTTTAGTCTATTATTTTGCATACTCTACCCTAGTTAAAAGAATGACATTTATAGGAAGTTTAGCATCACTTTTTCTAGTTTGTGTAACCTTAGCATTTGCGTTTCATAGATATAATTTAGATGAAAAAGATAATCCAGCCATAATTTTTGTGCAAGAAGCCAAAGTTAAAAGCGATCCAAATTTAAGAAGCGAAGAGGCTTTTAGATTGCATGAAGGCACTAAAGTACAAGTAGAAGAAACATATAATGATTGGAACAAAATTAAGCTTGCAGACGGAAAAACAGGTTGGATAATTTCAGAAGATATTAAATTGTTGAATGATTTTTAATATTTCCTTAACAATAAAAAGCATATATTTGCTTTTCAAAAATTTTTAATAAGTGTTTAAAAAAGTCATTTCTACATTTTTTTTAGTGATTTTTGTGTCATTTCTAATGGCACCATCAATCATTGTGTTAGTTGATGACTCTATTGATATTTCTACGTATTACACCACTTCAGAAGAAGAAGAAAAGAGTAATTCAAAAAGTAGTGATAAAAAGGTTTTATTTTCAGATTTAGGAGCAGATGATATAGTTATTGTTTCTAATAATTCTGAAAACAATTCAGAGTATTACTATAAAAAATATCAAAAACCTCACTTAAATTTAATTTCCCCTCCCCCAGACTTTTA
This sequence comes from Seonamhaeicola sp. S2-3, assembly GCF_001971785.1. Classification (NCBI taxonomy): domain Bacteria; kingdom Pseudomonadati; phylum Bacteroidota; class Flavobacteriia; order Flavobacteriales; family Flavobacteriaceae; genus Seonamhaeicola; species Seonamhaeicola sp. S2-3. The sequence continues at coordinate 1,311,541 of NZ_CP019389.1, read as the reverse complement.
CATATTATAAATTTTAGTTTTTAAAAAGACATTACAGTCTAAAATCAATTTTTTAACCTCTTAGTTTTTTAATTAAGAGACATTATTTATTTATAATATGTTTAAAAGTATTAAAAAAGACTTACCAGCGAGTATAGTTGTATTTTTTGTTGCCTTACCATTGTGTTTAGGTATAGCTCTTGCCAGTGGAGCGCCCTTGTTTTCAGGATTAATAGCTGGTATTATTGGAGGTATTGTTGTAGGCGCATTAAGTGGCTCTAAAGTAGGTGTTAGTGGGCCTGCTGCAGGTTTAGCAGCCATAGTATTAACAGCCATAGGAACCCTAGGTGGCTACCAAAATTTTTTAGTTGCCGTAGTATTGGGCGGAGTTATTCAATTGTTATTTGGTGTATTAAAAGCAGGAGTTATTGGATATTATTTCCCATCATCAGTAATTAAAGGAATGCTTACTGGTATAGGTATCATAATAATTTTAAAACAAATCCCAAACTTTTTTGGTTATGATGAAGAGTCTGCGTGGGATTTAGAGTTTTTTGAAATAGATGGAGGAAATACGTTTTCAGAACTGTTTTCAATGTTAAGTAATATTCATCCAGGGGCTGCTATAATAGGCATTATTAGTTTAGCTATTTTAGTACTATGGGATCGTGTTCTTTCAAAAAAAGGAAAAATATTTAAACTTATTCAAGGGCCTTTGGTTGCTGTTGTTTTAGGAATTCTTTTTTATAATTTCACAAAGGGCGGCCCACTTTCTATTGCAGGTAAGCATTTAGTTAGTGTACCAATTCCTGAAAGTGCCTCAGATTTTCTTAATCAATTTAATTTCCCAAATTTCATGGCTATTACTAATGTTGATGTTTGGGTTACAGCATTTACAATAGCATTAGTAGCAAGTTTAGAAACATTATTGTGTGTAGAGGCGTCTGATAAAATAGATCCAGACAAAAATACAACACCTACTAACAGAGAGTTATTAGCACAAGGAACAGGTAATATAATTTCAGGTTTAATAGGAGGACTTCCAATAACGCAAGTAATTGTTAGAAGTTCTGCAAATATCCAATCTGGCGGAAAAAGTAAATTATCAACCATAATTCATGGGTTCTTACTATTAATTTCAGTAATACTAATTCCAAGATTGTTAAATATGATACCACTTTCTGTATTAGCAGCTATTTTATTGGTTGTTGGATATAAGTTAGCAAAACCATCGTTATTTAAATCTATGTATAAACTTGGGTGGAAACAATGGGCGCCCTTTATAGTAACGGTAGTTGGTATTGTATTTACAGATTTATTGTTTGGTATTGGTTTAGGTTTATTAGTAGGCATTGTAGTAATATTATTAAAAAGCTACCAAAACTCACATTTTCTTCATATTGAAGATAAAAGCAATGGTAAGCATAAAATAAAAATGACGCTTGCAGAAGAAGTAACGTTTTTTAATAAAGGAGCTATTTTAAAAGAATTAGACAGCTTACCAAGAGACACATATTTAGAGTTAGATCTTATTAAAACAAGGTATTTAGACAATGATATTATTGAAATTCTTGAAGATTTTCTGTACAAGGCAGAAGAACGAAACATTGATATTAAACTGGTTTCTAAAAGAGGTATAGTAGAAAATCCAGCAAGTTTTATCAAATTTTTTAATGATAGACCAAAGTCTAATTTAAGTTTAAGTTAATTAAGTCATGAAGCATAATAAATATAAAATTTTAGTACTTTCAGACTTAAGCAAAAGTTCTGACACTATATTAAAAACCACCGCCAATTTAGCTAAAATGATTGGCGGAGATATTAATCTTTTACATGTAAAAAAACCAGTTGAGGTTATTAAAACAGACAATCAACTTTCATCTTTACGTGTGTTTAATAGAGATTATTTAGAACGTAAAAATCATATAGAAACTATTGTAAAATCTGTAGACAAACAACTTCATATAAATTATGATATAGTTTATGGTAGCGTAAAGCATGAAATAGAAACGTATATACAAAACATAAACCCAGATATTATAGTTTTAGGAAAAAAGCGATTTAATGCACTAAAGTTAATTGGAGATAATTTAACCAAGTTTATTCTTAAAAAATACAAAGGTACAGTACTTATTGCCTCTAATAAAAGTGTTTTAGAATATAATGAGAATTTATCTTTAGGTATTTTAAATGATTTTGAACAATTATCAAACTCAGATTTAACAAAAACTTTAATGGATTTAACACAAAAACCCATTAAGGCATTTAAAATTAAAAAGTCTACTAATTTGTCTAGTCAGAACAAAAAAGATGTAACATCTAACAAAACTGTAGAATATGTGTTTGAGCCTAATTCTAATGTCTTAAATAACTTGTCAAACTATCTATTAAAAAGCAATGTTGGGTTGTTATGTATTAATAAAAATAGTGTTAATACCAAAAGTAACAAGGGGCTATACACAAATATAAATTTAGACGGAGTAATTAAGAGGCTTAATGTTTCTTTATTACTAACTGCATAGCAGTAAAGATTACAAACAAGAAATGATTTTAAATTAAAAATATTATGAAGGCACACACAAAAGAAACACAAGCAACAATGACTCCAGATAAGTCATTACAGTTTTTAAAAGAAGGAAACTTAAGGTTTCAACAAAACTTAAAAGCCAACAGAAACTTATTAGAACAAGTAAACGATACAAGCGAAGGGCAATTTCCTTTTGCAACCATTTTAAGCTGTATTGATTCTAGAGTATCAGCAGAATTAGTTTTTGATCAAGGTTTAGGAGACATTTTTAGTGTAAGAATAGCCGGAAACTTTGTAAATGAAGATATTTTAGGAAGTATGGAATTTGCATGTAAATTAGCAGGAACTAAGCTAATAGTTGTACTAGGGCATACAAGTTGTGGCGCGATAAAAGGCGCTTGCGATCATGCCGAAATGGGTAATTTAACAAAGCTTATTGAAAAAATTACACCAGCAGTAAATGCCGTTGCTGAACCAGAAGATTCTAGCCTAAGAAACTCAAAAAACCTTGAATTTGTTGATAGTGTTTCTAAAAAGAATGTAGAATTAACCATTAACAGAATACATAAAGAAAGCCCAATACTCTCAGAAATGGAGAAAAACGGAGAGATAAAAATAATTGGAGCTATGTACGATGTTAACACAGGAGTTGTAGAATTTTATGACTAATAAACCGCAAGGATTGGGAAAACTTGTATTGAAAAAGAAAATAAGTACGGTAGCATTAGTAATTTTACTAGTGCTGCCCGTATTTGCTCAAAGTCAAGATAGTAATTTTGGTAACTGGTTAATTTATATAGGAAACAAAAACATTAACCAAAAATGGAACCTTCATCATGAAGTTCAATACCGTAACTATAATGCTATTGGAGATTTAGAGCAATTACTATTAAGAACAGGATTAGGATATACTTTTAATGAAGGAAAAAATAATGTGTTATTAGGGTATGGATACATTCTTTCAGAAAATTATTTAGACGAAACAGATAATAAAACATCAGTAAATGAACATAGAATTTTTCAACAATTCATATCAAAACAATCTATAGGTAATGTAAGCTTAAGTCACCGTTACAGGTTTGAACAACGCTTTGTTGAAAGTGATTTTAAAATGAGGTTTCGTTATTTCCTAGCATTAAAAGTACCCTTTAAAACCAAGGAAAAGGAAAACAGTAAATTTTATTTATCAGCATACAATGAAATATTCTTAAACACTACAAGTTCCATTTTCGATAGAAATAGAGTTTATGGTGGTTTAGGATATAATTTAAATAAAAATATTAGAATTGAAGCAGGGTATATGAATCAGTTTTTTGAAACAAGTAGCAGAGATCAATTTAACATAATATCATTTGTTAACTTTTAAGCTTGTTCAAGAAATTAAAATGAACTACCTTCTTACGTTTCTTTTAAATTAAACTAAATAAAAAAATGAAAAATTTATTCTCGAATATTAAGGGAGATGCCTTTGGTGGTATCACGGCAGGTATTGTTGCATTACCTTTAGCTTTAGCCTTTGGAGTTTCTTCAGGTTTAGGCCCTAGTGCAGGACTTTATGGTGCTATTTTTATAAGCTTTTTTGCTGCACTTTTTGGAGGTACAAGTACACAAATTTCGGGACCAACAGCTCCAATGACAGCTGTAAGTATGGTAGTTATAGCTGGAATTATTGCTGTTAATGATGGCGATGTTAATAAAGCAATGCCCGTAATTTTATCAGTTTTTTTATTGGCAGGTTTAATGCAAGTTGGCTTAGGTATATTAGGCTTAGGTAAGTATATTAGGTACATTCCTTATCCTGTAGTATCAGGTTTTATGACCGCCATAGGGGTTATTATTTTAATTACTCAAATATTACCTTCATTAGGGTACTACCCAAAAGAAGATGAGCAGTTTGTAGAACAATTTAAACCACAAGCAGAAGAAATTATTCTTGAAAATATTTTAAAAGAAGAAGCTGGAGAAGGCATTTTAGTTTTAGAAAATTTTAAAGAAACCATTAATAGAGCTGAAAAAATTAGTGATGACGATATTTTAAGAGAAAGTAAAACCCTTGCAGGCACCGAAGCCTCAGGTGTTTTAGGAGCAATTAAAGTTTTGCCTAGAGCCTTAAAAAACATTAATTGGTTAGAGTTAGCTCTAGCTTTAGGAACCATTTTTATTATTTATGGTTTTAAACGTATTACAAAAGTTGTCCCTAGTACTTTGGTAGCATTAATTGTTATGTCTGGTATTGCTATAGGGTTTGGATTAAACTATAGACCTATTGAAGAAATTCCTAGTGGTTTACCTATCCCAAACCTAGAAATTTTCACAACCTTTAAACTAAGCAGTATAACACCATACATATTTACAGCACTAACCTTGGCATTGTTAGGAGCTATAGATTCATTATTAACTAGTGTTGTTGCAGATAATATGACAAAAACCAAACACAAACCTAATAAAGAGTTGGTAGGTCAAGGTATAGGTAACAGTATTGCCGCCTTTTTTGGGGGGCTTCCTGGGGCAGGAGCAACCATTCGTACGGTGGTGAATATTACTTCTGGTGGTAAAACCAAATTATCAGGTATGATAGCTGGGGTACTACTTTTTGTTATTCTTTTAGGTTTAGGTCCTATAGCCTCAAAAATTCCCGCAGCTGTTTTAGCCGGTATTTTAGTAACAGTTGGTATTGGTGTTATGGATTATAAAGGCTTAAAAGCCATACCTAATTTACCTAGAGATGTAAGTATTGGCCCTATTAAATTTAGCATGGAAGTAGTTATAATGCTAACCGTTTTAATATTATCTACATTCTGGAATTTAGTTTATGCCGTTGGAATTGGTTTAGTTATAGCGTCTTTAATGTTTATGAAAAAAATAGGAGATTTAACTGCAGAACGTTCTGATGTGAAAACATTAAAAGAAGAAGCATGGGAAGACGAAGTTGGTTTCCCAGAAAACCTAAAAGAAGAGGTGTTTATCAAGCATATTAAAGGACCGTTGTTTTTTGGGTCAACTAGCGATTTTCAACAATTGGCAACTCAAATACCAGATACAGCTAAAACAGTTGTAATACGATTTGATAGAATGCAATATATGGACCAATCAGGTTTATATGCCTTAGAAGACATGCTTTTAGATTTAAGAAAAAAAGGTATAGATTTCTTATTTGTTGACCTATTACCACAACCACGCTATATGATGGAGCGTATTGATATTATTCCAGATTTTGTTCCAGAAGAACATATATTTACTACATTTAAAGAATGTATGAAATGGATAAAAGAAAACGTTCAAGATACAAATACTTAAAACAATGAATCTAGATAAAGTATTTGAAAACAATAAAGCATGGATAAATGAGAAACTATCTGTAGATAGTAATTATTTTGATGATTTAGGTAAAGGTCAAAACCCAGATTTACTATACATTGGCTGTTCAGATAGTCGTGTAACAGCCGAAGAACTTATGGGAGCAAAACCAGGGGAGGTTTTTGTGCATCGTAACATAGCCAACATGGTAATTAGTATTGATTTAAATGCTATGTCTGTAGTTAATTATGCAGTTAATCATTTAAAGGTTAATCATGTTATAGTTTGCGGGCACTATGCCTGTGGTGGTGTAAAAGCAGCAATGCAATCGGCAGATTTAGGCATTTTAAACCCTTGGTTGCGTAACATTAGGGATGTTTATCGTATACACAAAAAAGAATTAAATGCCATTGAAGATGAAGAAAAAAAATATGACAGACTGGTAGAACTTAATGTAAAAGAACAATGTGTAAACCTAATTAAAACAGCAGCCGTACAAAAGGCATACAGAGATAGAGGGTTGCAAGTTCACGGTTGGGTTTTTGATGTTCATACCGGAAAACTTATCGATTTAAAAATTGATTTTGAAAAGTATTTAGGAGATATTATGGAAATCTATCATTTAGATTAAATAAAAAGCCGCTGTTTTTGAAGTGCCCCCAAAAAGTTAGACACTATTTGGGGGTATTTTTATACCTCATTATTCATAGTTTCTGCTTCATCATCGTTTTTATCACCCAAAATACTCGGGAAAATAGTAGGTACTAAAGATTTTACGGGTTGGTATAACATTGAAGATTCTAAATCCTCTTCATCAGCAAACGGAATGGTTTTATTAAATCTATCAAAAACAATTAAAACCACACTTAGTATTACAGCAATTTTCAGCGCTCCAAAAGCAGCTCCTAAAAGTTTATTAATAATACCCAAAGCTGCAAAATCTGCTAATTTAGTTAAGGCTTTTCCAGCTAAAGCAATAGCTAATACAATAACAACAAAAGTAATAGCAAAAGCAACAATGCTAATGGTTTTGTCATTCCAATCAACCTTTTCGGTTAAAAAATCGCCTGCAAAATTACTAAAGTGTATAGCTCCGTAAACACCGGCAACTAATGCTATTAAAGAAGCTACTTCAACAAAAAGCCCTTTCATTAACCCTCTAATTAGGCCAAATAAAATTAAAGCCCCTAAAACAATATCTATAAAACCCATAAAATTTCAATTTAAACAAATATAAATAAGTCGTGCCTAGTTTATTAACTTTGCAACTTAAAAATTAGTATGTCTAGAGACGAACAGTTAAAAGAACGTTGGCAAGAAGTGGTAAAAAAACTCTCCAATCAATTTGCAGATGGAGACCCACTAGATCTTGATGCTATTATATATTTAATTGGTGTTCAGGAACTTGGTCAATTAAACAGAACGTTTAAAAAAGACCAAAAACTAGACCTCATGCATATAGCCATATGCAGGCTTTTAGAACCCTATGGTTATTATAAATTAGATTTTATAGACCCTGATGGTTGGCCACATTACAAAATGTTAGAGCAATTACCACATTTAAAAGCAGGAGAACAAAGTGTTTTAATGAAAGAAGCTATTGTAAACTATTTTCTAGAAGCCGAGTTTATAGAATAGATTTACTAAATTTGCCTTCTATTTTTGAATTAATGTCATGATTGATAAATTAAAAGAACTCATAGCGGAAGCCGAAGCATTTTCAGCACAAACAAAGGAAGAAGTAGAAGCTTTCCGTATAAAATATTTAGGTAAAAAAGGCTTGTTAAATGATTATTTTGCAGAGTTTAAAAATGTTGCAAATGAGCAAAAGCGTGAGTTTGGTCAAACCATAAACCAACTTAAAAAAACAGCCGAAGATAAAGTAAAAGCCTTAAAAGAAGAGCTTGAAAGTAAAGAAGAAGAAAAAGGCATTTATGGCGATTTATCGCGCCCAGGAGAACCCATAGAAATTGGGGCACGTCATCCTATTTCTATAGTTAAAAATCAAATTATAGATATCTTTTCGCGCATTGGTTTTAATGTTAGTGAAGGGCCAGAAATTGAAGATGATTGGCATAATTTTACCGCCTTGAACTTGCCAGAATATCACCCCGCTCGTGATATGCAGGATACCTTTTTTATACAAACCAATCCAGATATTTTACTACGTACACACACCAGTTCTGTTCAGGTACGTTATATGGAAAATAACAAACCGCCAATTCGTACCATTTCACCAGGTAGAGTGTATAGAAACGAAGCTATTTCAGCACGTTCGCATTGTTTTTTCCATCAGGTAGAAGGTTTATATATTGATAAAGATGTTAGTTTTGCAGATTTAAAGCAAACACTTCAATATTTTACCAAAGAAATGTTTGGAAAGTCTGAAATTAGGTTACGTCCGTCATATTTTCCATTTACAGAGCCAAGTGCAGAAGTTGATGTGTATTGGGGTTTAAAAACAGAAACCGATTACCGTATAACAAAAGGAACCGGTTGGTTAGAAATTATGGGCTGCGGCATGGTAGACCCTAATGTACTTAAAAACTGTGGTATAGACTCTAAAGAATATTCTGGTTTTGCCTTTGGTATGGGAATAGACCGTATTGCTATGCTACTACATCAAATAGGTGATATTCGTTTATTAAGTGAAAACGATGTACGTTTTTTAGAGCAGTTTAAATCGGCTTTATAAAACTTAAATACACTAAAAATTTAATCCCGAGAAGTTATTTCTAACTCTCGGGATTTTTTATTTAACAATATTTTAACTTCGTTTTGTTCGGTCAAAACCGAACTAAATGTAAATTTGCCCCGTTATTATTTTTAAGAATGATATTATGACAAAGGAAATATGTAGTAAAAAAATGGCATTGGTAGAGAAGCTAGGGGTGCATTTAGAAAATAGAGAAAATTTAGCACCGGTGGCAGCAAGAATTTTGTCTTTCATTATATTAACGGGCAGAAGAGGCACTACCTTTGATGATCTTGTAAGCATTTTATGTGCTAGCAAAAGTACTATATCTACACACTTAAATCATTTACAAGACTTACAAAAAATAGAATATTTCACTAAAACCGGAGACCGAAAAAAATACTTTATAGTAAATAAAGACTCTGTACTCCATCATATTGATGCTATGATTTCAGAATGGGAAACTATTAAGGAATTGCATCTAGAAATTAAAGCCTACAAGCAAGCTATAAATAATCAAGTTACTGAAGAAAGTGAAGAAACAGAAAAATTTGAACTTTCGTTTCATAACGATTATTTAAAGTTTCTTAATGAAGCAATAAGATCTATCAAACAATTAAGAGAAAACCTAGTCAATAATAAATTTAACCTTTAACAAAAAAGAAAAAAAGAAAAATGAGAAATCGTAAAATAATTTTAATAGCAGTAGTTGCTAGTGTGTTTATAACCATAGTAAGCTGTGGTAATAAAGAAAAGGCGCCAGTAGCAGCAAAACAACAAGCCTTACCGTTTCCGGTAACGCAATTACAACCGCAAACAGTTACAGGCTATGCAGAATATCCTGTAAGTATAGAAGGTATTGTAAGTAGTGATGTTAGAGCAAAAACTACAGGATACATACAAAAAGTGTTGGTAGATGAAGGCGCAAGAGTACGTAAAGGTCAGCCACTTTTTAAATTAGAAACCCAAGCCTTAAGTCAAGATGCCGAAGCAGCAAAAGCACAGGTTAATGTAGCGCAAGTTGAGGTTAATAAACTAAAACCATTGGTTGAAAAAAATATTATTAGTCAAGTACAATTAGAAACAGCTAAAGCTAATTTAGCGCAAGCCAAAGCTAATTATAGCAGTATTGTTGCTAATATTAGTTACGCAACAGTAAAAAGTCCGGTAGATGGCTATGTTGGTTCAATTAATTTTAGAGAAGGCGCTTTAGTAAGTGCTGCAGATGCTACACCACTTACAACCGTTAGTGATATTAGTAAAGTATATGCCTTTTTTAGTTTAAATGAAACAGATTACTTAGATTTTATTCAAAACGCAAAAGGTAAAAACTTAGAAGAAAAACTTAAAAACTATCCAGAGGTAAGTTTAATACTTGCCAATGGTAGTACTTATAACGTAAAGGGTAAAATACAAACAAGTACAGGACAGGTTAATCAAAATACAGGAACTATTAGTTTACGTGCGATTTTTGATAACCCTAACGAAATTTTAACCAATGGTAGCAGTGGTAAAATTAAAATTCCTTCAACTTATAATAATGCTATTGTAATACCACAATCTGCAACGTATGAGCAACAAGGCAAAGTAATGGTATTTACAATTGATGAAAACAATTCGGCAAAAAGTAAAGTTGTTAAGGTACAAGCCAAAGTAGATAATTTGTATGTTATTGAATCTGGTATTGATGCTAATACTAAAATTATAGCATCTGGTGTATCAAAATTACGAGATGGTATGCCAATTACACCACAAGAAATTCCATTTGAAAAAGCCACAGAAAAAGTAGCTACTTTATTTAGAAACTAAAAAATCACATAAACATATTTATTAGTTATGTTAAAAACATTTATTGAAAGACCCGTTCTTTCAACAGTAATTTCTATTATTATTGTTGTACTTGGTGTTATAAGTATTACCAGTTTGCCTATAGAGGAATATCCAGATATTGCGCCACCAACTATTAAAGTTACGGCCAACTATACAGGTGCAAACGCAGAGACCGTTTTAGAGAGTGTTATAATACCAATTGAAGAGCAAATTAATGGTGTAGAAGGGATGACCTACATTACGTCTACCGCTTCAAACACTGGTACTGCCGAAATCACGGTATATTTTGATCAAACAATAGATGCCGATATAGCTGCGGTAAACGTACAAAACCGTGTAGCTAGAGCCAATGCATTATTGCCATCTGAAGTCATACAAACAGGTATTGTAACCCAAAAGCAAGAAACCAGTGCTTTAATGTTTATTTCTATGTATTCTGAAAATGACGAATATGACGCTACTTACATTCAGAATTACTTAAAAATAAACGTGATACCTGCCTTACAGCGTATTAAAGGCGTTGGTGATGTGTCTGTGTTTTCACAAAAAGATTATGCCATGCGTGTTTGGTTAAAGCCCGAAAAATTAGCGGCTTACAACTTAATGCCTTCAGATATTTCAGCTGCTTTAAGCGAACAAAACTTAGAAGCTGCTGCTGGTTCATTAGGTGAAAATAATGGGGAATCGTTCTCTTATGTTATAAAATATAGTGGACGATTTAAACAAGAAAGTCAGTATGCAGACATTGTTATTAAAGCCTTAGGAAATGGCGAATTTTTACGTTTAAAAGATGTTGCCGATATTGAATTAGATGCGCAATCATACGCATCTAACGCTATGACTAAAGGAAATCCTGCTGTGTTTATGGGGGTTTTTCAAACTAAAGGTTCTAACGCCCAAGAAATTATTGAAAATATAAAGTCAACACTAGAAGATGTTAAGCAAGACTTGCCAGAAGGATTAGACTTTTTTGTTCCATATGATACAAGTTTATTCCTTAATGCCTCTATAGATAAAGTAATTAGTACGCTATTAGAAGCCTTTTTATTAGTATTCTTGGTGGTGTTTATCTTTTTGCAAGACTTCCGTTCTACTTTAATTCCTGCCATTGCAGTACCGGTTTCCATTATAGGTACATTCTTTTTCTTAAATGTGTTTGGCTATTCCATCAACCTATTAACGCTATTCGCATTAGTATTGGCCATTGGTATTGTAGTAGATGATGCCATTGTGGTTGTTGAAGCGGTGCATGCCAAGATGGAAAGTGGGGAGAAAAAACCAAAAAGTGCTACGTTAAAAGCCATGAATGAGATTTCTGGTGCTATTATTTCCATCACTTTAGTAATGGCAGCGGTGTTTATTCCAGTAACCTTTGTAACGGGTCCAACAGGTGTATTTTACGAGCAATTTGGTGTAACCTTAATTATTGCCATTTTAATTTCGGCAGTAAACGCCTTAACGTTGAGTCCTGCATTGTGTGCACTTTTATTAAAAGAACACAAGCACGATGAAGAATTAAAAGGCAAAAACGCACTTCAAAAATTCTATACCTTATTTAATCGTGGCTTTGATGCTACAGTTAGCAAATACGGAAAATCACTTCAGGTTTTATATAAAAATAAGTTTGTATCTGTACTGTTATTAATTATTGCTGGTGTAGGTATTTATTGGGCATCAACAACAACTCCAACAGGATTTGTACCGAATGAAGATAGAGGAATTATTTTTGCAAATATTGAATTGCCTGCTGGAGCATCGTTAGACAGAACCGATGATGTTACTAGAAAATTATATGCAAAAATTAAAGACCTTGATGGTGTAGAGGCAGTTAGTTTTGTTAAAGGTAGAAGTTTAATTAGTGGTGCAGGTAGCAACTTTGGTATTGGTTTCGTAAAGTTAGATGACTGGTCTGATAGAGAATCAGAAGCCTTATCAGTACAAGCCATCACAGGTAAACTGTTTGGTATTGCAGCAACCATTCCAGAGGCTAATATTATTTTCTTCTCCCCACCTAGTATTCGTGGATTTGGTAATTCCGCAGGATTTGAAATTAACTTATTAGATAAGTTTGGTGGCGAGTTTACAGATTTAGATAAAGCCAATAAGGAGTTTTCTATGGCTTTAATGAGTCACCCCGAAATTAAGTATGCAACATCGGCTTTCAATACTAATTATCCACAATACGAAATGGAAGTTAATGTGCCATTAGCTAAAGAAAAAGGTGTAAGTGTGAGCAGTATTTTTGGAACCTTGCAAGGATATATTGGTGGAATTTACGCTTCAGATTTTAGCCGATTTGGTAAGCAATATAGGGTATATATCCAATCGTTACCTGAAGATAGAGCCGATGAAAGCGACCTAAACAGTATGTATGTAAGAACCAGTTCTGGAGAGATGACACCTATAACCCAATTTGTAAGCCTAAAACGGGTGTATGGTCCGCAATCGGTAACGCGTTTCAACCTGTTTAATTCTACAACCATAACAGGTGCCACAAACCCTGGTTATAGTACGGGTGATGCCATTAGGGTTATTGAAGAAGAAGTTGCTAAATTGCCAAGTAACTACACCGTTGCGTATTCTGGTTTAACACGAGAAGAGGTAAATGCAGGTAACCAAACCACGTTTATTTTCATCTTGAGTATTCTGTTTGTGTACTTCTTATTAAGTGCGCAATACGAGAGTTATATTTTACCATTTTCGGTATTATTATCGCTACCATTTGGTGTATTTGGTGCCTATATAAGTACAAAGTTTTTCGGATTAGAAAACAACATCTATTTCCAAATTGCACTCATTATGTTAGTTGGTCTTTTGGCTAAAAATGCTATATTAATTGTAGAATTTGCACTGCAACGCCGTAAACAAGGCGAAGGTATTGTAGATGCCGCAATTCATGGTGCCAAAGCACGTTTACGTCCTATTTTAATGACATCGTTTGCCTTTATACTAGGTTTAATGCCATTGGTGTTAGCCAAAGGTGTTGGTGCCGAAGGAAACAATTCTATTGGTACAGGAGCCGCTGGAGGTATGTTAATAGGAACCCTTTTAGGTGTATTTGTTATTCCAATTTTATTCATCTTTTTCCAATGGTTACAAGAAAAAGTATCAAGTAAACCTGTAGTACAAACAATTGAAGAACAATAACAATGAAATCAACTATAAATAGAAATTTTAGTAAAGGCGCATTGGTATTAATGCTTGCGCTAACATTACAAAGTTGTTTTGTGGCAAAGGACTATACACGTCCGGAGTTAGAAGAAACAGAACATTTATACAGAACCGATAATTTGCCACAAGATAGTGTGTCTTTGGCAGATGTATCGTGGAAAGATATGTTTAAAGACCAATATTTAGCTGAATATATTGAAGAAGGTCTTCAGAACAATTTAGATATTCGTGTGGCCATTCAACAAATAGCAGCTGCTGAAGCTTATATGAAACAAGGTAAAGCAGGTTATTTCCCAACCTTATCTGGAACTGCTCAAGTAACACACCAAGAACTATCATCAAATAGTCAATTTGGTGGACTTTTCTCTTCTTTAGATCAATATGAGCTGTCTGGAAGTTTATCTTGGGAAGCTGATGTTTGGGGAAAAATACGAAGCAATAAACGCGCTGGTGAAGCCAGTTATTTACAAACGGTAGCAGCACACAAAGCGGTTAAAACCGAATTAATTGCAGCAATTGCTTCAACGTATTATCAACTTTTGGCTTTAGATGAGCAATTAGAGATTACCGAAAAAACAATTGCTACTAGAGATAGTAGTGTGTATACAATAAAAGCGTTAAAAGACGCTGGAAACGTTACACAAGTTGCGGTAGACCAATATATTGCGCAGTATAACAATGCTAAAGCTTTAAAAGTAGATTTAGAAGCTGCTATTTTTAAAGCTGAAAATACCTTAAATCTGTTATTAGGTAGACCAGCAAAACATATTGAACGTAGTAAGTTAACCGAACAGCAATTGGATGCCAATGTTACATTAGGCGTGCCGGTAACATTGTTAAGAAACAGACCAGATGTGATTGCTTCAGAATATAGCTTAATTAATGCATTTGAGTTAACCAATGTAGCAAAAAGCAACTTTTACCCATCGTTAACTTTAACTGCAAGTGGCGGATTTCAAAGTTTAGAATTAGACGACTTATTTAGCGCTAATTCATTATTTGCAACGGTTATTGGTGGTTTAACACAGCCTATTTTTAATAAGCGTTCTATTAGAACTCAACACGAAGTAGCAAAAGCACAACAAGAACAAGCCTTATTGAATTTTAAGAAAACCTTGTTAACTGCCGGAAACGAAGTCTCTAACGCACTTTACGATTATAATGCTGAAACCAAAAAATTCGAGTATCGTAAAAATGAAGTTGAAGCGCTTAGACAAGCCGAAGCAAATTCAGAAGAATTATTGCAAAACGGTTTAGCAAATTACCTAGATTTATTAACAGCTAGAGAAAGTGTGCTAAGTGCTGAATTAAATGTGATTGATAACAAACTACAACAATTACTAAGTGTAGTTAATTTATACGAAGCACTTGGTGGTGGATGGAAGTAAAACTAGGGTTGTATAATTATTAACAGAATTAATTACAAATTATGAGTGCCATAATAGTAGCAACAAATTTTTCAAAAACATCAAACAACGCTGTGTTGTACGCAGCATCATTAGCGCAGGTGTTAAAAATTAAATTAGTGTTTTTTAATGCCTTTAAATTGCCTTTACATGCGTCAAACACTTGGTTGTCATCACAATCAATGGAAAAGTTAATTGAGAAAGATAGAGACAAATTAAAGAAACAGGCTTTAGATGTATCTGAAAAATTTAATATTGAAGTTGATTTTCAATGTAGTTATGTAGATTTTGAAAGAGAAATAGATACTTTAATGACAAGCTACAATTCACGGTTACTTGTAATTGGGATGTCAGAAAAATCAATGGAACAAAACTTATTAGGAAACCCTACAACAACCTTGATAAGCATGAAAAAGTTTCCGGTTTTGGCCATACCAGTAAAGGCGCAGTTTAAGGGTATACATAAAATTTTGTTTGCCTGTGATGTTATGAACGATATTCCTTTAAGAACCTTGGTGAAGTTAAGAAAAATAGCAGTTGACTTGAAGGCTGAAGTAGAGGTTTTTTATGTTGAAAAGAAAGTAAATGAGTTGCAAGCCAACAAAAACACTGTTGAAAATATAGAGGAAGGACTTGAAAATGTAACCTATCTATATAAAAAAGTAAATTCAGATGCGGTAATAAATGAAATTGAAAAAGAGATTGTAAAATCTAAGTCAGATTTATTGGTAATGATTCCCAAAAAATATGGTTTTTGGGAATCTATTACTCATAAAAGTAAAACAAGGGTAATGGCATCTGGGTTAGATATTCCTTTATTATCAATTCCTATTGAATAATATTGAATAAAAATTGATTACCAAAACCGAATTATTAAATTATGCTAAAACTAAATTCACACAATTTGGTAGCAAACATGTTACTTTAGATGAAATTGCAAGCGATTTAGGAATATCTAAAAAAACAATCTATTCTTTTTTTAAAAACAAAGAAGACTTAGTTGCAGGCAGTCTTGAAATTTTATTAAAAGAATATGAAGAAAATATAAATAGCATTATTACTAGTTATAGTAATGATACTGTTTTATGTGTTATATTAATTTATAAAAGAGGGTTTGAATATTTAAAATATTTCAAACCTTCTTTTTTATTTGGGCTTAAAAAATATTACCCTAAAGCCAACAAATTGTTTGAAGATTTTATTGAAAATTTATCTAAAAGCACTATTCTAAGTTTACTAAAAAAAGCTCAAGAACAAGGCCATATAAAACCTGAGGTAAACTTAGAATTAATAGTGAAAATTTATTTTTTTAGAGTAGATAATTTGCTATTTAAAAATAATAATTTATTTGAATTATACGGTGAAGATACCCTTTTTAAGCATTTTGTTTTGTATAACTTAAGTGGTATAATTAGCAAGCAATATTTTAATCCATATTTGAAGTAAAATATATATTTTTGACACCATGAAAAAAGATATTCAAATTCCAAAAGTAGAAGGAGTTTATATTGCTATTGTTAATGAATATAACCAGGTTTATAAAACCCAAGATTGGAATGCCTATATAATTAACGATAAAGAGGTTGCTTTAGACATGGTGCTTATAGTTACCAGTGGTTTTTCAGAAAATAAAAAAACCTCAGTACTTCGGAAAAAATTAGACAAACTACCTAAAAAAAGCTATGCTAAAATAGAGTTAATGCCTGAAGAATTGTTTGCGTTTAACAATCAATTTAAGGTTACTTTTTTTCAGGGCAACCAAATGTTTGATAAAACATACCTATTTAGAAAAAACACCATCAATTTAAAAGCATTACAGCCTGTACCCTTAATGGATGTTAAAGGGGTTTTAGTAAAATAAAAAAGCCTCATAAACACAAAGTTCATAAGGCTTTTTATTAAGCAGCAATACGTTTTATTTGTTTATTAAAAGTGTTTATCCATTTATTTGAAAATATAGTCTCACCACTTAAAGGAGGGTCTATTTCTTCATTATATACCCTAAACACATATTGGTTTTTAGATGTTTGAGAAAAAC
Organism: Seonamhaeicola sp. S2-3; assembly: GCF_001971785.1. Classification (NCBI taxonomy): domain Bacteria; kingdom Pseudomonadati; phylum Bacteroidota; class Flavobacteriia; order Flavobacteriales; family Flavobacteriaceae; genus Seonamhaeicola; species Seonamhaeicola sp. S2-3. The sequence continues at coordinate 1,294,598 of NZ_CP019389.1, read as the reverse complement.
AAATATCAATTGTTGAAATAATTTCTTTTTTACTATTTTTAGTAGGTTTTCTGTTAATATTTATAAAACAATGCGATGTGTTTTTTAAATCAACAATAGTAGGTTCATCATTTTTTATATAAAAAGCAAGTAAATTTTCTTTATCTACGGCTATTATAGATTTATTAAAGATTTCAAACTCACTAATGTTGGCATTGTTCTTTTTGGCAACATCATTTAAATGGTTAATTAATATTTGCTTTTGTTTTTTTTTGTTAAAATAAAATATAATGAAAGGGATACAGCAAATAAAAGCTATAACTATCCCAATAAGAATGCTTTGTGAATCCATTTTTATGTTTTTTTAATTAAAATAAGGGTGTGAATTTTTACCTTAACTTCTCTATTTAGAAGCAAGAATAAATTTTAAAAACGATAAAAAGATAGATTTACCAGTGCGTATGAAAAGGAAAGATAATATCTGTGTTATTAAAAGGCACAAATATTATATTTTGTGTTTTAAATTTAACTTTATAAGACTCTGAAATTAGTGTTTCAAAATGTTTTTTAAAGTTAAATAGAGTGTCGTTAGGAGTAACATTATTAGAGTTAAACCTAACATCAGTTAAATTAAAAAGAATACTTTCTGTACTTTTTGGCGAAAAGTAAAATGTATCTGGATTATAAATTTTCCAGACATTTTCTTTTGTTGTAGTCTTGGTTGTAACATCTTCTAATGTATTATTAGAAGCGCTATAACCAAAAAGACTACATAGTAAAAGAAAGTATAAAATCTTTTTCATGGCACAAAAGTACCTAAAGATGAGTAAAATAAAAGACTTAAATTGTTAAATTTAATCTAACTTTTCTGTAAGCTTTTTAAATACCTTTTTTGGGTTTTTGTTTTCGTATAAAATCTCATAAACCGCATTTATTATAGGCAACCGTGTTTTTTTAAGGTTTTTTTCATTTAATAAATGAGCGCTTTTAGCGGCATAATAACCTTCTGCAACCATATTCATTTCCATTTGGGCAGATTTTACGGTATAGCCTTTACCTATCATATTTCCAAACATACGGTTTCTAGAAAATGTAGAATAGCCCGTAACTAACAAATCACCCAAATAAGCAGAGTTATTAATATTACGCTTCATTTTATGCATTTTTTTAATAAAACGCTTCATTTCTCTAATAGAGTTGCTCATAAGTACACTCTGGAAATTATCTCCGTACCCTAATCCGTGGGCAATTCCCGCAGCTATGGCGTAAATGTTTTTAAGCATTACGGCATATTCTACACCAACAATATCATCGCTAATTTTGGTTTTTATATAATCGCTAGATAATTTATTGGCTATTTTTCGTGCTTTTTTTGTGTCTGCACAAGAAATGGTTAAATAAGATAAACGTTCTAAGGCTACTTCTTCGGCATGACATGGACCTGCAATAACGGCTATGTTTTCTAAAGGAATATTATAAAATTCATGAAAATGCTCACCAACCAATAATCCAGTTTCTGGTATAATACCTTTAACAGCCGAAACAATAATTTTATTTGATATGTTTATGGTTAATTTTTCCAGCTCACTATGAATAAATGCCGATGGGATAACAAAAAATAACACATCTGCCCATTCTGCAATTTCGTTAATATCATTACTTAATTTAAGTTGATTTAAATTAAATTCAACAGAACTTAAATAATTGGGATTGTGTTGTTCTTTTAAAAGGTGTGCTTTAGTGTAAGCGCTTCTCATGTACCACCCAACTTCATCAGCATTTTCACAAAGCATTTTCACAATAGCTGTTGCCCAACTTCCACCACCAAAAACCGCATATTTTAAAGGCTTTTCCATAAAAAAATCAAGTAGTTTTTCAGTTCAAAAATACGTAAAATATTAAAGTTTGTTAGATACTTAAACTAATAATAACATTTTTTTGGCATGCGTTTTGAACTACAGATAATATAAACCCTAAAATAATTCAATATGAAAACTATAAAATTACTTTTTGCTTTTGCATTATCTGCAACTTTATTTACATCATGCCATACAGAAATTCGTGTTGATGATTTTGATGAGCCTACAATTTCAATAAATCAGTTGTTAAGCTCTTATGAGTTGTGGTATGTCGATATCAATGCAACCAAAGGATACGGAGAAACCCCTTTTTTACAAAAAGCATTTACAATATCATTTAAAGGAGGCGTGGTGTATGCAAATAATAATATTGTAGGCTTAGGTAGTAACGGAAATGGGTATGGAATTGACGTTGGAACTTATGATGCTTATGATATGATTTTAGATGTTTTTCATGATATTGATGGGTTTTCTACTTTCGACGTTTATCAAATAGATAGCAACACTATTGAGCTTTACAATCCTAATAATGATACATCTTATTTTTTAGATGGTTATCAAAGAAATACGTTTGATTACGATTACGTTTTTTATGATAATATTCACTACTTCTTACAAGAATATGAAGCTTGGGAAAAAATATATACTAGTAATTTTGGAGCTATAAATGAATTTGATAACGAAAACTTTTTACAGTTTTTACCAGGAGGTAATGATTCAACCTTTAAAAGTTCACAAGACAATGTAGGAACTAATGTAAATTATCTTTATTGGGATTACACAGGCATTTACGGTGTAGGGAATGTTACGGGTAATATGTATTTAAAAACTTTAACATTAGATTATGATTTCTTTGACAATGAATTCTTTGAATTAAGCGTTATAAATGACGAAACCATAGAGTTGTATCATCCATCATCTGAAACCGTGTATGAGTTTAAAGGAAGAGGATATATACAGTATTTAAAAACTACAGATTCAAAAGGTAAAACTATTGAGGTAGAAAAGAAACGTAAATTTAAAAATGACAGGGTTGATAACCCTAGAGAAAATACAAGAGACTAAACATTTGGTAAGAGCCAAAAAGATTAGGTTTTTTAAAAATTTGGTTGGTTATTTAGTTTAGAAACCGCTTTAAAGTAACTTCACTTTAAGCGGTTTCTTTTTTCTAAAACTCATTTAGATAATCAGAAAAATCAGCATTTTATTTTGCACAAAAACAAACAGTTACAAAATTTAATAATTTTTTTAAAGTAATGGCGCAAGATTAATTTAAATCTGTCATCTAAAAAAGTAGATAAAATTGAAACGTGATTTATAACAGTATTGTTTAGCCCTTTTAATTATGCTACTAATGAAGACATTTACATTTATAAAAGATAAAGGGACAAGAGTGTTTGGAATTGGCAAGATGAATCCGTTGGATGTATCTCAAGCTGCTATTATTGAAATGAAATTAGAAGAAATTGCAGCAATGAAATTGAAAAGAAAAATTTTAGACATGAAGTTTAAAGTGAGTGAATTTTCAATTTCTATTAACGATTGTATTGCAACTGTTAAAGGAATAGCTCCTAGTCAAGAAATTAAAGAAAAAATAATTTTAATTGTGGGCAATTCTGTAGGTATTGATAAAGTAGAAGATTTAATAATTGTTAAAGATAAATCTACTGAATCTAAGTTTTATACGGTTAGAGAAAAAGATTCTTTAGGTAAGATAGCCAAAGTTTTTTATGGAAACCCCAAAATGTATTACAAAATATTTGAGGCAAACAAACCAATGCTATCTCACCCAAATAACATTTATCCAGGTTTAGTGATACGTGTTCCAGTTGCTAATGGTATGCCTTAGCTTAGTTTTTCTTTTTTATAAAGCCCAAATGTATTAGAGTGCTTTAACTAATAATTCTGCTGTAGCAGGATTTGTAGCAAGTGGCACATCATGTACATCACATAATCTCATGAGCATATTAACGTCTGGTTCATGAGGATGCTTTTCTAAAGGGTCTCTAAAAAAGATGACCATTTTGCATATTCCTTCAGCAACTCGTGCAGCTATTTGGGCATCACCACCAAGTGGGCCAGATAATAATCGGGTAACTTTTATGCCTGCTTTTTCTACTTTACTTCCTGTAGTACCAGTAGATATTATATTGATGTTTTTTTCTTGAAGTTTTTCTTTATGATGATTTAAAAACTGAACCATTTCAGCTTTTTTACCATCATGTGCAATTATGGCTATTTCCATTCTTAATCCTATTATAAATTATTGTACATAAAACGAAATTAACTAAATGAAAATTTCATTCAAAACTAAGTTATTTTACTTATAAAAATTCATTTCATCTAAATATTTCCATACATTATGTGGTAATAAGGGTTGTATGTTTTTACCTTCTTTTATAGATTTTCTTATGAAAGTTGAAGAAATTTCCATTACAGGAGCGTTAATATAATGCACCTTTTTATGGTTGTTAAATTCTGTTTCTATGGGCTCTTTTAACATTCTTGGGTAAACATAAATATGGTAATTTTCAATAATAACACTAGCGTTTTTCCACTTATGAAAATGTTTTAAATTATCTTCTCCCATAATTAGGCAAAATTCATGGTTTGTGTATTTTTCTTCTAAATGAACAAGCGTATTAATGGTATAATTAGGTTGTGGTAATTTAAACTCAATATCACTAGGTTTTAATTTAGGATAATCTTCAGTGGCTCTATAAACCATTTCTAAACGTTGGTAATTATCTAAAAGAGAACTTTTTTTCTTAAATGGGTTATGAGGGGTTACAACAAACCAAACTTGATCTAGGTCGCTAAACTCAGCAAAATGGTTAGCAATAACTAAATGACCAACATGAATAGGGTTAAAGGAACCAAAGTATAAACCAACCTTCATTATTAAGAATTTACAAAGTTGTTAACTAAAGTTTCGGCTTCAGTAAGTGCGTGTTCTAAAGTATCATTTATAATAATTTCATCAAATAAAGGAGCTGTTGCTAATTCTGCTGATGCTTTAGCAACCCGCATACTTATTTTTTCTGGGCTTTCTGTTTTGCGTTTTTTTAGCCGTATTTTAAGTTCATCAATGCTTGGGGGTTTTACAAAAATGGCTAATGTTTGCTCTGGGAATTTACGTTTAATGCGTAAACCGCCAGAAACATCAATATCAAAAATAACGTGTTTGCCCATTGCCCAAATACGCTCAACTTCGGTTTTTAAAGTGCCATAAAAATTATCTCTATAAACTTCTTCCCACTCTAAAAACTCTTCGTTTTTAATTTTAGTTTTAAATTCTTTGGCAGATAAAAAATAGTAGTCTTTTCCGTTTACTTCAGTACCGCGTTTTTCACGTGAAGTAGCCGATATTGAAAACTCTAAATTTAAATTTTCAATATTTAATAAATGCCTTACAATGGTTGTTTTTCCAGAACCCGATGGTGCTGAAAATACAATTAATTTGCCTTGTTTTTTCTTTTGTTCAATCACTAATTAAAACGTTTTTAATTAAAGGACATTCAATAATTGTTCCTTAATTTTTTCAAGTTCATCCTTCATTTGTACTACTAATTGTTGCATGGGGGCGTAGTTACTTTTTGAGCCAATGGTGTTTATTTCTCTACCAATTTCTTGCCCTATAAAACCTAGTTTTTTTCCGTTAGAATCTTTGGTGTTTAAGGTTTCAATAAAATAGTTTAAGTGGTTTTTTAAGCGCACCTTTTCTTCTGTTATATCAAATTTTTCAATATAGTATACCAATTCTTGTTCAAAACGGTTTTCGTCATATTTCTCCTTTAGTTCTTCAACGCCCTTTAGCAACCTTTCTCTAACTGCTTTTATGCGGTCAGGATCCATTTTAATTACCTGCTCAAGAATAGTATCAATATTTTCAATACGTTTTCTAAAATCTGCTTCTAGAGTTTTACCTTCATTTAATCTATAATCATTTAAGGAGGTTACTGCATTATCAATTTCGGTTTTAATAGCATTCCATTCGTCTTCATCAATTTCTTCTCGCACTGTATTTAGAGCATCGGGAAACCTAACCGCCATTTTAAGCAACTCTATTTCATCGCCATTAACTACATCTTTTAATTGTTTGATGTATTGATTTACAACTGGTTTGTTAATTTGGGTTGAAGAGTCATCTGCAGTAACTTCAACATAAATAGAAAAATCTACTTTACCACGCACTAATTTATCAGCAAGTAATTTTCTAATTATAAGTTCTTTTTCTCTATAAATAGTAGGCATTCTTGCATTTAAATCAAGATTTTTACTGTTTAGAGATTTTAACTCAATGGTAATTTTTTTTGTAGGTAATTGCAAAACAGATTTTCCGTAACCTGTCATTGAATAAATCATAAGCTTGTGTATTAAGTTAGCAAAGGTAACTAAAACCTAAATGTATTGAAAATGCAGATTATAACTAAAATAAATGCTTTAAATTAGCTTACTTTTTGTTTGATGTATTTATTTTGAAGATGAAAAAGCGTATTACTTTAAAACATATTGCTAATGAGTTTGATGTGTCTATAGCCACAGTATCAAAGGCATTGAGTGATAGTTATGAAATTAGCGCCAAAACAAAAGATAAAATTCAGCAATACGCCAAGGCACATAATTACAAGCCCAATAGTGTAGCCTTAAGTTTGCTTAACAAAAAAACCAAAACCATAGGCGTAATTATACCCAATATTATGAATACTTTTTTTGCCAAAGTGTTTGTGGGTATTGAAGAAAAAGCAACCGAAAAGGGGTATAGTTTAATTTCTTGTATTTCAAATGAATCTCATGAAAAGGAGCTTAAAACTATGGAACTTTTAAAAAATGGCACTTTAGATGGTTTTATTTTATCTCTTGCAGAAGAAACCCAAGTAAAAGAAAGTTACCAACATTTAAAAAATGCTATTAATGAAGGTGTTCCTATGGTTATGTTTGATAGGGTAACACATGAAATTGAATGTGATAAGGTAGTTGTTGATGATTTTGAAGGGGCGCGTCATGCTACCAATCATTTAATAAAAACAGGTTGTAAAAAAATTGCATTAATTTCTGTGATAGATAATTTAAGTGTTGGAAAATTAAGAGCCGAGGGTTACAAAAAAGCTTTAATTGAAAATGATATACCGGTAGACCCAAAGCTTATTGTTAAGATAGGAAAGCATGATGATTTTGAAACTTTAATGAAGATTGTTCTAGGCGATAAATCTATTGATGGATTGTTATGTTTAGAAGAAAGTTCGGCAGTTGAATCTCTAGAAATTGTTAAACGTATGGGATATAAAATTCCTGATGAAATGTCTATCATTTGCTTTACAAATGGTAAATTACCACAATACGTATCACCTAAAATTACCACTGTTAGTCAGCACGGGAAATATATTGGCGAAATGGCGGCAACCATACTTATAAACAGATTAGAAGGAAATGCCGAAGAACCATTTCAAACAAAAGTGATTAAAACAAGTTTAATTGAAAGGCAGAGTACAAAACCGTTAAAATAAAAAAAGAAGCCTAACATAATTTATAGATAGACTTCTTTTTTGTTAAAAACAACCAAATAATTATTTTTTCTTCCAAATATTTTCCATTTCCTCTAGTGTTTTACCTTTAGTTTCAGGTACAAATTTCCATACTAATAAGGCCGCTAAAACACCCATAACACCATAAATCCAATAGGCAAAACCATGGTTAAATGTTTCTAATAAATAGGTGTTTTTATCTAACATAGGGAATGTCCATGAAACTAAATAATTAGAAATCCATTGTGCAGCTACAGCTACGGCTAAGGCTTTACCTCTAATTTTATTAGGAAAAATTTCAGATAAAAGCACCCAACAAACAGGTCCCCAACTCATAGCAAAACTAGCCACATAAATTAGCATAAAAATAAGGGCTCCTATACCCACAGATTCCATAAAAAATGAAGTACCTAAAGCAAACATTGCAAAAGCCATTCCTACGGCACCAATTATCATAAGCGGTTTTCTACCATATTTATCTACCGTCATTATAGCTAGAACAGTAAAAATTAAGTTAACAGACCCAACAATTATGGTTTGTAATAATGCCGCGTCTGTTCCAGAACCCATACTTTTAAATATTTCGGGCGCATAGTAAAGCACTACATTAATGCCAACAAATTGTTGAAAAACAGATAGTAAAACACCAATTATAATTACCGTTATACCAAAAGAGAATAATTTACCAGAATGACTAACTACTGTATTTTGAATTTCACCTAAAATCTTTTTAGCTTCATCAATACCATTTACTTTAGTTAAAACCTGTAAAGCTTTTTCTGGTTGTGATTTTAAAACTAACGATCTAGGTGTGTCTGGAACCATAAATAACATTAATAAAAATAATCCAGCAGGAATTGTTTCAGAAGCAAACATCCATCGCCATCCTATAGTATTTAGCCACGAATCGTCACCTTGTTTAGCTATGTAATAATTAACAAAATAAACCACCAACATACCAAAAATAATAGCAAACTGGTTCATTGAAACTAGCTTACCTCTAATTTTTGCAGGTGCAATTTCAGCAATGTACAAGGGAGAAAGCATAGAAGCTAGTCCAACACCAATACCTCCTATAATCCTGTAAACAATAAAAATATAGATAAAGGTATGATCTGCTTCTCCAATAGGTTTAACAAGCATTTCTGGCATTGCAGACCCTAAGGCCGAAAGCAAAAATAGAATAGCAGCTAAAATTAATCCGTTTTTACGTCCTAATTTTTTACTAATTACACCTCCAGAGAGTCCTCCAATAATACAACCTATTAAGGCACTTGAAACAACCAACCCTAAGCGGGAATTTGCAGCAGTTTCTTCTAGTCCAAATGGTAATACAAAGAAGTGTTCTAAAGAACTTACTGTACCTGAAATAACTGCTGTGTCATACCCAAATAGCAGCCCACCTAATGTGGCTACTAAAGTTAGTTTAATTAAATACTTAGAGTTAGTTGTTTCCATAATTTGTGTATTAAATATATTGGTTAATTATATTTTCAAAAAGTTCTTGTTTACCACTAATTAATGGTAATTCGCCATTTTCTTGAGCAATGTTATAAAGCGCTTTTAAATCAAGTTTTCCGCTTTCAAAATCTTTTCCTTTTCCAGAGTCAAAAGAGCTGTATCTTTCTTTTCTTAAGGTTTCGTATTGAGATGAAGATATTATTTTATCGGCGGTAATTAATGCTCTTGCAAATGTATCGGCGCCACCAATATGTGCATGAAATATATCTTCAATATCGGTTGAGTTTCTTCTAATTTTTGCATCAAAATTAACACCACCACCTTGTAAACCGCCAGCTTTAAGAAATACTAACATAGCTTCTGTGGTTTCTTGGATGTTATTAGGGAATTGGTCTGTATCCCAACCATTTTGGTAATCGCCACGGTTAGCATCAATACTTCCTAGCATACCTGCACTTGCAGAAACCTCTAATTCATGTTGGAAGGTATGTTGTGCTAAAGTAGCGTGGTTTACTTCAATATTCATTTTAAAATCTTTATCTAAACCATAGTTTTTAAGGAAACCAATTGCTGTAGCAGCATCAAAATCATACTGGTGTTTCATAGGTTCCATGGGTTTAGGTTCAATAAAGAAAGTACCCGTAAATCCTTGTCCGCGAGCGTAATCTCTAGCCATGGTTAAAAGTTGTGCCATGTGGTCTAACTCACGTTTCATATCAGTATTTAACAAAGACATGTAGCCTTCGCGTCCGCCCCAAAACACGTAATTTTCTCCATCTAAAGCCATGGTTGCATCTAAAGCTAATTTAATTTGTGCACCTGCTCTGGCCACTACATTAAATTCTGGGTTGGTAGCAGCACCATTCATATATCTTGGGTTAGAAAAGCAGTTAGCAGTTCCCCAAAGTAATTTTTTACCAGTTTCGGCTTTTTTCTCTTTAATATATTCAACAATGGTTTGCAATCTTTTTTCAGATTCTGCTAATGTTGGCGCTTCTTGAACCAAATCAAAATCATGAAAACAGAAATAGTCAAAACCCATTTTAGAAATAAATTCAAAAGCGGCATCGGCTTTATCTTTTGCAGCCTGAATAGGATCTGAAGCTTTATCCCATGCAAAGTTTTGTGTTCCTGGTCCAAATGGGTCTGCTCCTTGTCCACAGAAGGAATGCCAGTAAGCAATGGCAAATTTAAAATGTTCTCGCATGGTTTTACCAGCAACAACTTGGTCTGGGTTGTACCATTTAAATGCTAAGGGATTATCAGATTCTCTTCCTTCGTATTTTATAGCATCAATGCCTTTAAAATATTCCATAATTATAATGTTATTTATTTTTTAGTATTATTTCTAATTCTTTTTTCCAATTTAAATAAGCTTCTTGATAAGGAGCTTTGTCTTTTATAGGTGTAAAAGTCATTACGTGATCATTTTTAGTAATGCTGGCACCAAATTTTTCAAAATTACCATCGGTTAATCCAGCGGCTCGTGCAGCACCAACAGCTCCTGTGGTATTATAAATTTCAATTTCATGCCCTATAAGAGTAGCTACTGTTTTTGAGAAAATTTCGGCTCTAAATAAGTTGTCATTTCCAGCGCGAATGACTTTAATTTCGGCATTATCATTTTTTAAAATTTCCATACCATAAACAAAGGCAAAAGCAATACCTTCAAGCGCAGCTCTACATAAGTGCGCATTATTATGAAGGTTTAAATTGAAGTTTAAAAAGTGTGCGCCAATATTTTTACTGTTAAGCATACGTTCGGCTCCATTTCCAAAAGGAATAATTACAACACCATCTGAACCTATAGGAACTTCGGCAGCTTTATTATTCATAGCTTCATAAGAACCTATACCAATGTTATCTTTAAGCCAACGGTACATAATACCACAACCATTAATACATAATAATTTACCTATGGTTGTGTTTGTTGGTGTGTAATTTACATGAATAAAATGATTGATTCTTGATGATTCTTTTGATTGTAATTTATTGGTAACCGCATAAATTACCCCCGAAGTACCGCCAGTGGCAGCTACTTCGCCATGGTTGAAAATATTAAGTGATAAGGCGTTATTGGGTTGGTCTCCGGCACGATATGTAACAGGTACACCTGCAGGAATTCCAGTAGCCTCAAAAGCCTTGTTGTTAGTAACACCTTGGTTGGTAAAATTATCTACTATGGTGGGTGTTAAATTTTTATCAATGCCATAATAATTTAAAAGAGATTCGGCTAAAGCATCATTTTTATAATCCCAAAGAATCCCTTCAGATAAACTGTTTTTTGTGGTAACAATATCACCTGTTAGTTTGTAAGCAATATAATCACCAGGTAGCATATATTTATAAACTTGCTTGTAGATTTTGGGTTCGTTTTCTTTTACCCATTTTAATTTTGAAGCGGTAAAATTGCCAGGTGAGTTTAATAAATGTTCTGCGCAAAAGTCTTCGCCTAATCCTTTATGAGCAGTTTCACCAATTTCAACAGCTCTACTATCACACCAAATGATGGCGTTACGTAATGGTTTCCCATTTTTATCAACAATAACGAGTCCGTGCATTTGGTAAGATATACCAATACCTGCAATTTTTGAAGCATCGGCTTCTGTTTCGGCTAATACGCGTTTAATGGCTTTACAAACGTAGTTCCACCACATGTCTGGATCTTGTTCTGCCCAATCGTTTTGTAGGGCTAAAATTTCCATCTCTGTGGTAGGTTCGTTGAGGCTTAAAATATTTTCGCCTGATATGGCATTTACAAGAGCCACTTTTACAGAGGAACTCCCTATATCTAATCCTAAGTAGTACAAAATTTTAAAGTTTAGTTGGTAATTTAAACCTCTATTTATTATAGAGGTTTAAAGCGAAATGATTCTAACCTTAAAGATATTCAATTATTGTTAATATTTGTGTAATTTATAAATAAATAGCCTTGTTATTTATGTTTTAAAATTGATAAATAAGCAATGCTATATTTATATAGGATTATTTTGAAACCCTTGTATTAATGGGAGGTTTGAAAGGTTTCTTTGTTTTTATAAAAAGGAAGATGTAATTACTTAAACCTTTAAGTAATTTTTTAAAAATATAATGACTTTGATTATATATTTGATGAGTTTAAAAGTTAAAGATTAATTTAAGTGTTGCCCATTAATCTAGCACCCTTACGGATTATTTTTTTACTTTCTTTACCTTTTACAATAACACCGTTGCTTTCTACCCATACAATGGCTCCTGTTGGGCATCGTTCAATGGGTTTTTGGGTGTTATGGTTTTCTGCGTAATTAATATGGGGTAAATTATTTTTCATTGTAATTAATTCACCAGGGGCATCCATGGCACATTTTCCGCAGGCGGTACAACCTACTTGGCATTCTTCTAAAACAGCTTCTCCGTGTTCTAAGTTTTTACAGGCTACCCAAAGTTTATGGCTTATAGGTTGGAGAGAGAATAAATCTTTAGGACATGCTTCTACACAATCGCCACAGGCGGTACACTTTTCTGTGTCTACTACAGGTAATCCATGTTCATTCATGGTAATAGCATCAAAATCACATACCACTTCGCAATCACCATGTCCTAAGCATCCCCAAAAGCATCCTTTACCGCCACCTGAAACTAGGGCAGCTGCTTGACAACTTTGAATTCCTACATATTGTGCTCTATTAATAGCTACGTTGGTTCCGCCGGCACAAGCTAAACGCGCAACTTGTTTTTCTTCAGCACCTAAATCTACCCCAAGAAATTTGGCTATAGAGAGTCTGCCTTCATCTGTACTAACAGTGCATTTTCCAGGTAATGATTTTCCATGAACTAGAGCTTCTGCAAATGGTCTGCAACCTGGATACCCGCATGCGCCACAATTTGCGTGAGGTAACATATCTTCAACTTTATCTATACGAGGGTCTTCATAAACATAAAGCTTTTTGTTTGCAACTATAAGCATAATTGCAAGTAGTAAAGTTAACCCTCCAAGTGCGGCAATGGCGGTAATGATAGACATATTAATTCACGAATTTTATTGAAACATCATGTTTCTTTATTTAACAATTCACTTTAAAAAATAATTTCAGCCCATTTTCTACCAGCTATTAGTTCTGCTTTTCGAAGCTTCCATTTTTCTTCTGATCCTAGAACTTTAGAAAATGATTTGTTGAGTTTGCTAAGTATATTTGCATATCCTGCAACGTACACATAAGTGTTAGATTTAGAAAGTAGTTCTTTTAATTCTGCTGTTTGTTCTTCAATTACTTTTTCTAACTCAATAGAATCTGCCCAATGAGGTCTTGGACTTAGTGCATGAAATGCTTCAAAGGTATCTTTGTCATAGTAATTAGTTAAATCACCATCTTTATCATTTAAATACAATAATTCTAAACCGCTACGTGCACCATAAAACAATCTAATTTTTCCTTCCCAATTTTTTACATTTTTATAAATGTGTTTAATAAAAGCACGGAAAGGCGCAATACCTGTACCCATACCAATGAGTATCATGTTAGCTGTTTTATCATCAGGTACTTTAAATGGTAGTTGAAACGGCCCTGTAAGTGTTATTTCATCACCTTTTTTTCGGTTGCATAAATAATGAGAAGCAATACCTTTATATTCTTCACCATTAAAATCATCAACATACGAGCAACGTTTTACTAACATGGTAATTTTTGGATTACCATTAACTTTTGCTGGTAAATCTGCTACACTGTAAAGTCTATGATGATAAGTGTTTCCAAAATCTCCTGAGGCTTTTACCAATACGCCAAAACTTTGGTCTACCTCGCAATTAAATCCTTGGTCTTTAACTTCTAGTACAATTTCACGCACCTCTTCGGTGTCTTGTGGGGTTAATCTAGATGTTTTTTTAACCACTGCCTTATATTGTTTTTCGGTATCGAAATCTAATAAATGTGCCATGTTTATTTTATATTTTATTGTTATTCTTTATTTAATAAGTTTTAGGGGTTATTTCCCCTTTATCCTTTCGTTTACAAACGGTGGTACAACCACAATTAGAGCAGTTTCTTCTGCCTGCTAAAACATCGTCTTGAGAGTATTCTTCTTTAAAAACTTTTTTCCATAAGGTTTGCACTAGTACCCAAGCTACTGCTATAGTTACTATAAAACCAATTCCTATGATGAGTGATTTAATCATTTTGTTATTCTTTTTTAACCTCCTAAACCTGCAAATCCCATAAAGCATAGCGATAAGATGCCAGCAATAAATAGTGTTAAAGCTGTTCCTTTTGAAATTTTTGGAACTTCGGCAAATTCTAATTGTTCTCTTAATCCGGCAATTAATATTAATGCTAGTGTAAATCCTGCCCCGGCACCAAGCGCATATACTATACTTTCTAAAAAGTCATATTCTTTATTTGTTTGAAATAATGCTACACCCAAAATGGCACAATTTGTTGTAATTAAAGGAAGAAATATTCCAAGAGATCTGAATAAGGATGGACTTATTTTTTTAATGAACATTTCTACTAACTGCACGGTAGAAGCTATTACAACTATATAGCTAATAAGTTGTAAAAAAGGTGCACCAATACTTACTAAAAAAGCATGTATTCCGTAAGCACACATAGAGCTTATTAGCATTACAAACATTACTGCGCCACCCATTTTTGTGGCAGTTTCCATTTTTCCAGATACACCTAAGAATGGACAAATACCTAAGAAATAAGCCAAAACAAAGTTGTTAACTAAGCATGCATTTAGAAAAATAGTACCTAAAGATTCCGTATTCATGATTTTGTTTTTCTTGTTTGTATTCCGTTAATTATAAGTAGCCATATGGCTAGAGTAAAAAATCCACCAGCAGGTAATATCATGACTATCCAACTTTGAAATCCTTCAGGAAAAATAGCTATATTGAATATAGAACCGTTACCAAGAATTTCTCTTACTGCTCCTAAACAGAAAAGTGCAAACGTAAAGCCTAAGCCCATTCCTAAAGCATCAAAAATAGATTTTGATACGGTGTTTTTAGAGGCAAATGCTTCTGCTCTACTCAAAATCAAACAGTTTACCACAATAAGCGAGATGAAAGCTCCTAAGCTTTTATGTAATTCAACACTTATGGCTTGAATAGCATAATCTGTTACCGTAACAAACGTAGCAATGATGAGAATATATGAGGCTATACGTACCTGCTTAGGAACAAAATTTCTTAATAGAGAAACTAAAATATTAGACATTAACAAAACAAAAGCGGTGGCCAATCCCATGGCAAGAGCATTTTCTGC
Source organism: Seonamhaeicola sp. S2-3 (assembly GCF_001971785.1). Taxonomy (NCBI): domain Bacteria; kingdom Pseudomonadati; phylum Bacteroidota; class Flavobacteriia; order Flavobacteriales; family Flavobacteriaceae; genus Seonamhaeicola; species Seonamhaeicola sp. S2-3. The sequence goes on along the minus strand of NZ_CP019389.1, from coordinate 1,279,529 downwards.
CGTATTAGAAACAGCCAATACTGGGCACATACCTAGTACCTGTACAAATACGGGGTTGTCTTTCCACAATCCTTTAATAAACTCATCGGTTGAGGTTACCTTTTTCTTTGATGAAGCATTGTCATTGCTCATTGCTTTCACTTGTTTTATGATTGTTGTTCTTAAAATGATTATATAAAATTGGAACTAAGGTTTCTGTACTTGTTCCAATAATATTTCCTATAGCTCTTGATGAGATTGTAGCTCCGGTAATGCCGTCTATTTCCCAAGGGTTTACTTTTTCGCCTTGTTTTACAGTAATTACTTTGTTGTTTAACTCTTTTTTGTTGGATGTTAAACTAACATCTAGTGCTTTAAAATTGTTTAGAAAATGTACTTCCTTTTCAATTTTATCACCCAGTCCTGGAGTTTCTTTACTTTCTAAAACTTGAAAACCAATGAGTATTTCTTTATCTGGTTTATACCCATACAATACCCTTATAATATCTGCATATCCTTGTCCCGAAGCTTCTACGGCATACCCTACAATATTGTTATTATCATCATACCCTGCGTAAACTGTAGTTTCGGTTTTGTCTCCTGCTTCCATTTTAAATAATTCTCCGTTGTTATTTACACCAAAAGCTTGGGTTTTAACGGTTCCTGGTAGCACTTCAAAAATGGCTTTTTCTAGTGCTTCAGCCTTTAATTTTTGTACACGTGGTAGTGTTAATTCAAAGGTTGTAACTATAAGCAACGCACTTATAATCCCAATACTAACCATAGCCAATAACATTTTTTTGCTACCAGCAAGATTTTGTTTTTTTATGTTAGCAACTTCACTCATGCGGCTTTCATTTTTTATTTAGTTCCATATACTCGATTTTTAATAACCGAATCTATATGGGGAGAAATAGCATTAGCTAATAGAATAGAATACATAACCCCTTCTGATAAACCACCCCACACTCTAATTACAATGGTTAGAATGCCAATTATAGCACCATATATCCACAAACCTAGTGGCGTTATTGGAGATGAAACCATGTCTGTAGCCATAAAAACAGCTCCTAGCATTAATCCTCCAGATAATAGCATAAACACTGGCGATGGGTATATTTCACTATTGAATAAATAAAGTATTCCACTTAATAAAAAAGCACTTAGTAGTACTGCAACTGGAATTCTCCATGACATCATATTACGTGCAATTAAATAGATACCACCCAAAGCAATGATTATAGCGCAGGTTTCTCCTGTTGAACCACTTATTTGACCGAAAGCTAATTCTGCTGTTGATGTTGTAATACCATCAAACTTAAATGCTGAAAGTGGGGTTGCTCCCGAAATAGCATCGTATTGTGGCTCCATAAAAGGCCATGTAAAAACAGATTGCGAAATAGATGTAAATCGGTTTGATAGAAATGCTGGATGCCATGTAGTAATGGCAACTGGAAAAGCGGCTTGTAAAACAGCTCTAGCTACTAATGCAGGATTAAACACATTGTATCCTAAACCGCCAAAAATATACTTACCAAGCGCAATAGCTATAACACCACCTACAAAAGCCATCCATAATGGAAAACTTGGGGGTAATGAAAGTCCTAGTAGCAACCCAGTAATTACTGCAGAATAATCATTAATAGTAGTTTCTTTTTTAGAAAGTTTACATAAAAAATGTTCAGTGAATACACTCGCAAAGGTTGTTGTAAATATTACTAGTAATGCATTTAGTCCAAAAGAATAAACAGAGAAAAACACAACAGGTAACAACGCCCATACTACGTTTTTCATAATATCTTCTGTACTTCGCCCCTTAACTATATGTGGCGATGAGCTAATATCTAATGTTTTTTTAAGCATCTACTTTCTCTTTTTTTTCTGCTTCACGCTTTCTTACAACGCGTTTGGCTAATCTAAAATACTGTACCAGTGGTATATGAGATGGACACACGTACGTACATGAGCCACATTCAAAACAATCCATTAAATTAAAATCTGAAGCCATTTCATTATAAGCTTCAAATTTTGCTAGGATACCTAGTTTTGATGGATTTAATAAAATAGGACATGCATCTACACAAGCGCCACATTTAATACAAGGATATATTTTAGGTGATCTACTTACATTCTTTTTTGTAAAGACAAGAATACCTGAAGTACCTTTTACTATTGAAATATCTAAGTTTGAAACAGCAACTCCCATCATGGGACCCCCCATATAAACTTCGCTAATTTCTTCATCAACACCTACTTGTTCTAGTACAAAACGTAGAGGTGTGCCTATTGGAATAGTATAATTTCCTTTCTTTTTAACTCCTGGTCCTGCAATGGTAATAACGCGTTCTTGAATGCCTTGACCATGAGGTAGTAATCTTCCTATTTCGGCAGTGGTTGCTACATTAACCACAACAACACCAACTTCAATAGGAAGTTTGCCTGATGGAATTTCTTTCCCTAAAACAGCAGTTACTAACATTTTTTCTGCGCCTTGGGGGTATTTAACAGGAAGCACTTTTACTGTAACAGGTAAATCTTCAGGAATATGTTTTTTTAAATGGTTAGCGGCATCTTGTTTGTTGGCTTCAATTCCTATAATAACTTTTTTAGTTCCTGTGGCTTTCAATAAATATCTAATACCGGTAAAAATGTCTTTTTCCTGCTCTAACATAACACGGTGGTCTGTTGTTAAATAAGGTTCACATTCAATACCATTAATAATTAAAGTATCACATTTTTTTCCTTCTGGAACTTTTAGTTTCACATGCGTTGGAAATGCAGCACCACCCAACCCTACAATTCCGGCATCTTGAATTGCCTGTAAAATTTCTTCGGGTGTTGCTGTATTGGGGTCAATGGGGTTTCCTTCAAGAACTTCTTGTGTTGAAAACGGAAATGCTTCAATAAAAATACCAGGAGACATTTTACCCGAAATTGTTGGAACATTTGCAATTTTCTTAATAATTCCTGAAACTGGCGCATGCATAGGCACAGAAACGTAACCACCAGCTTTTGCTAATAATTGTCCTCTATGTACTTCTTGTCCTTCCCGAACAATTATTTGTGAAGGCGCACCAATATGTTGCGCCATTGGTAAAATAATTAGTGGAGAAAAGGGAAACTGCCTTATTGGTAAGCCGTTAGTTTCGTCTTTACTCTCAGGTGGATGAATACCGTGCTTAAATGTGTCTTTATGAAAATTGAACAATGCCATTATGCCATTTGTATATTAATTATACTTTTCGCCTCTACTTATCCATTTTTCCATATCTTTTGCTAGTTTATCTGCCGGTAAACCAGGGTGTATTACACCTGCTGTACATTTTTCGGCAGCTTTAACTAAGTCTTCATAAGGACCTCCTTTTGGATTTTTTATATAAGCTTTGTTATCATCATTGTAAGCAAAAATATTGGAGTTAATATTTATGCACTCATCGCAAGAGGTACACTCATCAGATTCTAACCACGGCGCCATATATTCTCCATTTGATTGGGCTTCTTCTGCAGCTAAACCATTTGATTCTGCGGGTTTTTCCATAGCTATTTTAAGAGCGTCACTTCCGTTACCACCAGCAAGTTGCATTAAACCTTGTGCTATATTTCCAACAACTTCATTTCTTATTTTTTCTTCAAGGTTTTCTTCTTGTAGTTTTTCTGGTTCTACACCAGCAAGATCGCGTAGCATTAACCAGAAATCGCGTCGTTCTTCACAAGAATCTACAATTGGTTTAGCAACCAATACTCTGTTTAGTTTTTGATCTCTATCTACTGCCCAGATATAAGGGAATTTACCTTCGCGTTCGTTTTCATCTAATTCTAAAAAGTCTGCTAGTAATATCATGTTTTCATTCCAAGCATTTCTAGGTACTTTTCTAAAATGTTTTCTAAATCGGGCTTCGGTTAAAGCAAAGTCTGCAAAGGTCATTGGTAATTCCATGGTTTGCTCTTGACCGTATTCTAGGTATTTTAAAGTATAAGTTGGCCATGTTTGATTCATTGCAGGGTTTCCTGATAAATCAAAGGCTTCTTTAGCTTTTATTCCATTATCTGGATTGTATTTAAAAATAGGATATGCTCTAGATTCTACAGCAAGTTTTGCTTGATGAGAACCTAAATCATCTGCTACACCATGTTCTGGTTGGCAGGTTGTATATAGATTGAATAGCGCAGGACGTTTAGTGGTTAAACCATCAATAAATCCTTCAATCATTTGGCTTGTGTTTGCTAAAGAACCTTGTAACACATAAGTGTTTCTGTGTGCCATAGCTATGAGGCCAATTTCTTTTCTAGGTTCACTTTTTCCTTTCCATACTTTACCGTATTGTGCCATATCTGATACCTGACCAATAAATCCGGAAGTACAAGCTTGTCCTCCTGTGTTAGAATATACTTGTGTATCAACAATAATTACTTTTATTGGTTTTCCTGAAGCCATTAAACGAGATAAGTTTTGGAAACCAATATCGTACATGGCGCCATCTCCACCTAATGCTACTACTGGTGGACAAAGTAACCACTCTTCATCTGTAAATTGTTTCCAATTAAAATAGGTAAAGAATTGGTCATGTTCTTCAGGATTGTATTTTCCAGAAAGTTCTAGTTCTGCTTTTCTAATGGCTTTAAAACCATCTGCCATTTTAGCCATGTGCCCTTCAAATATTCCCATTGCCATAGAAGGTGAATCTTGGAATAAATGATTTGCCCATGGGAAAGGATATGGGTTAAAAGGCCATGTGCTACCCCAAACCGATGTACAACCAGTAGAGTTAAGCATACCCATATTGGCTCTACCTTTTCCAGTGGTTCCGTTGGTGTATTTCCATTGTAGGTTTTTTAATTGAGCAAGTAATTGCGTTACATCTCGTAACCATTCTTGGTCAACGGGTTCGCCTCCTTGTTCAGACTCTAACCTACGGGTTATTTCAGCCATGGTTAAATCTGAATTTTGCATTTCGGTTATGATTTTAGACATGGTATTGGAATCTGTTAAATTCACACCATCCATTAATTTAACCTGAATGTGTTTTTCTAGCTTATCTGTTAGCTCTTTTAAGTACGCCATATGCTTCTCAATACGTGGTTGCATGAGAGACTCTACAGTGGCTGTGAAAATGTGTACTACTGATTTTTCAGAACAACCTAAACATGCACCATCTCCACTAGCAAAGTTTAAGTAGGCGTCTTTGTTTAATAAAATAGTTTCTAATGGACCTATTTTTTCTTCAAGGTCATCAATACGATTGAACTTTTGAGGGGTGCTAGGTAAGTCTAACCAAAAATCCCATTCTTTATTTAATCTTGCAACAGAGCCTTCGGTTTGTGGTATTTTAATAAGTGCTCCATCATTACATACTTCAACACATTCCATACAACCTTTACACGTAGTAGGGTTAATGGTTATGCTGAATAATCCACCGCTGTTTTTTTCTTTTTTCTCATGTAAATCATAGTATGGTCTGGTTAAGGCAAATTTAAATTCTCCTAATTCGTCTTTAAACCAATCAAATTCTTTAATTAATCCTGGGTCGTTATTGAAGTCATCAAGCGTCATGTCTATACCATGCTTAATAAAATCATTAACTGTTTCTCCGCTTTTAGATGTATTGAATAATTTTCTAACATGACCTTCTAGTTTACGAACTGCTTTAGGTAGGTGTTCTACTTTTCCGTGGTTCTTTTTAACCCGTTTTACTATGGTATCAAAAACATCGGATACTTCACTTACCAGTCCAGGAATTGCTGTATCTGGGCATATGGTATAACAGTCGCCACAAGCTGTACAGTTATTAGGAATCCATTCTGGGTGTTCAAAACGAATACCTGTCATATCTCGGAATACCGATGAAACAGCAGGCATAACACTTAATCCAATAAACGGATCGGTAAGGTTATCATTACCCATTCCTTTTAGATAGAAATTACCTGTTTGCTCCCAAAAACGATGAATATCACTAAGTTTAGATTCACTTTGAGGAATTTCTTTCATCATTCTAGGAACTGGTAAACTTTGTGCGGCAATACCGTTTGTTTTCTTTTTGGTTCCTAGCGTTTTGTTTGTAATTTCATGTACTTCATCAAAACCACGTTTTACTACACGCATATTGTCATCTACAACACGTTGTCCTTTTGAACCAAATTTGTATTGTAATTGATCTTCAATAGCTTTTAGTAGTTTTTCTTCTGTAAGTCCAGATTTTTTCATTAGAGGGGAAGCTGCAAAAAAGGCGCCTTGGAAAGCAATACCCTGCATACGTAATTGAAGTTCAGGGTCTGTAGCTTCTTCTCTTGCAATTTTAAATCCATCTATATAGAATACATGAATATCATTATCAACAATTATTTTTTGGTAATGTTCAGGAATTTCGGCCCAAACTTCATCTGGTGTATTTTTATCACTTTGAATAATAAAGCTACCTCCTTTTTTAAGTCCAGCTAGTGCGTTGGTATGTTTAAATACATTTGGGTCTGGAGATAGTACTACATCAACAAAATAATATTCGCAATTTATTCTAATAGGTTCTGGGGCAGCAGCTAAATAATAAGTAGTGGGCTGTCCTTTTTTCTCAGAACCATATTTTGGATTTGCTTTAATGTTATAACCAAGTAGCTCATACAAGGTCATTGCAAGATTTTTACCCGTTGTAATAGCTCCCCAACCACCTATGGAGTGGAAACGCACAGTAATAGCGTCTTTTGGCATAAGGTTAGGGTTTTCTGACCCTCTAATAGCTAGTTCTTTAACTTTTGGATAAGATTCTTCAATGGTTTCTTGATAAGCTTTTTGTTTTGGAGAACTAGGTACTTTTTTAATAAAATCTATAGAAAGGTAAAACTGTTTTTTTTGTTTGCCTTTAGGTAGCATGTTTTCAACTGCACCTATAATACCTTCTGGTTGTAAGTCGCGGCTACCTAAACCAAATGCTCCAGAATATACTGAAGGAATATCGCCTAAAGCATATGAACTTAATTCTGGGTAAGGTTTTTGATTTTTGTTGATGCCGTTTTCTATACATTTATTTATAACAGAACGAACTTCTCGTGTAATTGGAGAATCTACTGCTAAAGGTTGGTCTAATCGTTCTAAAATAGTAACAGCTTTTTTACCTTTTAGTATTTCACCAAGCATATCTGCAGGGAATGGTCTAAACATAACTAAATCTACCACACCTACTTTAATACCTCTTGTTTCACGTAAATAATCTACAACTACTTCGGCACTAGGAACTAAACTTCCTTGTCCTAAAATAAGGTAATCTGCATCATCTGATCGATATGTCATGACACGTTGATAGCGTCTGCCAGTAAGTTCATAATATTCGTCAAAAGCTTGGTCTGCTAATGCTTCAATATGATCAAAGAAGAAAGGACGTTGAGCAGCAACACTTTGCATGTAAGAATCTTGATTTTGAACAATTCCTGCCATTAAAGGATTGTCTACATCCCAAAGTTCTGGTATACGACGACGTGTTTCACCATAAATAATACGTTGCGCGGGTGTTGGAGTTTTTATAATATCATCAGGTCTTCCAAGATATTCCTTAATTAATTCACGTTCTGGTAATAGAAAAGACTCTATTAAATGTGTGGTTAAAAACCCATCTTGAGCAATAATACCAGGAGTAAGCGCTAATTCAGCAATGCGGTGAGAAATAATATTAAGGTCTGCCACATGTTGTGCTTTTTTAGCGAACATTTGGAAAAAACCAGTGTCATCTACAGCATGGTAATCATCATGACCCGCGTGAACGTTTAATGTAGATTTTGTCATGGCACGAGCACCGATATTTAACACATAAGTTAGGCGTTTACCAACAGCTGCATAAAGAGATTCATGCATATATGCAATACCTTGACCAGATGAAAAGTTTGCAGCACGTAAACCAGTCATTGATAAGCCTGCAGTAACTGCAGCGGCAGCATGTTCGCCTTCGGGCTCAATGAATATTAAAGGTTTGTCTGAAATATTTAAATGCCCTTTAGCAGCAGCATCGGCCCAATATTCGCCCATTTGAGTAGAAGGTGTTATTGGGTATGCTCCAGCAGCATCGGTAGATTCACGTTCGCACATAATGGCGGCGGTGTTTCCATCGGTAGCAATGGGTTTACCTGGGTATTTAAATTTAGTTGTTTTGTTCTTCTTGCCTGTTCTTTTTTGAAATATCGACGTGCTCATAGGATGAGAATTTATGGTGTATTATTTTAATATCTGGTTACTATAATTTAATCAACTAATTCTTTGGTATGGTTAGCTAAATCAATACATTTTTGCATTTGATTAAATTCTGTACTATACTCGTAATCTTTCGAAAACGTTATAGGTTTTAAATCTAAATTGTTGAATTTATCACTAATGTTTTGGCATTTTTTTAGTAAAACTTCTACAGTGTCATCTTCATTAAATGCAACATTATTTTGCAATAAAAATCCCATTAAAAAATGGGCTATAGATTTGTGTGTACTTTTGCATACCATATATGGTACAACATCTTCTGCTGGTCTGTTTAATTCTTTTTTAGCAGATTCAAGAAATTGCTCTGCTTGTTTAAATTTAGTATCTGTGGTGTTCATAGTTAATGCTTTTTAGTTAACAATACTGTAGAACTTGTGGTGAAAAGCGGATTAAAATTAGATAAATGAACACTTGAATTTTATGACTTTTGTCAGGAATGGTTTGAATGCCAGTATTTAAAAAGATTATAAATAACGATGTTGCCTGATTTGGTGAAGAAACAACGGATCATGACCAATTTTTGCCTAAACACAACAATTGATTATGAACTGGGAAAATTCAATAATTTTATTCATAGGTAAAGCATAGGATATCCATAAGGTTGACCCGTCCTAAAATAGCTATACAAGTTAATAAATAAATCCTGATATAATTATACAAAGTTTAGTGGGTCTAGAGCAAGTTTCAGTACGTTGTCTTTTTTAAGAGAACCATTTAACTGTTTACACAATCTACACACAACTTTTGGACATGATCTGTGATTTAACGTACAATTCTTTAAAAACAAAAAAGCTAACAACTTATTAATTAAGAAGTTAGCTTTATTTTTTAGTACTCAAGGTGGGAATCGAACCCACACTTCCGAAGAAACTGGATTTTGAATCCAGCGCGTCTACCAATTCCGCCACTTGAGCGTTTCAGGACAGCAAAAATATATTATTTTTTAATATTATGCACAAAAATACTCTACAATATACTTTTTAGGTAAAAATAAATGTATAAATTTGCACCTCGTTTAAAAAATCTGGTCTTAGTCACTATAAAACAACACGTTACCCATGCCTATTGTAATTACAGAAGCTAAAATATTTGCTTGTACGCAAAGTGTAGAACTTGGTGAAAAAATAGCTAAAGCTTTTGGCGCAGAATTAGGTAATGTAATTACCTCTACTTACAGTGATGGTGAATTTCAACCATCATATGAAGAATCTATACGCGGAACACGCATTTTCATTATAGGATCAACACATCCTGGGCCTGAAAATTTAATGGAAATGTTGTTGATGATTGATGCTGCTAAACGTGCATCAGCAAGACACATTACCGCAGTATTACCGTATTTTGGTTGGGCAAGACAAGATAGAAAAGACAAGCCAAGGGTACCAATAGCAGCTAAATTAGTAGCTAAAATGTTAGAGGCAGCTGGTGCAACACGTATAATTACAATGGATTTGCATGCAGATCAAATTCAGGGATTTTTTGAAAAACCTGTAGATCATTTATTTGCATCAACCATCTTCTTGCCTTACTTAAAAAGTTTAAACTTAGATAATCTTACCATAGCTTCGCCAGATATGGGAGGTTCTAAGAGAGCGTATGCTTATTCTAAAACATTAAAAAGTGATGTTGTTATTTGTTATAAACAACGTGCTAAGGCAAATGTAATTTCTCACATGGAACTTATAGGAGATGTTACTGGTAAAAACGTAGTATTGGTTGATGATATGGTAGACACCGCAGGAACGCTTTCTAAAGCCGCAGATTTAATGATAGAACGTGGCGCCTTAAGTGTTAGAGCCATTTGTACGCATCCTATTTTATCTGGAAAGGCTTATGAGAATTTAAAAAATTCAAAATTAGAAGAACTTATTGTTACAGACTCAATACCATTAACACAAAAAAGTGATAAAATTAGAGTATTAAGTTGTGCAGATTTGTTTGCTGAGGTTATGGAAAGAGTACATAACAACCAATCAATAAGTTCAAAATTTATAATGTAAATTAATAATTAAATTTAAATAAAATGAAATCAATTACAATCAACGGATCTCAAAGAGAAAGCGTGGGCAAAAAAGCAACAAAAGCCTTACGTAATGCTGGAAAGGTTCCTTGCGTATTATACGGAGGAGACAAACCAGTGCATTTCTCAGCACCTGAATTGGCCTTCTCTAAACTGGTTTATACGCCTAATGCGCATACAGTTGTAATTAATTTAGAAGGTGGTGAAACTTTTGATGCTGTATTGCAAGATATACAGTTTCACCCTGTTACAGATAGAATTTTGCACGCAGACTTCTATCAATTATTTGAAGACAAAGAAATTTCTTTAAATATTCCAATTAAAGTTGTAGGTAACTCTAAAGGTGTTAAAAATGGTGGTATTTTAAGAAGACCATACAGAAAATTACGTATTAAAGCGTTGCCTGCTAACTTACCAGATTTTATTGAAGTAGATATTACACCATTAAAAATTGGAGACAAAATTAATGTAGGTGATTTACAAAATGATGCTTACACTATTTTACATCCAGATAACAATGTTGTTTGTCAAGTAAGAACATCAAGAACTGCAGTAGCAGATGATGACGATGATGAAGAATTAGAAGAAGGAGCAGAAGCACCTGCAGCAGAAGCAGCTCAAGAATAGTAATATTCTAGTTTAAATATAAAAGCATCCTGTGTAATTCAGGATGCTTTTTTATTTTTACACAAATTGAAAAATACCATGTGTCAGTTTATATGGAAACTTTTTAAAAAAAGAACACCGTCTTTTATTATTGAAGAAGAAAATCCTATGAAGAAGTTTTTAATAGTTGGTTTAGGTAATATTGGCGAAAAGTATGAAAACACACGCCATAATATTGGGTTTAAAGTATTAGATCATTTTGCTAAAAAAGAAGATGTAACCTTTGAAACCCAAAAATTAGGTGATATAGCTACCTATAAATTAAAAGGAAGAACGTTTATCTTTTTAAAACCAAATACATTTATGAATTTAAGCGGGAAAGCCGTATTGTATTGGTTAACTAAAGAGAAAATTCCGTTAGAAAATTTATTAATTATTACAGATGATTTAAACTTGCCTTTTGGAAGCATTCGCTTAAAAGCGAAAGGAAGTGATGGAGGGCATAACGGATTAAAAGATATTCAAGCTAAATTAAATACAACAAAATATAATCGTTTTAGATTTGGTATTAGTGATGCTTTTAGCAAAGGCAGACAAATTGATTATGTTTTAGGCGAGTGGAATGATGATGAAAATGATAAACTTCCAGAGAGACTTGACAAATCAGTAGAGCTTATAAAATCATTTGTATTGGCAGGTGTAAACAATACAATGAATGCCTTTAATGGTAAATAAAGTTGCTGCCAAAGATAAATTCTATTTAACAATTATCTTTTTAGTTGATTTTTTTACCCCATCACTTACATTTAAAATATACATACCAGATTGTACGTAATTAAGCTGAACATCTTCTTGAAAGTCTCCAGTTGCTTGAAATACTTTTCTTAATAAAAATCTACCTCTAGCATCAAAAAGTTCAATAGTAATATCTCTAGTTAGAGAGCCATTTAATTTAATGGTAAATTCACCATTATTAGGGTTAGGGTATACTATAAAGTTATCAAAACCATATTGTTCAATATTGGCAGTAGGTGTTATATTTAGCGTGTAATCTTCAACTTCGCCATCACCACCATTTGTAGAGGGATTTAATTCAGACTCACCAATATAGCCTGTTGCAACACGCATAATAGTGCTTCCTAAAGCGGCATCTATAGGCACATTTATAGAGAGCGGTGAGTTGCTTGTTATTGTATTTGAAGCGTTTGTTGCTTCTCCTAAATCATATGTTTCACCAGCATCTGTAAAAATGCCATTTTGGTTCCAATCTATCCAAGCCATTGTATTGGTGGTAAAATTTCCTTCAGTATTAACATTAACGGTTAAATCATAATTACTATTTCTATTAATATCTGTTGAAATTGATGTATAATCAGAATAACTAGAGTCTTTATCAGATGCATTATTAATACTGTTTAATTGTACCAATGAGATAGATGTTTCATAATCAGAATTTGGTAAAATATTTAGTGTGTAATCTTCAACCTCACCATCAAACCCGTTTTCACATGAAGTTACAAGTCCGTCATCTTTAAATTTTGTTGAAACTCTCATAGTAGTATTACCTGTAACGGCATCGGCAGGCACTGTAATTGTAAACGGTGAATTAGCTGTAGCTCCATTAGCAACATTGGTGGCATCACCTAAATTATATTCTTCACCAGCATCATCAAAACTACAGTTTTGGTTCCAATCTATCCAAACTTTTGTATTGGTTGTAAAATTACCATCGGTATTTACATTAACAGTTAAGTCGTAAGAGATATTTCTATTTACATCTGTTGATACGGAAGTGTAATTACTGTATCCAGAAGGTTTAGCAGATACTTGATTAATTGTGTTAAATTGAACTAAAGTGGTGCTGGTTGCATATTCAGTATTGGCTACAGAAGAGCAAACACCATTATAAAAAGGAAACTCAAAGTCTGTATTTTTAGTAATTGATGTTGATGTTCCTGTAACAGTAATAGTATAATCTCCTTGTGAAACATCATCTAAATCAGATATTGTCATGGTAACATTGCCTGAAGAGGACATGCTAGAAGGTGAAAACGATACTGTTGAACCTAAAGGATTTCCTGAAGCACTAAATGTTACAGTTTCAGAAAAACCATTAGCTGCTTCATAAACAAAATTAAAAGTGGCAGTAGCATCTCCACAATTAATTGGTGATAAAACGTCATTTACCATAAAAAAGTCGGGGTCTGTAGAAATAGAGAAGTTAAAATCAGATACATCATAAAATATATTATCAGCCGCTTCTATTAAAATTCTAGCTTGGTTAGTATCTGCAATGGTGGCAGGCACTGTGTAATCAAAAGAGCCATCATTAGGCGTGTTTGATGCTATAGTTGTAAATGTAGCGCCTCCATCGGTAGATAAAAGAATATTTACATTTTGACAATTTATAGTAGCGTTGGTGGTTTCTCCAACAACCCAAGTAATAGTTTGAATGCTTCCTTGTGCCCAAGAAATGGGGTTATCAACCGTAAAAGGGGTTACGTCTTCAACAATTATTTGCATGGTATCATAGCTAGATTGCCCTCCTGTTGAAGTGCTATTATATCTATCTCTAACTGTTAACGCCCAATTAAGCGTTCTTCCAACCGAAGCAACGGTTTCCCAGTCACTACCTAAAGTTGGATTGGTTTGTTCTGTTTTTCCAGCTAAAACACTACTGAATTTTGGTATATAGCGGTTTGGAGAACTAGATGGCGGTAAAGACCTGTTCATTGACCCTGTGGTTAATGTTGGGCCAAAATTTAGATAGTTAGTAATGCCACTATCGGTTTGTTCCCAGCAATAGGTTAGGTTGTCACCGCTATCAGTATCTGTAGCAGATCCTTTTAAAACATAAGCGGTTCCTTTAGGGATATTATAATCACTACCAGCATCTGCAATTGGAGGATTATTGCTTATAACTTCTGTTGTTTGACAACTTTTTCCTGTTAGATTATCAAGTATTTGTTTAATGCTGTGGTAATGAAAATAATCATCGCCACTTAATTCAACATTATTAGCTCCTTCAAGGCCAGCATAAGCCATTATTGTTGATCCACTACCAGGTTCAGACTGAACGCCTGTGCCTTCGTTTTCAAAAGCCCAAGTATGATTTGCACCCATCTGGTGACCAATTTCATGGGCCACAAAATCAATATCAAATAAATCGCCTTCTGGTACACCATCAGAAGGTGAAGTGTAGGCACTTCCTTTAGTATTATTATTACATACACACCCAATACAACCGGCATTTCCACCGCCACCAGATGCTCCAAAAAGATGCCCTATATCGTAATTAGCTTCTCCAATTACACTGGTTATTGTTGATTGTACTTCTGAGCTCCATGAACCTTCTGCACCAACACTAGCATTAGAATAGGGGTCTGTTGAGGGGTCTGTATAAATTAATTGATCATTATTTGCAACGAGTTCAAAAGTAATAGCCATATCGGTTTCAAAAACTTCATTTACTCTGCTTAATGTGGTGTTTATGGCAGCTAAGGCATCAGCTACGGTTCCGCCATGGTAATCTGTATATTCAGCAGTTACAGAAATGGCTATTCTGAATTTTTGAAGTACTTGGTTATTAGCACCGCCTTCATCATTTGTTTTTAAAGTTGAAAGGTTACTTTTTAAGGTTTCACTTACTTCATCAATTGTTTTACAATGTAATGTTGCGCTGTTACTACCCTTGTTGTATAAAACGTAAGTATCTGAACCTTTTTCAATGGGCTGCATAAACACGTTTGGTTTATCTGGATACGAAATCATGGTTTGAATACCTTCAGGAGAGGTACTCATTCTTAGTCGTACACCAGATTTGTTTAAACTATAACCTACATACGATTTAATTTGGGGGAATTTAGCCGATAATTCTGGAGCAAAAACAGGGGCTTCAAAAATTTTAAATTGTTCTATCTCTCCGTTAATTCCAGGAATTGAGATAATAGTGTTTTCATCTTTTTTTTTTGAACTTCTTAAAGAAGCTGTTGCTTTGTTTTTGTTAAATTGAGCCCTATTAACCTTAAAAAAATGTGCTTTATTTTTATCTATTTGAAACTTAGATATTTTTTCAGAGTTTTTAGCAGATTCTAGTTTTTTCCAATAAGAATTTTGAGCAAAACTTGAAAATGCAATTAAAAGTGTTGCTATTGATAAAACATAATGTAGTTTTGTTTTCATAAAGATTTTTCGGGGCAATTTCTTTTTGTTTAGTAACAAATCTAACTTTTTTAAATTAAATTAACAATTTGGTGAGTTAAATGAGTAGTGTAGAGAATATTACAGCGTATAAATCTGTAAAACCCACGGTGGTTACCATTGGTACTTTTGATGGTGTTCATATTGGGCATAGAAAAATTATTGAACGTCTTGTAAATACAGGGAAACAAGAAGATTTAAAATCTGTTATACTTACTTTTTTTCCGCACCCCAGAATGGTACTTCAAAAAGATTCTAATATTAAATTGATTAATACCATTGATGAAAGGCGCCAAATTTTAGAATCTGTTGGACTAGATTTTTTACTTATTAAAGAGTTTACTAAAGAATTTTCAAGGCTTACTGCTAAAGATTTTGTTAAAGATCTTTTAGTAGATAAACTCAATGCCAAAAAAGTAATTATTGGTTATGATCATAGGTTTGGAAGAAATAGAAATGCCGATATAAATGACCTTAAAGAGTTTGGTGAGATTTATGGCTTTGAAGTTGAAGAAATATCGGCTCAAGATATTGATGATGTTGCTGTAAGTTCTACAAAAATTAGAAATGCTCTAAACGAAGGCAATATAACCAAAGCCAATGCATATTTAGGTTATAATTTTATAATATCAGGAACCGTAACCAAAGGGAAAGGTTTGGGTAAGAAATTAGGGTTTCCTACGGCAAATATTAATGTTACAGAAAATTATAAACTAATACCAAAACATGGCTCTTATATTGTAAAATCTAATATTGAGGGAGTAACCATATACGGTATGATGAATATAGGAATGAACCCAACTGTAAATGGTAAAAAAGAAACTATAGAGGTTAACTTTTTCAACTTTAACAAAGATATTTATAACCAACCAATTAAAATAGAATTGCTTAAACGTATTAGAGATGAGAAAAAGTTTGAATCTGTTGAAGTCTTAAAAAATCAACTTAAAAAAGATAAGGAAATAGCACTCACCTATATAGCTACACACCATGATTAATAATGGCTTGTTTAAGCATATTGATAATGCTGCCCTTATTGTTTTTCGGGTTATTTTCGGGTTACTTTGTTTTCTAGAATCTGTTGGAGCTATTTTTACAGGATGGGTTAAACGTACATTAATAGACCCAGAATTTACATTTTCTTTTATTGGTTTTGAGTGGTTACAACCACTACCAGGATATGGTATGTATGGTTATTATGCTATTATGGGAGTTTTTAGTTTGTTTGTAATGTTAGGTTATAAATATCGTTTTAGCATAATTGCATTTACTATTATGTGGTCTGCAACATATTTAATGCAGAAATCATCTTATAACAATCATTATTATTTACTTATACTCATTAGCAGTATTATGGCGTTTTTGCCAGCAAACAAATATGCCTCAATTGATGTAAAACAAAATCCCAGTTTAAAACAATTTTCTATGCCTATTTGGTGCAAATGGGTTATTGTATTACAATTGTTTATTGTTTACACTTACGCATCAATAGCTAAGTTGTATCCAGATTGGTTAAATACAACGGTTATTGAATTATTAATGAAACCAAAGAGCAATTATTTTCTTGTAGGTGAGTTGCTTCAAAAAAAATGGTTGCATTATATTTTGGCTTATGGAGGCGTTATTTTTGACGGACTAATTATTCCTTTGCTATTATTTAAACCAACCAGAAAGTATGCTTTTTTTGCATCAATAATCTTTCATTTATTTAATTCGTTTGTGTTTCAAATAGGAATATTCCCTTATTTATCATTAGCATTTTCCTTATTCTTTTTTGAGCCAAAAACCATTCAACAACTATTTTTAAAAAAGAAACCGTTTTACAGTTCTAAAGAAGTTATACTTCCAAAATTTAAAATCCCGTTGGTTACATTTTTTACAGTTTACTTTGTTTTTCAAATACTGCTACCATTGCGTCATCATGTTATTAAAGATGATGTTTTATGGACTGAAGAAGGCCACAGACTTTCATGGCGTATGATGCTAAGAGCCAAAAGTGGTTCTGCAACATATACCGTTAAAAATAAAGAAACAGGGCGTGTTATACATGTTAAATTAAGCAACTATTTAACCAGAAAACAACAAAGAGGTGTTAGTGTAAAACCAGATATGATTTGGCAGTTTGCTCAACGCTTAAAAGAAATTTTTAAAAAGAATAATCAAGATGTTGAAGTATATGTAAATTGCAAAATAAGTGTAAATGGCAGGCCATATAAACAGCTTATAAACCCTGATGTTGATTTAGCTAGTGTTGAATGGGAAACTTTTAAACACAGTAAGTGGATTTTACCTTCAAAACAAGATTAATTTTCTTTGTAAATCCTTAAATTTATTCAGTAAAACTAAAATTTTGTGGCTTATAAAAAACAAAATTTAGTTTCATTTTAGTAACCACTTTTTTAGTCCATAATTTTATTTCATTTAGTTTTAAGAAACCTAAAAATGAAAAAAATCATGTACTTTTGTCGCTCAAATTTTTAAGACATGTTACAAGTACCTTTTATTAGAGAAAACAAAGATTTGGTAATAGAGAGGTTAGCAAAAAGAAATATTGATGCTACCAACGATATAAACCAAGTAATTGCTTTAGATGAAGATCGCAGAAAAATTCAAACAGAGTTAGATAATACTTTGGCAGAATCTAACGCGCTTTCAAAAGAAATTGGCATGTTGTTTAAGTCTGGAAAGGTAGAAGAAGCAAATCAAATAAAAACTAAAACCGGACAATTAAAAGAAACTTCAAAAAAACTAACAGAAGATCTTAATAACAAAACTAACGAGTTAAACGAGCTTTTATATAAAATACCCAATGTGCCTAACAGTATTGTTCCGGCAGGAAATACAGAAGATGATAATGAAGAGGTTTATAGAGAAGGCGATATACCAGTTTTAGAAGAAGGAGCATTACCACATTGGGAGCTTGCCAAAAAATATGACATCATAGATTTTGAACTTGGTAACAAAATTACAGGAGCCGGTTTTCCAGTATATAAAGGTAAGGGTGCTAAATTACAACGTGCTTTAATTACCTATTTTTTAGATAAAAATACAGAGGCGGGTTATACAGAATTTCAGTTACCTCATTTGGTAAATGAAGCCTCTGGTTTTGGTACAGGGCAATTACCAGATAAAGAAGGGCAAATGTACCATGTAACGGCAGATAATTTATATTTAATTCCTACAGCAGAGGTTCCAGGAACAAACATTTTTAGAGATGTTGTTTTAAATGAAACCGAGCTACCATTAGCTATTACTGGTTACACACCATGTTTTCGTAGAGAAGCAGGGAGTTACGGTGCGCATGTAAGAGGTTTAAATAGATTACATCAGTTTGATAAGGTTGAAATTTTAAGAGTAGAACACCCAAGTAAATCTTATGAAGCTTTAGACGGTATGGTGGCTCATGTAAAAACCATTTTGCAAGAGTTAAAATTACCTTACAGAATATTAAAGCTTTGTGGTGGTGATTTAGGATTTACCTCTGCATTAACTTATGATTTTGAAGTGTTTTCTACAGCTCAAGATAGATGGTTAGAAATATCATCAGTATCTAACTTTGAAACTTTTCAGGCTAACCGTTTAAAGTTGCGTTTTAAAAACAGTAATGGTAAAAATGAATTAGCACATACCCTTAATGGAAGTTCTTTAGCATTGCCACGTGTATTAGCCGGAATTTTAGAAAATTACCAAACAAAAGACGGTATTGTAATACCAGAAGTATTACAACCATATACAGGTTTTAAAATAATAAATTAAGCGTTCTACAGCCTTAAAACAAGAAGTAAAAACCTACAAAACAAATGGGTTTTTGTTGTTTTTATCGACGAAATGCATGTTTATAGTGTTGTTCAACGAATTTTAAAAGCTTCTCTTTGTTTTTCGTTTTATATTTTAGATGTTAGTACAACCAAATCTATCAAACTTACTAACCATGAAAAATTTAAAACGCTTCATTCTTTTAATTGCACTCATTTTATTTGCTGGTAAAGTATTATTTTCAGATTTTCAAATTGTAAAATCTGAGAATAATTCAACCGCTATTGTGAGTAAATAGGGATTTTCTCTTATAATATTTTAAAAAATTTAAGATTGTCCCCAATCTGAATAATACCATCGTTTTTATATTTAACGGTTGTTAATAGAACGTTTATTTTTTGGTTGGTTAATGTGCCCGAAATTTATTTCGGGCATTTTTTTATTAAAATATTTACATTTTCAACCTACTACATTTGTTATATTTACAGCATGAGAGCCCTATTTGTTTTATGTGTATTCCTGTCTTTTAATCTTTTTGCACAAGATGCAAATTTGGCTGTTGATTATTTTAAGAAAGGAGAGTTTGATAAAGCACTTCATGAGTATAAAAAGCTTTATGCTCAAAACCCTTCTAACATAAATTATGTAAATCAAATAATAGCTTCACATCAGCAGTTAGAGCAATATGATGAAGCCGAAACATTTCTTAAAAACCTTATTTCTAAAATTAATTACCCAGCCTTATTGGTTGAGTTAGGGTTTAATTACCAACTAAAAAATGATGTTCAAAGAGCAAATGCTTATTACTCACAGGCACTAGAACAGATTAATGAAATACCAAGTTATGTGTTTGCAATAGCTAGGAGTTTTCAAAGTCATTCACTTTTAAATGAAGCGGTTGTTGCTTATGAAAAAGCCATGCAACTAAATCCAGATTACAATTTTAATATTCAGTTGGCACAGTTGTATGGTGAGCAAGGACACATTGAGAAAATGTTTAACAGCTATTTAAATTTTGCAGAGACTAGTCCCATTTCATTAGGCGATATTAAAAGAAGAATAAACGGGTTTTTAGGAGAGAACGGAGATGATGAAAATAACATACTTCTTAGAAAAATTTTACTAAAAAAATTACAACAAGAACCCAATTTACTGTGGAATGAGATGTTGAGTTGGCTATTCATTCAACAAAAAGATTTCAAAAAAGCATTTATTCAAGAAAAAGCCATTTTTAACAGGCAACCAGAAAGTTTAGAAAGAATAAAAGAATTGGGAAGAATAGCTGCTAATGAAAACCAAAATGACATTGCTAAAGAAATTTACAATTACATCATTAATACTGCCCAAGATTTAGAAACAAAACTCAATGCGCAATATTATTTAATTCAAATAGAAACTAAAGAAAGCTCTAAAGAAAACTATCAAGAAATAAATAAAAAATATTTAGCGCTTTTTGAAGAATTCGGAACCTTTTCGCAGACCTTAGATTTACAAATTGCCTATGCGCA
This sequence comes from Seonamhaeicola sp. S2-3, assembly GCF_001971785.1. Taxonomy (NCBI): domain Bacteria; kingdom Pseudomonadati; phylum Bacteroidota; class Flavobacteriia; order Flavobacteriales; family Flavobacteriaceae; genus Seonamhaeicola; species Seonamhaeicola sp. S2-3. The sequence continues at coordinate 1,259,230 of NZ_CP019389.1, read as the reverse complement.
TTTTTTAGCGTTTTATATGGATAAAACCACCGAAGCCACTAAAGTTTTAGAAAAAACCTTAGAATTACCTATAAACAGATTACAAAAAGCCCAAGTAAAATTAGAATTGGGAGATATTTTAGTTTTGCAAGAAAAATTTAACCAAGCCTTAATATATTACACGCAAATTCAGCGTAATTTAAAAAATAGTACAATATCTCAAGAAGCACGTTTTAGAGTAGCTAAAACCAGTTATTATAAAGGCGATTTTAAATGGGCAGAATCACAGCTTAAAATACTAAAATCATCAACATCTCAATTAATTGCTAATGATGCACTCGATTTAAAATTGCTTATCTCAGATAATAAGTACGAAGACTCTACCCAAACAGCTTTAAAATTGTATGCTAAAGCAGATTTATTAGCTTTTCAAAATAAAACAGACCAAGCTATTTCTATTTTAAACAAAATTTTAAACGAACATAATACAGAACCCATTATAGCGCAAACACTCTTTAAACAAGGGCAATTATTTAAACAGAAAGGTGAAATAAATAAGGCGGTAGCAAATTTTGAAGTACTTATAGAAAATTACAGAGATGGCATTTTAGCAGATGATGCCTATTTCAATTTAGGGCGTTTGTATGAAGAAGTTTTAAACCAACCAGAAAAAGCAAAATCTTTGTATGAACAAATTATATTTAATCATGCCGATAGTATTTATTTTGTTGATGCTAGAAAACGGTACAGAGCATTAAGAGGTGATGATATAAATTAAATACCCTAATTATAAAAATATTGGAATTTTAAAATTATGATAATATACAACGTAACAGCAAATATAGATGAGTCTATTCATGAAGAATGGTTAGAGTGGATAAAAGAACATATTCCACAAGTATTAGGTACCGGTAAGTTTGATAAAGCCACATTAACGCGGGTTTTAATTGAAGAAGAAACAGGAGGCGTAACATATTCTATTCAGTACAGAGCCTATTCTCGAGAAGCACTAGACGCTTATTATAAAGAAGATGCACAACGCTTAAGAGCAGATGCTCAAAAAAGATTTGCAGACAAAATGTTAGCTTTTAGAACCGAACTAGAATTGGTAGATGAATACTTTGTAAACATTAGTCCTAACTAAAGATTTTAGTGTTTTCAAAACTTGTAATTAATAAAAATACTATGAAAATATCTAAAGTAGATAAGGTAAGTGATTACGTTTTAAATGCTATAGAAAATTTAATTCCACAACTTTCGTCAACCAGCAAAATACCTACTAGAACAGATTTAGAAACTATAGTAAATTCTAATAGTACATACCTTTTTATTGCAGAAGAAGATAACAATATTTTAGGTACATTAACACTGGTGTTTAATAAAATACCCACCGGAGAAAAAGCTTGGATTGAAGATGTGGTGGTAGACAAATTAGCTAGAGGCAAAGGTGTTGGTAAAAGTTTAACACAATTTGCTATAAATTATGCCATTAGTAACGGGGTAACTAAAATAGACTTAACATCAAGTCCAGAAAGAGTTGCTGCTAATAAACTCTATCAAAAGTTAGGGTTTAAAAAAAGAACAACCAATGTTTATAGGTATATTGCCAATTAATAAATGAGAAATTCTCTCAAAATAACTAATAATAAGTGGCTAGTAATCAACATCAAGTAAAGGCAAAAAAATATTTAGGGCAGCATTTTTTAAAAGACGAAAATATAGCCAAAAAAATAGGCGATACACTTACTTTAAATGGCTATAAAAAAGTACTAGAAATAGGTCCAGGAATGGGGGTGCTCACCAAATACCTTTTAGAAAAAGATGTTGAAACCTACGTTATAGAAATTGATACAGAATCGGTTGCGTATTTGCAAGCTCACTACCTTAATTTAGCACCCAGAATTATTGAGAAAGATTTCTTAAAATATAATTTAAGTGAAGTTTTTGGAGACGACTCTTTTGCCATTACAGGTAACTTTCCATATAACATTTCATCACAAATAGTATTTAAAGCCTTAGAGTTGCGTCATCAAATCCCAGAATTTACAGGGATGTTTCAAAAAGAAGTAGCAAAACGCATCTGTTCAAAAGAAGGCAGCAAAGTGTATGGTATTCTTTCGGTTTTAACCCAAGCTTTTTATAATGCCGAATATTTGTTTACCGTGCCACCATCGGTTTTTAACCCTCCACCAAAAGTAGATTCGGGCGTCTTAAGGCTCATTAGAAAAACAGATTACAACTTACCATGTAATGAGGTATTATTCTTTAAAGTGGTAAAAACAGCATTTCAGCAGCGTAGAAAAACACTTCGTAACAGTTTAAAAACATTCAATTTATCAGATAATTTAAAAGCAAATAGTATCTTTGGCAAGCGTCCGGAGCAATTAAGTGTTACACAGTTCGTAGAACTTACTTTATTAATTGAAAAAGATGTTTAATCTTTTAAAGCTTTGCATTTGTCTGAAGAAAGAGATAACATACAACAATTTGAGGTTACAGAAGAACTTTTAGAGCAAGTTAAAACACTTGTTGAAGAACAAAACAACAAGGAATTACAAAAGCTTTTAAAAGAGTTTCATTATGCCGATATAGCCGAAATTTTAGATGAACTTAATCTAGAAGAGGCTATATATGTTATAAAACTTCTAGATTCTGAAACAACTTCAGATATTTTGGTGGAGTTAGATGAGGATACCAGAGAAAGGGTATTAAAAAACTTATCTGCCAAAGAAATTGCTGAAGAGGTAGAAGAATTAGATACCGATGATGCTGCCGACATGATTGCCGAACTTCCTGAATCGCGTCAGCATGAAGTAATCTCAAATATTGAAGATGAAGAGCATAAAGAGGAAATTAAAGAGCTCTTAAAATATGAAGAAGGCACTGCAGGAGCACTTATGGCTAAAGAGCTTGTAAAAGTTTACGAAACCTGGACCGTTGCGGGGTGTTTACGTAGAATTAGAGGGCAAGCCAAAGAAGTAACCAGAGTACACTCCATTTATGTGGTTACTAAAGATGAAAAACTTATTGGGCGTTTATCTCTTAAAGATTTAATAGTAGCCAAAAGCGATCAAAAAATAGCAGATATTTATATATCTAACGTAGATTATGTAAATGTAAACGAAGATGCCGAAGAGATTGCCAAAATTATGGCTAAATACGATTTAGAAGCCATTCCTGTTATTGAAAGCGACGATAATAAAGTACTATTAGGACGCATAACCATTGATGATATTGTAGATGTTTTAAAAGAAGAAGCAGAAAGAGACTATCAAATGGCAGCAGGTATTACTGCCGATGTAGATTCTGATGACAGTATTTTCGAACTTACTAGAGCCCGCTTACCATGGCTATTTTTAGGATTAATTGGTGGTGTAGGTTCCTTTTTAATTATGGAAGGTTTCCATGAGGCATTTAAAGAATATGCCGTATTATTCTTTTTTACCCCACTTATTGCAGCCATGGCAGGAAATGTTGGGGTGCAATCAAGTGCTATTATTGTTCAAGGACTTGCTAACGATGATGTAAAAGGAAGTGTTAATAGCAGACTTTTAAAAGAAATGCTTTTAGCAATGCTTAATGGTGTTATTTTAGCTGCGTTTTTATTCATATTTGTTTGGATATATGGAGGCGAAATGAATAAAGCCTTAGCCGTTTCAGTGTCATTAGTAGCTGTTATTATTATTGCAGGTTTAATAGGAACTTTTGTGCCTTTATTTTTAGATAAACGCGGTATAGACCCAGCTATTGCTACCGGACCATTTATTACCACCAGCAACGATATTTTAGGTATTTTACTTTATTTTTCTATTGCCAAACTTATTTTAGGTATTTAACATTTGTTAAGTTTAAACTTGCTTGTATTAAATTTATTTTAGTGCCTCATAAAATTCTTATGATTCCTTATTCGCTAATCTAAAACTTCGTAATTTTATCCAATATTTTTAATTATGAAAGTTCTTCACTTAGACACCAATCACGAGTTACTTATTAGTCAACTAAATAATTTAGGTTTTACAAATCATGAAGATTATTCATCTTCAAAAGAAGCTATTGAAGCTAAAATTTCAGAATATGAAGGTATTGTTATTCGTAGTAGATTTACCATAGATAAACAATTTTTAGATGCTGCCACTAACCTAAAATTTATAGGAAGAGTTGGAGCAGGTTTAGAAAACATAGATTGTGATTATGCCAAATCAAAAGGCGTTTACTTAATTTCTGCCCCAGAAGGTAATAGAAACGCAGTTGGAGAGCATGCTTTGGGCATGTTACTATCGCTCTTTAACAAACTTAATAAAGCCGATGCTGAGGTTAGAAATGGCAAATGGCTAAGAGAAGAAAACCGTGGTATAGAGTTAGACGGTAGAACTGTTGGGCTTATTGGCTACGGCAATATGGGTAAAGCATTTGCAAAAAAATTAAGAGGGTTTGATGTTAACGTGTTGTGTTATGATATTAAAGACAATGTTGGCGATGATAACGCTAAACAAGTTAGCCTAAAAGAATTTCAACAAAAGGTTGATGTGCTTAGTTTACACACGCCTCAAACACCTTTAACTTTAGGTATGGTGAACTCAGAATTTATCAATAAGTTTAAAAAACCATTTTGGTTAATTAATACAGCAAGAGGTAAAAGTGTAGTAACTTCAGATTTAGTTTCGGCATTAAAAACAGGGAAAATATTAGGTGCTGGATTAGATGTTTTAGAGTATGAAAAAGCCTCTTTTGAAAGTTTATTTTCTACAGAAATGCCAGAAGCTTTTAAATATTTAATTAAAGCTGAAAACGTATTATTATCACCTCATGTAGCTGGTTGGACGGTAGAAAGTAAAGAAAAATTAGCACAAACCATTGTAAACAAAATAAAAGCTAAATTTTGTTAAATTTATGAGATGAAAAAAACCGTTCTTGTTTTTTCTGTACTCATTTTTGCTATACTACTACTGTTTCAAATAAGTAAGTATGCAGTGCTTTCTGGTAGTCTAAAAATAGAAATAATAATAGGGGTTATAGCTATAGTTTTTTTAATTATTGGCATTTATATCAATAAAAAAAGCCTTAGTAAAAATGAGTTAGTTTCTACAGAAATAGATTATGAAAAGATTTCAGAATTAGAAATTACAAAACGAGAATATGAGGTTTTACAGGCTATTTCAGAAGGCTTATCAAATAAAGAAATAGGTAATAAATTATATCTTTCAGAAAGCACTATAAAAACACACGTATCTAACTTACTGGTTAAACTAAATGCTAAAAGACGCACACAGGCATTACAAATTGCTAAAGATTATAAAATTATTTAAAATTCATACATTTATACCTAAGTACTAATAGATTGGTACTTTAGTATGACCTCTAAATTACTGTTACCACCTACTTTTGAATTGTTAATCTTTAAAACGAAACGGTATGAAATCAACAATTTTTAAGTACGGGTTATACGGTTTATTAGTAGGCTTAATTATTTTCTTAATTCATTTAACACTAGGGAAAGATTTAAGCTATTCTACCAACGAAATTTTAGGGTATATATCTATTTTTATATCGCTGTCCTTTGTTTTCTTCGGTATAAAGCATTACAGAGATAACGTTAATAATGGTGTTATTTCTTTAGGGAAAGCTTTAATAATAGGAGTGTTTATTTCTGTTTTAGTTGCAATAGGTATTGGTATAGCAGATTTTATTTATACCCAATTTATAAACCCCGATTGGTTTGAAAATTATTATCAAATGATGCGAGATGCAGGAAAGGAAAATGAAATAATAGAAATGTCTAGCCTTAACGCCAGCATATTTATGGTTACATTAGTTACTGTTATCGGGTTTATAATATCTTTAATTTCAGGATTAATACTTCAACGTAAATAATTTATATGCAATACCAAGCCACATCACCAGACGATTATATTAGTCAAGTTCCTGAAGACAGACAAAACGCTCTAAAAAACTTAAGAAAAACAATTAAAGATAATTTACCAAAAGGGTTTGAAGAAGGTATTCAGTATGGAATGATTGGGTATTATGTGCCACACACTATATACCCTAGTGGATATCATTGTAATCCTAAAGAGCCACTGCCTTTTATGAGTTTTGCATCGCAGAAAAATTCAGTCAATCTTTATCATAGTGGCATTTATTCAAACCCAGAATTACACGATTGGTTTGTGAAAGAATACCCTAAACATTGCAAACGTAAATTAGATATGGGGAAGAGTTGCATTAGGTTTAAAAAGATTGATGAAATACCATTTGAATTAATAGGCAAATTAGCAAAAAAAATAACTGTAGAAGAATGGATAAACATTTATGAAACAGCCATTAAAAAGAAATAATCATAAAAATCAATAACAAATGAAATTAGGTGCATTTTCAACAAGTCTTAGTGTAAAAGACATTAAAGCCTCAAAAACATTTTATGAAACACTAGGGTTTAGTGTTTTTGCTGGTGCTATAGAGCAAAATTATTTAATAATGAAAAATGGTAATGCGCTCATTGGTTTATTTCAAGGTATGTTTGAACAAAACATTTTAACTTTTAATCCTGGTTGGGATGAAAACGCCAATGCTGTTAAATCTTTTGATGATGTAAGAGCCATTCAAAAACATTTAAAAAATCATAATATTAAGTTAGAAAGAGAAGCTGACGAGAACACTTCTGGTCCAGCAAGTATTGTTATGTATGACCCCGACGGAAATACCATACTTATAGATCAACACATTTAAATTAAATAAAAATGAAAAGAGTAACAGGAATAGGTGGGCTATTTTTTAAAACAAAAAACCCAAAAGCCACAAAAGATTGGTACAAAAAACACTTAGGGTTTAATACCGATGATTACGGATGTACCTTTTGGGGGAAAGATAAAGAAGGAAATGATAACTCTACACAGTGGAGTCCGTTTCCTGAAGATACCAAATATTTTGAGCCTTCAAAAAAAGACTTTATGTTTAATTATCGTGTTGAAAATTTACATGAATTAATTAAAACATTAAAAGAAGAAGGTGTAACCGTAATAGGAGAAATTGAAGAATACGATTACGGTAAATTTGGATGGATTTTAGATAACGATGGTAATAAAATTGAACTTTGGGAGCCCGTTGATGCAGCTTTTAAATAAAATGACATTACATTTGTAAAACAATTAAATAGCTTTTATCTAGCATAATTTGGGAATAGCAGAAATTCTTCAATCATATAATTTATCACTTTTAAAATGGGTAGCTATTGCAATAGCTGCCTTTGTTTTGGGCTTGTCTAAATCAGGAATTAAAGGTATTGGCATTATTATTATTTTAATATTAGCCTTTGTTTTTGGTGAAAAAGCATCAACAGGAATATTATTACCTATGCTTATTAGTGCCGATGTTTTAGCAGTAAGTTATTACAATAGGCACGCCCAATGGAAATTTATTAAACTACTTTTACCCTGGATGGTAATTGGCGTTTTAGTAGGAGTTTGGGTAGGTGATGCCATTTCTGAAGTACTGTTTAAACAAGTAATGGCTATTATAGTTATAAGTTCTGTTTTAATTATGTGGTATTTTGAAAAAAGAAAATCAACAACAGTACCACAAAACAAAGTGTTTTCATCTTCTATGGGTTTTTTGTCTGGGTTTACCACCATGGTAGGAAACTTAGCAGGACCAGTTTCAAATATTTATTTTTTAGCCATGAGGTTGCCTAAAAACCAGTTTATAGGTACAGCAGCGTGGTTATTTTTTATTATAAATGTATTTAAACTGCCATTCCACTTTTTTGTATGGAAAACGGTTTCTAAAGATACACTTGTTTTAAATTTAATATTATTTCCGGTGGTGGCTATTGGTTTTTTTATGGGAGCCAGAGTGGTAAAGTTAATTTCTAATGCAAAGTATAGGCACTTTATAATTATTGTTACTGCTATAGGAGGTATTATTATGTTATTTAGATAAAAAATGAAGTGTAACAGAATTAAAATTTAAAGCATAAATAACATTAAGTAAATTTAAATTTTTAATTTTATAGTCTAACCATAAATTAAAAACATAATGTCTGACGAAAAGAATTTAAGCGACGACCTAAACGATATGTTAGGAGATGCCAAAGAAGGCGCTAAAAAAACTGCCGATAAAGCAGGTGAAAAGGCAAAAGAATTTGCTAAAGAAGCCAAAGAGGCTGCTTCTGAGTTTGCAGGTGATGCAAAAGAAGTTTTAAGCGATGGTAAGAATGTAGCCATAATAGCACATATCCATTTAATCGGATGGATTATTGCATTAATTATGAATAGTAATAATAAAACAGAGTTAGGCTCATTTTATATTAGGCAAATGTTAGGATTAGTTCTATTGAGTTTTTTAGGAATTATTCCTATTATTGGCTGGATTTTGCTAATTGTAATTTTTGTTGCTTGGGTAATGAGTTTGGTAAATGCTTTAGGAGGTAAAATGAAACCAACATTTTTGTTAGGAGATAAATTTCAAGAATGGTTTAGTTCTTTATAATAACTATTCGTTTTTTGTAGCTGTTAGTTTAGCTTCTAACTCTGCCTGAAACTCTTCCATTACAGGGCGCACGGTGCTTTCGGGTAAGTCGGCAATTTTAATATACATTAAGCCGTCTACAGAGTTATTAAAAAGCGGGTCTACATTAAAAGCAACTAAACGTGCATTTTGTTTAATATACTTTTTAAGTAATACCGGGAGCCTAAGTGCTCCTGGTTCTATTTCATCTATAATTTTATCAAACTTGTTTAGGTCTGCTTTACTTTCATCAAAAACAAAATCTTTATCGGCATCTTTCAGTTTTACTTTAAACTCTTTTTTAGGCCTTACGTATTGCGCTAAATAGGGATCATAGTAATGAGATTTCATAAACTCAATCATTAATGACTTTGAAAATTTTGAAAACTGATTACTAATACTCACACCACCAATTAAATAGTTGTGTTCTGGGTAGCGTAATGTGGTGTGTACAATGCCTTTCCAAAGTAAAAATAAGGGCATAGGTTTTTGTTGATAGGCTTTAATAATAAAGGCGCGTCCCATTTCTATAGATTCGCTCATCATTTTATAAAGCTCGGGTTCAAACCTAAATAAATCTTGTAAATAGAAACCGTTAATACCATAACGCGCAAATATTTTAGAGCCCAATCCCATACGGTAGGCACCTACAATAACTTTGGTGTCATTATCCCATAAAAACATGTGGTGGTAGTAGGTGTCAAAAGTATCAAGGTCTATGGCTTCATTGGTGCCTTCACCAACTTCTCTAAAGGTAATTTCACGTAATCTACCTATTTCTCTAAGAATGTTAGGTATTTTATCGGCTGCTGCTAAAAACACCTCGTAATTTTTGCTTTGTAACAGTCTTAAATCGGCTTTTCTAAGCGCTTCAACTTCCTGTTGCATAACGTTTGTTTCAATAGGAGTAACAATACGTTTTGGAGGTTTTGGGGTTTTTAAAGTTGAGGGAATTTTATCTAGTATTTTAGATTTGTCTTCAAAAGCATTAGCAAGCATGTAGGTTTTCTTTCTAATAAATTCTGAAAAATCGTTTAAAGAATTGTATTCTTTTTGGTCTTTAACTAAAATAGGTCTTCCTATTCTAACTTTAATAGTTCTTCGTTTTTGAGTAAGTAATTCCGAAGGCAATTTAGCGGTTCTAAACGTATCACTTATTTTAGAAAGCTTGTAAAAAAGTTTGCTGTTTTTTGCATGAAAATAAATGGGAACAATGGGTACTTCTGCTTTTTTAATTAGTTTAATAGCAGCTTCTTCCCAAGGTTTATCTACAACCAATTTACCGTCTCGGTAAGTAGAAACTTCGCCAGCAGGAAAAATTCCTAAGGGGTGCCCATTGCGTAAATGAATAATGGCATTTTTAAAACCAGCAATACTTGATGCAGCGTCTTTTCTGTCTTCAAACGGATTTACAGGCATTATATAAGGCTTTAAAGGCGCTATACGGTGTAGTAAAAAGTTGGCTATAATTTTAAAATCGGAGCGCTGTTCTAACATTAATTTTAAAAGTAAAATACCATCAATACCTCCTAAAGGATGATTAGAAATGGTAATGTAAGCGCCATCTTTTGGAAGTCGTTTTAAGTCTTCTTCAGGTATTTCAAATTTAATTTGAAAATCATTTAAAATACCATTTAAAAAGTCTAGTTTAGTTAAATGTTTATTGCGTTTGTATATTTTGTTTAGAGTAGAAATTTTAAGCACTTTCATTAAAACCCAACCTATAAACGTACCAATAAAACCATATTTACCTAATTGAATGGCTTTGGCTACTTCTTTAGCGTTTACAAGTCCAGAATCTTGTTGTTTGCTCATGGGCGTAAATGTAGTAAATAAACTATTTGGTTACTATTTGAACAGTTTCTTGTGTTAATTGTTTCAGTAATACTGTTTTGCCTTGTTCTATTTTATTTAAGGCAGACTCATTGTAATGCCTTATAGTATACAATGATACATTTTCATGGCAATTTACACTAAATTTAGCTTTTAATTGTTGCAGTAATGCATCTAAATTGTTGTAAATATTATCTATGCATACCGAAAAACTAATAGCTGAATTTTGAATAACATGCACCTTCATTTTGTAGGTGTGAAGTAGTTTAAAGATTTCGCTAATATTTTCTTCAACTATATACGAAAAATCTAATGATGATAGCGATATTAATATTTGATTTTTCTTCACTATAAAACAAGGAATTTTAGGTTCTATAGATACACTTTTACCCACAGTAGTTCCAGAGTCTTCAGGGTTTAAAAACGATTTTACATGTAACGGAATTTCCTTATGTTGCAAAGGTTGAAGTGTTTTTGGATGAATAACAGAAGCGCCATAAAAAGCAAGTTCAATAGCTTCTCTATATGATATTTTATGAAGCAATTGGGCGTTTTCAAAATATCTGGGGTCTGCGTTTAATACACCAGGAACGTCTTTCCAAATAGTAACGCTTTCAGCATTTAGGCAATAGGCAAAAATAGCGGCAGTATAATCGCTTCCTTCTCTTCCAAGAGTAGTGGTAAAATTATTGCTGTCGCTTCCTAAAAAACCTTGTGTAATATTTAAAATAGAGGTGTTTAGAGCCGATGAAATAGTAGTTTGAGTGGCTTCCCAATTTACATTAGCACGCCTATAGTAGTCATCGGTTTTTATGAAATCTCTAGAATCAATCCATTGGTTTTTAATACCAATGCTGTTTAAATATTCACTTATAATTGTGGTTGATACCAATTCACCAAAACCAACAACTTGATCATAAACAAAATTGTAATTAGGCGATTTGTTTGTTTTAAAGAAGTTGTTTAGTTCATCAAAAAAAGTTTTTGTTTTTTTAAAGATGAGGTGGTTTTCGTTCTCAAATAAATCGAATAAAATATCGTTGTGGTATTTTATAACCTCTTGTAGTGAGCTTTGTAATTCAGTTTTATTATTAAAATAATTTGAAATTACAGTTTCTAAAGCATTGGTAGTTTTTCCCATTGCAGAAACAACAACAAGTGTGTTTTTATAACCCGTAGTATTTAAAACATCTGCTAGATTTTTTATTCCAATAGCACTTTTTACAGAAGCACCACCAAACTTAAATATTTTCATTGTTAAGTTTTGATATATAGTTCTTTATACTTTTTTCATTCATTTGAACCACATCCCAATCTCGCATTACATTGGCGCCTTTGCTCTCATAAAATTTTATGGCAGGTTCATTCCAATCTAAAACTTCCCAATTAATACGTTTAACGCCTAATTTGTGTGCGTGTTTAATAAACGCATCTAATAAAGCAGAACCTATACCAGTACCCCTAAAGCTTTGGTTTACAATTAAATCTTCTAGATGAATAATTTTTCCTTTCCATGTAGAATACCTGTGGTAGCCCAAAGCAATACCTTCTACTTTAGAGTTTACTTCTGCAACATAACAAAAGAATGCAGGGTTTTCACTAAACCCATCATTTTCAAGGTCTTCTAAAGTTATTTCTACAGCATCAGGTTCTTTTTCAAACTCTGCCAATTGCTTAATTAACGCTAAAACAGCTGGCATATCTTTTTTATTTGCTTTTCTAACAGTAAATTGCATAATATGTTTTATATTTTCAAATATAAGCCAAAGAAAAATAAACATTCTGTTATTCTTTAACGAAAACGATGTAGTTATTTGAAAATTATTGATATTTGTATAAACAAAACACATCTCATTTATGGCTCACCAAAAGCAAACTTTAGGCGAATTTATAATTAAAAACCAAACATCATTCAAGTATTCATCTGGCGAGTTATCTAGCCTTTTAAACTCCATTAGACTAGCGGCAAAAGTTGTTAACCATGAGGTTAATAAAGCAGGTTTAGTAGATATAATTGGAGCTGCAGGAGATACTAATATACAGGGTGAAGACCAACAAAAATTAGATGTTTATGCTAATGATAAATTTATACAAACCTTAACCAAAAGAAATATTGTTTGTGGTATTGCAAGTGAAGAGGAAGACGATTTTATAAGTATTAACAGTCAGGATGAAAATCATCAAAATAAATATGTTGTTTTAATAGATCCTTTAGATGGTTCATCTAATATTGATGTAAATGTTTCTGTTGGAACCATTTTTTCAATTTACAGAAGGGTAACCCCTATTGGAAGTCCGGTTCAACTTGAAGACTTTTTGCAAAAAGGAAGTGCCCAAGTTGCGGCGGGTTATGTTGTATATGGTACATCAACTATGTTAGTTTATACTACTGGCGATGGGGTAAACGGATTTACTTTAAACCCTGCAATAGGCTCATTTTATTTATCTCATCCCGATATGGAATTTCCCGAAGATGGTAATATTTACTCCGTAAATGAGGGGAATTATATTCATTTTCCACAAGGTATTAAAGATTACATAAAATATTGTCAAAAAGAAGAAGATGATAGACCGTATACATCAAGGTATATAGGTTCTTTGGTTTCTGATTTTCATAGAAATATGATTAAAGGCGGTATTTATTTATATCCACAAAGTTCTAAAAATCCTAACGGAAAATTAAGATTGCTTTATGAATGTAATCCCATTGCTTTTTTAGCAGAACAAGCTAAAGGAAAAGCTAGTGATGGTTTTACTAGAACATTAGATGTAGAGCCTACAGAGTTACACCAACGTGTTCCGTTTATTTGTGGTAGTAAGAATATGGTTGAAAAATGCGAAGAATTTATGAGAAATGCTCATTCTTGATATATAAGGATTAAAACATAAAAAAAGCGAACCTATTTTGGGTTCGCTTTTTATTTTTTACATGTCCCGTCCTAAAATAAGTTGACACAAAATCGACTTATTATGAAAAATAAAGAACACAAGCGATTTAAGCGCACACAACGAGATTACAATTTAGGCTTTAAATTAGCCTTGGTGTCCGAAGTAGAAAAAGGCAACTACACATACAAACAGATTCAAAAAGCTTATGGTATCCAAGGAAGGAGTACCGTTTTGGTATGGTTAAGAAAATATGGTACTTTAGATTGGAGTAAACCAAACTTTAATAATTTGCCTAAAGAAAAAGAAACACCAGCCCAAAGGATAAAGCGTTTAGAACGAGAACTAGAAGATGAGCGATTAAAGAACTTATTGCTCAATACAATGATAGATGTATCAGACAAACAATTTGGTACTTCTATTAGAAAAAAGCTTTTATCCCAACAATCCAAATCATCAAACAAGACAAGCAAGTAGCCATTGCGCACTCATGTAGATTGTTAGGGATAAGTAGACAAGCTGTTTATCAAGCTCAAAAACGTAAAGAAGCACGTATCAAAGAACTCTCAAAGATAAAATCCTTAGTACTTGTTATTCGTAGAGATATGCCAAGACTGGGTACACGTAAACTCTACTACTTGCTAAAGCCAGAGTTTGATAAACATCAAATAAAAATAGGGAGAGATGCCTTATTTGCTTATTTAAAAACAGAACATTTATTAATAACACCAAAGAAAAACTATACCAAAACCACAAACTCAAAACATTGGCTTAAAAAGCACCCTAACCTACTAAAAGACATCCAACCTAATAGGCCAGAACATGTGTTTGTAAGTGATATTACCTACATAAAAAGCAGAGAAAAAACACATTATTTATCTTTGGTAACAGATGCTTATAGTAGAAAAATAGTTGGATATCAATTAAGTGATGATATGAGTGCAAAAAATGTAGTCAAAGCTTTTAATATGGCCATAAAGAAAAGAGATACAAATAATGAAATTATCCATCATTCTGATCGTGGACTACAGTATTGTGCTTTTGTCTATCAAAAGGCTTTAAGGGAAAACAACGTAATACCATCAATGACTGATGGTTATGATTGCTACCAAAACGCATTAGCAGAGCGCATTAATGGAATTTTAAAACAAGAGTTCTTAATTTATAAGTGCAATAATGGAAGAGAGCTTGAACGGTTAATCAAAGAATCTATAGAAACTTATAACAATAAAAGACCGCATTTGAGCCTTAACATGAAAACACCTAACTTTATACACAACAAAAAACCTGAGAAGTTAAATTCTCAGGTTTAATTTAATTTATAAAAACTGTCAACCTATTTTAGGACGACTCAACAAAATATAAAAATAGATAATTGAGAATAGCAATTTAATTTTTGATGATTTTGAATGCGGCTTTTCCAGATTCTGATTCTAAAACTAAAACGTAGAGACCATTAGGAATACTATCTAATTTTATATTTGAGTTATTTTTAGAACTTGTGTAAACCACTTGCCCTAAATTATTATAGATCTTAGTTTTTAAGATAGTTTGGTTATCGGGCAATTTGATGAAAAGATTGTCACTAAAAGGATTTGGATAAATAAGTGTTTTTTCTTGAAGGTAAGTATCAATACTTAAGCTTTCTATTTCATCAAGAATTGTAGTAATAGACCATTTGTTATTAGAATCTTTTACTCGTACAAAAAGGTTATCGTTAAAATTATAGTTTCCAGTGGGGTAAGACACATTGAATGTCCAAGCACCATCGGCAGATGGTGTACTAATACTTTCTATGCTTTTTGTACTAAATCCAAAATCATCCTCAAAGAAATATTCTATTTCAACAATATCGGTATCTGGATTTAAATACACTTGTATATTCTTTCTAAAGGTATGACTCCAATTACCATAACTGTCTTTTATCCTTCCGAAGAGTTTATGGTAACCCAACGATACATTGGCAGCTATTTGTGCTGTAAAAGCTTGTTCAATATCTTGTTCTTCAGGGTTTATAGGAAAGGTTGTACTGTTACCATATCCAGTGTCAGTATCATCTATATAATACTCGCCCATTACAATATTGTTTTCAACAAAGGGGGCTACAATTTCAATATGTTTTCTTATGGTTTGGCTCCAGTTTCCGTTGACATCCTTTACCCGAATGTAGAGTTTGTGATAACCCGCCGAAATGCCAGAAGGAATGTCGGCTAAAACGGTTTCAGCAATATCTATATCCGGCGATGCGATATCAAGTACCGTGTTCTGTCCAAATCCATTATCGACATCCAAAAAATATTCAATTTGGGTAGCGTTGGATTGGGCACGGATTCCCAGTGTAATGGCCAATAAAATGGCTGTTAAAATAATCCGTTTCATCGCAAATTAGTTATTAGTTCGTGCTTTAACGGTTACCGAAAGCCCTGTACCAGGTTCGGACACACCAGTGGTAGTAACATCATAAGCTACGGGAATGGCACCTAAGCCAGATAAGTTATAACGATT
Source organism: Seonamhaeicola sp. S2-3 (assembly GCF_001971785.1). Classification (NCBI taxonomy): domain Bacteria; kingdom Pseudomonadati; phylum Bacteroidota; class Flavobacteriia; order Flavobacteriales; family Flavobacteriaceae; genus Seonamhaeicola; species Seonamhaeicola sp. S2-3. The sequence continues at coordinate 1,243,525 of NZ_CP019389.1, read as the reverse complement.
AATTTCCACAACACCACCATAAGCACCACGTTCTGCACCATCGCTACCTGCTTGGTTATAAGAAGAACCCGATTGTAATTGGTATAAGCCATCGGTGGTGCCTTCTTCTACAAACAATAAAGCCATACTTGGTACCCAAATGTTTCCAGTAGTACCATCAAAGACACCGGAGGTTGACACTGTATTATACTGTACATTATTATTGGTTCCACTATTAATGTTTGCAGTAATACCCGCGGCTTTTAGAATATTGTTTTGGAAGGAGCCTGTGTTGAACTCTAAATTTAATTCATTAGCTGGTCCATCGAAAACATTATTGTTGCATTCCATAATAGTTCCAGTGCCCCATGCATTGTCTGTCCATAATAATTTTTTTTGGCATATGTTGTTGTTGAATATAATTTCTTGTGGAGGGATATAGGAACTACTTCCAGTATCGGCTATAGCACTAGTATTGTATGTGTTTGGAAAGAAATTTTGAAGAATATAAAGATCAATCAAAAGTGTATTGGGTCGAACGTAGCGCTCGATGCGGCATCTTTTTATTGAAATATCGTTGACGTTGACATATACAATACCGTCCACGTTACTGCCGTCATGTAAAACGTTCATGCCTATTAGTTGAGACGATTCCGAACCAGAATCAAATGTAACACGTCCAATTTTAGCATCATAGGTATTGTTTGAAACTTTAGGGTTTTCAGTTAAAAAGTAACCAGGGCCAATAATAACTAGCTCTTTTGTAATTGTGGCATCAGCATAAACAATGGTAGAACCTTCTATATGTAGTATGTCGCCATCATTTACATTAGGGTAAGCAACAGCTTCGTTAATTTCGCTAAATACGGGAAAGCTAGGTGTTCCCCCATAATTTTCACCAAAATTAGTGGTGCCATCGTAGTTTGATTGGTTGTTTACGCGCCAGATGGTTTGGGCATACGTCAAGGAGGTCAATAATAAGGCGGTATATAATACGGCCATGTTTGAGAGTAACAGTTTTGTTTTCATTTTTTAGAATTTTAAAGGATTAATTAATAGCTATATTTTATTCTTATAGGATACATTGGTGAAAACACCATCGGTAATGGAGTAGGTGTTTACGCCATCTGAAGCAGTAAACCTAAATTCTCCAGAAACAATGCGTTTGGTTTTGTCAATAAAAGTGATTTTTAAATAAGAATCTTCAGTAGATTCAGTAGTGGCTTCTTTTTCATTATCGTTCTCTACTTCAAAATAGTGCCCTACGGGAACACCTTTCCCACCGTCGTTTTTAGAGTCCCACACGGTATTTGGCCCCACAGTGTTAAACGATTTCTCGTCCATTATTGAAACAAGAATACTTTTGGCAACATTATCTATAACAGTACTGCCGTTAATGCTTAGTTGAAAGAACATGGGCGTTTTTACCAATACCGCAAAAATTTGGCTAAAGCCATCTTCTGGTGTTGGTACAAAATCACTACCGTTTATCTTGGCAGAGAATTGTGTGGTACCATTTTGGGCATAAATGCTTGAATAGTTAAAAGCGAATGAAAAACATACAATGAAGGCTATTTTTGAAAAAGTTTTCATGGTTCTAGTTTTTTATTATTTTTTTTGTAATTGTTCCCAAGCTTGACTTGATGTTTAAAAAATACAAACCGTTTTGAAGTTCAGAAAGGTTTATGGTATTCTCGCCTTTATCTAATATGTTACTTATTATAACTTGACCATTAATGTTTGTTAACACGTATGAGCTTTCTTGGTCTAGGTTTAAATAAACTTTGTTTTTTGTAGGGTTTGGATATACTGTTAGGTTGTTAATATTTTTTTTCTCCGTGGATAGTGTTGATGCTTCGTAACTTACTTCAAAATCATCTACATATAGTTTGTCTTGCCCAACGGTGTTAAAGTGCCTTACAATGATGCCAATGTTTTTTCCAGCAAATGTTATGGGTATAGCTGCTGTAATATCTTTAGCTGTTCCAGAACCACCTACTGTTAAAGTTTCTTCATATATTTTGGTGTCAAACGATTGTCCTACGGCTTCATCAAAAACATAAATAGCAAAGTGTTCTGCAGGGCGATCGCTACTAGAAGCCTCCACATTTAGTTTAAATGAAATGGATGATGCGTTACTAGGAACGGTTATGGCTCCAGTTGGTGTAATAAGTAAATTGTCTGGGGTTAATGCACCAGCAATATCATCATAAGATTTAGAAAAGAAACTTGTATCTGTTATAAGGCCTTTTCCTGCAACATTGCCGTTTTCTGTTTCCCAAGTAAAGGAATCGCCATCATTATTTGTGGCTGAAAAGTTTGCATAGTCACTAGAATCGGAAGACCAAATAATATTTTCCGCTGTTTGTTGATTTATTTTTAAATTAAAAACATCTCTATTACCAGCACTTGTATAATCTTCTATGCCAGAATTAAAATCTAAATCAACCGTTCCATTAAAACCTCCAGTTACATATAGATTATTAGAAAAATCATTAGTTATTGAATAAGCACTACACCATGTTCCAGGGGCTCCAGTTCCAAATGAGATTACCCATAGAAAGTTACCAGAGGCATCAAGTTTTTGAATGTAAGCATCATTATCTCCTACAGAAGTTAAATTCTCAATTTCTGTATTTGGATTAAAATCAATAGTGCCGCTAAAAGCTCCACAAACATATATGTTTTTAGAAGCGTCTGTTATTAGCGATGCTCCATTTGAGTAAAGGCCTGTGGTATTACTTGACATTGATTTTAACCAAATAAAATTTCCAGAGTTATCTAATTTTACCACATATATATCTCCAAGAGCGTTTGTAGAAAGAGCAGAAATTCCAGATCCAGGGTCAAAATCTACCGTACCAGAATAACTCCCAGTTATAATAATGTCTCCCGAGTTATCTGTAACTAAAGAATTAGCTTGATAACCGAATTCTCCAGAAGAAACTTCTTGAAATGATTTAACCCAAACAAAATCCCCATTACTATCTAACTTTAAAATGAAAACTTCGCTAGACCCATTAGAGGATAAATTAGATACTCCAGCATTTGGATCGAAGTCAACTGTATCAGAAAAAGAACCTATTGTGTATATATTATCATTTTTATCTATGGTTAGGCTTTTGGCTTGATCACATCCTGTATTGCCAATTGTTTTTACCCAAACAAGGTTACCATTAGGGTCAAATTTCTGAATAAAGATATCATTGCACCCTGAAGCTGTTATGTTAGTAGTTCCTACCCCTGGATCAAAATCTGTGGTTCCGTAGAAGAAACCAGCTATATATACATTATTAGAAGAATCTAAATCAATACTGTAAGATAAGTCGGTAGATGTTCCTCCATTGCTATTAGCCCAAATAAAATTTCCATTACTATCTAATTTTAGAACAAAGAAATCCCAATTATTATTATAAGAAGTCAAATTATATGTGCCAACATTTGGATTAAAATCTACAGTTCCAGAAAACCCACCAGTAATGTATAAATTTCCTGTCGTATCTGATGTTAAAGAGGTGGCAATATCATAACCAGTACCTCCTATAGATTTAACCCAAATGAAGTTCCCATTTGAATCAGTCTTTTTAATGTAAATATCTTTATCTCCTACAGCAGTCATATTGGTTGTTCCTGGCCCAGGTTCAAAGTCGACAGTTCCTGTGTAATATCCTGTAGTATAGATGTTCCCCGATGAGTCAGTTATAATAGAACTACTGTAATCATCATCAGAACTCCCTATTGAGTTACCCCATTCAAAACTTGGGCTTTGAGCACTGAAATGTGACGAAAAAAGGCTAAATACAAAGAATACAATGATATTATAATTTTTTTTCATTTTTAAAATTGGATATTTTTTGTGATTAATTATAGTGAGAGTAATTAATACCACCCCCTAATATTATATGTGTTAGGCTGTTGGTTATTACCATAAGCAACCCCAACATCTCTAGCCGCTTGGATTCTAGATTTTTCCACATCTAAAACTTTTAGTGCGTAGTTCCAGTTTCTGTCGCTTAATTCTTTGACTCTATCTGATATTTTAGAGAATAAAGATTTAACTTGATTGAAACAAGGTGCGGTTGGTTCAACAGTTGCTAAAAGTGCAGCGGCTTCGTTAGCGGCATTAATGTCTTGGTTGGCGGCCCAAATGCCACTAGCTTCCGATAGTTTAACTTTGCAATCAAATTCAATAGCCTTGTCATAATAAGTAGCAAGTTTGGTTTTTATTTTATCAAAACAAGTGCTAACTTCAGGAACGCTTGATAATAAAGCTAGAGCTCCTGCATAGTTGTTTTGAGATGCCAATGCATCAGCTTGCTTAATAACCAAGTTGCAATTGTTGTTAAAGTATTCAATAATGCGTTCTTTGCTTCTTGTTACTAAATTTTGTAATGCTTGGTTTTTAGGCTTTATTTGGTTTATGGCTGCCATATAAGCCTTGTTTTCGTTGGAGCCTACACCTTTAACTGTTAAGGATTCACTAGTAAACAAAGAGCCTTCAATACCATCACCAACATAAAGTGTTACCTCTAAGTTTAGCGCAATTGTTGGAGGTGCCGTAGGCATAATATCTTTACTAAGCACTGTAATGTTTGGTGTTATGATAAATCGTGTGTCAAAACCGCCCTGTGCAATACCGTTTTTTGTAATGATTTGGTTTAATTTGTTGGAAAACATACGTTTTGCGTAAGTAGGAATACTTTCTATTTGATTTGGAATGTAGGTTCCTAAAAAGATGCCGTCATAATTAACATTATTTTGCGCTACCAATGTTAGTGAGGCAATAAGTATAAAACTGAATATTAATTTTTTCATTTCTTTCATTTTTAATAATTTATTTACCACCTAAAATTATGGTGGCTCTTCCCAGCCCTTTCATGACTAATTTGTTTGGGATGTTATATGGAGCGCTTTTTAAATATTTACTAAGCTCATATACAAAACGTCGTGCATCTAAAGCTCTACCTTGTTCATTTTCTAATGGAATCCTAACTTGTTCAAACAATGCCATGTTTTCGGTCATGTCTGTGGTGCTAAATCGCCCTTTTACAGCGTTGTCTGCTAGCCAATCTTCAATGGCAAAACCAAGGACTTCACCACCATATTCCGTATCTAAATCACCATCCCAATCGTTCCATTTTTGAATGCGGACAATAATTTCTCTACCATTTTCAAACATGTCATCAAAATGGGCTTGTAAACGTTCTGTAAATTTATCCATGTGTGCTAACACGGCTTCGGAAAGCAATACTGGTAGTTCGGCCGAAAATGAAGGCGCACCTGTGCCAGCAGCCGTAGCAATTTGTTTATCGGTATAGGCGTCTATACCTTGCAAGTTAAATGTGATGGATTTTTTAGGACCAGTTTGGTTTACCGTCCAAGTAAGTTGCATGATAATATCTGCTTTAGCCACTTTTTTCAAAGCATCTATAGGGCTTTCGGCTACACCGCTACCCGAATCGCTAGAGGAACGTAAATTGTCTTCAGCCGAATTGGATTTTAGTGTTTTAATGACCGATTCCATATTTTTTAGAGGAAAACCTCTATCTGCCATCATGCCATTTATTTGGCTAATAACTAAAAGTACGTCGGAATCTTGTTGAAATGCTTTTTGATAATCAGGTATTTGAACCAAAGTGCCTTGGTCATCAAAATTCATAACGTAGCCATTTTTTATGCACCAAGCATCACTTGGAACCACCATAATTGTTGGTTTTTTAGCTTGGCTAAATGCTATTACACTTATTAAAAATAGGCAATAGGTAATGTATAACTGTTTCAGTTTTTTCATAAGTTGTGTATTAATAATTAAAATCCAGATGCTAAACCTTTTATAATGCCTTCTTCTTCCAATCGTTTTCTTAACATATCGGTTTGGACATTAACTACGGCGCCAATTTTGTATTCGCGTTTGCTTACTTTCAATCGGTCTCCAGGAGCTATGCTACCGTCTGTAGCTGCAGAAACGTATTTAAGGTAATCGCCGCCATCGGCAAAAAATGCATCAAAGAATTCAGCATGTTCAGCTGCGGTTTTAGCAGATTTTAGTAAAGGGCTAAAAGAAGTGCATCCTTGTCCGCCGCCTGCAAACCCTTTAAAAATGATACCATGTACAGCATTTTTCATGGCATGCGAAATGGCATGTTTTGGGTTTTTGGAGTAAGACCAAACTTTTACAAGTTTGGAGCCTAGTTTTGCAATGCCTTCACACTCGATATCATAACGAAAAATTTCGGTGTCTTTGTTTGCTTTTTCATTTTTCCATTGGGCGTTTGCACTTATCCCAATTACCAAGAAAGCAATTATAATAAATAGTGGTTTTGTTTTTTGTATCATGTTGTTTTAGTATTTAATGTTAATTAATTTGTCTAATTAGCATACCTGGGAAATATTTGTTTTTTCCTCCGCTAAAGGTGGTATATTCCAATTCTGAAGGATTTTCTTCGTTGGCATTAAAGCGGTTGTCCCAAATGAGATCCTTTTCAACTTTTATAACGCCTAAGCGTTCGTATTCAATAACTCCATTTTCATTGAGTACTTGTTCCAAAACTTCATATTTGTCTCCTTTTTCCAAACCTTCTTTGAGGCCAATTTTTGCTGCCAAAGGATCTGTACTTATCAGTGGCGTTTTTGTTCTGAAGACTTCAAATTCCCTTTGTAGTTTGGCAATAACGTTGTCAACCGCTCTAACCGTTGCAATACTTATTAAATCTTCGTTGCTTTTTTTGGTATAAACGGTGCTTTGTACATCGGCCCAAGAGGTGGCGTTACCAATGTATTCAAACTTGAATAGGTTGGTCTCATCAAAAGCATTTTTCTTTTCGGGATCAATGGCACTATCTTCCGTCCAGTAGCTATTGTAAAATATCCCAGCTATGTCATCGTTCCAAACTAGCTTGTACAAAAAGGCTTGGGTTTTGATGATGTAACCTTTTCCAGCAACTTCAACGCCTGCAGAGGTTGCCTCAGATACCGTTGCCACATCGTTTTTTCCGAGAATTGAAGCTACATCTGAAACGCTACCCAAAATGCCTTTGGCTTGGTTGGCTATTTCTTCTTTGTTGGTGTACTTAAAATTGTTGACCACCACAAAGGTGTTTTTTATAAGAGCTTCGCCTGCATCGGCTAACATAGCCGAACCGCGTTCACTATTGTTGGCAATTTTCACATCCAAATCGGTGGCGTTATAAAAGCCTCTTTCGGCTATTAAATCCATATTAAAACCACCGTTTTCACTTCTGTTAAACCATTTAGCAACCATGTCTTTAGCAATATTTTTACTGTTTAAATAATTTAATATGGCCAAATGTTGGGTGTCATCAGAACTATTATTGTTAGATTTTAAGGAAACTTTCGATAGTAGCCCTTTCTTTTTGGGGTGTTCGCTAGCTTTTGGTTTTGTATAAGCCAAGGTCGTATCGTTTTTAGGAATTAGCCTAGTAAATACCATGTGGTTGTTGAACTTGTTGGGCAAAGGGGCATTAACAAAAATGTCTTGGATGGTATTGGCATATTCCTGTTTTGGATCACTAATCATGAGGGTGTGCAGCGAACTGCGTTTATATTTCACATCAGTGTTTTGTTGTTGTGCGCTTGTAGATAGTGAAAACAAAAAAAGCAGCGAAAAAAAAACATTCTTAAAAAAAAGTTTCATGTTGAGAGTGTGTATGAATTAATAATAATACCGCAAGGCTTTCAGGAAGGCTACGGCTTGATTTGTTTAAATACTTTTAAGATTGAGGGTAACTGTTTTATATTCATTTTTTTAAAATTTTTATGTTTATTATTGATTTATTAAGGTTAGCAAAAACTTTTTTGGTCCCTTAAGTATGCTCTGTTTTAGGAAGTATCAGCTAAAGATTTTTTAAAATGATTTCTACTCTATTTATGCTTTTGAATTCAGAGTGTATTTATATTCCTATACTAGTAGAAAGCTATATCAGAAACAAGTTTTTTTGCTCAAACCAATAAATTTGGTCTAGAAATAAGCCTAATGTATAGTAGTCTATTTTAGAAGATTTATTACTTTTTGGTTTAGAGTATAAATGTTGAAAATTTATAATAGAATGAACAAACACCAAATTGGTAATACTTATTTGAGATAATGATTTCATTGTGGTCAGGATTAATTAATAGCGCCATGAAAATAGAACTGCAGCTATTAACAGAATACCTAAATTTATTATTTGCCGTCTTTTACTTATTATTTGTAGTTTTTTGTTTTATGTTAATAGTGTATTCTCTCTATTGTTTATATATTTGGTTTAATAACAATATTTTAACCCTTTTATGTTTAAAAAAATATGCTACTTGTTTTTTTTACTAAGTGTTGTTTTGGTAGCTCAACAGAGAGAAATAGACTCTTTAGAAAATCAATTGCGAAGCACTAAGTTGTCAGATTCTACAAGATTAAATTTGTTAACAGATTTAGGGTATTATTACTATTCCATTAACACAAAAAAAGGGTTAAAAGTCTTAGATGAAGCAGTTGCACTTGCCAAAAGTTTAAAAGATACAGATAAAGAAGCCAGAGCATATCAATACAAGGGGCATAATTATTCAACTATAGGTAATGATTCTATGGCTTTAGCTATGTATGATAAGGCAGGTGAAATTTATAAAGCCGATAATAATTTTAATAAGCAGGCAAGACTTATTTATAATAAAGGTCTCATTTATTTCAACAAAAGTGATTATATTAAGGCTAATAAATGTAATATTGAAGCCTTTGAAGCCTTTAAAAAAGCCAACGATAGTGTGTTAATGGCGAAAATGCTTAACAGTATGGGGGTGAATTACATGTATTTGTCTGATTACCCAACGTCTTTATCAAATTATTTAGAGGCACTTACTATTTATAGGCATTTAAATGATACTCTTAGTTTAGATTTTGCTAATACCACCGAAAACCTTGGGATTTTATATACTAAGTTAAAAACATATAATAAGGCATTAGTATATCATGAAAAAGCTTCAAAAATTTATAAAACTTTAGATTATAAATACGGTTTAGCAAATAGTTACAACAATATTGGTAACATTTATGATTATTTACGTCAGCAACAAAAAGCCATTGAAAATTACCAAAAATCATATGGTATAATGCAAAAAAGCGGAAATAAATTGGGAATGGCCAGCGCCCTAACTAATATAGGCATTGTAAACGTTGGATTAAAAAAACACAATAAAGCGCTAAACAATTTTAACAAAGCTAAAGCGCTTTATCAAAAGTTGAGCAATACCAACAATTTAGCCATAGTTTATAACTATATGGGAGAAAGTTACTTAAATACAAGTAATTTATATAAAGCTAAAAATCATTATCAAAACGCCTATAATTTAGCTAAAAAAGTCCAAAATTTATCATTGCAAGTATCTGCTTTAGAAGGTTTAACACAAGTAAACAAGCAATTAAAAAACTATAAAAACGCTTATAATTATATTAATGAAGCAGTTAAATTAAAAGACAGTTTTAATTCAATTGAAAAGAAAGGAGAGTTAGTAAGACTTGAAGAAAAATACAAGTACCAAAATGAAAAAAGTATACTAGAAAATAATCACAAACAAGAACAGTTAGTTTTTGCAAATGAATTAGAGAGACAAAAATTTATAAAAACAACCTATTTAGCTGTTGGCGGTATTATTGTATGTTTTGTAATTGGGCTAATGGTTTTTTATAAGAAAAAACGAGACGCCGATTTTAACACCAAAGTTGCTACAACCGAATTAAGAGCATTACGTGCTCAAATGAATCCGCATTTCATTTTCAATACATTAAATTCTATAAATAATTATATTGTTAGTAATAAGGTTGATGATGCGTCAAATTACCTTACTAAATTTTCCAAACTAATGAGACAGACATTAGAGGTGTCTATGTATGAAAATATTACTGTTGAAGAAGATATAAAACTGTTAGAAAATTATTTAGATATTGAAAAAAAACGCATTCCTAACACATTCAATTATGAAATTACTGTTGATGATGACATTGATAAAAGTAACGTTTTAGTTCCATCAATGATTATGCAGCCTTTTGTTGAAAATAGTATTTGGCACGGTGTGTCAAAACTTAACGATGCTGGTGTAATTACCATTCAAGTTAAAAAAATAAACAACCAACAACTGTGTTACAGTGTAGATGATAACGGTGTGGGTATGCCACTTGCAAACAAAAAGAATATGGCGCACACATCATTGGGTATAAAAATTACAAAAGATAGAATTGCGGTTTTAAACAAAACCAAAAAAACAAACGCACAAGTTAAAATTATTAATAAAAGTGTAGGTACAAGAGTAGAAGTTGTATTGCCCTTTCAGTTAGCCTATTTAAATGATGATTAACACAATAATTATAGATGATGAGCAGCATTGTATTGATGCTTTGCTTAAGTTAACCAATAAGCACAGTGATGTTTTTAATGTTGTTAAAACATGCACAAACCTTACAAGTGCTATTGAAGCAACAAAGGCATTAAACCCCGATTTGGTTTTTTTAGATGTTGAAATTAATAATCAAACAGGGTTTGAGTATTTACAACAAGTTAAACACTTAAATTTTATGGTAGTTTTCACTACAGCTTACAGTAAATACGCAGTAAAAGCTTTTAAATTTGCGGCGCTTCATTATTTATTAAAACCAATTGATTTAGATGATTTTGATGAGGTAGTTAGTAGATTGAAATCTCAAAAATCTACTGAAGATGTAAATAAAAAAATAGATACATTGCTTTATAATTTAAAAGAAGACACTACCAAAAAACGTATAAGTGTAAACACTATAAATGAATGTGTTGTTTTAGATGTTTCTAGTATTATTTATTGTGAAGCTAATGTAAATTATACAGATATTTACATTGAAAACGGAAAGAAAATAACAAGCTCAAAAACTCTAAAGCGTTTTGAAGAAATGCTAAACGAAAGTGGTTTTTACAGAGTAAGTCAGTCGTGTTTGGTAAACCTAAGCCACGTAAAAAAATACACAAAAACAAAACCACCATATGTTGTAATGAGTAATGCTGAAAAAGTTAAAGTATCATTAAGTAGTAAGGAAGGGTTTTTAAAACAGTTATTGAATTTATAGACATAAAAAAGCACACTATATAGTGTGCTTTTTTATTGAGTATTTATTTTAAGGTGTTGTTTTAGTGTAAACTCACTAAATCACCAGCTTCATTTTTAGTTGGTAAATCAGATTTACCCATTAAGAAAATATCAACTTGTCTTGCAGCTTCTCTACCTTCAGAAATAGCCCAAACAATTAATGATTGTCCGCGGCGCATATCACCAGCAGTAAAAATGTTTGGAATATTAGTTTGGTACTTTCCGTACTCAGCCTTATAGTTAGAGCGTGCATCTGTTTCAATACCTAATTTATCGGCTAAAGTACTTTCTGGTCCTGTAAAACCAAGTGCTAATAAAGCTAAATCACAAGGCCATATTTTTTCTGTACCTTCAATTTCAATTAGTTTTGGTCTTTCACCAGGAATCATTTCCCATTCTACATTAACGGTTTTTAAAGCAGTTAATTTTCCGTTTTCATCTGTTATAAATTCTTTAGTATTAATTAGCCAATTACGATTACACCCTTCTTGATGCGAAGAAGATGTTTTTAATTGTAAAGGCCAATAAGGCCAAGGAGTTGTAGGTGAACGATGTCCTGGAGGTTTAGGCATAATCTCAAAATTGGTAACCGATTTTGCACCTTGTCTGTTTGAAGTTCCAATACAGTCTGAACCAGTATCTCCACCACCAATAACAATAACATCTTTACCAGTTGCTAAAACTTGGTTTTTTACCTCTTTACCAAATAATACTTTAGTTTGTTGGGTTAAGAAATCCATAGCTTGTACAACGCCATCGGCATCAATACCAGGTGTTGGTAAACTACGTCTTTGAGTTGCACCACCACAAAGTACTACAGCGTCAAAGGCTTTTAGTTCTTCTACATCATAATTAACGCCAACATTTACATTGGTTTTAAATGTGATGCCTTCTGCTTTCAAAATAGCTAAACGTCTGTCTATGATTTCTTTTTCCATTTTAAAGTTAGGAATACCATAGCGTAATAAACCACCTATTTCATCATCTCTTTCAAAAACGGTAACGGTGTGTCCAGCTCTATTTAATTGTTGCGCAGCGGCTAAACCTGCTGGTCCAGAACCTACAATGGCAATAGTTTTGTCTGTACGTGTTTTAGGAGGACATGGTTTTATCCAACCTTCTTTAAAAGCACGTTCTACAATTTGTTTTTCTATATTTTCTATTGAAATAGGATCTTCAATGATACCCAGTACACATGATTTTTCACAAGGGGCAGGACATAATCTACCTGTGAATTCTGGGAAATTATTTGTAGAGTGTAATATCCATGATGCCTTTCGCCATTCACCTTGGTGAACCATGTGGTTAAAATCTGGGATTAAATTCCCAAGAGGGCAACCACTATGACAAAACGGAATACCGCAATCCATACAGCGAGACCCTTGTTTTGTTATTTCTTCCTCAGATAAAGGAATAGTAAATTCTTTATAGTGCTTTACACGGTCTTCAACCGGTTTGTAAGCTTCGTCTTGTCTATCAAATTCTTTAAATCCTGTTACTTTTCCCATAACACTATGCAATTGTTAATTCTTCAACCATTGGTTCTTCATTAGCTATTCTTTCTAAAGCTACTTTGTATTCTTTTGGCATAACTTTTACAAACTTAGGTAAGTAATTATTCCAATGGGCTAAAATTTCTTTACCCTTATCACTGTTTGTGTATGCTACATGATTGGTTATTAGTTGTTTTAATTCGGCTTCATCGGCTTCGGTAATAGGATCAAAATCTATAGTTTCTTCATTACATAAGCCATTTGTAAATTGGCCAGATTCATTTAAAACAAAGGCGTAACCTCCACTCATTCCTGCGGCAAAATTTCTACCTGTTTTACCAAGTACAACTATTTTTCCACCAGTCATATACTCACAACAGTGATCACCTACACCTTCAACTACAGCGGTAGCCCCAGAGTTACGAACTGCGAAACGTTCTCCTGCAATTCCGTTAATATAAGCTTCACCTTGAACGGCTCCAAATAAACAAACATTACCAACAATAATATTTTCTTCTGCAACAAAATCAGCTTCGGCTGGTTTTTTTACAATTAATTTGGCGCCTGATAATCCTTTACCTAGGTAATCATTAGCGTTACCTTCTAAAGTAAAGGTTAAACCATGTGCTCCAAAGGCTCCAAAACTTTGTCCTGCAGAACCTGTAAATTTAATGTTTAGGGTGTCTTCTGGTAAGCCTAAGTGGCCATAAATTTTAGAAATTTCGTTACTTACTATAGCACCAACCGTACGGTTAATGTTCTTAATAGGGTAAGCTAAATTAGTTTTTTCTTTTCTGTATAATGCTCTATGAGAGTCTTGTAGGATAGTGAAATCAAGTACGTTATCTAAATCATGGTCTTGTTTTTCAGTATTCCTAATGGTGAGTTTATTATACTCTGCAGGTCTGTGTAAGATATTTGATAAATCTAAACCTTTAGCTTTATAATGTTTTATAGCTTTGGTAGCATTTATCTTGTGGGTTTGCCCTACCATTTCTGCTAAGGTTCTAAACCCTAATTGTGCCATAATACCTCTTAATTCTTCTGCTACATAGTAAAAGAAGTTGATAACGTGTTCTGGTGTACCCTTAAAATTTTTACGTAGTTCTTTGTCTTGAGTAGCAATTCCTACAGGACAGGTATTTAAATGACATTTACGCATCATAATACAACCAGAGGCTACTAAAGGCGCTGTTGCAAAACCAAATTCTTCGGCTCCAAGTAAGGCTGCTATAGCAACATCACGACCTGTTTTTAACTGTCCGTCACACTCAACAACAATTCTACTTCTTAAATTGTTAAGAACTAAAGTTTGTTGCGCTTCTGCTAAACCAAGTTCCCAAGGTAAACCAGCGTGTTTAAGAGATGTTAAAGGAGATGCACCAGTACCTCCATCATAACCAGAGATTAAAACAACATCGGCTTTGGCTTTAGACACACCTGCTGCTATAGTACCAACACCAACTTCTGATACTAGTTTAACATTAATTCTAGCATCGCGGTTAGCATTTTTAAGATCGAATATTAATTGAGCTAAATCTTCAATAGAATATATGTCATGATGTGGTGGTGGTGAAATTAAACCAACAAAAGGTGTAGAGTTTCTTGCATCTGCAATCCATGGTAATACTTTTTCACCAGGAAGCTGGCCACCTTCTCCAGGTTTAGCTCCTTGAGCCATTTTTATTTGAATTTCTTTGGCGTTTGTTAAGTAGTGTGATGTTACACCAAAACGACCAGAAGCTACTTGTTTTATAGCAGAGTTTCTACTGTCTCCATTTATATCTTTTTGGAAACGACGTCTATCTTCTCCACCTTCACCAGAATTAGATTTTCCTCCAATTCGGTTCATGGCAATGGCTAAATTTTCGTGCGCTTCACGCGAAATAGAGCCATAAGACATAGCTCCTGTTTTAAAGCGTTTCACAATTTCGGTCCAAGGTTCTACTTCTTCAATAGGAATTGGGTCTAAATTATCAAACTCAAACAAGCCACGAATGGTCATTAGGTTTTCAGACTGTTCGTTAATTGCTTTTGCGTATATATCGTAACTTTTTTGGTCACTTAACCTAACAGCTTGTTGTAATTTAGCAACAGTTGTTGGATTAAACATATGGCGTTCGCCATTACGTCTCCAGCGGTAATCTCCACCAATATTTAAACCTAAACGGTTTTTAATTTCTTTATCTGGGTAGGCGTATTTATAGCGCTCATTGATTTCTTTTTCTATTTCGTATAGACCAATACCTTCAATTCTAGAGGTTGTGTATGGGAAATATTTTTCAACAAACGATGAGTTAAAACCAACAATTTCAAAAATTTGAGAACCTCTGTAAGAATGTAAGGTAGAGATTCCTATTTTGTTCATTATTTTTAAGATACCTTTTCCTATGGCTTTGTTAAAGTTATCTACAGCTTTTTGTTCATCTATTCCTTTAATAAAGCCTTCTTTTACTTGGTCTCTAATAATTTCATTTACCATATAAGGGTTAATAGCACTAGCGCCATAACCAAATAAGGTAGCAAAATGATGTGGCTCACGCGGTTCTGCAGATTCTATAATAATATCAAAATAAGAACGCTTGCGTAAGCGGTTTAATTGGTGGTTTACATAAGAACAAGCTAAAAGAGCAGGGATAGGAGCAAAGTCTTTGTTTACACCTCTATCTGATAGAATAATGATGTTTGTTTTTCTTTCTAATGCTTTTTCTACTTGTTTTATGATGTCTTCTAAAGCATCTTCAAGTCCATTCATTCCTTGTGCTTTTGGGTATAGCATATGAATGGTTTCAGCTTTAAAGCCTTCTATTTTAATGGTTCTTATTTTTTCTAAATCAGCATTTGAAATTACAGGGTTTTGAATGCGTAATTTTCGGCACTGTCTTTCTGTAATGCTAAATATGTTGCGGTCTTTACCTAGATTTAAACTAATATCTGTTACAATTTCTTCACGAATACCATCTAAAGGCGGGTTTGTTACCTGTGCAAATAATTGTTTAAAGTAGTTTGAAATTAGTTGAGGTCTGTCTGATAATACCGCTAAAGGTGTATCAGTACCCATAGAGCCTAAAGCCTCTTTACCTTTTTGTGCCATTGGTGTAATAACCTCTTGGATATCTTCAATAGTATAATTGAATAAACGTTGGCGCGTTTTAATATCAATGGTTTCTATTGGGCACGTTTCATTAGTATAAGGTACATCTCTTAAATGCAGTCTTGTTTTGTCTAACCATTCTTTGTATGGCCTTTCTGAAACAATTTTGTTTTTTATTTCTTCGTCATCAATAATACGTCCTTCATTCATATCAACCAAGAACATTTTTCCTGGTTCTAATCTACCATGTAATTCAACATCGGCAGGGTCTACATCAACAACTCCAACTTCAGAAGACATGATTAATTTACCACTTTTTGTAAGGGTGTAACGTGATGGTCTTAAGCCATTTCTGTCTAATAAAGCACCAATATAATCGCCATCTGTAAACGGAATTGAAGCAGGACCATCCCAAGGTTCCATAATACAGCAGTTGTATTCATAGAAAGCCTTTTTGTCTTCACTCATGGTTTTGTGTTTTTCCCAAGCTTCAGGAATCATCATCATCATGATTTCTGGTAAAGAACGGTCTGTGTGAGTTAGTAATTCTACTACCATATCCATAGAAGCAGAATCTGATTTTCCAGGAAGTACAATTGGGAAAAGTTTGTCTATTTGAGGTCCAAATACATCGCTTTTCATGATTTCCTCTCTAATTCTCATTCTACTAACATTACCGCGCAATGTGTTTATTTCACCATTCTGACACATAAAACGGAATGGTTGTGCTAACTCCCATGTAGGCATGGTGTTGGTAGAAAAACGTTGATGTACTAAAGCTAATCTGGTAACTAAATCTTTTTGTTGTAAATCGGTATAATAAGGCCCTATATCTTCAGGCATAATGATACCTTTATAAATCAACGTTGTTGTAGATAAACTTGGAACATAAAAATAATCTGATTGTGATATTTTTGATAGTCTAATATCATGTTCGGTTATTTTTCTAGCAGCGTATAGTTTAGCTTTAAAATTGGCTTCTGTTGCGCCTTCAGGTTTGCTAATAAAAAGTTGCTCAATATTAGGTTCTGAAGCTTTTGCAATTTCACCCAATTGCGAAGAATCTACCGGTACTTTTCTCCATCCTAAAATGGTAAGTCCTTGAGCTTTTACTTCGCGTTCAAATACATCTTTACAGTATTGATATTGGTTGGCAACTTTAGGTAAAAAAACCATACCCACAGCATACTCTCTAGGGGCAGGAATTTCAAATTCACAAACACGTTTAAAATAATCATGAGGGATATCAATTAATAAACCAGCACCATCACCTGTTTTTCCGTCGGCACTAACCCCTCCGCGGTGCTCTAATTTTACCAAAATTTCTAACGCATCATGTATGATTTGATTTGTTTTTTCTCCTTTGAGGTTACAAATAAAACCAGCACCACAATTTGCGTGTTCATAATCTGGGGAATACATTCCTTGTTTCTGCAGCATAATCAACTAAATTATATTGGTTTAAAACGTGACTAAGTAAGCGAAGATAATTATACATTTTAAATTAATAATAATAGGCAAAACATTATTTCGATTTTAGAAGCGAAGAGCAGATAAAAATAATTATATATCAATATTCCTCTAGTTTTTTAATAAATATTCAATTGCTAAAATTTAACGATAAATGCGGATATCTGAATTTATGTTAATAAAACATGGAATTATTAAAAATAACAGCATAAAAAAACAAAAAATAATGATAATAATTCAAATATTGCTGTTATTGAAAAACCAAAAAATCAAAAAAATAAACAGAATACCCCTAAAAAAATAGGGTAAAAATTAAAATATCTATAAAAATTAATTAAACACCCCCTTTTTTTATGGGGGTTAAAACTTTTTAACATAGTTTTATCACATTCTTAAAGAAAATTAAACATAATTAATAACTAAAAAATGAAAACAATTATGAGAAAACTATTTACTCTAACATTCCTTTTTGTAGCATCTGTTGTATTTGCTCAAGACGAAGAAACAAGCAAACTAAGTATTAGTGGTAGTGTAGATGCTTATTACCAAACTTATTTAACAGCTTCAGATAATGATGCGCCAAGTTTTGGAACTGCTTTTGCAGATAAATCTGGTTTTGCTTTAGGTATGGCAAACCTAGTTGTAAGCTACGAAGGTGAAAAAGCCGGTGCGGTTTTAGATTTAGGAACTGGACCAAGAGGTGCAGGAGCAACTTTTAATTTTGATATTGTTGACGGTATTGTAAATCAAGCTTATGTTTACTGGAATGTATCTGAAGGTACTACATTAACATTTGGTAGATGGAATACTTTTTTAGGTTATGAAGTTATTGCGCCAGCAGCAAACTTTAACTATAGTACGTCTTATTTATTTTCAAGTGGCCCATTTTCTCACATGGGTTTAAAAGCAGATTTTACTTTATCTGATGATTGGAGTTTAATGTTAGCTGTAACTAATCCTTGGGATACTAATGATACTTCTCTTTCAGGTGAGTATGCTTTAGGAGCTCAATTAGGTTTCTTTGGTCAATACTTAAACTTATACTATGATAGTGGAAATAATGATGGTTTAGGATTTGAAGTAGACTATACAGGTGGATTTGATTTATCTGATACTTTCTTCTTAGGAATTAACGCTGCATACAATGATAATGATGGTGAAGGATTCTACGGAGCTGCATTGTACCCACAAGTAGCAACTTCTGATAGTTTCTCAATTGGTTTAAGAGGTGAATATTATGGTTTACATGGAGATGGTGATGATTACCCAAGTGTTTTTGCAACAACTTTAACAGGTAGCTATACTGTAGATAACTTAATCATTAAGCCAGAAATTAGATTAGATTCTTGGAGTAATGATACTCCTTACTTTGATAGTGATGGTGCAGCTGCAGATAACTTAGCAGCATTTACTTTGGCCGCAATCTACTCATTCTAGTATATAAAAATTTATTTACGCATCCTTAATGGATGCGTAAATGTTTAAATAATTCACTAACCATTAAAAACAATTTATTATGTCTTTGTATAATATACCACTTTTTATTCAAGATACCGCCGCAATAGAAGGCGATATGGGAATGCTTTGGATGCTTATTTCAGGTATTTTAGTTTTCCTAATGCAAGCAGGATTCACATTAGTTGAGTCTGGAATGACACGTTCTAAGAACGTGGTTAACATAGCTATGAAAAATGTACTAGATATTGCCGTTGGGTCTTTAGTATATTGGTTCATTGGTTATTCTTTAATGTATGGAGATTCTCCTAGTGGATGGATAGGATGGGGTGGTTTCGCTTTTAATCAAGGTCCAGCAGATTTATTTTTCCAAACAGTATTTTGTGCTACCGCAGCAACAATTGTATCAGGTGCTATTGCTGGTAGAACAAAATATACAACTTATATCATTTTCTCAATAATAATGACTGCCTTTATATACCCTATAGCAGGTGGATGGGAATGGAACGGCGGATGGTTAAATGATACCGATGGTATTATGCCAGCTGAATTTATAGATTTTGCAGGATCATCTGTTGTACATGCTGTAGGAGGTTGGGCTGCTTTAATAGCTGCTGCCTTAGTAGGACCAAGAATTGGTAAGTACATAGATGGAAAAGCTGTTAGTATTCCAGGTCATAACAAATTGTTAGCCGCTTTAGGTGTATTTATCCTTTGGTTCGGATGGTTTGGTTTTAACGGAGGTTCTCAACTAGCTTGGGGTGGTGATGATGCAACAGGTGCTTCTATGGTAGTATTGGTTACAAACCTTGCTGCTTCTGCGGGTGCTTTAGGTGCGTTGTTCTTATCATGGGTTAAATACAAAAAACCAAATATTGATATGACTCTTAATGGTGCCTTAGCTGGTTTAGTAAGTATTACTGCTGGTTGTGGTAATATGGGTGAATTTGGCGCAATTGCTGCTGGTTTTGTTGGTGGTATTATTGTAGTATTCTCTATGGAGTTTGTAGAACAAAAACTTAAAATTGATGATGCTGTAGGTGCGTTTTCAGTACATGGTGTTGTTGGTGCATGGGGTACTCTAGTAATTGGTCTTTGGGGAATTGATGGCGATACTGGTATTGGTTTATTCAATGGCGGTGGTGCTAATCAATTTTTAGCTCAATTAATTGGTACTTTAGCTTATGCTATTTGGGCGGTTGTTACCTCTTTAATCTTCTTGACTATACTTAAGAAAACTATAGGACTTAGAGTTTCTGAAAAAGTAGAAATTGAAGGTCTTGATTTATCAGAGCATGGTGCATTAGCATATCCTGGTAAAAGACAAAGAGAAATTGAATAATATAATTTTAAATCTTATAAATATTTAGAATAAAATTTAAGCTAACTAGCTGATTAAAAACAGATGCCTTAAGAAATTTTCTTTTGGCATCTATTTTATGATATCACACTAAATTATATTAAAAAAGACCAATCCTAAACTCATTATTTTTAGGGAACTAATTATTAAAATTAAAATATTATGAAGAAAATTGAAGCTATTATTAGGAAATCCAAATACAGAGTAGTAAAAGAAGCTTTACACGAAGTTGGAGTAAACTTTTTCTCTTACTGGGATGTAACTGGTTTGGGAAATGAAAAGGAAGGACATGTTTATAGAGGAGTGTCTTATAGTACAAGTGACATTCAACGTAGGTATTTATCAATTGTTGTTAATGATGATTTTGAAGAAGCAACAATAAAAGCAATTCTCGATTCTGCCGCTACTGGCGAAGTAGGAGATGGAAAAATATTTGTATCAGATGTTACAGAATGTTACAGAATAAGAACAGGAGAAAAGGGTGGAGACACTTTAAAATAAATCATTAAAAATTACTTAAAAACATTATGGAATTACTCACCACAAATAACGTATGGATGATGATCTGTACGGCTCTAGTTTTCTTTATGCATACAGGTTTTGCATTTTTAGAAATAGGACTAACTAGACAAAAAAACACCATTAACATATTATTTAAAAATATTTTTATCATTACTATAGGGCTTTTGCTATACTGTTTAGTAGGCTTTAATTTAATGTATCCAGGTTTTGAAGAAGGCTCTTTAGGAATCTTCGGTTTTGCTGGATGGGGGTTAGATGCTACAGCTGCTGCAGATTTAACATATAACGAAGGGTATACTTACTGGACAGATTTCTTATTTCAAGGTATGTTTGCTGCTACCGCTGCCACTATTGTTTCTGGAGCTGTTGCTGAACGTATTAAAATAGGGCCTTTTATGATGTTTACCATAATATACGTTGGTATTATATACCCACTTGCGGGTTCATGGAAATGGGGTGGAGGTTTCTTAGATATGAGAGAAACCCCTTTTTATGATTTTGCAGGTTCTACATTAGTGCATTCTGTTGGTGGTTGGGCAGCTTTAGTGGCTGTTTGGTTATTAGGTGCTAGAATTGGTAAATTTAAGAATGGTAAACCACAAGCAATTCCAGGTCATAATATTCCAATGGCAACTGCTGGAGTTTTAATTCTTTGGTTAGGTTGGTTTGGTTTTAATGGAGGTTCTGTACTTTCTGCAGACCCTGCTTTAACTTCTTTAACTTTAGTTACTACTTGTTTAGCTGCTGCGGCAGGTGGTGTTGTTGCTGCTTTAGTTTCATTCTTAAAATTTAAAAACTTAGATTTAACTATGTTTTTAAACGGAATTTTAGGAGGACTTGTCGGTATAACCGCAGGAGCAGACCAAATGGGGCCTACAGACGCCATATTAATTGGTGCCATTGCTGGCGTATTAATTGTATTTGCTGTTAGTTTTATAGATAGATTAAGATTAGATGACCCAGTTGGTGCTATTGCTGTACATTTAGTATGTGGTATTTGGGGTACTTTAGCTGTTGGGGTTTTTGGAGCTTTAGCTGGTGTAGATCAGTTTATTAGCCAATTAGTAGGTGTGTTATCGTATGCTGCTATTTGTATTCCATCTGCATTTATCATATTCTTTATAATGAAGAAAACAGTTGGTATTAGAGTATCTGAAAAAGAAGAGTTAGAAGGACTTGATGGTTATGAACATGGTATGGATGCTTATTCAGATTTCCGAATGAATGAACACTAGTTTATAATAAGTACTATTAATTTAACAACTAAAATAGAGGTGTCTATAATTATAGATGCCTCTATTTTGTGTGTGTATTATATCAATAAAATCTAGGTATTAAAAAACCCCTAAGTATAAACTTAACTTAGGGGTTTTTAATATTATAGAGGCATATTTTTATGCCGAATTTCTACTAGCATTAATATTACCAAATAAAGATCGAGTTACAATCTTCTCAAAGATTTTAATTTCTTCTTCGTCTTTAACTTCAGCTTTCTTTAATTCTTGTATTTTTTTAAGCGCATATTGCTGAATAGTTAATAGTGGTAATACAATAGATTCTCTAACTTGAATAGATGCTTTACTTGCAGGTTCATGTTCCATTAACTCTTTATATCCAGTTACTTTTAGTAACAAACGTTTGGTTTCTAGGTATTCATTGTAAATAATAGTCCAGAATTCACCAAATTCTTTGTCTTTAGCCATGTACTTAGTTAAATCAAAGAATGATTTAGTTAAAGACATCATACTATTTTCTAGTAAGGTTTTAAAGAATTTAGAGTTATTGTAAAGTTGTTCTACTTTATGAAATTCGCCTCTATCTTCGTATTTTTTTAATGCTGTTCCTACGCCAAAGAATCCGGGTACATTTTGTTTTAATTGACTCCATGACCCTACAAAAGGAATAGCTCTTAAATCTGAGAATATTAATTTATCAGATTTGCCTCTTTTTGAAGGCCTACTACCTATATTAGTTTTTGCATAATACTTTAAAGTACTCATATGCTCTAAGTACGGAATAAACTTTTCGTGGCTTGAACTTTCCTGAAATAGGTTGACTAAAAATTAAACCATTAATTATAGTCACTTATGAAAACACAAAATGAGCACTGGCGAAAAAAAAGTTACCAAAAAGCCACTTTAGAAACCAAACTTTTAGTCGTTGACCAAATCCTAAACGGTCAACTATCCAACAACCAAGCTTCTAAAAAATACGACGTCCCCAGAACAACCATTTCCTATTGGTTAAGAAAATACAGTACCTTAGTACAACAAAATACAGGTATGAGTAAAAACGATGAAATTAAAAAGTTAAAGGAAAAGATTGAAGAACTTGAGTTTCAAAAAGACTTCCAACAAGACATTATCGCGGATATGGAACTTATTACAGGCGTTGATATGTCAAAAAAGTCATTGCCCAAAACATTAGCAAAAGAGATAGAGCTAAAGAAAAAACAGCGTATAAAAGAAAATGGCTCTATGGATGTTTTGGGATATCTAAACAAGCCTTTTACAAAAGACTCAAAACCCAACAAAAACAAGAAGTAGACCATCAGAAGCTAATGAAAATGGTCAAGGACTACCGTAAAAAAGTAGGCTCTAAAACTGGTGGAATTAAGCTACATAAAGAACTAAAACAGGACTTTATAAACGCTGATATTAAAATTGGTAGAGACAAGTTCTATCGCTTCCTTAGGCTAAATAATCTTTTGATTCCTAAAACTAAAAATTACATCACAACTACAAACTCAAACCATATGTACAAAAAATATAAGAACCTGGTAAAAGACCACGTTCCTACTCGACCAGAACAACTTTGGGTTAGCGATATAACATACATTAAAACAGAAAATGGGCACAACTATCTAGCTTTAGTCACAGACGCCTATTCTAAGCAAATTATGGGCTATAAACTCGATAATCATATGAGAACATCGCTTTGTACAGAGGCGCTTGCTATGGCTATTAAAAATAGAAAATATCCTAAACAAAAGCTTATTCATCACTCAGATAGAGGGTTTCAATACTGCAATCCTAAATATACCGAGTTTGCCGAAAGCAACGGAATAACAATGAGTATGGCTGAACAATACGACCCTTATGAAAACGCTGTTGCTGAACGTATTAATAGAACACTTAAATACGAATACGGCTTAAAACAAACTATTAAAAACACCGATTTAGCTCAAAAAATGACGGAGCAAGCTGTATATATTTATAACAATTTGAGAACCCATTTTAGTCTGGACCTAAGAAAACCTGCTGAAGTACATTTAAATCCAAACATCAAATACAAATCCTATAGAAAAAATAATGTAAATTTACCTGAACTTACAATTTAAGAACAAACCTAGTTCAAACTATTTTTTTGCCTTCTAAACGGCTAAAAAAAATCTTTTGAACAGCTAAATATGAACCAAAAAAAGTCAACCTATTTCAGTATAATACAGCTTTTAAAATCTTTATATGCCTGATAGCTTGTTTCGGCCAAATCATTCATAACTTCTCTATCTTCATCAGATAAAGCGTTGTTACTCTCGCCTATTCTGTTAAAAATACCAGAACTTATTAATTGTTCTAGGTTGAATTGTGATGAGTTTTTGGTTCCGAAGTTAGAACTTATGGTTTGTCCTTGTATGGTTAATTGAACTTCTTTGTCTTCTATGGTTGGACCTAAAGAAGCGTAGAAGTTATGTGTTTTTCCACCTCCACGTGCTGGTGGTCCACCTCTACCATCAAAGAAAATAGCTGTTACATCATATTTTCTAGATATTGCGGTTAATTGCTCTTTGGCTTTGTAAATACCCCAGTTTGCCATTAAGTAACCACCATCTTTGGTTCCATCTGAAAAACCAAGCATTATGGTTTGTTTGTTTCCGCGTTTTTCTAGGTGCGCTCTGTAAACGGGGTTTGTGTACAATTGCTCCATTACAGCAGGCGCATTTTCAAGGTCTGTTATGGTTTCAAAAAGTGGCACAATATCAACGGTTAAATCGTCATTAAAAGCAACCATTTTCAACATGGCAAATAGTTGCATAACGTTTAGTGCTGTTTGGTTGTTGCTAATAATGTATCGGTTAGCGCCTTTTTCACCATTAAAACCTTGAATTTCTTTTATAACTTCAATGGTTTTTAATGTGTTTGATACCATTTCGTCATCAAAAGCATCATAATCTATATCTTCATTAGTAACTTTAGAAAGAATTTCTATTTGCTCTTCTTCAGTTAATTCATGATAATTTTTTGGAAACGTTTTGCTACCCTTACTAATTAAATAATCTACTACGGTAGTGAATACAGAATGATGAATTCTACTGTCTTGTCTTATATCTAAAGTAGCAAAGTAATATCCAAACAAGTGTACTCGGTTTATTAAATCGTTAATTTCATGCTCGTACAAACTTTGGTGTTCTTCAACAATTACCTTTCTAATACTTAAAAGTTCAACTAAAAGCTCTTTGGCGGTAATGGCTTTTTTATAATTTAAATCTATACTGTATTTGTATATGATAGATTCTAGTTTAATGATTCTGTCTTCAACCCCTCTAAAAGTAAGTTTGCGTCTTAATTTTTTTAAGTCGGCATAATACTTTTTTAATATAGATTGTTTTAGTTTTCTAGCAACTTTTAGGGTGGTGCTTGGTTTTACAAAAGGGTTTCCATCACGGTCTCCACCAGGCCAGAAACCAACATTTATAATATCGTTATGTTTCTTGCCATCATCAAAAATATTTTGTTGAATGTAGTTGTATATTTCGCTAAACGAATCATAGAAAACATTTTCTAAATACCAAATTAAGCTTTTGGCTTCAAAGTAAGGGGTTGGTTTTTTGCGCTTAAAGAAAGGGGTTTTACCTAACTGCCCAAAAAGATTGTTAATTTCAGACAGGTTGTTTTCTTCAATAGCCTTGGTTAGGTCTGTAATAATGCCTAAAACCGGACCAGGGTAAAACTGAGTTGGGTGGGCTGTTAACACAATACGTACTTTAAATTCTTCAAGATATTGTTTTAGCTCTTCTAGCTTATTGTTAGATCTGGCAAAACCTTTTAAATATCTTAAAGTACCTACGCCTTCCATATTGTTTACAGTAGAAAATGCCGCATCTTCAATGGCATCAAATAATACTACTTGTCTTTCAATATACTGAATGAAGCGAAATAATAAATTTATCTGGCTTTGTTTATTACGTCTAGCCTGATATTTATTAAAAAATGTGTCAACAATAGTTGTTGGGTCATCTCCTTGTGCAAATCCTTTTTCACAAGTTTCATGAAATAACGGCAATAACACACCGGTTTTTGTAACAGAATCAAATGGTAATGTCATAAATATACTGTTGTATATTTGATATTTAGACATTACGTTTTGATTAAATCTAGTTAATTTTGGTTCTATTGACATCCTTTGCTCATATATAAATTGAACCGTAAAAATAATAAAGGAAAGACAAAGACCCTAAACGCATTGAAGTTTTATTGATTTATAGAGTTTGTAAGGCTGTAATTATGAAAAATTAAACATTTTTTAAATATCATTCCATTTTTATTGGTTGTTTTTATTAGCCCTACATTAATAGGTAGACTAAATAAGTATGATAAATATCATATTCTATAAAAATACACTGCAATAACTTTGTTAGCTTTAAGTAATAAGTAACAAATTAACTTCACAACATGAAACACGCACACACATTTCATATACCTGTAATGGGTATAGGATTTACTATAGATACCCCTTTAAAAGTAGCTCAATATGGAATGAGTTCTGCCATTTCATTGGTTGATGATATTTTGTTGGAGAAGATTAGAAAAATGTACTGCGAAAAATTTGAAGTTCCTTATAAAGAAATTACAAATAAAGTACATGATTTTAGAGCAAAACGTATTACCTCTTACCTCAATTTAATAAATGATTTAGTAGATAAAAAATTTGAAACTATTAAATATGATAACATCAAATCATATATTAATATGCTGCCTAACGGAGCTAATTTACGTGTTGAGTTTAAAAAGCTAACCGAGAATGGTGTAAGTATAAAAGCCATTAAACAATGGGCTTCTAAAAAATTAATTAAAGGCAGTATTGATGTAAACATCATGACTAAAGTTGATAAGGATAATTATTTACAAAATGAAAAACTGCCAACAGAGTTTAATGATGCACATGCAGCTTTAAGAGGCTTTGCTAATAGTAAATTAAAATCGTCTGTAATCTTATCGGCAGGAATGAACCCTCGGTTATATGCTTATATGAGTAGGTTTGAAGATTTTTATCCAGATAAAAACGGAGACTTTAAAAAGAAAATTACTTTAAAAGTAAGTGATTATCGGTCGGCATTAATTCAAGGGAAGTTTTTGGCAAAAAAAGGCTTGTGGGTATCAGAATACAGAATTGAATCTGGTTTAAATTGTGGGGGGCATGCATTTGCAACAGATGGGTATTTACTAGGACCTGTTTTAAATGAATTCAAACAAAAAAGAGAAGACTTAAAGCAAACCATTGAAACCATTTATAAACAAGAATTAATAAATTTAGGGCACCCTGTACCTGTAGCACCTTTAAGT
The DNA here is from genome assembly GCF_001971785.1 of Seonamhaeicola sp. S2-3. NCBI lineage: Bacteria > Pseudomonadati > Bacteroidota > Flavobacteriia > Flavobacteriales > Flavobacteriaceae > Seonamhaeicola > Seonamhaeicola sp. S2-3. The sequence continues at coordinate 1,216,486 of NZ_CP019389.1, read as the reverse complement.
TTTGAAGTGTCTGCACAAGGAGGTGTTGGCACCCAAGAAGAACATGATTTTTTAATTAAAGAATACAACCTAGAATCTGTAGGTTGGGGCACTCCTTTTTTGTTGGTTCCAGAAGCTACTACAGTTGATAACGATACATTAAATAAATTAGTGAAAGCTAAAGAAGAAGATTTGTATTTAAGCAACATTTCGCCTTTAGGCATTCCTTTTCATAACCTTAAAAACAACACTAAAGATTTAGAAAAAGAAAGACATATTAGTAAAAATAGACCCGGAAGTTCATGCCCCAAAAAGTTTGTAGCATTAAATAAAGAATTTAAAGAAGAAGGTATTTGTACAGCATCAAGAGAATATCAACATTTAAAAATAAAACAACTAGAAAGCGAAAATTTATCTGCTGAAGCTTTTAAAATAAGGTATAATCAAATTACTGAAAAATCTTGTACTTGTGTAGGTTTGGGAACTTCAGCATTGTTAGCATATAATTTAGATACAAAAACAGAGGGAACAGGCGTTTCTGTTTGTCCTGGTCCAAATATGGCTTACTACTCAAAAATAATGAGTCTTAAAAATATAACAGACCACATTTATGGTAGAGATAATATGCTATCTACCCCCAATAGACCTAATATTTTTATTAAAGAGTTGCATATTTATTTAGAGTACTTAAAAAATAAATTAGATGAAACCAAAGCTACTTTTACCAAAAAAGAAGAAAAGTATTTGGTAACATTCAGTAAAAACTTAAAAGAAGGAATTCATTATTATAAAAACATGTTTAAAGAGTTAAAAAATTCTTTTAATGATATTAAAGAACATGTTCTATTAGAGTTTGATAAAAGTGAAAAAACACTAGATTTAATTAATTTAGAAATTCAAAATTTGCGATATAAAGAATCATTTTCTGCTTAAGTTTTAAAGATTCTTTTAAAACACTAATTATTTTTTAATCAGTAGCTTCTTTTTCATTAAAACAGATTTCAATAGATTTTTTATTATGATATTTGCATAGTAATATATAATTTACATTGAATTAAATTTCATGTAATTATTTAGGTTAGTAAAAATGGATTTAGTAAAAGAGATAAACCAGTTAAGAAAAGAAAAAAATGCTGTTATTTTAGCACATTACTATCAAGAAGGTGCTATACAAGATATTGCTGATTATGTAGGTGATAGTTTAGGATTGTCTCAAAAAGCAGCAGAAACAGAAGCAGACATTATTGTGTTTGCAGGCGTGCACTTTATGGCAGAAACAGCCAAAATATTAAACCCTTCAAAAAAGGTTGTATTACCAGATTTAAAAGCCGGATGCTCATTGGCAGATTCATGTCCTCCAGCAGCTTTTAAAGAGTTTACAGCACAACACCCAGATCATATTGTAATTACTTATGTAAACTGTTCTGCAGAAATTAAAGCATTAAGTGATATTGTTTGTACTTCATCAAACGCACTAAAAATAGTAAACTCAGTACCTAAAGATACACCTATCATTTTTGCTCCCGATAAAAATTTAGGGCGCTATATAATGAAAGAAACAGGAAGAGATATGTTGCTTTGGGATGGTAGCTGCGTGGTACACGAAGCCTTCTCTATGGAAAAATTAATTGAGCTTCACCAAAAACACCCAGACTATAAAATTATTGCTCATCCAGAATCTGAAGAGCATATTCTAAATACTGCTACATATATTGGTTCTACTTCTGGAATGATAAATTATGTAAAAGATCATCAAGACGAAAAATTTATTGTTGCTACAGAAGCAGGTATTTTGCATAAAATGCAATTAGAAATGCCTAATACAGAATTAATCCCAGCACCCGCTGTAGAAGATAATACTTGTGCTTGCAGTGAGTGTCATTTTATGAAAATGAATACCATGCAAAAGTTGTACGATTGTTTGTTAAACGAAACACCCGCAATTGATGTGCCAGAACCATTAAGAACTCGTGCATTATTACCAATTGAACGTATGTTAGAACTTTCTAAATAAACCATGTTAGAAACACATTACTTAGTTATAGGCTCAGGAGTTGCAGGATTAACATTTGCGGTAAAAATTGCCGAAAAATTTCCTAATCATAAAGTTGTTATTGTAACTAAAGGTAGCGAAGACGAATCTAACACTAAATATGCTCAAGGTGGGGTTGCTGTAGTGTTAAATAAAGAAGAAGATTCTTTTAAAAAACATATTAAAGACACCCTTATTGCAGGCGATGGATTATGTAAAGAATCTGTTGTTGAAATGGTGGTGAAAGAAGGTCCGCAACGTTTAAAAGAACTTATGGAGTGGGGCGCTAATTTTGATGAAGATAGCACAGGTAATCTTGATTTAGGTAGAGAAGGCGGCCACTCAGAATATAGAATAGTTCATCATAAAGACCTTACAGGGGCAGAGGTTGAACGTACTTTGTTAAAAAGAGTGCACCAATTACCTAATATTACATTACTCTCGCATCATTTTGCTATAGATTTAGTAACAAATCACCATATTAAAAATAATGAAGATGCTAAATTGTCTTGTTACGGTGCCTATGTATTAAACCAAAAAAACGGAAACATTATCACAATAAAGGCTAATGCTACATTATTAGCTTCGGGTGGTATAGGTTGTGTTTATGGGCATACTACAAATCCTGTGGTTGCCACTGGCGATGGAGTAGCTATGGCTTATAGGGCTAAAGCTAGAATAAAAGACATGGAGTTTGTTCAATTTCATCCTACAGCATTGTATCAAGAAAATGGCGAATCTGCTTTTTTAATTTCAGAAGCTGTTAGAGGTTTTGGTGCTTATTTAAGAAACAGCAAAGGCTATCGGTTTATGCCCGATTATGATGAACGAGCCGAATTAGCATCAAGAGATATAGTTTCTCAAAGTATTGATACCGAACTGAAAAAATCGGGTGATAATCATGTGTATTTAGATTGTACACATTTGGATATAGAAGGCTTTAAAAAGCATTTCCCAACCATTTATGATAAATGCTTGTCACTTCATATAAATGTTGAAACAGATTGGATTCCTGTAGTGCCGGCGTCTCATTATTTATGCGGTGGTATAAAGGTTAATAAAAAAGGTAAAACTACTGTAGAAAACCTTTTTGCCTGTGGCGAATGTTCTAGAACAGGACTGCATGGTGCCAATAGATTAGCATCAAATTCGTTATTAGAGGCGTTGGTTTATGCACACAATATTTTTAAATATCTCAGTAAAAATGAATATAAAAGTAAAGATGTTGTTATTCCAGAATGGAATGATGAAGGTACTGTAATACCAGAAGAGCATGTGTTAATTAAACACAACCTTAAACGTTTACAAGCTTTAATGAGAGACTATGTAGGTATTGTACGTAGCAACAAACGTTTAAAACGTGCTATAAAACATTTAGATTTAATTTATGCTGAGGTTGAAGATTTATACCGTGAGTCTAAAATTACGGCTTCACTTTGTGAATTAAGAAACATGATTAATGTGGCACATCTTATAATTACCCAATCATTAGAACGAAAAGAAAATAAAGGAGGTTATTTTAATAAAGATAATGTAAAAAAAATAAAGAGACTCTAATTTGGAGTCTCTTTTAAATTACCTATATATTTTAAGGGCAAAAAAAGGTTATTTACTTAGCATTAATAATTCATTACAGAGTATTTCGGTAACGTATCTTTTTTCGCCTGTTTTAGTTTCATAACTTCTATTGGTTAATTTACCTTCAACAGCAATTTCTTTTCCTTTTGTAATATAGTTTTCAACAACATTTACTAAGCCTCCTTTAACAATTACATTGTGCCAGTAAGCACGCTCTACTTTGTTGCCGTTTTTATCTTTGTAACTATCATCTGTGGCAAGTGTAAATTTTGCCATCTTGTTACCATCTTGAAAGTTAATAATTTCTGGGTCTTGACCTAATCTTCCAATCAACTGTACTTTGTTTCTAAGTGCGTTCATAATTTTAAATTTTTAATGTTAAACAGTTAATACTATCGAGTTCTTATGTTTCGACACTGCAAATATGAATCAGCTTTCAAAAATTATTCGATTATTACTTATTTAAAATCGTTTGTAAATGTTTGTAGTCGTTTGTAAACGGATAATACTTTTTGTATATTGGCATCTATGGAAAAACAATGTTTAGAATGTGGCGAAAAAATTGTAGGCAGAATTGATAAAAAGTTTTGTAGTGATGGCTGTAGAAATGCTTACAATAACCGCGTAAACAAAGACAGTAAAAACTTAATACGCAACACTAATAATAGGCTTAGAAAAAACTACAGAATTTTAGAAGCCCTTAATCCAAACGGAAAAACAAAACTATCAAGAGCTAAACTTATTGAGCGGGGATTTGATTTTAATTACTTCACTAGTATTTACACCACCAAAGTTGGTACCGTGTATTATTTTGTATATGACCAAGGCTACTTACCTTTAGAAAATGATTATTATGCTTTGGTTAAAAGAGAAAGCTAAGTGTAACTAAATTATTTTTATTATTACTAATAACGGCATCTTATTTTTATGATTTTAGCCATCAATTTTCAAGATATTATGTTTCCTGTTTTAATGGTTTTAGCAATAATAACCGTTGGCTTTTTAAGCTATTATTTAGGCAGAAAGCAAACCATACTCAGGAAGTTTTCAAAGTTTAATTTAAGAAGCATAAATCAATTTAAAAACAATGAATTAACTAAAATTACGGGTAAAGTATTACATGTTCATGAACCTTTTGTTGCTCCATTTAGCAAGCGTAAATGCGTTATTTATTATATTAAAATAGAACAAAAAAAGAGTTCTGGTAAAAACTCATATTGGAAAACTTTGGTTGAAGAAGAAAATGTTCAGGATTTCTTTATTAAAGAAAATGATGAACTAGCTATAATAAAACCTATAAAAAAGCCTAAAAATTATTTTAATTATTTAGTTGAAGACAAAAGCATTTCCTCTGGATTTTTAAACAACCCAACGCCAGAATTTAAAAAAGTACTAAACCGTTATAATATTGAAAGTGAAACCTTTTTAGGTTTCAATAAAACGTTACGGTATTCTGAAAGAATTTTAGAAGTTGGTGAAATGGTAACTATTGGTGGTATTGCAAAATGGAAGTCTATAAAAGAGCCAATAGAAGGGTATAGCTACTCTAGAATTGCAACTCTAGAAAGTAGCAAAACACAAAAACTTATTATTACAGATTTGCCAGAAGCAAAAACACAAAAAAGACAAAGAATATAATTTTACTTCCAGGTTTGCCCTTTTAATGCCATGGCTGCTTTTAATACATCTTTTTGGCTTATTTGTCCCACCAATTTACCATTCTCTACTATAGGAAACCTTCTGTGTTTTGCTTCTAAGAATTTTTTAGCAGCATCAAAAATATTCATGTTTCCATCAATAGTATCTACATTACGAGCCATGAATTTCTCAATGGTTTTGTCTTGCATTGGCATATTATAATAGCGGCTTTCACTAATTTGTTTTATACAGTCTCCTTCAGAAATAATTCCAACTAATTCATGTTTGTCATTTACAACAGGTCCACCAGATATTCTATTTTTAATTAAGGTTTGCATAACACTTTCAATAGTTTGTTCTGGGGTAAAGGTTATCAAATCTCTAGTCATGTAATCACTCACCTTTAAAGGTGTATTTTCGGTTGCATTTGTTTGTTGCCTTCTGGCACCCTGAAAACTTTTTATTGCCATAATTTATTAGTTTAGATATTACTAAATATAAATATTTTTTTTGAGTTTTCCTAAAAGCTCATGTTATTAAACATTTTGGGTTTGTACTTATTTTTGGCATTGTTTGTGTTTTTAAATAAAAAATTTAAGCCTATAATTAAATAAAAGCCATTCTTTTAAGAGTTTCAATGTTAATTTTTTTTAGATTTAGGTCCATTAAAATTTTTGTGATACAATGAAGCAGAAACAATTTAGCCGAAGTTTCAAAAATGTTTAAATAGAAATTACATTAATCAATTAGTTAAATACAATAAAGCGATGAAAAAATTATTAGGATTAATTTTATTAATGAGTAGTTTTATGGTTAACGCTCAAAGCAACTCAGAATTAATTTCTCATTATGAAGCTTATTATGAGCAAATGATAAAACAAGGAGATGTTCAAGGAATAATCAATGCCATGACGCATTTAAATGTACTGTCTCCGTCTCAAGCAAGAAAAGATACACTGGCTTACATTTATATGGATCAAGGTATGAATAGGCAAGCCCTTAACACTATTGGTATTGAAAAAAATCCAAACGATTCTGATATAGCAATTCAAGTAAAGGCGTTGTCTTTAAAAGCTCTTAAAAGACCACAACTTGCTATTCCTTTTTTTGAAGAAATGTTTAAAAGAGATCCTAATCCTTTGGTGGCCTATGAACTAGCAGAGTTAAACATACAGCTAAGAAAAACAGCCGAAGCAGAAAAGCATATTATTTATGGTTTAGCAAACTCTAAAGATGATATGAAAAAAGCGTTTTTTGAAACCCAAACACCTTATGAAGTGCCTTTAAAATCTGCTTTTATGTACTTAAATGCTCTTAATGTTTACAATAAAGACACAAAAGCAAATATTGATGCTGCAGTTGATATTTTAGATGCTGCTTTAAAAGAATCACCTAATTTCAATATGATTCAAATTACTAAAAATGAATTGTTAAGACAAAAACAGGTGTTGCAAGCACAAGAATCTCAATCTAAAAATTAAGATAAGTAAAGCTAAAGAAAGCTATCTAAAAAGTATTAAACCTGTCATTCTGAATTTATTTCAGAATCTCAAATTAGTACAGGTTAACAAAAATACTTTTTAGATAGCTTTGTTTTTATAAAAAGATAAAGAGTTTAAGGTTTTTGAATATTTAAATTATCAAACTCTACCTTTTTGTTCATTTGGAGGTTAAGATTTGAGAAAGCTACTAATAAATCTTTTACTGTGCTTAAAAGTTCATCTTTTGTAGTAGTAGATAAATTTGATAAACTTTCTAGCTTTAAAAATTGTGTTTCAAAAGCACTTATTCTGGCTTCTATTGAAGGAGATTTTATAGCCTCTGGAATGTTTTTTCTTAAATCAGAGAGAGTAGTTTTTATGGTTTCTCGGTTATCATGAAAAAATCCTAAATCGGCTTTTTTAATCTCAAAAATCACTCCTTCAAGTTGGCTGTATTCTACCCAATTAGCAATAATAGTTTCAGTTTTTTCATCTAGAAGAAAATCAACATAGTCAATTTCCGAAATTTCTTTTTCTGTAAGCTCTTTGTTTTCATTTTCTGCATTATCATTAGTATCATTTCCCTGATTTTGTTTACAAGAAAAAACTACAACAAACAAACAAAGGGTGTATAAAAATAATCTACTCATAGACTGGTATTTTATAGTATAACGCAAATATATAGGAATAGTTTATTTTTTAAGTTAATTCGTTTAAAATCTAATTAATTGTATATTTGAAAACACCCTAAATCTAACATCAAATATTAAAAAAATTATGCTCGAAAATTTTTGGTTTAACGTAGAATATGGTATTAATCATGTGCTAGATATTAATGGTTATGACCATGTTTTATTTTTAATGGTTTTAACCGTTCCGTATATGTTTAAAAATTGGAAACGTGTTTTGTTATTGGTAACAACTTTCACAATAGGTCATACCTTATCATTAGTGTTGGCGGCATATAGTATAATACGTGTTAATGGCGAAATAGTAGAATTTTTAATACCTGTTACCATTTTAATTGTGGCACTTTTTAATGTGTTTACCGCAGGTAAAAGTGCACAAAAAGAAAAAATAGGTGTATTGTTTATATCTACTTTATTTTTTGGTTTAATACACGGTTTAGGTTTTGCGCGTGAGTTTCATATATTAGCAGGAGATTCTGATAACAAATTTCTTCTACTATTAGAGTTTGCTTTAGGTATTGAGTTGGCACAAATTATAATTGTATTTGTGGTACTCTTTTTAGGTTATATTGGGCAAACAATTTTTAGGTTTTCAAAAAGAGACTGGGTTATGGTAATATCAGCTATAGTAGTTGGTTTGGTAATTCCTATGATTTTAAACAGTGATTTTTTAGCCTAAAATTCAATAATTCCTAACTTTATAAAACTTTTAACTAACAAGCATTGTAATTAAAATACTAACCAAGTATCTTCGTTATACTATTTAGTTTGTGAAATTAATATGTTTGTTAAAGTTATTTTACAACTCACATCATCAACTATCAAAAATAAATGCCAAAAGAAAAGCAATTAAAGTACGATAAAGCCTATTTAAGAATGGCTAAAGAATGGGGAAAGTTATCGTATTGTAAGCGTAAACAAGTTGGTGCCATTATTGTAAAGGATAGAATGATAATTTCTGATGGCTACAACGGTACACCAACAGGATTTGAAAATTTTTGCGAAGACGATGAAGGTTACACTAAATGGTATGTATTACATGCCGAAGCTAATGCTATTTTAAAGGTAGCATCATCAACACAAACCTGTAAAGGTGCCACATTATACATTACATTATCGCCATGTAAAGAGTGTAGTAAATTAATTCATCAAGCAGGAATTGTTCGGGTAGTTTACAATACAGCATATAAAGATGATTCTGGTTTAAAATTTTTAGAAAAAGCAGGAGTAGAATTAACATTAATAGAAGATTTATCAGAATAAATGTCTAGTCAAAAAAAATATTTACCATTAGCCTTAGGTATTGCCATTGCAATAGGGATTTTTATTGGTGGTAAGTTAAATTTTAGTGACACTCCAGACCGATTATTCACCAAAAACAGCAAAAAAGATAAACTAAATAGGTTAATAGATTATATTGAGTATGATTACGTTGAAGATGTAAACACCGATAGCATTGTAGATGTTACAGTTAATGGTATTTTAGAAAATCTAGACCCCCACTCTGTATATATTCCTAAGGAAGATATGGAACGCGTAGCCGAAAACATGAAAGGAGATTTTGTGGGTATAGGCGTAAGTTTTTACACTTACAGAGATACAATTACCGTTATTAGAGCTATTGAAGGTGGTCCTAGCGATAAAGCAGGTATAAAAGGAGGTGATAGAATTTTAATGGCAAATGGCGATTCCCTGTACGGAAAAAATATTAAAGATACAGACATTGTAAAACGATTAAAAGGACCAATAAACACCAAAGTAGATTTAAAAGTATTTAGAAAAGGAGAACCAAAACTTTTAGATTTCACAGTTAAAAGAGGTGTGGTTCCTATTAAAAGCGTAGATGCAGCTTATATGCTAACCAATAAATTAGGTTATATAAAAGTAAATCGTTTTGCAGAATCTACTTATAGAGAATTTAAAAAAGGACTTGATAAACTTATAGATTTAGGAGCTACAGAAATTGCATTAGATTTACGTGGTAACCCCGGTGGGTTTTTAGGAATTGCAGAACAAATAGTTGATGAGTTTTTAGAAAACAAAAAATTAATTCTTTTTACCAAAAACAAACGCGGGGATATTGAAGAAAGTTTTGCTACAAAAAAAGGCGACTTTGAAAATGGTAAAGTTTATGTGCTTATTGATGAAAACTCAGCTTCTGCAAGTGAGATTGTAGCAGGCGCACTTCAAGATAACGATAAAGGTATTATTGTAGGGCGTCGCTCGTACGGTAAAGGCTTGGTGCAACGTGAAATGGATTTAGGTGATGGAAGCGCTGTTAGGCTAACAGTATCTAGGTATTACACGCCTACAGGTAGGTCTATTCAAAGACCTTATAACAATGGGCGTAAAGATTATTTTGAAGAATACTTTGATAGGTTAGATAGTGGTGAATTGTTAGACCCAACTAAAATTGAAGTAGCCGATTCTTTAAAGTTTACAACGCCAAAAGGAAAAGTGGTATATGGCGGTGGCGGCATTATTCCAGATGTGTTTGTGCCTATTGATAATGGCTTGCATAACGAAACCCTAAAATTTATTGAAGAATATCAATTCTTTGATAATTTTATTTTTAGACAATTAGATAAAGATCGTCATGTTTATGATGATATCTCAAGAAATGATTTTATTGAAAATTTTGAAATTGATGACGAAATGGTTATTCAATTTCAAGATTATGTAAATACACAAACCCGATCAAAAATTACTTTTGTGGCTTATCACAACGAAGTAAAACAGTATTTAAAAGCAACACTTGCCGACCAACTTTTTGGTAATGGTGCTTTTGAAGAAGTTTTCAATCAAGCAGATATTATGATTGATGAAGTGATTAAATTAAGTGAAGGAGAATAATTTTTTTGATGCTAAACGTGTTTCAGTATCTCCCATACTCTATTTATTCAATCTTATCATGTACCTTAGTATGTTTTCCGTCATTCCAAAGTGTTAAAATATCGGTTGCTACCTGTGCGCCACTTCCAGAGGCTATTGCAAATTGACTACGCCAACCCGCAAGTGTGCCAGCTACATACAGGTTTTTTTCAATTATATGGTCTGTGTTTTTTAACCAAATGCGTTCTTTTTCAGCGGCAGCTCTTGGGTGAGGTTCAATATACTCTTCTAAACCTTTAATGTTAATTAGATTTGTATAACCAACAGCTACTACAACTATTTTAGATTGGTGTTTGTTTTTATTGGTTTCTATATTAAAACCATCAGCATTTTTAGAAATAGATAATACTTTTTCGTTATCTATTTGTTCTACATGCGGATACAAATTGGTAAGTTGTTGTTTTCCGTTTTCAAGAATAGATGCACCAGTAGTACCAGGAGTTAATCCTAAAACATTATTAAATAAAGCTGTTTGTAAATGTGAGCTTTTTTGGTGTACAATAATACCAATGCGTTTACTTTTAGCAAAGGTTTTGTTTTTTGCAGAGCCTAACACTAAAGCGCAAGATAAGCCCGCAGCACCACCGCCAACAATTAAAACATCAAACATATTATTTTCTTTCTTTTACTTTTTGTTCTATACGTTTAGATATTCTTAGAATAACCATTAAAATAATGGCGCATAAGGCAGCTAAAATAGTTATTAAAGCAACCATACTGTCTCCTTCAAAAGGAGCTTTAAAGTCTATTTTTGTAGCGTTAAAAATTGCCATAGCAATAGCTAAAACAATAATAATAGCAGAAGTAATCCTCATAATTAGTTGAATAAAATTTTAATGTTTTCAGCAAAAAGCTTTACGGCAATAGCTAATAGTACAACACCAAAAATCTTTCTAATTATACTAATACCATTTTGCCCTAAAAAACGCTCAATTGATTTTGATGTCTTTAAAACTATAAAGATAAGAATCACATTTAAAATTATGGCTATAATAATATTTTCAACTCTAAATTCAGCTCTTAAAGAAAGCAACGTGGTTAAACTCCCTGGTCCCGCAATTAGCGGAAATGCTAACGGAAAAATAGAGGCTGTCATAACATTGTTTTCTTCTTCTTTATAAAGCGTTATGCCAAGAATCATTTCTAAAGCAATAAAAAATAGTATAAAGGCACCAGCAATTGCAAAAGAGTGTACATCTATACCAATGAGGTTTAAAATACTTTTACCTAAAAATAAGAATAGAATCATGATACCTCCAGCTATTAAAGAAGCTTTTTCACTCTGAATGTGTCCTGCTTTTTTGCGTAAATCTATAATAATAGGAATGTTACCAATAATATCTATAACAGCAAATAATACCATAAATGCTGTAAATATTTCTTTTAATATTAGTTCCATGTTATTTTTTTTAAATTTTGCGCAAAGGTCGGTATTTAATACTATACTTTAATGTTAAATTAAATGTAAAGTTTCTCTATTTTTGTCGCATGTTTCAGTTAGGAAAAACAATCGTTTCAGAAGATATTTTAAAAAAAGATTTTGTGTGTAATTTATCGGCATGCAAAGGAGCTTGTTGTATAGATGGTGATGCCGGAGCACCGCTTGATAAAGATGAAACACAAATTCTAGAAGATATTTATCCCAAGGTAAAACCTTTTTTAAGAAAAGAAGGAATAGATGCAATTGAGCGTCAAGGTACTTATATTACTACAGAAGATGGCGAATTAGAAACGCCACTAATAAATAATGCAGATTGTGCTTACGTTATTTTTGATGAAAATGATGTGGCACTTTGCGGTATTGAAGAAGCCTATAACCAAGGTGAGATTTCTTGGAAAAAACCAGTTTCTTGTCATTTATATCCCATAAGAGTAGCCGATTATTCTGAATTTTCAGCAGTAAATTATCATAAATGGCAAATTTGTGATGATGCTTGTGAACTGGGTGAAGAATTAGGTGTGCCTATTTATAAATTTGTTAAAGAAGCGCTCATAAGAAAATTTGGAGAAGATTGGTATGAAGCGTTAGAAAAAGTTGCTAAATCTTTTTAACAAACACAAGAAAACATTTTCACAAACTTTAAAATCTCTTTGTTTTATAGGGGTTGTAGGTTAAATTTATATTATTTTTTTGTAAACTTTTTATTTTTCAAAAAAAGTTAAATAATTGAAAAACAGTATGTTAAGTGTTTTTTCTTGTAAACTTTCTAGTATTCAAGGTTTTATTTTTTTGTTAAAAACTTGTTGAAAAGGTTTTTTAAGGCACTAAAAAACATATTAATCATTTTACAATCTTTGTGATACTCAATTCTGAGTAAAAAACACATTTTTTTAGCTTGTTAATCAACTTGTTAAAAATGTACTTGGTAATTGCCATATACATTTAACCATAAATAAATTTTGTTGAAATTTTATTTGTAAGATAATATTTTCAATAAGATAATTAAAATACATCAAATATTAGGGTGTATTTTCAGGATTATCCTGTTAGATTTTGTTCATCAATACTTAACCAAAACCAATACATGGAAATAACACATATCATTAAACGGGACTACGAAACAACCCCTTTCGTCTTAGACAAAATCACAAACGCCATTGAAAAGGCTATGCTTTCTGTGAACCATGGAACAAGACAAGATGCTAAAGAAATCTCAGACAGAGTATTTGAATCGCTTTTAGCAAGAAAAGCTGTTGATGCAAGGTATATTCCTACCGTAGAACAAGTACAAGATATTGTAGAAGATAAGCTAATGGATAGTGCCTTTCATGATGCTGCAAAAGCATACATTCTTTACAGAGATGAGCAAGCACGAAAAAGACAGTCTAATATTTTTGAAAAACGTATTAATTTAAAACCTTATGAATATCCAGATTTGTATGAATATGTAAATGCTATTAGGCATTCATACTGGATTCATACAGAATTTAACTTTACAAGCGATATTCAAGATTTTAAAGCGCAATTAACACCTTTAGAAAAATCGGCTATTAAAAACACCATGTTGGCTATTTCTCAAATAGAAGTAGCAGTAAAAACATTTTGGGGAGACATTTATCAAAAAATGCCTAAACCAGAAATAGGGTCGGTTGGAGCTACATTTGCTGAAAGCGAAGTACGCCATCATGATGCTTACTCTCATTTATTAGAGATTTTAGGTTTAAATGCAGAGTTTAAAGCCTTAAAAAAGAAGCCAGTAATTATGCGTCGTGTTCACTATTTAGAAACGGCTCTTAAAAATTCTAAAAGTGAAAATATACAAGAATACGCAGAGTCTATTTTGTTGTTTTCTTTGTTTATAGAGCACGTATCATTATTCTCTCAGTTCTTAATAATAATGGCTTTTAATAAGCATAAAAATATGCTAAAAGGTATATCAAATGTTGTAGAAGCTACCTCTAAAGAAGAACAAATTCATGGCGATTTTGGTATAGACGTTATTAAAATAATTAAAAAGGAAAATCCAAATTGGTTTGGAGATAACTATAACGAGAAAATTCAAACTGTTTGTAAAGAAGCCTTTAAAGCCGAAAGCGATATTATTGACTGGATATTTGAAGAAGGCGAATTAGATTTCTTACCCAAAAACGTGATAAATGAATTTATTAAAAACAGATTTAATAACTCATTAGAAAGCATAGGCATTGATAAAATTTTTGATATCAATGAAGAATTATTAGCACAAACCGAGTGGTTTGATGATGAAATTATAGGCACCAAACACGGTGATTTCTTTGTAAAACGATCCATTAACTATAGCAAAAGAACAAAAAGTATAACTAGTGACGACCTTTTTTAAAATATGAAAATTAAAACAAACCTACAAGACAACACAACAGAGCAACAATCTAACTACGAAAAATTAATTGATGCTAGAAAAGAACAAATTAAAAATTTAAAAAATTCTGAAGAAACTGAAGGATTTGAATGGTTAACCGAAAATAGCCGAAAATTTTTAGCATCAGGATACTTAACCGAAGGCGCCACTCCAGAAGGGAGAATTCGTGAAATAGCAGAAAGAGCAGAACAAATTTTAAAAATTGATGGGTATGCAGACAAGTTTTACCATTACATGTCTGAAGGCTTTTTCTCTTTAGCTTCTCCAGTATGGAGTAATTTTGGAAAAAAGAGAGGCTTACCAATTAGTTGTTTTGGCTCTAACATTTCTGATGATATGGGTAATATTCTTTATACCCAATCAGAAGTTGGTATGATGTCTAAGTTAGGAGGAGGAACATCGGGGTATTTTGGAAATTTAAGACACCGCGGTGCACCAGTAAAAAATAACGGGTCATCATCAGGTGCTGTACATATCATGCAGCTTTTTGAAAAAATGGTAGATGTTGTTAGTCAAGGGTCTGTAAGAAGAGGTAGGTTTTCACCATATTTACCAGTAGAACATCCAGATATTAATGAGTTTTTAGAAATAGGTACCGAAGGTAATTCTATTCAAGAGCTAACACACGGTGTTTCTGTTACCGATAAGTGGATGCAAGAAATGATAGATGGCGATGTTGAAAAACGTTCTATTTGGGCTAAAGTTATTCAACGTAGAGGTGAAATAGGATATCCTTATATTTTCTTTAAAGATCATGCCAATAACCAAGCTCCAGAAGTATATAAAGAAAATAACCATAAAATTGTGGCTAGTAATTTGTGTACAGAAATTATGCTGCCATCAAACGAAAAATGGTCGTTTGTTTGTGTATTATCGTCTGTAAATTTATTACACTATGATAAATGGAAAGACACAGACGCTGTTGAAACTATGGTTTACTTTTTAGATGCCGTAATTACAGAATTTGTTGAAAAACTTGAGGTTTATAGAGACTCTGATGATTTAGATGACAGACAAACATTTATGTTTATGGAGCGTGCCTATAATTTTGCAAAAGCAAATAGAGCCTTAGGTTTAGGAGCATTAGGATGGCACTCTTTACTGCAATCTAAAATGTTACCATTTGAGAGTGCCGAAGCTTTTAATTTAAATAGCGAAATTTTTAAATTAATAAAAGAAAAATCATATAAAGCATCTAAAGAATTAGCTGAATTGTACGGAGAGCCAGAAGTAATGAAAGGTTATGGCAGACGCAATGCTACTTTAAACGCCATTGCGCCAACAACATCATCGGCATTTATTTTAGGGCAAGTGTCTCAAGGTATTGAACCTATTTGGTCTAATATTTACGTAAAAGATATAGCTAAGATTAAAACCACAATTAAGAATCCGTATTTAGAGAATTTGCTTGAAGAAAAAGGGCAAAATACAACCGAAGTTTGGAGAAGTATTAGAGATCATGACGGTTCTGTGCAACATTTAGAGTTTTTAACAGAACACGAGCGCGATGTGTTTAAAACCTACTCTGAAATTGATCAATTGAATATTGTTTATCAAGCTGCAAACAGACAAAATCATATAGATCAAGGACAATCTGTAAACATTATTGTGCACCCAGATATGCCTGTTAAAGACATAAATAAAATTTATGTTACAGCATGGAAATTAGGATTAAAGTCTTTATACTATCAACACAGTATGAATGCGGCTCAAAAATTTAAGCAGAAAAAAGAATGTACTAGCTGCGAAGGCTAAAAGAGAAATTAATTTTCTTTAAGAGGGTATTCCCTCCTCACGGGGGGAACCCAAATTTAAACAAAAAAGCATCCTAAATCAGGATGCTTTTTTATGGAAAATGGATTATTTAATTAATCTAAAATATTCTCAGCTAAGGTGTTTTCATTTTCAGCCATTAAAGCAAAAAACTTGTCAATATTAGGAAGAATTACAATACGTGTTCTTCTATTTTTAGCTCTATTTTGCCATGTGCTATTATCGGCAATTGGTTGGTAACTGCTTCTTCCTGCAGCTATTAATTGCTCTGGGGCTACATTAAATTTATGTTGCAGTCTTCTAACTACTGAAGTGGCTCTAAGTACACTTAAATCCCAGTTATCTTTAATTTTATCTGTATTTATACCTCTAGAATCTGTATGACCTTCAACCATAACATCTAAGCTAGGTTCAGAATTAATAACTTCTGCTAATTTGGTTAAAATTTTATCGGCTTTAGAGCTAACTACGTAGCTTCCGCTGTTAAATAACATTTTATCTGAAATAGAAATCATAACCACCGTTTCATCAATATTTACCGCTATATCTTCGTCTTCATTAATATTGTTATTATTAATAGCGCGTTCTAGGTTGTATGCAACGGCTAAATTCATAGAATCTTTAAGCGTTTTAGCTTTATTTAGTTTCTCTGCATCAACGTTTTTTAGTGTAGCACGCATTTTAGCTTTAGCGTTGTTAGAAATTACAGCACCGTTTTTTAAAGTTTCAAACTTAGCATTGTTTTCTTCGGTAAGTGTGCCAACATCTTCTTTTAAAGAAGTTATTTTGGTATTGTACTCATTAACTCTAGCTTGAATTTTAGCAAATTTAGTTTCTAAATCTTCTTTTTCAACGCGTGTTTTAGTTAATTCACTTTTTATTTGGCCATTTTCATGCTCTAAAGCCAAATATTTTTTTTTAGAAACACAAGAAAAGGTTAAAGCTGCTAATAATAAAATTGCAAATTTTTTCATAATAATAATTTAGGTTTACATTCATTTACGTAATGAATGTAAATCTAGATTATTAGTTTATGAATTATTCTTAATTAACTATGCTCGTTTTCAACAGATGCTGGTGTTACTGTTGCATCATGAGAGTTGTAGTATTCTTCTAAAAGACTCATGGTTGCAGTTAATAAGTCTTTAGTTTCTAATAAAATACCAAAATATAATGTAGTATTTTTAGGGCTAGATTCTTCTTTGCGTGTACGTTCTACTTGTTTTTGAATTTTGTCTGTTAAAAGATTAAAAAGGGTATGTTTTCTTTTTAGTACAGAACCTATTTCATCAAAAGAGCCAGATTTAAAGGCGCTTCTAGTATCATTAAATAATATTTCAAAAGCATCATCAATTTCTTTAAGCTCTTTTATTTGACTGAATTTTAATTTTTTATGATTATTGTTGACATGTTTGTAGCTTGTGTTTGAGATGTAAGTTAAAGATTGAGCCATGTCTTGTAAGTATCTTAAAATACTTAAATAAAAGTTACTTGCTTTAACACTTGGTTCATCTAAATTTTTAATGAAATAGAATATGTTATCTTTTAAATCTTCAATTTCTTCAGTTAGTTTCCCTACTTGTGTTTTATTTTTCTTAAGTACTTTAAGATTATGTGTAGCAAGACCATTAACCGCATTGGTGTAAATTCTATTACTACGTTTAACAACGTTTGCAATATTGTTTGCACTTTCTAAAATAACACCTTGTGTAGAACTGCTTTCGGCTTTTTGTAAACTATCTTCAGCTTTTAATTCTTTTGTTTTTTTTCTGTGGTTTAAATAATTTCTAACTAAAACTATTAACGCAAAAGTAATTAAAGCTACAAGAGCATAGCCTCTGCCATAATATATAATTAAAGCCATTATTGCAGCGGCAACAAAAGCACTTAAAGCGGTAAAAAACCAACCACCAATAACGTTTAAAACGCCTGCTACTCTATAAACAGCACTTTCACTTCCCCAAGCTCTATCGGCTAAAGAGGTTCCCATGGCTACCATAAATGTAACATATGTAGTTGATAAAGGTAATTTCATTGAGGTAGCTAAAGAAATTAACACACTTGCAACCATAAGGTTAACAGCTGCTCTAACTAAATCAAAAGCAGGAAGATCTTCTTTTTTAATGGCAGCAGAAATAACAGGTTCTTTGAATTGCTGAGATGTAAAACGTTTAAAATTGTTTGGTAAAAGGTTGTTAAAATTATCTGATGCGGCAATAGACATTCTAACAATGTTTCTAGATAAAAAGTTAGGTTCAAAACGTTCTTTAACATCATCTTGTCTAGATAAATCTACCGATGTTTTTACAACGGCTTTAGCTTTACTAGAAAACCATAAGGTTAAGACCATAATTAAACCTGCTGCTAACAATATGTATGTAGGCGTGTAGATTTTATTACTAAGACTTTCCATAGTAAATTCTTGAGCTGTTAAGCCAAGTGTATTTACTTCTGGGTTTCCAAAGTCTAAATAAGCCTGATAAGCACCTGTTGTAGGCCCTATAAAGTTAACTAAATCATTACCTGCAAAAGCTACTGCTAAAGCAAATGTACCTACAACAATAATAATTTTGTAAATATTGGTTTTAAGTAGGGTCATAATTAGTAATGAAACTATTGTAAAGAAGGTAAAACCAATAGCAAGAACCATTGTGGTATTTTCTGAAATTAAACTTTTAAAGTTATCACTCATAAAAGTGGCATTCTTTATTCCTTTTATTAAAATAAAGTACATAATTGATGTTACCGCAAAACCACTAAAAATAGCCCCGTAAAGTTTGGGTTTATTGTTAAAGTTGAATGATAATAAAAGACGCGAAATGTATTGAATAATAGCACCTACAGAAAAAGCTACTACAACGGACAGCAAGATACCTAGAATGATTTCTATTGCCTTTTCGTTATTAATATAATTTCCAATGTCTAATAAAGACAGGTTATCATCTAATGTAATTTTTATAAGAGCCATAGAAACAGAGGCTCCTAAAAGCTCAAAAACTATAGAAACTGTTGTAGATGTTGGTAGTCCCAGAGTATTAAAGAAATCTAGCAGAAGAATATCGGTTATCATAACCGCCATAAAAATAATCATGATTTCATCAAATACAAACTCACCTGGAACAAAAATACCTTTACGAGCAATTTCCATCATTCCGCTAGAAGACAGAGCGCCAAAAGCTACTCCTATACTAGCTACAATCATTAAAGTTTTAAAGGAAACAGCTTTTGAGCCAATTGCTGAATTAAGAAAATTTACAGCATCATTACTTACACCAACAACTAAATCTGCTATTGCTAAAACAGCAAGAGCAATAATCATAAAAGTATACAGATTGTCCATTCAAATAAGGGTAAAATATATTGAAAACAAATGTCTTATTTTTAATTTAACCAAATGTTACGGAAATGTTATGTTCTTTCTGTATTTTATTTATTACTAATGAAAATTTAAAACAATTGCACTACTCTTATTGAGTTCTTATTATGTTAATAAATTTAAAATAAAGTAAAGCGCTAAAAATCAATTAATTACAAGTTTAATGTTAAATTAATGTTACGTAAATGTTGCGTATATGTAAAATCAGTTGTATATTTGTTATATAAATATTAA
Source organism: Seonamhaeicola sp. S2-3 (assembly GCF_001971785.1). NCBI lineage: Bacteria > Pseudomonadati > Bacteroidota > Flavobacteriia > Flavobacteriales > Flavobacteriaceae > Seonamhaeicola > Seonamhaeicola sp. S2-3. The sequence continues at coordinate 1,196,975 of NZ_CP019389.1, read as the reverse complement.
TTAAAACCCCACGTATAATGAAAAAATATATCTTAATATTAGCAGTTTTATTTATAGGAACATCAGTTTTTGCACAAGAAAGTAATGCAAAAGTAAAACGTGTTCAAAAGAAAGAATTAACTGAAGCTACATATTTCTATGCAGATGGCAGTATACAACAAAAAGGCACTTTTAATAAAGCCGGAAAACTTCACGGTACCTGGACAAGTTATGATAAAGCAGGTAACAAATTAGCTGTTGGAAATTATGAAAATGGCAAAAAAGTTGGGAAATGGCTTTTTTATGCTAACGGTGTAGTGAACGAAGTGAATTATGTAGATTCTAAAATTACAAATGTTGCAACAACTAGTAAGGCAGAAGCTCTTTAACGAGTAGAGTAGTAGAATTAATTGAATAAAAAAGCTCCCAATTTGGGAGCTTTTTTGTTTATATCTAAACTCATTAAAACTTGAGTGAATAACCAAGTGAAAACTCTGTTCCTGGTTGTCTTAAAGAAAATATTTGATCTTGTGCTTTAAAAGATTCAAAAGCACTTTCTCTTTCATCACCTAAAATATTCTTTACTTTAAAATCAATTGAAGAATTTTTATTCTTACCAAAAGTAAAATTAGATGTAAAGTTTAAACTATGGAAAGGTTTGGTGTAAACATCAGGAAAATAACCATTACCAACTATTACTAAGGTTTTACCTTGTACGTTGTAAAATACACCAGTTCTTATACCAGAATCTCCAAAATTATAATCTAATCCTCCATTTATTAAGTAAGGAGCCATACCTTGTAAATCACGTGTTCTATCTACAGTTTCACCGGTTTTTATAACGCCATCTGCTGTACGTAATTGGTATTCAAAATCAGACATTTCTAATTCAGATTGTGTATAAGATGCGTTAGCAGTAAACTTTAAATTTGATAAAGACTCACTTAAAAACCCGAAGTTTTGACGAAACTCAAACTCTGCCCCATAAACTTTTGAATCTCCTAAGTTAGCTACTGTATATTGTGGAGCAGCCGAACTTGTATTTGGCATAAATACAATTTCTATAGGGTCTTTAAACGATTTATAAAAACCACTAAGCGCAATCATTTGGCCTTCTTCTCTAAAGATTTCATATCTTAAATCGAAGTTGTTAATATAAGTTGGACTAATAGGGTCATAAATAATAGCACCATTAGAGTCAAACTTACCAAATGCATTTCCTAAAAATGTATCGTTAGTTACAGGATCATAAATTTGAGCACTAGAAGCTTCTTTAAAAGAAGGTCTTGCTGTGGTTCTAGAATAAGATGCTCTTAAATTAGATTCATCAGATAGTGCATAAATTAAATTAGCCGATGGAAATACATCAAAATTGTCAATAATTTTTTCTCTTACGTATGCTGTACCATCGTTTTCTTCACCTGTATAGTATTGAACATAATTTTCTGCACGAATACCTAATACTGTTTTTAATTTTTCAGATAAGTTAAATTCAGCAGAAAAATATGTAGCACTCACTTGTTGTTCACCTTCATAAGCATTAGATGGTTCAAAGGCATTTTCTATAGTTAAGTAAGTACCTTCATCAGTATCTGGAGTCCAAATGTTTTCTGGCTGTAACAATAAGTTAGTATCACCATTTGGAATAATAACATTGGTTGATGTGAAAGAGTACTGATCTACACTAAAATCTCTAAATTTATAAGTATGAGCTCCACCAAATTTTAATTTAGCAGGTCTGTTAAAGATAGTAGCTTTTTTACTAAAATCGGCTTTTCCAGACCAGTTTTCTTCAGTTAAGCTTCTCCATAATTGTAATGGATAACTAGAAGAACTTGGAGAGATAAAATAATCGCCATCATCACTAATTTGTAAAGGTGTAATTCTGTGATCTTTATCATAAACTCCAGTAAATGTTGGAGATAATTTCCAATCAAAATTCCACTCGCTGTCTGCACCAAAAGCATGAGAACCAGCAACTAATAAATTAGTAATAGAGCGTTGGGTGTATAACAAACCATCTTTTACAATAGGCTCAAAAGAACCAACCCCACCACTGGTATTTACTTGTTGAGATAAAAAGTTAGAGGTAGATTCGCCGTTTTGTATGTGTAATAAGTTTATTTTAAACTTAGAACGGTTTGTTTTATAAGTAATTCCTCCTAAAGCACTTAGCAATACAGAATTTATGCTTTCTGACCCTGAACTTGTTCTACTAGCATCTAACTCATAAATATCGTTAGAACCAGAAGTAACACGTCTTGTATAACGACCATCAATTCTGTTTTCATAGAAAGTTACATCGTTCTTGTAAGACACGGCTACTTGATAACCAATTTTATCACTGTTTTCAAGTGCATATTGGTTACCTAAAGTAAAACCAAAATCAAAATTAGCACCGTTAGTAAAGTTAGTAGCTTTTAGTTGTTTTTCAAACCGACTTGTTAAAGATGTTAATAAGATTTTATCTTCAAAAGTACCAGGAATTGGTTGGTAACGATTAATAGGCAAACTTCTGGTGCCATCATCAAAACCAAAAATATCGGTATCGCTTCCTTCATACTCTAAAGCATTATCATTAAAATGCATGTCTGGGTTGTAAGCAGCTCCTACTGATATAGAATATTCTGCTTTTGTAGGGAAATCTTTTGTAATAATATCTACAATACCTCCAGTAAAATCGGCAGGGTGTTCTGCAGCAGCAGATTTAACTACTACAATATTATCAATAATGTTTGTAGGAAACACGTCCATTTGAACTGTGTTTCTATCTGGGTCTAAACCAGGAATATCAACACCATTTAAAATAGATTTAGAATATCTGTCTCCCAGACCTCTAACGTATACATATTTTCCGCCTTGAACAGAAACTCCAGGAACGCTTCTTACTGCACTGGCAGCATCACCTGCACCAGTTTTTTTAATGCTTTGTGCAGATAAAGCATCTAATAGTGTAACTGATTTTTTCTGAAGCGCTAATGCAGAACTTTCGGTATTTCTTTTGATAGATTGAGTAATGACTACTGTTTCTAAAGAATTTGATGCTAGTGTTACATCTAAGAAAGTTTCTTGTCCAGCTTTTATAACTACATCGGCAATTTCTTTAGTTTCATAACCAACAAAAGAAAAAAGAATTGTATAAGTACCGGCTTCTAAATCTAGTTGATATTTCCCTTCAAAATCTGAAGTGGTACCTGTTGTAGTTCCTTTAACTAGTACGTTAGCAAATGCAAGCGGTTCATTATTGTAGTCGCCATCAATAATGTTTCCGGTTAAAACTCCGGATTGTGCGTTGGCAACATCAAATAATCCTATTGCAAATAGAATAAGAACTATTAAATAATTTTTCATAAATGTGATTTATATACTACTGCTCACCTAGTGAGCAGTAGTTACTTATTTGTTAAAAATAGTTTGATTAGAAGCCTAAACTTCCAGCTGTATTAGCGTAAGTCCAGCTAAGAGCAGAAGTATTAGCTCCAACAGTTTGACTTCCTTGAGTTACAGCAGTAGCAGTATCTCCAAAACCTGTAACTGTAACGTTTTCTGCTTTGTTAGCAAAAATGCTAGTTACATCTGTAACACCACTTGGCAATACAATTTCCCAAGTACCTAAAGTAATTAAACCATCATTCCAGTTGGTAGCAACACCATCGTTATCTAACTCAACGTCTGAAGAATCTTTAAATCCGTAAGCATACACATTATTTACATGTCCTTGAGCGTTACTTCTAAAATCTGCATACTCACCGTTAGCAGTTGTAGTATTACCAATCATTGTTAAATTGTTGATAGTGAATTCACCATCAATAGAACCTTCTGGACCGTCAATTTCTAAACCGTGGTCTGAATCATCTCCTAAAACAACAACAGCATTGGTAATGGTTCCAGAGTAAGCTTGGTCAATATCTAAAGCATCATCACCTTGTGCCCATACTAATAAGTTAGATGCGTTTACAGTTCCACCAAAGAACTCAACACCATCATCAACGTTAGCAACAACTTCAACATTATCAATTGTAGTACCTCTACCAACACCACCTAATGTTAATCCGTTAATTTCATTTCCTTCACCTAATAAAGCTCCACCGTGACGGATAGAAACATATTGTAAAGTACCAGAGTTATCTTCATCATCAAAAGTTTCACCATCGGCTAAATCTACACCATAAAGACCAAATGTATCATCAGCAGCAATACCTTCTATATTAGCAAGACCAGTATCTCCAGAAACAGATATAGTGGCTCTACCTAACATAATAACACCACCCCAAAGACCTTTGTTAGCAGAAGTTAAGTTAGTTCCTGCTGTTTGTCCTGGCTCTATGTTATCACTTTCTGAAGTGAAAATAATTGGAGCATCAGCAGTACCAACAGCGTTAATTTTAGCACCTCTAGCAATAATTAATGCAGAAGATAAAGATCCTGTACCCGCTCTACCTTTAATAATTGTACCAGCTTCTATAGTTAAAGTAACACCTTCTTGCACTACTACTTTTCTGTCTAATACATAAACTTTGTCAGATGTCCAAGTTTCATCTAAAGCTATACCACCTGCTTTTATAATTGTTTCGTAATCTTCATCGCTGCCACTATTACCATCATTATAATAGTTATTTGTAGTTTCCTCAACAATTATAGGTGTGTCATCATCTTGTAAACATCCTGTAAATACTAAAGTAGATGCAATTAAAAGAGTTAAAATTATTTTTTTCATGAGTTTAAATTTTAGATAATTTTTTTGTTCAATTTTATGGTGCAAAGAAATGCACGTAATATGAACATGGTGTTACCAACAAGTTAAAGAACAGTGATAAAAGGGTTATTATAATGTTATGAGAAAAGTGTTTTTTTAAATAAACAAGCAACAATTTCTTAACATTAAAAAACAAGATAATTTACCTTTGTTGCAGAAAAATATAAAGTGAGTGCTTTTAAAACTAAAAAAGTTTATTGAAGTTAACTAGATAAAAAAACAAAAGAAGTATTATTACTAAATTTCTTTTTTGTCAATATTTTGGGCTGAAGCTACTTCTGTTATTGGTAAAGAAAAAGCTTCTAAGGAAAGTTTAATTTCGGCTGGGTGATAAGAATCTACATGTACTTTAATTTCTTTAGTTTCGTAACCAGCAAAATTACAAACCAAGGTATAATCACCATCTTTAAGGTTTTCAAAAAGAAACATTCCAGAAATATCAGAAGTTACACTATTTGAAGTACCTTTAATAGAAACATTAGCAAATGGTAAAGGTGTGTTATCCATTTCTTTATCTAAAATTTTACCAACAATTAACCCTGTATCTTGGGCAATAGCGCTTGTTGTAAACAAAATAAAAAATAAAATTGCTAATTGTTTCATTTTTAAGCTTATGGGTTTGTAAGTTGCAAATAACCGATTTTATTAAATTTTTAATGTTATGTAATTGTTATTGGTGTTTCAATTTTAGGTTAGCTTAATGTTAAGAGATTTTAGAATTTATTTTTACTGAATTTATTTATCTTGCTTGTTCTTAAATAAAACACATGAACTGGGAGCAATTATTGTCATTAAAACGCTATGGCGACACTAATAAACGTATAAGAAAAGAACAAGACGAAACACGATTAGGTTTTGAAGTAGATTATGATAGGGTTATTTTTTCATCAGAGTTTAGAAGCCTTCAAGATAAAACGCAGGTTATTCCACTTTCGCAAACAGATTTTGTTCATACAAGATTAACGCATAGTTTAGAGGTTAGTGTAGTTGGGCGCTCTTTGGGCAGAAAGGTAGGGCAAAAAATTCTTGAAAAGTACCCGCATTTAAGAAATGTTTATGGGTATCAAGCTAATGATTTTGGTGCCATTGTAGCCGCCGCAGCTTTAGCACATGATATTGGGAACCCTCCCTTTGGACATTCAGGTGAAAAAGCTATTGGAGAGTTTTTTATTAACGGTGAAGGTAAAAAATATAAAAACGAATTAACACCAAAAGAATATCAAGATTTATGTGATTTTGAAGGGAATGCTAACGGATTTAAGATAATAACCCAAAATAAGTTACGCTTAAGTTATGCAACCTTAGGGGCTTTTATGAAGTATCCAAAGGAATCATTACCTAAAAAGCCAACTAACCATATTGCCGATAAAAAGTATGGGTTTTTTCAGTCTGAAAAAGAAAAATTTGAAAACGTAGCTCAAGACTTAGGTTTATTAAAACGAAATGAGAAACATATAAGCTTTTCAAGACATCCGCTAGCATATTTAGTAGAAGCAGCAGATGATATTTGTTACACAATCATAGATTTTGAAGATGGTATTAACCTAGGATTGATTGAAGAAGAATTTGCTTTAGAATATTTAATTAATCTAGTAAGAGAAACCATTAAAACAGATACTTATTACGCTTTAACTAATAAAGAAGATAGAGTAAGTTATTTAAGGGCTTTAGCAATTGGAACCCTTATTGATGAAGCAGCAACTGTTTTTATGAAATATGAGGAGGAAATTTTAAAAGGAAACTTTGATTGTGCTTTGTTAGATAAAAGTAAATACGATGCACAAATAAAGGATATTATAAGAATTAGTGTAGAGAATATTTATCAATCAGAAGAGGTTATAGATAAAGAAATATCGGGTTATCAAATAATTAATAAGTTATTGAGTATTTACACTAAAGCTGTAAACAATAGTTTTAATGGAACTGCTTCAAATTATGATAAGCTTATCTTAAAAAGATTACCAAAAACTATCAACTTTTCTCAAGAGAATTTGTATGACAGGTTATTAGCTGTCTGTCATTACATATCATTACTATCTGATAGTAAAGCTATATTGAATTTTAAAACTATTGAAGGCGTAACGTTTTAGTATTGGCTCTAGATTTAGCTTGTTTTTTTGCACTTATTATGATGAAATTTTTTTAAATAAGCTTTTTAAGCTATCAATATCTAAACCAAGTAATTTTTGGAGTTCATAAATTGTACCATGTTCAATAAAATTATCAGGAACACCAAGAGTTTTTATAGCGTTTTTATAGTTATTCTCTGAAGCAAATTCTACAACAGCACTTCCAAACCCTCCTTTTACAGTGCCATCTTCAACTGTAATAATTGTTTTGTGTGTTTTAAAAACTTCATGAAGTAAGGTTTCATCTAAAGGTTTAAGAAAACGCATATCGTAATGAGATACATTTAACTCTGTAATAGCTTCAGTAATATTTTTAGCAATGGTACCAATACTTAAAATAGCTAAATTTCTCCCTTTTTTAAGTTGAATACCTTTTCCAATTTCAATTTCATTAAAAGGTTGTTTCCAATTGGTAGTTGTACCACGTCCTCTGGGGTAACGAATTGCTATTGGTTGTTTTAATTTTAATTGAGCAGTATACATTATGTTGCGTAGCTCTATTTCATTTCTTGGGGCAAAAATAACAAGGTTAGGGATGCATCTTAAGTAAGCTAAATCAAAAACCCCATGATGCGTAGCGCCATCTTCTCCTACTAAACCTGCACGGTCTAAACAAAAAATAACTGGTAAATTTTGTAAAGCTACATCATGAATAATTTGGTCATAAGCACGCTGTAAAAATGTAGAATATATATTGCAAAACGGAATAAGCCCTTGCGTTGCCATACCTGCAGCAAGTGTTACCGCATGCTGCTCTGCAATTCCCACATCAAAAGCGCGTTCTGGTATTTGTTGCATCATGTATTTAAGAGAACTTCCAGTAGGCATTGCAGGGGTAATACCAATTATTTTTTTGTTTTTTTTAGCTAATTCTACAAGGGTGTGTCCAAAAACATCTTGATATTTTGGAGGTTCTTTAGTCTCAGATTTAATAATGACTTCACCAGTAGTAGCATTAAATTTACCAGGAGCATGGTATTTTACTTGGTCTATTTCAGCTTGTTTTAACCCCTTACCTTTGGTGGTAATAATATGTAATAATTTAGGGCCTTTTACATTTTTTAACCGCTCTAATTCAGAAATAATTTTATTAATATCATGACCGTCTATTGGTCCAGAGTAATCAAAATTAAGTGCTTTAATAATATTATTTCTTTTTTGAGTTCCTTTTTTTACGTTAGTTAAATATTGTTTAAGCGCCCCAACACTTGGGTCTATACCTATGGCATTATCATTTAAAATAACTAACAAGTTAGCATCTGTAACACCCGCGTGATTTAAAGCTTCAAAAGCCATTCCGCTAGCAATAGAGGCATCACCAATTACAGCAATATGATGTTTATTTTCTCCTTTAAGTTTTGAAGCAATGGCCATACCCAAGGTGGCAGAAATAGAAGTTGAAGAATGCCCCACGCCAAAAGTATCATACTCACTTTCATCTCGTTTTGGGAAACCACTTATTCCTCCTAATTGTCTATTGGTGTCAAAAATATTTTTACGCCCCGTTAAAATTTTATGTCCATAAGCTTGGTGACCAACATCCCAAACCAATAAATCTTCAGGTGTGTTAAATACATAGTGTAGTGCAATGGTTAATTCAACAACCCCTAGACTAGCACCTAAATGGCCTTCTTTAGTAGCCACAATATTGATTATAAAATGCCGTAACTCTTTAGCAAGCTGAGGTAATTCGTCTTGTTTTAAAGACCGTAAATCTTTAGGTGAATTAATATGTTTTAATAACTCTTTTGACACAGGACAAAAGTACAAGAATGAAATTGTATTTTTGCTATTATGATAGAACCTTTTGATGATAATTACTTTATGCGGAAAGCTTTACAAGAAGCAGAACTAGCTTTTGATAAAGGCGAAATACCTGTTGGAGCTGTTATAGTAATTGATAATAAAATTATTGCTAGAGGGCATAATTTAACAGAAACATTGAATGATGTTACGGCTCATGCCGAAATGCAAGCCATTACTGCTGCGGCCAATTTTTTAGGAGGTAAATATCTTCAAAAATGTACATTGTATGTAACTTTAGAGCCTTGCCAAATGTGTGCTGGAGCTTTATATTGGAGTCAGATTTCTAAAATTGTTTATGGAGCTAGAGATTTAGAACGAGGTTGTATTAATTTAAAAACAAAATTACATCCTAAAACTAGTATTGAAGGAGGTGTATTAGTAGATGAAGCTAGTGATTTGTTAAAACGTTTTTTTGTAATGAAACGTAATTTAAATTAGTGTTTTTTTTCTTTTTGAGATTCTCGCATTTTGTCTAAATTCTCTTTAGTGAGCATGTAATCTTTTAAGTCTTTGCCTTTCCAACGGTAATAAGAAAATAGCGGGAATACAACTAAAAATAAACCAGCTACCCCAAAACCTATAAGTTTTTCAGAATAATTAACATTTAGGGTAAACCCTAAAATAATACTTGTAAAAACGGCAATTACTAATATGGCAATGAGATACTTCATGCAATTTGTTATATTATTTAGTAAATTTTATAAGTTGGCGTCTATAGGCGGTTAATAATTTTGATTTTGAAATATATCCATAGTATTTACCTTGTTTTACTACGGGTAAATTCCAAGCACCTGTAACCTTAAATTTCTCCATGATATCGTTCATAGAGTCGGTATCATAATCAATAATGTCGGCATCGGCATGCATAAGGTCTGCAACACGTACTTTGTCATAAAGGTCTGCTTTAAACATCATATGCCTAATATCATCTAGCCTAATAACACCTAAAAATTCATGTTTATTATTAATTACAGGGAAATGATTTCTGGATGATTTAGCTACAGCTTCGTTTAGAATTTGGCCTAATGTCATTTCTGGTTTAAGAGTAACAAAATTTGTTTCAATTACTTTTTTAATATCTAAAACCATAAGCACATTTTGGTCTTTGTCATGCGTCATTAATTCTCCGCGTTCTGCCAATTTCATTGTGTATATGGAGTGTGAAACATAAAATTTAGTTATTGCAAATGATATGGCGGCAACAATCATAAGAGGTACAAAAAGTTCATGTCCGCTTGTTATTTCAGCAATAAGGAATATGGCCGTTAATGGAGCGTGTAAAACTCCAGCCATAAGCCCCGTCATACCTAAAAGCGTGAAATTAGCTTCGGGTACAGAAAAATTCATTCCTATATTGTTAACAATTTTAGCAAAAGCATTACCTAAAACACTCCCCATTATTAGTGTAGGTATAAATATGCCTCCTACGCCACCGGCACCAAATGTTGTGGTCATGGCAATGGCTTTAAAAATGGCAATGCCTATAAGTAGCGCAATAACAATCCAGATATTATTTAAATCTAAATTCATGGGGGTTTTACCTATAGCAGCAAGGTGGTCACCTTTTAATAAGTTATTCATAAGGTTATAACCCTCACCGTAAAGCGGTGGGATAAAATATAGCATCGTTCCAATGGCAACACCTCCAATTAATAGGCGTAACGCTCTACTTTCAAATTGTTTAAAAAAGTTGGTAATAGAAAAAAATACTTTAGAAAAATATACAGATGCAATGGCTGTTACAATACCTAAAGCAATATATATGGGTAAGTTGTTAAATTTAAAACTATCTTCTAAATCAACATGTAGAAGAACATCGGTACCAAGAAACATATAAGAAGTTATAACAGCAGAAACTGATGCTAAAAGCAGGGGAACTAAAGAGGTAAAAGCAATGTCTAAACTAAAAATTTCAACAGCAAAAATAATAGCAGCAATAGGCGCTTTAAACATAGAAGCCATGGCACCAGCCGAGGCACAACCAATTAAAAGCAAACGCGCTTTTGTGTTCATATGAAATAATTGCGCAGTGTTTGAACCTAAGGCAGAACCAACACTAACTGCCGGCCCCTGTAGCCCTACAGATCCACCAAAACCAGCGGTTAATGGTGCTGTTATTAAAGCTGCGTAAATATTATATCTAGGAAGAATGCCGTTAAGTTTAGATAGCCCATATAGCGTTGTAGAAATACCATGGCCTATATGTTTTTTTAACCAAGTTTGCTTTATAACATAAACTAAAGCTAAACCGATTATGGGAAAAATAAAGTAAAGGGTATTTTGGTAATTTTTTAAAAAATTCAATTCTAATAATGAACGGATAAAATGAGTGAGGTTTTTAAGAACAACGGTGCCAGTTCCCGCCAAAATACCTACTAATATGCTTAATATATAAATAAACTGCTGTTCTGAAAGGTGTTTATATTTCCAGATTAAAAACTTACGTAATAGCTTTTTAGAGTTTTCAGGCATAATATGCTAAAAATAGTAAATTATTAGTGGAAAATCTTTGAGGATTAAGAATTTCCTTGAAGTGTAATTAATTGACGTCTATAAGATGTAAGTAATTTTGATTTTGATATAAAACCATAGTAAGTTCCTTCGTTTTTAGTAACAGGTAAGTTCCAAGCACTACTATCTTGAAATTTTTGCATAATATCAACCATTTTGTCTTTGTCTAAATTTATAACCTCTGGTGGTTTGTGCATGAGGTCGCTAGCCAAAATTCTTTTGTATAGAGATTGATCAAACATTATTGGTCTTAAATCATCTAATAAAATAATGCCCTTTAATCTTTTTGAATCCTTTTTAACAACAGGATAAATATTTCTGTTAGATTTTATAACAGCATTTTGTATTATTTGCTCTAAAGTCATTTCAGGATTTACGGTAATAAAGTTTCTTTCAATAACTTTATCAATATTCATTAATGTTAGTACAGCATGATCTTTATCATGAGTTATTAACTCACCTCTTCTACCAAGTTCCATATTGTAAACAGAATGTGGTTTATAGTATTTTGTAATAGCAAATGAAATACTAGCAGTAAGCATTAAAGGAATAAAAAGTTCATAACCTCCAGTAAGTTCTGCAATTAAAAAAATAGCAGTTAAAGGAGCATGTAAAACACCAGCTAATAAACCTGCCATACCTACTAAAGTGAAATTACTTTCAGAAATAGAAGTGTTAAACAAACCACAATTATTTATAATTTTGGCAAAACAATTACCCATAATACTTCCCATAAACAACACAGGAGCAAAAATACCACCAACACCTCCAGCTCCAAAAGTAAAGCAACTGGCTATAATTTTAAAGAACATAAGGCCAACTAACAGTATAATTATATTCCAGACATTATTTAAATCAAGATGGAACAAATTGTTGTTAAGAGAAAGTTCAGGATGTCCAGCTATAAGACTGTTAATTAAATCAAAGCCTTCACCATATAAAGGAGGCATTAAAAAAACTAGTAATCCAATACCTAAACTACCAACTAGCAATCTTTTGATTGGTGAAGAGAGTTTTTCAAAAAAATGATGAATTTTATCGTAAACATTAGTGAAATATATTGAAACAAAAGCAGCTACAACACCTAAAACTATATAGAATAAAGCATCAGAAAGATAAAACTTGTCTTCAATTCTAAAAGGTAATAAATTATCATTCCCAAAGAAAAAATGAGAAGTTAATATAGCCGAAATTGAAGCGAAAAGTAAAGGAAGTAATGACGCAAATGTAAGGTCTAAGCTAAAAACTTCAATAGCAAAAACCAAAGCAGCAATAGGAGCTTTAAAAATAGAACTCATAGCACCAGCGGCAGCACAACCAATAAGTAAATTTCTGGTGGTTTGGTTCATGTGGAACATTCTAGCTATGTTTGAGCCTAATGCAGCACCAGTTGCAACCGTAGGGCCTTCTAATCCTACAGAGCCACCAAACCCAACCGTTAAAGGAGCCGTTAAAATGGAACCATACATTTGAAACCGCTTCATAATACCTTTTCGTTTTGAAATAGCATATAAAGTTGAAGGTATACCATGACTTACTTTTTGTCTTATGATATATTTCATAATAAAATAAACCAGAGTAAGACCTATAACAGGGAATACAAAATAAAAGGCATGATGGTAATAGGTAATAAATTTGGTTTCAAGTAAATGTTGAAAAAAATGAGTTAAGTTTTTTAAAACAACAGCACCTAGACCAGCTGTAAAACCAATAAGTATGCTAAGTATAAAAACAAACTGTTTATTAGAAATGTGTTTAGCTCTCCAAATTAATAGTCGTTTTAAAATGGTTTTCTTTGGCATAACCCTTATTATTAAAAAATCCCGCTAAAAGCAGGATTTATAAATATTATGATTTTAAATTTAGTTTTAAACTTAATTCTTCTAGTTGTTCATCATCAATAGGGGCAGGGGCGTCTATCATAACATCCCTACCAGAATTGTTTTTTGGGAACGCAATAAAATCTCTAATAGTTTCTTGTCCGCCTAAAATGGCTACTAATCTATCTAACCCAAAAGCGAGTCCTCCATGAGGTGGCGCTCCATATTGAAAGGCATCCATTAAAAATCCAAACTGTGCTTTTGCTTCTTCTTCAGTAAATCCTAAGTAATCAAACATTAAGGATTGTGTTTCTTTATCATGTATTCTTATAGAGCCACCTCCAATTTCGTTTCCGTTTAAAACTAAATCGTAGGCATTGGCTCTAACCGCAGCAGGGTCTGTTTTTAATAATTCTATTTGTCCTGGTTTTGGTGCGGTAAATGGGTGATGCATGGCGTGGTAGCGTTCTGTTTCTTCATCCCATTCTAATAATGGGAAGTCTAATACCCAAAGTGGTGCAAACTCATTGGGTTTACGTAATCCTAAGCGTTCTGCTAATTCCATACGTAAAGCACTTAATTGGGTGCGTACTTTATTTTTATCTCCAGAAAGCACACAAATTAAATCACCTGGTTTAGCGCCAGTAACTTCGGCCCATTTTGCTAAATCGTCTTGGTTGTAAAATTTATCTACCGAAGATTTAAATGTACCATCTTCGTTACAGCGGCAATATACCATGCCTAAAGCGCCTATTTGCGGACGCTTAACCCAACTAATAAGTTTATCTATTTCTTTACGTGAATAGCTGTTTCCTCCCGGAACTGCAATACCAACTACTAATTCAGCTTGGTTAAATACGTTGAAATCTTTGTGTTGTGCAACATCGTTTAATTCGCCAAATTCCATCCCAAAACGAATGTCTGGTTTGTCGTTTCCGTATAAACGCATAGCGTCATCGTAGAATATCCTTGGGAATTTATCTATTTCAACACCATTTACTTCTTTTAATAAATGACGTGTTAAACCTTCAAAAGCATTTAAAATATCTTCTTGCTCAATAAAGGCCATTTCACAGTCTATCTGTGTAAATTCGGGTTGTCTATCGGCACGTAAATCTTCATCTCTAAAACATTTTACAATCTGGAAATACTTATCCATACCACCCACCATAAGCAATTGCTTAAAAGTTTGTGGCGATTGAGGAAGTGCGTAAAACTCTCCTTCATTCATTCTACTTGGTACCACAAAATCGCGGGCACCTTCGGGTGTAGATTTAATTAAATAAGGTGTTTCTACTTCAATAAATCCTTGGTTAGAAAGATAATTGCGAACCTCTTGTGTTACCTTGTGTCTAAAAATTAAACTGTTTTTTACGGGATTTCTACGAATATCTAAATAGCGATATTTCATTCGTAAATCTTCGCCACCATCGGTTTTATCTTCAATGGTAAACGGTGGTAAAATGGCTTTGTTGAGTATGTTTAATTCAGATACTAAAATTTCTATATCACCAGTTTCAATATTTGGGTTTTTAGAAGCACGTTCTATTACGGTTCCCTTAACCTGAATTACAAATTCACGACCAAGTTTTTGAGCTTGTTCTATAAGTGTTTTAGAGGTGCGTTCTTCATCAAAAACCAATTGCGTAATACCATACCGGTCTCTGAGATCTACCCAAACAATAAACCCTTTATCTCTAGACTTTTGAACCCATCCTGCAAGGGTTACTTCTTCATTAATATTTGAGGCTCTTAACTCGCCGCAATTATGACTTCTATACATAGTGAAATTTTGATGTGCAAATTTAAAGAAATCCTAAATAGATTAACCATTTTATGTAGCTTTTTTAAATACAAACCAAGTTATTCATTGAGGCTCATTTGTTACTTGTCGAAAAATATTTTCAAAAGAATTTAAAAAAGTAATTTAAATATTATACAGGTGTAAAAAAGAAAACCCGATGAATTGATACAGTCATCGGGTTTTCTTTTTTTTAAATAGTTTTATCTAATAGCCTAAGCTTCTTTTAAATTTTTTGTTGTACCTAATTCTTGTTCTTTTAACACATTATCTTGTACGGTTCTGTGTTTGTACAATCTCATTTTAAATTTGGTGACCAAATAAAATAAAATAGGTACTACTATGAGTGTTAAAAAGGTTGCAATTAAAAGCCCGTATATTACTGTCCAAGCTAATGGTCCCCAAAAAACAACATTATCACCACCTACATAAATGTTAGTGTCAAAATCACTAAAAAATGTAAAGAAATTAATATTTAATCCTGTGGCTAAAGGAATTAAACCTAAAATAGTGGTGATTGCGGTTAATAGTACGGGACGTAAACGTGCTTTACCTCCTGTTATGATAGCTTCTTTTAAATCATTGGTTTTTAAGTATTGGTTATCTTCATAATTTAATTCTGCCTTTTTTCTATCAATTAAAAGTTGCGTGTAATCTAAAAGTACCACACCGTTGTTTACAACAATACCAGCCAATGAAATAATACCCATCATGGTCATCATGATAACAAACGGTCTGCCAGTAATAATTAAGCCACCAAACACACCAATTAAACTTAGGAAAATGGCTAACATAATTATGGCAGGTTTTGAAATAGAATTAAATTGGAAAATTAATATGAAAAAAATGAGTCCTAAACCAGCAAAAAAAGCTTTCATTAAAAAGGCCATTTGTTTGGCTTGCTCTTCTATTTGTCCCGTGTAGTCTACTTTTATATTGTCAGGTTTTTCGGTGAAGGCTTCCATTTCTTTCTGAATTTTAGAAACAATAGCAGCAGCATCAGTATACCCTGGTGCTAATGCCGAATATAGTGTAACTACGCGCTTAACATCTCTATGCTTAATAGCACTATAACCAGAGGTGTTGCTTTGTTTAGCAACGGCAGATACTGGAATTTCTTTAATTTGACCAGTAGCCATATCTCTAAACGTAATTTTTTGGTTAAAGAGCGCACTTTTGTTATACCTGTTTTCCTCATTAAAACGCACATAGATATCATAATCTTCTCCATCTTTTTTGTAAATACCAGCTTTAGCACCAAAAATAGAATTACGCAATTGTTGTCCTACTTGACCCGCAGATATACCAAGTTCTCCAGCTTTTTTTCTGTCAACTATTACTTTCATTGAGGGTTTAGATTTGTTAACATCTATCTTTAATTCATCAATACCCTCAATATTTTTTGAGTTTATAAAGTCGCGCATTTTTTCTGCGGTAGCAATTAACTCAGAGTAATCTTCACCTTCTAGCTCTAAATTAATAGGGTATCCTACTGGTGGACCAACGGCATCTTTTTCAACAGAAATGGCAACACCAGGGTAAATGCCCTGTAAAGCTTCCTGTACTTTTTTAAGTAGTTCTTTACTGTCTGCGCCTTTTCTAAATTTAAATTCGCGCATGGTAGCGGTAATCTTACCTCGGTGAGGCATTTCAGCTTGAGAACCTCCATCAGTTTGTGGGTTTCCAGCGCCTTCACCTACTTGAGATATGGCACTTTCTGTTAGGAAATTATAATCTCCATTCATGTAAGCTTCGTCATTTATAATTTTATAAACGCGCTCTTCAATACTCTTAGTAATAGCATTGGTTTTTTCTATATCGGTTCCTTCGGGGTATTCTATATAAACAATAATTTGGTTTGGGTTATTATCTGGGAAAAACTCAACTTTGGTACGTTGGCTTCCAACAGACATTCCAAATCCCATAAAAGAGATAATGAGTAAAATAAATGTGCCTACAGAAATGATTACAGGCCATTTACCTTTAAAGGCACCACGAAGGGTGATTTCATACCAATTTTCCCAAATGGGTAAAATTTTATTTTGAAATGCATTAGCCCAATCTCTAAGAAATAATCTATATATCCAGAGCAGTATAACTGTAAATATCATTACAGATCCTAAGCCTCTTGCAGAACCTCCAAAAAGAAGAATTAGCAATCCTGAAATGCCAACTATTATAGAAATTCTAATGATGTTTTTTAAAGGCATTTGTATGTCTTCTGTGGTCATGTATTGCGATACTAAAACCGAATTAAAGAAGATAGCTACAAATAGAGATGATCCTAGTACCACGCCAAGGGTTTTGGGGAAGAAAATCATAAATTGCCCCATAACACCTGGCCACATTCCTAAAGGAATAAAGGCTGCTACAGTGGTAGCTGTTGAAATAATAATGGGGAATGCAATTTCACCAATTCCTTTTTTAGCAGCTTCAAGTCTGCTTAAACCTTCTTCATTCATAAGGCGGTACACGTTTTCAACTAAAACAATACCGTTATCAACCAACATACCTAGCCCCATGATAAGACCAAATAAAATCATGGTATTCATGGTAAAGCCCATAAAGTTTAATATCATTAGAGACATGAACATGGACATAGGTATTGCAAACCCAACAAATAGCGCATTTTTAAACCCTAAAAAGAACATTAAAACCGTTACCACTAGTATAATACCAAAGATGATGTTGTTTACTAAATCATCTACCTGACCTATGGTTTTAGTAGATTGATCGTTAGAGATGGTAACAGTTAAATCGGGTGGAAATACTTCTTCAACGGCTTTATCAACAATAGCTTGAATTTGTTCTGCAGCGGCCACCATATTTTTTCCAGCTCGTTTTTTAACATCTAGCATTACTACTGGGTGTCCAAACTCTCTTGCGTAAGTGGTTCTATCTTCTTCTTTAAAAGAAACTTTAGCAACATCTTTTAAGTAAATAGGGTTGTTATGTTCTGATTTTACCACGAAATTTTCAAGCTCTTCAGGAGTTTCAATTTCACCAATAACTCTAATGGTTCTTCGTTGTCCGCTAGCAATTAAGTTACCTGCAGACAGGGTCATGTTTTCATTGTTAATGGTATTTATGATATCGCTGAAACTAACTTGAGCAGCCATCATTTTGTAAATATCAACGGCCACTTCAACTTCTTTTTCTTGTGCTCCACGAATATCTACTTGCTTAATTTCTAAAAGGCCTTCAATTTCATCTTCAAGATATTCACCGTATTCTTTAAGTTTATCTATGGGGTAGTCTCCAGAGATATTAATATTAAGAATAGGGATTTCTTCAGAAATACTTAAATCGAACACATTAGGTTCTACTTTGGCACCGTTAAAAGTAGGCCAATCTTCGCTGGCGGTTTCAGAGTCAACCTCGTCTTTTACTTTTTGTTTGGCAGCTTCAACAGTTATATTTTCATCAAACTCAACAATTACAATAGAATAATCTTCTTGAGAAGTTGATGTGATTTCTACAACATTACTTACGGTTTTTAACCGGTCTTCAATAGGGTCTGTAATAAGTTTTTCAATGTCCTCTGCGGTGTTGCCAGGATATATTGAACTGATGTAGATTTTAGTTTCTTTAATTTCAGGAAAGCTTTCTCTAGGCATGCTAAAGTAGGCGCTAGAACCTAAAATTAAGATAACAGCAATTAAAACGTACATGGTAGTTTTGTTGCCAATAGCCCATGATGATAAGCCAAATTCTTTATCTACTTTTTTTGTGTTTTTCTTTTTACTCATTTGATGGTAGTCTTTTATAATTAGGCAACTTATAAATCAAGAATTTTAACTTCTTGCCCCTCTTTTACACTTCTTGCACCTTCATTAATAATTTCCATATTACTGGTTAAACCAGATAAAATTTCAATGTGGTCACCTTGTGTTTTACCAGTAGTAATAATTACGCGTTCTACTTTTGCGTGGTCTTCATTTTTATCGGTAATAGTGTAAACATATTGCTCACCTTCAGCATTTTCTGAAATGATACTTAAAGGAATTAAAATGGCTTTTTCATTGGTGTAATCATTTATTTTAAGTTTTGCAGTAAGGTTAGGCTTTATTAAATTAGCTTTATTAGTGATAGGTACTTGTATTTTAAAAGTTCTATTGGCAGGATTGATAAAACTACCTGCTTGACGAACTTTGGTATCAACTACTTTATCAAGAATTGGAAATTCTACCTTCACATTTTTACCAGTGGTAATACTGGTTATGTAAAGCTCTGGCACATCGGTTTCAATATACATGTCTTTTAAATTTACAATTCTAAAAAGAGCAGATTGACCTGGTGAAACCAGAGTTCCTTCATCTGTAATAATATCATCAATAATACCAGTAAATGGTGCTCTAACAGTGGTTTTTGCTAGTTGTTCTTTAAGTTGTTTTGTAGCTTGAAGTTGGGCTTCGTAATTGGCTTTGGCTTGAAGGTATTGTAACTCGCTACCAATTTTTTGTTTCCAAAGACGTTCTTGACGCTCAAAAGTGGTTTTTGCTAAATCTGTTTGAATTTGTAATTGAGAAAGTTGCATACTTAAACCACCATCATCAATTTTGGCTAATAATTGTCCTTTAGTAACACCTTGCCCTTCTTTTACATAAATTTTGGTTAATACACCGCTAAATTCTGCATTGATAACCACATTTTGATTGGTACTTACATTACCTTGTAATTCAACGTAATGTTTAAAAACCTGTTCTTGGGTTTTAAAAGTGGTAACTAAAGGAATTTTATGTTGTGGGTCTAATTCTTTAATTTTTTCTTCTAATTGTTTTATTTCGGTATCTATTTCTTGAAGATTTGTTTCTAGTTCTAATTTCTTTTTTCTTATTTCTGTAATATCATTAGATGCAATAATATCTTCAATAGATTTATTTTTATCTCCACAGCTACTTAAAATCACCGTAAAAATTATTATTGGAATGTAAAATTTGGTTTTCATTATTTATGGTTTAAAGGCGTGTTTAATACTTTATCTAATTCTGCTTTATTGTTAATTAAGTCTAGCATTGCTTGTAAAAATTCTTGCTGAGATGCGTAGAGCTGTGTTTGCGCTTGTCTTAAGTCAAAGCTAGAAGAAATACCTTCAAAAAACTTGGTTTGGTTTTTTTGTTCTATGCGTTCTGCCAGTGCCAAATTTTGTTTTTTGTTTTCATATTCTTCAATAGAAAACAGGTAGTTGCTTTTAGCTTGAGATATTTCTAATTTTAATTGTTGTTTGGTGTTTTCAAAATCGTTTTTAGCTTTTTCTAAATTAATTTTAGCTTTTTGGGTAGCTGCACTTTTGCCCAATGAACTAAAAATGGGAATATTCATGGTTACCCCAAAAAGAGAAGCTCCGTACCAATCTTGTTCTTTTTTTAAAAAATTAAATTGCTCGCCGTATCCGTTATAACTACCGTTAACAAAGGCGTTTAAAGTTGGTAGGGCTTTGCTTTTTTCTAATTTTAAAAGCAGCTCGTTAGAACGAATGTTGTTAGTGGCTATTTTATAATCTATATTATTTTCAACAGCGTTTTCGTTTTCAAAAATATTTAGAGTAATATTTTCTGACGCTAAACTTTCTAGAGAATCTGTTAGGGTTATTTTATCCTGAACATCTATACCCAAAGTTATATTTAGCATTTGGTAAGCTATGTTTTTTAAACGTTGGGTGTTTTTTAAATTACTTTGCACACTAGATAATGTGATTTGTAATTGTTCTACACTTTCTTCTTCTTCAAGACCGTTTTCATAAATCTTAGTTATTTCATCTAAGTTTTTTTGTAAAACGTCAATGTTTCTTTTTAAAATATTAATGCTTTCTTCTGCAAGTAGTACGTTGCCGTAGGCGTTAATAACGGCTTGTCTAATTTCTAAATCGGTTTTTTCTTTGGCGTTTTTAGAGATTTCTAAATACACTTTAGCCGATTGTAAACCAACTAAGTAAGAACCATCAAATATTTTTTGAGAAAGTGTAGCGGTAGCAGTTAAAGATTGTTTAGTGGTAAAAACGGCTTCTGCATATTCTCCTGGGTTACCACCAAAAAATTCGGCAGGAATAAGAGATATTTGTTGTTTTAGCCAATGATTATAATCTATACTAGCATTAATTTGCGGTAAACCTGTAGAGGTTGTTTCCCATTTTTGTTTTTTGGCAGCTTCAATATCAAGAGCAGCATTTTGCACGGTTCTGTTGTGCTCTAATGCGTAATCTATAGCTTCCTGTAAAGAAAAACTAAGGCTATTTTCTTGCGAAAAAAGCCCGAAACTACTTAATAAACTAAAAAATAAAATTAGTCTGTTTTTCATGTTTTTATGATTGATTAGAATTGATGTGGTCATTTAAAATGTCTAGTCCTTTGGGAGTGCAAATACCACGTAAATGATATTCTATATGGTTATTCATAAGCATTGACATGGTGAATTTGTCTTTAGGAAAAAGGTTGTTGTCTTTTATAATCATCATAGAATTAAAATAAATCCTAGAAATGAAATCTATATTAATGTTCTCTCTATAAAGTCCTTCTGCTACGCCACGTTCTAAATTTCTTATAACGCACCCTCGCATAACATCAAATTGTTTGTTTTTTAACGAGTTGTAAATTTTAGGATAGTATTTTTGTAGCTGGTATTGAGGCGAAGACTTTTCATTTTTAAGGTGCTTCATCACAAATTGCTTAATAGTATATATTTCTTCAATGGGGTTTTTGTTTAGCTCACAAATGCATGCAATGCCATTTGATATAGACTCAAACAAGCGCATTGTAGTTGCTTGTACTAGTTTAGTTTTATTAGCAAAATGAACATAAATGGTTTTTTTAGATATGCCCAAATTGTTAGCAATATCGTCCATTGTTATGCTTTTAAACCCATAGTTTAAAAATAACTCTCCAGCCTTATGTATAATTTTTTCTCTCATTTTCAGAGCGCAAATATAGGCAGGAAACTTTAAAAACCAATAAAGTTTCCTAAGTTTTATCTTTTTTTAACACTTAGTTTACTTTAATCCTTTTTTATACAATGAATTCATTTATTTTTGTTCTATGCTATCCATAGAAAAATACCAACAAGAATTTGTTTTCTTTCTAAAAAATTATCAGATAAAAAAAGAGCCTAAAGGGTTGTATAAACCCATTGAGTATATTTTAAATTTAGGAGGAAAGCGGTTACGTCCTGTATTAACATTAATGACTACCGATATTTTTGGCGGTAATTATAAAGAAGCTTTACATGCAGCTTTAAGTGTTGAGGTTTTTCATAATTTTTCTTTAGTACATGATGATATTATGGATGATGCACCATTAAGACGAGGCAAAGAAACTGTTCATGAAAAGTGGGATGTAAATACAGGAATTCTATCTGGTGATGCTATGTTAATTATGGCATATCAACTATTTGAAAATTACCAAGCCAGTACATTTCAAAGTTTAGCTAAGTTGTTTAGTAAAACTGCTTTAGAGGTTTGTGAAGGGCAACAATACGATGTAGATTTTGAAACCAGAAATGATGTTACTATTACAGAGTATTTAAAAATGATAGAATACAAAACGTCTGTTTTAGTAGCAGCAGCAATGAAAATGGGAGCCATTGTAGCAGGGGCTTCTAAAGAAGATCAAAATAATATTTACGAATTTGGAAGAAACTTAGGAATAGCATTTCAGCTACAAGATGATTATTTAGATGCTTTTGGAAACCCAGAAACCTTTGGAAAACAAGTGGGTGGCGATATTATTGAAAATAAAAAAACCTATTTATACTTAAAAGCTTTAGAGTTTTCTTCTGAAAAAGAACAACAGCATTTAAAGCATCTTTATAATATTGAAACCAATAAAACCGATGAAAAAATATTTGCGGTTAAAGAACTGTTTAAATCATCTGGAGCATCTAAAGCCACAAAACAAGCTATTTTAGATTATACAAATAAAGCTTTTTTAGTACTTGAAAGTTTAAATATTTCTGAAGCTAAAAAACAACTTTTAAAAGAATTTGGCACCAGTTTAATGAGTAGAAACGTATAATGCAACTTCCTACAACTTTTGATGATTTAGTTGAAGAGGCTAATAAATTAAACTTGTATAAAAAGTTAATTCTTCAATTAAACAAAGACTTTCAATTAGCTAATATAGATTTAGATTTTCATGAGGATATCTTGCCTACAAGTTTAAAATTATTGCTTCATGAAACCATTTACAAGCTTATTCAAGAAAAGTTTTCAGAATACTTAAATCTATTATATATAATTGATGTTTCTGAAAAAGCAATTAGGGCTTTAAACGGTGATGATACTTTAAAACTAGCAGAAGAGGTGTCGTTTTTAATATTAAGGCGCGAGTGGCAGAAAGTGTGGTTTCGCAATTGCTATTAATTAGTTTGAAACAACACCACTTCTGGTTTCTAGTTTAGCTAAAGCTTTGTTCTAATTTTTTAGCCTTAGGGTGTAAAATATTATTTTCTAAATGAATATGTTGGTGCAAATCTTGTTCAAATTCATCTAGTTTAGCGTAAAGCGCTTTAAAAGTGTTACAAGCCCCTTCTGGAGGTGTATAATTGTTAGTTAATTTGGCTATTTTTTTAAAAATATTGCCAGCTGTTTCATGCTCCTCTTCCATCATTTTTATAGGATTATTAACGGTTTCAAAAGGAGGTTTTGTTAACTCTAAATCTTCATTTTTATATTTTAATAATTTTTTAATGTATGGAAATAGTATGATTTCTTCTTTTTTTAAGTGTGCTGCCAACTCATTAGCAACTTCAGTAAAGAGTTTGTTAATTTCAATTACTTCGGTGTAATGATGCCCATGAACTTTGGCTACTTTGTTAGAGTATTGTAAAATTAAAGGTATAGATTCTTCTACATAAGCATGATGTACGTTGATAATATGATCTATTAAAAAGTCTAATTTCCATGAGTTGTAATTATAAGATTTTGGGGCATCATCTACTTGTAAGAGTTCGTTTTTAAGTGTTTGATAATCTAGTTGTTTTTTTTCGCAAGCTTTTTCAATGGTTATACCGCCACCACAACAAAAGTCTATGCCGTGTTTTTTAAATACATGAGCGGTTTTAATATTTTCTGCTACTACTTCTGCAACTGTTTTATTTTCGATTGTTTTCATAGTTTTAATTTAATAAAAGACATTTTTATCTTTTTTATTTTGATATCAAAGGTAGTAAGTTTAATGAAATAAAAACATGACATTTGTTATTTTTTTGCGTTAAAAATCTTTTTTTCTGGATTTAAAAACAATTCTTGTTATTGGTAAAATAACCCAAAATGAAAGTGTTAAAAGGGAAATAATGAGTCCGAAATTAGTACCAAAAAACTTTTTAAATATGGCGCCAGTGTATCCTAGTAGAGCCGAAATATCTAATTTTAAAAGGATAAGTGTTCTTGATAAATCTATAGGGTTTAGCATGGTGCCTATTAAGGATAATTTATCTAACGGATAATCTTCAAAAATAATTAAGGACATTAAAAAGATACCATCATAAATAATAGCTAAAAATAGCCATAACAGAATTGCATACCCAAAACCTTTAATTTTATTTTCGTTAGATAAGGCTATATTAAATGCTAATGCTGTAAAAATAAAGGTAAGGAAAGTACCTGTTATTAGCAATAATAAAAAATCCCAAATGGCAGACGATTTAAATAGTCCATAAAGTATAAAAGGAATACCTAGGCCTAAAATTAAACTCATAGAAAGTGAAATTGCCACACCTAAATATTGCCCTAAAAAAATAGATGATCGTTTTAATGGTTGTGCTAATAATAATTCGGTAAATTCTTTTGAATTGTAGTAATACATTACACCAAATATGGTGCCTATTAGCGGCACTAAAATAATAATAACGTTCATTAGGGTTATAACTGCTTTAGAAAGATTGTGGTTTAGAAATAATAACACAATTCCTAGCAACAAATAAAAAGCAAAATAAACGTAACTCCAGCGGCTACGCATTAAATCGAAAAAACTATATTTTAATATTTTAAGCATGGTTATTTGTTAAAATTGATGCAATGGCGTGTTCAAAATCTGGCTGATTGGTCTTGGTTTTTAGATTAGAGATGCTTCCTTTAAAATAAATTTTACCTTCAAGAAGAAACACAATTTCATCAGACACTTCTTCAACAAAACTCATAATATGAGAGGTTATTAAAATTGTTTTTCCTTTAGCCTTTTCTTTTTGAATAAGTTCTTTTAATCTAATTAATGAAATAGGGTCAAGCCCTGTTGTGGGTTCATCTAGAATAATTAAAGGACTATCAAACATAAAGGTTAGTACTATATTTACTTTTTGTTTAGTGCCACCAGAGAGGTTTCCTAGTTTTTTATCTAAAAAAGGTTCTAGTTCAAAAGTGTTGATTAAGTCTTTATCTGTTTCAGTTTTCCAGCGTAAATCTTTAATCATTTTAATTAGCTCCTTAACTCGTAAATTATTTGGGAAATTGGCTATTTGTGGTAGGTAATCTATTTTATGTTTGTAGCTAGCATTGTTTTTTATGTTTTCTCCCAGAACAGAAATTTCACCTTTATTGGGAACAACCATTCCAAGAATAGACTTAATAAGCGTAGTTTTACCAGAACCATTTGGTCCTAAAACCGCAAAAATTCCGCCTTTGTTAATGGTTAAATCTACACCGCTTAGCACTACATTTTTATTAAATTTTTTATGTAGATTTTTAATAGTTACCATGTTATTTTTTTTGTTGCTGGGTTGTTGTCTAATAGGTTATTGGGCGTAAAAACAGGAGATACTTTTTCTGAAAAATCAATAATATCTATAAATAAACTGCGCAATAAAATAATGGTTTCTGGTGTGCGGTTTACTACATAAGAAAATAGTTTTACAGGGCGATATGGTACATCGCCAATACCATCTTTATTTAAATCGTAACCCGTGTAACTGCTCCAATAATTTTTATCGAAAATATTATCATTTACTTTGCTGTTATACGCAATATCAAAAGAGTTATACAAAAAATTATTTTCTAAAAAACTGTTAGTATAGCAGGCGCCTCTTACTTTTATAGCCCACCCATTATTAATAAAATTGTTGTTTTTATAAATAATACGGTTAGAGCCTTCAATATTAATGCCTATGGTGTTTTCATTAAATGTATTGCCAATAATTTCGGCATCGTTAATTTCTTTTAATAGCATGCCGTACGACGCCGTACCCCAATTTTCTTTAAAAATATTGTTGTACATTTTAATATGTTTAGAGAACATAACAGCAACACCTGCTCCGTTATTTTCAAAGGTATTATCTTGATAACTATCGTTATTAGAAAACATAAAATGTAAACCATAACGCAGGTTATTAGAGCTTACATTATTTTTAATTAAGCAATTATTAGCAAACTCTAAATAAATGCCATCTCTAACATTTTGAACATAATTATGCTCTATTTCAATATGGTTGCTATACCAAAGTTGAATGCCGTTACCAGAGTTATACTCTTCAACTGCATCGCCAATTATCTTATTATGGTAAACTTTTCCATGATTAGCTTTTTCTAAATAAATGCCAAAAAAGAGTTTTTCTAGCACTAAATTTTTAATTGTAAAATATTTGCTTTTTTGAACTCTAATAGCTGCAAAATCTTCAGTATAACTTGTTCCTACATTTATTATAAACAGACCATCAACTGTTACATTATTTGAAGTAATTGTGATAATTTCTCCTTTTAATTCACCATCTATAATAGGGTAGTTTTCACCAACTATGGTTAAGGGTTTATCAATTACAATATTATATTCTTTGTAGGTGCCTTTTTTTACAGAAATAGTATCAAAATCATGTGCTGTTTTAATAGCTTTTTTTAATGAGTTTATAGCGCAAGAATTACAAACTGTTATTGTTTTGGCATGTAGTAGCGTGTTGCTATAACACAAATACATAGTTAGTAACAATATGTAGTTTAATAGTTTCATAATAATCCTCCAGATCTGGCACTAAAACCAACTAATACAAATAGCACAGAAACAATTGTTACGGAAATTATATGAAGCGCTAATGGTTTTAAAGCGCGTTTTGGTATTAAAAAAAATCTTGCATGCACTGCAAGAATTACGGTGCATAACAGCAATATTAGTTTAATGTAAATATGTTTGTTAAAATGATTTGAAAAATTAAAAGTAAGAAAACCATCTTCTGCATATTGAGTTGCCATATAAACTCCAGAAACTACTAATGTTAGTAATGCGGGAATACCAATTTTTTCATATTTACTTTCAAAAGATTCTATAATATTAAAGTCATTTTTCCGTAAAGCCTTAGGTAAAAAAGTTAAGGTTAAAATAAGATGTCCACCCGTCCAAATTGTTGCGGCAAGGATATGAATAAAAACAACT
The DNA here is from genome assembly GCF_001971785.1 of Seonamhaeicola sp. S2-3. Classification (NCBI taxonomy): domain Bacteria; kingdom Pseudomonadati; phylum Bacteroidota; class Flavobacteriia; order Flavobacteriales; family Flavobacteriaceae; genus Seonamhaeicola; species Seonamhaeicola sp. S2-3. The sequence goes on along the minus strand of NZ_CP019389.1, from coordinate 1,169,826 downwards.
AATTTGAGTATCATTTTTAAAACAACTATTAATTTTGAAATTTAGTTAACAACGCTTCCCAACTGTAAAGTTTACCTCCTTTGTCTGCTTTAATTTTTGCAGCATCTTCTTTGGTTTTGAAAGCAGAAAGAAAAGCTCCCATAGGACTTGGTACATTTTTACTTATTAAAAAAGTTGCATTTGTAGCATCAATAAGCGTTTCTGGCTCTAGGTAATTGTTTGATAAGTAGAGTGCAATTTCAGAAGTATCAAATTCTTTCATAAAATGTATCATACATTCTGTAGCATCAAACTTGTAAACTTTCCCTTTTTTTGTAACTATTTCTGCTGCATGAACTTTATCTACAATAGTCATTTTACAGAAATGGCAACCATCGTTTCCGTAATCAATAGGTTTAGGAGAAACATTACAACCAAAAACTGTAAATAATAGTAATGATATTGAAAAGAGTTTTAGTGTTTGCATAATTTTAGTGCTTTAAGTTGGTAGTAATTATTACATAAATTACACTGTTTTATGGTTTTTCTTTCCAGTTAAATAGGCTATAAATGAAGCAGCAATTCCTAGTCCTAAAAATAACGCCCCAAGTCTTGGGTAAGAATGTGCTGTAAAATTCAAAATATCTTTAGTGCCAAAAAGCGGAGGTTGAAACCCCATAATAGAACCGTCAGGATTGGTAAATTTCATTATGGCTTTAGGGTCTAAGTTATGGCCATAATCGTGTTCCCAGATATAAAAATCGTAAAGCCCCGCACTACTTAAAACAATCATTAAAATAAACCAAAACAAAAACCATTTATAGTTTCCTTTAAAAGCTATTATTAGTCCAATAACAGTTGTGATAATAATACCTAACGGAAAAATTTTAAACTCTGGAATGGCATCTGGAATATATTTCATGCCAACATAATGATTCATTAAGTTGATGTTTTTAATGTCATGTGGGTGAACATCCGAAAAATCATTAATATGGATATTCATAGCAAGAGGTGTTGGGTATTGTGGTGCTTCTAAGGTAATTCTCCAAAGCGGAAATAAGAATAAACCTAAAGGAAGAATAGCAGCAAGAAGCATGATGATATTAGACTTTTTCATCGTATAAAATTTAGTGGTTTTGTTTTAATAGTGTTTTAAAAAGAAAGGCGAGAGCGAAAAAACTCTCGCCTTTTTCTAGGAAAATAAACACTAAAACAAAATTTTCCTAAGTTTTAATTACTCTATGTCTTCACCAAGAGACCAACGTAATGGTGTGTTTGCGTTGGCAGCAGATACTCTTACATATCCTTGCATTTCTTGATGTAATGCAGAGCAGAAATCTGTACAATAAAATGGCCATACACCAACTTGTTTTGGTTCCCATTTAAAGGTTTCAGTTTGCCCTGGCATAATTAGTAGTTCTGAAGTATTGGCTCCAATCATACTTACTCCGTGAGGTACATCGTAATCTTGCTCTAAATTAGTTACGTGGAAGTACACTTCATCTCCAACCTTAATGCCTTCAATATTATCAGGAGAGAAGTGACTGCGTATCATGGTCATATATACATGTACAGTGTTGCCATCTCTAACAACTTTGGTGTCTGCTTCACTTTTAGTTGCATATGGGTGATTGTTTTCTTCTAATTTAAATATTTTTTTAGAACGAGGTTTTATTAAATCTGCAGGACATCCAGCTGCGTAATGAGGTTCTCCAATTGTTGGAAAATCTAAAAGCAATTCCATTTTATCGCCAGAAATATCATATAATTGCGCAGATTGTGTTACTTCAGGGCCTGTTGGTAAATAGCGGTCTTTAGTAATTTTATTCATGGCAAGTACATATTTACCCCAAGGTTTTTGCGAGTTTCCTCCCGGAATCATTAAGTGCCCAACAGAGTAGTAACAAGGTTGTCTATCAACAACTTCCCAAGTTTCTAATTTCCATTTTACAACTTCTGAAGAAATAAAGAACGTAGTATAAGCATTTCCTTTACCATCAAATTCTGTATGCAGAGGTCCTAAACCAGGTTGTTCTACAACGCCAGCTAAAACATCTTCAAAGTTAATAATAGGAATACCATAAGCATCACCAGCAAATTTTTTGTTTTCAATGGCATCAAGCATTTTGGTAAATGAATGAACTGTTAAATTAGCCGAAAGTTTTCCGTTACCAACAATGTATTCTCCCGAAGGATCTACATCACAACCGTGAGGCGATTTTGGAGTAGGTAATAAGTAAACAGCACCTGGAACATCTAAAGGATTTACTGTAAGTACTTCTTCTTTAATGGTAGAGGTTGCAGAGTGCGTAGATTCATCATAAACATTATGAGCGTATTTAGAAGGCATCATGGTACCGCCACCATTGTTAACATATTCTTCTATTTTCTTCCAATTAACAGCAGCAATAAAATCTTTGTCGTTTTGAGAAGCGTTTACTTCTAAAAGGGTGTTGGCTTCTTCAGAATTATAGGTTGTAAAGAAAAACCAACCATGTGATTTTCCGCGTCCTGGATGCGATAAATCATAATCAAAACCAGGCATAATTAATTGGAATTTTATATCCATATGCCCATGTTCTGGCTCTACAGAAATAAATGTTAAAGCTCCTTTAAAGTTTCCCTTATAATCTTTAATAGGCATATCTTTTTGAGGAATAGGAATAGAGAACCTTGTTCCCGCCACTACATACTCTGTGTTTTCTGTAACAAAAGAAGAACTATGGTTTCCTGCACTATTAGGTACTTCTATTATTTCGGTAGTTTCAAAAGTAGATAAATCAATTTTTGCAATACGTGGTGTATTGTTACCGTTAATAAATACCCAACGCCCATCAATTTCGCCATTTGTTTGAGAAATGTCAGGGTGGTGTGCGTCATCCCAAGGAATAAATCCGTGCGAGGTATTTAACATGGGTTTGGTTTCTTCATTGTAACCCCACGCTTTTTCGGCATCTTGTGAAAATACAGGAATTACCTTAAATAAACGTCCAGAAGGTAGACCGTAAACAGAAAGTTGTCCGCTAAATCCACCAGATATAAATGCGTAAAATTCGTCATGATCACCAGGTTTTACATATACTTTTTCTGCAGCGCTACTAGATAAAGCTCCGGCGTTAGATTTAGAATCATTATTACAACTTGTAAATGCCACAAGAATACCTAATAATGTTACAATGGGTTTTAATACTTTTTTCATTCTTTAACTTGGTTTTAGTTGGTATTTTTATTCAATTGGAGGAAAAAAGCAGTTTGCTATTACGTGTACAATACCGATAGCTTTATATAGGTTATAAATTAGCGCCTCCAATAATGAGCTTGTTGTTATTTTAATGTTCTAAAATATTCAAGAACGGCTCTTGCATCTTCTTCAGGTAGATTTTGATTTGCCATAGGAGAACCGTTAAACTCCATTAATAAAGCCTTAGCTAATGGGTCTTTTTGAGTCATTTCATCTGGGTTCAAAATCATGTTCATTATCCATTCAGGAGATCTACGTTCTAAAATACCTGCTGGTGCTGGACCAATAAACTTTTTATTTGGTCTATGACATGCAGTGCACATTTTTTTATAAACATCAGCGCCATGAGCGGCCATAGTTTCATCTATACTCTCTGGTAATGAAAGCGATTTAATTGGGCCTATACCTTTATTAGTTAAATCTACTTGTTTAGAAGCGGGTATGGTTGCGTCTTTTTTCACTTCTTTTTTCACAGTGGTTTCTTTTTTTTCATAACTGAAACCTTCTTTCTTTTTTTCTTCTTTACCACCACAATTCATTAATATTGCAGTTAATAAGATGGTCATTAATTTTAGTGTTGTTTTCATATAATGTAATATTTAGGAATAGCAAAAGTATGTAGTAAACACACAAAAAAATATGATAAAAATCATATTTAAGATAATTATATCTTCTTTAAATTTGTACAAGATTATTTAAGTATATGTTTTCAAATTCATCAAAATACGCCATTAAAGCTGTGTTGTTTTTAGCATTACATGCTAGTGAAAAAAACAAGGTAATGGTTAAGGATATTGCAAATCCAATCAACGTGCCTTTGGCTTATATAGCTAAATTGCTTCAGCAGTTGGTTAGAGAAAACCTAGTGTCATCAGTTAGAGGGCCTAAGGGAGGGTTTTATTTAAGTGAAGCAAATTTGAACAAATCTGTAATAAATATTATTTATGTAATTGATGGCGAAGAAAAGCTTAATTCTTGTATGTTAAGTTTAAAAAAATGTCATGAAGAAACCCCTTGTCCGTTGCACAATGTACTAAGTGCTTCTAGAAATAATATTTTAAATAAACTTAAAAATATAACTATTAAAGAATTGGCATCTGATGTCAATGAAGGTAATTCATTTCTTCCTCTATGATATCCTCAAAATTTTAATAAATTCTAATTTATAGATTTATTAATAATGTTAAAATTTAATAAAATTAGAGGTGTTCTTATTGCTGATATTTAGCGATTAATAAAAAAACTCTTAAAATCTTAAAAATCACTAACAAATTAACATTTTAAAAAAAGTATTTGCTAAAAGTTAGGGTAGGAGTTATAATTCTTTGATTAGAAACATATAATTTTTATAAAAGTTGTATTTTTGGAGAATGTTTTTTCAAGAAGAGAATAGGATAGAATAATGGATAAATTTTCCTTTTTAAACGCAGCACACACAGCGTATTTTGCTGATTTGTACGAGCAGTATTTGCAAAACCCTGATAGTGTAGAACCTAGTTGGAGAGCCTTTTTTCAAGGGTATGATTTTGGTAGTGAAAACTACGGGTTAGATGGTGAAATTGTTGAAGGTGTATCGGCTCAAATGCCAGAGCATTTACAAAAAGAATTTCAAGTAGTTAAACTTATTGATGGGTACAGAATGCGAGGGCATTTGTTTACAAAAACTAATCCCGTAAGAGAAAGACGCACCTATACCCCAACCTTAGAATTAAAAAATTTTGGTCTTTCCGAAAACGATTTAGATACCGTTTTTAATGCCGGAGAAATTCTTGGTTTAGAAGCGCAGCCTTTAAGAGAAATTATAAAACACCTTGAATTAACTTATTGTGATACAATTGGTGTAGAATATATGTATTTGCGTAACCCAGAGGTTATTAAATGGTGGCAAGAAAAGCTTAACTTAAACGATAATCACCCTACGTATTCTGCAGATACTAAAAAATATATACTCTCTAAACTTAATCAAGCGGTTAATTTCGAGAACTTTTTGCAAACTAAATACGTTGGGCAAAAACGTTTTTCGTTAGAAGGGGGTGAAACACTAATACCAGCCATAAGTAATACGCTTTACAATGCTGTAGAAAAATACGGAGTTAAAGAAACCGTATTAGGAATGGCGCATCGTGGGCGTTTAAGTACCTTGGTTAATATTTTTAGAAAGCCATTAAATGAATTATTTAGTGAGTTTGAAGGAAAAGATTTTGAAGATCAAGATATTGATGGTGATGTAAAATATCACTTAGGCTTAACATTAGATAAAACCTATCAAAACGGTAAAACTATTAAGATGAATTTGGTGCCAAATCCATCACATTTAGAAACCGTTGGTCCTGTTGCAGAAGGTATTACAAGAGCAAAAATAGATAGCGATTATGGTGGAGATGATTCTAAAATTCTACCTATTATAGTTCATGGAGACGCCGCTATTGCAGGTCAAGGAATAGTTTATGAAGTGGCTCAAATGAGTCAGTTAAACGGTTATAAAACTGGCGGAACCATTCATATTGTAGTAAATAATCAAATAGGATTTACAACCAATTATTTAGATGCACGTTCTAGTACCTATTGTACAGATGTTGCCAAAGTAACATTGTCTCCTGTAATGCACGTAAATGCCGATGATGCTGAAGCTGTTGTACATGCAATTGAAATGGCGCTAGATTACAGAATGCGTTTTAAAAAAGATGTATATATAGATTTATTAGGTTACAGAAAATATGGTCATAACGAAGGAGATGAACCCAGATTTACACAACCTAAACTGTATAAAAATATAGCAAGACACCCTAATCCTTTCAAAATATATTCAGATAAACTTATTGCAGAAGGAACGGTAGATAAAGCATATGTAGATAGTATTGTAAGTGAGTTTAAGAACACGCTTGAAAGTGAGTATGAAAAGGCTAAAGAGGCAGAATCCTCTAAAGTTAGAGAGTTCATGCAAGAACGTTGGGCAAATTTTAAGCGTAGAGGCTTAGATGCAATGCTAGAACCAGCAGAAACAAAATATCCAGAAAATAATTTAAAGTCTATCTCAAAAGTAGTTTCAACAGTACCAGAAGGTGTTAAGTTTTTACGTAAAGCAGAACGAATTTTACAAGGACGCCAAAAGATGGTTTTTGAAACTGATACATTAGATTGGGGAATGGCAGAAACATTAGCTTATGGAAGCTTATTAGAAGAAGGATTTAATGTTAGAATTTCTGGGCAAGATGTTGAGCGCGGTACCTTCAGTCACCGTCATGCTATTTTACGTGATGAAATTTCAGAAGAACGTATCAATTTATTAAACACCAACCCCAATAATAAAGGCGAAATGTATATCTACAATTCGTCCCTTTCAGAATACGGTGTATTAGGATTTGATTATGGGTACGCCATGGCAAATCCAAACACATTAACCATTTGGGAAGCACAGTTTGGAGATTTTAGTAACGGAGCACAAATTATATTCGATCAATATTTATCAGCAGCTGAAGATAAATGGAAAGTACAAAATGGGGTTGTAGTACTATTGCCTCATGGTTATGAGGGACAAGGGTCTGAGCATTCTTCCGCAAGAATGGAACGTTACTTACAACTTTGTGCTAATGATAATATGATAGTAGCCGACTGTACCACGCCTGCAAACTTTTTCCATTTATTACGCCGACAAATGAAACGTGATTTTAGAAAGCCGTTGATTGTTTTTACCCCTAAAAGTTTATTAAGGCATCCAAAAGCAGTTTCCTCAATTAAAGAATTAGCTACCGGAGAATTTCAAGAAGTTATAGATGACACTATAAACCCAGATAAGGTTAAAAAATTAGTTTTCTGTACAGGTAAATTCTATTATGAGCTATTAACTGAGCGTGAAACTTTAAATAGAGATGATGTAGCTATTGTGAGAATAGAACAACTATTTCCTCTTCATTTAGAAAAGATTCAACAAATTATTGATAAATATCCTAATGTTGAAAAATACATTTGGGCTCAAGAAGAACCAAGAAACATGGGGGCTTGGAGTTTTATGGCACAACGATTAGATTTAGTTAAATTAGAAGCTTGTACCAGAAATTATAACTCGGTTCCTGCACCAGGTTCTAGCGCTAGAGATAAAGCAAGACAGCGTAAAGTTTTAGAAAACGTTTTCAGTATTTAAAATAAAAAAAAAGAAAAATTATAATTAAAATTATTACAGATGATTTTAGAAATGAAAGTACCATCACCAGGAGAGTCTATCACAGAAGTAGAAATAGCTACTTGGTTAGTAGAAGATGGTGATTATGTAGAAAAAGACCAAGCTATTGCAGAAGTAGATAGTGATAAGGCAACTCTTGAGCTTCCAGCAGAAGCAAGTGGTACTATTACCCTAAAAGCAGAAGAAGGAGATGCTGTAGCAGTTGGAGCTGTAGTTTGTCATATTGATACAAGCGCTGAAAAACCAGAAGGAGATGCGCCTACAAAAGAAGCTGTTAAAGAAGAAACTCCAAAAACCGAAACACCTTCGGCACCTGCTACACAAACAGCTACTTATGCTACAGGTAGTGCAAGTCCTGCAGCAAAAAAGATTTTGGCTGAAAAAGGTATAGAGGCATCAGTTATTAAAGGAACTGGTAAAGATGGTAGAGTTACAAAAGAAGATGCTATAAAAGCTGTTCCTTCAATGGGAACACCAACAGGAGGTAACCGTGGTACTTCTAGAAGTAAAATGTCTATGTTACGCCGTAAAGTAGCAGAACGTTTAGTAGAAGCTAAAAATACAACAGCAATGTTAACCACATTTAATGAGGTTGATATGTCTCCAATTTTTGCTCTAAGAAGTGAATATAAAGAAACCTTTAAAGCTAAACATGGAGTTAGCTTAGGGTTTATGAGTTTCTTTACTTTAGCTGTGGTTCGTGCTTTAAAAATGTATCCTGCTGTAAATTCTATGATTGACGGTAAAGAAATGATTTCTTATGATTTTTGTGACATAAGTATTGCCGTTTCTGGTCCTAAAGGTCTTATGGTACCAGTAATTAGAAATGCTGAAAATTTAAGCTTTAGAGGTGTAGAATCTGAAGTAAAACGATTAGCTATTCGTGCAAGAGAAGGACAAATAACTGTTGATGAAATGACAGGTGGTACTTTTACAATTACCAATGGAGGTGTTTTTGGTAGTATGTTATCTACACCAATTATTAATCCGCCACAAAGTGGTATTTTAGGAATGCACAATATTGTAGAGCGTCCTGTTGCTGTTGATGGTAAAGTTGAAATTAGACCAATTATGTACGTTGCATTATCATATGACCATAGAATAATTGATGGAAAAGAGAGTGTAGGTTTTTTAGTGGCTGTTAAAGAAGCTTTAGAAAACCCAATTGAAATTTTAATGAACAATGATGTTAAAAAATCATTAGAGCTATAAATTAGCCAATTATATTAAAGAAAAAAGAGATCGTCTAAAAAGCAATTTTTAGACGATTTTTTTTTCAGAATAGATTTTGTTTAGTTTTTGATTTAAAAAAAGGCTTTTTATCATTAGCTAATCAGTTTTATATAGCTAAACTATACTTTTTAAGGTTATGTGCCATTGCAATTAGTTCTATTTCTACATTTACTTTATCGATACCTCTGAGCATAAAGCGTTTTAAGGTTTATGTTTTTAAACTAGCTTCTACATCCCAACAGCGTTGTTTTCGTTTTTTGATACGTTCTTTGCTCGTCTTTTAAGAATAGTACACCTTCTTCTGCAAGCAAAATGACAACTTGAAGGAAGATTTTCTTTAAATGATTTTGTAAACGTTTGTTTGTAAAATCGTTTATTGTATTATGGTCTGGTTTGCTTTGACCATTAAGCACATAAAATGAATGTTCTCATAAATAAAAGGCTTGTTCTGTTTTTCTTGAGGAATAAAGATTATGTAAATAGCCATAAATAATTACCTTGAGTAAGATTTGTGGATGATAACTAGAGGTGCCACCGTCTTTATAGCTTGCTTCTAAAGCGTAATATCTGAATGATTAATAATTGTATTTACGATTTGAACAGGATGATGCTATGGAACTAAATCATCATAACTTGGGACAACAGACAAAGCAGGTCTTAGTTATAGGACTTGAAAACTACTTTTTTTACACATTCTTAAAGTTAAAAAAATAACTAAAAAAAATGCAAAAAAAAAGACTGTCTGAAAAGGCAGCCTCTTTTTTATAGATTAAAATCATTATTTTTGGTTTCATTTAAATTTATAACCATGTACGAGATTATACTTAATTTACATTCTTATTGGGCATACGTAGTGCTTTTAATATTAGTTATAGCTACTTTTAATGCCATTATAAAATCTGCTGGAGCCAAAGAATATAGTGCCAATGATTTTAGAATATCTTTGTTTACATTAATAGTTTCTCACATTCAACTTTTAGTAGGCTTAATACTCTATTTTGTATCACCAAGATTTGCTTTATGGAGTGAATTAGGTGGAGGTGTAATGAGTAACAGTTTAGCGCGTTTATTTCTAGTAGAACATCCATTAGTAAACATAATTGCCGTAACATTAATTACTATTGGATATTCTAAACACAAAAAGAAATTAACTTCTAAGGCAAAGTTAAAAACCATTGCTGTTTTTTACGCCATTGCCTTAGTGTTACTTTTATCTAGAATCCCTTGGAGTACTTGGATGGGTTAAAAATCATTTTTTAACCTCCTTAATTAAATAAACATACACAGGAAAGTGATCGCTAAAACCATTAGTGAAACTACCATTTGCAAAACTTCTAAAAGGGTAGCCTTTGTACTGCCCTTTTTTTGTTATTAAATAATTTTTATTAAAAATGCCTGCTTTATAAAACCTAAATGATGAAAAATCTTTTTCAAGTAGTGGTTTGGTAATAAGTATTTGGTCAAATAAACTCCAAGCATCTCTATAAGCGGTAGTCCCTAATCCGTCTTTAAAGTAATTTTCATAAGGATTGTAAATACCTTTAAGTCCAACTTTTGTTCTATCGTTTTTGGCTTTTAAAACCTTTTTCACACTCTCGTTGATGGGGTCATCATTTAAATCGCCCATAACTAAAATTTTAGCGTAAGGGTCATTAGACTGTAAAGAATCTACAAGGCGTTTAGTAAGTTTAGCAGCAGCTACACGTTTGGGTCTACTTCTAGCTTCACCGCCACTTCTAGAAGGCCAATGGTTAACAATTATATGTATAAGGTCACCTTCTAACTCACCACTTACTAATAATTGGTCTCTGGTATAAACTCTTTTTTTAGATAAATCATCAAATATTTTTAACTCGTGACTACTAGTAGATGTTGGTTTAAAAAGCTTTTTTTGGTATAGTAGCGCTACATCTATACCACGAGCATCTGGTGAGTGATAATGCACAATGCCATAATCTTTTTCTATTAGCATGGGGTCATTCACAACATCTTCAATAACTTTTCTGTTTTCAACCTCAGAAATACCAATAATAGCAGGAGAGTTATGGGTAACTTCTTGCCCAATATCTGCAATAACTTTAGCCATATTGCTTACTTTTTTCTTATAAACCTCCTCTCTATTTGTTTTTAACTCCATCATAGGGCTGGCTTCGTCAAACTTCGTGGGGTCGTTTTCGGTATCAAATAAGTTTTCTAAATTATAAAAAGCAATAGTGTGTACTTTGTACGTTTTTTTGTCTTGTGTGTAACTAGTTAAACTACATAAAGAAATTAGACCAAGAAGAATAAATTTTAGATATCTCATTAAAGAAAAGTTATGTTATTGTTATTTTGATTACAAATTTTAAGCCAAAAGTAAATATTTACTTTAAATAGCTTAAATTTGGCAATATTAAATAATCATTATTTAATGACAGTTAAAATATTAATTATAAATTAAAGTATGAAGAAAAGATTACTCATTTTTTTACTGGGAGTTTTTTCATTTTTTACGGTATCAGCGCAACAAACCCAAATAAAAGGTAGCGTAAAAGATGCTGTTTCTTATGAACCTATTCCAGATGTATCGGTTTCTGTTGAAGGAACAACCCTTAGTACAAGTACAAATGCTAAAGGCGAGTTTGTATTTGTATCTAACATTCCATTAGGAGAGCAAATTTTAAGAATCTCTAAAATAGGATACATCAGCAAAAGATTTCCAATTGTTGTAAACGAAAATCAAACGGTTGATATTTCGGATATGACTTTAGAAGCAGACCTTACTGCAAATCAAGATGTGTTTACTATTTCTCTTTCTGATGATGAATTAGATGATGACACCAGTGCTTCAGACAACATTTCTGGATTATTATCATCATCATTAGATGTTTTTCAAAGAACAGCTGCTTTTGAGTTTAGCCCTTCATTTTTTAGAGTAAGAGGTTTAGATTCCGAAAACGGCTCTATTTTAATTAACGGTATAGAGATGAATAAACTCTATAACGGAAGGCCGCAATGGAGTAACTGGGGTGGTTTAAATGATGTGGTAAGAAATCAAGAGCTTACTTCGGGGTTAACTCCTTCAAACTACAATTTTGGTGGTATTTTAGGTACTACTAACATTAACGTAAGAGCATCTCAAGCAAGACCTGGCGGAAGAATAACCTACTCATCATCAAATAGAAGTTATACTAATAGGCTTATGGCTACCTATGCCACAGGTTTAATAGAAGGTGGTTGGGCATTTACAGTTTCTATTGCCAGACGTTGGGGGAACGAAGGATTTTTAGATGCTTCACTTTATGATTCTAATTCGTTTTTTGCCTCTATAGAAAAGAAAATTAATGACAAACACAGTATTAATTTCACATCTATTTATGCGCCTAACAGAAGAGGGAAATCATCTCCAAATACTCAAGAAGTTTATGATTTAAAAGGTATTAAATACAATGAATATTGGGGGTATTTAGATGGTGAAAAGAAAAACTCACGTATTAAAGAGGTTGAAGAGCCTATATTAATGTTAAATCATTATTGGACTATTAGTGATAAAACCTCATTAAATACCAATGTTGGGTATCAATTTGGTAAGCTGGGTAATAGTCGTTTAGATTATTCGGGAGGTGGTAACCCTAGTCCTTCATATTACCAAGATTTACCAAGTTATGCATTGGCAGATCCAGACGGACCAGATTATGCAACAGCTTATCAATTAGAGCAAAACTTTTTAAATGATGGACAAATTGATTGGGAACGCATACTTGACGCTAATTTAACAAACAACATAGGTGCTCTACCAGCAGCTTACGTGTTGTACGAAGATAGAAGTGATGATAAACAACTTACTTTAAATACCATTTTTAGCTCAGAATTAACAGATAATATTATTTTAAATGCATCGGTTAATTATAAAAAATTGAAGTCTGAAAACTTTGGAGAAATTATAGATGTTTTAGGGTCTTCTACCGGAGCTTTAAATGTTGATTCATTTGATGGTTATCAATACGATAATTTAAATCCAGATAGATTAGTTGGCGAAGGCGATAAATTTAGATACAATTACAACTTGTTTGCCGATGTAATTTCTGGTTACGCTCAAGGTCAATTTAAATTTAACAAAATTGATTTCTATTTGTCAGGTAGTGTTACCAATACAACATACCAAAGAGAAGGTTTATGGGAACATAGCCGTTTTCCAGGAAGTGATTCTTATGGTAAAGGCGAAGAGTTAACCTTTACAGGTTATGGCGCTAAAGCAGGTTTTACTTATAAAATTACAGGAAAGCATTTGTTTGATGTTAATGCAGGATATATTTCTAGAGCGCCTACATTAAGAAATACCTTTTCAAATTCTAGAGAAAATCATAACATAGTTAGAGATATAACAGAAGAAAAAGTAACTTCTTTTGATGCTAGTTATATTTTTAGATCACCAATAGTAAAAGCTAAATTAACAGGTTTTTATACTACTATTGAAGATGCCAATGAGGTTGGTTTCTATTACGCCGATGGTTTAAGTGGTACAGAAATAGAAAACAATGAAACTTCGGCCTTTGTTCAAGAAGTTTTACAAGGTATAGATAAAAGGCACATTGGTGCAGAATTAGGAATTGAAGCACAAGTAACACCAACTATTAAGCTTAAAGGCGCTGCTTCAGTTGGTCAATACACCTATGATAACAACCCTAATTTATACTTAACATCTTCTAGTTTTACATCAGAAGATGGGTCAATATCTTATGGGCAAGCCAATTTAAAAGATTATAAACTTGCAGGCGGGCCACAAAGAGCTTACTCTGTAGGTTTTGAGTATAGAGACCCAGACTATTGGTGGTTTGGTGCTACAGCTAATTTCTTTAGTCATACTTACGTAGATATTAATACACTAACAAGAACATCTAATTTTTATTTAGATTCAGATGGTTTACCATTTAACGATTATGATGAAGAATTAGCTAATGAACTATTAAAACAAGAAAGGTTTGATGACTATATGGTTGTTAACCTTATTGGGGGAAAATCTTGGAAAATAGGTAATAAATACATTAGTCTTTTTGCAAGTATTGGAAATCTTTTAGACAAAGAATATAAAACCGGTGGTTTTGAACAAGGTAGGTTAGCAAATTACAGAGAATTAAGAGACGATGTTGCTAGTCCAAAACGTGTTTTTGGACCAAAATACTGGTATGGTAGAGGCACAAACTACTTTGTAAACTTAAACTTCAGATTTTAAAAAAAGACTATGGAAAACAAAATATTAAGCATTATGAGTACAAAAAAATTATTAAAAATAGCACTAACGTTAATGATTAGTGTAGCATGCTTCTCTTGTGTAGAAGATGATGATTATGTTATCCCAGCAAGTTTAGGGGATGAAGAAAATGAAGGATTAACCGCTATTATGGATAGTATTGCAAGTGGTGATATTACTGAAATTTCAATATCAGAATTGGTAGCTTTATACACAGGTACTGTAACTTTAATAGAATCAGATATTGTTGTTAAAGGTTATGTAACTTCATCAGATAGAACAGGCAACTTCTATAAAGAATTTTATATGCAAGATGCTCCTGAAAACCCCACTGCAGCCATTGGTGTTGTTCTTAATCAGGTAGATTCTTATAACCAATTTAATTTAGGAAGAGAAGTTTATATCAAGTTAAAAGGCGCTTATTTAGGTGAAAACTCATCAGAAGTAGTAACAATAGGAGGACAAGCCGATGGAGATCAGGTTGATGAATTTACAGCAAATCAAATTCCTAATTTCATTTTTAGATCTGAAAATACTATGGAAATTGTTCCTTTAGTTTTAAATCCTTCAGAAGTTAATAGTTCGCATTTGGGTATGTTTGTAACACTGGAAAATGTTCAATTCCCAATGAGTTTAGCAGGAAAAACCTTTTTAGAACCAACAGATGATTTTGATACTCAACGTAATCTAGTAAGTTGTTTAAATGGTTTTGAATTTCCTATAGAAACAAGTTCTTTTGCTAATTTTATTCAAGAACCTTTACCAACCGATGGTAGAGGAACAATATCTGGGGTTATTACACAAAGTTATGGTGGTGATGATATTGTAATGGTATTAAATGATACAAGCGATATTAATTTTACTGAAGATAGATGTGATCCTGTTTTTGAAGAATCATTTAATACAGCTATTGATAATACCACTTTAAATATTGATGGTTGGATTAATTATGCTGAAGCAGGAAGTGTAGTTTGGACAGAACAAGTTTATGGAGGCAATGGGTATGCAGAATTTAACCCTTATAACTCAGGAGATACTTCAAACATAGCATGGTTAATTACTCCTGGAATTGATTTAGATAGTCAAGATGGAGAGGTTTTAACATTTCAAACAGAACATGCTTATCCAGATTCTGGTCATGAGCCATTAGAGGTGTTTATTTCAACTGATTTTGATGGTACCGAAGCGGGTATTGCCACAGCTACTTGGCAACCATTAACTTTTGATGTTAGTTATGTTGTTGATTATGATACCTGGTTTACATTTACAGATTCAGGAAGTATAGATTTATCATCTTATTCTGGTACAGCATACATTGCATTTAAATATACAGGTAGTGATTCAAGCAATGAAAACATGACTTTACATGTTGAAAATGTATTGGTTACAGTTCCGTAGTTTTTTAATAAATAAAATTAATAAAAAAGGAGACCACACATGTGTGGTCTCCTTTTTTATTTCTTAAAAATAACATAAACAGGAAAATGGTCACTATAACCACCTTTATATTTTTTACCAACATAAGTTCTAAAAGGTGAGCCTTTATATTTGCCTTTAAATTGTTTTAAAAAATCTTCATCAAAAATATTGGCGTTGTAATACTCAAATTGGTCTTTAGAGCTTTTAATAAAGTTAGTAGTAAAAAACACTTGGTCAAACAAACTCCATTGTTTAAATCTGCTCACAGACCCTCTGTTAAAGGACCTAAGGGTTTCAAATGGGTTGTATAAATTGTAGTTTTCTACCAATCTAATTATACTGTTGTTATGTGGTTCATCATTAAAATCACCAAGAATCACAATTTTGGCATCTGCATTTTTGTCTTTAATACTAGAAATAATTTCACTTACTTTTTCAGAAGAAGCCAATCTTTTAAACTCGGTTTCTTTAGTTCCCTCACTTCTAGAAGACCAATGGTTTACAATAACATGTATTAATTCGCCATCTAGTTTACCAGACACCAATAGAATATCTCTGGTATAATCAAGAGAGCCATCCGCATCAGTTAAATGAACCGTGAAAGTTTCAGAATTCAATACATTAAAAGCAGATTTATCATAAATTAAGCCAACATCTATACCGCGTTCATCAGGTGATTCGTAATGTACATAATCGTAATCGTAGTCATCTAAATGTTTAGAATCTAAAAGGTCTTTAATAACTTTGGCATTTTCAACTTCGGCTAAACCTACAATAGCTGGGTTTTTTCCGGTTTCTCTTCGTCCAATATTAGAAATAGCAAACCCAAGTTTTCTTAATTTATTTTTGTAACGTTTTAGGGTCCATTTTTTCTTAGAATATGGCAGAAAATCATTATCGTTGGTATGTTTATCTTTTAAAACATCAAATAAGTTTTCTACATTATAAAATGCAATGGTTTGCATATTTTCCTTTACAGGGATATCCTCAAATAAATCAATCATAAACTTAAAAAATAGACCCCTAAAATATGAAATTAAAAGTAGTTGTAATTGCGTAACTTTGTACATTATTAATATTTATGATAGAAAAGAAAGACATAGCTTTAGAAAAAGCAGTTTTAATAGGAATTATAACTAAAAATCAAGATGAAGCTAAATCTAAAGAGTATTTAGATGAACTTGAATTTTTAACCTATACAGCTGGAGGCGTGGTAGTAAAGCGTTTTACTCAAAAAATGGATATGCCCAACCCTAAAACTTTTATTGGGTCTGGTAAAATGGAAGATGTTCGTAATTTTATTGAAGCAAATGATGTAGGAACAGCCATTTTTGATGACGAATTATCCGCTGCTCAAGAACGCAACATTAGTAAAATTCTAAATGTAAAAGTACTAGATAGAACCAATCTAATCTTAGATATTTTTGCACAAAGAGCCCAAACTAGTTATGCAAGAACACAAGTAGAGTTGGCACAATGCGAGTACTTATTACCACGATTAAGGGGGATGTGGACGCACCTTGAACGACAAAAAGGGGGTATTGGTATGCGCGGACCTGGTGAAACCGAGATTGAAACCGATAGACGTATTGTACGTGATAAAATATCGCTTTTAAAAGCCCGTATAAAAGCTATTGATAAACAAATGGCAGTACAACGCGGCAACCGCGGAAAAATGGTTAGAGTAGCCTTGGTTGGTTATACTAACGTGGGTAAATCTACCCTCATGAATGTGATAAGCAAAAGTGAAGTTTTTGCCGAAAATAAACTTTTTGCTACCCTAGATACCACTGTTAGAAAAGTAGTAATTCAAAACTTACCTTTTTTATTAAGTGATACGGTTGGTTTTATACGCAAGTTACCAACCCAATTGGTAGATAGTTTTAAAAGCACTTTAGATGAGGTAAGAGAAGCAGATTTGCTGTTGCATGTAGTTGATATTTCGCACCCAAATTTTGAAGAACATATAGATTCTGTAAACAAAATATTAGGCGAAATAAATAGTGGAGACAAACCTACTATTATGGTATTTAATAAAATTGATGCTTATAAACCAGAACCTATTGATGATGACGATTTAGCTACCGAACGCACTAAAGCAAATTACACTTTAGAAGAATGGAAAAACACCTGGATGAGTAAAATAGGTAACAATGCCCTATTCATTTCGGCTATTAATAAAAGTAATTTAGAAGACTTTAAAAAACGTGTTTACGATGAAGTTAGAGAGATACACATCACGCGTTTTCCGTATAATCATTTTCTGTATCCAGATTATGAAGATATGGAGTAGTTGGGCGTTACCACAAGGGTCGGGCTTTCGGTAGTCGCTCTCTGCGAGGAGCTCCAACAAATACCTCAATCCCTAACGCTCATTTTTGCTATGTTCTAGTTTAAATGAAAATTATTTAATTTTGGGTAACATTCAATTGTTTAACAATAGTTGAAGTCCCATTTTTAAATGTGCTTTCCATTTATCGTGTTCTCCTTTTACATTAATCACCTTGGCATTTTTAGATTCAAGAAATTTAATCTCATTTTCAGTTAGCTTTCCAACTCTTTGGTCATTTTCAATATAGATATATATGAGATTAGACAGGTCAGTGTCTTTCAGTAATTCGGTATATTTCTCGTCTCTATTTATGGCTGCTGCAATTTTTCGCATGTTAACTGTGTAAATATTATTTGATTTTTCACCAATTATTGGTGTAACAGCATCAGTTTCAAAATTAGCCTCAAATCCTTTAGAATAAGCTTCACTAACTTTTTTCGTCATATCAAGTCTACCTACCATTAATAAATATCTGTCTGCAATGTTGTTATAATCAACAAGAGATTTTAAACCAACTAAAGAGCCATACGACCCACCAACTACATACACTTTTTTATGTTGTGATTTAAAATAACTAATAAGCTCATAAAGCGTTTTTACCGTTTTTTCATTATAGTTTTTTGCCTGTTCCCATGAAATTTCTTCCTTTTCGGTGTCCTCAGGATGCAGAGTTTGTGATTCACGCATATTAATAAGAAAATAGTTGTTCTCATCAACTTCACCTGTAAAACTATATGAAAGTTTAAATCTATATGTTCTAAGATCATTTTCAGGCCCACCATCTATGTTTATAATTACAGTATCGCTATTAGGGTTTCCATATGAATAGCCAGAATTTATTAATGATTCAGGAATGTTTTCATATACAATTTTTATGTCATCGTTTTTAAGAATGCTTTTAACAACCAACGCTTTGTATTCTCCATTGTCATCTACAAACATACTGGGTATTAATTTTTGCCCCATTATTAATGGCAACACGTCTTTAAAGGCTACTGGTGTACCGTCTTCATAATAAACAGGTTCAAAATCGGCAGGTGGTTCTTTTTTTAACAGTTCTTGCAACGGAAGTAATCTTAAACTATCTGGAATAAAGGTGTATTCTTGGCATTGTGCGAAAACACATGTAAGTAAAACTGCAATAAGGAATAATTTTTTCATTTTATATCAGTATTTATGGTTGATTATGTTTTACAATTTAGGTAAAAACTAAAAAATCCGCTTCTAGAAAAAGAAGCGGATTTTTTAAAATTAGATATATAAAGTTTTAAAGCTTAAAACTTATAGCTTAAACCAATGGTGTAATAGCTTTGTAAATCGTTATCAACATCATCAAAACCAGTAGCTGTTGCTGGGTCTTGTGCTAGGGCATAATTTAATGCTTCTTGTTTGTTACTACGTAAACCAAAATCAAAACCTACACCAATCATTTTCCAAAGTGTGTAGCTAAATGAGTTGGTCCATGTCCAGTTTGATAAATCGCTAGATTTATAACTTTGAAAAGTAGAGAAGTTTGTTTTAAAGTCAATAGCACCAATTTTTCTTGTGTAATCTGCTACTATTTTAGCACCCATAGATGAATCAAAAACAGCATCATTATCAGCAAATACAAAGTTGTAGTTTAATGGGTGAATAACAACTATTAAATTTTCAATAGGCGTCCAAGTAGCACCAATACCAACATCTAAATAACCAGGGTCATTAAAGTTGTTTAAAATTGTAGTTCTGTATTCTAATAAACCAGAAACAGCTAAGTTTTTAGTAATGTTTCTACCGTAAAGCGATGATAGGTTAAATACATCGGTAGTAGGTTCAAAACTATCATCTTCATCGGTTCCGTTATCTTTGTCGTCTAGTTTTACCCATGCCAAATTAGTAGTTAATGAGTTTCTCCAAAAAAACTTGTCTTCAATTAAATTAGCAAAAGCGTTAAAGGTAAAGCCAATATTACCAGAGCTGTTGTTAGGTGTTCCTTGAGCATACCAATTATTAAAGTTAGATAAACTTCCACCAATAGTTCCAAAGGCACCTATTCTCCAACCTGGAAGTGCATCAATTTGAGCTTGTAATTTATTAGCTTCGGCTTGTGCTGCATCAGCTTCGGCTTGTTTTTCTGCTTTTTTAGCTTGTAATTCTTCTTTAGTTTGTGCGTTTATTGAAATTACTCCAAAAAACAACGATACTACTAAAAGTACTTTTTTCATAAAATTTTAAGTTTATTAAGTTTTGAAATATAAAATATAGACCCATTTTTTAATTTGGGGTCACAAGAAATTATTTGTTTTTATAAAGTGGAACCGAAGAGCAAGCTTCTCCATACATAATTGATTTTGCTAGGGGTTTTAACTTGCTAGCTAACATAATATATGCATTTTGAGGAACGGGTTTATTAGCGCATCCTTTTATAATAATAGGCTTGCCTTTAAACGTTTCTGTATTTAAATTGTTTATAATGTCTTGGTATATAGAAGTTTCTAAGGTTTCTAAATTGCCAACTATTACTTTTTTAGCGTAAGGCTCTAAATGAATGCTTAATAGTATATAAGCCCAACCTGGTACAATGGCATCTGTACTACATGTTAAGGCTATGTAGCAATCTTGAAATTGAGACCAATTGAATTCTAATACTTGAGCTCTAAAATCTTTTTCACGTAATACTAAGCCTTCAAATAACCAGTCTTTAATATCAAATAATACACGTTTACCTTCTGGATAAAAGTCTTCCAAATCTAAGGTTATTAGTTTACTATTCGCTACGCGATTTATAATTTCGTCTTTCAAAAAAGTAAGTTGTTTAATTGTGTATTGTTAAGTTGTGATGAAAACCATTACTTGAGACTGTAACTAAATCAAAGCATTCCTAATTCTAACTTAGCTTCTTCGCTCATAAGTTCTTGAGACCAAGGTGGATCGAAGGTGATTTCTACTTCAGCCGATTTTACTTCGTTAAGTGATTTTATTTTTTCTTCAACTTCTAAAGGTAATGTTTCTGCTACCGGACAATTGGGTGTGGTTAGCGTCATTAATATTTTAACGTCGTAGTCTTCGTTTACAAAAACATCATATATTAACCCAAGTTCATAAATATCAACAGGGATTTCAGGGTCATAAATAGTTTTTAATACGTTTACTATTTTTTCACCTAAGGCATTTGTGTCTATAGTTGTGTCGCTCATATTTTTAATTGTTTATGTGTTTATTCGTTGGTGTGTTTAAACAATTACACAAATTAACGAAATCCACTAATTCAACTGAGTTTGATACGCAATAGCGTACATTTTTAATTGTTTTACCATACTTACCAAACCGTTGGCACGTGTGGGAGATAAATGCTCTTTAAGTCCTATTTTATCAATAAAACTAGTATCTGCATTAATAATATCTTTTGGGTGCTGGTTAGAAAAAGCTCTTATTAAAATAGCAATAATACCTTTGGTAATAATGGCATCACTATCTGCGGTAAATTGTAACTTATCGCCTTTCATTTCAGCATGTACCCATACTTTACTTTGGCAACCTTTAATAATGTTGCTGTCTGTTTTGTATTGGTCGTCAATTAAGGGTAATTCTTTCCCTAAATCTATCATATATTGGTAGCGTTCTTCCCAATCTTCAAACATTGAGAATTCGTCTATTATTTCATTTTGAATATCTTCAATAGTCATACGTTCAATTTTAAGCAAAAATACAACAAGTAACGTTGCTATTCAACGTTTTGGGATAATGATAAGATTTCTTTAACAAGATTAGCAATATTTGGGTGCGGGTTACCATGATCAAAGCTAGGGGTTTCATAAGTTTTACCATTTAAGTTCACGGTTAATTTTGCTATTGCAGCACCATCAAAAAGGCGTTTGTTTGATGGGGCTTTTAAATTTGAAATACTATCGGGATTAACTAATTTAAACGCTTTAATTAGTTTTTGCCATTGCTTCTCGTTGCAGTCAATTTTTGTTATAGTTCCTTCTCTTTTATTTTGAATAGCAACAGATTTTTCATTCACTTTTATAAGTTGAAACCCTCCTCTTGAGTGTTGGGTATATTCAAACGAAATATTTTTAGAAACACCTTTTTTTACAGCGTTTAAGAGTTTATTCTCATTTTCTAAAAGTATTAAAGTGTCATTTTTTATTGAAAAATGGTTTGTCTTTGTTAAGGCGTCTAATAGTTCAGATTCAACACTGTTAAGCTTAGGTGTACACATTTTTCTGGTAGTGGCCAATGGACCTAATTTAATAGTATTGTTTTCAATGGTGTAAGAGCCAAAAAATCTATTACACCCAGAAAAACCAGATACCTGTTTGGTAGAATCTGCAAACGCAATGGTTAAATTAAATGCGGAAACATTTGTTCCGTTTAAAGTAGTTATGTTAAAGTTGTCTTGTAACATTGTTGTGTTTTGTTCTAAGCTAGTATTGTTACAAGTTTTTAATGTAATAATACTAAAAAGTATAAGTATCCACTTCATATAAGTAATTTTGAAAATAATATGCAAAAAGGGCGCCAAAATTAGTTTAAGACAACATCATTTTAGCTTTTTTAACGCCTTCAACTAAGGTGTCTATTTCGGCTTTGGTGTTGTAAAATGCAAACGAAGCACGTACGGTTCCTGGAATTTTATAAAAATCCATTATAGGTTGCGCGCAATGGTGACCAGTACGAACGGCAATCCCTAATTTATCTAAAATAGAACCTACATCATATGGGTGAATACCTTTAAGGTTGAATGATATAACTGATGTTTTGTGTTTAGAAGTGCCATAAATTTTTAAACCATCTATTTCAAGTAATTTTTTTGTGGCATACTCTAAGAGCTCGTTTTCGTACTCAGCAATATTATCAAAACCAATAGTGTTCATGTAATCTATGGCGGTTCCGAAAACAATGCCTCCTGCTATGTTTGGTGTTCCTGCTTCAAATTTATGAGGTAGGTCTGCATACGTGGTTTTTTGAAACGTTACTTCGGCAATCATTTCACCACCGCCTTGGTAGGGAGGTAGTTTGTTTAACCAAGCCTCTTTGCCGTAAAGAACGCCTACACCGGTAGGACCACACATTTTATGAGCCGAGGCAACATAAAAATCGGCATTTAAATCTTGTACGTTTGGTTTTATGTGCGCACAAGCTTGGGCGCCATCAATTAAAACGGCAGCACCAACATTGTGGGCTTTTTCAATGATGTATTTAACAGGGTTTATAGTGCCTAAAGCATTTGAAATGTGATTTACAAAAACCAGTTTAGTGTTATTAGAAAGTAGTTTTTCGTATTCTGATATTTCTAACTCACCGTTATCATTCATAGGAATGACTTTTAAGGTTGCGCCTGTGCGCTCACAAAGCATTTGCCAAGGTACAATGTTGCTGTGGTGTTCTAAGGCAGAAACTATAATTTCATCGTTTTTTTTAAGAATAGATGAAAATCCGTTAGCTACAATGTTTATACCGTGTGTTGTTCCTGATGTAAAAATGATTTCATGCGCATGTTTAGCATTAAAATGTGCTTGAATTTTTTGTCTGGATTGTTCATATAAGTCAGTGGCTTCTTGACTTAATGTGTGTACACCACGGTGTATGTTAGCGTTAAAGTTTGTATAATAATTTACAATAGCATTAATAACCTGCTGTGGTGTTTGTGATGTAGCAGCATTATCAAAATACACTAAAGGTTTGCCATTAACTTTACGAGCAAGAATGGGAAAATCTTTTCTTATTTCTTCAACGTTTAACATAGTTACTTTTTAGCCCCGATAGAAGCGGCATCCTTTTTTGAGGTACGAGAAAAAGATACAGCGGATAGCGGGAAATAGCTTCTAAAAAAAATTATAAATCGAAACCAATATTTACACCTAATTGATTAGCGATAATTTTTGTAATTCTACGCTTTAATTCTGGTATTTTAACAGAGTTTAGTACGTTATTACTAAATGCATACATTAACAATGCTTTGGCTTCTTTTTCTGGAATACCACGAGAACGCATATAAAATAAAGCGCTTTCGTCTAATTGACCTATAGTACAACCGTGTGAGCATTTTACGTCATCAGCAAAAATTTCTAATTGCGGTTTGGTGTTAATGGTTGCTTTATCACTAACTAAAATATTGTTGTTTGCTTGAAATGCATTGGTTTTTTGAGCTTCTTTTTCAACAATTACTTTACCATTAAAAACTCCCGTAGCATTATCATTAAATATACCTTTGTAATCTTGATGGCTTTCGCAATTTGGCTCTATATGGTGTACCAGTGTATTGTGGTCTACATGTTGTTTATTGCCAATAATGGTAACGCCTTTTAGGGTAGAATCTATACGTTCTCCTTCTTGATAAAAATTAAGGTTGTTGCGTGTTAATTTTCCGCCAAATGAAAATGTGTGTACAGACACAATGCTTTCTTGTTTTTGTTTAATGAATGTATTGTCTATTAACGATGCGTTAGCTTCATCATTTTGAATTTTATAGTAATCTACTATAGCACGTTTTTTTGTGTAAATTTCTGTAACACTATTAGTTAATACAGGGTTGCTGGTTAAACTTTGGTGGCGCTCTATTATTTGTACATGAGAGTTTTCTTCAACCACAATTAAATTACGTGGTTGTAACATGGTAGCAGATTCATTGCCTGTTGAAAAATGGACAATTTGAATAGGTTTTTCTACTATTTTTCCTTTAGGAATATGAATGTATGCCCCTTCTTTAGAAAATGCTGTGTTTAAAGATGATAAACTATCTTTAGTTGCCGCTTTGTTAAAATAGTTTTCTATAATTAAGCGGTATTTTGGTTTTGTTAGTGCTGCAGACATTAAGCAGACATCAATACCATCGTGTGTGGTTTCTGAAAGGTTAGAAGAGTATTTACCATCAATAAAAACTATTTTATAAGAATCTATTTCTTGTATAAAATATTTGCTTACATCTCTATATTCTAAAGCGTTTTCTTGTTTAGGGAAAACACTGTAGTCTTCTTTAAGTAATTTGTTTAAAGAGGTGTATTTCCAAGCTTCATCTTTTTTTGTTGGGAAACCTTTTTCTTTAAAGTTTTTTATAGCATCATTTCTTACTGTGTGAACATAAGAATCTGTTTCTGATTGATTTTCAAATACTAAGAACGATGATAATAATTTTTCTTTTAAATCCATGTTATTCCGTATTCAGTTACAGTAGCAATACAATTACTAATTGCGGCTGTAAACTGGTTACTGGTGCTATGCACCAACTTCTTCTTTTATCCAGTCGTAACCTTTTTCTTCAAGCTCATGAGCTAGTTCTTTGGTGCCAGATTTTACAATTTTTCCATTATATAATACATGTACAAAATCTGGGACTATATAATCTAAAAGTCTTTGGTAGTGAGTAATTACAATTACAGCATTGTCTTTACTTTTAAGTTTATTAACGCCATTTGCTACAATACGCAAAGCATCAATATCTAATCCAGAATCTGTTTCATCAAGAATAGCTAATTTTGGGTTTAACATAGCCATTTGAAAAATTTCATTACGTTTTTTTTCACCGCCTGAAAACCCTTCGTTTAATGAACGTGATAAAAACTTTCTGTCTATTTCTAATAAATCAGATTTTTCACGAATTAACTTAAGCATATCTTTAGCAGGCATGTCTTCTAAACCTTGTGCTTTTCTAGTTTCGTTAATAGCAGTTTTAACAAAATTAGTTACAGATACACCAGGAATTTCAACTGGGTACTGAAATGACATAAAAATACCTTTATGAGCTCTTTCTTCGGCAGCTAATTCTTCAATGTCTTCACCTTCAAAAATGATGCTTCCTTCAGAGACTTCGTATTCTTCCTTTCCAGCAATAACAGATGATAAAGTACTTTTTCCAGAGCCGTTTGGCCCCATTATAGCATGAACTTCACCTGGTTTAACCTCAAGATTAATGCCTTTTAAAATATTTTTATCTTCAACACCTGCGTGTAGATTTTCTATCTTTAACATATTACTCACTTAGTTTTATAACATTATTATAGTCATCATTTGGGGCTGCTTCTACATTAAGAATTTCTGTAATCTCAATTTTATTTTCCCAAAGAATGGTTTTGTGTTTTTCTTTATTTAATATTCCTTTAACTTCAACTCTAACCATATCTGTAGGTTGTTGTTTAAAAGCTTCTGCTTGTTTATTTAGTTCTTGTGCTTTGTTGTTAATAATTACTCCGTAAATAATACTGTCTGTTTGTAAAACAGCGGCATCATCTTGAAATACGTAATCTCCAGAAATTGTTATAATGTTTTTTTCTTCTTTCTTACAACTAATTGTAGCAGAAAAGCATAATAAAAGAATCATTAATTTTTTCATAGGTATGAATTATTTATCCAACACTTCCTTCTAAACTTATTTCTAATAATTTTTGAGCTTCAACAGCAAATTCCATAGGAAGCTTGTTTAATACTTCTTTACTAAATCCATTTACAATTAAAGCAATGGCTTTTTCGGTATCAATGCCACGTTGGTTACAGTAAAATATTTGGTCTTCACCAATTTTACTAGTTGTGGCTTCGTGCTCAATTTGAGCGGTTTGATTTTTAGCTTCTATATACGGAAATGTATGCGCACCACATTCATTACCCATTAATAAACTATCGCATTGCGAAAAGTTACGGGCATTATCTGCTCTTGAATTAATTTGAACTAAACCACGATAAGAGTTTTGTGATTTTCCTGCCGAAATACCTTTTGAAATAATGGTTGATTTAGTGTTTTTACCTAAATGAATCATTTTAGTTCCGGTGTCGGCTTGTTGAAAATTATTGGTTACAGCTATAGAGTAAAATTCTCCTACTGAGTTATCTCCTTTTAGTACGCAACTTGGATATTTCCAAGTTACGGCAGAACCTGTTTCAACTTGAGTCCAAGAAATTTTTGCATTTTTTTCACACAAACCACGTTTGGTTACAAAGTTGTAAACGCCACCTTTTCCTTCTGCATTACCCGGAAACCAGTTTTGAACGGTTGAGTATTTTATTTCGGCATCATCAAGAGCAATTAACTCAACTACAGCAGCGTGTAATTGGTTTTCATCTCTACTTGGTGCGGTACAGCCTTCAAGGTAGCTTACATAACTACCTTCATCGGCAATTACTAATGTACGTTCAAATTGCCCTGTTCCTGCTTGGTTAATACGGAAGTATGTTGATAATTCCATAGGACATTTAACACCTTTAGGAATGTAACAAAAACTACCATCGCTAAACACAGCGCTATTTAATGCTGCGTAAAAGTTATCTTTTTGAGGTACAACGGTACCAATATATTTTTTAACAAGTTCTGGGTGTTCTTTAATAGCCTCAGAAATACTCATAAAAATAATACCTTGTTCTGCTAAAGTTTTTTTAAAGGTTGTTGCTACAGATACAGAATCTACCACTACATCCATAGCTACTCCTGCTAATTTCTTTTGTTCGTCTAAAGAGATACCAAGTTTATCAAAAGTTGCCAATAATTCTGGATCTACCTCATCTATACTATTGTATTTAGGTTTGCTATTGGGAGCAGAGTAATAAGATATGGCTTGAAAATCTGGTTTTTCATAAGTAACATTTGCCCATTCTGGCTCTTCCATTTCGCTCCAAATTCTAAAGGCTTCTAAACGCCACTCAGTCATCCATTCTGGTTCTTCCTTCTTTTTTGAAATGGCGCGCACAATGTCTTCATTGAGACCGTTTGGAAACGTGTCTGACTCAATATCTGTGTAAAAACCGTACTCGTATTCTTTGGTTTTTAGCTCTTCTCTTAAATCGTCTTCTGTATATTTCGACATAGTTTTCTCTTAAAATTTATAGTGAAAACGATTCGCCACAACCGCAAGTTCTATTGGCATTAGGATTGTTAAAAACAAATCCTGTTCCGTTTAATCCACCGGAATATTCTAAAGTAGTTCCTATAAGATATAAAAAGCTTTTCTTATCTACAATGATTTTTACATCGTTGTCTTCAAATACTTTATCATCTTCTTGTTGTTCTTTATCAAATTTTAAATCATAAGATAAGCCCGAACAACCGCCACTTTTTACACCAACGCGCACATAATCTGTAGATGCGTTATAGCCGTCTTCGGCCATAAGCTCTATTATTTTTTTCTTTGCTGTTTCTGAAACTTTAATCATATCTTTAACTTAGATTTACTCTAAATAGAGTGCAAATATACAATATAAGTCAGTCATTACAAGATAACCTAACATTATATTAATATATGGTTTTATAGTTTTTTGTTATGGTAGAGTAGACCTAGTTTGTGTGAGTATTAGGTATGAGGTAATTTATTACTTTAGTTACTTAGGTTAACTGAAGATAACTGGTAAAAAATAAAGATTAAAAAGAGGTAGTAGTTTTTACTCGAAACCAATAAATTTATCAAGGTTAGCGCCTCTTCTATTTTTAAAATATTTTGAAACGGAAGACATCTCTCTGTAAGCAGATAAATTCATTATTTTATCATCATTTGTTGAGATAAAATGATTTCCACAACATTTGCATACTAATTCTGATGTGTCTTCGTCTATTTTTGAAACAAGTCTATAGTTGTGACCAAAAATGGCACAAAATCGGTTGATAGGTTTTTCAAATATCATGCTATTAATCAATTTGGGAATTACAAATATAGCTGTTTTAATCAAATAATTAGATTAAAAGCAATTATTTTCGATGAAATGCAGTTGTTTTTACGTTTTGTAGGTTAATTAGTTTGTTTATAAGGTGTTATTGCTTATTTGTTTAAAAAAATAAATAACCAATAAAAGGATAAAAAGCTTTGGCTTTTTAATTTTGCTCTACTTCTTGTTTTAATTGCTAATATTTTTATTGCGCTGACGTATTCTGAATATATTTCTAGTTTTTATAGTATAGTTGTATAAAAAACAAAATAGCTTCATATTTTTGCATCATGATAGAAGATAAAAACCAACAAAGAACTCCGTTAAGTGATTTAGGTGAATTTGGATTGATAGACCATTTAACCAAGAATTTTAAAATTAAACAATCATCAACCGTTAAAAGTATTGGAGATGATGCGGCTGTTTTAGATTTTAAAAAAAATAAAATAGTTGTAACAACCGATTTTCTTGTAGAAGGTGTTCATTTTGATTTAAGTTACATGCCTTTAAAGCACCTAGGGTATAAGGCGGTAATAGTAAATTTATCTGATGTATATGCAATGAATGCTAATGCAACTCAAGTAACGGTTTCTATAGCAGTTTCTAATAGATTTCCTTTAGAAGCTTTAGAAGCGTTATATGCAGGTATAGAAACAGCATCAAGAATTTATAATATTGATGTTGTTGGTGGTGATACTACATCTTCTACCTCTGGGTTATTAATATCAGTTACTGCTATTGGTGAAGTTGAAGCAAATAATGAAGTTTACAGAAGTGGTGCGCAAGTTAATGATTTACTAGTTGTTTCTGGAGATTTAGGCGGTGCTTATATGGGGTTACAGGTTTTAGAAAGAGAAAAGGAAGTTTTTAAAGTAAACCCAAATAACCAACCAGATTTAGAACCGTACACTTACATTGTAGAGCGCCAATTAAAGCCAGAAGCAAGAAAGGATATAGTTAAATTATTAAAAGATTTAGATGTGAAGCCCACCGCCATGATTGATATTAGTGATGGTCTTTCTTCAGAGATAATTCATATTTGTAAACAAAGCAATGTGGGTTGCGATTTGTATGAAAATAAAATTCCGTTAGACCCTCAAGTTATTTCAACTTGTGAAGAATTTAATATAGATAGTACTACTGTAGCGTTAAATGGGGGAGAAGATTATGAATTGTTGTTTACTATAGCTCAAAAAGATTATCCTAAAATAAAAGCAAATCCAAGCTTAACCGTAATAGGTTATATAAGAGAAAAAGAAGCAGGCATGCACTTAGTAACTAGAGCAGATACTAAAATAGCACTTAAAGCACAAGGGTGGAAAAATTTTAATGACTAAAAACTAGTAATTCAGGGTTGTTTCGTTGTCGTCTTTTTAAACGCCTTTTGTGAATATTTTCTAAAACAGCGTTAATTTCTTTAAACTTTGGTGTTAGTTCAACTAAGCTACCAGAACTGTTAGTTGTAAATTCTTTTTTACAATTTTTACATTTGTACTCTTTGACATGAAAAGTTACGTTTTTACTAACTTGAATGTCGTGTCCAAATACTTTACACTGAATGCGTTTCATATAATTTCAACCATTAATAATTACCTTAAAGAGAGACGCTTCTAAAGGTAAAAAAACTAGTTAAAAGTTATTAACAATTTATCAGCAAATCGATGAAAGAACAGGTTTTTCCTTTAAACGTTCAACTTTAGAATTGTGAACCCTTTCTAATATCGCATTTATTTCTTTGTATTTAGGGGTAAGTTCTACAAGTTCTCCATTACTATTAGTGGTTAATTGCTTTTTGCAATGCGAACAAGTGTACTCTTTTACGTGGTAAGTTACTCTTTTGGTAATTTTGTAATCATGTCCAAAAATGGAGCAATACATTCTAGGAAGTAAAGTAGGTTTGTTAGTAGTTTTTTGCATGGTTTTAATGTTTAGGGTGATTAAACCTACAAAAAAAATATAAAAAAACGTTAAAAAGTTAAATAAATTCGACGAAATGCATTAAAGAACTTAGTAATTCCTCTTTATTTTCTATAAAACTCATATGGCCGCCTTCAAATTCCACTATTTTTACTTCGGTGTTTTCTGTTTGAGTAATTAGTTGATTATAATCTAAAGCAGGATCATTTTTCCCTATAATCATCATTTTTTTATAAGGTGAAAAGTGAAGTAGAACTTCGCGGTCGTCTCTAATTTTCATGCCTTCTAACGCTGCTACAATACCTTGTAAAGGGGTTTGTAAACAATTATCAACTAAATCTTCTATTTCGTTTTTAAAAATAGTTCGATTTTTAGGTGTGAACAGGTTAGAAATAGCAATTCTAATAAATGTTTTGTGGTTTTGTTTTACAGCTTGTATGCCTCTTTCTCTATTTTTCCTTTTCTCTGGAGTATCAGCACTAGCGGTAGAATTCATTAAGCATAAACCTTTTACATTGTCTGGTTTTTTTTCTGCAAAAGCAAGCGCTACATAACCACCCATAGAATGACCAATAAAAATGGATTTTCTAATTCTTAAATGTTTAAGAACAGCATCTACAGCTTCTGCCATGAGTTCCATAGAATGTATATAGCCTAAACAACCTGTTTTACCATGGCCTAAAAGATCTATGCAAATAACTCTATTTTTTTTTGAAAGCTTTGGTATAAACGAATCCCAAATTTTGGAGCTTTCTAAAAAGCCATGCAGTAAAACAACAGCAGTACCTTTACCCGTGTCTGTATAAAAAATATTAGTGCCTTTGTACTCTAAAATCATAATTTATAAGTTGGTTACAAAGGTAAAAAGGATTGCTTAAAAAATTTAAGACTTCACCCTTTTAATGGCAGCAAAAGCTTTATCTACATATTCGTCTTCAACTAAAATTGTAAACTCATTGGTTGTTGAGAGTACTTCGTATAAAACAATACCTTCCCAAGCCAATCTTTTAAAAAAATGGTAATATAAACCTGCTATTTTTGAGTTGTTTTGTGGTAAATTTATACTTATTGCCGAAAGTCCTTCTTGAACAGCTATAAAGTGCTCATTTTTTAAATTTTCATGAACAAAATCTTTAAGGATGCTAGAGATAATTATGTTGCTTTCATGAATACCTCTTGTAAAGGTATAGAACAGCTTATTCTCTTGGTTTATTCTTTCTAAAATTTTAGCGTGATTATCAATTAAGGTGCTTGAATTTCTTACGGTAAAATCGGTTAAATTAGAGCGTACTGTAATATCACCCAGATTTTGAATAACACGTTTCATTTTAATAGAATTCCCCAAAGTTGGTGGCGGATTGTAACGCCTTAAGGCCATCATAATGGCTCCTGGCTTTACTTCTTTTTTAAGCATTTTACTAATAGGCTCGGTAAGTTCTACTGCTAAGGCACTATAGTTAATAATGTTTCTAGATAAGGCCTCTTCTAAATAAGGTTGCGTAATGAGTATGTCTTCTACACAGTTTGATACAGTTTTCATGTTAATTATTTAACAATATGTGTAAAAGTAAACATTTTTTTTAATAAACATAGTTTTTACAGGTAGTAGTTATAATTTTGTGCTCAAATTTAATAGAGATGAAAGTATTGAAGTTTGGAGGCACATCGGTTGGCTCTGTTGAAAATATGCAAAACGTTAAAAATATTATTAACGATGGCGAGAAAAAAGTAGTTGTGCTTTCTGCTATGTCTGGAACCACAAATCACCTAGTGGCTATTGCTAACAATATTGCAGAGAAGCAAACAGATGAAGCATTAAACAGTATTAATAAATTACATGAAACCTATTTTGAAACAGTAGACAAACTATTGTCTAATGAAGCCTTGAATAAAGAAGTTAAGGAATATGTTTCTGATGTTTTTAACTTTTTAATAGCCTGTACATATAAAGAGTTTTCTCAGGTTTTAGAAAATAGTATTTTAGCTCAAGGTGAGTTGCTTTCAACTTACATGTTTAATAGCTATTTAAAGCAAGAAGGAGTGAAATCTGCTTTATTACCAGCGCTTGATTTTATGCGAATTAATGCTGAAAACGAGCCAGATATGGAGCGTATTAAGGCGGGTTTTAAAACAATTTTAAATGAAGCAGAACCTTCTGAGATATATATAACCCAAGGTTTTATTTGTTTAGATGTAAATGATGATATTTCTAATTTACAACGTGGAGGGAGTGATTATACGGCAACAATAATAGGTGCAGCTATTAAAGCAGAAGAAGTTCAAATTTGGACAGATATTGATGGTATGCACAACAATGATCCTAGATATGTTGATAATACTAAGCCAATTTCAAATCTATCATTTGAAGAGGCTGCAGAGTTAGCTTATTTTGGAGCTAAAATTTTACACCCACAAACAGTAACTCCAGTAAGAGCAGATAATATTCCTGTTAGGTTAAAAAACACAATGAAGCCCGAAGCTTATGGGACTTTAATTAATAGCGACCATTCTGAAGTTGGTGTTAAAGCTATGGCTGCTAAAGATAATATTACAGCTATTAAAATAAAGTCTGCACGTATGTTAAATGCTCACGGGTTTTTAAAGAAAGTATTTGAAGTTTTTGAGCAATACCAAACATCAATAGATATGATTACAACTTCTGAAATTGCTGTTTCATTAACTATTGATAATGATACCAATTTAGAAAAAATTATTGCTGAGCTAGAAAAAATAGCACATATTGAAGTTGATAAAAACCAAAGTATTATTTGTTTGGTTGGGCACAGTATAGTGAATCATCCAGAAACACATAAATTATTTCAAATATTGCAGGATGTAAAAATTAGAATGATATCTTACGGTGGCAGCAATAATAATATTTCACTTTTAGTTGATACAAAAGATAAAATTAATACGCTGCAAAAACTTAATGATTATTTATTTGAATTAGTAGCGTAGTAATTTTTTAGATTTGACAATCTGAGTTACAAAAAAAAGCTGTCTTTTCAGACAGCCTCTTTTTTTGTTTATGAATTCATTAGGTCTTCAATTTCATCTGCTTCAATAGGGATGTTTTTCATTAAATTAAAAGGTTCTCCCGTTTCTTGAACAACTACATCATCTTCAATTCTAATACCAAAACCTTCATCAGGGATGTAAATTCCTGGTTCAACAGTAAACACCATATTGGCTTGTACAGGCTCGGTTATAATACCATAGTCGTGAGTGTCTAATCCCAAGTGGTGACTTGTTCCGTGCATAAAATATTTTTTGTAGGCAGGCCAATCAGGATTTTCATTTTGTACATCGGCTTTATCTAATAAGCCTAAACCTAATAATTCAGAAGTCATTATTTTTCCAACTTCAGCATGATAATTGTCTAGCATTAATCCAGGAGTTAACATTTTGGTGGCTTCATTTTTAACTCTATTAACAGCGTTGTAAACAGCTTTTTGTCTGTTAGTAAATTTACCAGAAACGGGTATGGTTCTAGTAAGGTCGCTACAATAATTGGCGTATTCTGCAGCAACATCCATTAAAAGTAATTCGCCTTCTTTACAAGTTTGGTTGTTTTCTATGTAGTGTAAAACATTAGCATTATTACCAGAGGCTACAATGGGGGTGTAAGCAAAACCTTTAGAGCGGTTTTTTATAAATTCATGAATAAATTCAGCTTCAATTTCATATTCTGTTACTCCTGGTTTTACAAAGCTTAAAATACGTCTAAACCCTTTTTCGGTAATGTTACAAGCTTTTTGAATTAAATCAATTTCAATTTCGTCTTTAACAGAGCGGAGTCTTTGTAAAATGGGGGCGCTTTTAGCAACAGCATGAGCTGGGTATTTTTCTTTTAACCATTTTGTAAATCTATCTTCTCTAGTTTCAACCTCTACATTGGCTCTGTAATGTTCGTTAGTGTTTATGTAAACCGTATCACATTGGGTCATAATTTCAAACATTACTTTTTCCATGTCTTGTAACCAATACACGGTTTTTATACCACTAACTTCAAAAGCTTTTTCTTTAGTGAGTTTTTCACCTTCCCAAACGGCAATATGCTCATTAGTTTCTTTTAAGAAAAGAATTTCTCTGTGTTTTTCCTTTGGGCAATCTGGAAAAAGTACTAGAATACTTTCTTCTTGGTCTACACCACTTAAGTAAAAAATATCTCTATGTTGCTGAAAAGGCATGGTGCTATCGGCACTTATAGGGTAAATATCATTTGAATTAAAAACTGCTAAACTATTGGGTTTCATTTTAGCAGTAAATTTTTTTCTGTTGTTTATAAACAATTTGTTGTTTATTGGAGAATATTTCATTTTTAAAAATTTTAGAAGGATAAAAGTAGCAAATCTCAAGAAATCATTTATTATATTTTGCTATATTTGATAATACCCCAGTTTTAACATAATGATAAAGCTGATTGTATGCCACTGGTATACAATCTTTTTATATTGTGCAAGAAGTCTTCTAGAAGATTTTTGTCGTATATTAAAAAAAAAGAAAAATGGAAAAAATTATTAAGAAGATTTTGTGTCTATGCACAATATTTGGTTTGTTGGGGGAGGTGTCTTTAGATGCTCAGTCTTTAATGAAAAAAGTGTCTTTAGAAAGTCAGATTTCTAATTCAGAATTAGTTGTAGAGGGTAAGGTTGTTTCTAAAAGAAGTACTTGGGATGCAAACTATAATCAAATCTATACAATTAATACCGTTGAAGTTTATAAGGTTTTTAAAGGAAATCCACTTTCACAAATAGAAGTTATCACTTCTGGTGGTGTAGTTGGCTTAAGTGCACAAATAACACATCCTAGTTTAAAGTTAAGAAAAGGAGACGTTGGTATATTTTCTTTAAAGAATAGTGAAATACCTTTAAAAACTACTGCTAAAAACGCAACTAAGCAGTTTAAACCTTATGCCTTATCACAAGGTTTTTATAAATATAATTTAAGGAAGGATTTGGCGGCAAATCCTTACAGTAAAAAAACAGGAATAGTCAGTTCTCTATATTCAGAAATAATAAATTACACCAAAACGCCTTATGTAGAACTTAAAAGTTTTGATGTAGCGAGTAAAATTTCAAAAATTAAGCAAAGTAGTAAAACAGCATTAGCTCCGGGAAATTTAACCTTAAATCCAACAACAATAACTGCAGGTACAAAAGAAGTCTTAACAATTACAGGAAGTAATTTTGGAACTACTCAAGGTAAAGTGTGGTTTAGTAACGCAGATGATAACGGTTTAACTTTTATAAGTGCTCTAGACTCTCAGGTTTTAACTTGGACCGATACTGAAATAACTGTAGAAGTACCGTCTAGTGCAGGTACGGGAGACATGTATATTGAGAATGCTAGTGCAGAAGTTTCTCCATATGCATCAATTACTATTCCTTATGCAGAGTTGAATGTGGAATATGATATTGATGATTTAACTGGAAATGATCCTCCTGGAACTAATGGTCCTGAACCAATGATTGCTTATCAAGTGCAACACTCATCTTATAATGGCTCTGACAATGAAGTGGTTTGGCATATGGAAACAGATTTTAATAATGATGCCGAAGTTTCTGGTGCAAAAGCTGCTTTTGAGCGTGCCTTTAATAATTGGATTTGTGAAACTAAAATAAATTGGAGTATTGGTGCAACCGCCACCACAGATGTTGCTGCTGATGATGAATACAATGTCATTAGGTTTGATAATGGAGAACTAGATTCGTCTACTTTAGGTGTCTGTACTTATTATTATAATGGTTGTGACTTAGGGGGTGGTACACTAAATTGGTTTGTGAGAGGTTATGATATAGAATTTAATAGAGATGATGTTACGTGGTATACAGGCACAGAAACAGGTGTAAATCTCCCTCCTGTGGGAATGTATGATTTAGAAAGTGTGGCACTTCATGAGTTGGGGCATGGGCATCAATTAGCACATGTGATTGATACCGATGATGTTATGCACTATGCGTTATCAACTGGTGAAGTACAACGTGTTATTGGAGCATATAACAGTACAGCAGCTAATGCTATACAAGATAGAAGTTTAACCAGTGTTTGTGGTAGAACACCGTTAGTAAACAATTCATCTTGCCCATTAAGTGTAGATGAAAATGAGTTAGAAAAATCAATTAGTATATACCCTAATCCAACTAATGGTGAATTTCAAATAAAAAATAATGCTTTTATTAACCTTAAAAAAGCTGTTATTTATGATGTTAGTGGGCGTAAAATATCAACTCATGATTTATCAAATACATCTAAAATAAAAACAATAAATATGAATGGAGTATCGTCAGGTATATATCTTATAAGTATTTATTCTGAAAAAGCAGCTGTTACCAAGAAAATAATTATTAATTAAAAAATGAACAAAAGTCCAAGAGGTATTATGTCCATTTTTTTAACTTTAAAATGATAAAAATCATTGTTTAATTCTAAGTATAATTACTTAAAATTGTTCTAAATTACAATTTTAATTTGATTACTTATTGCCTATCAATTTATAGTAATTTACCTTTGTGTATCTTAAATTAACTAACAAAAATGAGCGGATTTTTAAAATCTTCGATTGGAAGAAAAGTAGCCATGGCGCTTTCTGCATTCTTCCTTATGTTTTTCCTAATTATTCATTTAGCAGTCAACATTACTTCAGTTTTTAGTGAAGATTTATTTAACCAGTTGTCTCACTTTATGGGAACCAATCCACTAGTTCAGTTTGCGTTGCAACCTGTGCTTATTTTCGGGGTTGTTTTTCATTTTGTAATGGGTTTTGTTTTAGAGCTAAGAAATAGAAAAGCATTAGGTGTTTCGTATGCAAAAAACAATGGCGCAGCAAATTCTACTTGGATGAGTAGAAACATGATTTATAGCGGATTGGTAATACTAGCCTTTTTAGTATTGCATTTTATTGATTTCTGGATTCCAGAAATAAATGTAAAATACATTCAAGGCGATATGACCGGAATGCACAACGGAGAGTTTAGGTACTTCACCGAGTTGCAACACAAGTTTGTAAGCCCAATTAGGGTTGGTGCTTACGTAGTGGCTTTTATTTTATTAGCATTGCATTTGTTGCACGGGTTTACTTCGGCATTTCAATCAATGGGAGTTTCAGCAATTAGAAAACAATTCTATAAAAAACTTGCTGTTATTTATTCTGTTGTTATTCCATTAGGCTTTATTATTGTAGCCGTTTATCATTATTTTAATCACCATTAATTTTTAGAATATGAGTGTTTTAGATTCAAAAGTACCAGAGGGTCCTATTAAAGATAAATGGACTACTTATAAAGATAAAATAAACTTAGTAAATCCAGCCAATAAACGTAATATAGATATTATAGTAGTTGGAACTGGTTTAGCAGGTGGTTCTGCTGCTGCAACTTTAGCAGAGTTAGGATATAATGTAAAAGCATTTGCATATCAAGATTCTCCAAGAAGAGCACACTCAATTGCGGCACAAGGAGGTATTAATGCTGCTAAAAATTACCAAGGAGATGGCGATTCTACCTACCGTTTATTTTATGATACAGTGAAAGGAGGAGATTATCGTTCGCGTGAAGCTAACGTATATCGTTTAGCAGAAGTTTCGGCTAATATCATAGATCAATGTGTGGCGCAAGGAGTTCCTTTTGCACGTGATTATGGTGGGCTTTTAGATAATCGTTCGTTTGGTGGTGTATTAGTGTCAAGAACGTTTTATGCTAAAGGGCAAACAGGACAACAGTTGTTGTTAGGCGCCTATTCGGCAATGAACAGGCAGATAGCACGCGGTAAAATACAAATGTATAACCGCCATGAAATGTTAGATGTGGTAATTGTTGACGGAAAAGCAAGAGGAATTATCGCAAGAAATTTAATAACTGGTGAAATTGAGCGTCATTCTGCACATGCCGTGGTTATAGCATCAGGAGGTTACGGAAATGTATACTTCCTTTCAACCAATGCTATGGGCTCTAATGCTACAGCAGCTTGGAAAATACACAAAAAAGGTGCGTTTTTTGCCAACCCATGTTATACACAAATTCACCCAACATGTATTCCGCGTTCAGGAGATTATCAGTCTAAATTAACGTTGATGTCTGAGTCTTTACGTAACGATGGTAGAATTTGGGTGCCAAAACATAAAGAAGATGTAATGGCTATTAGAGAAGGCAGAAAAAAGCCAACTGAAATAGCTGAAGAAGATAGAGATTATTACTTAGAGCGTCGTTATCCTGCTTTTGGTAACTTGGTGCCTCGTGATGTAGCTTCCAGAGCTGCTAAAGAACGTTGCGATGCAGGTTACGGTGTAAATGCTACAGGAGAAGCAGTTTATTTAGATTTTGCTTCGGCCATTGAGCGTTACGGAAAAGAACAAGCAAAAATACACGGGATTGATAATCCTTCAAAAGAAAAAATTACTGAATTAGGTGAGAAAATAGTAGAAGCTAAATACGGAAACTTATTTCAAATGTACGAGAAAATTGTAGATGAGAATCCGTATAAAACACCTATGATGATTTATCCTGCAACCCACTACACTATGGGAGGTATTTGGGTAGATTATAATTTAATGACAACCATTCCAGGTTGTTACTGTATTGGGGAAGCAAACTTCTCAGATCACGGTGCTAATAGGCTAGGGGCTTCGGCATTAATGCAAGGGTTAGCCGATGGTTACTTTATACTACCTTACACTATAGGAGATTATTTAGCTGATGATATTAGAACTGGTGAAATTCCAACAGATTCTCCAGAGTTTGAAGAAGCAGAAAAAGAAGTTAAAGAACGCATTGATTTCTTCATGAATAATAATGGTTCTAAATCGGTCGATTATTTCCATAAAAAACTTGGAAAAGTTATGTGGGACAAAGTAGGAATGGCACGTAATGAAAAAGGCTTAAAAGAAGCTATGGTAGAAATTAAGACCATTCGTGAAGAGTTCTGGAAAGACGTAAAAGTTCCTGGTTCTGCTAATGAAATGAATCCAGAATTAGAAAAAGCTGGTAGAGTAGCAGACTTTTTAGAGTTAGGAGAGCTATTTGCTAAAGACGCTTTAATGAGAGAAGAATCATGTGGTGGTCATTTTAGAGAAGAATCTGTAGAAGAATCTGGAGAGCAAAAAGGAGAAGCTAAACGTAATGATAAGGACTTCGCTTTTGTTGCTGCTTGGGAATATAAAGGAGAACCAGCAGATGCGGTACTTCATAAAGAAGAATTAGAATTTAAAGACATTGAATTAAAACAACGTTCATACAAATAAGAGAGTTATGTCAGGAAAAGGAATGAATCTAACATTAAAGATATGGCGTCAAAAAGATGCCCAATCTAAAGGTAAGATGGAAACTTACAAGGTGAATGATATTTCAGAACACATGTCTTTCTTAGAAATGATGGACGTTCTGAATGAACAATTAATTGCAGAAGGAAAAGAACCTGTTGCTTTTGATCATGATTGTAGAGAAGGTATCTGCGGTATGTGTTCTCTATATATTAATGGTGAAGCTCATGGTCCAGATAGAGGTATTACCACATGCCAGTTACATATGCGTATGTTTAATGATGGTGATACTATTTACATAGAACCATGGAGAGCTGCTGCTTTCCCTGTAATTAAAGATTTAATTGTAGATAGAACAGCTTTTGAACGCATACAACAAGCGGGAGGTTATATATCTGTAAATACTTCTGGTAATACACAAGATGCTAATGCTATTCCAATTTCTAAGCATGCAGCCGATGAAGCTATGGATGCTGCTACTTGTATTGGTTGTGGTGCTTGTGTAGCTACCTGTAAAAACTCTTCTGCTATGTTGTTTGTAGGAGCTAAAGTATCGCAATATGCATTATTACCTCAAGGTCAAATAGAAGCTGCAGACCGCGTTAAAAATATGGTAGCGCAAATGGATTTAGAAGGTTTTGGAAACTGTACTAATACTGGAGCTTGCGAAATAGAATGTCCTAAAGGTATTTCTTTAGATAATATTGCTAGAATGAATAGAGAATTGTTAAAAGCAACTCTTAAGTAAGTAAAAGAAAGTAATAATTTTATATATAGCCCATGTTTTTTTAAAGCATGGGTTTTTTGTTTTCAGTTTTTTCAATTTAAAATTTAAAAAATAGGTATCTTTATTATTCATTAAAGATACCTATTACATGCCTAGAGCAATTATTATAGTACTTTTATACTTCGTTTTTCTAAATTCACAAGCCCAATCTAATTTAAACGATACTTTATTTAGTAAAGAAGCATTATTAAGACATGTGGAAGCACTTTCATCAGATTTATTTGAAGGCAGGCGTACAGGCACTAAGGGGGCGGTTAAAGCAAAAGAATACATTATTAATCAGTTTTATAGCTTAAAGGTAAAACCTTTAAAAAAGAGCTATGAACAGCCATTTGTGTTTACCAAAGGAAAGAAAGAATACAGAGGGACTAATGTTTTGGGATATATAAAAGGCGTTACCAAACCCAATAAAATTATTGTTATTAGTGCTCATTATGATCATGAAGGTATTCAAAATGGAGTAATTTATAATGGAGCTGATGACAATGCCTCAGGTTTAGGTGCTTTGTTTAGTTTTGCTGAATATTTTAGAAAACACCCACCACAACACTCTGTAATATTAGCGGCTTTTGACGCTGAAGAATTAGACATGAAAGGTTCATTGTATTTTGTGAATAATCTTTCTTTTTCTAAAAGAAAAATTAAGATTAATATAAACATGGATATGATTAGCCGGAGTGATAAAAATGAATTATTTGTTTCAGGATCAAATATATATAGTTCATTTAAAAATGTAGTTTGTTGTAATACATCAAAAAAAGTTAACCTAGTTATTGGGCATGATGGGTATGATGAAAAGGATAGCTGGGTATATGCATCAGACCATGCTAGTTTTCATAAAAAAGGTATTCCTTTCTTATATTTTGGAGTAGAAGATCATGAAGATTATCATGAACCAACCGATGATTTTAAAAACATTCATCCAGAGTTTTATGTAGAAGTTGTAAACGTTATTATTTCAGTTTTTAATAAAATTGATGCGCTTTAAAAATAAGCTTTTAGTTGTACAGAGCCTGTATGTATGGTTTTACTAGTTTCGGTTTTTCTTCCAAAGTAACTTAAATTTAAATCTAAAAATTTAGTAAGTTTTTTTTGAGCCAAAAGTGTCCAAGTAAAGTTTTTTCCAGGTTGTAAACCTTCTAGCATTTGGTAAGCTACTGGGGTGCTTGCACTACCATTAAAGGTGTTAGAAAAGAAATTAAATTCACCATTAATAGCACTTTTTGCATTGCTAGAGAACATAAAAGATGCCCCGTATTTTAGTTGTTTTAAGGTTTCAAAATCTGCAACCATATTTTCCTTTTTGGCATATTGAAAAAACACATCAAAGCTAGAGTTATCATTAAATAAATACGATAGTTTTGGACTAAACCTAGTTTCTTCAAAATTATAATTCTTACTAGTAAAATTCTCACTTATGCTTTCATTATCTTCAATGGCAGAAAGTAGTGTTACAAGCCAATTGTTAGAAATTTTATGATTAAAATTAAGCTGATGACTTTTTAAATTATTTTCAATAAAACCAACAGATAGTACGCTTTTTGTTTTGTTTTCTAAATAGGTATAAGAAGTGGTGTACTTTTGTTGACCTCTGTTAAAAAATAACACATTTCTAAAATTAAGTTGAAGTCCTAATTGATTGTTTGCATCGCTATCAAAAGGATTTAGGTTAAAACTATTGCCATCTCTTTCATTTTTTCTATCTATCAAATAACTTGTTTGATTATAGAAATGAGACCAGAATTTCTTAGTTTTTTGTTGGCTAACAGACCATTGTGAGGGGTTAATAGTTAGGGTTTGACTTAACCTGTTTTGATGCGTTTTAATGTAAACTTGGTTGGGTAATAGAACTCTTATGTACTTACCTTGGTCTTGAAATTGAGCTATTTCAAACTCTTCTAATTCCTGAATACCATTTTCGTTATAATCAATCCAAGTGTAGGAACCTTGACCTGCTTCTACTTCAACATAAGTAAAGTCTTGTTGAGCTATAGAACCCGAGTTAGTTTCAAAAATAGTGTTCCATTGAACAATGTTTTTAAAAAGTTTTTGGTTGAATTGAAGCCTTGAATTAAAAGACTTTTCATCTTCAATTTCTGCATCTTCACTTTTTAAATCTCGGTAGTTAGCATATACCGATAAATTGGTGTTTTTATTTTGAATTAGCTTAGAGTCTAAATAAAATGTGTTTGATGTATTAACTTTTTTAAGTTGGTTATCTCTTATACTATCATTCACCCTATTTTTATAGCCAACTTCAACAAAAACATTGGTGCTATCTCCCATACCAACAAATAACTCATACGATTTGAATTTTTGACTTAAATTGGTTAATGTGTTTGTAGCAACCTCAGTTTGTTGGTTATCTTCAAAGGCTAGTTTGGTACCAACCCAACTTTTTTTCATTCCATAAGTAATAGTGTTGTAAGACCTTAAAAAAGTAGATTTGTAGGTACTAGATGTAGCATTTAAAAAACTTGAATAAGAGTTAATTTTGAGATTATTAAATAATAAATTAGCATTTGCTACATGTCTATTTCCGTTAAACTCATCAGAATAGTTTAAATGTTCAAACTGGTAATTAACAAGACCTTTTTTGGGGTGAAACAGTTTTAAGCCCGAATTCATTAAAGTTTGGTTACCATCTATAATGCTTGATGTAGTTTCATCTGATGACAATAAATTCCAATCTCTAGAAAATTCTGCGTTATACAATCGTTCTATAGTTGAAAAATTTTCTTGAACGTGGTCTGCATTGGCAAAAACATTTAAAGACCAAAGACTGTCTTTTTTTATTAAACGTTGTTCCAGATTTAATTTTCCTGCAAATCCATTATTGTCATTATCATCTGCAGATGAAAATAAATTTAAATCATTCTTGCTACCCGCAAACTCAAAATCTATATTAGTTTTTTCATTAGGTTGGTAGTTACCATTAACAACTGCAATTTGTAATCTGGTAGGAGCTACAAGTTGTACAATGGGTTCGTAATTACCTTGGTTTTCTCCTACAAATTCGTAAATATTGTTTATAGCATTTGTATCACTTAAAATATAGCTACCTAGATTGGTCCCAACTTGGGTAAAGGTTACTCGGTATAACTCGTCGTCTGGATTGTTAGAAAACACAAAAGCTTCAACACCATTAACAAGCTCTTTTTTATATAAAATTTGATTTTCGGTAAAGGACTCTCTAACTTCTGAAGGGGCTACCATTTGCGAGCTATCATCGCCAGCATTGGCTAAAATTTGTATTTGCTCGTCTGAGAGGTTTTGTTGTAAGGGTTGATTTTTAGCATCACTTTCAGAAAAAACAGAAACTCCAATTTTTAACTTTTCGCTTTTTAAATTACCACCGCCATAAGCTACAAAACGCGAGTAATTCCGTTCGCTATATTGATAATCAACCGTAATGCGCATTTCAGAAGTTATAGGGTAAGTTGAGTTGAAGATAATTTCTCCAGCATTATAATCAATAATATAATCTTGGTCTTCACCACGTTTTACAGCAACACCATTAACATAAACAGTTTCACTACCAGAAACTACCAAAACATACAATTCGCCATTGGGTCCTTGTAGTTTATAAGGCCCTTGGTTACCCTCTTGGGCAGTAAATTGACTTCTTGTAAATTGACCACGAACAATAGCGCCAGCTGCAAATAGGTTGTTTTGTTTTTCTTTGCCTAAGGTGGTATTAACCAATAATCCTTGAACACGTTTAGAAAATTTTGCAAAGTAAGATTGGTTGTTTTCTAAGTCGATATCTCCCGCTCTAATGTTCCAATTATCACTAAAAAGCTCAATAAATACTTGATCAAATTCATCTAAGCGTTGGCTATAACCACTTTCTTGTAAGGGAATGTTAGCGTCTTGAATAGAGGCTCTAAGAGATACTTTATCATTTAGTTTGCCTGTAATTTGTAAGTCTAATTCACTATTTAAAACAGAGTTTTGATTGTTTCCTATAGTAACTCCTCTAGATATACTTCCAGAGGTTGTTAAGCCATCAAAAGGCATAAACGTATTATTGGTATTAGGTTGCGATAATTTATAAAGTGTTTGTATATTGTTGTTATTAGAAACTATAATAGACTCATCTAATTGCTGGTAGGTTCTAGTTAAAAACTCTGGAAATTTTAAATAATTTATTACTATTGAATCTGTTTTTATGGGTTTTTTAAATGTTAATAATGCCTTGGGGAAATCTATATTATAATAAGAAGAATCAACCAAAACATCTTCTTTAGTTTTTATAAAAAACCAACTAGAATTTATACTAACGCTATCAATTTTAATAGAATCCTTTACAGCAACTTTAACTGTTTTGTAGTTTGAGTTTTGCTCTTGAGCAAAAATGCAAAAGCTAAAAACAAAGAGTATAAAAGATAAATAGTATTTCATTTAGATATTTAAACTTCAATTAGTTTAAAATATTTTGTTTATAGTTTTATGAATAAAAGCTATAACAAACTATAGTGTAAAAGTAATGCATTATTTAATTTAGCTGAAATACAAAGAATCAAGTAATGAAAATCATATCATACAATGTAAACGGTATAAGAGCCGCAGTAAATAAAG
The DNA here is from genome assembly GCF_001971785.1 of Seonamhaeicola sp. S2-3. NCBI lineage: Bacteria > Pseudomonadati > Bacteroidota > Flavobacteriia > Flavobacteriales > Flavobacteriaceae > Seonamhaeicola > Seonamhaeicola sp. S2-3. The sequence continues at coordinate 1,125,063 of NZ_CP019389.1, read as the reverse complement.
GGTTTATAGATTGGTTAAAAGCTGCTAACCCAGACGTAATTTGTTTGCAAGAAATTAAGGCTTTAAAAGAGCAGTTAGACTTAAGTATTTTTGAAGAGGCAGGTTACAATTATCACTATTGGTTTAGTGCCCAAAAAAAAGGATATAGCGGTGTAGCTGTTTTAAGTAAAGTAAAACCCAATCATGTTGAATACGGTACTGGTATTGAATCTATGGACTTTGAAGGCCGCAATTTACGTGTAGATTTCAATAATTTTTCAATTATGAGTTTATATTTACCTTCTGGCACAAATATTGCTAGGTTGGAGCATAAACTAGAGTACATGGCTATGTTTCAAGAATACATAAACAAGCTTAAAAAAAATATACCAAACCTTATTATTTGTGGCGATTATAATATTTGTCATGAAGAAATAGACATCCATAATCCTAAGGGGTTAAAAAATGTTTCAGGATTTTTACCTGTTGAACGCGAGTGGATAGGAGCTTTTATTAACAGTGGTTTTATAGATTCTTTCCGTTATTTAAATCCAGACAAACAACAATACAGTTGGTGGAGTTACAGAGCTAATGCCCGTGCAAATAATAAAGGTTGGCGATTAGATTACGCTATGGTGGCACAACCTTTACAAGAAAACATAAAAAGAGCCGTTATACTTCAAGATGCTGTTCATAGTGATCATTGCCCAATACTTTTAGAAATAGATAAATAATTAAATACAGTCAAATCCAAAACCTAACCTAATGATTAAAAAATTTTCAGTACTAGTATTAACTTTAGTAGTTTTAACATCATGTGTATCTCCCAAAGTTTATAAAGAATTAGAGGGTAAATACAAGAATTTAAAAAATGAAAACAGAAAACTGTCTGATGCTAACGATGCACTTTTAAGAGAAAAAAATGCAGCAAAAAATGAGTTAAAGCAGTTACAAGCAGCCTATGATGAAACAGTAGCAGAACGCGACAAGTTACAGTCAGATTACAATGCATTAAAATCTAACTACGCTAATTTAAAAGCGTCTTATGATGCATTAGAAAAAAACAGTTCAGCAGCTATTGCTAAAAACTCACAAAAAAACAGAGAATTATTAGCGCAATTAGAAGCAAAAGAACAAGCCTTAGCAGCAGAAAATGCACGTTTAGAAAAACTTAAAAAAGAACTAGAAGATCGCTCAAACAGAGTTGCAGAATTAGAAAAAGTTATAGCAGATAAAGATGCTGCAATGAGTGCCTTAAAAGACGCAATTTCTAGAGCTTTAACAGATTTTGAAGGCAAAGGATTAACCGTAGAGCAGCGAGACGGAAAGGTTTACGTATCTATGGAAAACAAATTATTATTTGGCTCAGGAAGTTGGGCAGTAGGTGCAGAAGGGCGTAGAGCAGTACAGCAATTAGGTAACGTGCTTGCCGTTAACCCAGACATTGCCGTTTTAATAGAAGGACATACAGACAATGTGCCATACAAAGGTAGCGGGCAATTAAGCGGTAATTGGGATTTATCAACCAAACGCGCTACCGCCATTGTAAAAATTCTTAGAGAAAATACCGCTATTAATCCAGAAAATTTAACAGCAGCAGGACGTGGTGAATATGCACCAATAGCCACCAACGATACCGCCGAAGGAAGAGCAAAAAACAGAAGAATAGAAGTTGTTTTAACACCTAAATTAGATGAACTTTCTAAGTTGTTAAATGAAAATTAAAATGGCGTTACCACAAGGGTCGGGCTTTCGGCAGTCGCTCTCTATGAGGAGCTCCAACAAATGCCTCAATCCCTAACGCATAAAAAACCGTTAAAAGCTAAAAAGGCTTTTAACGGTTTTTTATCTTTGCTAACCTTAAAAACACTAAGAAATATAATAATTTAAGAAGTTCAAACAATCTACCATGAAATACACAACACTCCCAAATACCAATATAAAAGTTAGTAAAATATGCTTAGGAACCATGACCTTTGGCAATCAAAACACCGAAGCCGAAGGACATGCACAACTAGATTACGCAACAAATCAAGGCGTTAATTTTATTGATACCGCAGAATTGTATCCAGTTCCTGCTAATGCAGAAACAAGTGGACGTACCAGTGAAATAATAGGAACTTGGTTAAAGAAATCGGGGAAAAGAGACCAACTAGTAATAGCATCTAAAATTGCTGGCCCTGGAGATTATACAGCACATATCCGTACCAACGGGTTTAAAGGCAACGCAATTAAAGAAGCACTTGATGCCGAATTAAAACGCCTTCAAACAGATTATATAGATTTATACCAATTACATTGGCCAGAGCGAAATACCAATAGATTTGGTACAAGAGATTATAAATTAGATACAACTTGGGAAGATAATTTTAATGACATTCTTCATAGTTTAGAAAAAGAAGTTAAAGCAGGAAGAATTAGGCAAGTAGGAATTTCTAATGAAAATTCTTGGGGAACCATGCGTTATTTAGAAGAGTCTAAAACGCATAACTTACCTAGAATAATAACCATTCAAAATGCCTATTCTCTTCTTAACAGAACTTTTGAAGGCGATTTGGCTGAGGTTTCATTAAGAGAAAAAGTAGGTTTATTGGCATATTCGCCAATGGCTTTTGGTGTATTATCTGGTAAATATATTAAAGGAATAGCAGCAGATAACGCAAGATTAAAACTATTTCCTAGATTTTCAAGATATAGCGGGTTAGAAGCAACAAAAGCAGCAACACAATATTTAAAAATTGCCGAGGCAAATGAGATTTCGTTAGCGCAAATGGCTTTAGCATTTGTAAACCACCAACCTTTTGTAACAGCTAATATTATTGGGGCAACCAATTTAGATCAGTTAAAAGAAAATATAGATAGTATTAATGTTACTTTAAATAATGAAGTTTTAGATGCTATTAATGAAGTGCATAAAAGTATTCCTAATCCAGCGCCATAAAAAATAATCTTTCTATTTTAACGGTGGTTGTTAGGAAGTTTCAATGTTGGAAAATAACAAGTATTGTATAATTTAAAATATTCTCTTATCTTAAAAAAAGTAAGAAATTGTAAATAAACTCGTTTTATGTTATCTAAAAAAAGTTTTATGAAAGTATGTGTTCTAATAGCAATATTTATTAATTCATGCTTTTCTATAGCTCAAAATTTAATTAGTGCAGAGGTTATAGTTAATAGGTCTAAAGAGCAGGTGGCTTCTATTATAAATAAGGATATAACTAATGTTAACGCTGTAATAAGTTATAAGATTATATATAATACTGTTGACGTTAATGGCACCCCAACCGTAGCTTCAGGAGCTTTATATGTACCTCAAGGATTGTGTGATGAGTTGCCAATAGTTTCTTATCATCATGGAACCCAATTTGATAAAAATAATGTGCCATCTAATAATGAATACTATTATCAAGGACTAATTTTTTCAGGAAGTGGCTACATAACTACTATGCCAGATTACTTAGGTTTAGGTGAAAACTCAGGAATACATCCGTATATTCATTGGGAATCAGAAGCAACTGCCTCACTTGATTTAATTAGGGCTGCCCGAGAATTTTTGGCTAATAGTTTGTCAATAAGTGACAATAATCAACTTTTTTTAGCAGGTTATTCTCAAGGAGGGCATGCTACCATGGCTACGCATAAGTATATTACAGTTAATGATTTAAAAGATGAGTTTAACGTTGTGGCCTCTGCTCCTCTTTCAGCTCCATTAGACATATCTAAAACCCAAATGGATTTCATTTTTGATGATAGTCCTGTGTATTATACATCACAGTATATTCCATATGTGGCTGCATCTTATCAATTTGTTTATGGAAACCTTTATAATAATTTAAATGAATATTATGATAGTCCATATGATGTTACTATTGGAAACTATTTATCTGATGGTACATTCTCTAATAACCAATGGAACTCTGCAATCCCAAATAATTTATATACTTTTATGCAAGATTCTGTAGTAGATAACATAAAAAATAAATCTAATCATCCTTTTAGAAAAGCAGCAAGAGAAAACGATGTGCATAATTGGGTATCTAATGAACCAATAAGGCTTTTGTATTGTGGAGGAGATACGTCTGTTACTCCACTTAATTCAATAGTTGCGGCAAATGAAATGAATGCGTTAGGATCATCAGATGTTGTAGGGATTGATTTAAATTCATCTGGGACGCATGAAACCTGTTTAATTCCTACAATTAACTATGCTCTCAACTGGTTTAATAGTTTAACGGTATTTTGTGAATCTTTAAATCAAAAAAAAAAGGATAGTGAACTAAGACAAAAATATATATATCCAAACCCTGTTGGTAATATTTTAAACATCAATTTTTGCAACTATTGCTTTGTTAAAATTTATGATGTAAATGGTAGGGTAATATTAAAATCAAATTCAAACTCAATAAATGTTTCAAATTTAGAAAGTGGTATTTACTTTGTTGAAACTTTAGATTTAGATTCTAATAAGCATTATATTAATAAAATACATAAGCAATAAAATTATGCATAATATATTTTGAGTATATACACTAACTTTTTATAGTTTCTTATTATAATTAAACATAAAAAAACCCCAAGCTATGTAATATAGAAGGGGTTTTATAGTTTATTTAATTTGATTACCATCTTTATCAAAAAAGTGGTATTCTAAATATGTGTAAGCATCTCTAGGTAATATTTTCACCCATTTTTTATGTTCAAAAAACCATTTTGAACGTATAGATGGAAAACCTTTGGTTAAAAAGGCTGCTATAAAAGGATGTGTGTTTAAAGTCACCTTTTTATAGTCTTTTCGAAACAATACTTCAAGATCTTGCGTTATTTTTTGTATTAAACCAATGGGTGCTTCAACTTCGGCACCATTAACGCCGTTAGGGTTTTCCTCGCGGGTTTTAATGTTCATTTCTGGTCGTACACGCTGTCTTGTAATTTGTATCAAACCAAATTTACTTGGTGGCAATATTTTATGTTTTGCTCTATCGTCTTTCATTTCATCACGAAGATGATTGAACAAATTTTGCCTGTTAGCAGCATTGGTCATATCAATAAAATCTACTACTATAATACCTCCCATATCACGTAATCGTAATTGGCGTGCTATTTCTGTAGCAGCTATTAAATTAACTTCTAATGCTGTGTCCTCTTGGTTGTTGGCTTTATTAGATCGGTTTCCGCTATTTACATCTATAACATGTAAAGCTTCTGTGTGTTCTATTACTAAATAGGCACCCTTAGCCATGGAAACGGTTCTACCAAAAGAGGTTTTTATTTGTCTTTCAACGCCAAATTTTTCAAAAATTGGTATTTTAGAGTGATACAATTTAACTATTGATTCTTTCTTTGGTGCAATTTCTTGCAAATAATCTTTTACTTGATAATAAAGCTCTTCGTCATCAACATGTATAGCTGTGAAGGAGTCGTTAAATATGTCTCTTAAAATAGACGAGGCTTTATTCATCTCTCCTAAAACCTTACTGGGATGATGGGCTTTATGTAACTTTTTACACATTGCCGTCCAGCGACTAAGCAAATTCTGTAAATCTTTATCTAGTTCGGCTACTTTTTTGCCTTGTGCTACTGTACGAACTATAATTCCGAACCCTTGTGGTGTTATACTTTTTACCAAGCGTTTTAAGCGGTCTTTTTCTTCGCGGTCTTCTATTTTTTGTGAGATAGAAATTCTGCTAGAAAAAGGTACTAAAACAATATATCTACCAGCAATAGAAAGCTCTGAGCTTATTCTAGGGCCTTTGGTTGATATAGGTTCTTTTACTATTTGTACTAATAGCGATTGATTTGATTTTAAGACGTCTACAATTTTTCCGTCTTTATCAATATCTTTTTCAAATGGGAAATTTTTTAAAGAAAAATCTTTTAGTTTACCTGTGCTTACACGTTTTGTGAATTTTAAAAGAGAAGGTAATTTTGGGCCTAAATCATGATAATGCAAAAAAGCATCTTTTTCATAACCCACATTAACAAATGCGGCATTTAAACCAGGAACAGTTTTTCTTATTTTGGCTATAAACACATCACCAACAGAAAAATTGTTATCATCTTCATCCTTTTGTAATTCAATTAGTTTTCCATCTTTTAATAAGGCAAAATCAACAGCATCAGAACTAGATCGGATGATCAATTCTTTATCCATGTAGTTAATTTTTATCCATACGTTTTTAGTTAAAAGCTATAAGTTAAAAGATAAAAGTTTTCAAAAACTAATAATTAGCAACTAGCAACTAACAACTATTATAGTATAGATGGATTAAACAATATTTTTAAGGTTACCTAAAAAAAGTTTTTTAGATAATCCTAATCACAGGATTTTTAACCCGTGGAGCTCCATACTTTATGGAACTCATTTCAAAGAACGTTTTTGTTTTTAACCAAAAAAGTAGTTAATCTAACTACTTTTTTGATTTATTTATTCTTTTTGTGACGGTTAGCGCGTCTGCGTTTCTTACGCTTGTGTGTCGCTACCTTATGTCTTTTGCGTTTTTTACCACTTGGCATAAATAGTGTGTTTTTAATTAATAATTTATTTATTGCGTTTATTACTTAACGTCTACGTTAGTTTTAACACCTTCAACAAAAACTTTAGCAGGTTTAAATGCAGGGATATTGTGTGCAGGTATTTTTATTGTAGTGTTTTTAGAAATGTTTCTTCCAGTTTTTTCTGCTCTTGTCTTAATGATAAAGCTTCCAAAACCTCTTAAATAAACATTGTCTCCACTTTCTAAAGATGTTTTTACTTCCTCCATAAAAGATTCAACAGTTGCTTGAACATCTCCTTTTTCAATTCCTAATTTCTCAGAAATTTTTGCTACTAAATCAGCCTTCGTCATTTTAATTATTTATTTTTTAGATTACTATATAAAATTTTTAAGGGATGCAAATATAGGGATTTAATATTCAATATTTCAAACCTAATTCACTAAAATTTAATATTATAAACGTTAATTTTAGCGCTTTTTATAAAAAGAATCAATGCAATTTTTAAAATCTTTAATAAGCTGGTACTCAAACAATAAGCGTGAGCTTCCATGGCGACAAACTAAAAACCCTTATAGTATTTGGTTGTCTGAGATTATTTTGCAGCAAACACAAGTTAAGCAGGGGTTACCATATTATTACGCTTTTTTAAAAGCTTTTCCAACTATTTTTCATCTAGCAAAAGCTAATGAAAGTGAAGTTTTAAAATTATGGCAAGGTTTAGGTTACTATTCTAGAGCTAGAAATTTACATGCTACCGCAAAATATGTTGCTAATGAATTACATGGCGAATTTCCTAATAATTACAAAGCGTTATTAAAACTTAAAGGCGTAGGCGATTATACTGCTAGTGCCATTGCTTCAATTTGTTTTAATGAACCTACAGCGGTTGTAGATGGTAATGTGTATCGTGTTTTGTCTCGTTACTTTGGAATTGAAACACCCATTAATAGTTCTAAAGGTGCCAAAGAGTTTAAAGGTTTAGCACAAGAATTAATTGATAGAAAAGATCCAGCAACATTTAATCAGGCTATTATGGAGTTTGGTGCTGTACAGTGTAAACCTCAAAATCCAGATTGTTCCATTTGTCCATTAAATAATTCTTGTATAGCTTTTAATGAGAAAAGAATAGCAAACTTGCCTGTAAAAATTAAACCTGCCAAGGCCAAAAAGAAATATTTTAATTTTTTAGTTTTTATTTCAGAAGACGGGAAAACTATTTTAGAAAAGCGAGAGGGTAAAGGTATTTGGCAAAACTTATATCAGTTTCCTTTGGTTGAAACAAAATCAGATTTCATTTATAAAGATTTTAAAGCACTAGCACAAACACATGACTTGTTAAAAAACATGCCGTTTGAAATTATACTTTATAATAATCAGTGTATTATTCATAAACTATCACATCAGCATTTACATTCTAAGTTTTGGATTGTAAAAATTAAAAAGCTTCCTGTAAAAGGGATTTCGGTAAATGATGTTCATAAATACCCTGTACCTATTTTAATAGGTAATTTTATTGAAAGCTTTAGTTTTTAAACTAAAAGAGCGGCTTATCATATTTTTTTATTAATTTTAAAAATGAGTTACAATTAAGTAATTTTGCAACTACAAATAAATTAAAGCTATGTCAGGAACATTAAATAAAGTAATGCTAATAGGGCATTTAGGAGATGAGGTTAAAATGCATTATTTTGAAGGAGGCGGATGTGTTGGTAGATTTCCTTTAGCTACCAATGAAACCTATACTAATAGGCAAACTAATGAGCGTATTAGCAATACAGAATGGCATAATATTGTGGTAAGAAATAAAGGTGCTGAAATTTGCGAAAAATATTTAAGTAAAGGCGATAAGGTTTATATTGAAGGACGCCTAAAAACACGCAAATGGCAAGATGATAATGGTAATGAGCGTTATAGTACTGAAATTCAGTGTACAGATTTTACATTTTTAACTACAAAAAAAGAAAGTGAAAATAACGCAGCAAGTACAACAGCGGATCAAACACCCGTTGCTAAAGATAAGCCTGCTAGTGAACCTACTGAAGATGAAAATGATGATCTTCCGTTTTAAAAAAATTAATGAGCCTAAATCAAGGCTTTTTGTTTAACTAAAACCAAAATATTTGGACCCTGACCCCGCGAGTTTTTTAAGTTTAGTCATTGCATTAAATTATTCAATGATTTCTGGTTTTGCATTGCTGTTTTTGCTATTGGTTTGTTCTGCACTTATTTCAGGCGCCGAAGTAGCATTATTCTCACTTACTAAAAACGATATTGAAGAAGGTTTAGAAGATAATTCTAAACGAATGCAAGTAGTTGCAAAACTAACAGAACGTCCTAAAAAATTACTTGCCACTATTTTAGTAGCAAATAATTTTATAAATATTGCAACGGTTATTTTGTTTGCGTATTTAGGTGATTTTATTTTCGGAAATATTACAGATACCACTATTAAATTTCTGTTAGAAGTAATTTTAATAACATTCCTTATTTTGTTGTTTGGTGAAATTTTACCAAAAATATATGCCAGTAGAAACAATATAAAATTTGCTTCTTTTATGGCATATCCACTAAAGGTGTTAGATGTTATATTTTCACCCATAAGTTTGCCAATGCAAAACGTTACTTTGGCTATTCATAATAAATTAGGGAAACAAAAATCAAACCTAAGTGTAGATCAACTATCGCAAGCATTAGAACTTACTAGCGAAGAAGATACCACTAAAGAAGAACATAAAATACTTCAGGGCATTGTAAGTTTTGGAAATACCGATACCAAACAAGTAATGAGGCCACGCATAGATATTTTTGCTTTAAATGTAGAACAGAAATATGCCGAAATTATGCCAGAAATTATTGAAAATGGGTATTCTAGAATTCCAGTTTACCAAGAGAACATCGATCAAATAAAAGGTATTCTTTATGTGAAAGATTTACTGCCGCACATTAATAAAAAACAGTTTGATTGGGTTAAGTTAATTAGAGAGCCCTTTTTTGTTCCAGAGAATAAAAAGTTAGACGATTTAATGGCCGAATTTCAAGAAAAGAAAGTGCATTTAGCAGTTGTGGTAGATGAATACGGAGGAACATCTGGGTTAATTTCGTTAGAAGATATTATTGAAGAAATTGTAGGTGATATTAGCGATGAGTTTGATGATGAAGATTTACTATACTCTAAACTAGATGAAAATAATTATGTATTTGAAGGAAAAACGGCTTTAAAAGATATTTATAAAATTACTAAAATTGAAGACGAATCTGTTTTTGAAGAAAACAAAGGTGAAGCCGAAACTATTGCTGGTTTTGTTTTAGAAATATCAGGTAGCTTTCCAAAACTTAATAGCAAAATAAATTTTGAAAATTACGTTTTTACTATTGAAGCTTTAGATAAAAAAAGAATAAAACTTGTTAAATTCACAATAACTTAATGCGTAGCTATATATACCTTTTATTAATTTTTATTTGTGTGTCTTGTGGTGAAGACTATAAGCCAAAACCTAAAGCTTTTTTAAGGCTAGAATATCCAGAAGCTAAATATGTTGAAACCAAACTAAATATGCCTTTTACTTTTGAAACTAATGTATTGGTAGAAAATATTTCTACAAAAAAAATGAAGGCAACTACAGAAAGTTACGGTATTAATATTGATTATCCTGCCTTAAAGGGTACTATATTTTTAACGTATAAAGCCATTGAAGGCAACAAGAAGAACTTAGAAGATTTTTTAAGAGACGCACAAAAATTTACTTTAGAACACACAAAAAAGGCAGACGAAATTCCCCGTTTTCCTTATGAAAACAAAAACCAAAAAGTTTATGGTATGTTGTCTGTAGTTAAAGGAAATGTGGCTTCACCAGCTCAATTTTATGTTACAGATAGCGTTAATCATTTTTTAACAGGATCAATGTATTTCAATGCCAAACCTAATTACGATTCTATTTTACCTGCATCTCATTACTTACAAAATGATATGAGACGTATTATGGAAACCATTAGGTGGAAATAATAAGCGTTTAAAGTGTGGTTTTCTTCGATAAAGTGTTTTAATTTTTTTATTTAGGTTTAAAAAAACACAATAACGTTTTGCTTCTTTTCTATTAGTTATATTTTCGTTCACCTAAGAGGAAAATTAATAGCATAAAGCACGTTGAAAACATACAAAACAGAAGTAATAAAAGAATTGTGGGAATTACTTTGTCAAAAAATATTATTAAACTACATATTTTTAGGTATTATTTTTATTGATGCTTTAGGTGCTGTTTTACCAACATATTTAGATAGAAAGGTAACAATGTTTACTTCTTTTCCTCTAATTTTTATCATTTACATGTTAAATACAAACAAAAGAAGTTTGTTGTTTATACTTACTATAATCTTTAATTTTTTAGGAATTTGTAATTTTAATAATCCATATCAGGAGTATAATTCTAAGGGATTAATATATCATGTTATAGCTTTTCTTCTGTACAGCGTTTTATTGTTTAAACGTTTTAAACAGGTTGATGTAAAATTAGCCTTAAAATTAGTTGCGGTACTAATGGTGTTAGTGGGTGTTCCTTTTATGATTTTTTTTGAAGGAATGAATCAAATGTTTATTTTACAAGAAACAACATTGTATGTTTTATCAGCAACTATATTTGTTTTTAGTGCACTTTTATTGGGTTTAACTAACAAAACTAAGCTTAATAAGTTTTTAATAGTTTCTGCAACCTTTGTTTTTCTTAGTTCTTGTTTTCAAGGAGCAAATTTGTTCCTTAATAGGTATGCTTTGTTTAATTTTTTTGCTATTATATTCTTTAACTTAGCACATTATGCTATGTGCTGTTATATGATTAAATTTTCTTACAGAAAGTCTTAAGTGTTTTTTGTTTTGCTAAGGTTGATTATGTTATGTTTCATAATCAACCTAGCAAAAAAATATTGTTTTATTGTGATACCGAAAAATTGTCAACGGTTTTCATGTTGCTTACTTTGTATATGTCGGCAACATTAGTTACAGTTTCTTCTAAAGTATTTGGAGTTACTTTGGCTTCGTTGTATTCAACCATAGCTAATTTTTTATCAAAATCTACTTTAGCATATTTTACGCCTTCCATTTTAGCTATTTTCTTTTCTATAGTTTTGGCACAACCAATTTCGCAAGTCATACCATCTATAGTAAATTCTGCTTTAGCGTAGGTAGCATTTGGGTCTAACTCTTTTGCTGTTTCTGTTGCAACTTCAACAGTTTTTACTTCTGCTTTAGTTTCGTTTTTACAACTAAAAGCTAACAAAAGCATTAAGGCTAACCCTAAAATATGTTTCAATGTATTCATGTTTTTAAGTATTTAAAATTAAAGCAATGTATTTAAACAGAAGTTAACATTTATAGTATTAATAATAAATTACCATCTGTTGGTTTACAAAATTAATAAATAAAGATGTGTAATTAGATTAAATAGTTCAATTTTGTGATTTAAACATAAGATTTATGAAGGCATTTCATCTAAAGTGGATTTATTTATTAACACTTTCATTAATTTGGGGAAGCTCATTTATACTTATAAAAAAAGGGTTAAATGGCTTAACTCCAATGCGGTTAGGTGCTATACGTGTAATTTTTACTGCTATATTTCTTTTTATTGTTGGTTTTAAAAAAGTGAAAAATATAACCGCTAAAGATTGGAAATGGATTATAATAACTGGGTTGTTGGGTACATTCTTTCCAGTGTTTCTTTTTGCATTTGCCGAAACCGAAATAGATAGCGCCATAGCTTCTATTTTAAACTCTTTAGTACCGTTAAATACCATTATACTTGGCTTTTTTGTTTTTAAAATAAGTTCAACAAAAAGACAGGTTTTAGGTGTTTTTATTGGGTTGGCAGGTACAATAATGTTAATTATTAATGGAATTTCTTTAAATCCAAATCAAAATTATTTATATGCTGCTTTGGTAATAGTGGCTGCCTGTAGTTATGCAGCAAGTATAAATGTATTAAAACAACATTTACAACATGTTAATGCTTTAACAATTGCAGTAGGAAATTTTACAGCTATACTAATTCCTGCGGTTATAGTTTTAATTAGTACCGGTTTTTTTAGCGCAGAGGTGCTTACAAATCAAAATTTAAAACCTGCTTTACTCTATATGTTGGTATTGTCATTATTTGGAACTGCCATTGCAAAAGTGCTATTTAATAAATTAGTGCAAGTGTCTACCCCTGTTTTTGCATCTTCTGTGGCTTATTTAATGCCTATTGTTGCAGTTTTTTGGGGTGTTTTAGATGGAGAACGCTTTAATTTTTTACAAGGAATTGCTACTATTATAATTCTTATAGGTGTGTATTTAGCTCATAAAAAGAAATGCTAATAGGTTCATATAGTTAGAGTTAAATTATTAAATGTCAATTTTTTTTCCGAAATTTAAGAAAACTCTAATACCAACTATGATGAAAAAAATATCACTTCCCATAAGATTTGGCCTTGTTACAAGCGCTGTTTTAATAGCATATTTTTTGATTCTATCATTGTTTAACAAACATATAAATCCAGCTTTTAGCTTTTTCAATGCACTTATTACAGGTTTTGGCGTGTATGAAGCCGTAAAATTAAGCAAGTTGCAATTTCCAACTTCTTTTTCGTATGGTCAAGGCTTTAAAACAGGTATTATAACAGGTTTTGTTGCAACTTTTGTGTTTACAATTTTCTTTTTATTCTATTCTACAGAAGTAAATACTAATTTTTTGCCAGAATTGTTACAAACTTTTAAAGGAAAATTTGATGTCAACATTGGTATGATAACCTTTATTGTGGCTGTTATGGGATTAGCAACATCTGTAGTTGCAACCCTTTCTGTAATGCAACTTTTTAAAAATAGCAGAAATATACCTCAAAATCTCTAAAACGTTTGTATATTAATAATTTAGCAGTATATTTGCACCCGCCTTTAAAGAATTGAAGGCAATGTTAAATAATTTAATTAATAAAAACGTTACGCTATGTACGCAATTGTAGAGATAGCAGGGCATCAATTTAAAGTTGAAAAAGACCAAAAAGTTTTTGTTAACCGTTTACAAGCTGAAGAAGGAAAGAAAGTAGCTTTCGATAATGTTCTTTTAGTTGCAGATGGAGACAAAGTAACTGTTGGCGCCCCGGCTATAAACGGCGCTCAAGTAGGAGCAAAAGTCGTTAAACACCTTAAAGGTGATAAAGTAATAGTCTTCAAAAAGAAAAGACGTAAAGGTTACCGTGTAAAAAATGGTCACCGTCAAGCCTTAACTGAGATAGTAATAGAAAGTATTGCTACATCAGGAGCTAAAAAAGCTGCTCCAGCAAAAAAAGAAGCTCCAAAGGCTGAAGCTAAACCTGCAGCTAAAAAAGCTACAGGAAAAGCAGATGACTTAAAGAAAATTGAAGGTATAGGACCTAAAATTGCATCAACGCTAGTTGAAGCTGGAATTGCAACATTTGCAGATTTAGCTGCTTCTACTCCAGAGAAAATCTCTGAAATTATTGCAGATGTAAGAGGTAACCATGTTACAGACACTTGGCCAGAACAAGCTAAATTAGCTGCTGAAGGTAAGTGGGATGAACTTAAAAAATGGCAAGACGAATTAGATGGAGGTAAAGCTTAAGCTTACTTCTTATTGTTAAAATAAAATCGAAATAAAATGGCACATAAAAAAGGAGTCGGAAGTTCGAAAAACGGTAGAGAATCAGAATCAAAACGCTTAGGTGTTAAGATTTTTGGTGGTCAAGCTGCAATAGCTGGAAACATTATCGTAAGACAAAGAGGAAATACACATCACCCAGGTGAAAATGTGTATTCTTCAAAAGATCACACATTACATGCCAAAGTTGATGGTATTGTAAAATTCACTAAGAAAAAAGATAATAAATCTTACGTATCTATTGAGCCATTTGAGGCTTAATAAGTAAGTTTTATAAAAATACTCTAAAGCTCCTTCTGTTAATTCAGAAGGGGCTTTTTTTATTGTTACTCATGTTTACTAAAGTTCTTCTTAATGTTAAGTGAACTTAAAATATAGGTTTTTTCTTTCGTATAAATAACCATAACTTAAAATTTAATTAATAAAGATAGTAAGGTGCTTTTGTTATTTCGTATTAATAATTAACCAATTAATTAATCATGAAAAAACAATATGCATTTTTATTATTAACCTTGATATTTTCTTTTTTGGGGTTTTCGCAAAATGGAAATATTCAAGGAACCATTATTGATGAAAAAGGACTAGCCGTTCCTTTTGCAAACGTGCTAATAGAATCACTAAATAAAGGTGTGATTTCTGATGTAGATGGTAAGTTTGTTTTCGTAAATGTTCCCTCAGGAAACCAAACTATTAAAGTCATGTATTTAGGGTATGCCGATACCGAAACAGAGGTTGAAATAAAAAACGGCGAAACAACAAATGTTACTATAGCAATTAGTGCAAAAGCTTTAGAGTTAGAAGATATTGTAATAAACGGTTATAATAGTGGACAAGCAAAGGCATTAAATGCCCAAAAAAACAAGCAAAACATTACTAATATAGTATCAACCGATCAAATTGGTAAATTTCCAGATGCTAATATTGGTGATGCCGTAAAGCGTATTCCTGGTATTACCATGCAAGTAGATCAAGGTGAAGCACGTAATATTATTGTGCGTGGTTTAGCGCCTCAATTAAACTCGGTTACATTAAATGGTAGTAGAATTCCTTCGGCTGAAGGTGATAACAGAAATGTTCAAATGGATCTTATTCCATCAGACATGATTCAACTTATTGAAGTTAATAAAGCTGTAACACCAGATATGGATGCAGATGCTTTAGGAGGTTCTGTAAATTTAGTAACTAGAACATCTCCTAACGGATTTAGAGTAGCAGCAACTTTAGGTTCTGGGGTTAACACAATTACAGATAGAAGAATACTTAATGCCTCTTTCTTGATAGGAGATAGAAGTAAAAATGGTAAGTTTGGATGGATGCTATCATCATCAATTAACGATAACGATTTTGGCTCTGATAATATAGAAGCAGAATGGACAGATGAGTTTGCTTATTATGATGCCGATGCAGATGAAGAAGTTGAAGTAGATGTAAATCCATACACCAACGTTTTTGAACAACGCGCCTATTTTGTACAAAGAATTCGTAGAAGTTTTTCTGCTAACTTTGATTATGCGTTTAATGCTAATAACAAGATTTTTATTAAATCTATGTACAACTGGCGTGATGATAGAGAGAATAGATTTAGGTTAGAGCATGAAATTTTAGATGCCGAAGATATAGAAGAAGGAGATTTTACAATTACCAATGGTATTCCTACAAGATTTCCAGTAGAGGTTAAAAGACAAACCAAAGGAGGTATTGATAATGACAGAAATAAAAATACCCGTTTAGAAGACCAACGTATGCAAAACTATAGTTTAGGAGGCGAGCATTTATTTGGTAAACTGCAGTTAGATTGGTTAGCGTCTTATGCAAAAGCTTCAGAAGAACGTTTACATGAAAGATATGCAGAATATGAATCTGAATATATAATTTTAAATGACGTATCAGATTCTAAATTTCCTTTATTTACTCCCGAAAATTCTGCCAATGCCTCTCCAAGTAATTTTGAATTTGGTGAATTTACCGAAGAAAATCAATATACAGACGAAAAAGATTTTAATGCCTTTGTTAACTTTAAATTACCTGCAAACTTATTAGGTAAAGGTGGGTTCTTAAAATTTGGAGCTAGAGCTAAAGTAAAAGAAAAACAAAGAGATAATAACTTCTTTGAGTATGAAGGTTTAAATGAAGATTTTTATGAAAATATGCTAAACCTACCCTTAGTAGATAAAACAACGGATGATTATTTAGCAGGTAGTAAGTACAAAGCAGGGTTTTTTGTAGACGAAGAATTCTTAGGAGATTTAGATTTTTCTAATGCATCTTTATTTGAAGAATCTGATGTGCCAGATGAGTACCTAAGAGCTAACTATGAAGTAAAAGAAAACGTATATGCGGCTTACGCTATGTTTGATCAAAAACTATCAGATAAACTTAGTGTTTTAGCTGGTTTAAGATTAGAGAGTACTAAAACAGAAGCAACGGGTAATGAAATTGAAGATGAAGAAGATGTTATTGGTATCATTACAGAAGAAAAAGACTATATAAATATTTTACCAGGAGTACATTTTAAATACAATATTAGCAACAATACTGTATTACGTTTTGCATGGACAAACACGTTGGCAAGACCTAATTATGCCGATATTGTACCAAGTATAGATGTTGTTAATGATGATGAAGAAATATTTTTAGGAAACCCAGATTTAGAAGCTACAACTTCTATGAACTTTGATTTAATGGCAGAACACTATTTTAAAAGTGTTGGTATTATTTCTGGAGGAGTATTTCATAAAAATATATCAGATTTCATTTACACCTTCCAATTTGAAGATACAAGTACAGGATATGATGCGTTTCAACCTCAAAACGGAGATGATGCTACAGTTACAGGAGCAGAGGTGTCTTTTCAACGTCAGTTAGATTTCTTACCTGGATTCCTTAAAAATTTAGGTATTATGGCTAACTACACGTATTTAACCTCTAGTGCAGATGGTATAAGAAATGAAGATGGTGATGAGCGTGATGATTTAGACTTACCCGGTACAGCTCCAAATATGTTTAACGGATCGGTGTCATATAGCGGTAAAAAATTGAACTTACGTTTATCTGCAAACTATTCTGATGCTTATATTGATGAAATAGGAGGGAATGCTTTTGAAGATAGATATTACGATGAGCAATTCTTGTTAGATTTTAACGCATCTTACGCTTTTAATGATAACTTAAGATTGTATTTCGATTTAAACAACATTACAGATCAACCATTACGTTATTTCCAAGGCGTTAAAAATAGAACGATGCAAGCTGAATATTATGGAAGACGCATTACATTTGGTTTAAAGTATGACTTATTTAAAGCAAAAAATTAAAATGAATAAACTTATTATACTAGTTGGGTTAATATTAGTATCATGCGGAAAAAAGTTGCCTGTAACGCCACCAGATGTTATTACAGAAAAGACCTTGCATGATACCGATGACCCTGCTATTTGGGTAAACAAAAACGATGCTTCAAAAAGTATTGTTTTTGGAACAGATAAAGATACAGAAGGTGCTATTTACGCTTTTGATTTAGATGGTAAAATAATTGAAAGTAAAACCATTAGAGGCTTAAAACGTCCAAATAATGTAGATTTAGAATATGATTTTCAGTTAAATGATTCAACAAAAGTCGATATCATGGCATTTACTGAAAGAGAGCGTCAGCAAATTAGGTTATATACAGTTCCAGATATGAAACCATTAGATAACGGAGGATTTAAAGTTTTTACAGATGCTACCATGCCAGAGGCTAATTTACCAATGGGAATAGCTTTGTATAAATCAGTCAAAACCAATAAATTTTATGCTATTGTGGGCAGAAAAACAGGTCCTAAAAACGGGTATTTATATCAGTATGAATTGGTCTCAGATAGCACTGGCGTTAAAGCAAATTTGGTTAGAAAGTTTGGTGAGTTTAGCGGTAAAAAAGAAATTGAAGCAATAGCTGTAGATAACCAAAATGGTATTGTTTACTATTCTGATGAAGGACATTGTATTCGTAAATATTATGCAGAACCTTCAAAAGGAGACAAAGAAATTTATTGTTTTGGAGGTGAATATTTTAAAGAGGATATTGAAGGTATTGCCATTGCTAATTATCCAAATAATTCATTTTTAATAGTATCAAACCAGCAAGCGGGAACATTCAATATTTTTGATGTAGAAACTAATGCTTTTATAAAAGAAATTAACCTAGGAACCACAGAAACTGATGGTTGTGAGGTAACTACAGAAGCATTGGGTGATAAATTTCCTAATGGACTATTTGTTAGTATGAATGATGATAAGACTTTCTTTTTTCATGATTTAAAAAAGCTTAATTTGCAATAGTAATCTAATATTTTGTTATAAAATAAAGTCCTTTTCTGTAATAGAGAAGGGCTTTTTTATTGATTTTACCATAATAAATTATTAACTTAGGCTATTGCATTTGCAATTAAGAACATGTTTTACTTTAAAAATTTATGCTTATGCTACCATTCAGATCAGAAATACGGAATTCCCCAACGCAACCTACAATTAAGATTTTTTTAGGAGATGAATCTTTAGACTCTAGAATTAAAAAGCATTTAGAGCATTTTAATGAAATTGATACTATTGAAATTAGAAAAAGTGTTGAACGAAACCGAGTAAGCGAAAACCTAACGGTTTTTTTAAAAGATGAGGCTGATGTAAATAAAATGAAATCGAGTATAGATTCCAGTTTATGGTGGTATTTTGAGCAGGATTAATGAGAAAGGATTAAAACGGTTCTCGATACAATTCGCTTAAGGCGAATTACTCGAACTGACGGTTGTTTACTAAATATGTTGTATAGTTTTTTATAAGTTACGTCACTTCGAGTGATTTCGAGGCACGAGAAATTGTATCGAGAAGTTGTAGTTTATAAAACTGTTAAGTCTAGCTAATTTTAGTTTTTAAAGGTTCTCGATACAATTCGCTTAAGGCGAATTACTCGAACTGACGGTTGTTTACTAAATACGTTGTATAGTTTTTTATAAGTTACGTCACTAGTGATTTCGAGGCACGAGAAATTGTATCGAGAAGTTGTAGTTTATAAAACTGTTAAGTCTAGCTAATTTTAGTTTTTAAAGGTTCTCGATACAATTCGCTTAAGGCGAATTACTCGAACTGACGGTTGTTTGCTAAATACGTTGTATAGTTTTATTTATAAGTTACGTCACTTCGAGTGATTTCGAGGTACGAGAAATTGTATCGAGAAGTTTTACTGCGTTAGGGATTGAGGCATTTGTTGAAGCTCCCTGACGTAGGAAGGAGCGACTGCCGAAAGCCCGACCCTTGTGGTAACGCCCAAAAGAAGAATAAAAAAAATCCCAAACTAAAAATGTAGCTTGGGATTTTTTTTTATTTGAGATGCCGAAAAACACTTTGACTGCGCTCAGTGTGACATTATTCAGCATACAATTAATATCTGTAATGTTCTGGTTTATATGGACCTTCAACAGTAACACCAATATATTCAGCTTGGTCTTCACGTAATTCTGTTAATTCTACACCAATTTTTTCTAGGTGAAGTTTTGCTACTTTTTCATCTAAATGTTTTGGTAGCATGTACACTTTGTTTTCGTATTTGTCGCTGTGATTCCAAAGCTCTATTTGTGCTAAAGTTTGGTTGGTAAATGAGTTACTCATTACAAAACTTGGGTGGCCAGTAGCGCAACCAAGATTTACTAAACGACCTTCGGCAAGTATAATAATATCGTTACCATCAATGGTATATTTATCTACTTGTGGTTTAATGGTGTTTTTAGTGTTTCCGTAGTTTTCGTTTAACCAAGCCATTTGTATTTCGTTATCAAAATGACCAATGTTACAAACTATGGTTTTGTCTTTCATGGCTTTAAAGTGTTCTGCACGAACAATGTCTTTATTACCTGTAGTTGTAATTATAATATCGGCATTACTAACAACGGTTTCTAGTTTTTTAACTTCAAAACCATCCATAGCTGCTTGTAAAGCACAAATGGGATCTATTTCTGTAACGGTTACAATACTTCCGGCGCCTTTAAATGATGCAGCTGTACCTTTACCAACATCGCCATAACCACAAACTACTACGCGTTTTCCAGCTAGCATAACATCGGTTGCACGACGAATAGCATCTACAGCACTTTCGCGACACCCATATTTATTATCAAATTTAGATTTTGTTACCGAGTCGTTTACATTAATAGCAGGTATTGGTAATGTGTCATTTTTAACACGCTCGTATAAACGGTGTACACCAGTAGTGGTTTCTTCACTTAAACCTTTAATTCCGGCAGCTAATTCTGGGTATTTATCTAAAACCATATTGGTTAAATCGCCACCATCATCAAGAATCATGTTAAGTGGCTTACGGTCTTCACCAAAAAATAAGGTTTGCTCAATACACCAATCAAACTCTTCTTCGGTCATATCTTTCCATGCGTAAACAGCAGTTCCAGCAGCGGCAATAGCAGCAGCAGCTTGATCTTGAGTAGAGAAAATGTTACAAGAACTCCAAGTAACTTCGGCACCTAAAGCTTGTAAAGTTTCAATTAGTACTGCGGTTTGTATGGTCATGTGCAAGCAGCCAGCAATACGAGCGCCTTTTAAGGGTTGTTGGTCTTTGTACTCTTCGCGTAAGCTCATTAAACCTGGCATTTCGGCCTCTGCTAATTCTATTTCTTTTCTGCCCCATTCCGCTAAAGAAATATCTTTAACCTTATTAGGAACGTAAGCAACTGTTTTTGTACTCATATTGTTATATTTGTGGGTCTTAAATATTAAACGGCAAAGATAGCCAATAACTTTCATAAAACTAAATGCCTCTTTATAAAACCCTTATACCCAACTCACAAACTTGTGTTAAAATCTGGAAAATTACAGAGTCTTACAGTGATTTAATGAAACCATTAGCTTTAACTAACAAAAGTTTACAGCGTGTAGAGGCTATGAAAAGTAGCATGCACCAGCGTGGTTTTTTAAGTGTTAGGCATTTGCTTCGTGAATTTGGTTATGAGGATTCTGATTTGGTTTATGATGAGTTTGGGAAACCGCATTTAAGTGATGGAAAACATATTTCAATTACACATTCTTTTAATTTTTCAGCAGTAATTATTAGTAATGAGGTTGTTGGGATTGATATAGAAAAACAACGCGAAAAAATAAAAGTAATTGCACATAAATTTATTGATTATGAAACCAATTATTTAAATGAAAATGAGCCCGATTATATAAAAAAACTCACATTAATTTGGTGTGTAAAAGAGTCTTTATACAAACTTTTTGCAACGCCAGGTTTAAGTTTTAAAAATCATTGTTTAACTATTCCGTTTAATATTGAAGATTCTGAAACTATAGCTTGGATAGATTACTTAAACAGAAAATACCGATACCAAATTAAATTTATTGAATTTGAAGGTTTTTCTTGTGCTTATGCCATTACTTAAATGAATTCTATTTATAAAAAAATACAGGCTTCAGCTTTAAAAGGTGATAAACTTTTAGCAGTTTTAATTGACCCTGATAAGGTGGTAGTTAATGAGGTGTCTAGATTTATTTCAAAAATTAATGAGTCTGTTGCTACTCATATTTTTGTAGGAGGAAGCACTGTTGATGAAAATGATACCGAAGATTTAGTTGAAGAAATAAAAAAATATACCAATGTTCCCGTGGTTTTGTTTCCAGGAGATGTAAACCAGATTACAGGTAAGGCAGACGGACTTTTGTTTTTATCGCTTATTTCTGGTAGGAATCCTGATTTTTTAATAGGTAAGCATGTAGATTCTGTTACTAAATTATCAGAAACAGGACTAGAAATAATTCCAACAGGCTATATTTTAATAGAAAGCGGAAACAAATCTGCCGTAGAGCGTGTTACTAATACCAAACCCATGTCAAGAATAAATGTGTCTCTAATTACAAAAACAGCAAAGGCTGGAGAACTTTTGGGTATGAAACTCATTTATTTAGAAGCCGGAAGTGGTGCTAAAAGTCCTATTTCAGAAGACATTATAAAAAGTGTAAAAAATAAACTTAGTATTCCATTAATAGTAGGAGGCGGCATAAAAAATAGTAAACAACTAGAAAACGCATATAATTCTGGAGCAGATTTAGTAGTAATTGGTACTGCTTTTGAAGAAAATGAATCATTTTTTGAAGAATTAAAATAAAATCATGAAAATATCAGTAGAATTAACATTAACACCACTACAAGACGATTTTGAACCTGCAATCATTCACTTTATTAAAAGGTTAAGAGCATCAAATCTAAAAGTTAAAGAAAACCCTTTAAGTACTCAGGTGTATGGTGATTATGACAAGGTAATGGAGGTATTAAATGAGGAAATTAAAGAAGCTTTTGAACTTATTGACAAGGGACTTTTATACATGAAAATTGTAAAATCAGACAGACACAATTATGAACCCCATTTTTGATTTTTTCTTTGGGCAATATTTAGAATATGAAACAGTTGATATTGTTCTTGAAATAATAGCAGTAATTTTTGGGTTTCTCTCGGTTTGGTTTTCTAAACAAAACAAAGTTTTAGTATTTCCAACAGGGATGATAAGCACAATTATTTTTGTATATCTGCTATTAAAATGGGAATTGTTGGGAGATATGATGATTAATGCGTATTACTTTATTATGAGTGTTTATGGTTGGTATGTGTGGACGAAGAAAATTGATAAAGAGCATGTTACACCAATATCTCTAACAACATTCAACGAAAAAAAACTAAGTATCTCTATATTTATGGCAACTTTACTTTTTGTTTATTTAGTTTACATAACATTTGATAAATGGAACGGATGGGTAGCCTATGTTGATACCATTACCACAGCTATATTTTTTGTTGGCATGTGGTTAATGGCTAGACGCAAACTGGAGAACTGGATTTTCTGGATAATTGGCGATATTATTTCGGTGCCTTTGTACTTTTACAAGGGTTTTACCTTTACTAGTTTACAATATTTAGGTTTTACTATTATTGCAATTTTAGGCTATTTAGCATGGAAAAAAATCTTAAACAACAACCAGCAAACTGTATAAAAGTAGTTTTGTTTGGTCCAGAATCTACAGGGAAAACAACCTTATCTAGGCAATTAGCTAGGTATTATAATTCTGTTTGGGTGCCAGAATATGCGCGGGAGTATCTTCAAAATAAATGGAATAATGAACGAAAAACCTGCGAACCCAAGGATTTATTGCCAATTGCTATTGGACAAATGAAATTAGAAAATACATTAGCCCAAAAAACCAATTCTGTATTAATATGTGACACCGATTTATTAGAAACAAAAGTATATTCAGAAACATATTACTCAGGAGTTTGCGATCCTATTCTTGAAAAATACGCCTTAAAAAACACGTATGATTTGTATTTTTTAACTTATATTGACACCCCTTGGGAAGCCGACGATTTACGTGATAAACCAAATGAAAGAGAACGTATGTTTAAGGCTTTTGAAGATGAGTTAATAAAACAAAACAAACCCTATGTTTTATTAAAAGGAAGCCTAAAAGAACGTTTAGAAGTAGCAGTAAACCATATAAACAAACTATTAAAAAAATAAAAAATGTTCACTGAAAAAGACATTGAGCAAATTCATAGCAAAGGGATAACTGTAGATCAAGTTCATGCCCAAATAGAACGTTTAAAAAACGGTATGTCTTATTCTAAACTATTAGCAGCAGCTACTGTAGGAAGAGGCATTGAACGTTTTACTGAAAAAGAAATACAAGATTACATTCAATTTTATGATAATAAAAGGGATAACTTGTCTATTGTTAAGTTTGTGCCAGCATCTGGTGCAGCAACTAGAATGTTTAAATTTTTATTTCAGTTTTTAAGAACGTATAATCCAGAAAAAGAAACTATTAACGAGTATATTGATAGGCAGAATAATGATTTGGTAAAAACCTTTTTTTCAAATATAGAATCTTTCCCGTTTTATTCAGAAGTTGTTAAAAAATTAAAAGAAACAGTTCCAAACTTTGATTACTTCACATGTGATGAAACTTGCAGTGCATTTGTAAAAGCCATGTTAGATGAGAACGCTCTAAATTATAGCTTTTTCCCAAAAGGACTATTACCGTTTCATAAATATCAAGATCAAGTCGTTTCGGCTTTTAGAGAGCATTTACTAGAGTCTACTTTATATGCTAGTTCAAAGAAAACAGCAAATTTACACTTTACAGTTTCAAAAAAACATCACAATTATTTTAAGTCTGAATTTGAAAAAATAAAAAATGATTTAACAGAAAAAACAGGTGTTACTTTTAAAGTGTCATATTCTTATCAAAAGGAAGCTACAGAAACGGTAGCGCTTACTTCAGATAATAAAGTTTATAGAAATGAAGATAATTCTATTTTATTTAGACCCGCAGGACATGGGGCACTATTAGAGAATTTAAATGAATTAGATTATGATATAATCTTTATTAAGAATATAGATAATATTACTGTTGAAGACAAAAATGTATCTATTTCAGAATACAAAAAATTACTAGCAGGTGTTTTGTTAAACGTTCAAGAAAAGGTATTTGCATATTTAAATAAATTAGATAAAAATGACTGTGATGATGAGGATTACAAAATCATGGCTTTATTTTTAATTCACAGATTAAATGTAATGGTTCCATCAGATTTTGATGAATTTAGTTCAGAGAAAAAAAGCGCCTATTTAAGAGAAAAATTTAACAGACCTATTAGGGTTTGTGGTATGGTTAAAAACGAAGGACAACCAGGAGGAGGACCTTTTTGGGTAAAAGCAGAATCGGGTGATGTGTCTCTTCAAATAGTAGAATTTGCTCAAATTAACTTTAGTAGCAAAGAACAACAAGGTATTGTATATAAAGCAACTCATTTTAATCCTACAGATTTAGTTTGTGCCGTTAAAAATTATAAAGGAGAAAAATTCAATTTAAAAGAATATGTAGATCATGAAGCTGCTTTTATAACTATGAAAACTCAAAATGGAACCGATGTTAAAGCTTTAGAATTACCCGGATTATGGAATGGTAGTATGGCGTATTGGAATTCTATTTTTGTTGAGGTGCCTTTAGAAACTTTTAACCCGGTTAAAACAGTAAACGATTTATTAAAACCGGCGCACCAAGTAGAGGATAATGTTTAATGAAGTATCATTATTAAAAGAGCTTACTTTTAAAGCAGTAAAAAGTTCGGGTAGTGGCGGGCAGCATGTTAACAAAGTGGCCACTAAGGTAGAGTTACATTTTAATTTAATAAATTCTAAGGTGTTCTCAGAAACACAAAAACAACGGCTTCTATCAAAACTTAAACATAGGCTAACTAAAGAAGGAGTATTAATTTTATCTTGTAGTGAAAGTAGAAGCCAGATTAGAAATAAAGAACTAGTAATTAAACGTTTTATGGAGTTAATTAACAACTCTTTAAAAGTTAAGAAACAAAGAATTGCTACAAAAACACCAAAATCGGTTATAAAAAAACGATTAAAGAGTAAACGAAAGCAGGCTGAAAAAAAGGCTAATAGACAAAAACCAAGTTTAGATTAAAAAAAATTAATTCATACTTCAAAATTTATAAATCTGCTGTATATTTGCGCTGTTCTCAAAAAGGGGTGCCTAAATACTAAACTTGTTTAGTAACTGGCTGAGATCATACCCAATGAACCTAGAACAGGTAATGCTGTTTAGGGATATTAAGATGTTATACTAAACAATTTAGTTTTAGCATCTTATTTAATAAAATCAATTTTTAATAACCAAAAGAATAATTACCTCTTTTTATTCGATTATATTTTTTTAATCGACATGAAAAATTTATTTCTTTTTTTAACACTTTTAGTGTTATCAGTCAGCGCAAACGCGCAACAAAATCAAGTACAACAAGATTCAACTTCAACAGAAAAACTAGACGAAGTTTTAGTGAAAGCAGTACGTGTTGATGCAGATTCGCCCATTACCCATTCAAATGTAAGTAAAGAGGAGCTGGCAAAACGTAATTTGGGGCAAGATATCCCTACTTTACTTAATTATTTACCATCTGTAGTTACTACAAGTGATGCTGGAGCAGGTGTAGGGTATACAAGTATTAGAGTACGTGGTTCTGATGCCTCTAGGGTAAATGTAACCATTAACGGAATTCCTTATAATGATGCAGAAAGCCAAGGAAGTTTTTGGGTGAATTTAGGAGACTTTGCCTCGTCAACTCAGAGCTTACAATTACAGCGTGGTGTTGGTACATCAACCAATGGCTCTGGTGCTTTTGGGGCTAGTTTAAATGTGTTAACCGATGCCTTTTCTAAAGAAGCATTTGCTGAAATAGCAAATAGCTTTGGAAGCTATAATACCAGAAAGCATACGGTGAAACTTAGTACCGGTTTAATAAACAATCATTTTGAAATTTCAGGACGTTTCTCAAAAATTGATTCTGATGGCTATGTTGACAGAGCTTTTACCGATTTAAAATCGTATTTCCTACAAGGAATTTATAAAGATGGAAACACCTTAATTAAAGCCTTAACGTTTGGAAACAAAGAATACACCTATCAAGCTTGGTACGGCTTAACCGCAGAAGAGTTGAAAGAAGACCGTCGACAAAACCCATACACCTATGATAATGAAACCGATAATTACTGGCAAGATCATTATCAATTACACTGGAATCAAAGATTTAACAATAATTGGTCTACTAATATTGGTTTAAATTACACCAAAGGGAAAGGGTATTTTGAGCAGTTTAAAGAGGAAGAATCTGCAGAA
Organism: Seonamhaeicola sp. S2-3; assembly: GCF_001971785.1. Lineage (NCBI taxonomy): Bacteria > Pseudomonadati > Bacteroidota > Flavobacteriia > Flavobacteriales > Flavobacteriaceae > Seonamhaeicola > Seonamhaeicola sp. S2-3. The sequence continues at coordinate 1,098,222 of NZ_CP019389.1, read as the reverse complement.
GATTTTGCTAATTTAATTGAAGACGATTCTGATGTTATAGTTCGCAGATGGTTAGATAATGATTTTTACGTTTTAAATGCTAACGTAACATATAAGAATAATGCTATTGAAGTTATTTCAGGATTGTCAATGAGTTCTTATACAGGAGATCATTTTGGTGAAGTTATTTGGGGGAGTAATTTAGCACCAAATACCAATATACGAGACCATTACTATGATGGTGATGCCACCAAAAACGATTTCAGCATCTTCTCAAAAGCAACCTTTAAATTATCAGATGCTTTAACTGGTTTTATAGATTTACAAGGACGTTTTGTTAGCTATAAAACCAATGGATTAAATTCTGATAGAGAAGAATTTATTACAGATGCAGATTTTAGTTTTTTCAATCCTAAATTAGGATTAACCTATAAAACAAACAGTAATAACAGTTTATACGTATCTTATGCTAGAGCCAATAGAGAACCAAATAGAGATGATTTTGAAAATGGCGTAACCGAAAATGAAACTTTAAACGATATAGAATTGGGTTGGAGACATAATACCGAAAAAGTAGCTCTTAGCACCAATATTTATTACATGTTCTACCAAAATCAATTAGTGTTAACCGGAGAGCTTGATGATGTAGGTAGCCCAATAAGAGCTACAAGTGGTAAAAGTTACAGATTAGGTTTAGAAGTAGATGCTAACATTCAATTTTGTAAAGCGTTTAGTACTTCAACAAATGTGGCATTAAGTAGTAATAAAAATAAAGATTTCAATTCAACCACAGATGTTGGTGTTGTAAATTTAGGAAATACAACTATAGCTTATTCACCAGAACTTATAATTGGTAATGCTTTAAATTTTTACCCTTTAGAGAATTTGCAGATATCATTGTTGAGTAAATATGTTGGAGAACAATATTTGAATAATGTTGAAGATGAACGAGGTGTGTTAGATGATTATTTTATAAATGATTTTAATATTAATTATGAAATTTTCACAAATAAAATATTTAAATCAATAACCTTGTCTGGTTTGGTCAATAACATGTTCAACAAGAAATATGTTTCCAATGCTGTAGATTATGGAGGAGGATGGGTTTATTATTACCCACAAGCCACCACTAATTTTTTATTGGGTGTAACTTTAAAGTTTTAAAACAGCATTAAATTATTTCTGCGAAAGCAATAATTACTATAAGCGTTAAAGGAAGGAAAAGCATCGCATTACTGAGGTGCTTTTTTATTTCAATAAAATAAATAGTATATTTGTTTGAGATAAACTTTAGGGGTGTTTCCTAAAATTGAAAATATCAATTTTTGTGAAACTGAGATTTACCCTTTGAACCTGATGAAGTTAGTACTTACGTAGGGAAAAGTGAATGTTTTATTGTAAATAATACATGGGTTTTTGTAAAACCTGCACTTCGTAAAAACGGGGCATTCTACCTAAAGTTGTCATTTTTAAAACATGTATAAATGATAACAATAACAGTAAACAACAACCCCCAACGTATACCCAAAAACATTTCATTACAACAGTTTTTAGCAAATAAGGTGTCATCAACCCAAGGTATTGCTGTAGCCATTAATGAGCAAATAATAGCAAAAGCAAATTGGGCAACTCAAATACTTTCAAACGGTGATACTATTTTAATTATTCAAGCAACTCAAGGTGGGTAAAAACCGTTAGCTCTTGGCTTTTAGCCATGAGATTCAATATAAATTCAAATAAATTAAACGCCAAAGGCCAAAAACAATAAAAATGAAAATAAAGGATACTGCTCCAGCAGCGCAATTAATTACAAGAAACCCATTTCCAAATTCAAAAAAAATTTATGTAAAAGGACAAATATACCCTGAAATTAAAGTAGCTATGCGCCAAATAACGCTAAGTGATACTAAAGATTCTATGACGGGTAAAGTAACACCTAATGAGCCTGTTACAGTATATGATACATCAGGCCCCTACACAGATCCTGAAAAAGACATTAACGTACATAACGGTATTGAAAGAATACGTGAACAATGGATTTTAAATAGAAATGATGTAGAGCAATTAAGTCAGTTTTCTTCAAAATATTGTAATGAACGCTTAAACGATGCTAGTTTAAATCATATGCGTTTTTCACGCTTAAAAAAACCATTAAAAGCTAAAAAGGGCCAAAACGTAACTCAATTGCATTATGCTAAAAAAGGCATTATAACTCCAGAAATGGAATACATTGCCATTCGTGAAAATCAGAAAATTGATGAAATAACCGAATTAGCTAAACAACATCCAGGGCAAGATTTTGGAGCTTCAATACCAAAAAAAATAACACCAGAATTTGTACGTTCAGAGGTAGCTCGTGGTCGAGCAGTTATTCCAAATAACATAAATCACCCAGAAAGTGAACCTATGATTTTAGGTAGAAATTTCTTGGTTAAAGTAAATGCCAATATTGGCAATTCGGCAACTACATCATCTATTGAAGAAGAAGTAGAAAAAGCAGTATGGGCATGCCGTTGGGGTGCAGATACTATCATGGATTTGTCTACTGGTAAAAATATTCATGAAACACGTGAGTGGATTATTCGTAACTCGCCAGTACCAGTAGGTACAGTGCCAATTTACCAAGCATTAGAAAAAGTAAATGGCGTAGCTGAAGATTTAACATGGGAAATTTTTAAAGACACCCTAATTGAACAAGCCGAACAAGGTGTAGATTATTTTACCATTCACGCAGGCGTTTTGTTACGTTACGTGCCCATGACAGCTAAACGTGTTACAGGTATTGTATCTCGTGGTGGTTCAATTATGGCAAAATGGTGTTTAGCGCATCACAAAGAAAATTTTTTATACACACATTTTGAAGACATTTGTGAAATTTTAAAACAATATGATGTGGCCTTTTCTTTAGGCGATGGTTTACGCCCAGGCTCAATTGCCGATGCCAATGACCAAGCGCAATTTGCCGAATTAGAAACTTTAGGCGAACTAACAAAACTAGCGCGCAAGCACGAAGTACAATGCTTTATTGAAGGTCCAGGGCATGTACCAATGCATATGATAAAAGAAAACATGGAAAAGCAATTAGCGGCTTGCGATGAGGCGCCATTTTACACCTTAGGCCCTTTAACTACAGATATTGCTCCTGGTTATGATCACATTACATCGGGTATTGGTGCCGCAATGATAGCATGGTATGGCTGCGCAGTTTTATGCTACGTAACACCAAAAGAACATTTAGGCTTACCTAATAGAGACGATGTACGTAAGGGGGTAGTAACTTATAAATTAGCAGCTCATGCGGCCGATTTAGCTAAAGGTCACCCAGGAGCGCAACACCGTGATAATGCATTGAGTAAAGCGCGTTTTGAGTTTCGTTGGGAAGACCAATTTAACTTAGGTTTAGACCCCGAAAAAGCACGCGAATTTCATGATGAAACCTTACCTGCCGAAGGTGCTAAAATTGCGCATTTCTGTTCAATGTGCGGGCCAAAATTTTGCTCAATGAAAATATCACAAGAAGTTAGAGATTTTGCCGCCGAAAATGATATTGATGAAAACAACGAAATTTTTCAAAAAGGCATGACTAAAAAATCTGAAGAGTTTAAAGAAAAAGGATCAGAAATTTATTTATAAAATAAAAATAAGGGAGTTCCCACGCAGAAAAAGCGTGGGCGGGCTTTCCGTTGCAATCTTTTGCAGAAAAAGCAAAAGGATTTCCACTTCAATCCCTAACTCAACAAAACATGATAGTTTTAATAGCGCCAGAATATAATGTTACAAACGAAATTGATATACTACAGCAGTTGTTTAAAAACGGGTTACAGTATTTTCATTTGCGTAAACCATATATGAATTATGAGCAACATTGTGATTACTTAAACCAAATAGATTCAAAATATCACAATTACATAGTAACACATCGTTTTCATGAGCTATTAAAAAATTATAATTTAAAAGGTATTCATTTTCAAGAAGCCAAAAGGCGTCAGGTTTTAAACACAATGCCTTCTTCAATAAATAAAAAACAATTTATTGCGCAGTACGCTAAATTATTAAACGTAACATGTGGTTTCTTAGAAACAAAAACCATTAGTTCCTCGTTTCATGAACCTGATGAACTAGAAAATTGTTCAGTCATTTTTAATTACCATTTATTAAGTCCGGTGTTTTCATCTATTTCAAAACAGGGCTATAGTGGTCGTGGTTTTAATGTTAATAATATAAATAAAAAAGTAATAGGTATGGGCGGTGTTACTGCTAGTAATCTAGCAGAATTTTATAAACTAGGTTTTAAAGGCGTGGGTGTTTTGGGTGGTATTTGGCAAAGTAATACACCAGTTGAGGTATTTAAAACAATGAAATGTCATTTTAACTAATTTCTATATAATAAAATGAAAACACATACATATATATTAACCATTGCAGGTCATGACCCTTCAGGTGGAGCAGGCATAACCTCAGATATCAAAACCTTTGAATCACATGGTTTATATGGCTTATCGGTTTGCACAGCCATTACAATTCAAAATGATACAGATTTTAAAGAATGTATTTGGGTAGAGAAAGAATTAATTATTTCTCAAGTACAAACCTTGTTTAATAGGTTTAAAATTGAAGTGGTTAAAATTGGTATCATAAAAAATTGGAAAACACTATCAGTTTTGTTGGATGTATTGCATACTCTAAACCCCGATGTTAAAATAATTTTAGACCCCATTATAAAAGCAACGGCTGGTTTCGATTTTCACACAACTGAAAACCAAGATATTTTAAATACTATTTGGAAAAAATGCTATCTCATAACTCCTAATTATGATGAAATACAATTGCTGTATCCAGATAAAAATATTGAAGATACCATAGCGCATATTGCAAGTAAAACCAACATTTATTTAAAAGGAGGTCACCGAACCGATAAAAAAGGAACCGATGAGTTGTACCACAGAGGTATTGTAATGGTAAACATATTACCTAAAGCTAAAACGGTGTTTCAAAAACATGGTAGTGGTTGTGTGCTATCATCGGCTCTAGCTTCTAATATATGTTTGAATTTGCCTCTAGATGAAGCAGCTGTAGCATCAAAAAAATATATAGAAGCGTTTTTAAATTCTACCCAATCACTTTTAGGTATTCATAGTAAAATCCAATAACCAACAAACAATGATAAACAAACTTCATTATATTTCACAAGGAAACACGCCTAAAGAGCACTTAGAAAACATTCGAAAAGCCTGTCAATACGGTGCAGAATTGGTGCAATTGCGTTTAAAAAATGTGTCAGAAAAAAAGATTTTAAAAACAGCCGAAGAAGCTAGAGATATTACCAGCCATTTTCAAACTAGATTAATAATTAACGACCATTATAAAATTGTTGAAGCTGTAAATGCCGACGGTGTGCACTTAGGAAAAACAGATGCTAACCCAATAATAGCAAGAAAAACTTTAAAAAGTTGGCAAATAATTGGCGGAACAGCCAATACGCTAGATGATTGCCAACAGCGCATTAAAGAAAAGGTAGATTATATAGGTTTAGGACCGTTTAGATTTACTACAACAAAAAAACAGTTAAGCCCTATTTTAGGTGCAAACGGTTATTTGTCAATTATTGATGCTTTAAATGCTAGTATCCCTATTATAGCTATTGGAGGTATTACCATAAATGACGTGCCAGAATTGTTAAAAACAGGCATTCACGGTATAGCAATTTCAGGAGAAATAACACGCGATTTTAATAAAATTAAAGCACTTCATACGCTGTTAAATGCTGGTAGTATGCAAGAGCAACGCTACAGCTTTAAAAATTAAAAAAAATGAACGATATATTAAAAATAGCCGATAAAGAATTTAAATCTAGACTGTTTACAGGTACCGGAAAATTTAGTTCAAACAATGTAATGGCTCAGGCTATTCTAGCTTCAGAAAGTGAATTGGTAACAGTAGCTTTAAAGCGCGTTGATGCAGAAAATCAAAATGATAAAATGCTACAAAGTATACAACAGCCGCACGTGAATTTACTGCCAAATACATCTGGGGTAAGAGATGCTAAAGAGGCTGTTTTTGCAGCACAATTAGCACGCGAAGCTTTAGAAACTAATTGGGTTAAGTTAGAAATTCATCCAGATCCTAAATACCTGTTGCCAGACCCTATTGAAACTTTAAAAGCTGCAGAAACACTTGTGAAACAGGGTTTTGTGGTTATGCCATATATTCATGCAGACCCAGTATTGTGTAAGCGTTTAGAAGAAGTAGGAGCGCAATGTGTTATGCCTTTAGGAGCGCCAATTGGCACCAATAAAGGTTTAAAAACCATAGATTTTTTAGAAATAATTATTGAACAAAGTAATGTACCCGTAATTGTAGATGCTGGTATTGGGGCACCATCGCACGCGGCTTACGCTATGGAATTAGGCGCCAGTGCCGTTTTGGTTAATACAGCTATTGCTGTATCACAAAACCCAGTAGAAATGGCTATTGCTTTTAAAATGGCCGTTGAAGCTGGCCGTTTAGCATACAATGCAAAATTGGCTACAGTAAAACAACATGCCCAGGCTAGTAGTCCACTAACCTCTTTCTTAAATTAATATATAACATCACTTTTAATTGATTTTGAAAAATGAAATCCGAGTTATGAGTCAAACATTTCAAAACATTTTTAATACATATAATTGGGATGAAGCCTTAGCAAGCATAAATGCCAAAACAGCTAATGATGTAGTTGTTGCTTTAAATTCAACAAAAAGAGATTTAGAAGATTTTAAAGCACTTTTATCGCCTGAAGCAGCACCGTATTTAGAACAAATGGCAGCGCAAAGTAAAGCTATAACTAAAAAGCGTTTTGGCAACACTATTCAAATGTATATCCCAATGTATTTGTCTAATGAATGTCAAAATATTTGTACCTATTGTGGTTTTAGTATGACCAATAAAATTCCGCGAAGAACTTTAACAGATGCCGAAATTTTAAAAGAAGTTGACTTCATAAAAAATAAAGGATATGACCACATTTTATTAGTTACTGGCGAAGCAAATAAAACCGTGGGTGTGCCTTACATTAAACATGCCATTGAACTTATAAAAAACAAATTTTCTAACATTACAATTGAGGTGCAGCCATTAAACCAAAATGAATACGAAACCTTAATTGATGCCGGTTTATATGCCGTTTTGGTGTATCAAGAAACCTACCATAAAGCCGAATATAAAAAGCATCATCCTAAAGGAAGAAAATCTAATTTTAATTACCGTTTAGAAACTCCCGACAGGTTAGGTAAAGCAGGTATTCATAAAATTGGTTTAGGGGCTTTATTTGGTTTAGAAGATTGGCGTGCCGATAGTTTTTTCACAGCATTGCACCTTAAATATTTGCAAAAAACCTATTGGAAAACAAAGTATTCTATTTCATTTCCGCGTTTGCGTCCGCATAGTGGAGGTTTAGAACCTAAAGTAGAAATGACCGATAAAGACTTGGTGCAAACCATTTGTGCTTTCAGATTGTTAGATGAAGATGTTGAGTTATCTCTGTCTACCAGAGAAAGTGAAGCATTTAGAAATCACATGGTGCATTTGGGCATTACATCGGTAAGTGCAGAAAGTAAAACAAATCCAGGTGGTTACACTGTAGATCCTCAAACTTTAGAACAGTTTGAAATATCTGATGAGCGCCCTACCGAATCAATTGCCCAAATGCTAAAACAGCAAGGTTTAGAGCCTGTTTGGAAAGATTGGGAATATTTTAAATAGCCAAAAAATGCTAACGGATAACGAAAAAAATATATATAGCAGACATATTATTCTTGATGAAATTGGACTTAAAGGACAAGAGAAATTAAAACAGGCAAAAGTATTAGTTATTGGTGCTGGTGGTTTGGGTTGCCCTGTTTTACAATACTTAACGGCTGCAGGTGTTGGTACAATTGGTATTGTTGATGGTGATGTGGTAGATGTGAGCAATTTACACCGTCAAATATTATATACTATTGACGATGTTGGTAAATCTAAAGCTTTAACGGCTTCAAACCGATTAAAACGACTTAACCCTCATGTTGATTTTAAAGTTTTTGAAGTGTATTTGTCATCACAAAATGCCATCAATATATTTTCAGAATATGATATTATTGTTGATGGTTCTGATAATTTTCAAACACGGTATTTATGTAATGATGCCGCGGTAATTACCAATAAACCTCTTGTTTTTGGTTCTATTTTTAAGTTTGAAGCGCAACTATCTGTGTTTAATTATAAAAACGGACCAACATACAGGTGTTTATACCCAACACCACCAAGTGTAGGTTCTGTACCTTCATGCTCTGATGTTGGTGTTTTAGGTGTTTTACCAGGCATTGTTGGGTGTTATCAGGCTAATGAAGTTTTAAAAATAATATTAGAAAAAGGCACTGTTTTATCTGGGAAACTTTTAACCTTTAATGTGTTAAATATGCACCAAATGTTATTTGACTTTAGTAAAGATGAAGCACTAAAAATTACAACTTTAGAAACTGATTATAATGTGTTTTGTTGTATTGATAAGCCAGCAGAAAGTATTTCAATAGAAACCTTAAACGCTAATAAAGCCGCATATAATTTATTAGATGTAAGAGAGTCATGGGAACGCGTACAGCATAGTATTGGTGGGCAACATATTCCTTTAGGTGAATTAGCTACTAAGTTTCAAAATATTTCCACTGAAAAGCCTTTGGTTGTGTATTGTAAATCTGGCATTAGAAGCCAAAAAGCTATTGCTTTTCTAAAAGAACAATTTCCAAAAGCAAAACTCTTAAATTTAAAAAACGGAATAGGTTAATTATAAATAGTTAGGTAATTACCATTCTGCTCAACCCTATAAAACTTTAAAGAACACTGTAATTCTGCATTTTCAAGAGGCTCGCCAGTAACAAGACTATATTTGTTATTAGAGCAACCTCCAGTAGCTTCTAATCCAGAAGGAACTAAAGTAGAACAGTCGCTAGGTATTTCATTAGGGTCGCTAGCATCCCAAGCGTAGTAACCAATACCTGTGTTTACAACTATAATCCCCGCATTACCTGCATTAGGAATATAAACCGAATTTCCAACAAATGGTAATTGGCTGTATTGCGGTAAACTTAGGTTTATAGTTTCATAAACATTTATGTCTAATAAAAACTTACAGTTTTCGTTTTCTTCAGAATTGCCGCTACAGGCACTTAAAACAAACAAACAAATAAAGGAATAAAATAATTTCATTATAATTAATATAAGCGTTGCAATTTACAATAAAAGATAAACCATATAAATATTTTGTATATTTGTATTTGTAATCTCGTGGAAGCGGGATTTTTTTTGATGCTGACTATGTTCAGCATCTTTTTATTAAATAATAATGCCCCAAAAAAAATTTATAAGGGTTATGCTATTTAAATTTCGAAACAACATTCGATAACGTTTAAATATCATTAATTATTAAACGATGAAGTTATGAGTAAAGTATCTTATTACACAGCAGAGGGACTAAAAAAATTAAGAGACGAGTTAAATTATTTAAAAGACGTTGAGCGTCCTAAGGCGTCACAAGCTATTGCAGAAGCAAGAGATAAAGGTGATTTAAGTGAAAATGCCGAATACGATGCTGCCAAAGAAGCACAAGGTCTATTAGAAATGAAAATTTCTAAAATGGAAGAAACTTTAGCAAATGCAAGAATTATTGATGAATCTCAATTAGATACATCTAAAGTTTTAGCATTATCTACTGTTAAAATAAAAAATCAAACCAATGGTATGGAAATGACTTATACTTTGGTAGCCGAAAGTGAAGCCGACCTAAAAAGCGGTAAAATATCGGTAAACTCGCCTATAGGAAAAGGGTTGTTAGGAAAGTCTGTTGGCGATGTAGCAGAAATTCAAGTGCCAAGTGGTGTTATGAAATTTGATATTATTGAAATAACCAGATAACATTTATGGCTTCTATTTTCACAAAAATAATTAATGGCGAAATACCCTGTTACAAAATTGCCGAAACAGAGGCATTTTTTGCTTTTCTTGATATTAATCCCAATAGTAAAGGGCATACGTTATGTGTCCCCAAAAAAGAGGTAGATAAAATTTTTGATTTAGATGAAGCTACCTATAATGGGTTAATGAGTTTTTCAAGAACCGTAGCTATGGCCATTGAAAAAGCAATTCCATGTGAAAGAGTTGGTATTTCTGTTATTGGTTTAGAAGTTCCTCATGTCCATGTACATCTAATTCCGTTACACACAATGGAAGATGCACGCTTTATAAAAAAAGAAAACCTATCTACTGAAGAGTTTAAGGCAATAGCTAATGTTATTAAAGCCCACTTATAAATTAGGGTATATTGCCAATACTGAAATTATAATAATTAGTAAAATAAATAATAAAATAGCAACCCAAGAAGCTTGTTTTAAATATTTAGAAGCTTTTTTGGGTTGTACTGTTTTTTGTTGGTATTCAAATACGCGTTCAATGTCATTAGTCCATTGTATTGGGTAAATGGTGGTGTTACAAACTTTACACTCTAAAATATGGTTAACCTGTGAGGTGATAGATTTGTAGAATTTAGTTTCTACTATTTTTTGTTGAAAGGTTAAACGTAACCCCTCTTTACTATAGCATTCTGGACAGTTATTTTTTAAAACAACTTCCTTTAAATTAATAAATGATTCCTTCATAACTTTTTAAGCTGACTTTAAGTTAATTTGAATGGTTGTTCCCTTGCCTTTTTCAGAATTAAGCACTTTTATTTTACCATTATGAAAATCTTCAATAATTCGTTTTGTGAGAGATAAACCCAGTCCCCAACCACGCTTTTTAGTAGTAAATCCGGGTTCAAAAATTTTATTAAAATGTTTTTTTGCAATGCCCTTTCCAGTATCGGTTACTTTAACTTTAACATTGTCTTCTAGTTGAGAAATTTCAACAGTTAATTTGCCTCTGCCTTTCATAGCATCAATGGCATTTTTAACTAAATTTTCAATAGTCCAACTATACAGTTGTTTGTTTAAAGCCACAGGTATGTACTCATCAGGAGTAATTAAATCAAACTCAATAAGGTCTGATGCTCTAGATTTTAAATAATCGTAAGAGTGAATGGTTTCTTCTACAATGTTAGCCGTTTCTAAGGTAGGAATAGAGCCAATTTTACTAAATCGTTCTGTAATAATTTTTAGTCTGTCAACATCTTTTTCAATTTCAGAAATATAACTTGGGTTAACATTTTCGCTTTTTAAAATTTCGGTCCACCCAATTAAAGAAGACAATGGCGTACCTATTTGATGGGCTGTTTCTTTAGCCATTCCAGACCACAATTTATTTTGAGTAGCATTTTTATTGCTGCTATAAAAGAAGAAAATTACAGCACCAAATAACACAACAATAAGTATTAAGGCTAACGGATAATATTTAAGTTTATTAATTAGCGGAGAGTTACCATAGTAAATAGTATTGTAAACTTCGCCATCAAACCTTACTTCAATAGGTTTGTTTTCTTTTTCAAATTTTGCAATAAGTTTTTTTAAATAAACAGAATCTTTAATTTTATTAGAATCTAGGTTGTTGTGGTCTATAGAGCCGTCTTTGTTAACCATAATCATTGGGGTGGTTTTGTTACTAGTAATAACCTGTAACGGTAAGTCGCCCATATCAGAATTTAGGTTGCCAGTTTTTATAAGATCGGTTTGTGCAGAAGCCCAAATTTCAATTTTGGTACGTTCCTCGTGTTTAAAATGCTGAAAAAACTCATAAGTTTTCCACATAATAACAGACACTATAATGAATGAAGCCACTACAATAATCCAGCGAAAGGTGTTTTGATGTTTAGTGAAAATCATTAAAATTTAATTTAACATGTAATATAATGCAAATCTGTTAATATTATTGTCCAAGTTGTTAGTAAATCGGTTTTTAGTTGCACGCTTTATTAGTTACATTTGTTAAAATTAAAAGTGGTAAATGGCTTCGTTCAATCCTAAAGACTTATCAACAAGAAAATTACATAGTTATTTGCTGAGTGCTGTTGCGCCCAGGCCCATTGCTTTTGCAAGTACTGTTGATGAAAAGGGAACGCCCAATTTGTCACCTTTTAGTTTTTTTAATGTGTTTAGTGCAAATCCACCAATTTTGGTATTTTCGCCGGCACGTAGAGTTAGAGATAACACTACAAAGCACACATTATGCAACGTAGAAAAAACAAACGAAGTTGTAATTAATGTGGTGAATTTTGATTTGGTGCATCAAGCATCGTTAAGTAGTACAGAATATCCAGAGGGAGTAAATGAATTTGAAAAATCTGGTTTAACCATGTTAAAATCAGATTTGGTAAAACCCTTTAGAGTTGCAGAGTCGCCCATTCAGTTTGAGTGTAAAATTAATGAGATAGTTGCTTTAGGAAATGAAGGAGGCGCCGGTAATTTAGTAATTTGCGAAGTGCTTAAAATGCACATAGATGATGAGGTTTTAAATGAAGATGAAACCATAAATCAAAAAAAATTAGATTTAGTTGCACGTGCAGGAGGGAGTTTGTATAGTAGAGCAAGTAAAGGTTTTTTTGAAATACCAAAACCATTAACAAGCTTAGGAATAGGCGTTGATAGTTTTCCAGAACACGTTAAAAACAGCATGATTTTAACGGGTAATAATTTAGGCATGTTGGGTAATGTAGAAGCTTTACCTTCAAAACAAGATGTAGAAAGTTTTATAGAAGATATAGGTGCTAGATATCCTAAAATAAAAGAAGCTTCGCATAGAGAAAAACATAAATTAGCACAGAAATATTTAAGCTACGGCGATGTACAAAGTGCTTGGAAAATATTATTAAGTTAAGACAAATAAATAAAAAAGTAATTTAAGAAATGGAAGTTCAAGGAAGAATTAAAGTAATAGGAGAAACGCAAACTTTTGGAAACAATGGGTTTAGAAAGCGTGAAGTTGTAGTTACCACAGAAGAGCAATACCCACAACATATAATGGTAGAATTTGTACAAGATAAAACAGATTTACTAAATAATTTTCAAGTTGGGCAACAAGTGAAAATAAACATTAATTTACGCGGAAGAGAGTGGGTTAACCCACAAGGTGAAACTAAATACTTCAACTCTATTCAAGGATGGCGTATAGAGGCATTACAACAAGAACCAACAGATGGCAATGTGCCTCCTGTACCACCAATGGATGCCTTTGAACCTGCTGGGGAATTAAATGAAGAAGATCAAGACGATTTACCGTTTTAATAAATTTGATGTTCCCGTATAAAAAATGGGAATACATTAAAAACCTCAACAGATTAATGTTGAGGTTTTTTATTTTTACACCATGTTTTTTCTTAATAAAGACCTGTGGTTTCCAGATGTAAATAAAGCTACTCCAGAAGGTATTTTGGCTGTTGGGGGCGATTTATCGGTAGACCGATTACTACTAGCATATAACTCTGGAATTTTTCCGTGGTTTGAAACCGATGAACCCATTATATGGTGGAGTCCCAATCCGCGTTTTGTGCTGTTTCCAGAAAAGCTAAAAGTGTCTAAAAGCATGAGACAAGTCATGCGCAATAAAACATTTACAGTTACCGTAAATAAAGCGTTTAGAGATGTTATAACAGCCTGTGCGCATATAAAACGTAACGGACAACAAGGTACTTGGATAACCCAAAACATGATAGAAGCCTACACAAAATTACATGAGTTAGGATATGCCAAATCTGTTGAGGTGTGGCAAGACAATACATTAGTTGGAGGTTTTTACGGCGTAGATTTAAACAATGGTGTTTTTTGTGGTGAGAGTATGTTTTCTAAAGTAAGTAATGCCAGTAAAGTGGCGTTTATTAGTTTTATTAAAAACACCCACTATAAACTTATAGATTGCCAAGTATATACCAATCATTTGGCAAGTTTAGGAGCCGAAGAGATACCAAGAGATGCTTTTTTGAAGTTTTTAAAAACTTAATTTTGTTTGGTGCAGAATCTAAGTCATTAGAACGACGTGTATTCTAAGACGAAAAATATTACCAATTTGGTAACTTTTTTGTTATATTTGCGACAAACAAGTATAAAGTGAGAGTTATAGCAAAACGAACTTTACGAGATTTTTGGGATAAACACGCTGATTGTGAGGAACAATTAAAATCTTGGTTTAGAGAAACTGAAAAATCTGAATGGAAAAATATTAATGAATTAAAGAAAGATTACCCAAGTGCCAGTATTTTAAAAGACAACCGAATTGTTTACAATATTAAAGGTAATAACTACCGTTTGATTGCAAAATTCAACTTTGAATACCAAATATGCTGGATAAGATTCATTGGAACTCACGCCGAATACGATAAAATAGACGCAAATAATATCTGATTATGAAAATAACACCGATAAGAAACGAAAAAGATTATCAAAATGCTCTGGATAGACTTGAGGAGATTTTTGATGCAAAAAAAGGAACTGACGAAGGAGATGAATTAGAAATCCTATCAATTTTAATTGACCGATATGAAAATGAGAATTTTCCAATTGAAATGCCTGATCCAATTGAGGCAATCAAATTCCGAATGGAACAGATGGGAATGAAACAAAAGGATTTAGCCGAAGTTATCGGGTTTAAAAGTAGGGTTAGTGAAATCTTGAACAAAAAACGTAAGCTAACTTTAGGAATGATTAGAAAACTCAATTCAACACTTCATATACCAACTGAAGTTTTGGTTCAAGATTATTAATAAAAGTCTGTAATGGCTATAAGAAATAATTGCTTATTCTCGCCACTTATAATAATCCTCGCGGATTTTCAATTTAATGTATGCTTTCAAAATTTAGTGTTCTACTCACAAAAAATCTAAAGTCTACAAACAGCACCAGTTAACAAAAACAAGTAGTTTTTAGTATGAACATTAAAACTTTCTAGGCGGTATTCTAATCCGGTTTCAAATTTTAAATCTTGGCTTAATTGCCAACCAATTTTAGCAGTCGTTCTTTTGTCTAGTAAGGGGGCTTTGTTTTTACTCACAATCCATAACCCCTCTAAAGATGCTGTAAAATGCGTGTTAGCATTTTCTAAACTATTGCCATTTAGTGGGAAATTTATACTAAAGCGGTAGCGTTGTCTAAAATCTGTAAAGCTATCAAATATGCGTTGCTCTAACCTTATTCTATGCCCAAAACGTATATTTTGTTGTTGTTTAGTATAATTAAATTGCTGTGAAAGCCTTAGTTCATCACTTCCGCTATTAAACCAATCTCTATTTCTGTAGTAAATACCAAGACCTAATTTTTTAGATAGGTTTAAGTTAAAGGTAGAATAATGAAAAACATCTAGCTGTTGTTGCCTATACCCAAAACTATTTTGGTGTAAAAAATACCTGCTTCTAAGTGTGAAATTTGTTGTGTAATTTTTTGATACTTTGTGGTTTAAAGCAGCTGAAGTTTCACCTAAAGCATCAAAATTATCATCTTGAGCCAACAACGCATCATTACAAATAAGAAAACAAAAAATAAGTAGCCCTAAACTATACTTCATCATATCTAAAACAGCTTGTAACATGATTGTTTACCATTCCAGTTGCCTGCATGTGTGCATAAACCACTGTGGTACCCACAAACTTAAAACCATGTTTTTTTAAATCTTTACTAATAGTATCACTTAAGGCTGTGTTTGCAGGAACTTCATTTAAAGTTTTAAAATTGTTTTTTATAGGTTTGCCATCAACAAAACCCCAAATGTAGTTGCTAAAGCTACCAAATTGTTTCTGTATTTTAATAAAGGCTTGGGCATTGGTAACCGTTGCATTAATTTTTAGTTTATTCCTAATTATGCCAGCATCTTGTAATAACTGGTCTATTTTATCTTGTTTGTATTGGGCTATTTTTTTATAGTTAAAATCATCAAATGCTTTTCTAAAATTTTCACGTTTACGTAAAATGGTTATCCAGCTTAATCCCGCTTGAAAGGTTTCAAGTATTAAAAATTCAAACAACTTAGCGTCATCATAAACAGGAACACCCCATGCTTCATCATGGTATTTTTCATATAGAGCATCACCTTCACACCAAGCACACCGTTGCTTAATATTCATGAATGTAAGTTTTATTGGTTAGGTATGACAAATGTCATCTTATAAAGAACGGCAAGATACTAATTTTGTACCGTCATCAAAACCATTTGTTATGAACAACATTATAAAATCTAGTTTAGAAAATAGTATGTCTTATGAGGCATATCGTAGTTTAATGCTTAAATTAGTAGAACAGGAAAGCGCTACTGGAGTTGATAAAAGTGCTGATAAAATAGACTTTACTAAGTTGAATAACAGGCGCATGAAGCGTTGGGATAAGACTTTAAAAATAGACAACAAATCTAAAAAACGTCTTTTAGATTTTAATGCTAATGTTACGTGGTTAGTTATTACAGAAAGTTGGTGCGGAGATGCTGCCCACGTTTTACCCGTTTTGAATAAAATTGCAGAATTGAACCCTAAAATTACTATGCGTGTAGTTTTAAGAGATGATAATCTTGAATTAATGGATATGTTTTTAACCGATGGAAACAGGGCAATACCAAAGTTAATTATGATTGACAATGAAACGGGTGCTGTTTTAGATACTTATGGGCCAAGACCAAGCGAAGCGACTTATTATGTGAAAAGATTTAAAGCTGAAAATGGTAAGCTTACGCCAGAGTTTAAAGAAGATTTACAACATTGGTATAATAAAGATAAAGGAAACACAATAATAGATGATATTGCTGAAATGTTAAGCAGATTTCAACCTAGTTTTTCCCAATAAAGTTAAATGTAATAGATCCTATTTGGGTTGGTTTTGAAGCATCTGCACTAAATATAGACTCTTTAGCGTAATCTAGAGCGTGTTCAATTAAGCATTCGTTATCAGAATTTGATGAGGTGTTTACATAAGCATCAATAACATGTCCTGAAGCATTAACGGTTATGTTTACTACAATTTTTCCGTTAACTTCACAAAGATACACAGGAATAGGTATATAAACTTTTGTTCTTCCTTTTAAAGAGAATCCAATAGTGCTATTGGCATTATTGGCTTCTTCTTGTTGTTTTTTTAGTACGTTATTAACTTTGTCAAATTGAGAGAGCGCTTCTTCATTTAAGTCGTCTAAGTGGTTGTTTTTATATTTTTCTTTATAATTGTTTAACGCTTGGTCACTGTCTATATCGCTTGTTTTAGGAACATAATCTTCGGGTGGTGCAATAGTTTTATAAGCTTGTGCAAAATGATTCGCTTTTTGTGTTTCGTTAAAAGCGCTATTAGTTTCGGCTTTAGAGCTGTTTAGTTTATCTAAAGCTTCAATAATTTTAATTTCTTCCTCAGTAAGTTCCTCTTCAGGTTCTAATTCGAAATAACTTTCAGCAATACGTTCTTGTTGTTGTTTTAGGCTAAAACTAAACACAGAAAGTACTACCGTTGCTGCTACAAGAAAGGTTAATACTAGGGCTTTATGTTGATTTGAGAGATGCAATTTTTACCAATTGTTTATCCAATATACGTAAAAATAAATATTTTAGTTCTTTAAATTAGTAATGAAAGTTTCAATAGAGGTAGCTTTTTCAACATTAAAATTGCCAATTCTAGTGCGCCTTAAAGCAGAAAGGTGTGCGCCAGAGTTTAATGCTTTACCAAAATCGTTAGCTAAAGAGCGTATGTAAGTGCCTTTACTACAAACCACTCTAAAGTCAATATTTAAACTAGCTGTACTAAGCGCAGTAGAAGTTTCAATATTAGTAATTTCAAATTCTGAAATAGTTACTTTTCTAGGTTTTATTTCTACATCTTCACCAGCTCTAGCAAATTCATAAAGGCGTTTTCCATCTTTTTTTATAGCAGAAAACACTGGTGGAAACTGTTCAATATCGCCAATAAATTGTTTTGTGGTTTCGTTTATTAAAGTTTCGGTAATATGTTCGGTAGGAAAATGTTCGTTTATTTCGGTTTCTAAATCAAACGAAGGCGTTGTACAGCCTACAACAAAAGTGCCTGTGTATTCCTTTATTTGAGCTTGATAAGTGTTAATTTCTTTGGTTTTTTTTCCTGTGCAAATAATTAATAATCCTGTTGCTAAAGGATCGAGTGTGCCCGCATGCCCAACTTTTATTTTTTTTATTTTGAAGGCTTGTCTAATTTCCCACCGCAGTTTATTAACTACTTGAAAAGAAGTCCAGTTAAGAGGCTTGTCTATTAATAATATTTGTCCAGAAAGGAAATCTTCAGCAGTCATATTTTAATTTAGAAATGAAACTGTAATAGCAATAAGCCCCACAATAACGCAGTAAATAGCAAAGTATGATAATTTACTTTTTTTAACTAAAGCAATCATCCAAGTACAGGCAAAAAGTCCAGCTACAAAAGCGGCTACAAAACCAACGGAAAGTGCCGTAAAGTTTTGACTTTCCATAGAAATATCGCCACTTAAAACATCTTTAGCAATTTTCCCAAAAATTAAAGGTACTACCATTAAAAATGAAAAACGCGCAGCTTTAGTTTTATCATTACCAAGTAAAACAGAGGTTGAAATAGTGGCGCCAGAGCGCGAAATACCAGGAAGCATAGCAATGGCTTGTGAAATACCAATAACAAATGCGTTACTAAAGGTTACTTTTTTGTTAGTGTCTTTAGCTTTATCGGCTAAAAATAAAAGGGCTGCCGTTACAATTAACATAGCGCCTACAAGCAAAATGTTACCACTAAAAAGGGTTTCTAATTGTTCTTCAAAAAATAACCCAACTATTACAGCAGGTAGCATTGATACAACAATTTTAACTAAAAACTGCATGTCTTCATTCCACTGAAGCTTTAAAATCCCTTTAATAATATCAAAAATGTCTTTTCTAAAAATAACTATAGTACTTAAAGCGGTTGCAAAGTGTAGTACTACGGTAAAAAGTAAGCTTTCTTCAGGCACAGAATGGTCGCCCAGAATTGCTTTACCCAATTCTAAATGTCCGCTAGATGATACAGGTAAGAACTCTGTAAGCCCTTGAATAATACCTAAAATAATTGCGTCTAATGTATCCATGGGGCAAAAATAATTAAATAGAAATACAAATTGTGTTTTAATATGTTAATGATGTAATATTTGGTATTTTTAATATATGGAAATAATTGTGGCACCCGATAAGTTTAAAAATTCGCTAACAGGAATAGCATTCTGTAATGCTGTAGAGGAAGGTGTAAAATCGGTTATTCCTGAAGTTGAAATTTTAAAATTACCATTAGCCGATGGTGGCGATGGTACTATTGATGTTGTAAACTATTACTTAAAAGGCAACATGGTAAAATTAATGGTTAATAACCCATTTTTTGAACCTGTTGAAGCGTCTTATTTATATTCTGAAGACACCAAAATAGCATTCATTGAAATGGCCGAAGCCTCTGGTGTTAAATTATTAAAACCACAACAGTTTAATTGTAAAAATGCGTCTACTTTTGGTACAGGCGAGTTAATTAAAGATGCTTTAAATAAAGGGGTAAAACACATTATTTTAGGTATAGGCGGAAGCGCTACTAACGATTGTGGTATTGGTATGGCATCAGCATTAGGTTTTCAGTTTTTTAATGCTAACAATAAAGAGGTTAAGCCTATTGGTGCTAATCTTTCAGAAATAAAAAAAATAGAAGTCTTAAAAGCACATCCAAAGCTGCTAACTACCAAGTTTAGTGTAGCCTGCGATGTTACCAACCCATTATACGGCAAAAACGGAGCAGCCTATGTATATGCCGCACAAAAAGGAGCTACAGAAAGTGATATTAAAATGCTTGATAAAGGTTTACAAGATTTTTCAAAGCTTTTAGAAACTACTTTTAAAGTTGATGTGCAAAGTGTAAAAGGTGCTGGTGCAGCTGGTGGTATGGGTATTGCTTCAAAATTGTTTTTAAATGGCGAATTAACTCCAGGTATTACGCTCATTAAAAATTTAGCAAATTTTGACACTAAAATATCTAAAGCCGATTGGATTATTACTGGCGAAGGTAAATTAGACACGCAAACCATGTCTGGAAAAACCATTCAAGGTGTGTTAACTTCCGCGAAAGCGCAACAAATTAAAGTGGCTGCTTTTTGTGGTTCGCTAGAGTTGTCAAAAGAAGAAACTACCAAAATGGGAATTAATTACGCTAGTTCTGTAATTGAAAACGCAACTGATTTAGATGATGCCATGAAAAATAGCTATAATTATGTAAAACAAATGGCAGAAACGTTTGCTTTATCATTCCTGCGAAAGCAGGAATCTATTTAAAAGAGAAAAAGAAGTTCATACTTTTTCAGTAAAATGCTACTATTTATCAGGATTTAAAAGAATAGCATAAATTTGAATACCAAATCCAGCTAACACTAAAGCGGGTGCTAAACGGATGCGCCTCCAGTTAAAAATTTCAGGATTAAAAACATTAGGGTCATCACTACCACCACCAGACATTAAAATAAAACCAATGGCAATAAACGCTAATCCAATAAACATGAATTTATAGTTTTTTTTACCAAAAATAAAAACTGGTTTAGATTCTTCTTTTCGTTTTTTTTCTCCCATCTTTCTTTTAGAATAATTGCAAATTAAAGGAATTATTTAATACTTAAGTGTTAATGCTGTTTTAAATTAGTGCTAGTAGTAAAGTTCATCTGTTCTTAAATTCAAGAAACGTTGGGTAGCAAAATGGGTGCTTATCCATGTAATTATAATGCCTAGGCCAAAAACAAACACAAAAAGTAAAATTACAAGAATAGGGTTAGCTAAAAGTTCTAATTCTGGAAAAGTTTGGTTTAAATAATAAAAAACAACTGCCATTCCTATTAAAGCTAATGTGGCACCAATAATGCCTAAACGTATACTTTTCCAAATAAATGGTCTGCGTATAAATTGTTTTGTAGCCCCAACCATTTGCATGGTTTTTATAGTAAAACGTTTAGAGTAAACAGATAAACGTAATGAGCTGTTAATAAGCAATACGGCTATTACAGTAAAAAGGGCACTAATTACCAATACCCAAAAACTTATTTTTTTTACGTTATCGTTCATTAAGTTTACCAAGTCATTATCATAGCTTACTTCATCAACAAATTTTTTGTTTAAAGCCTCTACAGATACGGTTTCTAAATATTCAGAGGTTACGTAATCGGCTTTTAAGTAAACGTCTATAGAATTTTGTAACGGATTGTAACCAACAAAGTCCATAAAATCTTCACCCGTTTCGGCTTTCATAAATTCGGCAGCTTGTTCTTTACTAACGTATTCAATAGATTTAACATAATCGCTCATAGCTAAACTTTTTTCAAGTTGCTTAATTTCTATGTCTTTAGCGTTTTCTTTTAAATAAATAGTAACAACTACCTGTTCTTTAAAATGATCAGATACTTTTTTAGCATTAATTAAAATAATACCCAATAATCCCAGTAAAAACAATACTAAGGCAATACTTAAAACTACAGAGAAATAAGAAGAGATAAGTCGGCGCTTTTGTTGTTTTTCAAAGTATGAGCTCATAAATGTTTTTGGATTAATAATGTAAAAATAATAAAGTATTCTTATTCTATATTAGCAACAACGCTTAATCTTTTACTATAGTTCTTTTTTTATCGTTTTTTTTTTTTGGCTTGCTAATAATATAAACACCAATAGCTACTAAAACGCAGCTTAAAATCTTAATCAAATTAATATCTTGGGCATATTGGTTTAGAGCAAAAAGATAGGCTAAAATACTAACTAATAAAAAGCTAACCACAGGTTGTAAATAAACATAGCTACTGGTTACTGATGGGGCTAGGTGGTTAAGTGCATAAATATTGAATAAATAAGCAAAAAACGTAGTAAACAAAACAACATAGCCTATGGTTAGGTATGTATTTGTGGTAAAGGCTTCAAAATTGGTGTTTAAAATATCTGAAATTCCAAAGGGAAATATGTAAAGAAACCCAAATAGAAATAGCCAACTAGCAACAGTAATGGCATGGTATTTTTTCATTAGTGTTTTGGCTAGAACTAAGTAAAGTCCGTAGCTACAAGCGTTTAGTAATATAAATAAATTACCAAGAAACGAGCTGGTACCAACAGCTTTGTTTCCGTATAAAATTAAAAAAATAGCACCAGTAGCAGCTAAGGTTATTCCTAGTATCTTGTTTTTAGTAATACGTTCTTTTAAAATAATAACGCTAAAAATTAAAACTAAAACAGGCGTTGCTGTTTGAATTATAGAAGCATCAATAGGTGATGTTAAATTAATGCCATGAAAAAATAACATTTGATTGGCTGCTCCTCCAAAAAGTCCACATAGCGCAAGCATAAAAAAGTCTTTTTTCTCAACATTTTCTTTAATAAACAAAAGCTTAACAACCCAGAATAGTAGCGCGCAACAAGAAAGCCTTATAAAAACAAAAGCCGTTGGCGAAATTTTATCGGGCATAATACCTTTAGCTATAATATAATTGGCGCCGTAAATTATATTAGCTCCAAGTAGCGCTAAATGTGCTTTGTACTTGTTGTTTAACAATAGAAATTAGTAAAAAAATGAAACAGTATAATTTTCTAAAAAGAAGCAAAAGTAATATTTAAAAATAACTTTATAATCAATAAAAATCTATTAAATAATTAGTGTAAACCTGCAGGTGTTTCTGTTGGGTAAAACAAATGATTATTTTTATTTGGCACAGTTCTTGGAAAATAGCAAACCCTAATTTAAACTTTAAACTATTATGAAAAAATTATGTATTGTTTTAGCAATTGCTGCTTTGGGAATTTCACTACAATCAACTGCTCAAGAGGTAACTTTTGGTGCCAAAGCAGGGATTAATATTGCTAATTTTTCTGGAGGCGATGCCGATAGAAATGCTTTAATAGGGCTTCAAGCAGGATTGATTTCTGAAATTGCATTCAGCGACAAATTCTCACTACAGCCAGAGTTGTTGTATACAAGACAAGGTTCTGAAGCCGAAGATATTGTTAAAGTTAAACTCGACTATATCGCGGTTCCAGTATTGGCAAAATTTTATGTAGCCGAAAATTTTAGTGTGGAAGTTGGCCCTCAATTTTCTTTTTTGGTAGATGATAAGGGAGACTATAACGATAGTAGCATCCCCGATGCTGATACCGACGCCTCAAGTTTCGATTTTAGTGCAAACTTAGGTTTGGGTTATAATTTTGGGGCAAATATGTTTGCTCAACTAAGATATAATTATGGTATTACAACAGTTGTAGAAAATCCAGATATTAAAAATAGCGTCTTTCAATTGGCTTTAGGGTATAAGTTTTAAAGCTAATTTTCTTATATAAACCTTAAAAAAACATCCTGTAACTCAGGATGTTTTCTTTTTAGAATACTTATATAACATTAATAGGCAGTTTAATACCTATTCCTTAAATTTGCAACTTCAAAAAGTGTGTTGTAGATAGGTGTTTAGTGATTCAATACATTGAAAATCATAGCTTTACCCTTGTAATTAACGATAATTAGAATTTAGTTTAAATGAATTACAATTTCAACGAAATAGAAGCCAAATGGCAAGAATATTGGGCCAAAAACCAAACGTTTAAAGCCGAAAATCAAAGTGATAAACCCAAATATTATGTGTTGGATATGTTTCCGTATCCAAGTGGTGCGGGTTTACATGTTGGGCATCCATTAGGTTATATTGCTTCTGATATTTATGCACGTTACAAACGTCATAAAGGTTTTAACGTATTGCATCCGCAAGGATATGATTCTTTTGGTTTACCGGCTGAACAGTATGCCATTCAAACAGGTCAACATCCTGCCATTACTACTGCCGAAAATATTAAAACCTATCGTCGTCAGTTAGATCAAATTGGTTTTTCGTTCGATTGGTCTCGTGAGGTAAGAACCTCTGATCCGAAATATTACAAATGGACACAATGGATTTTTATTCAGCTATTCAATTCATGGTATAATTACGAAACAAATAAAGCCGAAGACATTTCAGCATTAATTAAAATATTTGAAGTTGAAGGGAATACCAATGTAAATGCCGCTTGCGATGATGATGTAGAAAGCTTTACTGCAGAAGATTGGAATGGTTTTGATACTACAAAAAAGCAAAAAATTCTATTACAATACCGCTTAACGTATTTAGCCGAAACCGAAGTAAACTGGTGTCCTGCTTTAGGTACGGTATTGGCAAATGATGAAATTGTAAATGGCGTGTCTGAGCGTGGTGGACATCCTGTAATTGGAAAGAAAATGACCCAATGGAGTATGCGTATTTCAGCCTATGCAGAACGTTTACTTCAAGGTTTAGAAACTATTGATTGGACAGATTCTTTAAAAGAAAGTCAGCGTAACTGGATAGGAAAATCGGTTGGAGCTTCAGTAACCTTTAACGTCATTTCGAGTGAAACGACGCAATCTCATACCATAGAAGTATTTACCACACGTCCTGATACTATTTTCGGAGTGAGTTTCATGACTTTAGCGCCAGAGCACGAGTTAGTTTCTAAAATAACAACACCCGAGCAAAAAGAAGCAGTAGAGGCTTATGTTGAAGCCACCGCAAAACGTAGTGAGCGCGATAGAATGGCCGATGTTAAAACCATTTCAGGGGTGTTTACTGGGGCTTATGCAGAACATCCGTTTACTAAAGAACCTATTCCAATTTGGATTGGAGATTACGTATTAGCAAGTTACGGTACAGGCGCTGTAATGGCAGTACCATGTGGTGATCAACGCGATTATGATTTCGCGAAGCATTTCAACATTCCTATTCCAAATATTTTTGAAGGTGTTGATATTTCTGAGCAAGCCTTTGCAGATAAAGAAAAAACCATTATTGCCAATAGCGATTTTATTAATGGCATGAACTATAAAAAAGCTACCAAACGAGTAATTTATGAGTTGGAGCAAATTGGTCATGGCAAAGGAAAAACCAATTACCGCTTACGCGATGCTGTGTTTAGTCGCCAGCGTTATTGGGGAGAGCCGTTCCCAGTGTATTACGTTGATGGCTTACCACAAATGATTGATACCAAGTATTTACCAATTGAGTTGCCTGAGGTTGAAAAATATTTACCAACCGAAACCGGTGAACCACCATTAGGAAACGCCACCAAATGGGCTTGGGATACCGTAAATAATAAAGTGGTTGAAAACGAAAAGATTGACAATAAAACCGTATTCCCATTAGAGTTAAATACCATGCCAGGGTGGGCAGGAAGTTCGCAATACTTTAACCGCTACATGGATCCACATAATGACGAGGCCATCTTCTCTAAAGAAGCTATAGATTATTGGCAACAAGTAGATTTATATATTGGTGGTAGTGAACACGCAACCGGTCACTTACTGTATTCGCGTTTTTGGCAAAAATTTATGTTTGATAAAGGCTATGTAAACCACGATGAGTTTGCTAAAAAGCTAATTAACCAAGGCATGATTTTGGGGACGAGTGCTTTTGTTGCAAGGTTTTCGGGGTATTATAAAATTGGAGTGTATGTTTCAAATGAAAACGAAACAAACAAGGAGCCTCTTTTAAAAGATAATCCAATTATGGAGGTTTCAACTGAAAAAGGTGTTTTGTACGTTTCTAGTGGAATAACAGATGATTTAGAATTACTTAAAAGTGAGACGAAACAAATTGTTCTTGATAATTTTAAAAAGAAAATTGATTTAACTTCAAGTTTTGATTTTGAAATAGATTTAAAAATAGAATTTATTGATTATCAATTAGATTTTATACATTCAGATGTTTCTTTTGTCAACTCATCTGATGAATTGGATGTCGAAGCCTTTAAAAATTGGAGAGAAGAATTTATGAGGGCGAAATATCTTTTCGAGGCTGACGGAACCTTTAAAGTAAAAAGAGAAGTCGAAAAAATGTCCAAATCAAAATATAATGTAGTTAATCCAGACCAAATTTGTGTTGATTATGGTGCCGATAGTTTACGTCTTTACGAGATGTTTCTTGGGCCTTTAGAGCAATACAAACCTTGGAATACGGCTGGTATTACCGGTGTTCACGGTTTCTTAAAGAAGCTTTGGAAACTGTATTTTGATGACAACGGACTTAAAGTAACCGATGCAGAACCAACCAAAGACAACCTTAAAACATTACATAAAACCATTAAAAAGGTTGAAGAAGATATTGAGAATTTCTCTTTCAATACATCGGTATCAACCTTCATGATTGCGGTTAATGAGTTAACAAGTCAAAAATGTACAAGTAAAGCTATTTTACAACCATTATTGGTGCTAATTTCACCCTATGCGCCACATGTAGCAGAACAACTTTATGCTTGTGTTGAATTTGGTAAGTACATTCAACCAGAAGAATTACCAAGTGATTACAAAGGTATTAGTGATGTTGCGTTTCCTAAGTTTGACGAAAGTTATTTAATAGAAAGCAGCAAAGTATACCCAATTTCGTTTAACGGAAAAATGCGTTTTACTATGGAGTTACCATTAGATATGAGTAAAGAAGACATAGAAAAAGCAGTAATGGCGCACGAAAAAACACAAGAACAATTAGCGGGCAGAACGCCTAAAAAGGTTATTGTAGTGCCTGGTAAAATTGTGAATATTGTAGGGTAAAAAACGTCGTTCTAAGGGGAGCATCGTGGAGATTTCAATCATAATAGGTATTCCAAATTGTAAAGATTGTTCCTACCTTGAGGTTTTAGAATAACATCTATATTTTAGAGGGATTATGCAAGTTTTCAATATAGACTACATAGAAATAATAGGTTTAACGGCCGCTGTTTTAACAACATCGGCTTTTTTACCTCAAGTTTATAAAACCTGGAAAACCAAAGATGTATCTGCATTGTCACTTCCTATGTTGCTTATCTTTTTTATTGGTATTGTATTTTGGTTAGTGTATGGAATTTTAGAAAAAAGTCTTTCCATGATTTTGGCTAATGCCATTACTATTATGTCTTCATTTTTACTGCTTTATTTCAAAATAAAGTATGGTAAACGTCAATAAATGTCTTTTAAACTAAGGGTTTTTTTAAGTGGTTTCGTCTTATTTACAGAAAACGCAATAAAATTCTATTAAATCGATATATTTTATTTTATTCATAACTCAATGTTAAATTTGTTATTGAATTTTTAAAAAATTAGTTTTTTTAGAATTAATTTTCAATCTATTATTTTAAATTTGTTACCGTTTTTAATCAATAACTTAAAAATTATTACCGCTTATGAAAATTGGTGTTCCTATTGAAATCAAAAACAATGAAAATAGAGTTGGCATGACGCCATCGGGTGTTTTTGAACTTACTAAAAGAAATCATTCTGTTTATATTCAAAAAAATGCAGGATATAATAGTGGATTTTTAGACGAAGATTATATCAATGCAGGCGCTACAATATTAGATACTATTGAAGAAATCTACGATGTAGCCGAAATGATTGTAAAAGTTAAAGAACCTATTGAAAAAGAGTATAGTTTAATTAAGGAAGACCAAGTGGTGTTTACTTATTTTCATTTTGCATCTAGTGAAACACTTACTAGAGCTATGATTGATAGTAAAGCGGTTTGTATAGCTTATGAAACTGTTGAAGATGAAGATGGTTCTTTACCATTATTAATACCAATGTCTGAAGTTGCAGGAAGAATGTCTATTCAACAAGGTGCTAAATATTTAGAAAAACCCATTAAAGGGCGTGGTATTTTATTAGGAGGAATACCTGGAGTACCACCTGCAAAAGTATTAATATTAGGAGCTGGAGTAGTAGGGGTTCAAGCGGCACGTATGGCTTCTGGTTTAGGTGCTAACGTGTTTATTTTAGATATAAATATGAAGGCATTACGTCATGTTAGTGAAACCATGCCAAATAACGTTATTAGTGAGTTTTCTAGTGAATATAACATTAGAAAACATATTAAAGATTCTGATTTAATTATTGGAGGCGTGTTAATAAAAGGAGCCAAAGCACCAAAATTAATTACCAGAGACATGCTTAAAGACATGCGCCCCGGAACCGTAATGGTTGATGTGGCGGTAGATCAAGGTGGTTGTTTTGAAACTACAAAACCAACAACACACCAAGATCCAACTTATATTATTGATGAGGTTGTACATTACTCTGTTGCTAATATGCCTGGGGCTGTACCTTATACTTCAACTATGGGATTAACAAATGTTACTTTACCATATGTAATTAAGTTAGCAGATATGGGTTGGAAAAAAGCTACCAATACAAATAAATCGCTTGCCAAAGGACTTAATATTGTAAACGGAAAAATAGTTTATAAAGAAATAGCAGAAGCATTTGATTTAGAATACGAAATGGTTTAATTCTATTTGAACTGATTAATAGCGAATAGATCCTGATAGACTGTATGTTTATCAGGGTCTTTTTTTTGTATCTGACAAAATTACATTTTAAAAAATTGGTGTAATTATTGCTATATTTACTATAAATTAAAAAAAGAAATTATGTTTGGATATTATATATTAATAGGAGCAATTGCCTTAGTAAGTTGGGCAGTAAGTAATACCTTAAAACGAAAGTTTGAAAAGTATTCTAAAACGCAATTACGAAATGGTATGAGTGGTGCAGAAATAGCACAAAAAATGCTAGCAGATCATGGCATTTATGATGTAGAAGTTATCTCAACACCAGGTAGATTAACAGATCATTACAACCCAAAAAATAAAACGGTTAATTTAAGTGAAGCGGTTTACCATGAGCGAAATGCAGCAGCAGCGGCAGTAGCAGCACATGAATGCGGACATGCAGTACAGCATGCAAAAGCATATAGTTGGTTGCAAATGCGATCTACATTAGTGCCTGTAGTTAGTGTAACTTCTGGCATGTCTCAATGGTTAATAATTGGTGGTCTTATTCTTGGTGGAGCAGCTGGTTTAGGCTTAGGCTGGTGGGTTGCAGTTGCAGGTTTAGTTATGATGGGAGCTGCAACAGCGTTTAGTTTTATTACGCTTCCTGTAGA
Source organism: Seonamhaeicola sp. S2-3 (assembly GCF_001971785.1). NCBI lineage: Bacteria > Pseudomonadati > Bacteroidota > Flavobacteriia > Flavobacteriales > Flavobacteriaceae > Seonamhaeicola > Seonamhaeicola sp. S2-3. The sequence continues at coordinate 1,069,347 of NZ_CP019389.1, read as the reverse complement.
GTACGATGCTAGTAACCGTGCATTAGCTTGGTTAAAAAATAAAAATATAGTAACCCCAGAAGAATATAAAGGTTCTGAAGATGCACTTAAATGGGCAGCAAGAACTTATTTAGTGGCTGCCATAGGTGCTTTGGCAAACTTATTATATTGGGCACTACAAGTTTTTGGTAGAGACTAATATTTTCAAATTATAACTTATAAAAAGCTCTGATTTTTCAGGGCTTTTTTGTTTCTTTAATGAACTTTTTTTCAATGAAATGAATCATCCTCTAGAATATTATAAAGAACATTTAAAGCAGTATCAAGTTAAAGCCAAAGTGTCTTACAAAAGAATGACTACTTTAAGTCTATTGCGCTTACTAGTATTTTTGCTTACAGGTGTTGGCGTTTACGTAATGTTTAACATTTGGCAACCGGCAGTTTCAATAGCTATCATTGGTATTGTAATTTTTGTAAAACTACTGTCTAAGCATACCGATGTTAAACAAGAAAAAGTGTTTAATGAAGCCTTGGTTGCTATTAACAGTGCAGAGTTAAAAATAGCTTCGGGTGATTTTTATGATAGAGATAACGGACTTCAGTTTCAAGATCCAGCACATTTTTACAGTTTAGATATTGATTTGTTTGGTCGTGGTTCATTCTTTCAATATATAAACAGAACCAATATAAGCGAAGGCACTCAAACCTTAGCAGCTCTATTAAAAGCTAATAATATTAAAAATATACCTTTAAGGCAAGACGCTATAAAAGAACTAAGTTCTAAACCAAAATGGCGTCAATATTATTCGGCAACTTCAAGTTTGGTTCATGTTGAAACACCTGCTAAAGACATTGTTAATTGGCTAAAAAGTTATACACCTTTTCTTCCTTCTGTAATGCGTTGGTTACCACTAGGGTTTACCGTAGCAACACTAGTTTTATTGGGGGCAACCTTATTAAGTTTAATTGATGTTGCCTTTATTGGTTATTGGCTGTTTATTGGTTTAATAATTACTGGGTTTTATGTAAAAAAAATAAATTCACTTTCAATACATGTAGATAAAGTTAAAGATACTTTTAGGCAATACGCACAATTATTAAAGTTAATAGAAGAAGAGAATTTTTCTTCAGAATTACTACACCAAAAACAAATAAAAATTAAGTCTGAAAACAAAGAAGCCTCCATTATTTTTAAAGAACTCTCCAGAGCTTTAGATGCCTTAGATAACAGAAATAATATTATTGGGGCAATTTTTGGCAATGGCTATTTTTTAACTGATATAAAGAATGCTTATCGTATAGAAAAATGGATTAAGCAATACGCCAATAAAGTAGAAGATTGGTTTGAAGTAGTATCATTTTTTGATGCTTATAATTCCTTAGGGAATTATGCTTATAATCATTCAGATTTTATATATCCTGAGGTTTTAAAAACAGGCTCTGTTATTAAAGCCGAAAAATTAGGACATCCGCTTTTAGATAAAACAAAACGAGTGGATAGTGATTTAGTAATTGATGACAAACAATTTTTTATAGTTACAGGTGCAAATATGGCAGGAAAAAGCACGTTTTTACGTACAGTATCTTTGCATATTGTTATGGCAAATATGGGTTTGCCTGTGTGTGCAAAATCTAGCAAATACTCACCGGTAAAACTAATAACTAGTATGCGAACTTCAGATTCGTTAACTGATGATAGTTCCTATTTCTTTTCAGAATTAACACGTCTTAAATTTATAGTTGATACCATTTCTAAGGAACCCTATTTTATTGTTTTAGACGAAATTCTAAAAGGCACTAATAGTACCGATAAAGCTATTGGCTCTAAAAAATTTGTTGAGAAATTAGTTGCATCAAATGCTACAGGAATTATTGCTACACATGATTTGAGTTTGTGTGAAATTGAAAATGAACTAGAAGCTGTAAAAAACTACTATTTTGATGCAGAAATTATTAATGATGAACTTCACTTTGATTATAAATTAAAACAAGGTGTTTGTCAAAATATGAATGCTTCATTTTTATTAAAAAAAATGGATATTATTTAGTGACTTTGATATTAAAAAAGCGTCTAAAAGGTAAATTATTTTTATTATGAAAAAACCTATTAGAGCTACTTTATTAATAATCTTTGTGTTAACAGGTTTATCTGTTTTTTCCCAAGAAGTTATACTAAACCAGAGTATTTATCAAGTAAATAAAAATACAATCTTTAAAGAAGGGGTAGATGTTACAAACGACCTTTCAAAAGAAGAAAAATCAGAAATTTTTAAGATTTATAAAAAGCAACAGAAAGATATTACTAAAATTAAAAAGGCACAGAAAAAAGCAGAAAAAGAACAGGAAAAAGCCGAAAAAAAAGTAGAGAAAAAGAAAAAGCAAGCAGAAAAGGCGTTAAAGAAAAAAGAAAAAGCGCAAGCTAATTATGATAAAGCAATTGAAAAGCATGAAGCGGCACTTAGTAAATATGAAAAACTAAAAAATAAAGGAAAACTTTCTCCAGTTGCCGAAGCAAAATGGAAAGAAAAGATAGCCCATTTAAAAACCAAGATTGCAAAAGCCCAAAAGAAATTAGAATAGTTGCAATTAAAAATTTGCCTTAAATCTACTTTGTTACTTTTAAACAAGTAATACCTAAAAGAGTTCAAAAAAAATAAATTTTTGAACTCTTTTTATTTGATGCGGTATTGTAGGGTTGAATAGTTTGTAAATTACAGTTAAAAGTACTTATTAAAAAATAAAATGAACTTAGCAGTATACCAAAGAGTTGTATAGATGACAAAAAACAATTAGTGGTTTTTGCTCAAAATTATTTAGTACCTGTTTTTGGGTGTACCAATGTCATTTCATCAATTAAATGTGTGGCACCAGCGTATTTATCAATAATAAAAAGTACATAACGTAAATCTACCATAATGTTTCTACATATTTCGGGGTCGTAGTATATGTCACTCATAGTGCCTTCCCAAACTCTGTCAAAATTCAAACCAATTAAATTACCATGCGCATCAATGGTTGGACTTCCAGAGTTACCGCCGGTGGTATGATTGGTTCCTAAAAAACAAACAGGGACTTTTCCATTTTTATCTGCGTAAGGACTGTAATCTTTATTATTGTAGAGTTCTAGTAATTTTTCAGGAACATCAAATTCATAATCTCCTGGAACATATTTTTCAATAACGCCGTCTAAATAGCTAATGGCATTGTAGTATACAGCATCTCTAGGCGAATAGCCTCTAACCTGTCCGTACGTAACTCTTAGAGTGCCATTGGCATCAGGGAAATAACGCTCATTTGGTAGTACTTTTATTAGCGCTGTCATATACTCCTTTTGCAAAGCAGAAATAGCTAGGTTTTTTGTTTCATATTCCTTATTAATAACATTGTAAAATTCTTCAATAATAGGTTTTGCGTATTTGTAAGCAGCATCGTTATTAATAGCTGTTATGATTTCCTCTTTTGAGCCTTCAAATAATGCTAATGAGGTGTTTAAATTGGTAAATGCGGTTTTATTATAAATAGTGGCATCTACATTTTGGGTGTACATTGGCATAACACTTTCAAAAACGCCTTTATCAACAGTAACATCGTAATTTTTATGGATGCCTTTTATGGTATTGATAATGTAATTTTTGGCTTTGTCTAAAGCGTCGGGATTATTCTTGATGGTTTGTTCAAATTGATAGGTTCTAAAAACCATTTTCATCAATTCATTAGTTACTAAAAACACCTCAATAAAATTTCTTCGCTTTACATCAACATTGGCAAAATCTTTATAAAGTTTATCAAATTCTGGAAGAATATGGCCGTATTTGTCTTCTAAACCTTGTTCTGTATATGCTTTGATAAATTTAGCTTCAAAAGCTTTTCTTAGGGCTATTGCTTTACTTTTTTTAAGACCAGAATTTTGGCCAATCCACTTTTTCCAAGCATTAGCTATTCTGGCTTGTTTTGATGCGTATTTAATTCTAATATCATCATTTACTTTCATTTTGGCATCAATTACTTTTAGAGCCGCTTCTCTAATAGCAATATTACTTGGGTTGAAATTTTTTGTAATGTGTTCAATAGCTACAGCAGGTAAATATTCGTCTGTAGTTCCTGGAAAACCAAAAACCATGGTAAAATCACCTTCTTCAACACCATCTAATGAAATGGGTAAAAAGTGTTTAGGAGTATAAGGTACGTTATCTTTACTGTATTTAGCTGGACGATTGTTTTTATCGGCATAAATTCTAAACAATGAAAAATCGCCAGTATGTCTTGGGAAAACCCAATTATCGGTATCGCTTCCAAATTTTCCAATGCTTGTTGGTGGAGCACCTACTAATCTAATATCTTCAAAACGTTCTGTTACAAATAAAAAGTATTGATTGCCTTTGTAAAATGATTTTACTTTAGTGTCTTGCCAAGGTTCTTTTTCAACATTCTTTTGTAATGCGTTACTGTTTTTATCAATTAAAGACTGTTTTTCTTTTTCAGTCATATCATCAGAAATTCCAGATAAAACCTGAGATGTTACGTCTTCAATTCTTACTATAAACTCAATAAACAATCCGTTATTAGGCAATTCTTCCTCTAAACTCATAGCCCAAAACCCATTTTTTAAATAATCATTTTCTAATGAAGAATGGGATTGAATTTGAGCAAATCCGCAATGGTGATTGGTAAGAACTAGTCCTTTTGGAGAAATAACTTCGCTAGTACAACCGCCATTAAAATGCCCAATTGCATCTTTTAAGCTAGAGTTGTTAACATCATAAATATCTTTAGCTGTAAGTTTGCTGCCTAGAGCTTGCATTTCGGCTTCGTTCATCCCTTCTAAAAGCGAAGGAATCCACATGCCACCTTGTTGAGCTGTTACTTGAAAAAATACAAATAATATGAGGAATTTAATGAGTTTCATAAAGTGAAATGTTTAATGTACCAAAGATAGCAAAGGGATTAATTAAAACGTAAATTTTTGTTATTTTAATAGAATCTTAAAACAAGCAGCCAATATTTAAAACACTATTTAAACATGCAAGAACATTTAAAAGTAGCATTGCTTCAATCTGATTTGGTTTGGGAAAACCCAGAACGAAACCGAAGTAATTTTGCTGAAAAAATAGCATCCATCTCAGAAAAAGTAGATCTTATGATACTACCCGAAATGTTTACAACGGGTTTTACTATGAACGCCAAAAGTGTTGCTGAAACTATGCAAGGCAATACAGTTGCATGGATGAAGCAAATAGCTTCAAAATATAATTCTGCTATTACAGGAAGTTTAGTGATTATTGAAGAAGGTAAATTTTATAACAGATTGTTGTTTGTTGAAGCCTCAGGACAAGTTACTACGTATGATAAAAAACATACTTTTACGCTAGCTAATGAAGATAAAACATATGCAAGTGGTAGAGAAAGAGTGATTATTAATTATAAGGGTTGGAACATATGCCCGTTAATTTGTTACGATTTACGTTTTCCGGTTTGGGCTAGAAATACTGTTAATTATGATGTTTTATTATATGTTGCCAATTGGCCAAAAACCAGAGTAAATGCTTGGGATGCGTTGTTAAAAGCCCGTGCTATAGAAAATATGAGTTATTGCATAGGTGTTAATAGAGTAGGTGTTGATGGTGTTGCTATTGAATATAACGGGCACTCTGCAGTTTATGATGTTTTAGGAAACCAAATAACCTCTATAAAACCTAGTAATGAGCAAATTGAAATAGTTACTTTAAAAAAGCAACATATAGAAACGTACCGAAACGCTTTAAAGTTTTTAAATGATAGAGATGACTTTATGTTTACTTAAAATTTAAGGTTTGAATGCTTCCCCAATTAGCTCTTATTTGCTCATTATTATCAAAAATAAAATGGCTTACATGTTCGGGTTGAATTTTCTTTAAGTAACTACCAGTATCATATTTTTTGTTGCCATTAGCATCATGAATAACTCTAATATTATACCTGCCTGGTGTTAAATTTTGAAAATCTATTTGCCCTTCTTTAGTGGCATATTTTTCATATTTCACCTCACCTTTATCATCAGTTAATTGAATAATAAGTGGGTATTTAGCATTCACCAAAGTAAAACGGGCAAAACCAAAGTCTGATTCTTTTCTAGTACCTAAAGCATAAGATAGGGTGTCTGTTTGAACGTTGTTAAAAATATCTGTAAAAGCTTCAGGTAAAATTTTCATAGCATACTTGTTTTCATAACTTTTCTTAAAATTGAATATGTATGCATTGTTTAGGGTATCAAACGTAGTAGAGAAATCAACATTGGTAGAGTCTTTATCTATAAGAGAAACTTTAGAATCATCAAAAGAAGCAAAAGGCGTACTGCCAATAATTTTAAAAGGCTCATCAATACCAATAGTTCCTGAAACAGATGATTTTAAAATTAATGAATCTCGTTTTTGTTCGCTAATTTTGGCTGTAAACTCTTTTTCATAGTTTTTGTTAGAAACTTTAAAAACTAAAGAATCAACCTCTAATCTTGGAGTGTACCAATAATATAAAGTGTCGGCTTTTTCGTCTTTTGTAATTCTATAACTAAATTCTTCTGGTACTTCAGAAAGGATATCAATTTTCATATTTGTATAATCGCCTTCATATCCAAAAGCAATTTTTTCACCAGAAAATAATCTGGGTTTATTAGCTCTAAAATCTGGAATTTCTTTAAATAATTTTAAAATATAAGACGAATCTGTTGGTACTTCAATAAAACTTTTATGAAAGGCAATTTGATCGGTTTTTTGTTGAAATTTATTATCACCATTATTGTCTTTTAACGCCATGAGCATATACTTTCCTGCTTTTACATTTTCAATTGAAAACGTGGTAAGGCTATCAAGCGTATTGGTAATGTATTTAGGAGTTTCTTTATAAACAATAGAATCTGAGAATGTAGAATCTACTTCGTAAAGAGCAACGTTGACAAAGGTTTCGGGTTCTTTATTAAAGGCGTCAATTATTTTTCCTGTTACTTTTAAAGAGTCAATATAATCGCCTGTTGAAAAAACATATCTAAAATACGGGTAAGGATTTCCTTCGTTATTGTCAGTAATACTATTGCCAAAATTAAAAGCATAAGTGGTATTTGGTAATAGTGTATCAGAAATTTTAATAGTTATAAATTTACTAGCACTACTAAAAGGTTTCACCACTGGTTGCGTTTTCATAGGTGGCGAAATGATGAGCTGCTTCTGTAAATCTTTTATTTTAATGTACTCATCAAAATAAATTTTAATTTCATTTTCATCAAAATTGGTTGAAAAATTCTCTGGAACAGATTTAATAATTACCGGTGGGGTTTCGTCCTTAGGACCTCCTTCGGGTGTGCCACGGTTAGCACAGTTTATAAAAGCTACACTTAAAAAAAGTATTAAAATAAAATTTGAAAGGGTTTTAGTCATTACCAATTTTAAATTTTGCACAAACCTACATAATTTTAGAGATATAACGCGCTACTTAAGGTACTATTGCCATAGTAGCAATACTAATTTTAACGTTTTTTGCCTGTTTTAATACCGTAGTACAGGCTTCTATAGTAGCTCCGGTGGTTATAATGTCATCTACAAGTAAGATGTGTTTATTTTCAATAAGGTTCATATTTTTTAAAGCAAAAAGTTCATTGCTGTTTGTCCATCGAGCAAAGCGTCCTTTTTTAGTTTGAGATTTTGTGTTTGTAATTTTAACTAAAACATTGTCTATATATTTTGCATTTAAAGCTAATGCAATTTCTTGTCCAAATTTAGCTACCTGATTGTAGCCTCTTTTACGTAATTTCTTTTTGTGTAGTGGTACAGGAATTACAATATCAATATTTTGATATGCTTTAACTTCCTTTAATTCGCCACCTAACCAACCACCAAGCGTTGTACCAATGTTTTGGTAACCTTTGTATTTTAATCCGTGAATAAGCCTTTGCACAGATTCTTTTTTTTCAAACCTAAAAAGCGCTGTTCCGTTTTCAATTTGGGCACGTCCATACAATACTTTTTTTATAGCGTCATTGTCTTCAAAATGAAAATTAGTAACAGGTAAATTATGTCGGCAATCTATACAAATAGTGTTTTCGTTATCACCAAGTAAATTATGGCATGCGTAACACACTTTTGGAAAAAATAGATTTAATAATGGTTTAAGCATTTGTAAATAGCGGTAAACTTAAATTGAAATATATCAAATTTAGTTTAATTTTTAATGCTTATAGTTATTAGTTTCAAGGGGTTTTATATTTTTGCACCTATGGCAAATCAAGACGATAAATTTAAGAAGGTTATTTCGCATGCAAAAGAATACGGTTATGTGTTTCAAAGTAGCGAAATATATGACGGTTTAAGCGCTGTGTATGACTATGCGCAAAACGGTGCAGAATTAAAGAAAAACATACGCGACTATTGGTGGAAAGCCATGGTGCAGATGAATGAAAATATAGTAGGTATAGATGCAGCTATTTTTATGCATCCTACCACTTGGAAAGCATCAGGACACGTTGATGCTTTTAACGACCCTTTAATTGATAATAAAGATTCTAAAAAGCGTTATAGAGCCGATGTTTTAATTGAAGACTATTGTGCTAAAATTGAAGCTAAAATTGAAAAAGAAGTTAAAAAAGCAGCTAAACGTTTTGGAGATGCCTTTAATAAAGAAGAGTTTCTCTCTACAAATGGGCGTGTTTTAGGTTATCAAGAAAAGATAGATAAAACATTGTCTAGAATGGCAAAGTCTCTAGAAAATGAAGATTTAGCCGATGTTAAAGCGCTAATTGAAGAATTGGAAATTGCAGATCCGTTAACGGGTTCTAAAAACTGGACAGACGTTAAGCAATTCAACCTCATGTTTGGAACAAAACTAGGTGCTTCTGCTGATAACGCCATGGATTTATATTTGCGCCCAGAAACAGCACAGGGTATTTTTGTAAACTTTTTAAACGTGCAAAAAACAAGCCGTTTAAAAATTCCTTTTGGTATTGCTCAAACTGGTAAAGCCTTTAGAAATGAAATTGTTGCAAGACAATTTATTTTTAGAATGCGTGAGTTTGAACAAATGGAAATGCAGTTCTTTATTAAACCAGGAACTCAAAAAGAATGGTATGAGCACTGGAAAGAAACCCGACTAAAATGGCATTTAAGTTTAGGAATGGGTGAAGATTTGTACCGTTTTCATGACCACGAAAAATTAGCGCATTACGCCGATGCTGCTGCCGATATTGAATTTAAATTCCCATTTGGATTCAAAGAATTAGAAGGTATTCACTCTAGAACAGATTTTGATTTAAGTCAGCATGAGAAATATTCAGGTAAAAAACTTCAGTATTTTGATCCTGAGGAAAATAAAAGTTATGTGCCCTATGTTTTAGAAACATCAATAGGTTTAGATAGAATGTTCTTAGCTGTATTTTCAAACTCTTTACAAGAAGAAGAGTTAGAAAATGGCACAACCAGAACCGTTTTAAAATTACCAAGTGTTTTAGCGCCAGTTAAAGCGGCTGTTTTACCATTAGTTAAAAAAGATGGTTTGCCAGAAATTGCGCGTAAAATTGTTGATGAATTAAAATGGGATTTTAACGTTATTTATGATGAAAAAGATGCTGTTGGCCGTCGTTATCGCAGGCAAGATGCTAATGGTACACCATTCTGTATTACTGTTGATCATGATACTTTAGAAGATAACACAGTAACCATACGTCATAGAGATTCAATGGAGCAAGAACGTGTTAAAATAGAAGATTTAAGAGAAATCATTAAAAAAGAAGTAGATGTACGTTCTTGGTTAATGAAAATGAGATAGTCTTAAAGTTATGTTGAACTGTTGCATTTTACTTGATGAAGTGTTAATTCAGCATCCATAAAACAAAAAACCGAGCAAAATGGCTCGGTTTTTTGTTTTTATATATAATACAAATATTGTTAAATCTTCATTTGTCTATCAATCTGCTGGTCTAAAGAAATAAAAGTTTCTGTTCTAGAAACTCCAGAAATAGTCTGAATTTCATCATTCAATAAATGCATTAAATGCGCATTATTTTTACAAATAATCTTAATTAATACATTCCAGTTTCCAGTAGTATAATGGCATTCTAAAACTTCGGGAACTTTTTTAAGTTGTTTTATTGCCTCCGGATTGTGTATGGCTTTATCTAAATAAACACCAATAAAAGCAACAGTAGTATATCCTAAAACTCTTGGGTTTATAACAAATTTAGAACCTGTAATTAATCCAGATTTTTCAAGTTTACGTAAACGTTGATGAATAGCAGCTCCAGAAATACCCACATTACGGGCTATTTCTAAAATGGGAGTTCTAGCATCTACCATTAACGCGCGTAATATCTTTTTGTCTATACCATCTATGGTAAGGGTTTTTTCTTTATTCTTCATTTTGTGGTGGTTTCTGTCTAGAAGGCAAATGTAATAATTTGATTTCAAATTAAAACTAAAAATATAAAAATGATTGTGCTGGTATATGAAAATAGTTGTAATTAGTTAATTAGCTTTGTAAATAATTAATATAAATACCCTTATGAAGAAAACCGTATTAGTAACTGCAGCAGCTTTAGGACTTATAGCAATTGTTTTAGGAGCCTTTGGAGCTCATGGTTTAAAAGAATTAATTTCACCAGAAGCTCAAAAAACTTTTGAAACCGGAGTAAGATATCAAATGTATCATGCTATTCTACTTTTATTTGTTGGTAATAGCGCTTTGTTCTCTGAAAAAACCATGAAAATACTTTACTATTTAGTAGTAGTGGGTGTTTTATTTTTTTCGGGTTCTATTTATGGATTAGCTACAAATAGTTTAACATCTTTTAATTTTAAAACCATTGGGTTTATAACACCTGTTGGTGGCTTATTTTTTATTCTTGCTTGGGGTATTTTAATTGTTAAATTCTTAAAATTAACTCCAAAAACTGATATAAAATAAATAATATATCAAAATAAATATATTATTTTTGGCTTTTAAATAAATTTTGAGCAATTTATGGATAACTACAATCAAATTACGAAAACGATTTCGTTAGAACGCTACGGTATTAAAAATGCAAAATTAAATTACCAATTATCACCAGAAAAACTTCATGAGATTACTATTGAAAAAGGTTTAGGAGTTGAAGCTTCGTCTGGAGCATTAGCTGTTAATACAGGAGAGTTTACAGGACGCTCTCCAAAAGATAGATTTATAGTAAAAGATGATATTACCAAAGACTTAGTTTGGTGGGGAGATATTAATATTCCTTTCGATGCAGATAAATTTGATAAGCTATACAGTAAAGTGGTTAATTACTTATCTGGAAAAGAAGTTTTTGTAAGAGATTGTTATGCCTGTGCAGATGAAAACTATAAGTTGAGCATTAGGGTAATTAATGAACTTCCGTGGAGTAACCAGTTTGCATATAACATGTTTTTAAGGCCAACACCTGATGAATTAAGTAATTTTAATCCAGAATGGACGGTTGTAAATGCACCAGGATTTATGGCAAACCCTGAAGAAGATGGAACGCGCCAACATAATTTTGCAATTTTAGATTTCTCAAAAAAAATTGCTCTTATTGGAGGTACAGGCTATACAGGCGAAATTAAAAAGGGCATTTTTTCGGCGTTAAATTTCATTCTTCCTGTATTTAAAAATACCCTACCAATGCATTGTAGTGCTAATGTTGGTGAAAAAGGTGATACAGCTATTTTCTTTGGACTTTCAGGAACAGGAAAAACAACCCTGTCTACAGACCCAAAAAGAAGTTTAATTGGTGATGATGAACATGGGTGGACTAATGAGAATACGGTATTTAATTTTGAAGGCGGCTGTTATGCAAAGGTTATTAATCTTTCAAAAGAACAAGAACCAGAGATTTATAATGCCATTAAAAAAGGTGCCATTCTTGAAAATGTAATTTTAGATGAAAATGGTGTTGTAGATTTTGCTGATACTAGTATTACTCAAAATACCAGAGTAAGTTATCCAATTCATCATATTGAAAATATAAAAGTGCCATCTATAGGGCAAAATCCTAAGAATATTTTCTTTTTAACGGCAGATGCTTTTGGGGTAATTCCACCAATTTCTAAATTAACACCAAGTCAAGCAGCATATCATTTTATTTCTGGTTATACAGCTAAAGTAGCTGGAACTGAGGCCGGAGTGGTAGAACCAGTACCATCTTTTTCGGCTTGTTTTGGAGCACCTTTTATGCCTTTGCATCCAGCCAAATATGCCGAAATGTTAAGCAAAAAAATGATTGAAGCTAACGTGAACGTTTGGTTGGTTAATACAGGGTGGACAGGTGGTCCTTATGGCGTAGGAAAGCGTATGGAGTTAAAATATACCAGAGCCATGATTAATGCTGTTTTAAACGGTGATTTAGGCTTGTATAATTATGAGGATTATCATATTCATTCTGTTTTTGGAGTGGCACAACCAAGAACATGCCCTGGTGTTCCTACTAGCGTATTGAGTCCTAGAGCTACATGGAATGATGATGAAGCTTATTATACAACAGCTTTTAAATTAACCAATGCGTTTAGAGAAAATTTTAAAAAGTTTGAGGCACATTGTAGCGAGGAAATAAGACGAGGCGGTCCGCAACGATATGCGTTTTAAGTGTTATTGTATAAAAAGAAAAAAGGCTGGTTTTTTATTTTAAAACCAGCCTTTTTTAATTGTGTAAAAGTTAATTATTTACCTTTATTAACTTTTTCAATATATTTTTCTAAAGCCATGGTCATTGAAGGTGTTTCGGGTGTAGGTGCAGCAATATCTACACGTAGTCCTTTTTCTTTTACGGCTTTTATTGTAGTGTTTCCAAAAACAGCTATACGCGTATCATTTTGTTTAAAGTCTGGGAAATTTTGAAACAATGATTCAATTCCAGAAGGACTAAAAAATACTAATATATCATAATACACATCGGCTAAATCTGATAAATCACTTACTACGGTTTTGTAAAAAGTGGCTTGTTTCCAATCTACACCTAAAGCATTTAAAGTGTCGGGAACTTCTTGTTTAACTTTATCAGTATTAGGTAATAAGAATTTCTCGTCTTTATATTTCTTAATTAAAGGAGATAATTCAGAAAAAGTACGTTTACCTACATAAATTTTACGTTTTCTATACACTACATACTTTTGTAAATAGTATGCCACAGCTTCTGATTGGCAGAAGTACTTCATTGAATCTGGAACAGTAAAGCGCATTTCTTTGGCAACTCTAAAAAAGTGATCTACAGCATTTCTACTAGTTAAAATAATAGCTGTGTACTTTGATAAATCAACTTTTTGTTGTCTTACGTCTTTAGCAGATACACCTTCTACATGAATAAAAGGTCTAAAATCTATTTTTACTTTTTGTTTTTCTTGTAAATCGAAGTAAGGTGAGTTCTCTATTTTAGGTTCTGGTTGAGATACTAAAATTGTTTTCACTTTCATAAGCGCAAATTTGGTCGTTATTCTAGGTCAAAAACACCTTATATAATATTACATAGGGTGTAATTTCAAGAGCGCAAAGATACAAAATAAAATAGAAAAATTGGTGTTTTATTAAATATTGATGTGTTTTGTATGACGTAATAAGTCCAATAATATTTACAATTAATAAAATGGTAAACATTACGTAAATTATAGGTAAAGTTAAATTAAAACCATATAATAAAAGGGCGTTAATTGGTAGTAATAAGATACCTAAATAATTTTTATAACTAGTTTTCTGAAAAATGTATTCATCAATTAATTTATCTATTTCAAAAAGACTCCCTATAAGCCTTTCTATAAGTACTTTTATTAAAAAAAATGAAGCAATACCAATAGCAATTTTAAATAGTAAATTAACCGAAGTTTCTTTGGTTTCAGTGAAATATTGAAATAGAATATATACAAAAACAGAGCTTGTAATAACTAGGTTTCCAAATAGCAGCGCATCAAACTTATCTAAGAATTTTTGGTCTTTAGAATAAATTTTCAAGTATTTGTAATTACCTAAAATATACACCAAATCATTAAAACGTCTGGGGTTTACTAATTTTGCAATAGCCACAATAGCAAGACCTATAACCAATAAAATGGTATATAATTCATTTGATACAATTTCTCTTAGCATGCCATAAAATTATCACAAATTATTAATAAGGTCTTTAAATAATTAAGGAATATTTAAAAAAAATAAACTCATATTACCTTACATTTGCCAAATATAAAAGTTCAACAAATAAGGTATGACAGGAGCCATTGTTATTATTCCTACTTATAATGAGATTGATAATATAGAGGCTATTATAAAAGCAGTATTTTCTCAATCTAAAGAAATTCATATTCTTATTGTTGATGATAACTCACCAGATTTAACAGCTTTAAAAGTAAAAGAGTTACAAACTAACTATAAAAATCGATTATTTTTAGAAGAACGCAAAGAAAAAAGCGGTTTAGGTACAGCATATATTCATGGGTTTAAATGGTGTTTAGAAAAAAAATACCAGTATATTTTTGAAATGGATGCCGATTTTTCACATAATCCTAATGATTTACAACGCTTATATGATGCTTGTGCCATTGATGGTGCAGATTTATCAATAGGTTCGCGTTACATTACAGGGGTAAATGTGGTTAATTGGCCCATGGGCAGAGTGCTTATGTCTTATTGCGCCTCAAAATATGTACGCTTTATAACGGGTATGAAAATAAACGATACCACAGCTGGTTTTGTATGTTATAAACGAAAAGTTTTAGAAACAATAAATTTAGATGCCATTAAATTTATAGGTTACGCATTTCAAATAGAAATGAAATTTAAAGCCTATTTAAAGCAGTTTAAAATAACCGAAGTTCCGGTAATTTTTACAGATAGAACCAAAGGAGAATCTAAATTAAGTTCAGGAATTATTTCTGAAGCTATTTTTGGAGTAATATCAATGAAACTAAAAAGTCTTTTTAAAAAATGAAAAAAACACTTATAAAAAATGCCAACATAGTAAACGAAGGTGTTATTTTTAATGGAGATATATTAATTGAAGGCGAGTATATAAAAAAGATAGACAAATCACTCACTCCTAAATCGGCCGATGTATTGGTTTTAGATGCAGAAGGTAAATATTTACTACCAGGCGTTATTGATGATCAAGTGCATTTTAGAGAACCTGGGCTTACCCATAAAGGCAATATAGAAACAGAATCTAAAGCAGCAATTGCAGGTGGAATTACTTCTTTTATAGAGATGCCCAATACTAATCCGCAAACTACAACTATTGAAAAATTAGAAGAAAAATTTGAAATAGCAGCCAAAACATCTTCAGCTAATTATTCATTTATGTTTGGCGGAACCAATGATAATTTAGATGAAATTTTAAAGTTAGATGCTAGTAAAGTTGCTGGGTTAAAATTGTTTTTAGGCTCTTCAACAGGAAATATGCTAGTTGATGACCCAGAAGTTTTAAAGAAAATTTTTGAAAGTACTAACTTGAGAATTTCGGTTCATTGTGAAGATGAAGGTACAATTAAAAAAAATCTTCAAGAGCATATTGAAAAATACGGTGATGATATCCCATTAAGGCAACATCCAAAAATTAGAAGTGAAGAAGCTTGTTATTTATCTTCTTCTAAAGCTATTGAGTTAGCTAAACAAACAGGAGCAAGATTACACGTTTTCCATTTGTCAACCGGAAAAGAAACCGAATTATTTGATAATAGTATTCCTTTAAAAGATAAAAAAATAACAGCAGAGGTGTGCACACATCACCTGTGGTTTTCTGATGAAGATTATGATAAAAAAGGAACCCTTATTAAATGGAATCCAGCAGTTAAAACAGCTCAAGATAGAGAACAACTGTGGGAAGCTTTACTTGATGACAGGATAGATGTTTTAGCAACAGACCATGCTCCACATACTTTAGAAGAGAAAAAGAACGTTTATACTAAAGCACCCTCTGGTGGTCCGTTAGTACAACATGCATTACCTGCTATGTTAGAAATGTATCATAGAGAAAAGATTTCGTTAGAAAAAATAGTAGAAAAAATGTGTCATAATCCTGCTATTTTGTTTGAAATTGACAGACGTGGGTATATTAAAGAAGGGTATTATGCAGATTTAGTTTTGGTAGATTTAAGCAACCCATGGACAGTAAAAAAAGACAATATTTTGTATAAATGTGGCTGGTCTCCGTTTGAGGGAACAACATTTAAATCAAGAATTTCTCATACCTTTATAAACGGTAACATAGCATACCAAAATGCTAAATTTAGTAAAAATACTTATGCTAAACGCTTAACTTTTAATAGATGAAACTAAAACCATTTTTGCTAGTTTTTATATTGATTTTGTTCATAGGAGCTTGTACTGGGGGCGTTAAAAAACCTAAGAATTTAATTTCTAAAGACATGATGGTTAATATATTAATTGACGCCAAATTAATAACCTCTGCTAATACTATTAGTAGAAGAACTTTAGAAGAAAACGGCGTGTTTCCAGATAGTTATATATTCAATAAATACGGTGTTGATAGTGCTCAATTTGCCCAAAGTAATGCCTATTATACTTATAAAGTAAAAGATTACGAAGAAATATATACTTTGGTAAAAGATAGTTTAGATAAACTAAAAGCAAAGTACAAAGCTTTACAAGAACAAGAACAAAAAGAAAAAAAGATTAAAGACTCTCTAAAAGCTATAGAGTTAGAAGCGCTTTCAAAAAAAAGAGATTCATTAAAAACAGTAAAAAATAAAGATTCTTTATTAGTTAAAACACCTATAAAAACTCCTGAAGAAGAAGGTGTTTTAATTAATCCTGTTTCAGAAAAATAGCACCAACATCTTTAATACATTTATCAATAGGCTTAAAACTAAAGTCTAAAGCATTTTTTACCTTACTGTTATCGTAATGTTTTTTGGTTGATAAAGACTTAGCTATATGTTTTGTTAACGTACGTCTTTTTCCTGTTAATTTGGTTTTTAACCAATCTAATTTCCATGCAAATTTTAATAAGAATGCCTTAGCTAGTTTTTTTGGTGGATTAGCATTTACAGATGTAGTTAAAGCTTGTAAAAATTGCTTGTATGTCCAGTTTTCAGCAACCAATATAAAACGTTCGTTTTTAATGTTGCTTTTCATGAGTTTTATCATAATAGTAACAACATCATCAACAGCTACTAATCCAACAGTTCCAGACGTGTAATAATTTAAGCCTTTTTTTGCTTTTTTAAATAAGCTTCCACTACCATATTTCCAAATACCGCCTCCTAAAATAAGTCCAGGATTAACAATAACAGCGTTTAAACCTTCTTGGGTAGCACGCCATACTTCCATTTCGGCACCATATTTTGTAATACCATAAACGCTATTGTCTTCTTCGGGGTTCCATACGGTATCTTCAGTTATTGGCTCGTTATTAATAGGAGAGCCAAGTGTAGCAATAGAGCTAACATAACACAGTTTTGTAATATTAAAAGCACAACATAAATTTACAATGTTAGCAGTACCTTCAATATTAGTTTTTCTTAAATGCTGGTATTTATCGGGCTCAAACGATACAAACGCAGCACAATGATATACGTATTCAATATTTTTAAAAGCTATGGAAAGCGAAGGAATATCTACAATATCGGCTTTTACCCATTCAATTTTATCAAAAGCAGGTTGAAACGCTTTAGTATAGCAAGAAAAAACGTTTTTAACGTTTTTAAGTTTTTTTTCATTTCGGTAAATAGCTCTAACCTTTTCACCGTTATTTACTAATTTGTAAAGCAAATGCGCCCCAACCAAGCCTGTACCACCTGTAACTAAAATCATGGGGCTAAAATAACGAATATTTTATATAGCTTTTGCTAAAATGCTTCAGAAAGAATGCTAATTATAACTCACTAATTGTATGGTATTTTTATATTTGCAGCACAATAAATTATATAAAAGATGAAAATGAATTTTGTTGAAGAATTAACGTGGAGAGGTATGTTGCATGATGCCATGCCAGGAACCGAAGAACATTTAATGTCTGGTATGCAAAGCGCCTATGTTGGTATAGATCCTACGGCCGATTCTTTACATATAGGGCACTTGGTAAGCGTTATGATGTTGCGTCATTTTCAATTAGCGGGCCATAAACCTTATGCCCTTGTTGGTGGTGCTACTGGTATGATTGGTGATCCTTCAGGGAAATCTGCCGAACGTAATTTGTTAGATGAAAAAACACTGCGCCATAACCAAGAAGCTATTAAAAGTCAGTTATCACGTTTTTTAGATTTTGAAAGTAACGAAGCTAACGCCGCCGTTTTAGTAAATAATTACGATTGGATGAAAGAGTTTTCGTTTTTAGAATTTATTAGAGACGTTGGTAAACACATTACCGTAAACTATATGATGGCTAAAGATTCTGTTAAAAAGCGTTTGTCTTCTGAAGCCAAAGAGGGCATGTCTTTTACAGAATTCACCTATCAATTAGTACAAGGCTATGATTTTCTTCATTTATATAAAGAGAAAAACTGCACCTTACAAATGGGAGGTAGTGACCAATGGGGAAATATAACTACGGGTACAGAACTTATAAGACGTATTGGTGGCGGAAAAGGATATGCCTTAACATGCCCATTAATTACAAAAGCCGATGGTACTAAATTTGGTAAAACCGAAGGCGGAAACGTTTGGTTAGATGCTAACAGAACATCACCATACAAATTCTACCAATATTGGTTAAATACCAGTGATGAAGATGCCGAAAAATACATTAAAATATTTACCTTTTTAACTAAAGACGCTATTGAGGCATTGGTTAAAGAACACAATGAAGCCCCACATTTAAGAGTGCTTCAAAAACGTTTAGCCGAAGAAATAACTACCATGGTACATTCTAAAGAAGATTTAGATAATGCCATAAAAGCTAGTAATATTTTATTTGGAAAATCTACTAGTGAAGATTTAAAAGCACTAAACGAGCAAACATTTTTAGATGTATTTGATGGGGTGCCACAAACCGAAATTTCAAAAAGTGATATTGAAAACGGACTAGGCATGATTGCTGCTTTAGCTGAAAAAGGTGGCTTTTTAAAATCTAACGGTGAAGCAAGACGCGCTTTAAAAGAAAACTCAATTTCTGTAAATAAAGAAAAGGTAAAAGAAGATTATAGCATTACTGCGGCAGACTTAATTAACAATAAGTTTGTGTTATTACAACGCGGTAAAAAAAATTACTTCATTTTAAGAGTAGTATAAAAAATATAAGGCTTGGTGAAAACCAAGCCTTATAACTAACCAACCAATTAAAAACTAATCTTTCTTTCTCTTAGCTCTTTAATAGTCGGTTAAAAGTTAATAACCTTACGCACGTATTTATTTTTTATTTATAAAACCATTAGGTTGCATCCGCGAATATCAGAGTGGTCAAACCTACCAATAATTTCAAAAGAACCATCAGCGTTTAAGCTTCCTAAATCTTGGGTTGCAATAAAAGCACAAGAATTTATATTGGCAAGGTCTATAATATTTAAACCGCCTGTTTTTCCTGTATTTTGAATGGTTAACGGGTCTTCGGTATCACGTGTTAAAATGCGCATCCAATTAGGGCAATTAAAAACACCGTTACCCTTTGAGTAGGCCTGACTTAAAAGTTCGGTCATGCCATATTCGCTATGTATGGTATTAACGCCAAAACCGTCTTTTAATATGCTGTGAAGTTCATCTCGTATCAATTCTTTTCGTCTACCTTTCATACCGCCAGTTTCCATTATTATGGTGTTTTTTAAATGGAATTTGTAAGTTTCAACTAAATCTAATAACGCAAAAGAAACGCCAATTAATAATGTTTTTTTTCCTTCGGAATCTAAGGCTGTTAATGTGCTTTTTAATTCTGATAGGTTATTTAAATAAAAGCCACTTTCGGGGTGTTTTGATTGTTTTATAAGCGCATTAACCATGTAAATTAATGATGAACCTTCACGCTCTAAATACGATGGCAATAGCGCTAAAACTACATAATCTTCAATATTACCGTAAAAATGAGAAAATCCTAAATTAAAACTGTCTTCATAAATTTTTAGGTTAGTAACATGGTGCTTGCTGGTGTTTTCTCCTGTTGTTCCAGAGCTTGTAAAGGTGGTTTTAATAGTGTCTTTTGAACTTAAAACGGTATGCGATTTAAAAAATTGAATAGGTAAAAACGGAATATCACGCAGGGTTTTAACATCACTTGGTGTTTTGTAAAGTAAATCGCAAAAAGACCTGTAAACTCTATTGTTTTCAAACTGAAATTTAAAAACTTCAAGTGCTTTTAAAGTAAACGCTTGCTCTGTTTTTATGTTGAAAATGGTATTTGGGTCAATCATTGATACATCTTTAGTTTTAATACAATTATTTTTAAAACCTGTATTTAGAACAAAAGTATGTAAAATAAAAAAGCGCTGCTATTGCAACGCTTTTTTTAAGATAATTTAAGAGTTTATTTAATAACTAATCGTTTAGTTATTGTAGCATTATCTTGGGCTACTTTTAATAAATAAACGCCTGTATTTAAGTTAGAAACATCTAAAGTATTGTTGCTTAAAGTTTTGTTTATAAGTTGTTTTCCTAATAAATCAAATACTTTAACACTCATTGCAGAACTACTTCTGCTGCTAATGTTAATATAACCTAAGTCTGTTGGGTTAGGGTACATTTCAAAGTTGCTAATTTCTTTATCAATAGCAGTTAATGAAGAACAATCAGAAGCTACTATAGTTCCTAATGTAGGGCAGCTAGTAGCGTAAATTCCAACATTAGACAATGTCCATGATGATACTGTGTCGCTATCAGCATATTGAATACCAATATAAACAGCAGTTCCAGTAGAAGGAATACTTAGGCTGTAGTAACCATCATTACCACTTGCAATGGTTTGAATAGAGGTCCAAGTTGTAATACTAGCATCAGGGCAACCGCCATAGGCGTTAGTATAAAAAATACCTAAATCACTACCACTAAAGCCTTCCACAGAATTAAACACTAATTCTGTTCCTGCAGCACTAGATAAATCTAACGGGCCAAAAACTAACCAACTATCAGTTTCGGTTTCGGTACAACCACTACAATAGCCGTTAATAGCGTATGCACCAGAATTTAAATACCAATTATCACCATCATCATTAGCAGCAATTTGTACAATTTCAAACTCATTGGTTCCTGTTAAATCAAAACAAGCGGTAGGTAAACATTCAACTTCTGCTACGGTGCCAGATTTTGTAGAACCGTCACAAATACCTCCATTAATAGTAATGTCCCAAGCATCGCCTTCAGTTAACCCAGTAATGGTTATGGTACCGTCAGAAACACTTGCTGGGTCATCACCGCCAACAGTTCCAGTGCTTGAAGTAACAGAAGTTATTGTAGCATCAGAACCCGTGTAAGGAATATTAATAGTTACACTATCAGAATTACCAGTTGTAGAAGCATTACAAGTGTAGGTAGCTTCTCCCAAAGTAACATCGCATGAAACATATCCGTCAATAAGTCTAATGTTATCTACGGCAATATCTTCGTCTCCAGAGTTAAATGAAAAAGTTAAAACAATATCTATCACACTTCCACTACCAGATATTGCAGCTGCAAATTCAGCAAATTGGCTAGTAAGCGTTGTACCATTTACTTGGGGTTCAGCATTTGTGCCTTGGGAGTTATTATCAGCAGTAAGTAAGGTAGTAAAGGTTCCAGAATTATCAATATCATAGCTAACAGAAAAATAATCTGAATCATCCCAATCTTGATTTCCATCATTTGAATCGTCTTCAGCTAATAAAATAGCAAAGGTCAAATCTGTATATCCAGAGATGTTGATGTCGTCAAAAGTAATCGTTTGTGTTGCACTACTACAATCGCCATCAATATCTTGAGCAGCAAAAAAATAAGTGCCGTCATAACCATTAACTTCATAATTAGAAGCTATGTCACTTCCATCTGTAACGGTGAAAAAGTCAGAAGAAGTATCATTACAAGTTTCAGAGATAGTACCTGCGTATGGAGTGCTTTCAAACGACTCTTGAAAAACAGTAGTCTGCCCAAACGAGGCGCTAGAAATTAATAAAACACTAAATAAAAAGTAAAGTTTTTTCATAATAAAGAATTAATTAAATTAAGTCCTCTAAAATTACTGATAAATTTTAGTTTAAACTAAAAAAACAGCCCAATGAGCTGTTTTTTAACGGTGTAATAACATTGCGGTTACTTTATTACTAATTTCCTAGTTTCGCTAATATCATTTTCGGTAATTTTTAAAATATAAACACCTTTGCTTAAGTTAGCAATGTTTAATTGTTTACCAACTAGCCTTGTGGAGTAAATTTTTTTTCCTAAAACATTAAAAAATTCAATGTTTTTAACCAAATTCTTTTTTGAAGTAATATAAATAAAGGTTTTACCACTATTAACAGGGTTGGGGTATATAGATAAATCTTCTATACTTTCTTGTACAGGACTAGCTGTTGCAAAGTTTTGAGCCTCACTATTAAAAGTGGTAAAAAACAATGCAAAAAAGAAAAATAAAGTTAAATAGTAGCTTTTCTTCATAGGCTTTATTCGGTCGAAATAAAATTACAAATTAATAGCAAAAGTTATACCAAAAAAATGTTAAAGATTTGGGTGATTGGTCGAAACGTTAATTTTTAGTAACATGTTTGTTACCTTAACGTTATTAATTTTACAATTTTAAGTATATTGTACATTAAGTTTTATATTTACCTTTTACAAACTTTAATTTACAAATGAAGAAAAAGGATATTAAAATATTATTAGTTGATGACGAGCCCGATATTTTAGAAATTATAGGGTATAACTTAACAAGTGAAGGTTATCAAGTAATAACTGCCGAAAATGGACATGAAGGCGTTAAGAAGGCAAAAAAAGAGCATCCGCAGCTCATTATTTTAGATGTTATGATGCCTGAAATGGACGGAATTGAGGCTTGTGAGCTTATTAGAAAAAGTCCTGATTTAAAAAATACCATCATTACTTTTTTAACTGCTAGGGGTGAAGATTATTCTCAAGTAGCAGGTTTTGATGCTGGAGCAGATGACTATATTACTAAGCCCATTAAACCAAAAGTGTTGGTTAGTAAAGTAAAAGCACTTTTAAGACGCTATAAAGAAGAAGATGTAGCCAATACGGTTACCATAGGAAGCTTGGTTATTAACAGAGATGAGTACAAAGTAACATCAAAAGGAAAAGAGATAATTTTACCAAGAAAAGAGTTTGAATTATTATCTTTATTGGCATCAAAGCCAGGGAAGGTTTTTAAGCGCGATGAGATTCTTGATACCGTTTGGGGAAATGAAGTAGTAGTTGGAGGTAGAACCATAGATGTTCATATTCGTAAACTTCGAGAAAAATTAGGAGACGATAGCTTTAAAACCATAAAAGGCGTTGGGTACAAGTTTGTTGATTAATGCCAAATGCAGACAAAATTTAAAAAATCGTATAAGTTTGCCAAAAGAACAGCTCTATATATAACCATATATGTTACGCTCTTAACAAGTATTTATTTATACTATTTCTTTGAGTTAAAATGGTATCATCCATTTATTCTAGCTGCTAATGTTTACCTGTTTTCTTTTGTAATTATTCAGTTTAGATTAGAACGCTTTATTTATAAACGGGTTAAGAAAATCTACGATGATTTAACACTTTTAGAATCGGCAAGTTTAAGCAAAGGGGCTATTACTACAGATATGAGAACCCTAACTCAAGAAATTGATAAGTACGCCAGAGATAAAAAGTTACAAATAGAAACCCTTAAAGTTAGAGAGCAATACCGAAAAGAATTTTTAGGCAATGTTTCGCATGAATTAAAAACACCATTATTTACTATTCAAGGTTATATTTTAACCTTGCTTGATGGTGCTATGGAAGATGAAAAACTTAGAAAAAAATACTTAACAAGGGCTAGTAAAGGCATAGAAAGATTAGGCTACATTATTAAAGATTTAGATATGATTACCAAGTTAGAAGTTGGTGATTTAAGTTTAAACACAGAAGTTTTTGATATTGTAGAATTGGTTGAAAGTGTTTTTGATATGTTTGAAATGAAAGCAAGCAAAAAGAAAATAACGTTAACCTTTGATATGGATTATAACAATCCGGTTATGGTTAAGGCCGATAAAGAGCGTATTCAGCAAGTGTTAGCCAACCTAATAGTAAACTCTTTAAAATACGGAAGGGAAAAAGGAACTACCGAGGTTAGTATAGAAAATCTTATTAAAAATAAAGTAATTGTTAGGGTTACAGATAATGGCGAAGGTATAGAACAAGAACATTTATCTAGGTTATTTGAGCGTTTTTACAGAGTAGATAAAAGTGGTTCTAGAAAAGAAGGTGGTTCTGGTTTAGGACTTTCAATTGTAAAGCATATTATTGAAGCTCATAATGAAAAAATATATGTAGAAAGTGAATATGGTGTAGGTAGTGAGTTTTCATTCACGCTTGAAAAGGCTGAATAAATCTTCAAAATTAGCCTCAAAATCAAAAGCTTTTAAACCTTTAAAATTAGCTATGTCTTCTATTTTATCAATAGTAAAATCTTCTTGTTTACAGCTAGGTACTAGATTAAGTTTTGTTAAGCGTTTGGCTAAGTATTCTTGTTCAAATTGCCCAGGTGTTGGTATAAAAAAGGCTTTTTTATTCAGTTTTGCTAAATCCATTACGGTAGTATAACCAGACCTAGATATAACAAGTTCACTCTCGTTAATTGTTTTTTCTAATAATTTAGAAGTCATAAAATTATAAATGGTCATATTAGCCTTAACCTGTACGGTTTGTTCCTTTTCCATAACACCCTTAACAAATACTACTTTTTCAGGGTAATTTTTCAATTCTAAAAGTAGCTTTTCTTCAAGCAATGTACGTTGTGGTTCAGGACCCGAAATTAAAACCAAAATTTTGTTTACTGGTTTTGCAGCTTGTTTTTCAAACCGACTAAGTGGCCCAATGTATTTTGTAGGGATGTCAAACGTGTTTTTATGTCCAAGTTTTCCGCTTAGGTTAATATCGCCTTCAGTATCGGGTACCCAACAAACCTTAAACTTTTTTATAATTTTTTGATGCATTTTGGTGCTTAACCAAGTAGTGCTTCCGCTTAATACATTAAGCTGATGTGTTATAAAAACCGATGGCACCTTTTTACTGTAAACTCCTAAACGGTTATCAGAAATAATACCTGCAATATCCTGCAAATTAACAATGTTTTTTATGGCTTTTTTTTCAGCCTTAATAGCTTGTAGTAGTTTGGGAGAGTCTTTAATTAATTTTAATTTAAAGTGCTTTCCTTTTTTAGCGTATGTTACATTATAGGCAGGTAATGTTATAGAAGAAAGGGTAGGAAACTCTTTTTGTAAAAGTGTTAAAGCAACACCATCGCTAGCAATAACCGGCTCAAAACCATGCTCTAATAAAGCATTTATAATGGGTATGCACCTAGTGGCATGACCTAAGCCCCAATTTAAAGGAGCAACTAAAATGCGTTGTTTATTCTGTTTCACACAAGTATTTATCGGTTAAAACATCATTAAAATATGAAAATGCTAAAATAAAGATATAAACACTCTTATATATTTCCTTAATTTTACCAAATAAATATAAATAATAAGAAATCGTTAAAATTAAGTGGGAAGTAAAAACAAATTAAAACGTTTTAAAGAAAACGAAACTTTTTCAAACGTTTATCAACCTAAAAGAGACGAGTTGGTAGATGCCAAATTTAAACTAAAAGGAAATTGGAGAACCACCGTTTTTAACAATAACAACCCCATTGTATTAGAGTTGGGTTGTGGTAAAGGAGAATATTCTGTGGCTTTGGCTAAAAAATACCCAAATAAAAATTTTATTGGTATTGATATAAAAGGCGCACGATTTTGGAGAGGTGCTAAAACAGCCATTGAAGAACATATACCTAATGTAGCTTTTTTACGTACACAAATAGAATTAATAAATTACGCTTTCGCGGAAAATGAAGTAGATGAAATTTGGATAACATTTCCAGATCCTCAAATTAAATATAAACGCACAAAGCACAGAATGACTAATGCCGTGTTTTTAAGTAAATACAAGCAAGTATTAAAACCAGAAGGTGTGGTAAATTTAAAAACAGATAGCGAGTTTATGCATGGTTACACTTTAGGGCTCTTGCACGGTGCAGGTCATGAAGTTTTATATGCTAATAATGATGTGTATAAACAAGAAGGAAGTCCAGAAGATGTTACAGCCATTCAAACATTTTATGAGTCGCAATACCTAAAGCAAAACAAACCAATTACGTATATTAAATTTAAAATTAAGTAGGTTTTGAATATTACTATTATCTTCTTTTTAGGCTTAGTTATTGCCTTAGTAGGTGTAATTCCACCCGGTTTATTAAATATGACGGCAGCTAAAATTAGTTTAAAAGAAGGTCATAGTAGGGGAATTATTTTTTCAATTGGGGTTTGTGTAATTGTTGTAGCTCAAACCTATATAGCCTCAATTTTTGCAAGGTATTTAAGTAAACATACCGAGGTGATAGATGTATTACAGCGTGTTGCTTTAGTAATTTTTATCTTAATAACCGTTTATTTTCTGTTTATAGCCAAATCTAATCCTAAGCAACAAATAGCTCCTAAAATTAGAAGCAAACACAGCAGGTTTTTTCAAGGCATGTTTTTGTCTTCAATTAATGTGTTTCCAATTCCATATCAGGCTTATATGACAGTTACGTTAGCTTCATTTGGGTGGCTAAGTTTTGAACAAATAAGTATTCTGTCTTATGTAGCAGGAGCCGCATCAGGAACATTTGTAATGCTATACATGTATATTTTCTTTTTCGATAAAATTAAGAGCGAATCATTCACCTCTCAAAAAAACATGAACTACATTATTGGGGGAATAACAGGAATTATTTCCATTATTACCTTAATAAATATTCTAAAGGAAATGTACCAATGAAACCCGAAACTTTAAGTTTTTTTGACAAAGTTTACCAAGTTGCTCGTTTAATTCCTCATGGTCGGGTAACAAGCTATGGGGCTATTGCAAAATATTTAGGAGCTGCCAGAAGTGCGCGTATGGTTGGGTATGCCATGAATGGTTCTACAGGAAAAGATGTTCCAGCTCATAGAGTTGTAAACAGAAAAGGCTTGTTAACAGGTAAACATCATTTTGATGGTACCAACCTTATGCAACAACTTTTAGAAAGTGAAGGCGTGAAAGTAATAAACAACCAAATTCAAGATTTTCAAAAGGTATTTTGGGACCCTTTAAAAGAACTATAGAGATATTACATTTTTAGATATCTCCATTGTAAAATCTTATAATAAACACCTTCATTCTTCTATCAATATTACCTATCTTTGTAGTTAGAATGATTCTTAATAGAACCCATGAAATTAAATAAGAAAGATATATTAAAAGCGCTTGAAACTATTACTGTTCCTGGTGAAGGACAAAACATGGTAGAAAGTGGCGCCGTGACAAATGTAATAACCTTTGGTGATGAGGTTATAGTAGATATTACCATAAAAAACCCAAGCCTGCAAGCTAAAAAGCGTGTAGAGGTTGATATTTTAAAAACCATTCACGAAAAAGTGTATGAAAAGGCTAAAATTACAGTAAATGTAAAAGTAGATGCTCCAGCAACTCCAAAGCCCAATGTTATTAAGGGAAACCCAATTCCAGGTATTCAAAATATTGTAGCTGTAGCCTCTGGTAAAGGTGGTGTTGGTAAGTCTACCGTTACTGCAAACTTAGCAGTGTCTTTAGCTAAAATGGGATTTAAAGTAGGTGTTTTAGATGCCGATATTTATGGACCATCTATACCTTTAATGTTTGATGTAGAAGCAGAAAAACCTTTGGCAGTTAAAGTAGAAGGAAAGTCTAAAATGAAACCAATTGAAAATTATGATGTTAAAATACTTTCAATAGGGTTTTTTACAGAACCAAATCAAGCAGTTGTTTGGCGTGGTCCTATGGCATCAAAAGCATTAAACCAAATGATTTTTGATGCGCATTGGGGTGCATTAGATTTCTTGCTTATAGATTTGCCTCCAGGAACAGGCGATATTCATTTAAGCATTATGCAAGCATTACCACTTACAGGTGCTGTTGTAGTTAGTACGCCTCAAAATGTGGCTCTAGCCGATGCCAAAAAAGGAGTGGCTATGTTTCAGCAAGAAAGTATAAGCGTTCCTGTTTTAGGAATTATTGAAAATATGGCGTACTTTACACCAGAGGAATTACCAGATAATAAATACTATATTTTTGGAAAAGAAGGTGCTAAAAATTTAGCTGAAGATTTAAACGTACCATTCCTAGGAGAATTGCCATTAGTACAAAGTATTAGAGAAGCAGGAGATGTTGGTCGTCCAGCAGCATTACAAACAGCTACACCACTTGAGCTAGCATTTGAAAAATTAACTCAGAATGTAGTGCAAGAAGTAGTTAAACGTAATGATAACTTACCACCAACCGAGGCAATTAAAATTACCACAATGGCGGGCTGTTCGGCAGTAAAAAAATAAAAATTATGACTTCAGAAGAACTAAAAGAAAAAGTATTAAATGCTTTAGATGAAATTCGTCCGTTTTTACAAAGTGATGGCGGAGATATTTCTTTACTGTCAATTGAAGATGATAAGTTGGTAAAAGTACAACTTCAGGGGGCATGTGTAGGCTGTAGTGTTAACCAAATGACCTTAAAGTCTGGTGTTGAAATGACTATAAAAAAACATGCGCCTCAAATAGAGAAAGTTATCAATATAGAAGCTTAATTAAGTTATCTACTAAAGATAAAGATGCAATAAAGCAGTATTTTTATTGAAAAAGGACTTTAAAAGCGGTATAAATTTTAATAAATCTTCAATTTTTTTAATTCCTATTAAATTAGTAGGAAAAAGTTTTAATAATCTCATTTACTTCAATTAAATTTGCGGCACAAATTATGATATGTCTTAAAACAAGGCTTATATGTGTTATAAGAAAATTAAATTTTAAGCATTAATATAATTTTAAAAATTATTAAATCTCAATTTTAGAGTAAACATATTACAATGCAAGACGTAAATATTAAAATAACAGATAGAGATGGTGTGACTCACGATGTTGTAGCGCCAACAGACATGGCTATGAATTTAATGGAAGTTGTACGTTCATATGAACTAGCTCCAGAAGGTACCATAGGTATTTGTGGTGGTATGGCCATGTGTGCTTCTTGCCAGTGCTATGTTAAAAGTGATAATGAACTACCACCAATGAGTGATGATGAAGAAGCTATGTTAGCCGAAGCGTTTGATGTTCAAGAAAACTCACGTTTAGGATGCCAAATACCAATAACTCCAGAAATGGAAGGTTTAGAAGTAGAATTAGCTCCAGAAAGTTAATTTTTATTTATTCTAAATAAAGGCTATATTTGCGCCGTGATTTATCAAAATACTATACAAGAAAGTTATCAAATAAAGCAAGCTACGTTTTGTAAATATGCTTTAATTACGCCTAATAAAACTATTAACTTAAGTTTTCCGCAAATGCTTGAGTTAAGGCGAAAAATAAATAAATTAACCACTTTTAACTCGTTAAATAGAATTATTAATAACGAGAATTTTGTACTGCTTTTTGTGGCAGATAAGCAACATCTTATTTTTTTAGAAATACCTCAATTACTCCATTTAAAAGAAGAAATAGACTTGTTTTTTCATACTCCAAGTAAGGTTTTAGTATAAAACTTTATGTTTATTTAGACTTTATCCAAATTTTATTTAAAATTATTCCAAGCCTTCTTTTATTGTAAATTTGTGTAAAAAGATTTAGGTATGAATACAATAGTTAGAAAGCAAATGTCTATTAACGCAGATGTGATGGACTTATTAAACAACCAAATTGCTATGGAAATGAAGGCTTCTGCTTCATATTTGGCCATGGCTTCTTGGTGCGACCAGCGTGAACTTTTAAACAGTAAAGCATTCTTCTACAAACAAGCCGAAGAGGAACGTGAGCACGCTATGAAAATATTTGAATTTATTAATGATAATGGTGGTGCAGCAATTTCACCAAACGTTACCAATGTAAATAATGATTTTGAAAGCTTAAGAGCTATTTATGAAACTGGTTTAGAACAAGAAATAGCCGTAACAGAATCTATCTTTAAAATTTTTAAAGCTGCTAGAAAAGCCGATGATTTTATTACTGAAGTATTTTTACAATGGTTTATTAATGAACAATCTGAAGAAGAAGATACCTTTAGAAGCATTATTGATGTATTTGATTTAATGGAAGGTATGCCACTAAAAATGATTGACGAAAGATTACCAAAAGAATAAAACAAATAAAAAATACATAGCTATTGCATTAATTGCAGTAGAAGTGTTGTTTAAGCATTTAAAATGTTCTTAGTTTACCACCAAACTAGGAACATTTTTTTTATAATTCCGTTTTTAAATTTTAACCAAAATAAAGTTGAATATTTCTGATCTAGGTATTCTAAAGCCAAAGAACTAAACGTTACAAAATTTAACCAAGCTACGTTGGGGTGTGGTGTAATTAACCAATCTTTTTTATTAGGAATGAAAAACTTACAATCTTTAAAATTAATAATAGTGTTTATTGAAATGTAATATCCAGAAATGCATTGGTTGTTTAGTGTTTTTAGCTGAATATTTTGGTTGTTATAAGGTAGAAATAATTGCGCCTTAAAATACACTTGTTGTGAGATGGTTTTTGCGTTTAAACCAAGATTGTCTAAATATGGTTTACAAGCTTCAGAATGGAGTAGAGGCAGTTGTTTTTCTTTTAATTTAATTAACTTTTCAATAAGTGAATCTTTTCTGTTAGGACCAATAAAATGGTCTGTTTCTGTATTTCCTACGGTTTCATCATACAAATAAAACTTGTAAATAATTTCTAAATGAATGGGGGTGTCGTTTTTTAGTATCAAACAATCTAATTCACCTAAAGTAATTTTGTTTTGTTGAATTTGAATGTTTTCTGCTAGAATTGAAATATTGTTTTGTTGTTGTAATTCAAAAGACACAAAACGTTCAATATATTTTCCTAAACGCAGTTTATCATCAACATTTATGTTAATGTTATTTGTGGTAGTTTCAATTTCAAATTGTTGTAAGTTAAGCACAACATTATTTTGCCATAAAACAGGTGTTTTTAAAAAGCCTTCATATCGTTTTTGTAACATGATTAAGTATTGTAATCCATCAACTTAACAGGGCCTTCTAGTAGGGTTCTAATAATTTGTAAGGTGCCATCATCTTTTGTGGCTATATGCCATTTAATTAATGATATGGCGCCGTTTTCAATTTCTAAACCTGTAATGCTTCGTGGGTGAACGCAACTGCCATCGTTAAAAAAGGCAATATCTCCAGGTTTAGGAAAACGCGGTCGATGGGTGTGTCCGAAAATAGTAAGTAAATTGTTATTTTCTGCAATCCATTTTTTGGCGCGTTTTTCAATTTTTATTAATTCGGTATAGTTCTTTGCAGGACTTGTTGGGTCTGCAATTCCCATGACGTTTAAAGGTTTCCATAGAATACGCACTAAAAATCTACTCCATTTCCAAAAGAGAAAGTTCCACCAATCGGCTTGATGGCCATGGGTTAAAAATAGTTCTTGCTCGGTTCTGCAATGCTTTAGTATTATTCCTTCGTGATATGTAATGTCCTTAAAAAGCTCAACGTCTTCACCTATTTTAGGGTCAAAATAGGTTGATAAATGTTTTTTTACATAATTAGGGTTTCTGTAAACCATATCATGATTACCCCATATCATATGTAGTTTGTTTTCCTTATGAAATTGCTTCATAAGCATATAAACGTTTTTATGAGCATTTAAAATAGAGGTAAATGAAATGTTTTCCCAAAGTTCATCGCCATCACCCAGTTCGCAATATTGAAAACCTTCGGTGTAATAGTATTTTAAAGCATGGTAGTAAATATTACGGTTATTGGCAAAATCATCTGCAAAACTATTATCACCGCGGTGGCAATCACTAAAAAGGATGAATTTACTATCGTCGTCAAAGTCAATAACTTTGGCGTTATTATAGGCACGATTTAATCGTTTTTTTGATGAAAACATGAAGTAAAAGTAAACAAAAAAGCGTTTCAAAATGAAACGCTTTTAAAATTGAGAGGGACAAAAAAGGTTTTAGAATTTATATTGTAAGAAAGCAGTGAAATTACGTCCAGGTTCTGTTATAGGACTCATGTCAAAATCTGCTTGATTTCTGTATGAAAAGTTTAGATGATTGGTGTAGGTTTCATCAAATAAGTTTAAACAAGCAACGCCCAGCGTGAAATTTTTAAATAGGGTGGCACCCATTTTAACGTCAAAAGTTTCATAGCCAGCAGTTTCGGTTTCTCCAAATGATGGTGCAATATGAGACTGCTTTGAAGTTATGTTGTACTGTGCTTTAGCCCAATACAATGCTTTTTCTATACCAATAGAGAATGATGAGCTAAATGGCGGATTTAAAGGTAAAGATTCTCCAAAATCTTTATTCTTGGTTCTTACATAAGCCGATTCGTTTTGTAAATAATAATCTTTTAAAATGTTAAACCTAACCATAAACTCAAATCCTGTTTTATAAGCATCATCAATGTTGGTGAATACTTTGGTGTATAAAGGTTCTTCAGTTGGCATGAATTTTCTTGGAATGCTAGGATCTACCACTGCCGATATATAATTATCATATACACTATAAAAAGCAGAAAATTGGTAGCTGAAATTATTAACGTTGTTAAGTTTTGAATATCCTTTAAAACCAATTTCAAATTGATTGTTTATTTCTGGTTTAAGGAACGGATTTCCTAAATATTCGTAACTGTCTTGCCCTACCGAAAAATGGTTTATATAGCGTTCTGCCATATTTGCGGTTCTAACGCCTCTACCATATGCAAATTCAAGTATTGCTTTTGGTGTTATTTTATGTTTTAATGATATGGTTCCGCTTACATTGGTTTCACTTTTACTTACGTTGTTGCCATAATACAAGGCAAAATCATCTTCTAAATCTTTAGCATCAGCATTTACAAAATCTACTCTTATGCCCGCAGTAAATGTAGTTTTGTTAATTTGATAGTTGGCTTCTGTAAATACACCAATGTCATTTAATTCAGCATCTTGCCAAATTTTATCTTGTATAACAACAGGGGTATCTAGCATATTACCATTCATCATTTTAATGGTACGTGTACGGTTGCCTTCTCTACTAATAAGGTTAACATCTGCTCCAGTATATAAGTTTAGTTGGTTAAATAACCAATGCGTTTCTACTTTACCACCTATGGTTGTTGATGTTACTGGCGATGAAGCAAAAACCATATTAAAATTAGGTCTGTTTTCATTGGTCATTAAATGATCTACGTAGCTATAAAAGGCTTTAGCAGTTATGTCTTTTAAGTTGTTGCTAATATTTTCTGCCTTGTAATCTAGAGATGCTATTGAGCTATTATCAAACTCGGTATCCATTTGTAATGCAGCGTGTTTAGTGTCTCTACCAAACGATTGACGCCAATGTGCTTGTATGTATTGATTTTCAGAGAGGTTATACCCAAGTTTTAAGCCGTAATCTGTACTTCTGAAGGCTGATGGAATAGTATTGTTATTGCCATCTTCATAATCATCAAAATCTCTATATCCAACGTTACCAGTTACATTAAATTTGTTTGAGACGTGTTGTAGTTGAATTAAGCTAACCAAGGCATTTCCGTTGGTTTCATAGCCTACAGAGGTTTTGCCATGAAGCCCTTTTTCAAGCTTATTAGGGTCTTTGGTTACCATATTTACAATACCACCAAAAGTAGCACCGTATCTTACAGTATAAGGACCTTTAACAACTTCAATTTTTTCAATTTCTTCTGGAATAACATGGGTAGTTATTGGATCCATACGGTTTGGACAAGCATGTACCGCTTTTGTGCCACCATCATACATTACATTTAGTTGTTCATAAGCCGAAGCCCTAAATACAGGGTCTATAGCATAGTTACCGCGTTTAATTGCCGAAAAGCCATTAATTTCTGAAAATAAGTCGGCTACATTTTTAGGTTGTGTTCCTTTTTTTTGATAGTCGTTTTTTACAGTATTAAAAGTAGGGTCTGTATTCGTGTTTCCTGTTACAATTACTTCTGGTAATTGCGTTCTATTTGTGTGGGTAGTATCTTTTTGTGTTTGAGAAAATGATACACAAACAGATAACACACACAGCCATAAGGATATGTGTAATTTCATTTATAATAGTTTAAAAATGTTAAAAAGTGCTTTTTGTTTAAGTATAGCATTATGTTTAAACAATGCTTTTTTATACTTAATAAGTATTTTAAACTATATAATTGGAGGTTGAAAAATAGATTTCTTTATATTGAAATTATAAAGGTTTTTGTAATAAAAAAAGTGTTCCTTTTTTAAAGTAATTACAGTGCTTTTAGATATGTTTAGAATGTTAACAAAACCAATAGGATAATTTTCCATATAAACGGATAGCGTGGTTAAGGGCTCTTGTTGTTGCTGTTTTTTTAGCTCTTTTGCCAGGTGGCATTTTCCGTTACACTGTAGCTCGGGTTTGTCTTTATTAACACATAAAAACTCAGCAATATAGTCTTGATTAAGCAGATATTCAATACAGGGTTGAATAGGTCTTAACATAGCTAGCATATACAAGAAAACAAAGAATATGGCTGTGGCTTTTGTCAACTTAGTTTAGTTTTTACAAATGTATAGTAAGGCCGTTTTACAAGCAAAAAAACCTTAGCTAATTATTAACTAAGATTTTTTTGCAACAATATATGAAAAACGTACTCATTTTTTAAATAAAGGGTCTGCTCCAATTGTTCCAACCAACCCATTTATATAATCTTTAGATTTTACTCTGTTATATAGTTTTTTAACAGATTTTAAGCGTTGTTCTATGTTCAATTCTTTAACTAAAATATTATTATTTGGGTCTGCTTTAAAAGCTTTTAAATATTCTATTTGAGAACCATAATATTTAATATCTTTTTGTTGTTTTAGCGCTAACCTTTCTTTGTACCAATCTGAATTTAAAACATAGTCTCTATTGAAATATTGACGTAATTCAGGATCGTTAATATCTTTACCTTCATAATTTCCGTAAGCCATTATGTGTAATAATATTTTTAATGGTGGTATAGCAGCTTCAATACTACCATCTTCAAAATAATTTAAGGCTACTTTTTGTTGTGCTTCAACAATGTTGTTTATACCATCAACAAAATCTTCCAGTCCTTGAAGTTCTGGTTTAAGCATTCTTTCGCTAAATACAGCTGTAGGTTCATCAAACAGCCTGTTTAAGCATAGTAAAGCAAAGGTTTTTGTAATTCTGTAACCTAATCTACTAGCTAAAACTTTTTTGCCTTTATACTCAAAATCTTCAAGTTTTTCTAAAGAACCGTTTTTAATTAAGTTGTTAGGATCTCTATCTTCAGGAGCCATTCTCGCCCAAATTTCAGGGATTAACAAACTCACGTCATGGTCTATTTTATTTTCGGCACCAATATAACCAGCAGCGGTACTAAACCCGTTAGATTCTGTTAAAATATGCGATAGTAAAGCGTTGTTTAAATCGGTTGTTGGTGTTAACATATTAAACGGTGCTTTGGTTAAGGCACCTTCAGACCCAGCACCAGTAGTTGATGGCGATTTACCTGTTAAACTACAAATAAAATCCATAAATAATTCTGGTGTTTCTTGATAGTGAATAGGGTTATAAACCGCTAGAGGTCTAATGCCAGCTTTTTTATCTACAGGGTTGTTTCTTCTGCCAGGTAAAACGGCATTTACAACATGTATTACAGGGTCTTCTGGTTTAATTTTTCTTTTTAAACGCACCCCCATATCTGAAATATAAGTAGCTTCGGTTTCTTTATAAAACCTGTTGGGTTCTAAATAACGAGGATTTTTTGTTGGTAAACCATCTTCTACAATTCTTGGGTGAGAAGGTAAAACAAACTGTATGTTCTCATCATCACTATCTATAATCTCTTTAATAAAGTCTTTAACAGGTTGCGTGTATTTATCGTAATTTATGGTGTCTTCATAAATTTCAATAGCATCTTTTTTAGTTAACATTTCATAGTTAGTTAAAAATCTGCCATCTGTTATAATATCTAATTCTGCACCCTTATCATAACCTCTAACAATAGCTTCATCTGGTCTTTGGAATAAATGAGCTTCGCAGTTGGTTACAACTTTAACGCTTTTGTTAGGGTACTCTGAGTTTAAATTTTTAAATTTATTTCTAGGAAGCGTAATTGATGCTGTAATATCATCTTCGGTTTGAATTTTTTCGCACGCTGAAAAATCTGAACGTAATTTATTTAGCATCCAGTTCCCCTGTTGGTTAAACCCAATACGAACATAACTACCAACTACAGGCGTGTGATTATACAGTAATGCTGTGCCTTTATCGCCATTAATAATATCTACGGTCATCATGTCTTTCCAATTAAGGTTGGCACCATGAACTTGCCTAAATAAACGCTTTACAAATAAAACTAAAGAGCGCACATGAACAGGGATATTTCGTAGCCATTCATTAAACTCATCAGAGTTTTCTTCTGAGGGTGTTAGCAGTTTTACAACAGAACCTAAAGTTCTTTTTTCACTTAAGAAAGATCTTGATTTTGGTCTGTTAGGATCTTTAACTTTCCACCGTGTAGAATAATCAAATTCAATAATTTCGTCGGCTTTTTTAAAGTCTTCTTCTATGTCATGAATATTGAAAGCGCTATATGTAATAGCATTTTGCATAGATTTAGAAATCTCAGATTTTCCACCACCAGAAACGGTGCAAGGTTTATGACAAAATACGCCTTCTGGGTAGGTTTCTATCATACGCCATAAATCAATAGATTTATGTTTTTCTAACCTAAGTTTATTTCCAGATGGGTGCATATAGGTTTTGTAAGGAGATATTTTTAGTTTTTGTTCTTTACCTTTATATTGCCAAGTTATGCTGTTTGTATTTGTGTTGAAGAATGACGATTCTGGTATGTAAACTATATTAGGATATTTTTTGTCTATCGCATAGTTTTCAGGTTTTACTTCAATGCGGTCTCCTAGTAGTTTTTTAACATCTTCAAAAGTATGATCTAATCCGTAGTATTTACTGTAATCATTACAGTTAACGGTATCGCCCATAACACGTCTTGCGTAAGCTATGGCGCCACCCGCATGTTCTTCTTCTAAGATTCCATAAAGGTTTGCAGAATAACTAATTTGGGTTTTAATTTCCTTTTTAGAGTAGCCATAATAGTTATCTGCAATTAAGGTAACTACAACGCCTCTTTCGTCTCTACATGTAATTTTAAAAGCACCACCGTCGTTATAAAGTTCGTGTTCATCTATCCAGCACATACCATCTTTTTTCTGACGGTCTGTGGCATCATCAAAATGAGGAAGGCCTACATCTTTCTTTTTTAATTTTAATAGTTGAGGAGCAAGAATTATACATCCGGTGTGTCCTGTCCAGTGTTCTGGGTCTAAAGCAGCATCATTGTGTGCTAAATTAGGATTGCCAGCATTACCAAAAATGTTTTCAACAAAATCTAAATTACTCACTAAAGATCCTGGAGCAAAGAAACGAACTTCTAATCTTTTTTCAGAAATTACGCCTTTTACCTCTGGGCATACCACTGGCTTTAAAAGCATTGAAACCATGGTTTTTGCTTGTTCTTCTTGGCTCGATGTGAAAGGAAGTGTGTTTAGCTCATCTGAAGGTTTAAAAGCTTCATTTAAAAAGTGAGCTAATACTACTTTGGGTACTTCTTTTTTATCTAAAGGAACTGGAAGAGGACCTTCAACAATATGGAAGGTTCCTTTAGTAGTTCTTTTATCGTGTAAAGGGTTATTTAAAATACCTTGTTTTAATCTTTTAGAATTTACTAAATCGCTTTCAAAAGAATCACCATCGGGTGGTAAACTAGCTTCTCTGGCTTGTCCTTTTTTTGATAATATCAAGGTGTTGTTTGGTAATTTATAAGATTTGTTAACCTTAACATCTTTTAAATAATCATCAATAAAAGCTTGAATTCTGGAGTCTGCAGGACAAAGATGGTCTGCTAAAAGTCTAGACTTTTCTCTAAGACTCATTATAAGGGGTCTTGTGGTTTTTTCAAATTCAGGGTCACAAAATTTTTCCTTACTGTTTTCTTTGTCTTTAAAAACAGGTTGTCCTATAGAGGCTAGTTGTAAATTAATAAATTGAATGATGTCTTTCCTTGATTCTTCCATGCTTTGTAGCTTTGATTATTTGCTAGTATACCTTGTAAATAGGTGTTACAAATTTATAGCTACAATTTATTAAAAAAACTGTCAAAAGTCATGTAATCGTTAAATTATTAGGATAATAACTTGGTTATAAGGAAATATTAATAAGTAAAATGAATGTTTTATTTAAACGCATTTAGTCCTGTAATATCCAATCCGGTTATTAAAAGATGAATGTCATGTGTACCTTCATATGTAATAACACTTTCAAGGTTCATCATGTGGCGCATAATAGCATATTCACCGCTAATTCCCATGCCTCCTAAAATTTGACGTGCTTCT
The DNA here is from genome assembly GCF_001971785.1 of Seonamhaeicola sp. S2-3. NCBI lineage: Bacteria > Pseudomonadati > Bacteroidota > Flavobacteriia > Flavobacteriales > Flavobacteriaceae > Seonamhaeicola > Seonamhaeicola sp. S2-3. Next base: position 1,030,843 of record NZ_CP019389.1, on the reverse strand, counting down.
CTTGCAATATTAAGAGCTATTGCTACATTATTGCGTTTAGCCATAGAAATTTGGGCCGAAGTTGCCGTGTTGTTGTTTTTCATAACACCTAATCTCCATGCTAGTAGTTGCGCTTTGGTAATTTCAGTAATCATTTCAGCTAATTTTTTTTGCTGTAGTTGAAATTGACCAATGGGTTTGCCAAACTGCATACGTTCTTTGCTGTATTTAAGTGCGGTATTATAACAATCCATAGCGGCTCCAATAGCACCCCAAGCAATGCCATATCTTGCAGAATCTAAACAGCCTAATGGTGCGCTAAGTCCAGATTTATTAGGTAATAAGTTTTCTTTTGGCACTTTTACGTTGTTAAATATAAGTTCGCCTGTAGCAGAGGCGCGTAAAGACCATTTATTGTGAGTTTCTGGCGTTGAAAAACCTTCCATTCCGCGTTCTACAATTAAGCCATGTATTCTACCTTCTTCATTTTTAGCCCATACAATTGCTATCTGCGCAAAAGGAGCATTGCTTATCCACATTTTAGCACCATTTAATAAGTAATGGTCTCCCTTGTCTTTAAAGTTGGTTACCATAGCACCAGGGTTACTTCCGTGGTCTGGTTCTGTTAAGCCAAAACACCCCATCCATTCTCCACTAGCTAGTTTGGGTAAATATTTTTTACGTTGAGTTTCATTACCATATTTCCATATAGGATACATTACTAATGAAGATTGTACTGAAGCCGTAGAGCGCACTCCAGAGTCGCCACGCTCAATCTCTTGCATAATTAGTCCGTAGCTAATTTGATCTAAACCTGCGCCACCGTATTCTTCAGGAATATAAGGACCAAAAGCACCAATTTTGGCTAAACCACCTATGATTTGTTTTGGGAATTCTGCTTTTTGGGCATAATCTTCTATAATAGGAGAAACCGCTCTTTTTACCCACGCCCTAGTAGCATCACGAACCAGTTTGTGTTCATCAGAAAGGAGTTCGTCTAGGTTGTAGTAATCGGGAGATTCAAACAAATCAGGTTTCATAAATTTGATTTTTATTTATGTTTTACACAAATTTATTGAAAATAATGAAATACTTGATTGTTATTTTGAGAATTGTTTAATTGAGAGCGGTGTTTTTACAGAACTAAAAATTTGATGTTACATTTTCAAATAAAAATCCTTAGTCAAATCAATATACTCTTGTGTGTATTGATGTCTTTCGGTTTCAATTACAAGTTCGTTAGTTTTTATTTCGCTTTCGCGGAAGGAAAATTCAATTAAGCTTCGTTTTATTTCAGAATTTGGATTGCCTTTAATGCGTAAAATACGATTTGGGAAAAGCTTAATAAGGCTAGCTTCTTCTATATATTTGTTTTCTTCTTTAAAGGGAAGGACTATAGAAAATTTACCTTTTTTTGAAAGAAAGGAAATTACAGCAAAAATGATATGTTCCATTGGCATAGCATCGCTAAAACGTGCTAAATCTCTAGATTTGTCATTAGTTTTGTAGTTTTCTGAGTAAAAAGGCGGATTGCAAATAATAAGATCGAATTTTTCATCTACAGCTTCAATATACTCTAATAAGGAAGCATGAAAGCAAAAAAGCCTGTCGTTCCAAGGAGAATTTTCAAAGTTTTCAGCACATTGTTCAAAGGCATTATCATCAATTTCAATAGCTTCAATTTGTTGTGCTTTGCTTCGTTGTGCCATCATGAGGCTTAAAATACCTGTTCCGGCTCCAATATCTAAAATATTAAAAGGGTTGTGATTAATTGAAGTCCAAGCGCCTAATAAAACACTATCGGTTCCAATTTTCATGGCACATTTATCTTGATTAACTTGAAATTCTTTGAATTGAAAAGGTTTTTGAGACATTTGTGAGTTTTAAAATGCAATAATAGTAAACAAAAAAATGAAGATATTAACAATTATTGTTAAAACTTTATTGGCAATGAAATCTTAAAAAAGCAATATTAACGTATATTCATAGCGTGAAAAATTAATTGTGTAGTGAAACGAATTGATAATATTCTTGAAAAGTTAAACGACTTACTAATACTAAATGAGGAAATTGAGAATGCTTATACCAAAGCAATTAATATGCTAACAGATAGTTTCTATAAGCAATTTTCTAATGAAAGAAGCCTAGAGCGGAGTGGTTACGTTAAGTCTTTAAAAAATGAATTGCATAAGCTTGAAAAAAAAGCAGAAAACCCTGTTGCTTTAAAAAGAAGAGATCATGTTGTACGATTAAATTTTAGAAATTTTTTAAAGATTGAAGACGAAAACAAGTTTCTTAGAAAGGTATATGATATAGAATTGTTAAGTGTACAGAAGTATGACGAGTTACTTACACAAATGAATATGCCTTTATCACTTTGTAAATTACTTTTAAAACACAGAGATAATATTCAAGCCAGATTATTTGAAATGGAAAGAGATAACGAGGTAATTATAAGATAAAAGTTTTTATAAATATAAATCTATAAGTCCTTCAGGGGTTTCAACAATAATTGTTTTGTTATCTCTATCTACTTTTAAAATAAACTCATCATTCATGGGTATGAGTATTTCTATGCCGTTTCTGTCTATTTCAAAAAGTGCCTGAGCGGTAGAGTCGTTTATAGATTTTATAATACCAACATCACCAAAGTTTTTGTCTTCAATTTTAAAACCAATTACTTCATGAAAGTAAAATTTATTTCCATCTAATTTTGGTAGTAAATCTAGTGGTAAGTATAGTTTGGTTTTTATTAGGCTGTTGGCATCATTCTCTGTATCTACATCTTCAAATTTAATTCTAAGCAAATCTGATTTATGTAGTTGAGATCGTTCAATAAAAAAAGGGACTAGGTTATTTTTAAGTTCTATAAAAATGGCATCTAAATGCTCGTAAAGTTCTGGTTGGTCTGTGTCAAGTTTTGCTAAAACTTCTCCTTTAAAACTGTACTTTTTTACAATTTTCCCTAAATAAAAACAGTCTTCTTTTTTCATGACAAACTATTTATTTGTCACCCTGAAATTGCTTGTACTGAATTTATTTCAGTATTTCAGGGGCTCAATTTTAGATTTATAGAAATGCTGAAAATAAATTCAGCATTATATATAAAAAATGAAACATTTATTTATAAAAAAACTCCGATAGTTACTATCGGAGTTTAAAAGTATAAAAAATAATTTTTTATTCTTCTTCGTTTGTAGCGTCAGCTTCAGCAGCAACTTCTTCAGTAGCTTCCTCTTCTTCAACTACAGGCGCAGCAGCAGCAATTCTTGCTTCGTTAATAGCTTTTTCAGCAGCAAGTGCATCAGCTTTAGCTTTAGCTTCAGCTTCTGATAAGCCATCAGCTTTAGCTTGAATTTTTGCAGCTTTTTCTTCTAACCAAGCTTTGAATTTTTCTTCAACTTGCTCTTCAGTTAAAGCACCTTTTTTTACACCGCCTACTAAATGATTTTTAAGTAAAGCACCTTTATAAGATAATAAGGCTTTAGCAGTATCAGTAGGTTGTGCACCATTTTGTAACCACTTTACTGCACCGTCAACATCTAGTTCAACAGTTGCAGGGTTAGTGTTAGGATTGTAAGCACCTAGTTTTTCTAAGTATCTACCGTCTCTTTTTGCGCGCGCATCTGCGGCAACAATCCAGTAAAAAGGTTTTCCTTTTTTACCGTGTCTTTGTAATCTAATCTTTACTGGCATAGTAATTAATTATTTGAGGTTCCCGACCTCGGTTATTAATGAGGGCGCAAAGATACTTTAATATTTTTAATTTTCAAGGGTTTAGCTAAAATAATAAGCATACAGGTGTTGGTGTTTTAACATCGTGTAAAAAAGTAAGTTTTCCAGTAGTTTTGTTAATGTTAAAAACCGAAATATTGTTGCTTCTTCTATTGGCAGCTAATAAAAAATTTCCTGTTGGGTCTAAAGTAAAATTTCTAGGCCAGTTACCATGAACGCTTATGTTTTGTATTTTCTCAATTGTGCCATCTTTAGTGTTTCTTTTAAAAACAACTATAGAATTTTCGCCTCTATTAGAACCGTATAAAAATTGCTCGTCTTTAGATAAATGAATATCGGCACAAGAGTTTTTTCCTAAATAGTTTTCGTCTAAAGTAGAATCTTCATCAATGGTTTTAAAACCAGATTCGGTTCTTTTTACAGAAGTTATAGAGCTGCCATATTCATTGATGATATAAATAAATTGTCCGTTTTCGGTTATCGAAAAATGGCGCGGTCCAGGATTTCCTTCCATTTTAACAATAGATTCAGATTGTAATTTGTAGCTGTCATCTTTTAGTTTATACTCATAGACAGCATTTCTGCCTAAATCGGCTACAAATAAATCGTCTTTAAAAAATTGAGCAGAATGCGCTTTGGCTTTTTCATTCTTTGTATTGTGGTTAAATACTTGAGAAGCCTCGTTTAAAGACCCGTCAGAATTAATATTGTAAACAGATACTTTTCCAGCTGTGTACATAGAAACTACAGCTTTATTGCCCGCTTTGTTTAATGAAATGTGGCAAGGGTTTTTGCCATTACTACTTACACTATTTATTAAGGAAAGTGTGCCATTTGGATTTATTTTGTAAGATGAAATATAGTCGTTCTCAGTGCTTGTTTTGTTTACAGAATATATGAATTTTTTATCTGGGGAATAATCTAGAAAAGACGGACTTACAGCTTCTATAGATAAAATCTTATTACTTAATTCACCGGTTTTGGTATTAAAATCAAAGCGGTATATGCCTTTGCTACCTTCATCTGTAAAAGTGCCTACAAATAAAGGAACGGTTGATGATTTACAATTGAAATTAAGAATACTAATGGCTAGAATAAAAAAAGAGAATTTAAATTTCATTATGTGAAATTGTTTAATTTCAAAAGTAAATATTTTTAAATGAACTGTTGTTTAAAACTCATAATAACTTCACTTTAAAAAAGTATTATTTCTATGTATTTTTATAAATTCATTATTTACCATTCAATAAATAGACGCATTAATAAATAAATACAAAGCATGTACTTAATCTTTGATACTGAAACTACCGGATTGCCAAAACGTTGGGATGCTCCCATAACCGATGTTGATAATTGGCCAAGGTGTATTCAAATTGCATGGCAACTCCATGATGATATGGGGAATTGTATAGAGCATCAAGATTATTTGGTAAAACCAGATGGTTTTAACATTCCGTATGATGCTGAAAAGGTTCATGGTATTTCTACCGAGTTAGCACAAGAACAAGGCGTGCCTTTAAATGAAGTATTAGAAAAATTTAATGCTGTTTTACAAAAATCAAAGTTTATTGTTGGGCAAAATGTAAAGTTTGATTTGAATATTATGGGAGCCGAATTTGTTCGAGCTAATATAGCGAATAACTTGCAAGAGCTCCCTGTTTTAGATACTTGTACAGAACATACAGCACAGTTATGTAAAATTCCGGGAGGGCGCGGTGGTCGCTTTAAATTACCAACATTAACAGAGTTACATGAGCATTTATTTAATACTCCGTTTGCCGAAGCACATAATGCAACAGCCGATGTTGAGGCTACAACACGTTGTTTTTTAGAATTAGTGCGCTTAGGTGAATATACTAAAGAGGAGCTAGATGTAGAGGATGATTACCAAGTAAGGTTTAAAGAGGCTAACCCCAGCACCATTCAGCTTATAGGTTTAAAACATGTTAACCTTAAGCAAGAAAGCGCTAAAATTAGAAAACGTCTTCAAAAACTAGAAGAAGCCAAAACTACAGATAATGATACAGTAAAAGATGTAGATTTAACAGGTGTAGATTTTGTACATCTTCATAATCATTCGCAGTTCTCGGTATTACAATCTACTATGAGTATTGCCGATGTGGTTTCTGCGGCAGCGTCTCATAACATGCCTGCTGTAGCCTTGACAGATCATGGTAATATGATGGGAGCCTTCCATTTTATAAATGCAGTTAACAAGCAAAATAGTAGCATTAAAGCGGCTATAGAAGCAGCCGAAGAAAAAGGAGAAACCACCAATAAAAAGTTAATAAAACCTATTATTGGTTGTGAGTTTTTTGTTTGTGAAAATCATAAAGATAAAAGCCGTAAAGATAATGGTTACCAAATTGTACTGTTAGCTAAAAACAAAAACGGATACCATAATTTGGCAAAATTATCATCTCATGCCTTTGTAGATGGCTTTTATTATGTGCCAAGAATTGATAAAGATCTTATAAGACAGTATAAAGAAGATATTATTGTTTTAACAGGAAACCTTTACGGTGAAGTGCCAAGTAAGGTATTGAATATTGGCGAAAACCAAGCAGAAGAGGCTTTAATTTGGTGGAAAAATGAGTTTGGAGATGATTTGTACATTGAGTTAATGCGCCATAACCAAGAAGATGAAAACCGCGTAAACGACACCTTGGTTAAATTGGCTAGAAAACATGATGTAAAACTTGTAGCTACCAATAACACTTACTATCAAAAACAAGAAGATGCCAATGCGCATGATATTTTATTATGTGTAAAAGATGGAGAAAAGCAAGCTACTCCAATAGGTAGAGGGCGTGGGTATCGTTACGGTTTACCAAATCAGGAGTACTATTTTAAGTCTTCAGAAGAGATGAAACAACTCTTTAAAGATTTGCCAGAAGCCATTTTAAATACTCAAGAAGTAGCCAATAAAATAGAAGCCTTTCAATTAGCTCGTGATGTACTATTGCCTGCATTTGATATACCCGATGAATTTAAACATGAAGAAGATTTAGTTGATGGTGGTAAGCGTGGTGAAAATGCCTATTTACGTCATTTAACTTATGAAGGAGCTAAAAAACGCTATGGTGAACCCCTTTCTGATGAAGTAAAAGAACGTTTAGATTTTGAGTTGAATGTTATTGAAAAGACAGGATATCCAGGATATTTCTTAATTGTTGAAGATTTTATTCGTGAAGCCCGAAACATGGATGTATCGGTGGGTCCAGGACGTGGTTCGGCAGCAGGTTCGGTAGTAGCTTATTGCTTATGGATTACCAATATAGACCCCATGAAGTACGACTTACTTTTTGAGCGTTTCTTAAATCCAGATCGTATTAGTATGCCCGATATTGATATTGATTTTGATGATGAAGGCCGAAGTAGGGTTATGGACTATGTTATTAAAAAATACGGTGCTAACCAAGTGGCTCAAATTATTACTTACGGTACTATGGCAGCAAAATCATCTATTCGTGATACGGCCAGAGTATTAGATTTACCGTTGTTTGATGCTGATAGAATTGCAAAACTAATTCCCAATATGTCTAAACTAAATAAAATTTTTGGTTTAGATGAAAAAGCTTTAGCAAGTAAGTTTAGAGCAGAGGAGTTAGAAAAAGTAAATGAGCTTTTAAATATTTCAGAAGGAAACGATTTAGAAGCTAAAACCGTGAATACGGCTAGAACTCTAGAAGGTTCTGTAAGAAATACAGGAATTCACGCTTGTGGAGTTATTATCACGCCAGATGATATCACTAAGTTTGTACCAGTTTCTGTAGCAAAAGATTCCGATTTATATGTTACCCAGTTTGATAACTCGGTGGTGGAATCTGCGGGACTGTTAAAAATGGATTTCTTAGGCTTAAAAACCTTAACCTTAATAAAAGATACCGTAAAAATTGTAAAAGCAAAACACGGTATTGAGTTAGATCCTGAAAGTTTTCCGTTAGATGATGAAGAAACTTATGCGCTATTTCAACGAGGTGAAACCGTAGGGGTGTTTCAATATGAATCTCCTGGAATGCAAAAACACCTTCGTGAGCTAAAGCCAACAGTGTTTGAGGATTTAATTGCCATGAATGCCTTATACCGTCCAGGACCAATGGAGTACATTCCAAGTTTTACTAGACGTAAACATGGTGAAGAAGAAATTGATTATGATTTACCTGCCATGGAAGAATACCTAAAGGAAACTTATGGTATTACCGTTTATCAAGAGCAGGTAATGTTGTTGTCTCAAAAGTTAGCAAATTTCTCTAAAGGTGAAGCCGATATGCTTCGTAAAGCCATGGGGAAAAAGCAAATTGCGGTTCTAGATAAAATGAAGCCTAAGTTTATAGAACAAGCAAGTGCTAATGGTCATGATGCTAAAGTTTTAGAAAAGATTTGGAAAGATTGGGAGGCATTTGCAAGTTATGCGTTTAATAAATCGCACTCTACTTGTTATGCGTGGATAGCCTATCAAACGGCTTACTTAAAGGCGCATTATCCTGCAGAATATATGGCTGCAGTACTGTCTAATAACATGAACGATATTAAGCAAGTAACCTTCTTCATGGAAGAATGTAAACGCATGAAATTAAAGGTACTTGGACCAGATGTTAATGAAAGTTACTATAAGTTTTCAGTAAATAAAGAAGGAGCAGTACGTTTTGGTATGGGGGCTATAAAAGGTGTTGGTCATGGTGCGGTTATGACTATTGTTGAAAACAGAAAAGAAGACGGTCCATATAAGTCTATTTTCGATTTTGCTAAACGAATTGATTTAAGAGCAGCCAATAAAAAAGCCTTTGAAAATTTAGCTTTAGCCGGAGGGTTTGATTGTTTTACAGACACTCATAGGGCACAATACTTTCATAAAGAAGGCGATTTAACCTTTTTAGAAATGGTTATAAAATATGCTCAAAAACATAAAGAAAATGAGAATTCTGCACAGGTAAGTTTATTTGGTGAAGCTAGTGAGGTTCAGATTGCAGAACCTACCATTCCGCCTTGCGAAGAATGGGGAACCATGGAAAAATTAGCTAAAGAAAAAGACGTTGTTGGTATCTACATTTCTGGTCACCCGCTAGACGATTTCAAAATAGAAATGAAAACTTTTTGTAACGCTACTGTAGCAATGTTTAATGACTTACAACCTTATGTAAATAGAGAATTGGTGTTTGGTGGTGTGGTAACAGATGTTCAACATCGTGTTAGTAAGCAAGGTAAAGGCTGGGGGATGTTTACTATAGAAGACTATACAGATAGTTTTGAATTTAGAATTTTTGGCGAAGATTATTTAAAATTCAGACACTTTTTAATGGTAAATAACTTTGTGTTTGTAAAAGCTTTTATAAGAGAAGGTTGGGTTAATAAAGATACAGGAAAAAAGAGTGACCCGCGTATACAATTTAATAGTTTTCAGTTGTTGCATGATGTTATGGAGAATTATGCTAAAAAACTATCGCTTCTATTTGATATAAACGATTTAAAAGAAAGTAAAATAACCCAAATACAAAGTTTGTTAAGTATGCATCCAGGTAATCATGCTTTAAATTTTGTGGTGTATGATGCTAAAGAAAAAATAAAGTTGAGTATGCCAAGTAGAAAACAAAAAGTAAAAGTTTGCCAAGAATTAATTTCAGAACTAGAATCTCAACATATTCATTACAAATTAAATTAAAAATTTTCTTTTTAAGGGTAGGAAAAATTAAAGAGTAATTGTTCTATTAGTAAACAATTAATTTATAAAACATTTTACCATGAAAAAGATTTTTAGTTTATCATTTTTTCTTTCATTAGCTTTAATAGCTTGTGATAATGAAGGAGTTCAAAACGATTTAAACAGTACAGGAGCAGTATCTGTTGAAGCTGAAGTGGCTATTGAAGAAACAGAAGCTGTTTTAGATGATATTGCGCTATATTCTGAAAGCGCTTACGGTATTTCAACTTCAAAAAGTTCTTCAACCTTAACATCTAAAAGCGATGATAAACGAGGTTATTCTGAGTTTTTTAGAGAATGTTCAGATATTGTTATTGAAATTACAGATACACTTATAACTACCACTATTACATTTAACGGAGAGTGTGAAGATAATGACGGTAATGTTATTACTGGTACTATTACCAAAGTTAGAGAAATTGGTGACGGAATTAAAACTAAAACATTAACATTTACAGATTTAAGTGTAAATGGTTATTTAGTTAACGGTACAAAACAATATACTTTTACTGCAGAGAATGATAATGGTAACCCAGAAATAACCGGAACTACCAATATTACAGTAGAGACAGAAGATGGTACTTATACTAAAGAAGGAAATAGAACTGTTGAAATTACAGCAGGTGGTGATACTTATACATGCTATGATGATGAAAAAACAATAACAGGATCTTTTACTTTTACAAATGCAGAAGGAAGCACTTTTACTATGGAAATTACAACAGATTTGGTAAAACCAGCAGCATGTAAATACATAGCTTTAGGTGTTAAAACATACACAACCCCAGAAGGAACAATTACTTTAGATTATGGTGATGGTACATGCGATAATGTAGCTACTAAAACAGCTATTGATGGCACAGTAACAGAAGTTGAGTTAAGGAAAAAGAGAAAAAAATAATTATTAAAAATTTCAACAAAAAAGGCTATCTGAATTTGATTAGATAGCCTTTTTTTAAGAAAGAAAATCAAAATAATTTTATAAAGTTTGTACAGGCTATTCTCAGAAAAGTGATTAGATGTTAACTTATTTCAAGAGTCTAGGGGCTATAATAGGGTTTATGTTTTCTTGTAAATGCAATATGGATTAACCTTTTTAGAAGTGTTTAAGCAATAAGTGTTTGTTCTGGAAATTATTGAAATAAAGTAAGATAATACAGGTATAAATAAAACAAATTGTTAGTTTGTAAGTATTAGCGTTTTTTTTGACTAATTTTGTGTTAATAAAAAATAGAATATTTTAAATACACATATTATGGCATTAGAAATAACAGATGCAACGTTTGAAGAAACAGTATTAAAAAGTGATAAGCCTGTATTAGTTGATTTTTGGGCAGCTTGGTGTGGACCATGTAGAATGGTAGGACCAATTATAGAAGAAATAAGCGGTGAATACGAAGGGAAAGCCGTTGTTGGTAAAGTTGATGTAGATGCAAACCAAGAATTTGCAGCAAAATACGGTGTACGTAACATCCCAACGGTATTAGTTTTTAAAGATGGTGAAGTAGTTGATAGAAAAGTAGGTGTTGCACCAAAAAACTCTTATACAGAAGCAATAGATGCTCTTCTATAAAAGAATTAGAAAAGAAAACTAAAAAGGTTTGCTGTAATGGCAAACCTTTTTTTATTTTAGATGAGTTATAAACTTTCATAAATTTTTTAAATGGAAAAAAAAGGTAAAGTACAAGATGCTATAGATGCAAAACTAATTGAAGATAGAAAAGTTTTTCTGTGGGGGCAAGTAGATGATGATTCTGCAAAACACGTAATAGACCGCTTAATGTATTTAGATGCCTTAAGTGCAGATGATATTCATTTGTACATAAATAGTCCTGGTGGCTATGTAACCTCAGGTTTTGCAATTTATGATTGTATAAAATCATTAAACAGTAACGTATCAACTATTTGTACTGGTTTTGCCGCTTCTATGGGATCTATTATCCTATCTGCGGGCACAAAAGGAAAACGTTTTATACAACCTCATGCCAGAGTAATGATTCATCAACCTAGTGGTGGTGCCAGAGGGCAAGCAAGTGATATTGAAATTACCGCCAAAGAAATTATTTTAACCAAAGAATTAAGTGCACAAATTTTAGCAGATAATTGTGGGCAAACTTTTGAAAAAGTAATGAAGGATTTTAATAGAGATCATTGGATGGGTGCAGAAGAATCTGTTACTTATGGTATAGTAGATTCTATTTTGTATTAATTCTGATTATATTTTTTAATGGACTTACGCCAAGAACTAAATAAAGCAGAAGGGTTTAAAAACCTAGGGCTACTAGCAAAACAAGTAGTAGAAGGCTTTATAGCTGGTATGCATAAAAGTCCGTTTCATGGGTTCTCATCAGAATTTGCAGAGCATAAAATTTATAATAGAGGTGAGAGCACGCGCCATATAGATTGGAAACTCTACGCAAAAACAGATAAACTTTACACCAAAAGATATGATGATGAAACCAATATGCGTTGTCATATTATAGTTGATAATAGTAGCTCTATGCACTATCCTGAAATGACAAGTTTTTCTATAGATAAATTAAATAAAATTGCATTTTCAGCATTGGCATCGGCAGCATTAATGCAAATGTTAAAGAGACAACGCGATGCTGTTGGTTTAAGTATTTATAGTGATGATTACGATTTTTATGCTCAAGAAAAAGGTAGTGAGCGTCATCATCAAATGTTGTTAAGAGCATTAAGTGAAGCGGTTATTTCAAAACCATTAAATAAGCAAACCGAAACATATAAATATTTACATGAAATAGCAGAGAAAATTCATAGGCGCTCTATGATTTTTTTGTTTACAGACATGTTTCAAACCACAGAAGATGATGTGAAATTATTTGAGGCGCTTCGTCATTTAAAATACAATAAGCACGAAGTAGTTTTATTTCACGTTTTTGATAAAAAAAAGGAGTATAGTTTTGATTTTGATAGTACTCCTAAACGCTTTATAGATGTTGAAACAGGTGAGTTTATTAATTTGTATGCAGATACTGTAAAAGAAAATTATAATAAAAAAATTAAGGCTTATTTTACAGCATTACAATTAAAATGTGCACAATACAAGATTAAGTATGTAGAGGCCGATATTAATGATAACTTTAATCATATTTTAACCACATATATGGTAGAGCGCCAAAAGTTTGCTTAAAATTTTATTCTTAAATTATAATAATTTTAATTTTAGAATAGATAATAGTAGTAATTTACAAATGGAAACCTTTGTGGTTTAGGTGCTTAAAAATTTTTATTAAAAAAGGCTAAAAAAGATTTGACATATTAAAAAAGGCGTGTATATTTGCATCCGCAATCATGCAACGGTCTGGTAGTTCAGTTGGTTAGAATATCTGCCTGTCACGCAGGGGGTCGCGGGTTCGAGTCCCGTCCAGACCGCAAGATTTAAAAAAAGGCTCTGAAAAAACAGAGCTTTTTTTGTTTAAAAATGTTGTGTTGTTCACGCTATAAGCGTGATGTAGTCTACTAAGTGACTTAGTAGCCAATGGAAAGCTTTCCTTTTTTCTGAATAAGAAGATTGGGATGCTTTTTTGTTTTTTAGCTGCATTGTAAAGACCTTCCTAAAAAGAAACCTGACGGTCAACTTAACAGATACTTAATAGGTATAGCGTATATACTATATAGTAAAAGTATGTTATTATTATAATTTATTTAGGTTTCAAATATAAATTGTAATTTACAAAAGGGTTTGTATAACAATGGTTTTAAAATATATAGCTTTTAAAAGATACTAATTAGCATGGGTGTTTACACTACTATTATTTTTGAGTTGTTACTTGTGGTAACAAGTATTCTTATTTTATTTAGACTTAGAGGTAAGTTAGGGTTAGCACCACTGTACATTCTTTTAGGTACGTTACAGTTTCTTCAAGCTCATTTAGGAAGCTCATTTAGTATTCAAGTTTTTGAAGATTATGTTATTCACCCGGGGTCTATTATATTATTTAGCGGAGTCCTTTTTGGGATTTTATTAATATATATAAGGGAAGGGGTGTCAAGTGCTCGGTCATTAATTATAGGTATTGTTGTCTCAAATGTAATTCTATCCTTATTGTTTCACATAACTTATTTACAAGAAACTATAACTAGTAACATTAATAACACCCCGTTAAACGCTCAATCTGTATTTAAGATTAATTATAAATATTTTTTTGGCGGTACTGCAATTCTATTTATAGACTTCTTTTTGTTAGTTATTCTGTATCAATATTTAATTTTAAAATTAAAAAAAATACCGTATTTATTCATTATTACATTATCATTATTAACTGTTTTAATATTTGATGCTTTAGTGTTTAACATAACGTTATTTTATGGCACACCAACATTTAAAACATCTTTAACAAGTCATATTATAGGTAAATCAATTGCTGCAATTTTATATTCAATTATTCTGTTTTGGTACATTAAATTTATTGATGATAGAAAAGGAAAATCGGCTTTTATAGCCAATAAAGAAAGAGAGGTTTTATCAATAATAAAGTATAAAAAAAGATACGAAGACCTTAAGGTAGAAAAAGAAAAAGTAGAGCAAAAACTAACATCTCAAATAGAGAATACACTACGTAATATTTCAGATGGTTTTATGGCGCTAGACACTAACTGGTGTTATACCTACATTAACAAAAAGGCTGCTAATTTTTTAAATGAAACACCAGAAAACTTAATAGGAAAACATATTTGGAACGAATTTCCAGAAGGATTAAATCTACCCATTTATAAAATATTCAAAGAAGCCGCTAAGACTCAAAAAACAATATATTTTGAATATTATTATAAACCATTAAACAAATGGTTTGAAAATAGGGTTTACCCTTCAAAAGATGGGTTAACAGTTTATTTTACAGATGTAACAGAGCAAAAAAAAATAGAAGAACAGCTAGCTCAAAGCAAAAAATTTACTTATAACATTATGAATAACATAGGAGATCCTGTGTTTGTAAAAGATAGTGAGAGTAGAATTGTACTTGTAAACAATGCTTTTTGTGAAATTTTTAAACTTCCAAGAAAAGATATAATAGGCAAAACTTTAGCAGAAAATGTGCCTCTTAATGAAAGAGAAAGCTTTTTAAGTGTAGATAAACAAGTAATAGATAGTGGAGAAGAAAGCATAAATGAGGAAACCTTAACGTTAAAAGAAGGCGATACAAGAAATATAATAACAAGAAAAACCAGGTTTATTGATCAGGATGGTAAAAAGTTTTTAATTGGAGTTATAAAAGATATTACAAGTAGAAAAAAAGCCGAAATTGAACTAGAAAATCATAAAAATAATTTAGAAGCATTAGTAGAGAAACGTACAGCAGAGATTGAATTAAAAAACGCAGAATTACAAAGGATGAACAAATTATTTGTGGGTAGAGAATTAAAAATGAAAGAACTAAAAAACATAATAAAAGAACTTAAGAAAAAACACAATAAATAAAAATTACAAATGAAACATTCATTTAATTAGTTTTAATATGAAGAGTCATCCACTTTACTTTTTCTTTAAAAAACCAATAGCTGCTGGCATTTTAGTTTTTTTGTTGCTACTTTTTGGTACTCAATTTATATCGTATCAACAATATTTAATAAATGAAAACAAACAAAAAAAAGAAATTGATAACGAAATAAACTTAATAAAAGAAAAGCTACAAGCATTAGTAATGTATAGTTATGCTGCTACAAAAACACTAGCATACATTGTAGAACAAAATGGAATACCTAAAGATTTTAATAGCATTGCAGTAGAGTTACTAGAACGAAATGATTACTTTGATGTTGTAGAATTAGTAGATGCACAAGGTTATATTACACATGTTTATCCGCTAAAAAACAATGAGGTTATAGGCTTTAATGTTTTAACAAGCTCAACAGCAAAAACAGGAGCGTTGGCAGCCATACAAAGAAAGGATTTTTTTATTGCGGGTCCTATTAATTTAGAACAAGGTGGCGTTGGTATGATTAGTAGAGTTCCCATTTTTGTAGATGGCAATTTTTCTGGTTTTTCTACTGTAGTAACTAAACTTTCTACTTTTTTTCATGATTTAAATATTAATACCTCAGAAGATGAAAGCTTCATCTATCAGTTATCCAGAGTTAATGCTAACACAGGTGAAGAAGAATTTTTCCTAGACACTAACATGTCAAATTTTAAAGAATTTGCCGTACCAATACAAATGTCTATGGGGGAATGGAAATTATACGTCGTGCCTACACACAACAAAATAAATCCAGCAATATGGTTTGCTATATTTGGTTTTGTTATTGCTATTGTAGGCGGATGGGGTGTTTGGTATTTTATGGGGCATACGGCGCGCTTAAATAGACTTATAAATATTAAGTTAAAAAACCAAGAAGTACAATTAAAATCAGTTTATGAAGCTTCTAAATATACAATAGAGCAGAGTGAAGAAAATTTAAATAGAGCGCAAAAAATTGCAAAAATAGGAAGTTGGGAAAGAGATTTAAAACAAAATACATTATCATGGTCTAAAGAAATGTATAGAATAGTTGAAAAAGCCCCAAATGAATTCAAAGTTACTCAAAGTAGTTTTCTTGATATAGTACACCCAGATGATAGAGAATTAGTATTAGACCAGTACAAGAAAGCTTTAAAAAATAAAAGCTATTATCAAGTTATTTACAGGCTGCTTTTAGATGAAAAACATATTAAATATGTTAGTGAACGCGGAGAAATATTTTATGATTCAAATAATTTACCCATAAAGTTTTTTGGAACCCTACAAGATATAACAGATAGAGTTCTTAGTGAAAAAGAATTGTTAAATTATAAAACTAATTTAGAGAAATTGGTTGATTTGAGAACAGAAGAACTCAATGAAAGTAAAGAGGCACTATTAAACCTTTTAGAAGATTTAAATACACAATCAATTGAATTAGAAAAAGAAAAAGTAAAAGCCCAATCTGCAGATTTAATGAAGTCTGCATTTTTAGCAACCATGTCTCATGAGCTAAGAACGCCAATGAACTCAATTATAGGGTTTACAGGAATTTTGTTAAAAGAACTAGCGGGTCCTTTAAATGAAGAGCAGAAGAAACAATTAACCATGGTTAAAAAAAGTGGAGAACATCTTTTGCGTTTAATAAATGATATTTTAGATATTTCAAAAATAGAAGCAGGTAAATTAAAAATGTCTCTATATCCTTTTGATTATATAGAAACGTTAAAAGGCACAGTGTCGTTTTTAATGCCACAAGCTAAAGCCAAAAATCTTAGTATTGAAACACAATTACCAGTATCTAAAATAACAATTACTAGTGATGAAAGACGTATAGAGCAAGTTTTACTCAATTTACTGTCAAACGCTATTAAGTTTTCTAAAAAGGGAATAATACAAGTAAAAGTTCATTTAAAAGAAAATGAAATAGTTACTGAGGTTATAGATCAAGGTATTGGTATAAGTAAAAAGGATCTTGTTAAACTATTCACGCCTTTTATCCAACTTGAAACAGGTCTTAATAGAAATCATGATGGTACGGGGTTAGGGTTAGCCATTTCTAAAAACTTAATAGAAAAACTAGGAGGTTCAATTCAAGTAGAAAGTATAGAAGGAAAAGGAAGTAATTTTACTTTTACCCTACCTATAGAAAATTCATACAAAAACAACAGTGTTATATAACTAAATGTCTTATATTTAATATTTTAACTAATTTAATCAACCTTTAAGATAAAACATGAAACAATCCATTTTAATAATTGAAGATAATGAGCAAAATATGTATATGCTATCTTATCTTCTAGAAAAGCACAACTACACTGTAATAAAAGCTTTTAATGGAAAAGATGGATTACAGTTAGCCCATGAATTGCACCCAGAAATAATTTTAATAGATATACAGCTACCAGATATGGATGGCTATGAAATATGTGTTAAACTAAGGCATAATGGTTTACCTAAAAATACAACAATTATAGCAGTAACATCATACGCCATGGGAGGAGATAAAGAAAAAGCCATTGAAGCGGGAGCTACAGGATATATAGAAAAACCCATAAACCCAGAAACATTTGTAGCTCAAATGGAACAAATTCATAATATGTAATAACTGAATTTATTAAAATGAAAACTGTTTTAATTGTAGATGATATTTATGAAAACCTTTACCTGCTTAAGGTTATACTAGAGGGGGCTGGATATAATACTATTGAGGCTAACGACGGAAAACAAGCATTAAATAAATTACGAGAAAATAGTATAGATTTAATTATCTCAGATATTTTAATGCCCGTTATGGATGGCTATATGTTTTGTCAAGCCTGTAAAAAAGAAGAAGCATTTAAAGATATTCCTTTTGTTTTTTACACTTCTACATACACAGAAAAATTAGATGAAGAATTTGCCCTAAAATTAGGTGCAACCCATTTTCTTAGAAAACCAACAGACTCTGAAACTATTACAAAATTAGTTCAAAAACTATTAAACGAAGCAACTCCTAATACTAAGATACAACCAGATAAAAAACCAGAATTTACAGAGCAAGAAGTTTTAAAGCTTTACAGTAAAAGACTTATAAGTAAGCTTGAACAAAAAAATTTAGATCTAGAAAATGAAATTTTAGAAAGAAAACAAGCTGAAGTAAAGTTAAAACTAGCCAAAGAGTTTAATGATAAACTCATTATGTCTATGCAAGAAGGACTCTTAATTGTAGATCTTGAAGGTAAAATTATTATGGCCAATAACTCACTTTGTGAAATTCTTGGGTATACACAAGGTGAACTCATAGGGCTTAACTTACCTTATCCTTTTGCAAAAAAAGGCGATCTAGAAAAAATGTTAGCTATTAAAGAAGATGTAATAAAAGGAGAAGCAAAGTCTTTTAAATTAGAGTTTTATAAAAAAAGTGGAAAGGAATTTATAGCATCATTTTTATCTGGAAATATTTTGAATGATAAAGGCGAGGTTATAGCTATATTCGCGACTATTAAAGACATTTCAGAAGAAGAGAAGGCTAAAAAAATACTAGAAGAAACAGCTTTAAAATCTAAACAGAAAAAAAGAGTTATTTTAGAACTAGCTAACCTTTTAGGAGAAGATTTTGGTAAGTCTTTAAATAAAATTACTCAATTAGCTGCTCAAACCTTAAATGTTGAAAGGGTTAGTATTTGGAGTTTTAGTCCAGATAAAACCCAAATTTTATGTGAAAAATTATATTTATTGGGTAGTAATTTGCATAAAGAGGGCGGTGTTTTAAAATTTAAAAACAACCCACATTATT
This sequence comes from Seonamhaeicola sp. S2-3, assembly GCF_001971785.1. Taxonomy (NCBI): domain Bacteria; kingdom Pseudomonadati; phylum Bacteroidota; class Flavobacteriia; order Flavobacteriales; family Flavobacteriaceae; genus Seonamhaeicola; species Seonamhaeicola sp. S2-3. Next base: position 1,012,185 of record NZ_CP019389.1, on the reverse strand, counting down.
TAGAAGCACTAGAAAAATTTCAAACTATAAGAGTTAAAGATGCGCAGCATGATAGTATAACACAAAAATTCTCAAAAGATTATTTAATTCCTAATAATATTACATCTGTAATGGATGTGTTGGTTAATAGCACAAAAGGACATTATGGCGTAATTTGCTTTGAACATGTAGGAGATACATTAAGAGATTGGACTGCAGAAGATCAAGAATTTGCAACATCTATAGCCAACATAGTCTCTTTAATGTTTGAAAGTGCAGAACGCAAGCAGGCAGAAAAAAACTTAGTATTAGCTAATAGTGAACTAAAAAAAGCTAATAATGAACTTAATATTCTACGAGATCAGTTAGAACAAGAAAACTTTTACTTAAGAAATGAGTTAGACCTAGTTTTTAATTATGAAGACATGGTTTATGGAAGCGCAGAATTTAGCAATGTATTAACCGAGATAGAAAAAGTTGCTCCTACAAATGCAACGGTAATGTTATTAGGAGAGTCTGGTACTGGAAAAGAATTGTTAGCTAGAGCAGTTCATAATATCAGTTTGCGCAATGATAAACCACTTATTAAAGTTAATTGTTCTGCCATACCACGTGAGTTAATAGAGAGTGAATTGTTTGGACACAAAAAAGGCTCGTTTACAGGAGCAACAAATGATAAAGTAGGAAAGTTTGAATTAGCAGATGGCGGCACCTTGTTCTTAGATGAAATTGGCGAGTTGCCACTAGATATGCAGCCTAAAATTTTAAGGTTTTTACAAGAAGGTGAGATTGAAACAGTAGGTGGTACAGAATTAAAAAAGTTAGATGTTAGGGTTATAGCTGCAACAAACAGAAATCTTAAAGAAGAAATTGAAAAAAAACAATTTAGAGAAGATTTATATTTTAGACTTAATGTATTTCCTATTGAAGTGCCTCCATTAAGAAAAAGAAGAGAAGATATTCCTTTGTTAATTGAACATTTTGTAGATAAGTTTAACAAAGCCTATGATAAGAATATTAAATACATACCTGCAGAAACCATGAATCTTTTAAAATCTTATGATTGGCCAGGAAATATTAGAGAATTAGAAAACTTAATTGAGAGAGCGTCAATATTATCAACAAATGAAACTTTATTAATACCAGGCTTTGAGTCTACTATTCAAAAAACAAAACAACCAATTAATAACCAAGATTTAAGCTTTGACACGGCTCAAAGAAATCATATTCTTCATGTTTTAGACAAGTGTAATTGGAAAATTACGGGAAAAGATAGTGCCTCTACTTTGTTAAACTTAAAACCTAGTACACTTAGAGATAAAATGACCAAGTTAGGTATATTAAAACCAACAAAACAGTAACGGAATACCGTTAATTTTACAATTTTAAACAAAAGCCACACGGAATACCGTGTGGCTTTTGTTTGTTAGTATATCTGTACATTTTTATAAAAACCACAACGTCAGTAGTTTACGTGTTTGTTTGTGCTTAAAATCTTGTTTGGCACATCAGTTGTTTCGTGGTTTTTGTAATAAAGAACGATGAAAAAGGAAGTTGTATTTGATAATATGGAATTTGGGTTAGACCATAATTTTATCCAATGTAAGTTTGTAGGAAAATTAGATAAAAGATTTCTTCTGCTTGAAATGGAAGATATTTTAATTGAGGTTATACCTACGTTATCAGAAATTAACTATAAACCGATAATTTTTGATTTAACGCAAATTAGTAAGCTTGATGCTTTTAGAGTTTTTAAGATACTATCACGTAATTCAAATATTAAATCATTAGTGCTTTCAAAATCATTTTTAGTTAAGTCATTTGACTTGAAATTGCTTTTTGATTTGTGCAGTTTTAAATGTGGGGCTGTAGTGCCTAATAAAGTTTTTACAAGTTATAACCAATCAGTAAAGTTTTGTAGTAAAGATTATGAGCAATTTAATGCCTGTTACTAAAAAAACAATAGAAGAAATAATAATATTAGAAAACGCTATGTTTTGGATAGATAATTCAAAGTTTCTTCATTGTAAGTTTACAAATAACGATTCTAATTCTAAATTGAATTATGGTTTAGTAAAAAGGTATATAAATGCTATTAGCAAATTATGTAATGGCACGCCTATGCCATTTATTATAGATGTTAGAAATACTCGGGGTACGTTCTCAATTTCAGCAGCTAAGTTAATAGCTAATAGTCCAGAACTTATAAAGCTTAGAATATCCGAAGCTTTTGTTGTTAATACCATTGGTATTAGATTATTAATAACGACATATAAAAGGATATATAACCCAGTTACACCATTTGGTGTTTTTAAAGACTTAGAGTTAGCTAAAAACTATTCTATAGAAAAAGACAAACAATTTTATAATAATTAGAAGATAAGATTTTATAAAAAACAATTACTAAAAAAGGTGAGCAACATTAATAATAAAAAAATGACGGTTAAGAAGATACGCATAATATGGGTGTTTTTATTAGCACTTAGTTCATTTAATTGTTTTGCTCAAGTTGTTAATGAAGGGGTTTTGTTTATAGCAGATGAAACTAACATGTATGTTGAAAATGAGTTTTTAAATGAAGAAGGAGCAGTTGTTGTAAATAAAGGCGCTGTATATTTAAATGTAAAAACAAGAAAAAACGCTCAAGTTTTACCGTCTGGTATTACTTATTTTAAGTGCTCTGTTAATCCCGATAAAAATGGTTTTGTGTTTGAGAACGATAAAATATTCAGATTATCAAAACATTATAACGATAGAATAATTTACATAGGTGAAAAAACAAGAAAGTTTAAAGTAACTGCAGAGGTTAAAAATGAGTCTATTATAGATAGTAGCGTTTTTGTGATTAGAAAAAGTAGTTCAGAATTGGTACAAACCAATACGTTAAAAAATTCAATTTACGGAGAGGTTGAATTGGCAAACAATGACTATATAGAAATTTGGGAGCAACCTTTTAAAAAGAATCAAGTTTCTTATAAAAAGGAACTTTCTCTAAAGATTAGTATAAGTAGTAATTAATAGCAAAAGGGATTTTGTGAGAGGGGTCCCTCAAAAAGCATCCTAATATTACATTGTAATAGAGGGATGCTGTTTTGTTTTAGAACTTATGTGTACTCACTAAAATAGTTTGCTTACTATTTAAAGTGTTTGTTTCCTTGAAAATCTTTAGTTTTTTTCTTCTTGTTATTCATGTTAAGTGAATAGGTTACACCAAATTCTACTATAGGGCCAACTCTTTCATATAAAGTTTCTTGATAAAAGATTTGTTGATTAGATGCGTTAAAGGCATTGGTGTCTAAACCAGTATCATTTTGAGCAAAAATATCTAAACCTCTTACAGAAATATCCCATGCGTTAGAAGGTTGATAACTTAAAGCAATGTTAGAAACTGAAAAGGCATCATTTTGACCTTGTGATGTTACTGTGTTAGATATCCTGCTAAAATCATAATTAAATCTTAGCTTGTTAGATAGGGTAAAATTAGCATTTGCTTTTAAAGACCAATTTGTACTATTTTGGTCAACATTATAACCAAAAACTTCTCCTTTAATTTGGTAGTTGTACAAAGAACCGCCAATAAAGAATTTAGCCCAAGAGTTGGCAATTAAATTCATGTTCAATTCGGCTCCTAATGATGTAGAATTACCAGCATTGGTGTAAGATCTAATTAATACATCTTCGTTTAAAATAGTATTTAATTCGGGGTTTTCGTTTGCTGTTGTAACGGTGTTTACTCTAAAAACGGTGTTATCAGTTCCTCTGTAAAACCCTGTTAACCCAAAGGTGTTTTTTCCTAGTGTTTTTTCAAATGTAATTTCAACATTGTTTAAATATTCAGCCTCTAATTCTGGGTCTCCAACCACGTAAACTTCAAAATGACGACGGTATAAAAACGGAGCTAATTTAGTAACAGATGCTCTATTAATTCTACGGCTACCAGCTAAGGTAAGGTTATTGGTTTTGTTAAATTTGTAATTAAAATGCGCCGAAGGAAATATATCTAATTTATTTTGAGTGTAGTTTTGGTCTAAATCTGCTCCAAAAATAGGAACATAATCGGTATTGCCTATTTTTAAAGTTTGATCGCCATACTCAGCACGTATTCCTAAAATATAACTAAGTTTTCCTCTGTTAGCAGAATAATCGGCATAGGCAGCGTATACAGTTCTAGTTAAGTCAATGGTGTTATCTAAATCTTTTGTAACAAGGGTGTTATTAAAATAAAATTCACCTTCAATATTAGTATATTGAATTTGAGCGCCGGTGCCAAAAGTGCTAAATTCATCAATTTGTTTTTCATAATCTGTATTAAAACGAAGTCCTTTTAGTGGTGTGTTGTCTGATAATGAATAATTATCAACAAGATTAGCATTTGCATAATTATTGTCAATATCATTATCAACCTCGGCTCTAGTGTTATAGAAATAGTTTTTGTTATTTAACGCTCTACTTAGCTTAGAAGTTTCATATGCTGCAGCCATTTTAAAAGAAGCATCATTTTTTAATGTAACAGAATAATCTACATTAAAGGTGTTGTACTCACCGTATCTATCATCAATATTAGGATTGTACATAAATTGCTCTGTTGCTATGTCTTTGTTAGATTGGTCTGCGTTTGCAAAAAACGTGTTGTAAATGTAATATGCAGCTCTTCCTTCATTTCTATTTCCGTAGAAATATGAGAATGATAATTTTTTAGTATCAGATAAATCAAGGTCTATTCCAGCGTTTGCTGTATAGTTTTCGTACCATTCCGGACGTTGCCCATTTTTGGCATTCATATGAAAAAAATCACCTTCGGGTTGATTAACAAAAACCCTTGCTTCTCCAGAGCGTTTACCGTTTACGTTTTTCATATTGTAATTGAATCCGCCATAAAGAGTTATATTTTTCTTTCCGTATGTTATATTAAATCCGCCACCATAACGGTCATCTTTTAAGTCATGTTCGCTATATTCATCGGTTAAATTACCCCATGGAGCTCCCCCAATTAATCCATTTACAGAAACCGATAAGCCTTGGTTGATATTTTTCTTGGTAGTAATATTAATAATGCCACCTTTACCTTGTGCATCATAACGAGCTGTAGGTACTGTAATGACGTCTATTTTGCTAATATTATTAGATTGAATTTGGCCTAATAATACAGAGGGTTTAATGTTTGTAGGTTTACCGTTTAAATAAACCATAAAATCACTAGTGCCTCTAACCGAAACATCACCACTTGGGTCTACTGTAATAGAAGGTAGTTTATTTAAAACATCGGCAGCATTACCACCTTTTGCTGTGGCAAAATCACTGGCATTATAAACTTTTCGGTCTATTTTGGTTGTTGCTGTTTTGGTTTGAGATTTAATAGTTACAGCATCTAAAGATTCTAGTTGAGGTTTTAATAAAATAGAACCAATATTAGCTTCATTAGACGTTTTTGAGATTGTTACGTTGCTTATTGTTGTAGTTTCATAACCAATAAAAGATATTTGTACGCTATAAGTCCCAAATTTTATATTGCTAACGTTAAAAGTGCCATCATCAGATGAAATAGCACCCGAAACTGTATCAGAATTATTATTTAAAATAACTACCGTTGCAAAAGGAATGGGGTCTTTAGAGTTGTTATCTATAATAAGTCCTTTAATATTCCCTTTTTGGGCAAAAGTAAAAGCAGAGAATAAAATAAATAATAATAAAAATGAAATAGTATTTTTCATAAAACAGTTTAGCTTAAATAGGGTTTAATGTTATTAGCGGCTAAACTAAATTATTTAAAGTAGGTTGAATGGTCTTTTTGAAAATAAAATGGTATTTAACTTAAATGATTGGTTCTGTATGTGCTTGGGGTAAAACCTACGTGTCTTTTAAAATATTTTGTAAAATGAGAGTTGTCTTTAAAAGATAAAGAATAGGCAATTTCAGTTATAGTTTTGTCAGTGTAAAGAAGCAGTCGTTTAGCTTCGCTAAGAATAAAATCTGATAAAACTTCAGAAGCAGATTTACCACATTCATTTCTACAACTAGCATTTAAGTTTTGTGGACTTGTATTTAGTAAGTCTGCAAAGTGTTCAACACTATTAAAAAGTTTGTCTTGGGCAGAAAGCAATTCAATAAATTTTTGATAAATGCTATTGTTAATAAGAGGTTTTTGTTTTTTAAATTGAAGTAATTTACCTAACAATGCTTTAAAAAGCCCTTCAATAATTGTATTATTTTTATTTTTAGATTGGTTTTCATTTATTAATAATTTAAAAAGGCATATAATGGTTTTGTTATCTTGAGGAGTTAAATGCGTATAAGCACTTATTTTAAGTAATAAGTGTTTTATCTCTATGTCAATACAATTATCTAAAAAAGATTTTTTGATAATGATAACAAACCCATCAGGTTCTGAAGTGAGGTTCCAAAAATGAATTTGTTCTTTTCTAACAACAAAAAACATAGGCGGGGTAATATCTATTTTTAAATTATCTATTACATGGTAACCTGTGGCGTTAGTAAAATAAACAAACTCAAGATATTTATTATGTTTATGCGGAGATGTTTTTCTAACGTTTTTCCTAAAAGGTTCAATTTTTATAGTGTCATAAGATAAAGTCTTATCTTTTATTTTTAGTTCAGAAACCCCGCTCATAGTTTAATTAAAATTGAAGTGCTAATGTACAAAAAGGACAAATTATTATAAGGTTTATATAGAAAAGTGAGTTAAACAAGTAAAAATTTTAAATTAAACTAATCAAAAAAACACAATTACTTTTTACAAAGAAGTAATTTTGTAAATTGCGTATCAGATAAAACACGGTATTATAAAATATGGTTACTTTAAAACAGTTGGCAAAAGAGTTGAATGTTTCAATTTCTACAGTTTCAAAAGCATTAAACAATAGTGAAGAGATTGGTGAAGAAACGGTTAAACGTGTTAAAGAATTGGCTCAACTTTATAATTATAAGCCCAATAAAGTAGCTTTAAGTTTAAAACAAAATCAAACTAAAACTATAGGTGTAATTATACCTAATATTTTAAATCATTTTTTAGCCAAAGTACTTTTTGGTATAGAGAGGGAAGCTACAAAGCTAGGATACAATATAATAACCTGTATTTCTAACGAATCTTTAGAAAAAGAAAAAGAAGGTCTTCAAATTTTAGCTAATGGTAGTGTAGATGGGTTTATTTTATCAGTAGCCGAAGAAACTCAAGAAAAGAATGAAGTAGAACATTTTAAAAGAACTATAAACCAAGGGTTACCCATTGTTATGTTTGATAGGGTAGCACATGATGTCATGTGTGATAAAGTAATTGTAGATGATTTTGATGCTACTTATAATGCCACTAAAGGTTTAATAGAAGAAAATAGAAAACAAATTGTATTTATTAGTAATATTCAAGGTTTAAGTGTTGGCAAATTAAGAGAAAGAGGTTATACAAAAGCCATTTTAGAAAGTCAAACTATGGAGCCTCTAATATTGAAGATTAAAAAGAAAGATGATCATCAAAAAAAAATAAAATCTTTCTTTAAAAAGAATAAAAATATTGATGGAGTAATTGCAGCCGATAGCTCATCTGGAATTATAGCCATAAATACAGCCGTTAATTTAGGAAGAAAAGTGCCTAAAGATATTTCTGTAATTGGTTTTGCTAGTAAATCAGACTCTAACCATGCATTACCAAGATTAACTACAATAAGGCAACACGCTAAACTTATAGGTGCCAAAGCAGCACAAATGTTAGTTCATAGACTTCAAAATAAGCATTTAAAAGAAGAGGTTAAAACAAAAATTGTTAAAACAACACTTATAAAAAGTAAATCTACATTGAAGTAATTTGTACAATTTTTGAGCATGTTCCATAAAGTGTTTAATGCCTAAAAATATTATTAAAACAACTACATTACCGTTTATCGATGCATTTCAACGATAAAATACGCATTTCATCGATTTTTTGTGTTTTAACTAATGCTTGCAATTACTTTAGTCACGTCTTAAAGGCATAACAATTCCCTCTGCCATTTAAGAAAAATTAATCCATTTAAAGTGACTGTGAGGTCACATTCCCCTCAAACAATATATTTTGTATAAATCTGTATGCTAGTTTGCATTCGGTTTTAAAAGTTAATTATTCCATTTTCCCTCAACAGAGATTTTGAATTTTCAGAGTCTTAGTTAAAGAATTTTATTAAAAATTTAAATAGAGAAAATAGTTTAATAGTTTAACCTTAAAATCGAAATTAATATGAAATCCCTAAAAATTACTTTAATTGTAGCCGTAATTCTAGCATCTTTAACATCTTGTACAAAACAAGATTTAAGCGAAGATGATGTACTTAGAAACCCAGAACAAACAATGCCTTATACAGGTGGCGGTGTAATAGACTAAAGCCTGCATACATAATTTTTAAAAAGCTCTTTACAAAAAGTAAAGAGCTTTTTTTGTTTTACCCTAGAATTAAAAAATTATAAATACATTTGGATAAATAGTTAAATCAATATTTTTTGAAATTTAAATTAGTCCATTTATTTGTATTATTCTGGTTTAGCTTGTCATTTGCACAAAGTTCAAATGATTTAAGAAATATTGATTCTATTCAAAAATCTATTCTTAATTCTAAGACTAAAGATTCTTTGTTAATTGCCAATGCGCATTATAAAATAGGCGAAATTTATAGATATAGTTTTTCTGGAGATAGTGCTTATTACCACTACCAAAAAGCAGAAAAAATATATAGAAGTAAAAATGATAAGTTTAGAACAGCCATAACTTTGTATGGAATTGCGGCTATTCAAAACAATGAAAAAGACTTTACCGGTTGTGAGGTTACTGCCATTGAAGCTATTTCTTTATTAGAGTCATTAAAACAAACTGATAGAGTAATAAGATATAAGTCTTATTTGTATAATCTACTAGGGCTTACTTTTGGTCAGTTAGAACAGTATGATGAATCTATTGCATATTATAATAGAGCAATAGAATTAAAAAGATTGCTAAAAAATAATAAATCAACACTTCAAAATTCAAGAAACAATTTAGCATTATCATATAAAAAATCTGGTAATTACACTTTAGCTTTAGAGAAATACAAAGAAATTTTAGATGAAGATAATTTATTAAAAGAACGACCAGATTTTTATGCCTTGGTACTAGATAATTATGCCCATACTTTATACCTATCTAAAAAAAGAAAGCAGCTTCCAGAATTATATTTTAAAGCATTAAAAATAGCAGAAGATGTAAATCCAGGAGGATATAATTCTGTTATAATAAATCAGCATATAGCAGAATATTATAATGACTTAAACCAAAAAGACTCTGCTAAATTTTATGGTTATAAAGCAAAAGATTTAGCTAAAAACTATTTTAATGATGATTATTTAACCTCTCTTTTACTATTGGCAGAAATTGAAGATGGCGAAAAATCTGCCCAACATTTAAAAGATTATGTTAGAATTAATGATAGCTTACTAAAACATGAAAGAGCTATAAGAAATAAATTTGCTAGAATTAGATTTGAAACAGACAAAATTGAACAAGAAAACATACAAATAGCTAAAGAACGTATGTGGTTATTTATAATTTCTGTAGTAGTAATTATAGCATCGTTCTTATTATATTTAGTAATTACGCAAAGAAATAAAAATAAAGAGCTTCAGTTTATTCAAAAACAACAAGAAACCAACGAAGAAATTTATAACCTTATGCTATCACAAAATGAAAGTATTGAGGAAGCAAGAACCATTGAGAAAAAACGAATTTCAGAAGAACTACATGATGGCGTGTTAGGGCGTTTATTTGGTACACGTTTAAGTTTAGATAGTTTAAACTTTAATAACTCTCCAGAGGCTATAAAAACAAGAAGCCAGTATATTGAAGAATTAAAAAATATAGAGCAAGATATAAGAAAAGTGTCTCATGAATTAAATACCGATTTTATTTCAGGCTCTGGTTTTATTGATATTATAAAAACACTGGTAGAAACACAATCAATAGCATATAAACTTCAATATAATTTGTTGTACGATGATACTATTAATTGGGATGATGTATCAAATAAAAAGAAGATTCATATTTATAGAATTATTCAAGAAACGCTTCATAATATTTATAAACATGCCCGTGCTTCTAAAGTAAATATTAGTTTTAAATTAAAAAATAATGTAATTTGCTTAACAATTGAAGACAATGGACAAGGGTTTGATATTAACAAAGTAAAATCAGGCATTGGTTTAAAAAATATAAACTCTAGAATAAGTGAAATTAACGGAAATCTTAATATAAGTTCTAAAATAGATATAGGTACAACAGTTATTATTGAAGTCCCAATACCCTAACGACTAATTTTATGGCTGAAAAAATAAAAATATTAATGATAGATGACCACCCAATGATTATTGAGGGTTATCAAAACACACTCCAATTTACCAAAAAGGAAACACAAGAATTATATATTGATATTGCAAATAATTGCGATGAAGCTGTTGCTTATATGGATAAATCTTTAAAAGAGGAAAATCCGTATAATATGCTTTTTATAGATATAAGTTTACCACCATCTTTAGATGGTTCAATGAGTTCTGGTGAAGATTTAGCAGAATATGCTAGAAAAATACTTCCAGAAGCAAAAATAGTTATACTTACTATGTATAATGAATCTTTTAGAATTCATAATATCATTAAAAATATAAATCCTGAAGGTTTTTTAATTAAAAGCGATTTAACTTCTAGTGAGTTAGCAAGTGCATTTCAAGCGGTACTTAATAACCCTCCATTTTATAGTGGCACAGTAAACAGCCATATAAGAAAAACCATTGCTAGCGATATTGTAATAGATGATAAAAACCGAAAGATTTTACATTTATTATCTCAAGGTGTAAAAACTAAAAATTTAGCAGCCCATTTAGATATTTCTCTAAGTGCCGTAGAGAAACGAAAAAAGCAATTAAAAGAAATATTTTCAGTAGATGATGGTCAAGACGAAACTCTATTAAGTGAAGCCAGAAAAAAAGGTTTTGTATGATTTATATTATTTTTTGAGTTGGCTTTTCGTTGTTATTTAATTTTAACATAAAATTAAGACACCTGTAAACCTACATTATAACTGAAAACTACTTGTAAACCGTACAATAGTTACGGTTTTTCCACAGCTGAAAGAGAACTGTATTATTTATCTTTGTTCCTGTCAACACTTCAAAAAATTAATTAATCCCTCAATTTTTTTGTTGATAATAGCAATTTACAGGCCCTGTGGAGGTGAGAGACCCACAGGGCTTCTTCTTTTTAAAAAGTAAAAATAGCATTACTATTATCCCAAACAATACCAATAAAAAGACCTAGGTATATTACAGCTACAATAAATTTTATAAATGCAGATGTTAAAAAGCCTATAAACGAACCAAAAGCAGCTTTAATAGCTGTATTAGAATCTGTTTTATTCAATAACTCACCAAGAAAAGCTCCAATAAAAGGTCCTATAATAACTCCAAACGGAATGGGGGCTATTAAACCAATAACCAATCCTATTGATGTACCAATCATACCATATTTTGTACCACCAAAACGTTTGGTACCAATAGCGGGTATAATATAGTCTAACACCCAAATAAGCACTGCAACAATAAGGGTTATTATTAAAAAAGGCTTATCCATAGGCACTGTATTTGCCAAATGAAGAATAAGCAACCCAACCCAACTAGTAAGCGGACCAGGTAAAACTGGTAAAAAACTACCAATAAGCCCTAAAACCATAAATAGGGCAGCAATAATAATTAAAATAATGTCCATATAAATTAAATTCTATTAAGTAAGACGCAATTATCATATAAACGTTACATTTTAAACTAAAAAATTAGTTTAAACTAATTTTTTAGTTATATTTGTTAAAACTAAATCTTTAGTTCAAAACAAATATTTGTAAAAAACAATGAAACAACTCACCAAAGCAGAAGAAGATATCATGCAAATACTTTGGCAACTAAAAAAAGCCAATGTAAAATCTATAATAGCGCAAATGCCTGAGCCTAAACCAGCTTATAATACCGTATCTACTATTGTTAGAATTTTAGAAAACAAAGGTTTTGTAGGATATGAAAAACAAGGTAAGGGGCATGTGTACTTTCCTATTGTAGAAAAACAAGATTATAGTAACCAATCTATCAATAAATTGGTTGATAATTACTTTCAAGGGTCATTTAAAAGTATGGTGTCTTTTTTTGTAAAGAAAAATGATATGAATATTAAAGACTTAGAGTCTGTACTAAAAGAAATAAATAAAAAAGATTCCTAATCATGGTTCAATATGTTATACAAACCATTGCGTTTCAACTTTTCTTTTTAATGGTTTACGATTTTCTTTTAAAGAAAGAAACCTTTTTTAATTGGAATAGAGCCTATTTATTAGGAACAGCGTTGTTATCATTATTAATTCCTTTAATAAAAATTGAACGTTTTAAATATGTAGTTTCTCAAGAGTATATTATCTCTTTACCAGAGATTTTTTTAGGAAACACAAAACAACAAGAGCCAGATGTTATTGTATTAGATCCAGTAATTATTTTACCAAAAACATTTTGGTCTTGGGAGTTGATGTTCTTTTTAGGAGCCTTAATTGCCATGATGCTTTTAAGTTTTAAGTTTTTAAAAGTGTATAAGTTACTTTTAAAAAATCCGAAGAAAAAAGTAGGAAACCTACATATAATTAATTTACTAAAAAGTAATGTTGCCTTTTCATTTTTTAAATATATTTTTTTGGGTGAGTTAATTAATGAAAACGAAAAGAAAGCCATTTTAAAACATGAAATGGTACATGTTAAACAGTATCACTCATTAGATTTATTATTTTTTGAAGTATTAAGAATTCTCTTTTGGTTTAACCCTTTAGTTTATATGTATCAAAATAGAATAGGTGAGCTTCATGAATTTTTAGCCGATGCCCAGGCAGTTAAAACAGAAAATAAAAATACCTATTATCAAAACTTATTATCACAGGTTTTTGATACTAAAAAAATATCTTTCATCAATCCATTTTTCAAACAATCATTAATCAAAAAACGAATCGTTATGTTACAAAAATCAAAATCAAAACAAATCAATTTATTAAAGTATGCTTTATTAATACCGCTTGTTTTTGGAATGTTAATTTATACGTCTTGTGCCCAAGAACAAGTTAAGAATTCAACCGAGCAATTATCAATTTCAGAACAGATTGAAACGTTAAAAGCTTCTCTAGATGCAAAGGAAGGACAGCTAACAGATGAAGAAAAAAGCAGTTTGTTGGAATTATTGAAAAATGTGAATTTTTCCAAATCTGAATCAAATCCTTGGAAAATATCTGTTGTACAGAATGAAGTTAATGAAGATATTGATGTTCCTTTTGCAGTTATAGAGCAAGTACCTGTTTTTCCGGGTTGCGAAGGTTTATCAAATAACAATGACCGTAAGGCATGCATGTCTAAAGAGATAAGCATGTTTGTAAATGAAAATTTCAATACTAAAATAGCTAAAGAGCATAATTTAACAGGCAAACAACGTATTAACGTTATTTTTAAAATAAACAAAGCAGGTAATGTTGTAGCTCTACAAGCAAGAGCACCACACCCTGCTTTAGAAGTAGAGGCAATAAGAGTGATTAGCTCACTTCCCAAAATGATTCCTGGAAAGCAAAAAGGAAAACTAGTAAATGTACCTTATAGTTTACCTATTATTTTTCAAGTGGCAGATGAGAAGTCTGATACAAATAAAGGATAATTAAAGCCAATTGATTGAGTGAAGATGTGTAAACCGAAGCTAAAAACTTCGGTTTTTGCGTTTTATGTGAATATAAAAAGTAAAAAAATTGTACTTTTCGGTCATAGTTTTAATCCATGAAGTACTTTCTCGTTATTTTAATATTTGTTTTGCTCTCTTCCTGCAAGTATTTTGACGTAAAAAAAACATCTTCAGAAGCTATTTTAAATGAAGAGTTAAAAACTTTTAATTGGGACGAGGTTGATGCATATCCCACATTTTCAAAGTGCGATTCTTTAGAGCAAAAGCATGAAAAAATGTATTGTTTTCAGTATTTCTTAAAAAAACAAATTTTCAATGCCTTAGAAACAGAAGTTATTGTTGTAACTCAAAATATTAGTGATACCATTCAACTAAAATTTCAGGTTTCAGAAACAGGAGATTTAACCTTATTAGAGACCGATATAGATAGTCTTACCATTGCAGAAATACCTAACTTAGAAGCGTTAATTGTTGAAAGTTTAGATGGTTTACCAACCATTTACCCTGCTTTAAAACGGGGGCAGCAAGTAAAAACAGAATTTGAGCTTCCTATTATTATTAATGTGGAATAGTAATATTACCTTTTAAAAGTTCTTCCTTTCCATTTGTAGGTTTTAAATACCGATAAAAAAGCAACATATACACTAAAAAACGGATACAATATTAAAGCCAAAGGGTAGCTTTGTAAGGCTTCTTTTTGATTAAAAAATGTTGCCGATTTGTAAATTAAAAAGAAATCTATGTTAAACTTGATAAAGAATAAATAAAGAAAAATTTTAACGTTGAAAACACCTAAAATTGATAATAATCCTAAAGATATTATTAAGGCATTGGTTAATAAAACAATGAGTCCAGTAAGTTTACTAAACCAATTAGTATAAGCATTTGCTTTTGATGCCCAACGCAAACGTTGCTCAATTAATAACAACCAAGATTGTTGAGGTTTAGTGCTTACAATGGCATGCTCATTTTTTAAATAATGAACCTTTTTAGGATAGGCTTTCACCATTTTTTCTAACAAAAAAATATCATCACCACTAGCAATGTTACTATTGCCTTTAAATCCGTTAAGCTCATTAAAAGCAGATTTTTGATACCCAAAATTGGCACCATTACATAAAAAAGGTTTTTTAATACCAAAACTACCAATAGTAGTACCCTGTAAACTTAACAAGTCTAAAAGCTGAAATCTGTTTAAAAAGCCATTAGTTTTATTATAAGTAACTGGAGCAACAATGCATTTTGAATGATGTTCTTGTATAAATTCATCATAACAATCTAGCCAGTATTTAGGTAAAATACAATCGGCATCGGTGGTTATAATCCAGTCGTTTTTGGCATCTTTTACAGCAGTAGTTATGGCGTCTTTTTTAGGTGCATTAGACGTTCTTTCATTCATAATAATCTCTATGTTGTTTTGAGATTTTGCAATGAATTTGTTAATAATTTCTACCGAGTTATCATCAGACTCGTCATCAACAAAAATAACTTCAAATAAATGCTTTGGGTATTCTAGCTTTATGATAGACTTTAATAAACTTGGAAGATTTTTGGCCTCATTTCTAAAAGGAATTATAACTGTAAAAGTAGTTTTTGCAGGCGTGTCTTTTAGTTTAAAAGGTTTTACTTTATCAAAACCAAAAGCAAAACTTCCTATTAAAAACAGATAAACTAAAATAATTATTATACTTATTACCACCATTTTTTAATCTTTTTGTTTGGGCAAATTAAAATTGAGAACAAAATAGCTACCAAATATACTGGGTAACACAAAATTGAGTAGCCACATAATGGTGGTTATACTCAAAATAGTGAGTTCGTTAATTTGAATAAGAGCAAATAAATAGATTGCTATACTGCCTTTTATAACCACATCAAAAATAAAAATAGAGGGTATAACAGATGATAAAAAATACATAGATGTAATAAATACCATGGCGTTTAAGTAGCTTATATCTACCTTAAAAATATGTAATAAAACATAAAACTGAAATGAAAAAGTTAGGTAGCGTATTATAGATAAAACTAATGTTAATAAAAGTGTTTTTTTAGGAAAGGTTAAAATATAATCTTTAATTTTTTCTATTGAAAACCCTTTTACAGTAAACGTATTGTTTTTTATTACAAACGCTATGATGATTAATACCAATAAAAACAATAGCACAATTTTACCTAGTTTATAATAGTCTATATTAATATTATATTTTGTTATAAAAAATGATAGTCCAATTATTCCAAAAATGGTGGTTGCCATCATTTGAGTTATGTTACCTAATAAATTTAGCAGCACAATTTTTTTTCTGTTAGCACCTGTAAAGTAAATAGCTTTTGCCCCATATTCACCTATGCGGTTTGGTGTAAAAAGAGATGCTGTTAAAGCTCCTAAACTTTGTTCTAAAGCTTTTAGAAACGAAATTCTTTTTAACGTGTCAACAAGTTTTTGCCACTTTATAATTTCTAAAAACCAATTAAAAAAGCTTAAAAAGAGTAAAAAAAGTGTGTTTTTTAATGAAAAAACATCATTTTCAGTTAAAAAATCAATAAAAACTGAAAAATCTAATGCCCTATTATTAACTAGTTTATTATAAATAAAATAAAATGCCCCAGCTACAATACTTAATTTAATGAGTACAAAAAAGAATTGCTTAGTTTTGTAGTAAAGCGCATTATTCATACCTGCAAATTAAACCATTATTTAGCTTATGAACTTTAATTTTAAAATTTATAAAACAGTTTTTTGTTTGTTATGTTCTTTGGGGTTGAGTTTAAATACTTTTGCCCAATACGGTAAAAGTGCAATAAAAGCTCAGGCAGGATTAGGAGTTAGTAGTCCTTCGCAAAGTGGATTTGTTGAAGACTTTGAAGGGAACAACATTAATTTTCCAGCCGTAAATTTAGGAGTTCAATATATGTTTCAACCTAAGTTAGGAGCAAAATTAGATTATAATTTTAGTAGAATATCAAATGCTGATGATTCGCCAGAATTCAAACTAAATTATTCTAGAGTAAATTTACAGGCGGTTTACAATGCCTCTAGTGTTTTTAGCTTTTTTCCACCAAGGATAGGTGTTTTTGTTCATGCTGGCCCGGGATATTCTTTTGTGAAACCTTTGGGTAATTATACACAAAACAACACATCTTATTTTAATGTTATGGGTGGGGTAGAATTTCATTATGGTATTTCTGATAAATTATCAATTTTTACAGATGTATCTTATGTTAACGGATTTTCTAAAGATTTTAACCCAGTTACTAATGGCTATGGCTCTTTCAATGGTAACATTTTAACAATAACTTTTGGAGCTTCAATTTCGCTTAGCGGATGTTACTATTGTGATTAATAAATACATGAAAGAAAGAATAATATTAGGAATAGACCCTGGGACAACTATTATGGGTTTTGGACTTATAAAAGTGGTTGGTAAGCAAATGCAGTTTGTTCAGCTCAATGAGTTGGATTTAAAAAAGTATAGCGATCATTATTTAAAACTCAAACTTATTTTTGAACGCACCATTGAACTTATTGAAACGCATAACCCCGATGAAATAGCTATTGAAGCACCTTTTTACGGGAAAAATGTACAAAGTATGCTAAAACTAGGGCGCGCTCAAGGGGTTGCTATGGCTGCAGGGTTGAGTAGAGAAATACCTATAACAGAATACCTTCCTAAAAAAATAAAAATGGCTATAACTGGTAACGGAAATGCTAGTAAAGAACAAGTAGCTAAAATGCTTCAAAGTTTACTAGGGTTAAAAACATTGCCTAAAAATTTAGACGCCACCGATGGTTTAGCAGCAGCGGTTTGCCATTTTTATAACTCCGGAAAAGTAGCTGTTGGTAAAAGCTATTCTGGGTGGGATGCATTTGTGAAGCAAAATAGTGAGAGGGTTAAAAAGTGATGGATGTATATAAAATATTTAAATGGATATATTCCTTTGAGGAAGAAACTGAAGTTGATATAGAAGAGACATTTTCAAATTCAAAAGGTACCGTTTGGTTAAGTAAAAATAATAAAGGATTAAGTTTTAAACTTGATCACCCACATTCTAAGTTATTTTACAAAGAAAAATCCAATTTTATTATTTCCTATGGGACGTTTAAAATAAAAATAGATTACTTTTTAGTAAAATCTGTTAAGAATAATATCTTCAGTAAAATAGGTTTAGCTTATATTTTTAAATCTGTAAATTTTGATAGAGATACACCAAAGTTTTATCGATACTACTCTAGAATAGATAGTTTTTTTATGATTTCATTTTTAAAAGGTGGTCAAAGAGAGCTCTCCATTAATTTGGATGAATTTAATTTTAAAATTTACGTATGTTCTTTTAGTCCAGAAATACAAGGGAATTTCCTTTGTGTTGAATGCGATTCTAAAATTGAGTTTGAAGTTTTTAAGAACTATGTCAATAATATAATTGTATCAATAGCTTTCTTTAGGGGTGAATTCTATAAATTAGAGGAGTTTTATTTTCAATCGAATTTTGAGGGTTTTTCAAAGAAAACAGAAGTCTTTTATAGGAATTCGGATAAAAGATATGTTTTTCCATATCCGTTTACCAAGTCTCCTAATGATTGGGAATGTAAATTTAGAGAGGACTTTGTTCTATCCGAAGATATTGAAGAAAAATGGGCTTCATTTATTAATGAAAGCAAATTTAAATCATTTGTTACGCTATTAATATCAAGACCAAAAATTTACTTTTCTATTAGAGTTGTTTTTGATTTCAATTCTTACCCATCAATTTCAAGAATTTCTTTGATGTTTGTTGTTTTTGAGACATTATGTGAGGAATTAAACGAAAAGACTTCAAGAGTTGAAAAACAAATTAAACAAAAAAAGGCGGCTGAAGTTTTAGATAAAATAAAAGATAAAATCGGAATTAATGATTTTAAAGTTCTTAATGATATTATTGAAAATATAGATGTTAAGTTGGTTAATAATGCTGTTCATTTTGAACAAACTTTAAAAAGTTTAGGTATTAAATATAATAATGAGGAAAGAAATATTTTAGCTAAGAGAAACGATTTTTTTCATGGTAGAATAATTCCAAATTCATGTCCAATTAAGAATGAAGAAACATTTGATACTTTAGAGAAAAAATATAATTATTATTCTCTTAGATTATATGTTTTGGTTTCAAAAATTTTATTAAAGAAAATTAATTTTGAAGGCTATTTGATTAATTACCCCAAACTATTTGAAATTGATTATGGAGTTAAATTAAATGAACCTTACTTCACCGAATTATAAATGTCTGGCATCTACATTCATATTCCGTTTTGCAAACAAGCTTGTTATTATTGCGATTTTCACTTTTCTACATCTTTAAAAAAGAAAGAAGAACTCATTCAGTCATTAATTAAAGAAATAGAATTACGAAAAAATGAGTTGCCAAATAACACTATAGAAACCATTTACTTTGGCGGAGGTACACCTTCTTTATTAACAAACAATGAGTTACAGTTAATTATTAATTCGGTATATAATAATTTCAACATAGCAAAAAATCCAGAAATTACTTTAGAAGCAAACCCTGATGATCTTTCTAACGAAAGAATAAAAGCATTAAAAAACACACCAATAAATAGGCTTAGTATAGGTATTCAATCTTTTTTTGATGACGATTTAAAAATGATGAATAGAGCCCATAATGCAGAAGAATCTAAAAACTGCTTGTCTGTGGCAACTCAATACTTCAATAATATTACCATCGATTTAATTTACGGTATCCCCAACATGTCTTTAAAAAAATGGCAGCAAAATTTAGAGTTGGCTTTTAAATTTGGCGTAAATCATATTTCAAGTTATGCGCTTACCGTAGAACCTAAAACAGCGTTAGATAGTTTTATAAAAAAAGGAACCTATCCGCCACTTGATGAAACTTTGGCATTAGAACATTTTAATCATTTAATTGAGAGCACAAAAAATGAAGGGTTTATTCAGTATGAAATTTCAAATTTTGGAAAACCCAATTATTTCTCTAAACACAATACAAGTTATTGGCAAGGTAAAACGTATTTAGGTATTGGACCTTCAGCACATTCTTTTCTAAGTGACCAACGCAGTTGGAATGTGTCTAATAACTCAAAGTACATTAAGGCCATTCAAAAAGAAGAATTACCAAATACCGTTGAAAAACTTTCAAAAACAGATAAGTTTAATGAGTATATAATGACGGGGTTAAGAACCATTTGGGGCGTGTCTTTTAATAAGGTAGAAAAAGAATTTGGTGCTGTGTTTCTTCAACATTTAAAAAAAACATCTAGAAAATTTTTAGACGAAGGTTTACTAATTATAGAAAGTAAGGAACAAGAAATATTAGTAACCACACAAAAAGGTAAGTTTTTAGTTGATGGTATAGCTTCTGAATTGTTTATGATTTGATTATATTTGAGTATGATAGCAACAATACAATACAACTCAAGAAAAATACAAATAGATGTATCAAAACCTATAGATATTTCTATAGCTATTGATATGTCAAAGACCAATGTAAATGCTTGGTATGTTGATGATCCTAAGATTTTCCCTGAACGTATTGATGACGAAATTGTCAAAGTTTCAGAAGGCGCGGTAGTTAATTTTAATAACATTCATTTTAATCCACACTCACATATAACACATACTGAGTGTGTAGGGCATATAACCAAAGAAGTATATTCTGTAAACAAAAATTTAAAACATTATTTTTTTGTAGCCGAAGTGGTTACCGTTGCACCAGAAAACAAAGGAGACGATTTTTTTATATCTGCAAAACAATTAAAAACAGCATTAAGAAATAAAAAAAGAGACGCTATTGTTATTAGAACACTCCCTAATTTATTAGAAAAAAAGAGCAGAAGATACTCAAATACTAATCCGCCTTTTTTATTAGCTGAAGCTGCCGAATATTTAAAAGAAAAAGGTATTAAACATTTGCTAATAGATTTGCCATCTGTTGATAAAGAAAGAGACGAAGGCAAGCTATTAGCTCATAATGCATTTTGGAATACTAATGGAAAACTAAGGATGGATGCTACCATAACAGAATTTATTTATGTGCCAAATACTATTGAAGATGGCGAGTATTTACTAAACCTTATGATTGCTCCTTTTGAAAATGACGCTACTCCAAGTAAACCTGTTTTATATCAAATTCTAGATTAAATGGAAAAATTATTAAAAATTGAAGAGTTACTTATGTTTGTTTTAGGAATCTATCTCTTCAGTAATTTAGATTTTAATTGGTGGTGGTTTTTGGCATTAATACTTACCCCAGATATAGGAATGTTAGGGTATTTAGTGAACTCAAAAATAGGAGCTATAGTATATAATCTATTCCATCATAAAGGACTTGCAATTATAGTGTATTTACTAGGTGCATACAGTAATAATCAAACATTACAGCTTGTTGGAATTGTTTTGTTTTCACACGCTTCATTAGATAGAATATTTGGCTACGGATTAAAATATTCTAATGCATTTAATAATACGCATTTAGGACAAATAGGAAAAAAATAGCATGGAAACTTTTTTAGCTATCATTATAGGGGTATTGGTTACTTTAGGTATTGTAACTATATTAAAAACAATTAAAAAAAAGCAGTTAGTAAACGCACAATCAGTAATACTTTTAGATAAAATTAAAAAGGTATGTAAGTTTATAACTGTTGAAGGCGATTTTGCAGAAATATACCACTACCAAGATGTAAAACAGAAATTTTTAAAACTTATTTCTAGTAAAAAGAAAGCTTTGGTTGTAATTAACGCCAAGGCGCATGTTGGTTACGATTTGTCTAAAATTCAACTAACAAGTAATACTGCAAATAAAACTATTATTTTAGAACATTTCCCAGAGCCCGAAGTATTATCAATAGAAACTAATTTGAATTATTATGATAAGTCAGACGGACTCTTCAATAAATTTGAAGCTACAGATTTAACAGGCTTGCACCAAGAAGCCAAACAACATATTCAAGCTAAAATACCAGAAAGCGGACTTATTCAAATTGCCCAAGCAGAAGTAAAAGAAACCATTCAGCTTATAGAAACATTAGTAGAAACTATTGGTTGGACTTTAGATTACTCAAACTTAAAATTTGAAAGTAAAAACAATAAGCTTTTACAATGAACATAGAACAAATAAGAGCCTATTGTTTAAGTAAAAAAGGCACATCAGAGGGTTTTCCTTTTGATGATAATGTGCTTGTGTTTAAAGTGTTAGGGAAAATATTTGCGCTAACAGGTTTAGATAGTTGGGAAAAACAAGAGGCAGCTATTAATTTAAAAGCAGACCCAGATTACTCAGAAGAGCTTCGTGCAGAGTACAGTAGCATTCGCCCAGGGTACCATATGAGCAAAAAACACTGGAACACGGTATACATTCATGAAGGTGAATTATCCTTCCAATTTCTTAAACAACTCATAGATCATTCGTATGATATGGTTGTAAAAGGCTTACCAAAAAAACTTAGAGATACCTTGGTGAGTTAGTAAATTCTTGAAAATTAAATAATTATATTTTTTTATTGTATATTTAAAAATCCCCTAATGGTTAATTAATAGCGTAAAAAGGTTAACCAAGCTTTATTTGTTGCTACATAATCTTTTTTAAAAGAGTTTAATTCAAACTAATATACTAACCTTTTTAATTACAAAGATTATGAAAACAACCAATCAAATTTTCTCAACTTTAATGGTAATGTGTTTACTATTTAGTACTTCTACTTTTTTTGCTCAAGATGATACTCAAAAACGACCAGAGTTTATTACCGTAACCAAAATGTACTGGAGTAAAGATTATGACGCTACACCAGATGAATGGCGAGCTACCGAAAAAGAGTATATGAATAAAGTTACCAGTAAAAATGAGCACATTGTTAGCGCTGGTTATTACACTCACCTTTTTACAGAGAATAGTAATGAGATTCTCTACGTACAATCTTATCCTTCATGGGAATCTATAGAAAAGGCGGCATCTAGAAATGCAGAACTTATAAAAGAAGCATGGCCAAACGAAGATACCAGAAATACTTTTTTAGTTAAAATGAATTCAGCCTACGCTTATTTTCATTCAGATGAAATTTATGCAACCATGCAAGGAGCTATACCAATGGAAAACCAGATGGAAAAAGATATGGTATTATATGTAAGAATTAATAAAGGTTCATTTCCAGAAGATGGAACTTTTGAAGAGTTTGAATCTTTTAGAAAAAAATTAAGAGAAGAAGTACTTTCAAAAAACGAATTTATTAAGGCCTATTACCCATCATTACATGCTTGGGGAGCAGATAAAAGAGACTTTGTAGAAGCTGTTTATCTAGAGTCTTTAGCAGATTTGCATAAAATGTTTGATAAAAATCAAGAATTAATGAAAGAATCTTTTACAGAAGAAGAGGCTAAAGCCTTTGGTAAATACTTTGAGGGTCATGGAGACTATTTATATACAGCAATAAAACTGTAAGTTGTTATAATTGTTGATAAGAAAGGTGCCAATTAGGTGCCTTTTTTATGGTTAATCTAATGATGTTTTTACAACTATTTGTGTAATATTGCAAAAAATATAAAAACAAAATAAAATGAGTGTATTGCAAACTTTAAAAGAAAGAAGCAACAATTCTTGCGAATTATGTGGAGCTAATAACGAATTAAACCAATACACCATTCCGCCGTCATTAAATGAAAATGTAGATAATGATATATTAGTTTGTTCAACTTGTAAAAGTCAAATTGATGGAGATGTTGAAATGGATCCAAACCATTGGAGATGTTTAAATGATAGTATGTGGAGTGAGCATGTAGCTGTACAAATTATGGCGTGGAGGATGTTACAAAGACTTCGTAATGAAGGTTGGCCAAAAGATTTGTTAGATATGATGTATTTAGATGACGAGGCTTTAGCTTTAGCAAGAGCAACAGGAGAAGACAAAGACCCAAGCGAAAAAATAATCCATAGAGATTCTAATGGCGTTGAATTAAAAGCAGGAGATTCTGTAGTGCTAATAAAAGACCTAAAAGTTAAAGGCTCTAGTATGGTTGCAAAACAAGGAACCGCTGTTAGAAATATTAGGTTAGACCCAGAAAATGCTAAATACATTGAAGGTAAAGTAGGGGCACAACAAATAGTAATTATAACAGATTTTGTAAAGAAAACTTAATCTTCTTTATTACCTTTTTTAAACCAATTAAAACCAAAAGGTATTAGTAAAAAAAGGAAAAAGTATCTACCTGTTATTATTCCAAAAGCGGTGATTATTAGTGAAATAATTAAAAGAATAGTAAGGTGTTCTTTTTTCATTTTATAAATATACCAGAGCAGTTTTATTTATAAATTATTTTAGCCAACTATCAATAATGCTATAAATTTCATTTTGTTTTTCTTTTTCAAAACTATTTATACGCGTTCTATGATTGCCTTTTGGTTTAACAAATTTATACAATTCTCTTTTTGAAGCATTGTGGGGTAAGTTAACAGCTGTAGCGCTCCAAGCATCATATTCGCCATAAATGAAAATCATTTTTTCGGCAGTAGTATCTAGAAATGTTTTTATTTCTTGCATGGGCTTTGGGTTGAAAGGTTTTGTAATACCCTCAGGGAATGCCCAATCAAATTTTAATATCTCATCAGAGTTAAAATATTTTTTAAAAGGTTTTGTTTCATACCCGTAAATACCCTGCTCTGTTAAGGCAGCCCAAAAATAAGGCTGTAAATCTTTAACAGAAGAAGCCTCAAAGAAACTGTAACCAACAACATCAATTAAATGTTTGTAGATAGTTTTGGCAGAGGTGTTTTCAGTAGGAATGCTGTTAACATCAAAACCCCATTGCCAAAAAGCAAAAGAGTATTCTAAAATGGTGTAATTAAGCGCATTTTCAATTCCAAACTCCCAAGTTAGCTGTTTTTCTTCGGCCGCTTTTTTCATCAGTTTTAAAAGTGCTGCTCTGTTTTCAAAACATAAATTTTGAAAAGCTTTTACTTTTTCTCGTTCTTCTTTAGTGCCTACATTTTTTAAAAACTCAAAGATTCTTGGGTCTTCTCTTTTAAAGTTTAAAGGACCTACATAACAAACACTGGCATCTACATTTTTAGGAAAATATTTTCTATGTGCCATGGTAGTTTGACACCCTTTAGAGATGCCTGTTGAAATGAATTTAGAATTTGGGCAAATAGCGCTTCTAATGGCATTTATAATTCTTGCTTGATCTTTAGCCGCATTTTCAATGGTTAAGGTGTTCCAGTCTATTTTTTCGGGTCTAGAATTGTTAAAATATCTATGCTCTATGGTTAGCTGGTTGGCTTTATAATGATTAGCTAATTCACTAGCTTTATCAGAATAGATGCCATAACCACGTAATTGAACTATTACTGGTTTTGAAGCATCTGTTAGCCCTAAAAATACGCGTTGATTATAGGAGCCTTTAGAGGCATCATTATGGTCTATAGGTTGTTTAAACCAGATTTCATAATTTTCATCAAAATGACTTGTAGCTTTACGTTTCTCAATTTTAACTACTTCTTTAATAGAAGCTAATTTTTCAAAATTAGATTTCTCTGTAGTTTCAGTTATAGGTGCTACAGATTTACAACTAACAGCACTTAATATAAATAAAGGAATAAGTATTTTAAATAGTTTCATAGTATTGTAATTAGTTAGAAGTGTCTGCAATAATTTTCCATTTTCCATTTATCTTTTTAAATACAAGCATAAAAATACCATCGGCATTACCAACATCTCGTTTAATATGATATTCTCCTAAAACATAGTAAGCGCCTTCGGTAATTTTAGTTATGGCATTTATTCTGTAGTTTAATTTTCCGGTATGGTCTTTTGTGGGGTAAGCTTTTAAATATCTGTTTAGAATAGCTTCCCAACCTTGTGTAATGCCGTTGCTACTGTAAAATTGCAGTGAGTCACTTTTCCAGTAACCCTCCATAAATTTTTCAATATTATTTTTAGACCACGCTAGTCTTTGAGCTTTTAAAACCGCCTGAATCTCTTTTTTGTCTTTTTCTTCAGAGCTTTGAGCATTTATTTTAAGCAAAGGCGAAGCAAATAGAACTAAAATAATTACAAGTTTTTTCATAATTGAGTGAATTTGAAAGCAGTAAAAATAACGAAAACATATTTTAAAATGGTTACTCATCGATTAATTTGACACCTAAATTTATTTTAACTAAAGTTCAGCTGTATTCATCGATAAATTAAGGTTTTTACTTACATTTATATGTACTTTTATTCCATAATCAAAATATGATTATTCTCCCTCAAATTTATTATTAACATAAAAAAAACTTGATTATGGAATTAAAAATTACAAACTGCAACAATTTTTTTAAGATTAAAGGTATCTTAAATCGTGCCAACTTAGAATTATTTACAAACGAATTTAGTGGAGTTTTTGAAAAATTAGATAGTGTAACAATTAGTATTGAAGGTGTTGAAAGTATGGATAGACATGGTGTAGATGCTATAGCTAAATTACACCAAGAAGCCGTAAATAGAAATAAAAGTTTGTCTATTATTGGCTACGGATGTAAAGATTTATACAATCATTTTAAAACAGAGGCTGCAGCCTAAACTACAAAGTATTTTTTTGGTTTTTGAAGAAAGCATCTGCTTGTAACTGCATAAGCTCTCTAGCTTTTTTGCGCTTATATGTGTAGAGTTCTTCTTCTTGCTCAATATCTGTGTAAATACGGTCGTTAATAGCGTTTTCTGTTTTTAGTTGAAGTTCTCTTTGATTTTTGTTTTGAAGTAGTACTGCTTTAACAGCGGTTTCTAAATCTTCAAGCTTATAGTCATAAGTGCCTCTAGGTGATAAGAGTTTTGCTATAATTGGTGATGTTTCTATGGCTAAAAACAATAAGAAAATAAAGAATGAAGGAAGCCATGGGAGTTCATTTAAAGCATTAATACGAGCCATTAAACCATCAAAATTATTGATGATTGGTTGTGAATTAATAACTTGGGTTTCGTAGTCTCTTTTTAGTTTGGCTATTTCAGATGTTGCACTGGCTATTTTAGCTTTGTTTTCAATTTTAAGCTGTTGTAATTCGGCTAACAGTGCATCGTGTTTCTCTCTCTTTTCTTTGTAAACAGGCCCTTTGCCAACTAGTTTTGTGCCTTCACGCCCTTCGGCTTCAGCAATGTATGTGCTATATAATTTATTTACTTCGGCCTCTTTGGTATCAATTTGTTGCTGTAAAGTAGCAATGTTATTGTTTAAAGTTTCAATAGAAGGTGTGTACTGTTCTGCAATTTGAGATTTGTTATTTAATGTTAATTGGTTTTTTTGTTCTAATAAAACCTGATTAATTTCTTTTTCAAATATTTTTAATTCTAATGGTTTAGCAATAACTATTGCAATAATTACTGCTAAAATTATTCTGGGAGAAGCTTGAATAAGTTCGTTTGTAATATTACCTGTTTTTTTTATGGTAGAAACTATATATCTATCTAAATTAAAAATGAGTAATCCCCATACTATACCAAAAAATATGCTAGTTAAAGCATTGTTGAAAACAGTGTAAAGGGCATAACTAGCAGCTATTGTTGCCATAAGAGCAGTAAAAAAAACCGTGGCACCTATACCAGCATATTTATTCTGTTCGCCTTTTGAGCATTGTTCTAAAATATCAGTATCGGCTCCAGAGCAAATGATGAAGAATTGCTTTAACATAATATGATTGTTTTTTGATTGATTGACTATTAGAACGTTAAAACTGATGAAATGTTACAAAAAAAGCCTCGAAATTTCGAGGCTCTCTTCTTCAGGAATTTTCTTAGGGATAATTCAAGAAACGCTATTAATCAAATAATTAATGTCATTTTACTATAATTTTTTTACTTATAGTACTCAATTGAGTTTCAATTTTAAAAATATAAAGACCACTGGTTAAGTTTAAAGGAATACTTTCTGTTTTAATAACACCTTGCGTTACTAAATTACCAGTAGTATTGTAAATACTATATTTTTGATTTATTAAATCTTTAGGGATTTTAACGAAATCTGTGGCAGGATTTGGGTATATAGAAATTATTTCTGCAACATTATTTGTAGTAGATAGTGTTGAAGGATCAAAACTGTAAAGCTCTTTTCCTGTAGTGCCATTATTGCCTTCAAAATATATTTTTCCATTTAAAACAGCTAAATCATCTACGTCAATAATAGAGCTATCAATTTGAAGAATAGATGTGCCATCTGTTCTATAAAGATGATATTCAGTGTCATTACTATCTTTACCTTTGTAATATAAGAAACCATCATTTATTACATATTCAGCAGGGTCATGGTTACTATTAGAGCCAGAAATGCTACTAATTTGAGTTACAGTATCTGTAGCAGGATTGTATGCGTATAATTGGTCTCCGTTTGTGCTGTCATCGCCTTCAAAATATAAAACATTATTCCATGCAAAAAGGTTATTTATTCCAGCTAAATTACTTGCTTTATCTACAGCTACTGTTCCATTTTCTGTACCATCGGTTTTCCATAATGCATTGTCTGCTTCAAAATAGACTTCGCTGCCAACTAGAGTGAAATTGCTAATACTAGAATCTCCTGTACCTGTGTCAACATCTTTAATTAAAGTAAATAAACCTGTACTTGGGTCGTATTCATACAGTTCGCGCCCTATCGTTGGCTCGTCTTCAGAATAGTCCATATAGCATAATAATTTGTTATTAAAAACCGTAAAATTTGCTCCTATTACTGCTTCTGTACCTGTACCATTATTAGTTACTGGTGAAATGTTAGAGCCGTCAAATTGATAGAGTTTATTGCTATCTGTAGTTAATACAAAGTATATCAATCCGCCAGTTTCTATTGGGTTAAATACAAAAGGGTGGCCTGTAGTATTGGTGCCGCTTTCTGTTCCGTCGGTTGAAAATAATACGTTGCCACTACCACTGTTTGCAGAAAAATAGAGTGTATTGTTGTATTCAAAAAAACCTGAGGGAGAAGAACTGCTAGAACCAGTTCTTAAATCTTTTACAAAGGTAGTACCTGCCTCGGTTCCATCTGTTACCCAAAGTTCTTTTCCAAGGTCTGCACCACCTGGGGTATTGGATCCGTTAGAATCATCAGCAGCAAAATAAATTTTTCCATTAAAGGTGAATAAATTTGCAGGGTTTGAATTAGAAGAGCCGCCATCATTTATTTCTTTAAGTAGCGTTATTTGTGCGTTTAAACTAGCAATGGTGAGTATTGCTATAAAATTTAGTAATAATTTTTTCATAATTTTTAAAAGTTTATAGGGTTATTAATTATTCTGTAGGGAGTTTAGGTATAAGTGTTCTGCCTTTATTAGATTTTAGAGTTCCTAAAAAAGCAATTAGGGCTTTAATTTCTGATTTTTCTAAGTTTAGTTTTTTTAGAATTGGCGATGTGGTAGGTATTAAAGAGTCTCTGCCAACGCCTAAATATTTTTTTTGTATTGGTGCAGGGTTACCAAGGTTATAGTATTCTACAACATCTAAAAGGCTAGGGAAGTGACCATGATGCATCCAAGGTCCCGTTCTTGAAACTTCTCTTAAGGTTGGTGTTTTAAATTTGCCAAGATCTTCCATGTTGTTTGTAACATGGTATCTGCCAAAATCTTCATCTTTTGTTCCAAAAAGGGTTTGCCCGTCATTATGGAAATTATTATCGCTAAAGTAAGGGGTGTTGTGGCAGTTTATACAACGGGCTTTGGTTCTAAATAGATGTAAACCAAGCACTTCTTCATTAGTAAGTTTTGAAGAGTCGCCTTCAACAAATTTGTCAAATCTACTTTTATAGCTATTTACGGTTCTTTCAAAGGTTGCAATGGCGTATTGTATGCGTTGTAAAGACACAGAGTCATTACCAAAAGCAGCCTTGAAAAGTGGTTTGTAGCCTTTAATATTAGCAATTTTATCAACAGCAATGTTTAACTTTTCATTCATTTCTAGAGGATCTGTAACAGGAAATCTTGCTTGGTCTTCTAAACTGCTTGCGCGCCCATCCCAAAATAAAGTGTGAGCAAAACCACTATTTAAAATAGTCATGGAGTTTCTTTTGCCTGTTTGCCTGTTGTGGCCAAATGAACGGGTGGAATTATCTGTCCACGCTAATTCTGGATTGTGACAAGAAGCACAGGCAATTTGTCCGCTTACAGATAATCTTGGGTCAAAAAACAGGGTTTTACCAAGTTTTGCTTTTTCAGCAGAATACGGGTTGTATTCTGGGTGTTTTACTTTTGGTAAGGCGCCAATATCTTTAAAGGTAGATTTATCTATGGTCTCATCTAAATTGGGTTTGGGCCATAACGATTGATCTCCACTAGAGTATATTTTTTTTAACTCAGTTAAAGAGTTGTCATTTTTTTTGAATGCATTATCTTTTGTTACTAAAAAGCTGGTAAAAACTACAGCTATAATAACAATTGTAACAATAAGTGGTTTTTTTAATTTAGAGTTCATAAACAGAAATACAGTTAGTGTTAGTTAAATTTTCAGGATCGGTATAGCTGTTGTTGTAAATACGATATTCTGCTGAAACCGTACCGCCAAAAACAGCCTCATTGGTAGCGTTTAGAGTAAATTTTAATTCAAATAAACCATCGCTTATTTCTTCGTAGGTGCCTTCCCCAGAAATAGCTATGGAATGTATATTGCCATTTTTACCTGAAATACTTAAAAATTGAGGTATGATAAGTATATTTCCTTTAGTTGTACTATTACCATTTTCTGGAAAAAACTCAATAGCAGGACTAACATTAAACCCAGGTGAATTTGCTATGGAAGTGAGTTCGTTACTAAACCATCGTTTTAGGTTAAAGGAGTTTGTTGTTATTCTTGTAGATGAGCCAAAACCTATCTGGAAGGCATGATGGTAAATATCATCTGAAGTGTCTTCTGTTCCATTATCGCTATAAAGAACTGCGTTAGGATGTGTTGCGTCTACTACCACAGGATATGTGAAAGCGAAAAAATAGCCCCATTCGCAAATGCCATCTTCATCAAAATCGTTCCAAACCTCTCCGTAGGTTCTGTTATAAGGATCATTTAAGTTGTAAAAATTTGAAGCTGTAAATACCGCATTATCTCTCTCTGTTACAATTGGTTTAACAATTTGTAGGGTAGAATTTCCAGAAACTGAGTAGTTATCAGTATCTAATAAAGTTATTACAGATTCGTAATAAACGTCATCGTTTTGTATAGCTTCATCTAAAGTTATTTTATAGGTGATGTATGTTTTGTCTTCCGAAATATATTCAGTTGAAAGTGTGTATTCAAAACCATTTAAAAATTTGAATATGGAAGCTGTGTCAATTTCAGATTCAATAAAACCGTTAGGGAAATTTACATTAAAAGTTATTTCCTCACCTTGTTCTCCAGTTATTTCAATTCTATTGGTTTCAATACTGTAATACGTTTCAATTTCATCAAGGTTTATTGTAAATGTATTGTTTGGATAGGTGGCGTTTATATTGCCAATATTAATGGAGGTGTCTGAAGCGCTATCTAAACTAAAGCTTATGGTTTGGTATTCTGTCCAGCGTTCATTAAAACTAACATAAATAGTGTCTGTTAATTGTGTGCCACTAAAGCTTACTTGGTTTTCAGGAAATACAGTAAAAGCATTTTCATTACCAGATGAAGCTACACTAAAATTAACTGTAATGGTTTCAGATAATGTTTCTGAAGATAGCGTAACAGGAATTTTTACAGGTGCAATGGAACTGTTTGTATAGCTAGAAATAGGAATTAAAGCACTGCTTACAGATGGATACTCTAAAGGTTCGTTATTACTATTTACTAAAAAATTAAATCTTACAAACGGTTCTGAAAACGGATTTTCTTGATTATCATCGTTTGTACAAGCAATAGCCGTTAGTAAAAGCACTAGAATTTTAATGTTTTGTTTAATACGATGCATTTTGTTGTAAATTTTCGTTAAGGTCTATGTTGTCTTGCGGAATTGGTAAAATGAATTTATCTGATGGATAGTTGAGATTACAGGTTTGTGAAATACACCCATCATTTCTTATTATATCTTGTTGGTTTCTTGATAAATCAAATAAA
The DNA here is from genome assembly GCF_001971785.1 of Seonamhaeicola sp. S2-3. NCBI lineage: Bacteria > Pseudomonadati > Bacteroidota > Flavobacteriia > Flavobacteriales > Flavobacteriaceae > Seonamhaeicola > Seonamhaeicola sp. S2-3. The sequence continues at coordinate 980,425 of NZ_CP019389.1, read as the reverse complement.
TATTGACTTTCAAAACAGAACTCTTTTCTACGTTCTTCAAGTAAAAGTTCTTCTAAGTTATCTGTAGAGGTTAGTAAGGATGCTTTGGCACGTTCACGAATTACGTTAATGTCATCTTTAGCATCTTCAAAATTTTCTAAACCTATTGAAGCTTCAGCTCTAATAAGGTATAATTCACTAAGTCTAAAACCAACAAAAGCAGCGTTGTCTTGAAATTTTTTAGTGAAGTAATAATTTACATCTTCAAGCTCGTTGTTTATTAAGGTTGCCAAAGGTTGCTCTAAGAATAATTCTTTTCTAATATCTGTGGTTTCAAATAGGTTTAATAAATCTTCTGAGGCTACATATTTTTCGTAATCGGAATCTGAAGTATATCCGTAAAAAGCCGACATTGATCCGCCAACGGTATCTCCACTATCTCGAGGTACCGAAAATTCTAATAATATTTCTGAAACTGGCGTATCTGTTTTTTCCCATTCTGAAATATAATTTTCACTAGAAACGAGAGTAACACCAGAATTTAAGATAACATCGTTTGCCATATCATAGGCATTTTGCCAATCTTGTTGGGTTAAATATACCCTTGCAAGAAATGCTTTCGTGTTATATAGGTTAAAATAGGAATACTCTGGGCCTTCTAGAATGTTTGCATCATTATAAAAGTTTAAAGCTTCTGTTAAATCATTAACTATAAGTGCGTAGGTTGCAAAAGCTGTTTCTCGCGATGGATAAGTAATGCCGTTTGTTAGGGTGGTGGTATTATAAACTATTCCTAAATGGCTAGCATCTGTGGTATAATTATAGTTTTGAGCATAAATTTGTGCTAGTAAGAAATGGCAGTAGGCTCTTATAGTTAGCGCTTGTGCTTTAATTTGATTTATTTCTTGACTGGTAGCATCTGTTAAAGCATCAACATATTCTAATATTAAATTAACTTGGTTTATAATATCGTAATTATCATCATATATAGATTCTAAATCACTACTTTGAGCTAAGTCTTGAAAATTATATACGTTTTCTAGATTTATTGGTACGCTTAATTCTCCTAAACTACTACTGCTTAAGTTTGGAGAGAATTTTAAATTTCCTCCTTGTAAATCTGCATAAATAGCATAACGCTCACTTCTTACCGTAGATTCTAAGGAAGTGTATGCACCAAGTAAAGCTTCTAAAACACCATCTTTTGAAGAAAGTTGTTCGCTTATTGAGGTTTGTGATCCTGGTTCTTGTTCTAAAAACTTGTCGCAGCTTTGTGTTAAACAAATTAAAACTAAACCAATAGTATTAAGTAATGATTTTATATATTTAGACTGTTTCATAGCTTTAAAATTTTCCGTTAATACCCATTGATATGGTTCTTGCTTGTGGGTAGTTAAATTTAAATTCTCTAATACCGTTTCTATCGTAAGGGCTTTTATCTTTATACCAGTAGCCAACATTAGAAACATCTAAGAAAAGCGATAGGTTATCTAAAAACTTAACACTATTTGCTGGTAAATTGTAGGTTAAATTGATATTGCTTATTTTTAAATAAGTATTATCGTATAGGTATTTGCTGTAGTTTGATATGGTTGGGTTATTACTGGTAACAACAGGTTGTAAAGCAATGTCTCCTTGATTTCTCCAATAATCGTAAGCATTTACAGAAAGGTTTCTGTTTGATGTGTTACTGTATTTTGAAATAAGTTCGTCTTCAACAAGAAAATCGCCACCTATTTGAAACGAACCACGAATTGATAAGCTAAGATTTTTAAATTTAAAACTGTTATTAAAACCACCATAGGCATCTGGTTGGCTGTCTCCTATAGGTACCCAGTCTGCGCTATCAAATAAATTATTGTACGTAACAGCATCGTAAATTTGTCCGTCTTTTTCTAGTAAATCTCTACCAGTTCCCGGGTCTATACCTGCCCATTTTATACCCCAAATAGTAGTGGTGCTGTAACCAACTTTTTGCGCTAATGCACGTTCGGAAGTAGAGTATTGACTACCAAGCCCTTTTAGTTCTGTTACCTTACTATTTAGTGTGGCTATATTAAAAGAGGTTGTCCAGTTAAATTTTTCAGAAGTAATCCAATTTATTTTGGTAGAAAGTTCTAAGCCTTTATTATACATACTGGCTGCGTTTAACTGTAACGATGAGTACCCTGTTTCTGAGGGAATACTTCTTGAGGTAATTAAATCTGACATGGCATCGTAATAATACTCTAACGAGAGTTGTATACTATTTAGAAAATTAAAATCTATACCGGCATTAAATTTTGTGTTTTTTTCCCAGCTTAAAGAACCATTAGGTGCGGTTGAGGTAGAAGCTTCATCTAAATTATTGTATCCGTTGGCATAGGTGTCATATAAGCCTTTAGAGCGGTAGGAGCCAATTCTGGAGTTTCCGGTTGTTCCGTAACTTGTTTTTATTTTTAAAAAGTTAATAAAGTTACTATTAAAGTTGTTTTCGTTACTTATAATCCAACTAATTCCTACACCGCCATTGTAGGCTACGTTAGTATCACTTCCAAACACTGAACTTTCGTCTCTTCTAAAATTACCAAGAAAATAATAGCGTTTTTTGTAATTGTAGTTTATTTGTGAGAAGAAAGAAACTCTAGAGTTATAGCTAATATCAGAATCATAAGTTTGGTTTCCTGTAGTTTCATCTACAGTAGTTGTAATGTCATCATCTTGAATAGCATTTGTAACCGCATTAATTACATTTGGGTTAACAAAACCTCGTCCGGAAGCGTAATCAAAGTCGGCTTTATCTTCGGATAACTCAAAACCTATTAAACCATCAATATTGTGGATTTTATTAAATTGTTTATTGTATAAAAGCTGCCCTTGCCAATTCCATTTTTTAGAATTTCTTTGGTTTATAACGCGTCTACCGTAGTTTGGATACTCTGTGCCGTTTAAGGTAAATGTTCCACTGTATTGACCACTTTCGTTTTCTCCAGAAAAATACCGGTCTTGTTCTTTGTCGGTGTAGTTTAAACCAAAAAGTGTAGAAATTTTCAGGTTATCATTAATCGGGTAGGCTAAATTTAGGCTTCCTAAAACACCGTATGTGTCTGTTGTATTAGTGTTTTGGTCTATTGCAGCTAAAGGGTTTCCAAGTCCGGTTACACCTACAGCGCTATAGGAACCGTCATCATTATATGGAGACAAAGTTGGGATATAAGCATAGTTGTAATAAATGTTAGGAGCATTTTTTTTAATATAACTTGGATTTAAGGATAAACCTACATGTAAGTCGTTTATATGATAGCTTATGTTTATACCAGCGTTTAGCTGTTTGCTGTTATTGCCCTTTTGAGGTTCTTCTATATCTAGGTAGGTTACGCTAGTTCTAAAATTAAATTTGCCATTACCACCAGATGCTGCAAAATTGTATTTATTGTAAACGCCTGTACCGTTTAATAGGCTAAACCAGTCTGTGTCTACACCGTTATAAGGAACAGTACTTGCTCCTGTATTTGTTAAATACTCGTTTCTTAACTCGCTATATTGTTCGCCATTTAAATATTTAATTTGATTTATTGCACTAGATATACCAAGTTGCGTTGAAAAATTGAATTTAGTTTTGCCTTTACTACCTTTTTTAGTGGTTATTAATATAACTCCATTGGCACCATCGGCTCCATATATACTTACAGCTGCCGCATCTTTTAGTACGTTTATACTTTCTATGTTTTCGGCAGATATTTGTGCTAAAGGATTTGCAAGGGTTTCGGTATAGGAACCACTACCATCAAAAAAATTACTGTCTATGGCAGATTCTTCACTCATTATAACACCATCAACAATAATTAATGGTTGAGTTGAAGTGCCTAAAACTGAATCGGACAAAGGGGTTAAACTACCTTGTCCGCGAATATTAATTGATACGGGGCCTCCAATTCCTGAAGTGTTTTCAACTAAAACACCAGCAAGTTGGCCTTCAATCATTTTATCAATACTTTCTGAAGCTTGGTTTGTTGCTATATCTTTTGATTGTAGAGTTTCTATGCTACCAACAACTTCTTCTTTTAATTTTTGGGTACCATAAGATGTTGTTATTACTACTTCTTTTAATTTGTTTGTGCTTTCTTCTAAGTAAATGGTGAAGTTTGACTGGTTTCCTACAAGAATATCCTTGGTTTTCATACCTAAATAGGACACTTCTAAAATTATATTATTGATATTTGAGCTTTTAAGTAAGTACGTGAATTGGCCATCAATATTTGTAATAGCTCCTTTTGCTGTTCCTTTTATTTTAATGGTTGCACCAGGTAATGGGAAATTTTCAGATGTGCTTATTACAGTGCCTTTTATTAAGCGTTCTTGTTTTTTTTGTAAATTACTGGTACTTGTTTGTGTGTGCTTTTTGGTAAGTAGAATTTGATTATTGTTTATAACAAACGTAATGTCTGTGTTTAAAAACAATGCTTTTAGTGATTCTTTTAAAGTTTTATTTTTAACAGAAACGCTTATTTTTTTACTACCATCAATTTTTTTAGTGTTATATATAAAACGGTAATTGGTTTCTTTTTCAACTTTTTTTAAGATGTTTTTTAGAGGTTCTTTATTATAATTAAGGGTTAGTTTTTTGTCTTGTGAAGACATGTTTAAGCAACATAAAAAGAGAGTAACAGTTATTAAGTTTTTAATTAAGTGGTTAGGGATAATTATTGCCATATATTTTAAAGAGTTAATGCGGTTGTATAATTTTTATGATGTTGTTTTTAATACTGTATTCAAATGGTGTATCAATTTTTAGAAGATTTAAAAAGTTAGTTATATCCTCTTTTACATTTACAGAACCAGAAAAGTGTTGTTGTGACAATGTTTTACTGTTGTTGTTTATTTTAACATTGTAAGCGCGCTCTATTTTTTTAAGTATTTCAGGAAATGGCATATTGTTAAAAATAAGTTCGCCATGTATCCATGAAATATGGTTGTTTATGTTAATAGTATTAAGCTTAAATGTTTTTGTTGTTTTATCCCATTTAGCTTGTTGATTGGGAGCTAAATGTATACTGTTGTTTGGGTTGGTAGTTTCAGTTGCTAATACAGCACCCTCCATAAGTTCACAGTGTGCAAAATTGTCGTTATCATAAGTGCTTAGGTTGAATTTTGTTCCTAAAACTTCAATGTTTATTTTGTTTGTTTCTACAATAAAAGGATGTGCTTTATCTTTGGCTACTTCAAAAAAGGCTTCGCCAGTTAAAACTACTTTTCTAGTACTCAAACCTGCAAATTGTACAGGATATTTTAATGTACTACCAGCATTTAAGTGTACAATAGTACTGTCTGATAAAACTACCTTAAATGTTTTGCCATAAGGAACTTTTAATGTGTTGTAAGCTGTGTTTTTTGCGGTTATTTCTTTTGCGGTGTAAATAATTTGGTTAGCCTGTTGTTTGCCTAAAACTTGCCCTTTTGTATCTGTTACAACTTTATTTGTAGTTTCCGTAAGTTTTTGGGTGTTGCCATTGCCAAGTTCCAATACTACCTCATTTTCAATAGGTGTATTGTTATAGTAGTTTTTTAAATAAAAACTTACCGAAATTAATAACACAACAGTAGCTGCATATTTAAGTATTGTTTGTGTTTTAAATACGGGTTTATTTTTAATTTTTGCTTGTATTTGTTTTAAAGCAAGAGCTTTATTTTTTGCGTTTTCAGCAGGAGTCATTGCCCATGCTTTTTTAAGGGCAATAAATTGTTGCTTGTTAGCTTCAGAAGCTTCAATCCATTCATGAATTTTATGGATTTCGCTTTCAGTAGCTTCGTTATTTAGGTATTTGTATATTAATTCTCTATTCATGTTGCGCGTGTTTAGTAGTATTGTTTTATTAGATTGATAAATGAAAATGAATCATTCTAAACGGCTTGATATAATAAGTACCCTTAAGATTGAGAGAACCCTATAAGAATTTTTAAATTTTTTGTAAAATTGGTGTTAAATAACTTTAAAATATTGAAGATAGATAAGAAGCTAGTTTTATTCTAAGCATCTTTAGAGCAGTAGTCATGTGAGATTCAACGGTTTTTATGCTAATACCGAGCTCTTCAGCAATTTCACTATTTTTTTTGTTGTCAAAACGCTTTTTTATAAAGATTGTTTTGGTTTTTTGAGGCAGTTCATTAACAGACTTCTCTATAAGTGATTGTAATTCGTTAAGTGATAAAGCATCAAACTCCATAGATTTTAACACTTCAAAATTTAGAGTTTGTTCTTTTTTGTTTAGGGTATTGTTTTTGTAGTTTTCTTTAACCTTATTGTGTCTAATAGCATTTAAACATTTAGATTTTGCATAGGTGTACAAATAGGTTTCAATGCCTTTGGGTTTGTTAATGTTTTCACGGTGCTTCCAAAGGTTTAAAAAAGATTCTTGCGTGATGTTTTTGGCTTCATTTTCATCATAAATAAATTGTATGCAAAAGCCTAAAATGTGATCGTAGTATTTGTTGAAAAAAAACTCAAACGCTTTTTCATTACCTGTTTTAAATTGTTTAAATAGAAGATGGAGTATGTGCTCTTCATTGTCTTTTGTCATCCAAATTTGCTATTAGAAGCAATAAATGTAATTAATAAATATTATTGGGTTATTATTTAACAATCCTTTTACTTCAAAAATAAATTTGCTTGCTTGTTTTATTTCCTGCTTCTAACACTTTCAATAATTACAGTAGCAATAATTAATGAGCCACCAATAAATGTTTTAAAAGATGGTGTTTCGTTTAAAAATATAAAAGCAATTATAATTCCAAATATTGGTTGGCTACTACCTATAATGCTAGCGGTACTTACAGAAAAGTGTTTTAAACTGCTTATAAATAAAGAGTGTCCAATGGCAGTTGTGACTAAGCCTAATATAATAATGTAGGGGAATTGGGTTTTTATGTTGCTAGTGTCTAAATAAAACATAGCCGGTAGTAAAAGAATACTAACTATTATGGCTTGTTGCATCATAAGTACAGAGCCGTCATAGGTATTAACATGCCTTTTTAATATTAAATTTCTTAAGGCGTAACATAAAGCTGAAAACAGACCAAATAGGATGCCTTTTAAATAAGTGTTTTTAAAATTGAGTTCTGGTGCTAAAATATAAATGCCTAATAATACTATAAGAGCTAGTAAAATATGAATAGGGTTGAATTTTGATTTAGTAAAAAATGGTTCTAATAACGCTGTAATTACTGGAAATGTAAACATTGATAGCATACCCAAAGCAACATTTGATAACTTTAAGGCATAAAAATAGGTGACCCAATGGGTGCCTAGTAATACGCCTCCTAAAATGATAGATGGCAAATCTCTGTTACTACGTATTTTTAAATTGAGTTTTTTATAACGACAAAAACCAAATATAAATAAGGCGCCTAGGGTTGCACGCCACCAAATAATTGCAGCTGTTGGAAGGTCTATAAATTTTCCTAATGTTCCAGATGTGCTAATTAAAAGTGTTGCAAATGTTAATAGTAATAGGTGATTGCTGTGGTTGTTTTTCATGTGGTTTTTGTCCCGTGTTAGCGATTGCAACAAGCTACCGTGTAGCGTGGAAAGCGCGCCCAACTTTTGCTAAACAAAAGTTGGGAACACCCAAATTATTTAGATAATTCTGTGAAATATTTGTAAAAATAGGGGATGGTTTCAATGCCTTTTAAATAGTTCCAAACCCCAAAATGTTCGTTAGGTGAATGTATGGCATCACTATCTAAACCAAAGCCCATTAGTATGGTTTTGCTTTTAAGTTCTTCTTCAAACAAAGCTACAATGGGTATGCTACCGCCACTACGTTGTGGTATGGGGGTTTTTCCAAAAGTTTTAGCATAAGCTTTACTTGCTGCTTGATAACCTACACTGTTTAGTGGAGTTACATAACCGTTACCACCGTGGTGTGGCTTTACTTGTACTTTAACGCCTTTTGGAGCTATGCTTTCAAAATGTGTTTTAAATAAATCTGTGATTTCTGCCCAATCTTGGTTGGGTACTAAACGCATAGAAATTTTAGCATAAGCTTTACTTGGTATAACTGTTTTTGCGCCTTCGCCAATGTAGCCGCCCCAAATACCATTAACGTCTAGGGTGGGTCTTACAGAGTTGCGTTCATTGGTGGTGTATCCTTTTTCACCGTAAACAGCTTCTATATCTAAGGCTTTTTGGTAAGCTTCTAAAGAAAATGGTGCTTTTGCCATTTCTGCACGTTCTTCTTTTGAGAGTTCTTCAACCTTATCGTAAAAACCAGGGATAGTAATGTGGTTGTTTTCATCATGTAAGGAAGCAATCATCTTTGTTAAAATATTGATAGGGTTGGCTACAGCTCCACCATATAAGCCAGAGTGTAGATCTCTGTTTGGTCCGGTAACTTCAACTTCAACATAACTTAAACCTCTAATACCTGTGGTTATTGAAGGTGTGTTATTTGCAATCATACCCGTATCTGAAATAAGGATAACATCATTTCTTAACTTTTCTTTATTGTTTTTTACAAAGGTTCCTAAACTTTTACTACCAACTTCTTCTTCTCCTTCTATCATGAACTTTACGTTGCAAGGGAGTTGATTTGTAGAGGTCATGAATTCCATAGCCTTTACATGCATAAACATTTGTCCTTTATCATCGCAGGCACCACGGGCAAAAATTGCGCCTTCAGGATGTTTTTCGGTTGTTTTTATAATGGGCTCAAATGGTGGAGAATCCCAAAGTTCAATTGGGTCTGGTGGTTGTACATCGTAGTGCCCATAAACTAAAACCGTTGGTAAGGTTTTATCAATTATTTTTTCGGCATAAACTATAGGGTAGCCTTCTGTTTCACAAACTTCAACAGTATCACAACCTGCATTTTTTAAACTTGTTTTAACAGCTTGGGCGGTTTTTAAAACGTCGTTTTTATAGTTAGAATCTGCGCTAATGGATGGTATTTTAATTAATTCTATTAACTCATCTAGAAAGCGTTGTTTGTTTTTGAGTAAATAGTCTTTAATATTATTCATGTGAGATGTTTTAAATTTAGTCAAATGTATAAAAAATGAATGTTTTTTATAGGAGAGCGTTTGCAATTTAAAAATCTTGATTATATTTGCAGTCCTTTTGCGGGCGTGGTGGAATTGGTAGACACGCTAGACTTAGGATCTAGTGCCGCGAGGTGTGAGAGTTCGAGTCTCTCCGCCCGCACAATATAAGGTAAAGCTTCTCAGTTTTTGAGGAGCTTTTTTTGTTTGGGTACAACATTTTATATTTTTTGGGATCATAACCAAAAGTTGTGTTTACGTAAAAAGGATCAAGTCCAAAATCTGGGTTTTTACGGATCATGACCAAAAGTTGTGTTTTAAGCAAAAATTGGATTATGATTCATACAAATGAAGAAGTTCGTTAGTTTTAGTGTGTTTCACTAAATTGAAGTTGTTAATTAAGAATTCAGGTAAAAACAGTTTTAATAGGTCTAAGGTAAGTTCTAATACAATAATTTTAAAACCTCAAAACTAACCCTGTCTTAATTTATACACAACTTTTTGGGTTAATCCCTCTTAACTTCACTGTCGCTAAGTTTGGATTTCCGCTTACGTGTTTTAGCAGAATGATTACTTTTAATGGAGTTATCATCAAATATTTGCGTTATTTCCTTGAAAACAATCGTCAATAGTACTGCAAATTTCAGTAATTTAATCATTAGAAAGTATAGGTGGTAATTTGTTTAAATATTTAAATTTCAGATATTTAAATGTGATTAATTTCTGCTTTTTTACGTCGAACTCACGTTAATTTAGATAGTAGAATTACTTTAAAAACTTACTAAACAACAAGAAAACACATCAAATAAGATAGCTATAGAAATGGAAAAAATCAGTACAAAAAACTTTAAATTAATTGGCATAAAACTAGGACATAAAACAACAAATGAAAATAAACAGTCTAGTACAGATTGTGGTTTCCTCTGGCAGAAATTTGAAAAAGAAAAAATTTTCGACCTCATTCCTAATAAAGTAAGTAATGAAATTTACGCCGTATATTTCGATTATGAAAAAGACGAAACAAAACCCTTTTCTTATTTCATAGGTTGTAAAGTTGATGACATTTCTGAAATTCCCAAAAATCTAAACTCATTAGAAATCCCCTCCCAAAACTATGCAAAATTTACAGCCAAAGGCATAATGACAAACTGTATAACTGATACGTGGGAAAAAATTTGGAGTTCAAATATTCAACGTAAATTTGGTTTCGACTTCGAAGTTTATGATGAAAGAAGCCACGATTGGAATAACGCAGAATTGGATATTTACATTTCAATTATCTAAAAAAACCTGTTGTACAAGTCTTAAATATTTCTAAGCCAACATACATACAGAACGATGCTATGCTCTCTAATTAACAAAAAAGTAAAACTTCCAAGACCAGAAAAAAATTCTGGGTTTTTAGCTCTAATATTTATTCAAAGAAATTAAAATACAGAGTATAGTTTTTTAAAAGCAATATTAGTAATTTTGATTAGAAAAAGTTGTGCAAGCTGCTTATGGCTATAAATTGTAATAATTACAAAATAATCTTCATACACAACTTTAAAAAAAATTACATAAAACATTGGAAACATTGCTCAGAATATCACCAAATCAACTTTTGGTCTTTCAGTGCAAGACGTTCACAATAAGTAATCTGAAAGGCATATTAGCAATCACCAAGAAATATCTTGGTTTAAATAGCAAGTTTGGTCTTTTCAGAAAATTACCTTCTGAATATGATCAAAAAAACATGCCGTACATAAAGACTATAGGTAAGCAATTAACCTGTCTTGACAACTACATACATGTCAGTATAGCTGTGGAAATTTGCAAACTTTCAAGCCTCTTTAAAAGAAGGTTTCAATCAGTACTCTACAACAAATGTAAAAAACGTATTGGGACACCATTTTAGCTTCCACGCACCCAATTTATAGTACGAAGGTTCCACACCAAGACCTTCAAGGGATTCTAGACTTGAATATTGTTAGAAATTAAGGCTTTGACGGTAATCCAATACACAAAATTTATATTCGGAAGAACATCAATAACATAAAAAACGATATTGTTTAAAAGGTACTATGAGTTTAATTAAAAAATGAATATTATGAAAATTGTTTTTATAGGCACCTACCCTCCTCGTAAATGCGGAATTGCAACTTTTACCAAGAATCTTTTTAATTCAATGGTTAATTCCAATAAGAACATTGAAGGTTCTATAATAGCAATGAATAACCATGAACAAACATACAATTACCCTGAAGAAGTAAAGTTAACCATTAGGCAGGAGCATCAAGGCGACTACCTAGAAGCGGTTAAATCTATAAACATCAGTGGAGCCGACTTATGTATTCTGGAACATGAATTTGGTATCTATGGAGGACAAAGCGGTATATATATACTTCCGCTAGTACATAGACTTGAGGTGCCATTAATCGTAACCCTGCACACAATTCTCAAAGAACCTTCCAAGGAGGAAAAAATAATTTTACAGCAAATTTGCAAAGTAGCCCAAAAGGTAGTGGTTATGAGCCAAATAGCCATTGAATTTCTTGTGGACATATATGGTGTGGACAAAAATAAAATAGCTTTTATAGAGCATGGTGTCCCCGACTTATATTTTAATCAAGAGCAATCTAAAAAAGTGTTTAAACTCGAAAAGAAAAAACTACTGCTTACCTTTGGCATGCTTAGCAGGAACAAAGGTATAGAAACCGTTATCAAAGCCTTGCCTAAGGTTGTTGAAAAGCATCCGGAAGTGTTATACTTGGTTTTAGGAAAAACGCATCCTAATGTAATACGGGCAACCGGTGAAGAATACCGCAATTACTTACAGCGCTTGGCCAAGAACCTAGGCGTTGAAGACCATATTATCTTCATGAACAAGTTCATTAACCAAACAGAACTTTTTAAATATTTATCTGCTTCAGATATTTACATTACCCCCTATTTAAATGAAGCACAGATTACCAGTGGCACCCTTTCTTACGCTGTAGGTGTTGGTACCGCTGTTATCTCCACTCCTTACTGGCATGCTTCGGAACTATTGGCCAATGGCAGGGGGCGTCTCTTCAATTTTGGCGATTCAGAAGAACTTTCTGATATTTTAATGGAATTACTGGACCGCCCAGAGAAAATGAAAGAACTCCAAAAAAGGGCTTTTGATTATGGCAAAACAATCACTTGGCCCAAATCGGGGGCTAAATATGTAGCTCTTGTAGAACAGGTGCTGTCTGAAAAGCCAAAAATACCCGCTAAGAAAAAAACATTTATAGACCCCCTTCTACTCCCTCAATTTTCATTAAGCCATATTAAACGGATGACCGATGACACGGGAATCATCCAACATGCAAAATACGGAATTCCCAATCTAAAAGAAGGGTATTGCTTAGACGACAATGCCAGGGCCCTACTTATGGTACTAATGACCTACCGCCAGAAAAAAAACAAAACCGCCCTAGAACTGGTCCCTATATATTTAAGCTATATCCATTACATGCAAAACAATAACGGTACATTTAGAAACTTCCTGAGTTTTAACAGGTGTTTTCTTGACGAGGTAGGCTCTGAAGATTCGTTTGGCCGTACTATATGGGCGCTTGGTTATTTATTGGGCAACCCACCAAACAATGCCTATTACCAAACAGGGAAATTTATATTCTTTAATGCCGCGCCTAATTTTGATAAGCTTAAAACAATCAGAGGCATTGCCAACACCATGATAGGTATTAGCCATTACCTAAGAGGAATGCCCTCCGATACGGCAATGAAAGACACCCTAAAGAAACTTTCTTATAAGTTAATTGGGCATTATACCGAAAACAGCTCTGGCCATTGGAGGTGGTTCGAACAGTTGCTAACATACGACAACGGCATACTACCTCTCGCCCTTTTACATGCTGCAGAAATACTTAACGACGACAAAATCAGGGAAGTTGCTATGGATACAATGGATTTTCTAACAGATGTGACCCTAAAAAACGGGTATTTATCCATTATTGGAAACGAAAAATGGTACATAAAAAACAAAGAACGTTCTGTATATGCCCAACAACCTATCGATGCTTTGGCCATGGTTTTAATGTTCCAACAGGCTTTTCATCTAACAAAAAACAACGATTACCTCACAAAATTATTTACTTGCTTTATGTGGTTTATGGGAGAAAACGACCTTAAGGCCAACCTTTTCGATTTCGAAACCAAGGGCTGCTATGATGGATTTGACAGTTCCAATGTAAACCTAAACCAAGGTGCAGAAAGCACATTGGCCTATCTGATCTCCCATCTGATTGTATTACAAGCATTTGAAAATATAGAAGACCACGGTACACACAAATAAGCCATCCAGAGGGTATGGCTTTTTTGTACCTTTTAAAAAAAGAGAAGATTATCGTTTTACTTAAAATATGGTTAAATGAAAATAGCTGTATTAGCTCCTATTGCATGGAGAACACCGCCCTTAAAGTATGGGCCTTGGGAGCAGGTAGCATCCAATATCACCGAAGGGCTTGCAGAACGGCAAATCGATGTTACCCTATTTGCCACAGGCAACTCACATACCCAAGGTAAACTGGAATACATCTCAAAAACGGCCTATGCAGAAGACCCCAGCATAGACCCCAAAGTATGGGAATGCCTACACATTAGTAATTTAATGGAAAAAGCCGATGAGTACGATATCATCCATAATAATTTCGATTTTTTACCTCTTAGCTATTCACGGCTTATTAAAACCCCCATGGTAACGACCATCCATGGGTTTTCGTCTCCTAAAATAATCCCTGTTTATAAAACATATAATTCGAGTAACTTTTATGTGTCCATTAGTAATGCCGACCGTAATCCAAAACTAGATTATATAGCAACCGTTTACAATGGTATAAATACCGAAGAATTTACATTTTCGGCAACCCCTAAAGAATACTTATTGTTTTTTGGGCGCATACATCCCGAAAAGGGCACCTACGAAGCCATTCAAATAGCCAAAAAAACCGGCAAGAAGTTAATTATTTCCGGCTTGGTACAACACAAAGAATATTTTAACGAAAAAATAAAGCCATATATTAATAACGATGATATAATATACGTTGGCAATTCAAATCCCACCAAGCGAGATGAATTATTGGGCAAAGCCTGTGCGCTCTTACATCCTATAGCCTTTAAGGAACCTTTTGGGCTCAGTGTAGCAGAATCCATGATGTGCGGCACCCCTGTTATTGCTTTTAATTTAGGCTCTATGCCCGAATTGATTTTACACGAAAAAACGGGGTTTCTGGTAAACACTGTAGATGAGGCCGCCGAAGCCGTTGCCAATATTCGATATATAAGCAGGAGAACCTGTAGGGATTGGGCATTCTCAAAATTTAGCCGGGAAAAAATGATAGATAATTACTTGAATGTTTATAAACAAATATTAAAAGATTAACTTTTTTATGAAAAACATATATAGAGCCAAACCTATTGTAAATAGAAAAAAAACAAAAATAGAAAGAGATACCTCTCGGGTTATATGCAGGCCTTATATACCTGGTAATATTTCCCGCATAACCAATATTATCAAAAGGGTTGTTAATCTTCCTGACGATGCCACCAAGTATATGTTGGACAATATCCGTGATAATTTTTACGATAGGCATAAAAACATAGAACAACAGTTAACAAAAAACTTTAATTATATCTCCGAATTCATTCCCCCAACGCCAACATAAACAATATGAAAAAAATGCTTATAGGAGCATATTTTACTATGGAATATTCTGTCGAATCGGCCGCTTTATTCAATCCTTCAATAGTAAAACATCCTAACCAAACAGGTCTTAAGAATGGAGAACTTCGTTTTATCATGAGTTTGCGAGCCACCGGAGAAGGCCATATATCTTCCATAGTCTTTAGAAGCGGCATCATTCAACAGAATGGCCATATTATTTTCGACAAGATATCGGATTTTATAGAAACCCCTACAATAACCCAGAAAAAACGTTATGATAAACATATATTTCATCGTCAACTAAAAAGTATGAATTCATGGGATAAAACAAGTAAGCAAATATTTAAAGAGTTACCCGATTTTTTCTCATATCATGACTTACATGATAACATCAATTCTTTAAATACATCCACTTCTTTTAAGTGCAACAACCAAACTATAATCAACATAAACTGGTTAGCAAATTCAAATTATAGTATAAAATTTGACGAAACATCTAAAGTTTCTGAACGCGTTATATTTCCTGTTTCTGAAAATGAAAGCAACGGCATTGAAGACGCTAGATTTGTTCAGTTTTATGAAGATAATGGTGAAAGCACTTATTATGCAACATATACAGCCTATAATGGCGTATGCATAATTCCTCAATTATTAGAAACCAAAGATTTTGTGCATTTCAATATCATGACGTTAAATGGTAAAGCTGTAGAAAACAAAGGTATGGCCTTGTTCCCTAGAAAAATCAATGGAAAATATGCTATGCTTTCTCGTTTAGATGGTGAAAAAAACTACATTATGTTTTCAGACAACCTTCGTTTTTGGAACACTACTAAAATGCTCCAAGAGCCCAAAATGCCATGGGAATTTGTTCAAATTGGTAATTGTGGTTCTCCTCTTGAAACTAGTGAGGGTTGGTTGGTATTGACCCATGGTGTGGGACCAATGAGACAATATTCCATTGGTGTTATTTTATTAGATCTTGATGATCCTTCAAAAATAATCGCTAGACTTGAAACACCCTTAATTGTTCCAAACAAAAAAGAACGTGAAGGGTATGTTCCTAATGTGGTTTATTCTTGTGGAGCAATTATACATAATGATGAATTGATTATTCCCTATGCCATGTCTGATATATCATCTGGTATTGCCAACATAGGGGTAAAAGACTTAATTAGTTATATGAAGCCTTCATAATATTTTCTAATGGCTGTTTTTTTTTGAAGAAACTAGTTTAAGAGCATAACCATTCAACTCTTTTAGGTATTTATTAAAATGGTTTCTATAATTGCTTTTTTCAAAATATGATGGTCAATAAATTTCGTTTCCTACCCCTTCCTCTATACTATGGCAATTCATTTCCATACTAATAAACTTAATTCATATCAAGCATATTATAATGCTAACTTTAATTTTTTAAAAATAGATATATTCATAATATGGTGTACTCATTGTATTTATTCTAAAGTTTCTTAAAAAAGTTAAAATCTTAACCAAGGTAAAATAATTAACTACTCATTTATAAACGCATTTAACATAACGTTTATTTAGATGTATATTCTTAATAAACAATTATTTTAACCTAGTTTAAAATTAATGTTTACTTAATAACATAAGTAATTGCTAATATTATTTTTATACCCAAATTATTCTCACTAAATCTTCTAATTAAAATTTAAGCATGTTCCATCTTCGATATTTTTTTTATTTGCTGCTACTTACTACCTCAACTCTTGTTGCTCAAAAGTCAATTAAAATACATTCTCACAATGATTACAATCAAAATTTACCGTTTTGGAAAGCTTATGGTTGCGGATTAAATTCAATAGAAGTAGATGTGTTTTTAAAAAATGAAGTATTATATGTAACTCATGATGAAACTGATATAGAAGAAGACAAAACGTTAGAAACAATGTATTTAAAACCGTTGAGCAAAGTGGTTTTAACACATATTGGGAATGAACAAAACATACAATTATTAATAGATTTAAAATCTGAAGCATACACAACCCTAAATGCTATTGTAAAAACATTAAAAAAATATCCAGAACTCACTAACAACCCTCAACTTTCATTTGTAATTTCTGGATTCAGACCTTCTGTAGCAGATTACAACAATTATCCTAATTATATATCATTTGATTATCAGCGTTTAGAAACTATTCCTGCTGAAAGTATTAATAAAGTTTCTTTAATAAGTTTAAGCTTTAGTAAGTTTTCTTCGTGGGATGGATTGAAACCAATGCCCAATAAAGACCTGAAAAAAATTGAATCGATAGTAAAAAACGCACATTCGCTTAATAAACCATTTCGCTTTTGGGGAGCACCAGACACGCCTTTAGCTTGGAAAACATTTTATGATTTGGGAATTGATTTTATAAACACAGATCATCCCTTAGAATGCTCTCAATACTTTAAAAAACTAAACCATAGTGCAAATGATGTTCGCATTGCTTTTATTTCAGATATTCATTTTCAAGATTTATATGGAAGTTTCTCTGATATAAATTATAAAGGAATATTTAATGATAAAACAAAAAAGTTTACCCTTTTGCGTACTATGGATGCTCAACTACATTCTACACGTATTTTTAATGAAAATTATTTTGCGCTACTTGCCGCTTTAGACGATGTTGTTAAAAAGGGCATAAAATATGTAGCCTTACCGGGTGATTATACTGATGACGGGCAAGCCATACACCTGAGAGGATTAAAGAAAATTTTACAAACATATAGCAACAATTACGGCATACAGTTTTTTATTACAACGGGTAATCACGACCCTGTGGGACCACTTGCTCAAGAATCTGGAAAATCAGATTTTCTAGGTATTCATGGACAAACTCAAGGTATTTATAGCAATTCAAGCATAAACACAACAAAAAATAAAGATTTACCAAATATCATTTCTAAAGACCTAAAAAAACTGGGGTATAAAGGTATTTTTAATCACCTAGAACCTTTTGGCTTTTTCCCTCAAGAAAGCTATTTATATTGGGCTACACCTTTTTCTAATTACACTCCAGAAAGCTATACATACCAAAAAGGATTGGCAAATGCACCTCTTGACAAAAGAATGTATGATATACTTCCTAAATATACCATACCAGATGCTAGTTATGTTGTAGAACCTCTACCTAATTTATGGTTATTAGCTATAGATGGTAATGTATACTTGCCTAAAGACACTATAAATAGTAATCCATTAAATCCAAAAAATTATAATTCAGCAAGTATTGGTTACAATAATGTAATTAAACATAAAACTCACTTAATTAATTGGGTGAAAACAATTTCAGATCAGGCTAAAAAATTAGGAAAAACATTAATTGCTTTTAGCCATTACCCAATGATAGATTTTAATGATGATGCATCTAATGACTTAAAAAATTTCTTTGAAGGTAATAAATGGCAATTAGAACGTGTTCCTAATGAAAAAGTAGCGCAATTATTTTCAGAAGCGGGCATAAAAGTTCATGTAGCAGGACATATGCATATAAATGATACTGGTTTTAGAACTTTTGAAAATGGAACATCATTAGTTAACATTCAAACACCTTCAATAGCTGCCTATATTCCAGCTTATAAAATTTTAAAAATAAACCCTAACAACACTATAGAGGTAAATACCATTTCTATAAAAAAAGTACCTAATTTTAACGATTTATTCCCTCTATATGAAAAGGAATATGAATACTTAAAAACACATAAAAAGCCATTGTGGAATCATGATATTTTAAAAACCAATTCGTATTATGATTTTACTATATTTCATTTAAAAGAACTTGTTCGTATGCGATTTTTAAAGGATGATTGGGTTCCAGAGTTTAAAGATTTTATGCTAAACATTACAGGTGAAGAATTACTCTTACTACCCTATTTAAATTCTAATATAGATTTTAAAACCCTGATAGAACAAAAAGGTTTTTATACAAATGAATGGGAGCTAGCTAAAACAAAAGCAGAATCTGATTTAAAAAAAGTCGGTTTGTCTTTAACCGATTTTAAACATTGGAATGGCTTTGATATGATTTTCGATTTTTACAGAGTTAGAAATGCCGATGTTTTAGCCATTGACGATATAGGGCAGCATCAAGTTGAAATTTACAAATGGCTTTTTAAAAATTACAACTCTAAAACTAAACAAACAAAAGTAGATGTGAACAAAAATAAGCTAGGTGAGTTTTATAATATCTTTTCAATGTTTTTAAACGGTGCTCCAGCTAATAATTTTATCATAGACCTTAAAACAAGTACATTAAAAAACATCAATTAGCATGTATTTTACTTTTTAGTTACAGGATTCTTTCTTACATAAGTATTATTTTTAAATGAGATATAATAATCACTTTTAAAAAGTTTACTTGGTAAATAATAATCGGTTGTAATAATTTGTGCCCCAGATTTTTTTGCAGCTTCAAAACGTGAATAATCATTATTTCTAGCTTCTTTAGTATTTGCATCGGCACGAGTTCTTATTAAATATCCTTTTTTTACTAAGTTTGGAATATTTTCATCGTTCGGGTTATTTAAAATCATAGTAGCTGCTTCTGGTTTTCCTGCTTTTGCATTAACAAATAATATGCGTCCTTTTAACGAAGGGTGATTTGATATATAACGCTCTTGCTTTTCTCCGTGTGCATCTAATATAAATAAAAACTTACCTTTAGCTTCTTCTAGTGTTGGCCAATTGTTATTTAAAACTGCTTGCTCCAAAGTAGCGTATTTTCCTCTTACATCATCTGGTGTAATAACATGTTGCTTTCCTAAATGTTTAATGATAGTAGCATCTAGTCTATCAAAAACTTCAGAAGTAAATGGTTCTGCCGATGAACCAAATAAATTTGCTGAATCATCTTTAGGTTCTAGCGTAATAAAAACAGGCTCGTGAGTAGGGTTGCTTTCAGACCATTTTTTTAAGTCGTCTAAACATTCTGATAACAGATAATATTCACTTCTAAAATCAATATCCATTATATGAAACATTTTAAAACCAGGCTTGTTCATTTTTCCTTCAGAATCAAAATCTGGCTGCTCCCTAACCAAATCCATTCCTTTAGGATGCGCAAAACGACCTCCTTTTGCATCTGCATAAGCATCTAATTCAAGGTTTCTTAACCCCATATTTAACTGTTCTAAAATAGGAATATGTTCATATTGTAAACTGTATACTTTCTTCGTACTGTCTTTTTCTATCAAATACTCAAAAAGTTTAGGGGCAATTGCCTTTTTATAACTGTTGTGGGAACCAATAACTTGGATTTGATTAATTTTTAAAGCGTCTTGTTGAGCATTAATATACATACTCACAAAAAAGACTAAATATAAAGGCTTATAATATTTCATAACTAAGTGTTTTTAAGATATAAAAATACACGCTAAGAATTAAATATATGTTATGAAATCAAAAAGAAAATACAATTATTATGTTTTACTAAAAACCCAACAAAACACTGACAAACAACAGCTTAAACAAATTGTTAAATATCAACAATTTAATACTCTTTTAACTTTTAGATAAAACACCACAAACAAACATTTTATTATTTAGCCAAAATTAAATACCCCTACAGAATAAAAAATCTCTCTATTAATCTTTTAAATTTTAAAACCCTATGAAATAAAAAAACACAATCATTACAAAAAAAAACCGCAGTTGCTACGAACAACTACGGCCTAGTAATTAAGCATTGAATAACCAATAACTTAAAGATGTACAATAAAATTAATTTTTTTATACTAAAAAACATAGCTTTTTTAGTACTATTTATATTTATATGTAATACAGCACATTCGCATAGTATTACTAAAACAGAAATTTTAAATTATACCCAACAAAAAACAATACGCGGTATAATTGTAGACGAATCTGGAGTTCCTTTACCTGGAGCTACCATTGCTTTAAAAGGAACAACCAAAGGTGTTTCTACAAACTTTGATGGAGAATTTTCTATTGAAGCCGAATTAGGTGAAACACTTAAAATCTCTTTTTTAGGATATGAAACCAAAGAAGTTCTTATTGATTCAGATTACATATCAATTACCCTAAAAACTAATAATTCTTTACTTGATGAAGTTTTAATTGTTGGTTACGGTAAACAAAACAAAAAAGATCTTACAGGAGCCGTTAGCCAACTCTCTGAAAATAACTTTAAAAAAGGAGTTAATGTATCTCCAGACAATTTATTGCAAGGTAAAGTAGCTGGTGTACGCATTGTACAATCTAGTGGTGAGCCTGGTGCAGGTGTAGATGTTTCTATACGTGGTATAGGGTCTATAAGAAGTGGTAGCACACCTTTATTTGTTGTAGATGGAATTCCTTTAAGTAATTCAAATGTAAGTTCTGCTAGCCCTAACTTTGGTCTTGGTAGCTCTAGCGCAAAAAACCCTTTAAATTTTCTTAACACAAGTGATATAGAGTCTATTACCGTTTTAAAAGATGCCTCTGCAGCAGCTATATATGGTGCAAGAGGGTCTAACGGTGTTGTAATTATTACAACGAAACAAGGGAAAACAGGAGATGCTTCTATAACTATGGATTCTTACCTAAGTATAGCCAACGTAATTAAAACAATGGACGTATTATCTGCTAGTGAATATCGCGATGCTATTACCGATGATAATTATGATCACGGTGGTAACACAAATTGGCAAGATGAAATATTTAGAGAAGCAATTACACAAAATCATAATTTTTCTTTTGCTAAAAAAACAGATAGCGGAAACTACTATGCTTCTCTATCCTTTATGGATCAAGAAGGTATTGTTGAGTCTAGTGGATTTAAAAGAACAACAGCACGTTTAAATGCAGAAGAATCTTTCTTAGATAACAAGCGTTTAAATGTAAAAATAAACTTAACCGCTAGTCAAATTGATGAAACAGGAGTGCCAAATGGTGCCAACGCAGGTTCTGATGGGCAATTAATTGTACATGCCTTAATGGCTAATCCTACACAGCCTGTATTTACTGAAGATGGAGCATATACAAACTTTAATTTGAACCAAAATTATAACCCAATGTATTTGTTGCATGTTTATGATGACCAAACAAAAACTCTAAGGGTTTTAGGAAATATTGAAACAACTTTTAGAATAATAGACGGACTAGATTATAAATTCAACTATGGTATAGATCGTTCTGTTTCCGAAAGAAATTCTACCATTTACCCTAACTTTACAGATAGAACTCCAGATGGCGCTTATTCTCAAAGCAATTTAGAGTCGCAAAGTTCCTTAATGGAGCATTATTTAACCTATCGTTTTGGTATAGAAAAAAATAATTTTGAAATTCTAGGTGGGTTCTCATATCAAAAATTTGACTTCTCAGGTACTTCTTTCTCGCTTTCAGGTATAGATGAAATGGGTACTGGAGTAGCTCCAAAAAATGACCCTGGTTATTCTGGTGAGCAATCTGGTGTTAGTGGTTATGCCCAAGAAAATGAATTACAATCTTACTTTGGTAGATTAAACTATAATTTTGACAATAAATATTTACTAACAGCTTCTTTAAGAGCAGATGGTTCTACCCGCTTTGGAGAAAATAATAAATATGGGTATTTCCCTTCTTTTGCATTAGGTTGGAATTTAGACCAAGAGAATTTTATTAGCAACATTGAAACTATTAACCAATTAAAATTCAGACTTAGTTGGGGGCAAACAGGAAATCAAGAAGTTCAAAATAAAATAACCCAAGCAAGTTATTCTCAATCTGCTTCTGGAGGTTATTATCTTTATGATGACTACAACCTAATAAATGGTGTTATTGTTAACAGAACGGCAAATCCAGACTTAAAATGGGAAGTAGTTACCCAACTTAACATTGGAACCGACTTTAGCTTGTGGAATAATAAACTTTATGGTTCGCTTGATTATTACAATAAAACAACCACCGATGCCATTTTAAATATTCCTTCAGAACCATTAAGCCCAACCTCAACCGTATGGAAAAACATTGATGGCGAAATAGTTAACAAAGGCTTTGAGTTTACTTTAGGTGCTCTATTAGTAAGTACAGATGATTTATCATGGACTTTAGATGTAAATGGTGCTACTTTAAACAATAAGATTAAAAATTTACCTGTATCAGAATTATATTCTGGTAGCGTTGCAGGATCTGGATTATCTGGTGTTGCTGCCAACATTTATAAAAGTGATTACGAAGCTGGATCTTTCTTTATGCTAAAGCATTTAGGTTTTGATGAAAACGGAAATGATATTTTTGAAGATTTTAACGATGATGATGTTATTAATAGTGATGACAGACAAATTTTTGAAGGTGCATTACCTAACTTTACTTTTGGTATAAACTCTAATATTTCTTACAAAAACTGGGATTTCAGTCTTGCTTTTATTGGGCAAACTGGTGGACTACTGGTTAATAATACTAACCTAGCTCTAAACATTAATAATATAGCATCAGATAGAAACGTATTATCCGATTATTATTATGCTGGCGCTAGTCCTACAAATACACCTCAGTTATCCACGCTTTACATGGAAAAATCAGACTTTATTCGTTTAAACAATGCACGAATAGGCTACACTTTTAAAACAGAAAACCTTAACATAAACTGGTTAAAAGGTTTGAATCTTTATGTTAGCGGGCAAAACTTATTTACAATAACTAACTACTCAGGATTTGACCCATTAGTTAATAGCCCACGCTCAACTAACGGTAATCAATCTATTGGTATAGATTATACAACGTATCCATCTTCTAGATCTTATATGATTGGTGCAACTTTAAAATTATAATTTATGAAAATTTCAAATATAACAACAAAATTAACTTTCGCTTTTATTATTAGCGTTGTACTTTTTAATTGTACTGACTTACAAGAAGAAGTGATTGACGAGGTTATTGGAGGAGAAAGTTCCAATCCAGAGAGTGCCATGGCTGCTGCTTATGGCCAATTAGCCAATGGTACTTTTACAGATCATGGTAATGTTTTTGGCTTACAAGAATACCCAACCGACGAATGTATGTTGCCCACCAGAGGTAGTGACTGGGGCGATGGCGGTAAATGGAGAGCTTTAACTGAATTTACTTGGGGCACTAATAATGCTGCAGTTGCTTCTACTTGGAATGCTTTAACTAGTGGCATCACAAAAACCTTAACTGCTATAGAATCTTTACAAGAAAATCCTGATTATGCAAACTATGATTTATTTATGGCTGAAGCTAGAGGTTTATTAGCGTTATATGTTTACAATACACTAGACCTTTTTAACCAAGCGCCTTACAGAGATTTATTTTCAGAAGATAAATCTTTAGTTATTCTTCAAGCTGATACCGAGATTGATAATTTAATTACTGAGGTTGAAACTATCATTCCAAACCTTGCAAATCTTGGAGAACAACAAACCTATAATGGTAGGTTTACAAAACAAGCTGCATATGCTTTATTAGCAGATATGTATTTAAACAGAGCTGTATTAAAAGATCGTTATAACGCCAGTTCAGACTTCAATTTTACAGAAGCAGCTGTTGATAATGACGGTAATGATATGGATAAAGTAATTTATTACACCTCCTTATTAATAAATGATAACTTTAGTCTTGAAAGCAATTATTTTGACAATTTCAGTATTAATAACACTGGTGGGTCAGAAATTATTTTTGCTGTAGCTCAAGAAAATGACAACATAAGACGAAGCGATAATGATTTTGCCTACATGTCTACCGGTAGAGCTCAAAAACAAACACCAGATAATAGAGGCACAAATGCATCTTGTGTTGAACCAGAGTTTTATTACACTTGGGATGGTAACCATGACGACCCTAGATTCCATAGACATTATCAATATTCTGATGGAACTTGGTTCATGAATGACGGTACCACAGGAAGTGTTCCTGCAGAAGACACTAGAAAAGACACAGGCAAATACATCTTTCACTTTAACAGAGGCCTACAAGTGGGGCAACAATACGGACCTACACTTGATGGAGAAGGCGGATTCAATATGACTACAGATGGCCGAATAGCTATTAGTATGTTATATATGGAAAAAAACACAACCGTTCCTATGGACTATACACCCGAATTAAATTTTGATAATCCATTAGAAGCTGTATTCACACAAGATCAAATAAATAGAGGTGTTCGTAATTTTAAATGGGAATTCGATCCTAACTATGGAAACGGCACTAGTGCTGTTGATGTTCCTTTATATCGTTTAGGCGGTATATATTGCATGCGAGCTGAAGCTTATTTTCGTAACAATGAAACAGCACTTGCTCTAGCCGATATTAACACGCTTAGAACAAGCAGAACTCGTGAAGCGTTATTTGATAATGCCCCTGGTGTTGCAATTACATCATTAGATGAAGAAACGTTATATAATGAAATTGGTTTTGAAATGTATTGGGAAATGTACCGAAGAAAACAGATGATTCGTTTTGGAACTTATGACGAGGCTTATACAGCTAAAGCTGCCACAGACCCTTATTTAAGAGTCTATGCAATTCCGCAAGCTACAATAGATGTTACCAAGGAAATCACCCAAAATTTTGGATATATCACACAATAGTTTGAGTTTAGTTTAGTTTTTAAAACCGATGCTTAATTAATTAAGCATTGGTTTTTTATTTTTACAATATCTATTGTTAACCGTTTTGTTGGGATTACAAAACTAATAACACCTTTGTAAGCATTAAAAAAAACAACTAGTTACAATTTATTTCCTAAAACAAATAACAGAATAGGTAACTTTTAATCGTTTCGATTCTTGTTTCTAATAAAATACATAAGTCTTAAAATTTCTTATTTACCAGTCTAAATAATGACAAATACTGATCTTTAAAATTAAGCCTATCATCATGACACTTATGAAATTATTTCAAAATTTTTGTAACGGCAGGATTCAAACTTTTTTAACACTAGCCCCTATTATATAAATCTTTATAAAATCTGTTAATCTAATTATTTACAGGTTACTTAATAGTAAATATTACAAGTTAAGGCACACTTAGCTTGGATACCTAAAATAAACCCAAAAATTTAGATAGAATTCCCCTATTGTCATACACGTTTTTCATAGAAAATTAAGTATGATTTGTATGATAAATTGCACTGTACTTTTATGAAATAGACTCACTAAAATCAATCATCTAATTATATGTCAAGAAATCAAAAGTGATGAATACATCGCATCTCCTTCCCTTAGGCCTGTGGCAAAAATTATTATATTTACTCGCAAACATTACAATCATAAGCTATAAACGAAACAAAATACAATGGCCGAACCTACAGGGATCTTTATTGAATTTGCAATTGATGAAAAGGGCATAAAAAAACTGCTTAACCATAAGTTCGAAAAAGCTGCTTACAACAAAAAACTGGGGTATTATTTTTGCGAACTGCTATACGATTGCAATGACAATCCGGGTAATGTATTTATCTTAAACTACCATGTAAAGTCAAACAAATGCTTCATTGCCTATGTATTGAACCACTTTGAAAAATCGTTAATACAACCCCTAATAGGCAGCTTGCAAATTATCAGCTCATTAAAAAGTCCCCAAACCACCGAATATTCGATTATATCCTCCACATTTCCAGAGGTGCTCGAGGCTTATAAAATTACCGATGGAAAAGTAGCACAGACCAACCAAGCATTGCCATCGGATATTGTAACTAATTTGATGGATAGATTCTGGTCTTTTTCAGAAAACAATGCCTTCCCCGAACCTAACATAGCCTTGACCAAAAGGAATTATTTTTATAAAAACTTCAAAAACTATTACAAAAAATACCTCGGGTATATCGAAGAAATAGAAAGACCCCATAAAATTGCAAAGGCGACAAAGGATAATCCTTATCATTTATTTGACAATTTTTACACCTATGACAATAGGGTCTTTGAGTTTAGAAATCACACAAAACAAATTATTGAACTCCCTCAATCGGACCCGGTTTCATTTAGGGATGTTGCGGGAATCAAGGCCGACAAGAATTTTGTCTATAATGCGGTACTAGCTCCCAACTCCCCACCAAGTACGATCAAAGTCGGTAGTTTTACCAAAAATAATCCTGATGCCATTTGGCAATGGGTCATTATGGAAGGTATTGATGGGGAGAGTTTTAATTATGTAAAAGAAAAATGGGACACCGTATATTGGAAGGACAAAAACGCTGTGTTCATCTATAAGAACAAGGAACTTATAAAATTGGAAGGCGCAGATCGTTCGTCTTTTACTTATTTGGACTTTTGTTACGGCAAGGACAACAACCACATATTTTATTTAGACCAGGTCATTCCCATTGATGTAAACAATTACACATTAAACAAAAACGGATTTATTTATGATAAGAAAAACGTCTTTCATTATGAAAACCAACTGGAACTGGATGCCGGAACATTTAAGGTTTTAAAATATGAGTCTGAGGTAAATCCGTTTATGGGAGAGTTTATCTTGGAAGACAAAAATGGCCGATATAGTTACAACAGAAAAAGGAAAGACGAGCTAATACGGCCCATAAGCAACCCATAGGAACACTAAAAATTAGGCAAGAATCATGTGGGTAAAGCAGATTAACTCATATTAACTCTTACGGTTAACAGTCTTGTTCAAATGGCAGAACTATTTTTAAACATAAGCAGAACCGAAAACCAACAAACCGAAATAGGTTAGAAAATTCATTGTTCGGCAGTCCTCTAAGTTTTAAAATCTCAAGTTAAAAATTAATCTGAGATTTTTTATTCATTAATTTTAAACTTTACAAACTTGGTGAGATACTACCAAAAATAAAAAGGAGGTCGACTAGTTACTTTCTAGATGACCTCTTTTTTTAATAGCTTTTGTTTCTTATCTCTTGTATAAATATCAAGCCCTTATTTCGCGTTTCATAAATAGATAATATGATAAAGCAAAACACAACACTGTAGAAGCAATAAGCCCTGTTAATTGTGGCCATACTATGATTAAGCTATCTTTTAAAGATAATGCTGAAGGAATAGCGCCTTGTGTTTGACTAAATGATAAAGGTCCTAAACTTCTAATAGAAGGTATTAATAAAGTTGTAGAAGCATCTGTAAATAATTGATTAGGAGAAATATTCATTATCCCCATAAAAAACTTTTTATAATTAAAAATTTGAGCCATGTTTGCTCCCTTGGTTGGTATAAAAGCTTTTGCTATTATGTTTATCAGAATTTGATAGAATATGGTAAAAAATAGCCAAACAGCAATAGAGGTTAAGGCAGATGTAGCGGCTTGCCTAAATTTAATAGAGAAAAGAATAGATAAATTTAACCAAAACGCTACATATAAAATGCTTAGTAAGGTAAAGGCAATTATTCTTAAAAATTCACTAAAATTGGGTGTTAATCCTGATACTAAAATGCCGAAACCAACAAATAAGAAACTTAAAGTAAAAAATAGTGTTGAAATGATTATTAAAGCAGAAGTAAACTTTGCATTAATAATATAGTCTCTATGAATGGGTTGTGATATAATCCTTACTAAAGACCCATTGTTGTGTTCAGAATTAATAGCGTCAAAGCCCAAGCTAATACCTAATAACGGACCTAAAAAACCAATAAATACATAATATGATGGTAAACTTCCATCGGTTGCAGTAAGTAACTTTAAAAAAGCAAACATATTGTTAGGATCTTTGCTATTACTTAAAGCTTCATTTAGATGGCTCATAGAATTATATAGAGTACCAAAACATGTAAAAGCAATAAGTATAAGTAATATTATAAACCTCCAACTACGTACATGGTCTGCTATTTCTTTTTGTACCATAACCCAAAAAGGATGAGACTGTTCACGTGTTGATGTTTTGTTTAAAATAGATTTAAACTCCCTAACAATATTCAATAATGGGTTGTTTAGCTTATTTATAATTTTCATTTTATTCAAAATAACGTTGGTATATATCATCTAAACCGTATTCTCTAACATGTAAATGTTTTATATTAAAATCGGCATTTACAAGTGTCTTTATTATGTTGGTAGTTGCATCATCAGTACAATTAACAATAATGTTTTCTTGCTGAATAGAAACCTTTTGAATAGCATTTGATTGATGAAGTAGTTGCTCTAAAGTTGATAAATTATCTTTATGATTTTCTTGCAACTGAATTTCTATAGCATAAGGTTCTTCATTAAAAAGCGTTTTTGATAAAGAAGGAATATTTCCTTTAGCTATCAAACTGCCTCCAACAAAAAGACCAACTCTATCGCATACTTGTTGCACTTGATGTAGGTGGTGTGAAGAAAGTAATACGGTAAGCCCATCTTCTTTACTTAATTGTCGAATTAAATGTAAAAAATCATGTATACCTTTTGGGTCTATACCTAATGTGGGTTCGTCTAAAATTATAACCTCAGGACTTTTAATGAGTACATCGGCTAAACCTAACCGTTGTTTCATTCCTCTGGAATAGGTACCTACATTTTTGTTTATACTATCTTCTAACCCTACACGTTCAAGCAGCTGTTTGGCTTTTTTTGTTGCTTTTTTAATGGAAATACCATTTAATCGAGCAACGTAAAGTAAATTTTCTAGACCAGTTCTGTTGTTATAAAACCCTAAGGTGTCGGGCAAATAACCTACGTTTTTTTTAACTTCAATGGGGTTTGAAGTAGCATCATGTCCGCACACCCAAGCAGTTCCAGAGCTAGGTTCTGTTAAGCCTAACATCATTAAAATAGTGGTTGATTTTCCTGCACCATTGGGTCCTAAAAGTCCAAAAACTTCCCCTTTATAAATTTCAAGACTTAATTGGTTAACAGCTTTAAAGGATCCATACTTTTTGGTGAGGTTGTCCAGTTTTATAATGGATTCCATAATTTATCGTCTTCCGTACTTTTTTATTAAATAATAAACGCCTCCTAAAGCAATTAAAATAATTAAAATACCTAGCCAACCAGAAAGAATAGATGTGTGAACGGTAATACGAAACTTTTGTTGCGTTGAAGTTTCTGAGGCTTTTACATCAAAATTAATTTCATAATCACCAGATAAGGCGTCATCATTAACGTTAATTGTGGCATCAATTTCTTTTGATTTTCCTGCCTCAATTTGGTCTATTTCTTTAGGCTCAAAATCTACAGACCATTTTGAAGGTGTTCTAGCTTTTAACTCAATGTCATTTATAGTGGCAGAACCAATGTTTGTAACTAAAAGTTTAATTTTTTTGCTATCACCGGCGGTAGCATCTGTACTTAATAGGTTAGTTGGGGTAGATAAAGTAACATCATAAGTACCTGTTATAACAGTTTCCAGTTCTAATTGGGTAAAAATATTACCAGCCCGAGCAGAAACAGGTATTTTATAAGAGCCTGCTTTAATATATCTTGAAGGCTTTATTTCAATAGTAATGCTCTGAGTTTGGTTAGCTTTTACACTTACAGATGAAACTTGTTTGCCATTGGCTCTAAAAGTAGCTTGCCACCCAGCAGAAGGTAAAGTTGCTTTAAGGGCATATACTTGTTCTATAGCAGTACTGTTTTTTAAAGTAGCATTGTATGTGAAAGTTGTATTAGATGCGCCTTCAATATTAGGTTGTTTAGAAGTGAATTCAGCTTGATAAACACCTTGTTTAGAAACAGTAACGGTTAAAGGAAGAGAGCTATACCCTTCGGCTATAACTCTAAATTTATATACACCTTTATCTACTTTTAATGGCACATTTAGTTTTAATGATAGTCTTTCTTTTTTCTTAGGCAACGTAGAAATTTGTTCTACATTCCAATTGCCAGATTTTAGTTGGTAACTCCATTCTTTAGGTAACCCCAATATTTTTATGTTTGAAGTTTTTATAGAGCTACTATTGTTAATAACATCAATGTTATAGTTTATTTCTTGCCCAGGGGGAACCGTTACTTTGGTTATTGGAGTGTATAATGATACACTTTGAGCGTTAATATGATAAGAAAATAATGAGGTTAAGAATAATAAACTAATAAAACAATACAGACGTTTTGTACATGTAAACATAATTTAGATTGATTAAAATTAAAAAAACTAATTAGCATTACATTTTAAAATTGTACAATCTTTTATCCATTTTTAAGAAAAACAAAAGATTGCGTCTTAAAAATGCCCGACCAAATTATTTAAAAAAGCAATATTTAAATCTTAAAAAAAACATAAAAATTTAATGTGTTTAATGAAAGGTTTGTTTTTTTATGAAAAAACCTGAAAATCAACAATTAATATTTTTTAAATTATATTACATTGTAAAATGTAAAGTGCTATTGTTTTAGGGGAGTTAAGTTTTTTTTAACATTTTTAAAAATGAATGTTATAATTTTTTAGACATTATTTAAACAAAATATTACTGTATTATTTTGAAAAAAAAGACTTAACTTATATACCATAAGCGCTTAATTATTAAAACTTTGTAATGTGTTATTTAACTTAAGTGTGTTATGGATATTAAAGAGATAAAGGGCGTTTATAAAGAAGTTTTTAGGTCTTATGATTACCCATATTTAGAAGAACATATAAAAAAAATTATAGAATTAGATACCTTTTTACCCTACAATTCTACTTTTTTTTGTGTTACTAATACACAAGATTTATGTTTTGAATATATTAGTAAAAACATGACTTCTTGTTTGGGTATTAAAAGAGAAGAAATGCATAAGGGAGGGATGGAATATTTTTGGACTAGAATTCATCCAGATGATATTAAGCCTTGGTTAAAAGCACTTAATGATTTAATGGAATTTACTCTAGATACCATTTCTGATGTAAACAGAAAGCAAATGAGTTATACTTGGAACTTTAGATTTAAAAATGCTCATGGTGTGTATGTTAATATTGTACAAAATACAACACCCATAGAGTTAGATATTAACTTAAAACCCATTATAGGTTTAGCTCATTACACGGTTTTAGATTCAAGAATTAAGTTAGATATTACGGCAACTGCAAAATTATTAAACAGTAATAATGAGTATGAAACTATGTACTTTAATAATTTTTCACAAAAACTTTTAACAGACGGTATAAGTAATAGAGAACGCGATATTATTAGACTTTTGTTATTACATAATTCTAGTAAAGAAATTGGAGATAAGCTAAATATTAGTTCTCATACGGTAGATACTCATAGGCGCAATATCTTAAAAAAGTTAAAGTTAACCTCTACAGGAGAACTTATTGCTTTAATGAAATTAAATAGAACTATAATATAACTTTTGTCGGGTAATTTGATCTGTATACCGAAAATATGCCTATGTTGGTTGTGAATACTCAAATTGAGTATTGCGGTATCTGAATTATTTTAAGACATTTACCATGCTATTAATTAGTTCTTAGGGAGAACATAAAGAAGTGTTGTTATAATTTTTATAAAATTAAAAACAGCACTTTCTTTTTTTATAATAAATCAAGTACTCTTTCTAAAGCCATTCCTCTAGACCCCTTAATTAAAAGTGTTGATTTTTGAATTTCAGAAAAATCAAAATCAGTTTTAAAAGAATTAAACGATTTAAATTTTGATGCTTTTGTTAAATCGATATTAGTTTTATAGAAGTTTTCTCCAATAAAGATTAATTTATTTATGTCTAGTGAAATAGCTAAATTAACTATGTTTTGGTGTTCTATTTCAGCTTCGTTTCCCAATTCAAACATATCTCCTAAAATAGCAGCTTTCTTTCCAGATTGCTTCTCAAAATTTAATAAAGCAGCTTTCATACTGCTAGGGTTAGCATTGTACGCGTCTAATATTATTTTAATGTTTCCTTTGTTTATTATTTGTGAACGGTTGTTAGAAGGAATATAATTTTCAATAGCAATTTTAATATCTGTAGCATCAACTTTAAAATAATTGCCAATAGCAATAGCCGCCGCAATATTATTGAAATTATATTCACCAATTAAATGGCTTTCAATAACTAAATTGTTACAGAGTACCTTTACATAAGGTTGAGCATCAATTAAAGATATTGCTATATTGGATGATTCATTTCCAAAACTATAGGTTTTTGCGTTAACTGTTTTTTCAACCTGAATGGCATCATTAGTGTTAACGAAAACAGTTTTATTGTTAGGGATTAGATAATTATACATTTCGCTTTTGCCTTTTATAACACCTTGAATGCCTCCGAAGCCTTCTAAATGTGCTTTTCCAAAATTTGTGATGTATCCAAAATCAGGTTTTGCTATAGTGCATAAAAATTCAATTTCTTTTAAATGATTAGCGCCCATTTCAATAATGCCAATTTCAGTGGTATTATTCATTGAAAGCAGCGTTAATGGTACGCCAATGTGGTTGTTTAAGTTTCCAATGGTGGCAGTAGTGTTATATTTTTTTGATAAAACAGTGTTTATTAGTTCTTTAGTGGTGGTTTTACCGTTGCTTCCTGTTAGCGCAATGATAGGAATGTTTAAATAATCTCTATGAAATGACGCAAGTTTTTGTAATGCTTCTAAAACATTATCTACTAGAAAGATATTAGGGGCGTTAACAAACTCTTCTTCATCAACAATTGCATATTTAGCACCTTTTTCTAAGGCCTTTGTTGCATATTGGTTGCCATTAAAATTTTCGCCTTTAAGGGCGAAAAATATAGTGTTTGCCTCAATTTTTCTAGTATCAGTACTTACTTTTTTGCACTTTAAAAAAAGTTTGTGAAGTTGTTCTGTATTCAATGGTTTAGTATAAATTTTGAAAATAAAAGTATAAAAAAAGTCCTAACTAGTAGCTAGGACTTTTTTAATTATTTTAGTAAGAATGATTAATTCTTAGTTTTCTTTTTAGCTTTACTTTTAGAGCCTACACGAGACATAGCACATCTAAACCCAATATAGTCTGTTGCCATATCTTGTGGGAAGTAGCGTCTTTGTGCGGGGTCTAACCAGTATTCTCTATCTTTCCAAGAACCACCTTTGTAAACTCTTACTTGATCGTTTATTAAAGATGTTCTGTTATTATTCTTGTCATATTCTCTAATAATATTACCATTCTCATCTCTGGTAATGGTGTGTTTTGGAGAATTGTACATTTTTCTAGTTTCAGCATCTACGTTTTCGCCATCCTCACCTTCATCATTAAAACTTTCAAAATAACGAGAAGAACGTCTATCACCATCTCTGAAGTTTATTTCATTACTTCTATCAAAGTTGGTACGTAAATAAGTTTCATTTTCATCAACAGGAACTTGTACTATTTCACCAGGAAGATTTCTAGCAACAACTTTACCGTTTGAAAGTGTATCATAAACTATATCGTCAACGGTTACAATTTTTACAGAGCCATCTTCATTAATAGCATTTTTAGTGTATACATTACCACGATAGTAGTTAAAATCATTAAATTCATCATCAATAATAGGTCTGTAAACATCAGCTACCCATTCTGCAACATTACCTGCCATATCATAAAGACCAAAATCATTAGGTTCATATGATTTTACAGCGTTAGTAATATCTGCACCGTCATCAGACCAACCTGCAATTCCGCCATAATCTCCTTTTCCTTGCTTAAAGTTAGCTAATTGATCACCACGATATTTTCTACTTCCGTTACGTGTATATTGTCCATCCCAAGGATATTTTTTACGACCTCTGTATAAATTATAGCTTCTAATTTCACTTAATCCTAAAGCGGCGTATTCCCATTCTGTTTCAGTAGGGAGTCTGTATTTTGGAGAAATTAAACCAGTTTCTCTAGTTGCATAAATGTTGGTTTCATTACCATCGGCATCTACTCTTACGTTTCTTCTGTTTCTTCCATCACCATTTAAAATTTCTTCATTACCACCATAAGTTAAAGTAGGTGCATTAATGTAAGTATCAGTGTTAAATGTAGATTCAGCATTTACATCTGTAATTTTAGCATCTCGTTTTAAATAGCCTGCTTTTTCTAAGTTGTATTCGTTTACACGATCAGATCTCCAATTTGCAAATTCAACAGCTTGAATCCAACTAACGCCAACAACAGGATATTCGCCATAAGCTGGGTGGCGTAAGTAATTTTCTGTCATTACTTCGTTAAAACCTAAACGGTTTCTCCAAACTAGAGTGTCTGGTAATGCACCATGATAGATGGCTCTAAAGTTTTCATCAGATGGCGGATACACTCTTTTAATCCAATCTAGGTATTCCATGTACATAGCATTGGTAACCTCTGTTTCGTCCATGTAAAAAGATTGAACGTGTTGTTGTGTAGGGCTATTATTCCAATCGTGCATAACATCATCTTGAACACGACCTTTGGTAAAGGTACCACCTTCAATAAATACTAAACCAGGAGCAGTTTCTTGCTCTTTAAAATCTGTATTGTACTGAAATCCACCCTCTCTAGAATTTATTTGCCATCCTGTAGCTCTTGAGGTGTTCTTTGAACTCGAAGATTTTTTACAACCAGTTGTAGCCACTGTAAGGGCTAAAACTAAAAGAATCTTGAATGCTACTACTTTTTTCATATCCATAGGTTTAAGTAAGCTAATAATATTTTGGTGCTGCAATATAAGAATTAAACCGAATAAAGCAAGCTGTTTTCTGCATTTTAACCAAAAAAAAGTGTATTTCAACCTGTTTTTGATACTTTTTATCGATGATTTTACTGCGTTTTACGTTTGATTAGTGTTGTAATAACGTACATTTAACGAATTTATTATTGTATTTTTGTTTCAAAATTTAAAATTGTTGTTTTTTTAAATAATAACACACTTTTAATGGCGTTATTGTAGCAATGAAAGAGAAAATTTTACTGTTTTTTTTACTTGTTTCTGTTTTAGGGAACTCTCAGCAAAAAACTTATACTATAGTTTGGGAGGGAACTCAAACAGTTTCTGGTGGAGATTTTAGTTTTAAAATTCCATCGTTTAATAAAGAAAACATAACGTTTAATTTTGATGAGGGTTTGTTATTTACAGACCAGTGGCAAATTAATGGCGCTGTTAATGAATCTTCTTTAAATATTAGTAATGTTAGGTATGCGTATATTTCAAAAAATGAATTATACGATTTAGATATATCTAAAATACCTAGTACCTTAAAGTATAGTTTAAAAAATTCTTTTGGTAGGGATAATCAATATGCTTTTTTTCAGATAACACCTATTGTAAAAGATGCCAATGGGGCGTTTAAAAAAGTAACTTCATTTCAAATAAGTTACAATACCTCTAGTAGTGCAAAAACATTGCAAACTAGAAAATTGTTAAATTCAAATGCAATATCAAATTCGGTTTTAAGTTCTGGTCAGTGGTATCGTTTTTATGTTGATACTACAGGTGTATTCAAGTTGTCTAAAAGTTTTTTACAGCGTTTAGGGGTTAGTGTTAATAGTGTGGATCCTAGAACTATTAAATTATATGGGAATGGCGGTAATATGATTCCGTTTTTAAATTCAGAAGTGAATTCTTTTGATGTAACTGAAAATGCCATAAAATTTGTTGGAGAAGAAGATGGTGTTTTTGATGATGAAGATTACATCTTGTTTTATGCGCAAGGACCAAAAGGCTATAACGCAGAAAGTAACACAAATATTAATTGTTATACAGATAAAACTTACTATTTTATAAATGTTGGTTCTGGTTTTGGTAAGCGCATTCAGCCATTTGCTCAACCAACAGGAACGCCAAATTTGATAATTAACACTTTTCATGATTATCAATTTCATGAAATTGATGAATATAACATAGCTTCTTTAGGAAGGCGCTGGTTTGGTGATAGGTTTGATGTAGATAGTAATAAAACTTTTGACTTTAGTTTTCCAGATTTAGTAACTACAGAGCCAATTATGTTAAAAGTATATGTGGCAGCAGTGTCATCTACTACAACTACTATGGATTTAAGTGTTAACGGAACCAATATAACTAATTTAAGTATTGGGGCAGCTTCATCTCCAACTATGGCTAATGAGGCAATTTACTCAGGAGATGTAAGTGTAAGTTCTTCAAACATTCAAGTAGGATTAAACTATAATAATCAAGGAAATCCAAGTGCTTTGGCATACTTAGATTATATTTCAATTGAAGCAGAACGTGCTTTAAAATTTAACGGAAATCAATTTCAATTTAAAAACAATGCTGTTGCACTAGCATCTGGCATAGGAGAGTACAACATTACTAATGCTTCTGATGTATCTGAAATTTGGGATGTTACAGATATCTACAATGTTTCAAATTTTATAAATGAAAACGCAAATGATAATTTAACGTTTACCGCTACATTAGGAAGTTTAAAAACATACGTAGCTGTAACTCCACAAGACTATTTCGTTCCTCAGATAGATTCTCAAACAACGGTAGCTAATCAAAATATTAAAGGTACCATTTTTCAAAATAGTTCTGGGAACTTTCAAGATGTTGATTATTTAATTGTTTCGCCAGATAATATGTTAAGTCAAGCAGAGCGTTTGGCAGAAATTAATAGAAATCAATACAGCTTAAATGCTAAAGTGGTTTCGCTAAGTCAAATTTACAATGAATTTAGTACTGGTAATCAAGATATAGGGGCTATTAGAAACTTAGTAAAATATATTTATGACAACGCTAGCACACCAGAAAACAGAATAAAATATTTGTGTTTGTTTGGAGATACGTCTTATGATTATAAAGATAGAATTTCAAATAACACCAATATAGTTCCTTCATGGCATTCTTACAGTAGTTTTAATTTAACAAGTTCTTTTGTTTCTGATGATTTCTATGGAATGATGGATGATAATGAAGGTACAATGTCAACTGCTGATAGACTAGATATTGCTGTAGGTAGAATTATAGCCGATACACCACAAAGAGCAACAGAATTAGTAGATAAAATAGAGTCCTATTATCAAAAAGAAGCTTTTGGAAGTTGGCGAAACAAATTTGTTGTGGTTTCTGATGATGTTGATGAAGATTGGGAAGGTATTTTACAAGAAACAACAGATGATATTGCAGATTTAGTGTCTGAAAAAAAACCGTTTATAAATGTTGTTAAGATTCATAGTGATGCTTTTCAACAAGAATCTTCTGCAGGAGGTGATAGATATCCAGAAGTTACAACAGAGTTAGTTAACTCTATTGATAAAGGGGCTTTAGTGGTAAATTATTTTGGACATGGTGGTGAAGATGGTTTAGCACAAGAACGCATTTTTTTAAAAACAGATATTGAAGGACTTCGTAATTATTATAAATTAAGTTGTTTTGTAACAGTAACTTGTGAGTTTACAAAATTTGATAATCCTTTAAGAGATACAGCTGGTGAGTATGTTTATTGGAATGATGAGGCAGGGGCTATTGGACTAATAACAACAACGCGTCAAATTTTTGTGAATTTTGCTATAACTTTTAATAGCATACTTGGGCAATATCTATTTTCTTATAGTGATAATGATAGTTATTCAGATTATGAATATCCTTCAATAGCAGAAGCCTTAAGGTTGGCAAAAGGAGATACTTCAATTTCAAGTAATTCTCAAAGGCGTCTTATATTTTTTATAGGAGACCCTGCCATGAAATTGGCATTCCCAAAACCAAATATTAGGTTAACTACATTAAATGATGTGCCTATTGGGCAATCAACAGATACCATTAAAGCTTTAAGTCATGTTAAATTAACAGGTGAGGTTACAGATCTATCAGGAAATGTGTTAACAGATTATAATGGAGTGCTTTCAACAACTATTTATGATAAGTCTATTGATAGACAAACACTAGCCAATGATGGTACAAAATTAAACGACGAGTTAGTAACCTTAGATTTTACAACATTAGGAGAGATTATCTTTAGAGGTCAAGCATCTGTTACAAATGGAAGTTTTGAGTTTGATTTTATAGCCCCTAAAGATGTTGGTATAACTGTTGGCTTTGGTAAGGTTAGTTTTTATGCCAAAAATGATGAGCTTTTAGAAGACCAAACTGGAGCGAGTGTAGATGTTATAAGGATTGGAGGTATTAATGAAAATGCACCTGAAGACAATACCGGACCAGTAATTTCTCTTTACATGAACGATGAGAGTTTTGTTTCTGGAGGCATTACTAATGAATCTCCAACTTTACTAGCAAAATTAGAAGATGAAAATGGCATAAATACCGCCAGTGGCATAGGTCATGATATTGTAGCAATTATTGATGGAGATGAAACAAACCCATATGTGTTAAATGATTATTATCAAACAGAAGTTGATGATTACCAAAAAGGAGTTGTAAGTTTTCCGTTTAGTGATTTAGAACCAGGTCTTCATACCTTAACTCTTAAAGCATGGGATGTTTATAACAACTCCTCAGAAGCTGAAATTCAATTTATAGTATATGATCAAGATCAGGAATTAGTAATAAATAATGTACTAAATTACCCCAATCCATTTGTAAATTACACAGAATTTTGGTTCAATCACAATAGTTCGGAGGCTTTAGACGTTTCTATACAGATATTCACCGTGTCTGGTAAATTGGTTAGAACCTTAAACGGGCAAACAACAGGTGGAACCATCACCACAAGTTCCCTTTCTAGAGATATTGTTTGGGATGGAAGAGATGATTTTGGTGATAAAATAGGTAAAGGTGTATACATCTATAAATTAACGGTACACTCAAGCTTTTTAAATAAAAAAGTAGAAAAAATACAGAAACTTGTTATACTCTAATAAAAAATTATATTTGTTAAATAAAAACTATTTCATGAAGAATCAACTATTACTATTAATTGCCTTCGCTTTTATAGTTAAACTAAATGCACAAGAAACGATAATCTTTGAAAATCAAGATAAACGGGTTATTACCACAGGAGTTCCATTTCTCTTAATAGCGCCAGATGCTAGAGCAGCAGCTATGGGAGATATGGGAGTAGCTACTTCTGTTGATGCGTTTTCTCAACAGTGGAATTCGTCTAAATATGCTTTTTCTGAAACCAAATCAGGTTTTGGAGTAAGTTACACACCATATTTAAGTAAACTAGTAAACGATATCTTTTTAGGAAACCTAACCTATTTTAATCGTTTAGACGAACGTAGTGCTTTTGCTGCAAGTTTAAGATACTTTTCTTTAGGAGATATTGAGTTTATTGATAGGCCAGAAGATGAGCCTAGAATTCAAAAACCTAATGAATTCACTTTAGATGCGTCTTATGCGTTGCGTTTAAGTGACCAATTTGCTATGTCTGTAGCTATGCGTTATTTACGCTCAGATTTACGTATACAAGGCGTAGACGGAGATATTTCTCCAGCAAGTACCTTTGGAGTAGATATTTCAGGGTACTATCAAAGTGAAGAAGAAGCCTATGCCGATTTTAACGGACGTTGGCGAGGTGGTTTCGCTATTCAAAATATAGGCCCTAAGTACAAATATGACGAAGGGGGTATTGAAAACTTTCAACCAACTAATTTACGTTTAGGAGGTGGTTTCGACTTTATTTTTGATAATTACAATAAAGTTTCGGTAACTGCAGAAGTAGCTAAATTATTAGTGCCAACACCACCTATTTATGGGTTTGTTGATACAGATGGCGATGGAGAGCAAAATAATAATCCTGATTCTAATGGTTATGAACCAACTATCATAGTAGAAGGAAAAGATCCAGATGTAAGTTTTCTTTCAGGAATGTTTCAATCGTTTGGCGATGCGCCAGATGGTTTTAGCGAAGAGTTAAAAGAATTTACTTGGGCATTGGGAGCAGAATATTTATATCAAGATTCTTTTGCCTTTAGAGCAGGTTATTTTAATGAAAGTGAAGATAAAGGAGCTAGAAAATTTTTGGCATTAGGAGCCGGTTTTAAAGCAAATGTTGTAAATATAGATTTGTCATATTTGTTTTCGGCATCAAAAATACAAAGCCCATTAGAAAACACGCTTCGTTTTTCTTTAACGTTTAATATAGGCGAAGGAGAATATCAAGAATATTAATAGATTATTAAATATCTAACTTATATTAAAAACTATTGTCTATGGCAATAGTTTTTTTGTCTAAAAATGTTTCTTAATTTTATAAGAATGTAATGCGCCACATTAACTAAAAACTTATTACTCATCTCAATGTTTAATGGCAAATTACATCAGACCTTATAGAAACAATAAAAAAACAAATGAAAGAAATAAAAATAGAGTCTAATTTTTTTGTTTATCAAAATATAGAAACACTTCCCAAAGATGTTTTTTCATTACTACAAAAAGCTACAGAAGCCCGTAAAAAGGCTTATGCACCATATTCAAAATTTCAAGTAGGTGCTGCAATATTGTTAGAAAACGGAGAAGTAATTACAGGAAGCAATCAGGAAAATGCATCATATCCATCTGGCTTATGTGCAGAAAGAACAGCTATTTATTACGCAGGTGCTCAATTCCC
The DNA here is from genome assembly GCF_001971785.1 of Seonamhaeicola sp. S2-3. NCBI lineage: Bacteria > Pseudomonadati > Bacteroidota > Flavobacteriia > Flavobacteriales > Flavobacteriaceae > Seonamhaeicola > Seonamhaeicola sp. S2-3. The sequence continues at coordinate 939,508 of NZ_CP019389.1, read as the reverse complement.
AAAGGTTAAAATACTTAAAATGGCTATTGTAGCAGGCTCTACAAAAAAGGTTACAGATAAGCCAATTCCACCTTGTGGTGCTTGTAGGCAAGCAATAGCAGAGTATGAGATTAAACAAGAGTCGCCTATAGAAATTTATTTTATGGGAGAAACAGGTAAGATTGTTAGGTCAAATTCGCTAGCTAATTTATTGCCATTAGTTTTTGATAAATCTGTATTATAGCCATATTAAGAATAGGATACATTAAAATTCTTATATGTTTCATATTAAAAAATTAGCAAATTGGTAATATTGTTTGTTTAGAGTCTTTTTTTTAATATTTTTTCTAGTTTAATGAAATTAGATTTTTACAATAATAACCAATGTATTACTTTTGTATTCCGCTTAATTAAAACCCTTTATTAGTCGATGCAAAAAATCACTAAAGAAACATACCTAAAGTGGTATGAAGATATGCTGTTCTGGAGAAAGTTTGAAGATAAACTGGCAGCAGTTTACATACAGCAAAAAGTTAGAGGATTTCTTCACTTATACAATGGTCAAGAAGCTGTGTTAGCAGGAGCCTTACATGCTATGGATTTGACCAAAGATAAAATGATAACGGCTTATAGAAATCATGTACAGCCAATAGGTATGGGTGAAGATCCAAAACGAGTTATGGCTGAGTTATACGGGAAAGTAACCGGTACCTCAAGAGGTATGGGAGGCTCTATGCATATTTTTTCAAAAGAACACCGTTTTTACGGAGGTCACGGTATTGTTGGTGGACAAATTCCTTTAGGAGCTGGTATAGCTTTTGGAGATAAATACCACGGAAGAGATGCTGTAACCCTTTGTTGTTTTGGAGACGGTGCTGCAAGACAAGGATCTTTACATGAAACCTTTAATTTAGCAATGCTTTGGAATTTACCAGTTGTTTTTGTTTGTGAAAACAATGGGTACGCAATGGGTACTTCTGTAGAACGTACAGCAAACCATGAAGACATCTGGAAATTAGGGTTAGGGTATGAAATGCCTTCTGCTCCTGTTGATGGTATGAATCCTGTAAAAGTAGCCGAAGCCTTTGATGAAGCTATTCAACGAGCTAGAAAAGGTGGTGGTCCATCATTTTTAGAACTAAAAACTTACCGATATAGAGGGCACTCTATGAGTGATGCTCAGCATTATAGAACAAAATCAGAGGTAGAAGAATACAAAAAAATAGACCCTATCACGCAGGTTAAAGATGTTATTCTTGAAAACAAATACGCTACAGAAGAAGAAATTAAAGCTATTGATAAACGTGTAAAAGAGCGAGTAGCAGAATGCGAAAAGTTTGCAGAGGAATCTCCATTCCCAGAAAAGCAACAACTTTACGATATGGTTTACGAACAAGAAGACTATCCATTTATACAACATAAATTATAAACTATGGCAATAGTAGTAAATATGCCACGTTTAAGCGATACCATGGAAGAAGGTACCGTAGCTTCGTGGTTAAAAAAAGTAGGAGATAAAGTAGAAGAAGGTGATATTTTAGCTGAAATAGAAACAGACAAAGCCACTATGGAGTTTGAGTCTTTTAATGAAGGGACTTTACTTTATATTGGAGTTCAAGAAGGTGAAACTACTAAAGTAGACGAACTATTAGCTATTATTGGAGAAGAAGGAGAAGATATTTCTGCTTTATTAAATGGGGGCGATACTCCAGCTGAAGAAAATAAAGAAGCAGTTGCAGAACCTGCCAAAGCTGAAACTTCTGAGTCTGTTACCGAAGAGAAGCAAGAAGCAGCATCAGTTGATATACCAGAAGGTGTTGTAGTAGTAACTATGCCTCGCTTAAGTGATACTATGGAAGAAGGAACGGTAGCACTTTGGGTTAAAAAAGTAGGTGATACTGTTGAAGAAGGAGATATTCTAGCCGAAATTGAAACAGATAAGGCTACTATGGAATTTGAATCATTCCAATCAGGTACGCTGCTTTATATTGGGTTACAAGAAGGCGAATCAGCAAAAGTAGATGAACTTTTAGCAATAATAGGGCCTGCCGGTACAGATGTTTCAGATGTAGCTAAAAACTTTAAATCTGTAGCTAGTAAAGAAGAAGAAACACCAAAAGTAGAAGCGCCAAAACCAGCTGCACCTGCACCTAAGGCTGAAGCTCCTAAAGTTGAAACAAAAAAGGAAACACCAAAACCAAAAAAACCAGCTAAATCTGGAGAAAGAATATTAGCGTCTCCTTTGGCTAAAAAAATGGCCGAAGAAAGAGGTATTAATTTAGCTCATATAACAGGTACTGGTGAAAATGGTAGAATAGTAAAATTTGATATAGAGAATTTTGTACCAGGTTCTTCTGCAGGTGCTGTTGGTAAATATGTTCCAACAGGTCAAGAAGATTATGAAGATGTTCCTAATTCTCAAATGCGTAAGGCTATTGCTAAATCGTTAACTAAATCAAAATTCTCAGCGCCACACTATTATTTAGCGGTAGAATTTGATATGGATAATGCTATTGCTTTCCGTAAGCAATTTAACTCTATTCCAGACACTAAGATTTCGTTTAACGATATGGTTGTTAAAGCTTGTGCTTTAGCATTAAAAGAACATCCTCAAGTAAATTCACAGTGGTTTGATGATAAAATGCGTTTAAACAACCATGTACATATTGGGGTAGCTGTTGCTGTTCCAGATGGTTTAGTTGTGCCTGTTGTGCGTTTTGCTAACGAACAGTCATTACCACAAATTGGTGCAGAGGTTAAAGAATTAGCTGGTAAAGCAAGAAATAAGAAATTAACTCCAGATGAAATGTCTGGTAGTACATTTACAGTTTCTAACTTAGGAATGTTTGGTATAGATTATTTTACATCTATTATTAATCAACCAAATTCAGCAATTCTTTCTGTTGGAGCCATTGTGCAAAAACCAGTGGTAAAAGAAGGTCAAATTGTAGTAGGTAATACTATGAAATTAACCCTTGCTTGCGATCACAGAACTGTTGATGGTGCCACAGGTGCTCAATTCCTTCAAACTTTAAAAGGGTATATTGAAAACCCAGTAACAATGCTAGTTTAAGATAGAAATAAGTTCGCTACAGCGCGAACTATCTAAATAAGTAAAACCTGCTTCTTTTTGAAGTAGGTTTTTTTATCTTTAATTTTTAAATTTTTAATTTATGAGAAGGGTATTAAGCATTTGTTCTCTATTACTAGTATTAAGTTGCAAATCTCAACCTGTACTTCCCGAGTCAGATAGTGTTAAAAAAACTTTAGAATATTTAGCTTCAGATGAATTGGAAGGAAGAAATACAGGCTCTAAAGGAATTGAAAAAGCAGCTGTATATATAGAAGAGTTTTTTAAAAAACATAAGGTGAAACCTTATTTTAAAACTTACAGAGATAGCTTTAATATTCAAGATGTTGTAGGCTATAATATTGTAGGGTTTATAGAAGGGAATGATACAAAATTAAAAGATGAGTTTGTTATTCTTGGGGCGCATTATGATCATATTGGTATTGTAGAAGGAGTTAATGGAGATACTATTGCAAATGGAGCCAACGATGACGCTTCAGGAACAGTTGCGGTTATGGAGTGGGCTAAATATTTTGCAAAATCTAAAAGTAATAAACGTAGCATATTGTTTACCTTATTTTCAGCCGAAGAGATGGGGTTAAAAGGTTCAGAGCATCTTGCAGAACGATTAAAGAAAATGAATATAGATTTGTACACCATGATTAATTTTGAAATGATTGGTGTACCTAGAAATTTTGGTAAAAAATTAAGTTATATAACAGGATATAAAAAATCTAATATTGCTGAAAAATTAAATACTTATGCAGGTGAATCTTTGGTTGGGTTCTTGCCACAAGCACAGAAATACAAATTATTTAAACGTTCCGATAACTTCCCGTTTTTCAACAAATTTAAGGTGCCAGCGCATGCTATTTCCACCTTCGACTTTACAAATTTTGATTATTATCATCATGTAGATGATGAAACCGATAAAATGGATTTTAATCACATGACGAACTTTATTAATAAAATGATTCCTGCTATTGAAGGAATGACTAATAGTATGTCTAAAGAAATTAAAATGAACAATGAGTAAAAATGTCATCATTACAGGAACCAGCAGAGGGATTGGTTTTGAACTAGTAAAACTGTTCGCAAAAGCAGGTCATAAAGTTTTAGCCTTATCTAGAAATGAAAAGCCCGTTTTTGAGCTTCCGTTTGATAATGTAACCACCTTTCCTTTCGATTTAAGTAACCCATTAGATTATAAAAGGGTTGAAACTTTTTTAGAACTAAAATTTAAAAAGGTTGATATTCTTATTAATAATGCAGGAACACTTTTAAATAAACCATTTGCAGAAACCACTATTGAAGATTTTGAACAAGTATATAAAACCAATGTATTTGGGGTTTCAGAAATGATAAGAACCAGTATGCCTTTTATGAATAAAAGCAGCCATGTGGTAACTATTAGTTCTATGGGTGGCGTGCAGGGAAGTATGAAATTTCCGGGTTTAGCAGCCTATAGTTCTAGTAAGGGGGCTGTGATAACTCTGTCTGAACTTTTAGCCGAAGAATACAAAGAAACAGGTCCTAGTTTTAATGTACTGGCACTGGGAGCCGTACAAACCGAAATGCTAGAAGAAGCTTTTCCTGGGTATCAAGCCCCAATAAACGCATTAGAAATGGCAGAATATATATTTAATTTCTCACTCACAGGAAATAAATATTACAACGGAAAATTGTTGCAAGTTTCAAATTCTACACCTTAGTTATGAGTAAATACAAATTTATAATCTTTGATTGCGATGGCGTTTTGGTTGACAGCGAAGTCATCAGCAATCAAGTTTTAGTTGATATGGCTAATGAGTATGGCGCTAATATTGATTTAGAATATGCTTTTAAGTACTTTAAAGGAAGTTATATTGATGCCTGTTTAGAAAGAATAAAAAAACTGGCTAAAAAACCTGTAAGCAACAGTTTTATTGAAGAATATAGAAACAGAAGTTTTGCCGCTTTTAAAGAAAATATGGAGCCTGTTAAAGGTATTCATCATGTTTTAGATAATTTAAGTTTACCATTTTGTGTAGCTTCTAGCGGACCCGAAGAAAAAATTAAACTCAATTTAAAATTAACTAATCTCTTACCTTATTTTGAAGGTAAAATATTTAGCTGTTATGCTATTCAAAAATGGAAACCCGCTCCAGATGTGTTTTTATGGGCTTCAAAAACTATGGGTTTTAAGCCCGAAGAATGCTTGGTAATTGAAGATAGTTTATCTGGTATTAAGGCTGCCATTAATGGTGGTTTTGATGTTTTTGGATATACAGCTCGTGATTATAAAAATGAATTAAAAGCCCATGCTACTAAAACTTTCAATAATATGGAAGATCTTTTACAACTAATTTAAAAACATTAGTGTTTTAACTCGCTGATAATCAGTAAATATTTTAACTTTCAAAATATTTTATAAACCTAAGGCAACCATTTGCATAAAATTTGCGTCTGTAATAGTATAAAGCCAAATGAAACCTTTTTTGAAAGTTATACAACTCCACAAAAACGAATCTGCTCTCATAAAAAGAGCTATTAAAAACAATCGTGAGGCGCAACACGTATTGTTTGAGTTGCATGCACCAAAAATGTTAAGCGTTTGCAGATATTATTTAAAAAATGTGCAACATGCAGAAGAAGCCATGCTTAATGGGTTTTTCAAGGTGTTTTCAAATTTAAAAAGTTATAAACATAAAGGCAGTTTTGAAGGGTGGATAAGACGCATTATGGTACGCGAATCTATTTCTATGTTAAGGCAGCAAAAAAAAATGGAGCTTCCTTTTGATGATATTGAAATTACAAATGAGTATGCCAATAATATTAACACAGATATTGAAGTAACAGAAATACAGCAATATATTGATGCGCTACCAGAGGGGTATAAATTAGTGTTTGTAATGTATGCTATTGAAGGCTATAAACATCATGAAATAGCTGAAATACTTAACGTTAGTGAAGGAACATCAAAATCACAATTATTTAAAGCCCGAAAAATACTGCAAGATAAAATTAGAAAATCTAATAAAGCAAAAAGTTATGGCACCAGTTAATTTTGATAAGCATATAAAAGACAAACTTGAAGAAAGACGGTTAAAACCATCAGTTAATGCTTGGGATAAATTGTCAGAACGTTTAGATGCTAATGAAAAAAAGAAACACGTTAATTTATACTGGTGGTACGGTGTCGCTGCAAGTATTGTAGGGGTGTTGTTTGTTGTATCTCAATTGGTAGATAATAAACAAGAAATTATAGCTCCTCAAGTAGTTGAAACTCCCAAAGGTAATAAACCCGAAGCATTAGAACAGAAGTCATTATACAGTTCAGGCCAAAAGCAAACTCAAGAGAAAATAGTGACTACCCAAAAATCAGGAATTAAAATAAAAGATGAATCACCAGTAAAAAGTGTTGGTCCAATTTTAAATAAAGTTCCCGTTATAGTTTCAGAAAATATAGAAGTATCAAAAACATCAGAAACTATTACACCTACCAAAGAGTTAAAAGAAGCATTAACCTTTGAAGAACAAAAAGTACAGCAAGTAGTAGCACAAGTAAAAGCGTTAAAAGAGCAAAAAAATAAAGTTACAGATACTGAGGTAGAAGCGTTGTTACAACAGGCTCAGAGAGAGATTGCTTTAAAAAAGCTCTATAATGAAAGTGCTACAATTGTTGATGCTAATAAACTACTTCAAGAAGTTGAAACCGATTTAGATAAATCTTTTAGAACTAAAGTTTTTGAAGCTTTAAAGGCAAGTTACGGTACGGTAAAAACAGCAGTAGCCAATCGTAATAATTAAAGAAAATCATCATTCATCAATTAAATAAACGAACAGTTATGCAAACAATTACTAATTATTTAGCACTATTGGTGCTATGTTTATGTGTGCAATTAAGCAATGCACAAGACTCAATTCCTAAAGTTAATAAAGAAAAAATAGAAACTTTAAAAGCGCTTAAAGAACAGATTAATGAAGAAGAGCGCGAGTTTTTGAAAGTCGAGGTAGAAGCCATAAATATTAGGTTAGAAAAAGGTGAAATAACTAATACAGAAGCCGAAGTTTTAAAACAAGAAGTTGCCAAAAAACGAGCTTTAAATATTGAAAATAGAATAGCTATTATTAATAATAAAATAGCTTTATTAGAACGTAATGAAGAAGGCTACAAAACTCAAAACGATGAAGATTTATCAAAAATAGGGGTTAGTATAGGAGGTGAAGAAGGTAGTTTTGCAGGAGTTAAAATAAACAGTAAAAACAAACCTAAAAAATATGACAAGCGTACCACCAGTGATTTGGTATTGGCATTTGGTTTAAATAACGCTATTATTGAAGGAGAGAGTTTAGATGATTCTCCGTATAAGTTTGGAGGCTCTCGTTTTATTGAAATTGGGTGGGCGTGGAAAACACGTGTTTTTAAAAACTCTAATTTTTTAAGATTCAAGTATGGCTATTCTCTTCAAATTAATGGGTTAAAACCTAAAGACAACATGTATTTTGTAAAACAAGATAACCTAACGGAATTAGAAGAATTTCCGTATGATTTAAAAAAATCTAAGCTATCAATAACCAATTTAGTATTCCCTGTTCATTTTGAAATTGGACCATCAAAAAAAATAGAAAAAGACACTTATTTTAGGTATTCAACTAAAAAACAATTTAAACTAGGTTTGGGTGGTTATGCCGGATTTAATATAGGTACCCGCCAAAAACTAAAATATAAATTAGATGGAGAGCGTATTAAAGAAAAGCAAAAGCGCGGACTTAATACTACAGATTTGGTTTATGGTTTAAGTGGGTATATGGCGTTTGGTAATGCGGCTTTGTATGTTAAATACGATTTGTCTCCCATATTTAAAGATCAGTTAGTAGATCAAAATAATATTTCTATAGGTGTCCGTTTTGATATGGATTAAATAGCCTTTAATTAAAAAAAAGCTTCTCAAGTTTATAGGTTTGAGAAGCTTTTTTTATCGTAAACTGTTCTAAGGTTATTTTGTAATAGGTACGGTAACTCTGGTGGTTCCCCAACCCAAGTGCATATTGCCTTCTGTAAAGGCTATAGAAAAGGCTTCAAGTGTTTTTTCACCAGTGCTCACAGGGGCAGATACTCTTATAACATCATTGGCTTCATTATAAGAATAAGCTCCCCAAACATTTATATCTTTATTTATAATAATAGTCCACTCTTTGTCTCCTGGTATAGTAAAAAGCGAATATTCTCCAGCTTTAACTAGTTTTCCTTCAATTTTCATATCATTATATAAAGTAATAGAAGTAGCTTCGTTAGCACCAGTTCGCCATACCTTACCATTTGGAGCTAATTTACTTAGTTCTCTTCCTTTTAGTTGAGGTCTGCTATAAATTACTTTTACCATGGCAGGAGCCTTTCTAGAGGTTCTGTAAATAGCAGCATCCATAGGGCTTTTGTCTAATCCTCTAAATTCTTGAGCGGTAATGTTAGTAGTTAAAAATAAGGTTAAAACTAGTGTAGCAATACCTAAAAAAGATAATTTTTTCATGTTTTTAATTTTATGTGGTTTTAAGTTGATGTTGTCTGAAAGTTAGGGTAAAACTTACCGTGTAAACGTTAAATTTTATATAAATTATGTTAGAAATTTAAGCTGAAAATAATTAGTAAATTCTAAACTATAATTTAATTATTTGTTTTGAAATTTTGCCTAAATTATTGTGGAATTCAATAATATAATGCCCGCTAGCTAGGTAGTTTACATTATAATTATAAACTTTTTTAGTTTTGGTAGTTATTATATCGCGTTGTAGTTTTTTTAAAAACTTGCCATTACTATCATATAAGTTTATAAGAATATTATCTGGTGCTTTAAAATCTATTGTAAATTCTAAAGTATTTTCTATCGGGTTTTTTGTTATTAAAATTGCTAATGGATTTTTAGCTACATCATTATTAAAACTCTCAGTGTTTAAAGTTTTAGAGGTATATTTATAAATACTAGTACCTGATGCATAAGCTAATGATTCATTAATAACAAAAATTCTATTTAAATTACTTCCAACATTAAGGTTAGTCCAGGTTTGTCCACCATTATCTGTTTGGTAAAAACCTGTGTTATGACCACCCATCCAACCTGTGGTTTCATTAATAAATCCAACAGCTTGCACATCACTTTCTGGAGCATCAAAACTGCTCCAAGTTATTCCTGCATTAGATGAAGAAATTAATTTTCCAGGGTTAGGAGCTGTACTGTAAACAGCACCAAAAAAAGTATTAGGGTTGCTATTTAAGATTTGTAGTTTCCAAACGTATTCACCAGAAATATTAGAGTTGTAAATTTCTGTCCAGGTTTGTCCACCATCAGTAGTTTTTAAAATAACTGCACCTGTAGTGCTTTTACCAGCAACATAGCCTGTAGTTTCTGAGGTGAATTTTATTTCAACCAAGGCTGTTGCATAGGTAGACATATCTATGTATTGCCATGTGTTACCACTATCTGTAGATTTTATAATATGAGCTGGTTCAAAATAAGCGCCACAACCATAAATAGTTGATGTTCCAACAACGTCTAGCCCACAAATAGCATTTGGATTTGGTGTTATGTTTGTAACTTCACTCCAAGTTTGTCCACCATTAGTGGTTTTAAAAAAAACATTGTTTAAAGTGCCTAAAAAACCAATATTTTCATTTAAAAATATGATGTTTCTAAAATAATAACTACCAGATAGACTGGCTTCGTTGAGTTGCTCAGTCCAAGTTAAACCTCCATCGGCTGTTTTAAAAACAGAAGCATAATAACCATTAGCTGCCCAACCTGTATTTTCATCTAAAAAATATACATCATCAAACCGTTGCCCATTATTATTTGGTGTAATATTAGGGGCAAGCTTCCAGCTAGATTGTGCAAAAACAGAAAAGCTTAAAAGTAAAATAGATATTTTAATTGCTTTCATTAGCAACAAACATAGCTAAAATGTATTAGAGGAAGTATTAAAAATTACTTTTTCATAATTTTAACATTCATTTCTTCCACTTTTTTATCAGACAAAGGTGATGGTGCGCCAAATAATAAATCTTCACTAGTACCAGTTTTAGGAAATGCCATTACTTCTCTAATAGAAGCTTTTTTCTCTAAAATCATCATTAAGCGGTCTACACCCCAAGCTATACCACCGTGTGGTGGTGCGCCATAATGGAATGCTTTGTACATAGTGCCAACGCTTTTCATCATTTCTTCTTTGTTGTAACCCATGTTTCGGTAGGTAGCTTCTAAAATTTCAGGCTTATGCGCACGTACAGAACCGCCACCAATTTCGTAGCCATTCAAAATTAAATCGTATTGTTGTGCTATAATTGAGCCAATTTCTTCTTCTTTACCGTTTATATGTTTTTCAATGTCATAAGTTGCTGGCATTGAAAAAGGATTGTGTGTAAACGTCCAATTACCTTCATCGGTTTTTTCAAACATAGGAAAATCTACAACCCATGCTGGTCTTAATTCTTTGGGGTTTATGAGCTTTAACATCCGACCCATTTCTTGTCTAACAGCATCTAAAGCTTTATTTGCTGTGGCATAATCAGCAGCAGAAAAGAACACTATATCTCCTACTTGCGCATTGGTAGTTTTTATGATTCCTGCAGCTATATCTTCACCTAAAAATTTAATGATTGGTGATTGTAAATCGTTTTCATTTACAATAATATAAGCTAAACCACCTAAACCGTGATCTTGTGCAATGCCTGTTAGTTTTTCTATTTGTCCTTTAGACATGCGTTTGTTGCCTTGTTCTTTAGCAGAAACTTTTATGCATTTTACAATACCGCCTTCATCAATAGGTTTACTAAATACTTGGAAGGTGGTATCTTTAACTATTTCAGTTATATCTTGCATTTCTAAACCAAAACGAAGGTCTGGTCTGTCGCAACCATATTTATCCATGGCTTCCTTATAAGTTAATACTTGGAATGGTTTTAAAATCCATTTTTTGCCATATACTTTCTTTACAATTTCATTAAACATTTTGGTGTTTAAATCTATAATTTGTTGCATGCTGGCATAAGCCATTTCAATATCTAATTGAGTGAACTCTGGTTGACGATCACCACGAGAATCTTCGTCTCTAAAACAACGTGCTATTTGGAAATACTTTTCATAACCACTCACCATAAGCATTTGTTTAAATTGCTGAGGTGCTTGTGGTAGGGTGTAAAAAGCTCCAGCTTCTTTACGTGTTGGTACTATGAATTCGCGAGCGCCTTCATCGGTTCCTGCACTTAAAATAGGTGTTTCTATTTCTAGAAAATCTTGTGCATCTAAAATATCGCGCATTAGTTTAATAACTCTATGACGATTTTTTATAACACGGTGAACATCGGCATTTCTATGGTCTAGAAATTTGTATTGAAAACGCGTAGTTTCATTGGTTTTGGTTGCACGTTTAATTTCAAATGGCAACGTTTTTGAAAGGTTTAGGATGTCTAACTCTGAAGTTTCTAACTCAATGGTTCCTGTTCTTAGGCTTGGGTTAAAGTCATCTTCTTTACGTTTAACAATTTCACCCGTGACCATAATAACAGATTCTGGTTTTAACTTTACCAATTCATCTAAATTAGGGAAGGTTTCTCTGCTTAAACGCACTTGAAAAATTTCGTTACTAGAATCGCGTAAATCTATAAACATTAGCTCACCATGGTCTCTAACACTAGATACCCATCCTGAAAGTGTTACTTTTTCTGAAATAGAAGCTTCAGATAAATCGGTTGCAACGTGTGTTCTATACTCATCTTTAACTACTAAGGGAATTTCGGGTAGTGTTTCTTCCTCTTCTTTAGTAGTTCCTTTTTGGGGTTGAGTTTTCTGAGATTCTTTCTGTTTTTCTGTTTTAGCATCTACTACATTTTCAGCAGCTAGAGCATCTAAAATACCTTGACGAATAACTTTTCCTGATGCACCTTTACCAATAATACCAATAACTTTACCAACTAAAATACCTGCTTTACCTTGGTTGCCATTTTTAATATCGTTAGCTATAGCATCATTTTCTTTAATAACTTTTGCTATAGCACTGTCAATTTTTTCTTTTGAAATGGTGTTGTCTTCAAAATACTTATTGTAGTCAAAATTTCTATCTTTTAAATACGATGTAATGGCATTTTGAACTAATACCGAAGTAATTTTATCTTCTTTGAAAAGTTTAAAAATTTCAATAAGGTGCTCAATTCTGTAGATGTCAGCATAATCATCGGCACCAATGTTATTTACTAATGTTTTAGCAACAAACGATGGGTCATTAAGCTCTTTGTTTATGGTCATAAAAGTTTTAGAGCGTAATGGGTCTGCCGTAAAAAATTTGGCATCTTGTGGTAATACACCGCCTTTAATTAAAATACGTTCTACAGCATATGGCAGTGAACTTATATCTACATCAATAGATTCTACAACATCTTTTATATTTACAAATGGTAAATCTGGTTCAGAGATGAAACGGTAATCTGCTTCAAACTCTTTTTTACGCATGGTTTTAGTTTGCTTTAAATCGGCATCAAATAAAACCGTTGTTTGGTCTGGTCTAAATTCTTTGTGTTCTATATAGTAGTTAAGCTGTTTTTCAACTTCTTCTTTTAAAGCCTCTGTCATAAACTTAAAAGAGTTTAAGTTTTTTATTTCAGTACGCGGATTTAAGCTGTAGCTACGCTTTTTTCTGAGCGACACAGATACGTCTGATTTAAACTCTCCTTTTTCAAGATTAGCTTCAGAGATTTTTAAATTTTGAACAATGCGTTGTAAATATTGTGCATAGGTTGAAGCATCTTCAATATGATGAATACATGGCTCTGTAACAATTTCAATAAGAGGTACACCAGCTTTATTAAAATCTACCAAAGAAACTTTTTTCTCGTGCACTAATTTAGCAGCATCTTCTTCTATATGAACTTGGGTTAAATTTACTGTGAATTCACTCCCATCATTTCTAAAACAAGATACTTGTCCGTCTGGTATTACTGGATGATGAAATTGTGTAATTTGAATGTTTTTAGGGTTATCTGGGTATTCGTAATGTTTTCGATCCCATGAAATAACCTCATTACTGAAAGTAGATTTTACGGCTTTACCAAAATAGATGGCTTTGGTAATAGCTTCTTTATTAATAGCAGGTAAAACCCCCATTTGTCCTGTACAAACAGAGCAGATGTTTTCATTAGGAGTTTCAATCTCTTGATTAGGGCAAGAGCAGAATAATTTGGTTTTTGTATTTAATCTAATGTGGGTTTCTAGTCCTATAACCAATTCTAATTCGTGGGCTTTTAAAGCCTCTTTTAATTGCTCTAAATCCATTATATCGTATCTTTTAAGAAGTTAGCAAACTTCAAAACAAGTTCGTCATTATCTTTTGCGGCAGTAATTTGTAAGCCAGTTTCTGTGCCTTGAGGCACTGTTAAGGTTGGTAATTGCCCAAGGCTAAAGCCAACGGTATAAGCGTCTGACAAATACATGGCTAGTGGGTCTTTTAAGCTATCACCAATTTTTGGTGGAGCCATTGGTGTTACGGGTGAAATTATGATGTCAACCTCTTTAAAATCGTTTTCAAAATTTTGAGAAATTTGATCTCTTAAAGCTAAGCCTTTTAAGTAAATTTCATCACTAAACCCTTGTGATAACACTTGGTTGCCACCAACTATTCTGCGTTTTGTTTCCTCTGAAAGATTTTCAGAACGGGTAACAGAATAGCTTTCTTTAAGGTTATCGGCTTCAATGCGGTTTCCGTAGTTTGTACCATCTAAACGCGATAGGTTAGAGGCGGTTTCGGCCATGGCTAAGGTGTAATAGGTAGAAACTAAAGTGTCAGATTCAAAAAAATCTAAAGCTTTAACCTCTATGCCTTTAGCCTTTATTTTATCAATAGTTGAAAGGAAGTCTTTTTTGATGTCTTTATCTATAGCTTCACTATCAATAAAGTTTTTAAAATAACCTACGGTTTTAATACCATCTGAGTTTAAAATAGTATTCTGCTTAATTTCCGCTGAAGCGTAAGTAGTTTGATCTTTTACGTCTTTACCACTCATAGTATTTAAAACAATGCGAATATCTTCAATAGATTTAGCAATGGGACCAACGCAATCTGTAGATGATGCATAGGCCATAATACCATATCTTGATATGCGCCCATAAGTTGGTTTTAAACCGTAAATACCATTGTATCCAGCAGGTTGGCGGATAGACCCTCCTGTGTCTCCTCCAATGGAAAATACGGTGTAGTCTTTAGCAACATTTACTGCAGAACCACCACTAGAGCCACCTCCAACAAGTTCTGGGTTTTTGGCATTTTTTACGGCGCCAAAAATGGTATTTTCACTAGATGAACCATGTCCAAAACTATCGCAATTTTCTTTTACTAAAGGTATAGCACCGGCATCTAATAGTTTTTGTATAGCCGTAGCTGTGTAAGCAGATTTATAGTTTTTTAATAAATTAGAACTAGCAGTGGTATAGGTGCCTGCAACCATATAAACATCTTTAATGCCAAAGGGAATACCTTCTAGCAAACCTATAGCTTCACCATTAGCAATTTTATCATCTACTTTTTTTGCTAATTGTAACGCAGTATCTTCTAATAAACTGTTAACGGTGTTATGGGTGTTTTTCTTTAGTAGTTCTAATTTTTCTGTTACTAGGCTTAAACAAGAAATCTCTTTGTTTACTAGTTTTTTGTGTATTGTGTGTATTTGAGATTCCATCATTATTCTTCTATCACTTTTGAAACAACCAAGTATCCATTTTTTTCTTTTGGAAAATTCTCTTTAATAATTTGTTTTTCTGTATCAGAGCTTTCAATTACAACATCATCTCTTAAATCATTAACAGAAACCGAATTATTATTGGCATTAAAAGTATTCTCATTGGTATGGGCATTTTTTATTACATCAAATAATTTGCTTACCGCTTCAGAGGGTTTAGCGCCTTTAATACTCGACAATACGTCGACTGTCATAATTTTACTCATCTCTTAATTTTTGTATTAAAAAAAGCCTTCCGTAGAAGGAAGGCTTTATATATTTTTAAACAATAACCTTCCTAATCCTATACGTTAGGATTATTAGAGTTGTTATTGTTATTATTATTTAACATCATCAATTTTTAGTGCTCAAATATATGTAGAATTATTGAACTACACGTCTTTTTTTTTATGATCACTTTTGAATTATCAAATTAATAAAAAATTAGGTTCTAATTTGAAACTTGTCTATCGTTTAAAGGTTTAATTTGATATATTAATTGAAGGTGAAGGTTTATATTTAAATCATATAAAGAAGTAGGCTTTTTTGTGGAAAATTTAATTTATAATATTGAATTTGGATTCAAATAAAAGCTTCTAAGCAATTGTTTTAAAATTTAATTTTAACAAAACTTAAAATAAGGCTAAAATCGATTTTAAGCCACTTTTTAGGCGATTTAAGGCATTTTTGCGTAATTAACAATTGTTGATAATTTTTGTATAAACTCCCTAAAAAGCTTTTTAACGGCTTTTATAATTTGTATATTTGTTATACATGAGAATGATGCAGTTGCGTCATTTTTTTATGAGATGAAATTAGAAGTTAAATTAAAAAAACATATATGAGCGAAGAAGCTAAAAAGCACAATTATTCTGCCGATAGTATTCAGGCACTAGAGGGAATGGAGCATGTGCGTATGCGTCCATCAATGTATATTGGAGATGTTGGAGTACGTGGTTTACATCATTTAGTTTATGAAGTAGTAGATAACTCTATTGATGAAGCATTAGCTGGTCATTGTGATACTATAAAAGTAACTATAAACGAAGATAACTCTATTACAACTGAAGATAACGGACGTGGTATTCCTGTGGGGTTACACAAAAAAGAAGGCGTTTCTGCTCTTGAAGTTGTAATGACCAAAATTGGTGCAGGTGGTAAGTTTGATAAAGATTCTTATAAAGTATCAGGTGGTTTACACGGTGTAGGTGTAAGTTGTGTTAATGCCTTATCAGAACATTTAAAAGCAACAGTACATCGTGAAGGTAAAATTTGGGAACAAGAGTATGAAAGAGGTAAAACACTTTATCCTGTAAAAACAGTTGGAGATTCTGATAAAAATGGAACAATAGTTACGTTTAAACCAGACCCTCAAATTTTTACTCAAACACTAGAGTACAATTATGATACATTAGCTAGCCGTTTGCGTGAGTTAGCTTTCTTAAATAAAGGTATTACAGTTGTTTTAACAGATTTAAGAAATAAAGACGAAGAAGGTAATTTTATTTCAGAAACGTTTCATTCAGATGAAGGTTTAACAGAATTTGTTAAATATTTAGATGCAACAAGAGAACCATTAATGCAAGATGTTATTGCGTTTGAAGGTGAAAAAAATGGTATTCCAGTTGAGGTTGCCATGATTTACAATACCTCATATGCCGAAAATTTACACTCATATGTAAATAATATTAATACACATGAAGGAGGTACACATTTAACTGGTTTTAGACGTGGTTTAACACACACACTAAAAAAGTATGCAGATTCTTCTGGTTTAACAGATAAGTTAAAGTTTGATATTGCAGGAGATGATTTCCGTGAAGGCTTAACAGCTATTATATCTGTTAAAGTGGCAGAACCTCAGTTTGAAGGTCAAACCAAAACAAAACTTGGAAATAGAGAGGTTTCTTCATCTGTAAGTCAGGCAGTTTCAGAGATGTTAACAGATTACTTAGAAGAACATCCTGATGACGCTAAAACTATTGTTCAAAAAGTAATTTTAGCAGCTCAAGCACGTCATGCAGCTCAAAAAGCGCGTGAGATGGTGCAGCGTAAAACTGTTATGAGTGTTGGAGGGTTGCCAGGGAAATTAAGTGATTGTTCTGAGCAAGATCCTGAAAAATGTGAAGTGTTCTTAGTAGAGGGAGATTCTGCAGGGGGAACTGCTAAACAAGGACGAGATAGAGCATTTCAAGCTATTCTTCCTTTAAGAGGAAAAATATTGAATGTTGAAAAAGCAATGCAGCATAAGGTATTTGAAAACG
The DNA here is from genome assembly GCF_001971785.1 of Seonamhaeicola sp. S2-3. Classification (NCBI taxonomy): domain Bacteria; kingdom Pseudomonadati; phylum Bacteroidota; class Flavobacteriia; order Flavobacteriales; family Flavobacteriaceae; genus Seonamhaeicola; species Seonamhaeicola sp. S2-3. The sequence continues at coordinate 922,458 of NZ_CP019389.1, read as the reverse complement.
AAGAAATTAAAAATATCTTTACAGCACTTGGTGTAACTATTGGAACAGAAGAAGATAGTAAAGCTTTAAACCTTTCAAAATTACGTTATCATAAAATTGTAATTATGTGTGATGCCGATATTGACGGTAGTCATATTGCAACTTTAATTTTAACATTCTTCTTTAGATATATGAGGGAGTTGATAGAAAACGGACACGTTTATATTGCTACACCTCCATTATATTTGGTAAAACGTGGAGCCAAAAAACGTTATGCTTGGTCTGATGCAGAACGAGATGAGATAATTGCTGAATTTGGAGATGGAAGTAAAATACAGCGTTATAAAGGTCTTGGTGAGATGAATGCAGAACAACTATGGGATACTACCATGAATCCAGAATTTAGAACTATGCGTCAAGTACAAATTGAAAATGGTTCTGAAGCTGATAGAATTTTTTCTATGCTTATGGGAGATGAAGTACCCCCACGTAGAGATTTTATTGAAAAAAATGCAATTTACGCAAATATTGACGCGTAAATCATACTAAATAAGGCAGGAAAACCTCATAGTTAACGCTGTGAGGTTTTTTATTTTATGCACTTTAAAAGTGGATTACATTTTGAGGTTTATAGTAGCCTAAATAGAATCAACGTTTTCTTTAGTTACAACAGTCATAGGCGAGGGATAAATAGGCTTAGGAGTTTTATTCATTACTAAATAATCACTTAGTAATTTAATGCCTTTATAACCTTGATTATATGGGTTCTGACAAATTAAAAAGTCTATAGTATCATTCTTTAAAAACTCAATATTCTTTTTATTAGTATCATATCCTACCAACCTAATATTGTTAAGTTGAGAATTTTCTAAATATTCAGCAATTAAAAAAGAGCTACTAGAGGGTACAAAAATGCCATCAATAATATCATCTTTTAAAACATCATTTAAGCTACTATTAATTGCGTCTATACTTTTAAAATAAGGAATTGCTAAATCCTTAATTTTTACAGAAGCATATTTTTCTTTAAAAAAAGTTTTAAACCCGGTAATTCTATTATTTATTGATGAATAGTTACCTTTATTTAATCTGAAAACAGGAATCAAAATTTGTGCATTATTGGGTACCATTACACTCATGAGTTTAGCTGCTAAATAACCACTTTTATATGAGTCTTGACCAATAAATGAAAGTGCATTAAAACCCTTTATTTCAGTATTAATAAATACATAAGGGATTTGTTTCTTATCTAGTTGATTTATGAGTTTTTCGGTTTCTTTATGAAAAACAGGAGCTATTAAAACAGCATCAAAATTACCTTCAATTAAATTTAAAAAAGCATCTTGATAAGAACTAGAGTCAAATTGATTGAACATAAAAAATGTAGCAGAAATTTTAAAGTTTTTTATTTCTTCAATAGCGTTTTCTATACCTTTTTTAGGTTCAGACCAAAATTCATTTTCGGTTCCTGCTTCAGGAATTAATACCCCAATTTTATAGCTTTTGTTAAGTGCTAATGTACTGGCAATAGTATTAATTTGAAAATTATGCTCTCTAATAATTTTTTGAACATGGGCTTTTGTTTTTTCAGAAACACCAGGTCTGTTATGTATAACTCTATCAACAGTACCTGTTGAAACATTGGCTTTTTTTGCTATGTCTTTTATAGTTGTCAATTATTTAAAAATTTAAAGGAAATTAAACTACAAAAACACTTAAAAGTAACGTTTTGCCAGATTTAATCGGGGTAAATTTACAATTTTGCGTGTACGCTCACAAACCTTGTTTTAAAAGCACTTGTTTTTATTCTGTAATAAGTAAAAGTTTTTATCAACGTTGTGATATTTTTAAATTTAAGAAAGCGTTAATAAATTAAAGAAGCTATAAGGTTAACATAAAAGACTTTAATTTTATTATAGTAAGACTAGTTAGGTACAATACCAAAAACGATGCTTTTAGTTAAATTTCCATCTGTTTTTTTTATATTATAAAATCGTTAAAAAGTAATTTTTAATCGATGAAATGTTGTTTTTTGCAGATTTTTCCATATGTTTGTTTAATCAAATCTAATTGTAAATCAAAAAAAATGAAAAAGATACTTCTACTAATGTTACTGTGTTTTATAACACTAACATCAAAAGCACAAGATATAGATGCTTTACTAGCTGCAGGTGTAGACAATGCAGAATTATTTGCCAATGATTATTTAAAACCAGCAACTAACGGGCTTATGCATAGTATGAATGCTAACTGGTTTAATACCGCCGATGCGAAACCGCTTGGTGGTTTTGAAATTTCTATCATTGCAAATGCCGCTATAGTTAATAATGAAAATAAATCATTTTTAATGAATATTTCTGATTATAACAGCAACCCAGATCAAGATTTTACAGTAGAATTTGCAGACCTAGCTGCAACTAAAAATGTAGCAACTGCTTTGGGTGAAAATGACTCTGATGTAGATGTTATTATAACCTATGAAGATGATGTTTTAGGAGAACAACAAGAAACAATTACACTGCCAAGTGGTATAGGTTCTTCTACGGCAAATTTACTGCCAACAGCATTTTTACAAGGCGCTTTAGGCTTAAGTAAAGGTATTGAATTAAAAGCACGATTTGTTCCTAAAATTGAAACAGATGATGTAGAGTTAGGTATGTACGGTGCTGGTTTACAGGTAGAATTTACAAAATGGTTGCCAGCAGATAAACTGTTGCCTGTTGCTATATCTGGTTTGGTGGCTTACACAAACTTAAACGGTACTTACAATTTAACTGAGTCTTCAAATATTGATGGAGAAAACCAACGTTTAGAAAATGATACAAGCACATGGCTATTTCAATTAATTGCCTCAACCAAATTGCCAGTAATTAACTTTTATGGTGGTTTAGGGTATATTAAAGGAAAATCAGAATCTGATTTATTAGGTACTTACACAGTGCAAAGTGGACCATTTTTCTCTGAAACTATTGAGGATCCATTTTCAGTCTCTAGTGAAGTATCTTCAGTAAGAGGAACCATTGGTACTAAACTTAAATTAGGATTTTTTAGATTGAATGCAGAATACCATCTATCAGACTTTAATGCCTTTTCAGTTGGAATCAATTTTGGATTCAGATAAAATCCTCTTATAATAAAGAATTTACAAAAAACGATGTTTTAATTTTAGTTAGTTTATATTTAATTTTTTGTTTTAAAAAGTACAGGATTTTATCCTGTACTTTTTTTATTTAGAGCATTTTAATTCTTAATTTTGCATGACTTTGGTCATAAATTATTACTTTTTAAATGGTGAATTTTGTATCACAATGAGTGAACCAAAAAGAAGGACTATTAAATTATTCTAAATTATATAAAAATAAACAATAAAAACATGAAAGTAACAGTTGTAGGAGCAGGAGCAGTAGGTGCAAGTTGTGCTGAGTATATTGCTATTAAAAATTTTGCTTCAGAAGTAGTTTTGTTAGACATTAAAGAAGGCTATGCTGAAGGTAAAGCAATGGATTTAATGCAAACAGCATCATTAAACGGTTTTGATACCAAAATAACTGGTATTACAAACGATTATAGTAAAACTGCAGGTAGTGATATTTGTGTAATTACCTCTGGAATTCCTCGTAAACCAGGTATGACTCGTGAGGAGTTAATTGGTATTAATGCAGGAATTGTTAAAACAGTATCGTCAAGTTTAATTGAGCACTCACCAAATACCATTATCATTGTGGTTAGTAACCCAATGGACACCATGACGTACTTAGTACACCAATCTACTAACTTACCAAAAAACAAAATTATTGGTATGGGTGGCGCTTTAGATTCTGCTCGTTTTAAATACAGATTAGCTGAAGCTTTAGAAGCTCCAATTTCAGATATTGATGGTATGGTGATTGGCGGACATAGTGATACAGGTATGGTGCCATTAACAAGTCATGCAACTAGAAATAGTATAAAAGTTTCTGAGTTTTTAAGTGAAGAAAGATTAGAACAAGTTGCTGCCGATACTAAAGTTGGTGGAGCTACACTAACTAAATTATTAGGAACATCTGCGTGGTATGCTCCAGGAGCTGCTGTAAGTGCTTTAGTTCAAGCTATTGCTTGCGACCAAAAGAAAATATTCCCATGTTCTACATTATTAGATGGTGAGTATGGTTTAACCGATATTTGTATAGGTGTACCTGTTGTTTTAGGTAAAAACGGTATAGAAAAAATAGTAGATATACCTTTAAGTGATGCCGAAAAAGAACACATGCAAAAAAGTGCTGAAGGTGTTAGAAAAACTAACGGATTATTAGACGTTTAGTAATCAAAACCTTAAAATAGATATTTATATAAAGACTGTAGCAATACAGTCTTTATTTTTTTATATTTGGCGCATGAACGCAAAATGGTACTTTAGTACATTAATAATTGCATTAACCCTTCTTGGAGTTTGCCAAAAACAAGTTTCTGTACCCAATCAGGAAATTGTAATGGACTTTGTTGATGCTAATGTTACTTCAGAAGACGTTCAAACTGCCATAGCAAATGTTAAAGAACAATTACAAGAAGTTGGTGCTGTTAATATTAAAGTTTTAAAAGAAAAAAACGGCACTTTAAAAATTTCTTATTACAGCAAGGTTAATGTAACCAATGTTAAAAAATTACTTTCAAAAGATAACTATTGGCTATTTGGTTATGCATCTAATAATCAAGGTGAAAAAGATTCACAACCTTCAAAAAATAAACTAAAAGATTATAATCTTGATGTTTATGAAATAAAAACAAGTCAGGAATCATCAAGCTTAAATGGCAAATGTGTTTTAGAAATAAAACATGATTATGACCGGTTTACAAAACCTAATCTATATAGTCCGTTCCAAAAAGACTTTGTTAGTGAACTAAATTGTTCTATAAAAGTAGCCTACAAAATAAATAGCAATATAGCCATTGCATTAGATGACACTTCAAATAAAAAACCAGAAGTAAGAGCAGGACCTTTGTGTTAAAATTTCCTCAATTAGTGGTTTTTCCCTTATCTCAAACTATTTAAAGAATAAAAGAGGTTTGTTAATAAAAACCTTAAGAATCAATTATAAACAAAAAATAATTGTCAAATCTTACAGTAAATCATACATTTGCTCGTTTTTAAAAATTTGACCAAAAAATAACATAAGAATGCAAAACAAAGGATTAGTTAAATTGTTTGCTTTATTATTCGGGTTGGTAAGTGTTTACCAGTTATCGTTTACGTTTAAAGCAAATCAAATTGAAAAAAATGCCGAAGAGCTAGCTATAGAAAAAATTCCTGAGACAGAGCCAGATTACCGTGCTTTAAGAAGTCAAGAAGAAGCAAACTACTTAGAGTCTATTGCTACAGATACCGTGTTTAATATTGGTATAGCAAAATATACATACAATGAAGTAAAATCTAAAGCCATGAATCTTGGTTTAGATTTAAAAGGTGGTATTAACGTAATTCTTCAGGTATCTGTAAAAGATATTTTAAAAGGATTAGCAAATAACACTACAGACCCTGTTTTTAATACAGCTTTAGAAAACGCATCTGAAGTTCAAAAAAACAGTCAAAATACTTTTCTTGAAGATTTCTTTATTGAATTCGATAAAATTAAAGGCGATACTAAATTAGCTTCTCCAGATATATTTTACACCAAAGATTTAGATGGTGAAATTGATGGAAGCATGACAGACGAAGAGGTTAAAAAAGTAATCTCAACAAAAATTGATGAGTCTGTAGTATCTGCATTTGAAGTATTACGTAAACGTATTGATGGTTTAGGGGTTACATCACCTACCATTCAACGTTTAGGAAATTCAGGTAGAATTTTAATTGAGTTACCAGGTGTAAAAGACATTGAAAGAGCAGAGCGTAACTTTACTACCATGGCGCAATTACAATTCTGGGATGCCTATAAAGGAGAACAATTTTACCAGTTTTTAGCGCAAGCAAATGAGGTGTTAAAACCACTAGTTGAAGAGGCTAAAACAGAAGCAGATGAAGCAAAAGGAAATGATTCTGAAGATGCTACACAACAAGATGCTATTGATGATCTTTTAGGTGAAGCTACTACAGATTCTACTGAAGTTAAAAGTGCAGCAAACCCATTATTAGATTTAATAAAAGGACCAGGTTACCAAGGAGGACCAGTAATTGCTCAATTTGATATTAAAGACAAAGAGCTAATCTTAGAGTATTTAAATAAGAAAGAAGTTAGAGCTTTATTACCTGCAGAACAACGTTATACTAAGTTTGCTTTTGGAAAACCAAGTAAAAACTCTGAGATAGTAGGTTTATATGCTTTAGTAGGAAACAGAGAAAATGTACCTCAATTAAGTGGAGCTGTAGTTACAGATGCTCGTGTTAATTTCGGACTTACAGGTAAACCAGAAGTATCAATGCAAATGAATAGCAAAGGTGCTAAAATCTGGGAACAAATGACAGGAGAGGCTTATAATAAACAAAGCCAAATAGCTATTGTTTTAGATGATATTGTGTATTCTGCTCCAGGTGTAACTACTGGGCCAATTGCAGGAGGTAACTCATCAATTTCAGGAGATTTTACATTAAGTGAAGCCGAAGATTTAGCCAACGTATTACGTGCTGGTAAATTACCTGCTTCAGCCGATATTATTTCAAGTGAAGTAGTAGGACCTTCATTAGGTCAAGAAGCTATAGATAGCGGTACTATGTCATTCATTATTGCTTTAATAGTAGTATTACTATGGATGGTTTTTTACTACGGAAAAGCAGGTGGATTTGCAGATATTGCTATGGCGTTCAATATCCTGTTAATTTTTGGTATTTTATCTGGGTTAGGCGCTGTACTTACCTTACCAGGTATTGCAGGTATTGTGTTAACTATTGGTATGTCGGTTGATGCAAACGTACTTATTTATGAGCGTATTAGAGAAGAAATTACAAAAGGTAAAGGTTTAAAAGAATCTATAACAGACGGATTTGGTAATGCATTATCTTCTATTCTAGATGCCAATATCACTACAGGTTTAACAGCTTTAATATTATTTATTTTTGGTACAGGTCCAATTAAAGGATTTGCTACTACATTAATAATAGGTATTGGTACATCACTATTTACAGCTATTTTCATTACAAGATTGTTAATAGATTGGTACGTAAATAGAGGTGGTAAGTTAACTTTCGCAACAACAATTACTAAAAATCTTTTCAGAAATATTAATATAGAATTCTTAAAGAAACGTAAAGTTGCTTTTATTACTTCAGGAATTCTTATTGCAATAAGCTTAGGTTCTTTATTTACAAATGGTTTAGATCAAGGTGTAGATTTTGTTGGAGGTAGAACTTATTTAGTACGTTTTGCAAACAATGTTAGCTCTAGTGAAATTACAGAAGCATTATCGCAACCAGAAATTTTTGGAAGCGCAGAAGCAAAAACCTTCGGGTCTGAAAACCAATTAAAAATCACTACTAAATATAAAGTGAACGAAAGTGGTGCCGAAGTTGATGAAGAGTTAAGACATAAATTATTCACTGGTTTACAACCTTATTTAGAAGGCTATAACTATGAACAATTTATAGATTTAACCAACGAAAACAAACAAGTAGGTTTATTACAATCAGATAAAGTAAGTCCAACCATTGCCGATGATATTAAGCAAGCATCTGTTTGGGCTGTATTAGGGTCATTAATAGTTGTGTTCCTTTATATATTATTCCGCTTTAAGCGTTGGCAATACTCTCTAGGAGCCGTAATAGCGGTATTCCATGATGTATTAATAGTATTAGGTATATTCTCATTAACCTATAAATTTATGCCATTTAATATGGAAATAAACCAAGCGTTTATTGCAGCCATATTAACGGTAATAGGTTACTCATTAAATGACACCGTGGTTGTATTTGATAGAATTCGTGAGTTCTTTAATGAACACACAAGTTGGGACTTTAACCGTGTAGTAAACTTGTCGTTAAGCAGTACTTTAAGTAGAACATTAAATACCTCTTTAACAACTTTAGTAGTGTTATTAGCTATTTTTGTTTTTGGAGGCGATTCCATTAGAGGTTTCATGTTTGCCTTAATAGTAGGTGTAATAGTAGGTACCTATTCATCATTATTTATAGCAACACCAATAATGTATGATTCCGTACAGAGATTAGACAAAAAAGATGAAAACAAAGAGTAAATTAAACTAACTCAATTTAAAAAGCCTATTAACAATTGTTGATAGGCTTTTTTGTTTTAGGGCGTTACCCTATCGGGTCGGGCTATCCGCTATATCTTTTTCTCGTACCTCAAAAAAGGATGCCGCTTCTATCCCTAACGCAAAAGCAACACGCTAATATTTTATAAAGTTTTTACCAAGAGAGTTAAAGTTTTAAAACCCACATTCAATATTACAGAAACAACCAATTAATTTTTAATTTCTATGATTCAGAACCACTTACGTCTGGGTACTTTGGTTTTCGTACCACAATTAACCATATGACAACAGATAACGTTTAGTGTATGCGGAGTGGCGGATTTCGGAGCTATTCGCTATCAAAACTTGATGTTTACTACTTTTCCCGCCATTACGTATAACACATTGTTAGCAAACGTTATTCTTTCAATTCGTTAATCAATTTATCTATTTCAAACAGTTTCTCATATTTTACAATCAACTGTTCTCGTTTTTTAAGACTCTCAATCGAGCCGTTTAAATTATCAATTTTCTTTGCTTTTTCAATCAAGTCTGCGATTAAATCAGCGAATCTTGTATGTGAGTCAGATGATAATTCCTTTAACTTAATTGTCAAGTGGTCACTAAACAAATCGTTTAATTTTCCAAGTCTCGTTTTGGTCTGTAATTCAAGTGTCAAAGGAACATGGTCACTTAAATCAATCCAGTTTTTAGCTTTACCAACTTTAATTTCAAATCCATCTTTTATAATCAAGTCTGATGCGAAAAAATAATCAATGTGATAAGGTTTTTCAGTCTTGCGATACATGTGAAAAGTTGGATGAATTTCTTTTCCTTGTTCAATTTTCTCTTGCTTATGGTACAAACTGAAAATATTTTCCTTTTTCAGGAATTCAACCATATCAGAATGATTTCCAACTCGCTTTTTCTCGTCCCAAATTTTATTTGAGTTGAAATCACCTGTCAAAACACATGGCAAGGATAAAAGATTTGAGTAATAATTTATCGCAAGCCAAATCTGTCCGATGTATCTTGCTTCTGGTTTTTCTTTATTATCCATTGCCCAAATTGCAAAAAGCAAAAATGAACTGTCTTTTCCTGTGACTTTTAATGGAATAATAAATCTAAATCTTGGGTTAAATATTTTTAATAATTCAAATTTGTAGTCTGAGTATGAGAAAATTCCAATTCCTTTGTTTTCAGAATCACCGTACCAGAAAAAGTCAGTCGGTTTTGGAGTCAAATCACCAAATTTTAGTTTGTTTTCCGATTCACATTCTGGAATTATCAAAATATCAGGTCGCAATGATAGAATCCTATCGTTCTTTTTTCTAAATGCTCCCTGACTATTCCATTCAATGATTCTCATGCTGTAATTTTCTGCGACCTAATGTTTGCTAACTTTAAGGTTTATAAACTTTCAAAAGATTAAACAGTAGTAATTTAAAAGCTTAAACTATCACCTACTTTTAAGTTCCAAGAATCTGCTAAACCAGCATTAATTTCTAATACGTACTTAGCAGGTGCATTAGAAGGGAGAGAGGTTTCATCAAAGGGTTGTGCATTTTTTTGAAAACTCACTATAGTTTTATCTCCCTTAATAAAAATAAGGTCTAACGGAATTTTTGTGTTTTTCATGTAAAAAGAACGCGGTCTTTCATCATCAAAAACAAAAAGCATGCCTTGGTTGTTCTTCATAGAATCTCTATACATTAACCCTGTTTGAATATCATAATCAGTATCAGCAATTTCAATATCTAAATCAATGGTAGTAGAATCTGTTTTAATTTTATGAATAGAGAGTTCGCCTTCTTTTTTAAAAGTTACCTTAGTTTGTTTAATAGCTTTGTTGTTGTCTTTACAAGCAACAAAACCTAATATTAGTAAGCCATAAAAAAGTCCTTTAAAACGCATTATTTAACAGCATGTTTAGGTTTGTAAACAAACATAAAATATAAACCAACAAGTATAAACGGAATGCTTAACCATTGTCCTGTGTTTAACAGCCAGTCGGCACGTTCTAAATTTTGAGGTTCTTTTACAAACTCAACAAAGAAACGAACGGTCCAGAGTAAGATTAAAAATAAACCAAATAAAAATCCAGTTTGATCCTTTTTAGGAGTTTTAGAGTAAAAATACCATAAAATTAAGAACACAAAAATATAACAAAAAGACTCATATAATTGAGCGGGGTGCCTATAAGGAACTGCTTGTAATAATTCAGCAAATTGCGGATTATCAGTTACTGCGTTATAAGCCTTTTGAACATCTTTTATACCTGTTAGTTGTGTAATTTGGCTTTTGTAATAATAATCTTGAATAAAACGTACGCCTAACGGAAAGTCTCCAGATTCTTTACCTATAATTTCAGAATTAATAAAGTTTCCAATTCTAATAAATACGGCACCAGAGGCTACAGATATAACCAATCTGTCAAGCAGCCAAAGTAAAGATTTGTACTTATATTTTTTTCGGTATAAATACATGCCTACTATAATTCCAATAGCAGCTCCATGACTTGCCAATCCTTGAAATCCGGTAAATTCTATACCATTTTTAAAGCTAAAGGGTAAGAAAATACTAAAAAAGTCTTCAGATATTAGTTCAGATTGATAAAATATAACATGACCTAATCTAGCACCAATCATAGTGGCTAAAACGGTGTATATAAACAACGGGTCTAAATAAGTTAAAGATACTTTTTCTTTGGTGAAAATACGTTTCATAATGTACCAACCAACTAAAAAAGCAATAATCCACATAAGGCTATAAAAGTGCAATTTAAAATTACCTATAATATCAATGCCTGTTATGGGGTTCCAGTCAAATTTTAATACGTGCATGCTTATTATTTTACTGTGTAAATATAAGTTTTTACTATAACTTTAGTGTTAAAAATATGTTGGATTATCTTAGTAATTCTAAAACTTCAACTTCAAAAATTAGATTAGATTTAGGGGGGATTCCGTTATTGCCTGCTTCACCATAAGCTAAATAGTATGGCAAAAATAAGGTGGCTTTATCGCCAACATGCAATTGCTGAAGTCCTTCTTTAAATCCAGGAATCATTTGTGCATCTGGACCAATATCAGCAGTTATTGGCTGGTATTTGTTAGCTTTTCGTCGTTTTTCGTTAACGGCATAAAGGGCTTCAGCTATTTTTAAGTTACTTGTTTCAATAAGTTTTCCGTTTTCATAATATACGGCGTAGTGTACTTTTGCAATAGCATTACTGGGGAGTTTTTTGCCTTCTCCTTTTTTAGAAATATAATATTGTAAACCAGAAGGCAATGTTATGGCTTTAGCTAATTGTTCATCAAATATTTTTTTAGTTTTTTTAATAATAGCTTCAGCTTTTTCTTTGGCTTCTTGTTCTTTGCGTTCTTCTTCTGCAAAATGGTTAATGAAAACCTTGGGGGCATCAAAATTTATGGCAGCACTACCTTTTCTAATAATATTTACAGATGTTATAACATCGTTTACTTTAATAGAGTCTATAACATTAAGACCTAAAATAACTTCTCCAAAAACAGAATGGCAGAACACATAATCTTCTTCACAAAATTTTAAAATACCTTCTTCGTCATAAGCGTCTAACCATGGCGTTGGAATTTGAGTAATGTAAAATTGACTACCATTAGAGTTGATACGACCTGGGTTAGCCATGGCTAAGATGCCTTTTTTATCGTGTTTTAGGGTTTTGTCAAATTCATCATTAAACCTATAACCCGCATCAGACATCCCGTATTTAATGGGTTTTCCAGTTTGAATTATAAATGAGTCAATAACCCTATGGAATGTGAGTCCGTCATAAAATTTTTTCCCAAGAAAGGTGCTATCAACAAGGGGGTTGTTTGCTTCTGCTAATGATACAAAGTTTGCAACCGTTACAGGTGCTTTTTTGTAGGCTAATTTGGCAACCATTGTACCTTTAGTAGTGTTTATTTCTGCATACAAACCATTATCTAATTCTGGATATTGGTCTTTACAAGACACACATGCTATTAATAAAATGGCACAACAAACTTTTAAAATGTTGTTAAGGGTAAGCATTTTATTTGTCTTGGTTTTGAGTAATAGAGTTAACTGTAACTTCGCAAATTAAAGGGACATTAGTTCCTATTCTGTTTTCATCACCGTAATACCCATAGGCTTTTTGAGACGGAAATAGAAAAGTAACAGTTTCGCCAGTTTTCATGAGTTTTAAACCTTCTCGTAAGCCAGTAAAAAGTTCTTGCTTATCCATGGCGTAATTTTGGGTTTTTATTTCGGCTTTAGAGTAGATGAGTTTACCATTTAAGGTTTTTACATTGTAGTTATAGTTAACAATATCACCAAAGTCTGGAGTTTTTAAAGTATCTGCATCTACCTTTGTATTGTAGTAATACCAAAATCCACTTTCAGAAGCAATATAATCATGTTTTTCTTGTTTCATGATATTTTCTATAGCAGCTTGTTCTTTGGCATTTAATTCTTTATTTCTTGCTACAGACTCATCTATAAAAGAACCAGATTTTGATGAAATAGGTCTTCTGGCTTCTGGTGTTTTACAGCCAAATGCCAATAATAGTAGTATGAGTATAAGTAATTTATTCATTGTTTAGGGCTTTATTATAAGTAGGTAATATACTAATAAATTTTTCAACGGTTTCTTTTAAAGTAGCATAACTTTTTCCGCCTGCGGCATTGGTGTGCCCGCCACCGTTAAAATGAGCTCTAGACATTTCGTTTACTGAAAAATTGCCTTTAGAACGCAACGATATTTTAATAATACCTTCTTGCTGGTCTTCAATAAATATGGCTGCTAATATTACGCCTTCTAGTGATAATCCATAATTTACAACGCCTTCAGTATCACCTTTAGTGTAATTGTAGGTGTTTAATTCTTTTTGAGATAATGTAATATAAGCCGTTTTAAACTCTGGTATTACTTTTAAATTATTAAGAGCACAACCTAAAAGTTGAAGCCTATTATAGCTGTTGGTGTCATAAACATTATTATGTATGTTGGCATTATTGGCACCTTTTTCAATAAGATTTGCAACTATTCTATGAGTTGTGCTTGTTGTTGACGAAAACCTAAAAGAGCCGGTGTCTGTCATAATACCAGTGTATAAACAGGTGGCAATGTTTGCATCAATTAAATCTAAATCACCTAACATATCTATAAAATGATAAATCATTTCACAAGTAGAACTCATTGTAACATCACTAAACATATAGGTTGCATAATCATCGGGAGCTTGATGATGATCAATCATTATTTTAATAGCATTACTATTAGCAAGCACTGTTTCCATATTCCCTGTTCTATGGAACGCATTAAAGTCTAAAGTGAAAATAATTTCAGCTTCATTAATTAAATTTTCGCAAAGTTTGGTTTGAGTATCATGTTTTAAAATAAAGTTTTCACCAGGTATCCATTTTAAAAAATTAGGGTAATTATTAGGTGTTATAACTTGTGCCTTATGATTGTTTTTTAAAAGGTAATGGTACAAACCAAGAGTAGAGCCTATAGCATCTCCATCTGGGTTTTTATGCGGAACAATTACAATCTTTTTAGTGGTTGATAATAACTGCTTTATACTATTAATGTCTTGTTTTTTCATAGATGACGAATATACAATTTTTTAAAATTGGTTTGTTTGGGTTTAAATAGAAATAGCTTACTTTTGCGCCAAATTAAAATATAAAATGGCAACAAATAGAACATTTACAATGCTTAAGCCAGATGCTGTTGAGAAAGGACACATTGGCTCAATATTAGAGAAAATTTCGGCTTCAGGGTTTAGAATTGTAGCAATGAAATTAACGCAAATGACAAAAGCTGATGCAGAAACTTTTTATGCAATACATAAAGAGCGTCCGTTTTTTGGTGAATTGGTTGAGTATATGACTCGTGGGCCAATAGTAGCAGCAATATTAGAAAAAGATAATGCTGTTGAAGATTTTAGAACTTTAATTGGAGCTACAAATCCTGCCGATGCTGCAGAAGGAACCATTCGTAAACTTTATGCAGATTCTATAAGTGAAAACGCTATTCACGGAAGTGATAGCGATGAAAATGCAGCTATTGAAGGTGCTTTTCATTTTTCGGGAAGAGAACAGTTTTAGTTAAAAAACTTAACAGATATAAAAAATCCAGCAATTATTTTGCTGGATTTTTTTTTGCAAAAAAAAAAAATCTGCTAAAATAAATTAGCAGATTTTCGCATTTTGTAATTGTAAAGTATATATCTATTAGATTACTTTTACGTTTACGGCGTTTAATCCTTTTCTACCTTCTTGTAGATCGAATTCAACATTGTCGCCTTCACGAATTTCATCGATAAGTCCTGAAATGTGTACGAAATGTTCTTTGTTGTTGTCCTCTTCAACTATGAATCCAAAACCTTTAGAATCATTGAAGAATTTTACGGTACCTTTACTCATTGTAATATGTATTAAAATAAAAATTAAGCCACAAAGGTAAGTTAAATAATGATAGGTTGTTGGTTTTAATTGAATTATTTATAATAAAATAATAAGTATAATTATCTTAAAATCAATTTTTTAATGATTTCTTTACCCAATTCTTCATTAAGCATATCAATTATTTTTTGTTTTCCGTAGCTTAGTTCTTCTCTTAAAACACTAGAACTTAACTGAACATAAAGCGTGTCTCTTTGTAAATTTACAGACGTTGTATAATTATTAACGCCGTTACCCATTAGTTTAGCCCAAGCATCGGTAACATTAACTTTGTCTAAGCCTTTTTCTAAATTATTAGTTTCTACAAATTCTTTTAAGGCGTCTTTTATGCTAATATGTTCGTTATGGCGTTTAGGCATAGTTTTTCAAAATTTAAAGTTTGAATATTTCATAAGATTGATGTACTTGCTTTACGGCATTTTCGGTACGTTCGGCATGTGTGTCGCTAATAAATAACTGACCAAAATTTTCATCATCTACTAATTTAATGATTTGAGCCACACGTTGTTCATCTAATTTGTCAAAAATATCGTCAAGTAGCAGAATTGGGTTTACACCGCTTTGTGCTTTTATAAAATCAAACTGTGCTAACTTTAAAGCAATTAAAAACGATTTTTGTTGCCCTTGACTACCAAATTTCTTAATGGGGTGTGTTTCAATATTAAAAAGCAAATCGTCTTTATGAATTCCAACACTGGTGTATTGTAAGGCTTTATCTTTATTTAAAGCGTTTGTTAACAGCGTATTTAAATTAGCCTCAAATAAATGGCTGTTATATACCAAATTAACAGATTCATTTCCATTGCTTATAGCATAGTAACGCTCTTTAAATATAGGAATGAATTCCTTTAAAAAAGCATTTCGTTTTTCAAAAATAAGCGTTCCGTATTCCGTTAATTGGTTGTTGTAAACCTCAAGAGTATCGGCATTAAAAGTATGATTTAAAGCAAAATATTTTAAAAGCGCATTGCGTTGAGCTAATATTTTGTTGTAATTAATAAGGTGAGATAAGTAATTTTTATCGCTTTGAGAAATAACACTATCTACAAATTTTCGTCTAGTATCGCTACCTTCAATAATTAAATTTCTATCTGCAGGAGAAATAATAACTAAGGGTAAAAAACCTATATGCTCACTAAACTTATCGTAGGCTTTTGCGTTGCGTTTAATAACTTTTTTTTGCCCCCGCTTTAGGCTAATAACTATTTTTTCAGTTTTTTCGTCTTTATCATATTCTCCATTAATTACAAAAAATTCTTCACCGTGTTTTATGTTTTGAGTAGCTACCGGATTAAAATAGCTTTTCCCAAAAGATAAGTGGTAAATAGCATCTAAAACATTGGTTTTCCCAATACCGTTGTTACCAACAATACAGTTTATTTTTTCATTAAAATTAAATGAAATACTATCAAAATTTTTATAATTAAGTAATGAAAGTGATTTTAAAATCATACTACAAAAAACAAATTAAAGTCTGTTTTAGAGGAAAAGCCGTTAAAAAGAAGTGCAAATTATTGAAAAATATCAAATAAATAACCTTTTAGTTAGCAAGAAAAATTATATTTTTGCGGCGCATTAATTTATAACATATGGCAACGTACAAGAAGAGAGGATATAAACCAAAAACTAAAGTAGAAAAACAACACAATATAGAAGAAGGTTCTACAACTGCTGAAGTTTTTAATACCTTAGATGAAGGCGCATCAAAAACCGAAGCTTTTGTTGAAAAAAACCAGAAATACATTTTTATCATTCTAGGAATTGTAGCAGTAATAGTTTTAGGAACTATGGGATATAGAGAATTTATTTCGGGACCCAAACAAGTTGCTGCAATGAATGATATGTATCAGGCACAAAAATATTTTGATGAAGCAACAACGTCAAGCGTAGCTAAAGATTCATTATATAACTTAGCATTAAATGGAGGAGAAGGAAAGTTTGGAATGCTAGACATTATTAGCGAATATAGCGGAACAGATGCTGCTAATTTAGCAAATTACTATGCTGGAACAGCTTATTTAAGATTAAAAGATTATAAGAACGCTGTTGAGTATTTAAGTAACTTTAAAAGTGAAGATGAAATTTTAGCGCCTTTAGCAAAAGGAAATATAGGTGATGCATTTGTGCAATTAAATCAGCCAGAGGATGCATTAGATTATTATGAGCAGGCAGCTAACATGAGAGATAATGAGTTTACTACACCAATGTATTTATACAAGGCTGGAAACATTGCTTTAGAGTTGGGTGATGCAGATAAAGCACTTTCTTATTTTAAAAGAATTAAATCTGATTATGCAAACTCTACAGAGGCCTCTAATATTGACGTATTTATTGGTAAAGCACAAGTTTTAGCCAATAAGTAAAGTAATTTAGCCTATTATTTAGGAAAGCCTTAAAAATAATTTAATCTCGATTATCGAGTATTATGGCAACAGAAAATAAAAACTTATCACATTACGATAAAGCTACAATCCCAGATGCGAGCAACTTTCGGTTTGGGATTGTTGTTTCAGAATGGAATGATACTATTACAGAAGCTCTATACCAAGGTGCCTATGAAGCATTGGTAGATAATGGTACATTACCAAATAACATCATCCGTTGGGATGTTCCCGGAAGTTTTGAGCTTATTTATGGTTGTAAAAAAATGCAAGAACAAATGGTTAATGCAGTTATAGCCATAGGTAGCGTAATACAAGGAGAAACCAAGCATTTCGACTTTGTTTGTGAAGGGGTTACACAAGGTATAAAAGACCTTAATGTGCAAAATGAAACTCCGGTAATATTTTGTGTACTTACCGATAATACTTTAGAGCAAGCGCAAGCACGTTCTGGAGGTAAACATGGTAATAAAGGTACTGAAGCTGCTATTGCTGCTATAAAAATGGCAGAACTTCGTAACAATAGTTAGTTTGTATTACCATTACAAGTTTTACTTTTTTGTAAAGCATGACATCTATTTATCATGAAAAATGTACGGTAGTACCTCATTTATAAAGACAAATTACTTTCTGTTTTATTAACAATTTTTAGGTTTTCAAATTCTTAACTCTATCTTATTTTAAGTATTTTTGAATTTAAGCATTACAGAAATTTGTTTAAGCAGCGAAAACATAGAACCTTTAACTATCAACCTCGGTTTTCAAAAGAAAACCAAGAAGTTTCTAATTTAGAAAATGAAACTTCAAAAGATTTTATTTCTAAATGGAAAGAAGCAAGAGCGAGTAAACGTAAAGTAAAAGGCGTTTTACCCATAAGAACCTTAATTTTAGCTTTGGTATTATTATTGATTCTTATGTATGTATTAGAAAAAAAATACATGTAACTCTAAAAACCAAGAAATTATGGGACTTTTAAAATTACGCAAAAACAAAAAGTTTAACTATACACCTCGTTACTATAAAGGTGAAGGTAACCCATACGAAATTAAACACAAGTTTGATGAGCATAGAGTAACGGTGGGTAACAATGCAGGCTTAAAGAATAAATTTAACAATGCAGTAAACGATTTTAAAAATAACCCCAATAAACAAGCAAATAAACGCGTGTTAATAATAGTAGCTATTTTAGTTTTAGTTTTTTTGTTTATTATTGGTTTTGATTTATCTATTTTCTTTTCAAAATAATACATGGCAGACATTATACAGCTTTTACCTGATCATGTTGCAAACCAAATTGCTGCTGGAGAAGTTGTTCAACGTCCAGCTTCAGTAGTTAAAGAATTGCTAGAAAATGCTATTGATGCAGGTGCTACAACTATAAAACTTATTATTAAAGATGCTGGTAAAACCTTAATTCAAGTTATTGATGACGGTAAAGGCATGAGTGTTACTGATGCCCGATTGAGTTTTGAACGCCATGCAACTTCAAAAATAAAAACGGCCGATGATTTGTTTCAACTTAATACAAAAGGTTTTCGTGGCGAAGCTTTAGCAAGTATTGCTGCTATTGCACATGTAGAACTTAAAACAAAACAAGCGCATGATGATGTTGGAACCGCAATTATTATTGAAGGTAGTCAAGTAACCTCACAAGATGTAGTTGTTACACCAAAAGGAACTTCGGTCTCTGTTAAGAATTTATTTTTCAATATTCCTGCACGTCGTAATTTTTTAAAGTCTAATGCCGTAGAGTTACGTCATATTATTGATGAATTTCACCGTGTGGCTTTGGCGCATCCTAATTTAAGTTTTGCAATGTATAATAATGGTAGTGAAACTTTTAATTTACCAATTAGTAATTATAGGCAGCGTATAGTTAATATTTTTGGAAATAAAACCAATGAAAAACTAGTTCCTGTTGAAGAAGAAACCGAAGTACTCAAAATTTCAGGGTTTGTAGGTAAACCCGAATTTGCTAAAAAAACCAGAGGAGAACAGTATTTTTTTGTTAACAATCGTTTTATAAAAAGTGCTTACTTAAATCACGCAATCGTATCAGCTTTTGAAGGTTTGTTAAAAAGTGGCACACACCCAAGTTACTTTTTAAATTTAAAAGTAAACCCAGAAACAATTGATATTAATATTCACCCTACAAAAACAGAGATTAAGTTTGATGACGAACATACTTTGTATGCGTTATTACGGTCTGCAGTAAAACACAGTTTAGGGCAGTTTAACATTGCTCCAGTTTTAGATTTCGACAAAGATCCTAGCCTTGACACACCATACAACATTGAGAAAAAGGTAACTAACATACCAGTAATAGAGGTAGATAAAAATTTTAATCCGTTTAAAAATGATGTTAAACCATCTGGAAAGCAAACAACTTCATTTAAACCTACGGTTAGTAATTGGGATAGTTTGTATGTTGGATTAGAGTCTAAAAGCAATGATAGCCAACAAGATTTTGGTGAAGTTCATTTTGAAAGCGAAGAAACAACAGGGTCTATTTTTACAGATGAAAAAGAAACAGAACAAGTAAATACAACCTATCAACTTCATAACAAATATATAGTAAGCACTATTAAATCAGGTATGTTGGTGATAGACCAACACAGGGCACATCAGCGTATATTATATGAGAAATTTTTGAAGAATATGACAATTAAAGAAGCCGTGAGTCAACAATTATTGTTTCCGCTTCAGCTTCATTTTTCAATTCAAGAAATTCAAATATTAAATCAGTTAAAAGAAGATTTAGAACATACAGGGTTTGTGTTTTCTAAAGTTTTAAAGGAGTCTGTAGAAATTACAGGAGTGCCTATTAGTGTTCCAGAAAGCGAAGTATCAATTATATTGGAACAGTTAATAAGTGATGTTGAAAATGAAGTTCCAGATGCTCATTTTAGTGCTACCGATTTATTAGCAAAATCTATGGCAAAAAGTTTAGCTATTAAAACAGGACAAGCACTAAAAAAAGACGAACAAGAACATTTAGTTAATAAGTTGTTTGCCTGTAAAGAACCCAATGTATCACCAACTAATAAAACAACATTTATAACAATGAGTGTTGATGAGTTAGATAAAAAATTTATTTAGAATATGATGAGAATTTCAGAAACCGTAAAGCATTTATTACTCATTAACGTGATTATGTTTATCGGTACATTGGCAATAGGTGAAGGTATTTTGTTTTATGATTGGTTTGCAATGCATTTTCCTGGAAATGAATCTTTTAAACCGTGGCAAATAATAACTCATATGTTTATGCATGGTGGCTGGAGCCATTTGTTTTTTAATATGTTTGCATTGTGGATGTTTGGCTCTCCCGTAGAACAGGTTTTAGGTTCAAAAAAGTTTTTATTTATTTATTTTTCTGCAGGGTTAGGGGCTGTGGCTATGCAAGTTGGGTATTATTATTTTCAGTATTTACCAATTTATGACTCTCTTGTTTCTTCTGGGTTATCAGGAAACGAAATAATTCAAATGCTATCAACTAATAAGGTTATTGAAGGAACAACACAAGCTCAAGTTGCAGAATTACAAAATATATTCCCTATATATAATGCATCAATGGTTGGTGCTTCGGGTTGTTTAATGGGCATAATGGCTGCTTTTGGGATGATGAACCCCAATGCAGAATTAATGCTAATATTTTTGCCCATACCAATTAAAGCAAAGTATTTTATCCCCGGAATTATTGCTTTAGATTTAATATCTGGTATAAGCGGACAGTCTATTTTTGGGTACGGAAATGTAGCTCATTTTGCCCACGTTGGGGGTGCTATAACTGGAGCCATAATTATGTGGTATTGGAAAAAAACACAGTTTAATAGAAATAGATGGTATTAAATGACAACGTTTACACAAGACATAAAAAATAAGCTAAGTACACTTAATGTTTTAGAGAAAATTATAGCTGTTAATGCAGTTGTTTTTATAATAGAAAAGCTATTTAGGTTAGGGCTTGTGTGGTTAAAATTACCAAGTAATTTTTTAGATTTTATTGTTCAGCCTTGGAGTATAGTAACATATGCCTTTTTACATGCCGATTTCTTTCATATTCTCTTTAATATGCTTTGGTTGTATTTTATTGGGCGTATAATTCTTAATTTATTTAACCCTAAAACAGCCTTAAATATTTATTTTTTAGGAGCCATTTCAGGAGGGTTACTTTTTATGTTAGGTTACCAAGTATTTCCTAATGTTTTTGGAGGAAATTCATCATTGGTAGGGGCATCAGCAGCAGTAAGAGCATTATTAATTTTTATTTGTGCTTACATGCCACACCAAGAAGTACGCTTTTTTACATTTAATTTAAAATTGTGGTACTTAGCTGCTGCAATTGTTGCTCTAGATGTAATGGGACTTTTTGGTGGTAATGCAGGAGGTAACTTAGCACATTTAGGCGGTGCTTTACTGGGGTATTTTTATGCTAAACAGTTATTGCAAGGTAATGATATAGGTAAAGGTTTTGAACGTTTTATGGACTCTATAGTTAGTATGTTTAAACGTTCTAAAAAAAGCCCTTTAAAAACAGTGCATAAAAATAAAGGTAAAGTTGGTGGCTATACTAAATCTGATTTTAATGAGTTTAATAACCAGAAAAAAATAGATGTTATTTTAGATAAAATAAGTAAAAGTGGTTATGATAGCTTAACATCAGAAGAGAAAGATTTCCTTTTTAGAGCAGGAAAGTAAGCTTTAGCAATGTATGAAAAAATTAAGCTTCATAAATAAAATTATCTACTTCATCAATAGTGTTGTTGCGGTTTTATTGCTTTTATCTTATGTGCTCCCGTATTTACCTCCTAAAACATTTGCTGTATTATCTGTATTAAATTTAGGGGTGTCTTTTTTAATAATTGTCAATATTCTATTTGTGTTATATTGGTTAATTAAACTTAAAAGGCAGTTTATAGTATCGTTTTTAATTCTGCTTATTGGCTATGCCTCATTTGGTTCATTATATAAGTTTTCATCATCTAAAACAGTTGAAAATGATGGTAATTTTAAGGTAATGAATTACAATGTGCGTTTATTTAATTTGTATAATTGGATTAAAGAAGATGCTGTTGAAACAAAAATTGTAGATTTTATAAAAACCGAAGCTCCCGAAATACTAAGCATTCAAGAGTATCATCCTCATAAAAATATTGATTTATCTTTTTTTAGATACAAATTTGAAAAGCTTTCTGGAAAGAAAACTAAGTACGGACAAGCTATTTTTTCACAATTTCCAATAATAAATTCAGGATCTATAGAATTTCCAAACACAGGAAATAATGCCATATATGCCGATGTTGTAAAAGGTGCAGATACCATGCGTATTTATAACATTCATTTAGAGTCTATGCGTATTAATGCCGATGTTGAAAGTCTTAAACACGAAGATTCTGAAAGGTTATTTAAAAGAATAGGGTCAACTTTTAAAATGCAGCAATTTCAAGCAGAACTTTTTTTAATGCACAAAAAACAGTGTAAATACAAAATGGTTATTTGTGGCGATTTTAATAACACTGCATTTTCATATGTATACCGAAAAATAAAAGGAGATTTACAAGATGCTTTTAAAGAAGCTGGTAGCGGTTTTGGGCGTACACACGATTTTAAATTTTTCCCGGTTAGAATAGATTTTATTTTTGCAGATGAAGCTTTTAATGTAAATGGTTTTAAATCTTTTAGCGAACATTATTCAGACCACTTTCCAATTATGACAACGTTGAGTTTAAATGAATAAACAACGTATGTATTATTGCATAAAAGAACAATCTACAACATCAGCAATAATATGAATAACCAACCCTAAAGCAACTAACCTAGATTTTTTAGGAATTAAAAGGAACAAATAAAATAAAATTGCAAAAGAAGAGTGCAACGGATGAAAACCAATACTACATCTGTTTGGGTCAAAAACAGGAGTTGCTAATAAATGATCTAGGTCTATTAACATGCCTGCAATCATTATTAAATAAGCCATTTTCCAGTTGGCTCTAAACCAAATAAAAGCAACTAGTAAAGGCATTAAAAAGTGACACCCGTAATGAGCTATATTTTGAAGCATTATGGCATTGTTAGGGTTTGAGACTCTAAATAATTTAAGGTATTTGGGCCTTCGTTAAATAGTAAATCTAAAATGCTTAAGTTGCCAATATAACCGTGTTTGTTACAAAAAACCTGAGTGTATTTTTCAAAATTTTGAGGCTGTTCTTTTTTAGCATTTACTAAAAATCTTAAATCTACTTTGTCTTCTACATTTTTTTCAAAGCTTCTTGATTTTGAAACGTTTAACTCTAGTTGTAAACAATTACAAATAACTTCAAAACATTTTAGGTTGAAGTCTAAAATATAGTCGGCTTTTTTTTGAAATAAAGGGTGTAATTCGTCCTCATAATATTCAAAATAAGGAGAAGTTCTATAAGCAGATAGTAAAGATTTCCAATGATTTAATTGCCATTTTTCGGCATTAAAAATTTTTACATCTTTGTATTTTTGACGATTTTTTTGCGAATGAATAACAGGTATATTTAATACCAATTTACCATTAGCAGCGTAAATATTAGTTCTGTTTCTGTAGGTTTGTTTTACAAAGTTATCTTCTACCTCAAATATAACCTCTTTAGCCTTAACCATACCAACAAAATGAGCAATATTAGGGAAATACGTTGGGTGGATTATAATGTTCATTTGTTAAGTAGAGAACAAGGTTGAAGTTTAACAATTAACCATTAGACTTTTTACGTTTACGCCACTTATTAAAACCTATAAAACCAAATAAAATAATAATAAACGGAATAAAGTATGACGTAGCTTTTCCGCTACCACCAACGGTTGTAAAGAAACGTTCCCAACGCGGATTTTTAATGCCATCCCAACTCATCCAAATAAACACAGGTTTGCCAACAACATGATCAAACGGTACAAATCCCCAAGCGCGTGCATCTATAGAGTTGTGCCTATTATCACCCATCATCCAGTAGTAGTTTTGTTTAAAGGTGTATTTATCGGTTACTTCTCCATTTATTAAAATTTGATTTCCTTTAACTTGTAGTGTATTGCCTTCGTATTCAGTAATTACGCGTTTGTATAATGGTAAAACATCAACATTAATATCTATAGTTTTTCCTTTTTCAGGAATATAAAGTGGTCCAAAGAAATCTACATTCCAATTATAATTAGGATCATGCGGAAATACATTTGGGTCTCTCACCCCTTTCTCTTGTTTATTAGGGGTAATACTAGCAACATTAGGGTGATTTTTAAATTTAGCTAAAGCTTCATCTGAAATAGCAGAGAAATAATAAGTGTTTTGATCATTTACAATACCAAAACCATCAGTAATATCATATCTCTTTTTTAAAAATTCTGGATTAAATTGATTGGTTTTTGGTTGCACATAATAACTAAATTGTAAATGTGCTCTATCTGGTAATTCATTTTTCTTTCCGTTTATATAAACAAAACCATCACGAATTTCTAAAGAATCACCAGGCAGACCAACACAGCGTTTTACTAAGTTGGTTTTTTTATCAATGGGTTTGTAGTAGTTTCTGTCTGGATGAAAATTATTCATATCCAACAGGGTATCTGCTGGTTGGTTAAAAACTACAATGTCATTTCTTTTAATGTTTTGAAACCCAGGAATCCTTAAATAAGGTAATTGCAATTTGTTTTTCCAAGAATCACTTCCTTTATGATCATCAAATAAATAAGATTTCTTTTTAATTATAGGAATAGTGTCATGTACCATAGGTGCAGCAACTGTTGTCATGGGTATTCTGGCACCATAATGAAATTTACTTACAAATAAAAAGTCGCCTACTAAGAGTGATTTTTCTAAAGAAGATGACGGAATGGTAAAAGGCTGCATAAAATAGGTATGTACTATTGTTGCAGCAACAATAGCAAACAATATAGAACTTGTCCATTCTCCAGAAGCGGATTTTGGATTTAAATCTCTGTTTTCAACATACTGTACATCGGCAACATAATTTAGATAGAAATTATAAAACCCAAGGGTTATTACAGCTAAAAACGTGTCTGCCATTTTGTTTTTACCAAAACTTCTGGCAGTTTCCACCCATACAATAGCCAACATGATAAGGTTTACTATAGGAAGGAATAATAAAATAACCCACCACCAAGGTCTATTGATAATTTTCATTAAAACCACAGCGTTATAAATAGGAATAAACGCTTCCCAAGCTTGTCTTCCGGCTTTAATGTATAACTTCCAAGTGCCTAATCCGTGAATCACTTGTATAATTAGTATGAATATAAACCATTGGATTAATGTCATAATTGAAATATTTTAATCAGTTTGTTTGTGGCTAACATATTGCTAATGTTACACATTATAATTGTTATTAACCAATATTTAACACGTCGTTCATAGAAAATACCCCTGTTTTTCCAACAAGCCATTCAGCCGCTACTACAGCACCAAGAGCAAACCCTTGCCTATTGTGGGCAATGTGTTCTATGTTAATGGTATCTACTTCACTTTTATAATTAACAGAATGCGTTCCTAGTACATCTTCAATGCGTTTAGCTACAATAGGGATAGATCTTTTGTTATTGGTTTCATTTAACTCCCAAGCATCATAATTGGCATTGTTTTCAATAACACCTTCAGCCAAAGTAATAGCCGTGCCACTTGGGGCATCTAACTTTTTTGTATGATGAATTTCTTCCATAGTAACATTGTACTGGCTTAAGTTACTCATCATTTTGGCTAAAGTTTTATTAAGTTCAAAAAAGATGTTAACCCCTAAACTATAGTTAGATGCATAAATAAAAGCACCCTTTTTTTCTTTACAAAGAGCTACGGCTTTTTCGTAATCATCTAACCAACCGGTAGTGCCAGAAACAACGGGTACATTATTATTAATACAATTGGTAATATTTCCATACGCTGCAGATGGTAGGCTAAAATCTATGGCTACATCTGCTTTGGTTATATCGTAATCTTTATCGTCTTTATCAATTTTTAAAACAACATCATGTCCGCGGCTAATTGCTATTTTCTCAATGGTTTGTCCCATACGTCCGTATCCTAGTAAAGCAATTTTCATTTATTTAAAATTTAGTAAAAGTTAATAGTTTTTTTATGGGTTAAATTTAAAATTTAAAATTTAAAGTTAATCCTAAATTACTTGTAGCATCAAATTCGTTAAATTCATAATGCGGAGCCAAAGATAAGTTTTCGTCAACATTATATTGCAAAAGGTGTGCATCAACATTGGCATCAATAATATTAAGAGCATAAATGCCTATGGTTACCAATAGTGATATTTCCTTGTTTCGGCTATAAAAATCTTGTGCATCTTCTAAACCATCTGTACTAACTCTTGGGGTAGAAAGTTGGTTACCGCTAGAGTCAAAGTAAAATTCATCATCTGTATAGCCTGCAAGCCTTCTTTTGTATGCATCTCTATATCTATTATACTCTTTGTTATTGTTTACATAAAAGTAAATACCGGTTCCTAAAGCCCCATAAACAATGGGTATTTTCCAGTATCTTTTATTGTATGCTTGTCCTAAACCAGGTAGGATGGCAGAATAAAAAGCAGCTTTAGCTGGAGATAAAGGGTTTATAGGTTCTCTTTTTATTACAGAGTCTACAACAATTTCTTTTGATATTCTCTTTTTCTTTGTTTTCTCCTCTTTTTCTTGAGCTACTAATGAAAAACAAAACAAAAAGGCAAGTACACTTACTATAACGGATTTATTTAGCACCCTGAATTAATTTTTTAATACGATTAAAGTCTTCTTCTGAATGAAAAGGAATAGTTATTTTTCCTTTACCATTTTTAGAAACTTTAACGTCAATTTTGTGCCCAAAGTATTCTGAAAACACTCCAATGCCTTTTTTTATGTAATTTGGAGTTTCTTCTTGGTTGTTTTTTGAAGGTATTTTTACTTCTTTAGAAGTGTTGTAATTTCTAATTAAAGTTTCGGTAGCCCTTACAGAAAGTTCATTTTGAAGCACTTTTTCATAAATTTCTAGCTGCACTTTATGGTCTTCAACAGAAATTAACGCGCGCCCATGCCCCATAGAAATAAAACCATCTCTCATACCTGTTTGAATGATGGGGTCTAATTTTAACAACCTTAAATAGTTTGTTATGGTAGAACGTTTTTTACCAACACGCTCACTCATTTGTTCTTGAGTAAGGTTAATTTCATCAATTAAGCGTTGGTATGATAAGGCAATCTCAATAGGGTCTAAATCTTGACGTTGGATGTTTTCTACCAATGCCATTTCTAACGATTCTTGGTCGTTAGCAATTCTTATATAGGCAGGAATGGTTTCTAAGCCAATTAATTTTGAAGCTCTAAAACGGCGTTCACCAGAAACGAGTTGGTATTTATTAAACTCTAACTTTCTTACAGTTATGGGCTGAATAATACCTAATTCTTTAATAGAAGAGGCTAATTCTTGTAAAGATTCTTCACTAAAATTAGTTCTAGGCTGAAACGGATTAACCTCAATAAAATCTAAATCGAGTTCAATAATATTACCTATAACTTTATCGGCATTTTTATCTTGAACCGATTGAATATCGTTCTCTGGGTCTTTTAATAGTGCCGATAAACCTCTACCTAAAGCCTGTTTTTTTGTTGCCTTAGCCATATTTTAGGAATTTTTATTGATAATTTCTTTTGCCAAACTTAAGTAATTATTAGCGCCTTTACTACTGGCATCATAATTAATTATGCTTTCACCATAACTTGGAGCTTCACTTAAGCGAACATTTCTTTGAATAATAGTTTGAAAAACCATGTTGTTAAAATGTTTTTGAACTTCTTCAACTACTTGGTTTGATAATCTTAAGCGCGCATCATACATGGTTAGTAATAAGCCTTCTATATCTAAATCTTGATTATGTATTTTTTGTACACTTTTAACAGTGTTTAATAATTTGCCCAATCCTTCTAATGCAAAATACTCACACTGAATAGGTATAATAACAGCGTTGGCAGCAGTAAGAGCATTAAGCGTTAATAAACCAAGTGATGGTGCGCAATCAATTAAAACATAGTCATATTCATTTTTTATGTCTTGAATTGCCTTTTTGAGCATATATTCTCTTGATTTTTTATCAACCAGTTCAATTTCAATGGCAACAAGGTCAATATGAGCCGGAATAATATCCAAATTAGGCGTGTCTGTTTTAATAATAGCTTCTTTAGCAGAATGAGAATGTTCTAAAAGTTGATAGGTTCCAACTTCAACAGATTCTACATCAATTCCAATTCCAGAAGTTGCATTTGCTTGAGGGTCAGCATCTATCAATAACACTTTCTTTTCTAGTACTCCTAATGAAGCTGCTAAATTAATAGATGTAGTTGTTTTTCCTACACCGCCTTTTTGATTAGCAATAGCAATGATTTTACCCATTAAATTATCGGTTTTATTATCGGTAAAAATACAATTATTTACGAGGAATAAAAATCCATTTTTGTTAACAAGTTTTAAATACTAAAACTAGTATGCTTTTTATTGAATATACGATGTTTTACGTATTTCAAATTTAATAAGCTAAAAATATTTTTGTGCTTTAAAATCTAATAAAATTATTTATGAAATTTAAAATTACACTGCTTGCACTTATTTTTACAGCTCAAATGTTTTCACAAAAATGGACGTCAACATTGCCTGAAAATCCAGAAGAAATATTTAAAAGTGCCATTGTTTATGGTTATTTAAATGAAACAATTTTTGCATCAGGAAGTGATGGTGTGCAGTATTATAACAATTTTATTTATTCAACAGATAAAGGTGCTACGTGGAGTTCTCCTGTGCCAATATTTACAAACACATCAAACAAAGAACAAGTAGCCCAGTATTTAGGAGTAAAAGATAGAATG
Source organism: Seonamhaeicola sp. S2-3 (assembly GCF_001971785.1). Classification (NCBI taxonomy): domain Bacteria; kingdom Pseudomonadati; phylum Bacteroidota; class Flavobacteriia; order Flavobacteriales; family Flavobacteriaceae; genus Seonamhaeicola; species Seonamhaeicola sp. S2-3. The sequence continues at coordinate 893,596 of NZ_CP019389.1, read as the reverse complement.
TATGCTGCTGTAAGTTCAAATTTGGGTTATAAATACTATTATTCAACAGATAACGGAAGTACTTGGGTTTTAGATACCGATGGCTTACCAGGTAAATATACATCTTTAACCGAACCAGAGTATAAAGATGCTTTTGTTTTGGCTAAATTAAGTGAAGATTATGTTGTTGCTTATAATGCTCATGTTTATAATTTTGCTTATTACAAGAAAATTGGTGATGCTAAATGGAAACCTTTGAAAACATATTCAAATAATTACTATAACAAACATACGGCTTTTACTTCAATTGGTAATGCTTGGTATGCATTAAATGGTTATGTAAGTAGCAAGGATGAAAAAATAACAAAGTCAAACGATTTTGGAGCGACTTGGCAACCAATTTCAAAAACGGGACTTCCTGATAATTTTGAAGGTGGTTTTCTAGTATCTAATAATCAAGATAAGTTGTTTTATGGTGCAGGTACAACAGACACAAATTCAACAGATGTTTATGTTTCTGAAGATGACGGTGTTACTTGGCAGTTAACTAATGCAGGGGCTTTAGGAGATGTAGAAGGCGAATTAAATTTTATATCTAATATTTATGCCAATAATAATGATGTTATTGTAACCTATTATTTCCCTGGTTTTGAAGACTCGCCTAGGTATTTATACTCTAATACAGAAAGTGTGCTTTTTAAACAAGGAGATATTACCGGAATAGATGGCGGCGGCCCTTTCACAGGAAAATGTTTTTTTGATATTGATGGGCAATTTTATGCTGTCTTTAGGTATATTTTATATTCAGAAAATACTAGTTCTCTTAATATACAAGACTTTAATTTAGAAAATAAGTTAATACTTTATCCTAATCCAACTACAAATGAAATTTATATTAACTCTAATGATTCCTTTTCATGGCAATTGTACACCATTTCAGGAAATTTATTAGTGTCTGGCAGTTATAAAAAAGGTGTTTTAAGTGCTTCTAAAATAAGTTTAAAAAACTTGAGTAAAGGTGTTTATTTGTTTAAAACTAGTATGGGGGAGAGTAAAAAAGTAGTAGTTCAGTAGGTGGTTATAGTCTTTATTTTGAACCAAAAACATACTTATAAAAGTGTGTTTTTGGTTTTTATTCATCTAATAAAATCTCTAAAATTTTAATGGCTGCATCGCTAATTTTTGTGCCAGGGCCAAAAACTGCAATAGCGCCTGCATCAAATAAAAATTGATAATCTTGTTTTGGTATTACGCCACCAACAATTACCATAATATCATCACGTCCATACTTTTTAAGCGCTTCAATTACTTGAGGAACTAAGGTTTTATGACCTGCGGCTAACGAAGAAATTCCTAAAATGTGTACATCATTTTCAATAGCTTGTTTAGCTGTTTCTTGCGGTGTTTGGAATAACGGACCAATATCTACATCAAAGCCAACATCGGCATAACTTGTAGCAACAACTTTGGCACCACGATCATGACCATCTTGTCCCATTTTAGCTATCATAATACGTGGGCGTCTGCCTTCTTGTTCTGCAAAAGTGTCGGCTAGTTCTTGTGCTTTTTTAAATGATTTGTCGTTTTTCATTTCTTTGCTATAAACACCAGAGAATGATTTTATTTGAGCTTTGTAACGTCCAAAAACTACTTCAAGGGCGTCGCTTATTTCACCTAAAGTAGCACGTTCTCTTGCGGCTTCAATAGCTAAAGCTAGTAAATTTTCTTCACCTGTTTTAGCGGCTTTGGTTAATTTTGAAAGTGCCTGTTGTACTTTTTTAGAATTTCTTTTGGCTTTAAGCTTTTTTAAACTTTCAATTTGTTGGTTTCTTACGGTTTGGTTATCAACTTCTAAGGTTGCTATAGGCGCTTCTTCTTCAAGTTTATATTTGTTAACTCCAACAATAATATCTTGATTAGAATCTATTCTAGCTTGTTTTTTTGCTGCAGCTTCTTCAATACGTATTTTAGGTATACCAGCTTCAATGGCTTTTGTCATGCCCCCAGTTCTTCAATTTCTTCAATTAACGCCCATGCTTTATGTGCAATATCATGGGTTAATTTTTCAACATAATAGCTGCCTGCCCAAGGGTCTACAGTTTTGGTAATGTGTGTTTCTTCTTGTAAGAATATTTGCGTGTTTCTTGCTATTCTTGCCGAAAAATCGGTTGGTAAAGCAATGGCTTCGTCTAAAGCATTAGTGTGTAAACTTTGTGTGCCACCAAAGGCAGCTGCAGTAGCTTCAATGGTGGTTCTGGCTACATTATTAAAAGGATCTTGCTCGGTTAAACTCCAGCCACTTGTTTGACAATGCGTTCGTAATGCTAACGATTTTGGGTTTTTAGGGTTGAATTGTTTAACAATTTTAGCCCACAGCATACGGGCCGCACGCATTTTGGCAATTTCCATAAAATGATTCATGCCAATGGCCCAAAAGAATGATAAACGTGGAGCAAAAGTGTCAATATCCATACCAGCTTCAAGTCCTTTTCTAATATATTCTAACCCATCGGCTAGGGTGTAAGCTAGTTCAATATCGCAGGTAGCACCAGCTTCTTGCATATGATAGCCCGAAATACTAATACTATTGAATTTAGGCATGTTTTTGCTGGTGAATTCAAAAATATCAGATATGATTTTCATTGAAGGCGTTGGCGGGTAAATGTAGGTGTTACGCACCATAAATTCTTTTAAAATATCATTTTGAATGGTGCCTGATAATAATTCTGGTTTTACACCTTGTTCTTCGGCAGCCACAATATAAAATGCCATAATGGGTAATACCGCGCCATTCATGGTCATGGAAACCGACATTTTATCTAATGGTATTTGGTTGAAAAGTACTTTCATATCTTCAACCGAATCAATGGCAACACCTGCTTTACCAACATCGCCCACAACGCGTTCGTGGTCACTATCATAACCTCTGTGTGTAGCTAAATCAAACGCTACAGATAATCCTTTTTGGCCCGCCGCTAAATTTCTGCGGTAAAAGGCATTACTTTCTTCTGCGGTACTAAAACCTGCGTATTGTCTAATAGTCCAAGGCCGGCGAACATACATGGTACTGTATGGTCCACGTAAATTGGGGGCTATACCAGCTACAAAATCAAGGTGTTCTATGTTTTCAATGTCTTCTTTTGAATAATTTGATTTTATGTTAATACCTTCAGCAGTATTAAAAGTTGAAACCTCAAACTTTTTATTGTTGTTTGGAGTTTTTATTTTGATATGTTGAAGGTTTTTTCTTTGCATTGTTTTTAAGATAATTTATTCAGTATAGCTTCCTTTTAAAGAAGCAAGTTTTTTGTTTTTAATTCTTAGCAGAGTTAACTACAAATTAGAATTAGAACACCTGCTATTACCAGTTATAGTTGTTAAGGTGTTTTGTTAAAATCTACTTTATTATCAGGTTTGTCAAAATTTATTTTTGAATAATCAATGTCAAATAATTTTGAATAATAAAAATCGAAAGCAATATAAGTAGCCAAATATTTGTCGTTTAAAGCATTTCTGTATTTTGTTGTTAAAGGCGCTCCAAAAAGTTTGGGGTCTAAATCGTTAACCGACAATAATGAATTAAAGGTTTCTTTTAAATTGTTGTCTTTTATATTTTTTGAAATACACTTTATTAGTGGGCTGTTGTAGTTTAAATGACTTTTTGTGTTTTCTGCATCCCAAAGCGTATTGTCGTCTTTTAGAGCTTTAAAAACATCTAAGGTGTGTTTTGATACTACACTTTCATAAGGAACATGGCTGTACACTACAGTTCTAATAAATTGATTGTATGCGTATGTTAAGGTAGGAGTTGAATTAGTAGCTCTTTTGTTTTTTCCGTAAAAATTTAAAATGTCATCCTCAAAAGCGTAAAGTGCTTCTTTGTACAGGTTTTCATTTGAAATTTCACAAGCTACGGTAGTTGGTTTGTCTGAATACTTGTAATTAAAATTTGAGTTTTGTTTTTTACAATTGAATAAAATAAGTGTTAATGTAAACGCAATAATTTTTACTGTTGTTTTCATTTTAATTTTCTTCTTTTAAACGTTGTTGTTCTAAATTTTCGGCTAATCGTTTTTCTATTATAGGTTCAATTAAAGTTTTTCTTTGGTATGTTTTTACAAAAGGGTAAAGCTCTAAATTACCCTTCATTTTATCTTTAGGGTTAGGGTGTTTATTAGAGCCTAAAAGAATTTCTTTTCCTGCATTAAATTGGTTTTGTTCTTTGGCGGCATATTCTTTAATTTTTCTTTGAACAGTGCCTACTTTTAATTGTTTTAAAAAACCACCATTAGATTCAATATTTTTAAATAAAGTTAAAGCTTTATCGGCTAATTGATTTGTGAGAGACTCTATATAGTAAGCACCATCTGCGGGGTTATTAACTTTATTAAAATAGCTTTCATGTTTTAAAATTAATAGTTGGTTTCTGGCTATTCTATCGCTAAATTCATTGTTTTTATGAAATATGGCATCATAGGGTAAGTTATTAATAGTATTAGCACCTCCTAAAATAGCACTCATGCATTCTGTTGTGGTACGCAACATGTTGGTATTGTAATCGTAAATTGTTTTGTTACGTTTAGTGGGGGTTGCAAAAATATGACAATTTGTATTGATTTGATATTCTGAAGCTAGCGTTTCCCAAAGTAGGCGTAAAGCTCTTAGTTTAGCTATTTCAAAAAAGTAATTAGAGCCTATAGATACATTAAAAATTACATTTGTAGTTTTATTAATATCTTTTAAATAGTTTAAGTATTCATTGGTATGTGCAAGAGTATAAGCTAGTTGTTGTACCATATTTGCTCCAGCATTTTGGTATAGTGAAGCATTAATACACAGTGAATTTGTTTGGTTAACTATGGTTTTAAATTCTAAAAAATCATCATTTAAATTGTTAAACCAATTACCAGTTTTTGCAAGATTTCCTATGACATCAACATTGATATAAAAATTTTTTTCTGTTGAAGTTTTTATAAGTTCAGTTACAAAATTTGGGGATAAAAACTGTAATTCAAAATGAATTTCGGTAGATGTTAAATGGATGTTTTTTAACAAACTTTCAATTGAAACATCTTTAGAAGGAATGATAAATTTTATACTATCTGCGCCTTTGTTTAGAGCGTTAATTGATTTTAAGTTTGATTTTTCTGTATTTGCAACAAAAATAGTTTCGCAAATTTTCCAATTGGTAGCTTTGGTATTTGAAACCGGAGGGAACGTTTTAAAATCATCAGAATGATAGAATGGTTTAACAGAAATATCATTGTTAGTGTGCCAAACAAGGGTATCATTATAATCAGCTCCTTTTAAATCGAACTGTATTTTTTGTTTCCATTGTTTAGCTGAAACTGAATCAAACTCTTTAAACAAAGTTTTACTCATTCTTCTTGTTTTAAACTATCTTCGTATTCTATTATAAAAATTTCTTCGTTATCGCGTTTCATGTAATATTCTTCGCGAGCAAACTTTTCTAATCCCTCTTCAGTGCTTAGTTCTTTTAAAATTTTATTGTCTTTTTCAATCTCTTTTTTATAGTATTCTTTTTCGTTTTCTAAATCTTTAATTTCAGTGTTTAATTCGTGGTGAATGACCCAAGAATTAGCATCAAAAAACAACATCCATATGGCAAATGCCACTAAAATAAGGATGAAAATGTTTTTAAATGGTTTAAAGAATTTATGTTTAAAAAGGTTCATTTACAATTTTTCGTTAATTATGGTACGTACAATATCAATGGCTACAGTATTGTATTTGTTGTTTGGAATAATAATATCTGCATATTCTTTCATGGGTTCAATAAACTGATCATGCATGGGTTTTAAGGTGTTTTGATATCTAGATAAAACCTCGTCTAAATCTCTACCGCGTTCTGCTATGTCTCGTTTTAATCGTCTTATTAAACGCTCATCAGAATCGGCGTGCACAAACATTTTTATGTCGAACATTTCTCTTAGTTCTGGGTTTGTTAAAATTAAGATGCCTTCTACTATCATTACTTTTCTTGGGTGTGTAATTATAGTATCACCAGTTCTATTGTGTTTAACAAACGAGTATACGGGTTGTTGTATAGGTTTGTTGTTTTTTAGTTCTTTTAGGTGTTTTTCTAAAAGGTTAAAATCTATAGAGCTAGGGTGGTCAAAATTTATTTTAATACGTTGGTCATAAGTTAAATGAGAGGTGTCTTTGTAGTAGGAGTCTTGAGAAAGAACTCCAACTTCGCCCTCAGGTAACTCGTTTAAAATTTGATTAACAACAGTGGTTTTACCGCAACCGGTACCACCTGCAATTCCTATAATGAGCATAAATTGGAAATTAATTGGCTTTTAACAAAGTTACTTAAATGTAAAATATTTTATAGCAATTGACTTATTTTTTAATTTTAGAGACTTCTTCTTCGGTAACTATTTTACTATTCTTGTTTCCCCAATTGTTGGTTATATAGTTCATAACATCGGCAATTTCATCATCACTTAAGCCCATAGGAGCCATTGTATTATTGTAAGTAATTCCGTTAACTATTATTTCACCTTCTTGCCCATATTTAATGCCCCTAATGCTGGCTTCTCTATTTTTTATGAGATAGTCTGATTTTGCTAATGGAGGAAATGTGTTTTTTACACCTTCGCCATTAGGCATATGGCAGTTTATACAAAAATCGTTATATATTTCACTGCCTCGTTCTATACTTTCTTGTAGAAGCGTTTCTTGTTTGTTTTGAGAGTTAATTATTGATACGGTAAAAATAGCTATTAGAAAAAGGAAAGTGTTTTTCATAGAATTAATTTTTTGGAACAATTTTTACAATACCGTGGTTTTCAATAGCAACATAAATATACCCATCTGGTGCTTGAATAACATTTCTAACTCTGCCTCCTAAGTTTTCAAATAACTTTTCGCGTTTTACCACTTTATTGTTTTTTAAAACAAGACGCTCTAAGTATTGAAATTTTAATGAGCCAACAAGTACATTGCCTTTCCAGTCTGGGTATTTATTAGAAGAAACAATAGCCATTCCGCTAGGAGCTATAGAGGGAACCCAATAGAACAAGGGTTGTTCCATACCTTCTTTTTCTGTAATATCTGTAAAAGGCGTGCCACTGTAATTAATACCATATGAAATAACAGGCCAACCATAGTTTTTTCCTTTTTCAATAATATTAATTTCATCTCCACCTTTGGGACCGTGTTCATTTACCCAAATGGCTCCAGTAAAAGGGTTTTTAACCATACCTTGTGGATTGCGGTGACCATAACTAAATATAGCTTTTTTAGCATTTTCTGTATTTACAAAAGGATTGTCTGTAGGGATGCTGCCGTCATCATTCAATCTGTAAATTTTGCCACAATCTCTGGTTATGTCTTGTGGGTTTACATCTCTATTTCCACGATCTCCAACAGAGAAATATAAATACCCATCATTGTCAAACTCAATTCTAGAACCCCAATGCTGTCCTTTTTTTGTATTGGGTTCTGCTTTATAAAGCAGCTCCATGTTTTCTAATTTATTATCAATTAGTTTAGCTCTTACTAGAGCTGTATTACCACCATTACCTTCTCCTTGAGAAGAAGCATGAGTCATGTAAATCCACCCATTATTTTTGTAATCGGGATGTAATTTAATATCTAAAAAACCACCTTGCCCCCTAACATAAACATCAGGAGTACCTTCAATATTAATTTTTTGTCCGTCTTTAAAGTGAATTAATTCTCCTGTTTTTTCTGTAATAAGCATGCTTCCGTCTGGTAAAAAAGCCATCCCCCACGGAATGTTTAAATCTGGAACTACCATTTGCGTGGTGTAGTTAGTATTTAAAGGAGTTTCGGCTTTTACTTCAGATTCTGTTTGTTGAGCACAAGAAAAGCAGGTAATTAATGTAGTTATAATTAAAATGTTTAGTCTTTTCATTTTTTTTAAAAAGTGTAATTTAAGTTAACACCGCTATAATAATTAACGGGATTTCCAGGGTAATAATACCTAGGTGTGCTACCACCAAAACTAGTTGCGTTAATCAAGATTTGTGATGCGTAATGCGTATCAAAGATATTATTTAAACCTATAAAAAGATTCATTTTTAAAGTTTTATTAAGATTTTTTTTGAAACCAATTTTACAATTAGTTAAGTTGTAACTGTCAGAATATAAGGTGTTACTATCTGTTATAGGCATTTTGCCAACGTGTTGAAAGTTGAGGTTGCCGTATATTCCAGAATTAGAATTAATATCAATTATGGCATTAAAAACTTCAGAAGGAACACCGGTTAAATCGTTATCCGAAAAATCATTATCATCATCAATAAATTCTTTAAATTTATAGTTGTTTAATGATAAGTTGGTTGAGATATTCATTTTAAATTTTTCTGTTGAAATTAACTCATAACTTATAGCTGCTTCTAATCCATCATGTTGAGTTTTTCCTGCATTAATACCAATATACTGATCCTCAGCAGTTCTTCTGGAAACTAATAAATTTTTAATACTTAATCTATATATTGAAGCATTAAATTGTAATCTGTTATTATAATTAGTGCCTTTGGCGCCTATTTCATAATTCCAGCCTGTTTCTGGGTTTAAATTGGTATTTATTTGTCCATTAGGGAGAAGTGTTTCGTTTAAAGAAATAGGGGAGAATCCATGGCTAATACTTGTAAAAATATTTAAGTGTTTTGATAGTGACTGTGATATTCCAAATTTAGGTGATACTATGGTTTTGTATTTAAAAGATCCGGATTGATCTGGATTATTTTGCGATATAGGAAAGTTATCTTTCAATTTATATGAAGTTTCATTTATATTAACTCCAAACAAGAGCGTAGTTTTATTAGAAATATCATAATTGGTTTCAATAAAAAAGTTGTAATAACTTCTTTTTTCTTTAAAATCAGATAGTTTATAGCCTTTAACACTTCCGGTATCAGGTGGGAAATCTTCATACAAATTTTCATAAGTGTCAGATTTAAGAGTGTCTTTAAATAGCTCAGTGCCAATAGTCCAGTTTAATGGATTATCTAATAACTGCGAATTACCTATTAGCCGACTTCTAATACCAATAGCAGAAGTTGTTTCTGATAAAATATTGAATGGTCTAGGTTCGTAAGTTTTTTTGAAAGATGAGAAAATACTTGTTGACTGTTTTAAGTTTGTATTATATTGGTGAAGCCATGAGAAACCAAAAACACCTCTTTTAGAATCTTCAAAACCCTTAGCGTTTTTCCAAGTAAATGCAGCAGATTTAGGATTGTTTAAAAACGCAGATTTGCTAATTGAACTAGGAATAAAAGCTTTTAAATTAACATAGCTAGCTAGAAATGATATCTCATCCTTTTCATTTATAAAATGGTTAGTATTTAAAGTAAACGTTTTTCTTTTGTATGTATTATTTTCTCGGTAGCCATTACTTTGGGTGTTGCTATAAACCACATTAATATTGTTAGTTTTTGAGCTTAAATTTAAACTCGATAAATTTTTAATTAAGCCAAAAGATCCAAAAGTGAAATTATTATCAACTGTTTGTTTATTAAAACGGCCTTGTTTCGGGATTAAATTTATGGTACCTCCTAATCCAGCACCATAAATGCTAGAAACAGCCCCTTTTATAATTTCTAATCTAGATATAGTACCTAGCTCAAAATCTTCAATATTGGTCTCTCCGCTGCCATTAGTTAGAGGTATGTCTTTAAAAAAGGCTCTTATTTTTGAAGTGCCATATGGGGTTCTAGAACCAATACCTCTAATGGTAATTCGGTTGGTGTTTAAAGCACCCGTTTGCATAAAAACACCTGGTGTTTGGTTTAATATTGAAACGGGATTTATATTGTTTGAGCGTTCAATTTCTTTTAATGAAATGATATTGATTGATGCAGTAGACTTTTTTAGTTTTTTAGGAATGTGATTGCTAAAAACGACAACTTCATTTATTTGATTTGGATTTAGGCTTAGTTGTATTACGTAATGTGAACCCATTTTAAGAGTAACCAAATTACTTATATAACCAACTTTATTGAATGAATATGTGCCAGATTCAGTTAATTGAAAATAACCATTTTGGTTAGAAATAACGGTTTTTTGTGTTATAACGTTAGTTATTTTAACCGAAGGTAATCTTATATTATTGTCAGAATCAATAATGCTTCCAGTTATTTTTAATTGGCAATAACCATTGAAATAACTTATAATGGAAAGAAAGAAAATTATTTTTTTTAACAGAAGCAAGATTTATACAGAGTTTATGAAATTATAAAAGTATTGATTTTAATATTATTTGTAAGTGAAATATTTTCATAAAAGATTCTTTGTAATTAAGAAAAAAAAGTATATTTGCACCCCGCTACAGAAAATATTACTCGGGGTGTAGCGTAGCCCGGTTATCGCGCCGCGTTTGGGACGCGGAGGTCGCAGGTTCGAATCCTGCCACCCCGACAAAATTGATTTATTGAAAACTAAATAAACATTAAATAAATGATTTTCAGGAATTTAATGTTTATTGTTTTCAATTGATTTCATACGAATCCATTGCTAAAGATGTCCTATAGGGTGTCCTATTCAACTGGGATGAATTTCGTAAATTGTCTTTCCTACGGGACTTACCAGAGATTTGACTTTCACTTTAATCATTGTTTAACTAAAGTGAAACGTAATGAAAACCACAAAATCATTCAGTATTGGCTTTTGGCTGAAAAAAACAGCAATCAAAAGTGACGGACAAATTCCTATTTATGCACGTATCCGTGTCGATGGAAAAAGCGCGGACATCAGTGTTAAGCGTACAACGGATCAAGTCCAAAATCTGGGTTTTTACCATTTTAAGAATATAATTTAATCAAGCGATATAAGAAGTATTCCGTATTCCTGACTCCCCTAAATTGAGATCTAAAAGGGATCAAGTCCAAAATCTGGGTTTTTACCATTTTAAGAATATAATTTAATCAAGCGATATAAGAAGTATTCCGTATTCCTGACTCCCCTAAATTGAGATCTAAAAGCCTTTACTTTGGCATTAAAGGATTCAGCTGAAGCATTAGTACTTCTGTTTATAAAATAGTTGAGTACAGAGCGGTAATTTAAAGTAATACTATTGGCTACCGTTTGGAAGCTCTTAAATCCAGACTCCTCTACATCTTTGTACCAGTGGGCTAGTTTGGTGTAAGCTACTTTAATATCTATGGCTTGGTTAAAAATATTCCTCAAGCCTTGAACAAGTCCATAAGCTTTCTTTAATTCTGGGTATTCATTAAACAATATCTGTCCCCTCTCTTTCTGATTTGGAGTCCATTTATCTGGGGATTTATACAGTAGATATCTACTCCTGGCCAGGAGTTGTTTTGAGCTATCACCATTAGAAAAAGTTACAGGTTTAAATTCTTTGTCGGCAGCTCTAGATAGCTTTATCTGTTCATTTTCTTGATCCAAAGCTTCCCATCGGTATTTGATACGAAGATCTTGGAGCGCCTCTATTGCCAGCTTCTGTACATGGAACCTGTCTGTTACTTGGATGGCTTTCGGGAAACATTTAGTGGAGATCGTTTTCATAGAGTTAGCCATGTCTAAGGTAATCTCTTTCACTTTAGCACGCTTCTTTGCTGGGATCTTCAAGAGTTGTTCGATAATAGGCTCCACTTTAGTTCCGTGGAATATCCCAACTAAAGCCCCTTTCTTTCCTTTGGCCTTCTTATTGGTAATGATGGTATAGAGCTCTCCCTTGGACAGCGCTGTCTCATCAATGGATAAATAAGAACCTAAGTTTTCAGGGAAAACAAGCCACTGTTTAGCATGACTCTTATGCTCCCATTGCTTAAAATCACTTAAGTGATCCTTATAATGTCTTTGAAGCCTTTTTCCGGACATACCATACTGGTGCCCAAGTTGTTGGCTGCTCAGAGCAGTATTATCAGTCGATTTCTTTTAAAAAAGCAGCAAACTCTTTTGATATTCGAGTTCCCTGTGCAATAAATTCATCCCATTCACGACTTACTTTAATCCTCTTTTTATCAAGTAGAACGTCCCAACGCCTTCGTTTAAGATTTAATGATAGTAGATTGTCTCGAACGGGATAATCCTCGATTATTCGAGGCTCCATGAAGCCACTGGCTTTATACTTGCAATCCTTGTACTTAGATGGTATTTGTTTTTTCTCCTCCAAATATATCGTTAGACGGTTCTCATATAAAACATGCTTTATAGGCTTCTTATCGAATCCAACAATATCAAAATACTCTAATATTCCTTCTGGTAATATTAAACTTAATAAGGATAACTCAGTGTCTTTATTCATCAATATAATTTAAAGTACAAAGAAAATTATTTTTCTCTTTAGACCCAACTTTTGAGATTGATCCTCTAAAAGCCTTTACTTTGGCATTAAAGGATTCAGCTGAAGCATTAGTACTTCTGTTTATAAAATAGTTGAGTACAGAGCGGTAATTTAAAGTAATACTATTGGCTACCGTTTGGAAGCTCTTAAATCCAGACTCCTCTACATCTTTGTACCAGTGGGCTAGTTTGGTGTAAGCTACTTTAATATCTATGGCTTGGTTAAAAATATTCCTCAAGCCTTGAACAAGTCCATAAGCTTTCTTTAATTCTGGGTATTCATTAAACAATATCTGTCCCCTCTCTTTCTGATTTGGAGTCCATTTATCTGGGGATTTATACAGTAGATATCTACTCCTGGCCAGGAGTTGTTTTGAGCTATCACCATTAGAAAAAGTTACAGGTTTAAATTCTTTGTCGGCAGCTCTAGATAGCTTTATCTGTTCATTTTCTTGATCCAAAGCTTCCCATCGGTATTTGATACGAAGATCTTGGAGCGCCTCTATTGCCAGCTTCTGTACATGGAACCTGTCTGTTACTTGGATGGCTTTCGGGAAACATTTAGTGGAGATCGTTTTCATAGAGTTAGCCATGTCTAAGGTGATCTCTTTCACTTTAGCACGCTTCTTTGCTGGGATCTTCAAGAGTTGTTCGATAATAGGCTCCACTTTAGTGGATCAAGTCCAAAATCTGGGTTTTTACCATTTTAAGAATATAATTTAATCAAGCGATATAAGAAGTATTCCGTATTCCTGACTCCCCTAAATTGAGATCTAAAAGCCTTTACTTTGGCATTAAAGGATTCAGCTGAAGCATTAGTACTTCTGTTTATAAAATAGTTGAGTACAGAGCGGTAATTTAAAGTAATACTATTGGCTACCGTTTGGAAGCTCTTAAATCCAGACTCCTCTACATCTTTGTACCAGTGGGCTAGTTTGGTGTAAGCTACTTTAATATCTATGGCTTGGTTAAAAATATTCCTCAAGCCTTGAACAAGTCCATAAGCTTTCTTTAATTCTGGGTATTCATTAAACAATATCTGTCCCCTCTCTTTCTGATTTGGAGTCCATTTATCTGGGGATTTATACAGTAGATATCTACTCCTGGCCAGGAGTTGTTTTGAGCTATCACCATTAGAAAAAGTTACAGGTTTAAATTCTTTGTCGGCAGCTCTAGATAGCTTTATCTGTTCATTTTCTTGATCCAAAGCTTCCCATCGGTATTTGATACGAAGATCTTGGAGCGCCTCTATTGCCAGCTTCTGTACATGGAACCTGTCTGTTACTTGGATGGCTTTCGGGAAACATTTAGTGGAGATCGTTTTCATAGAGTTAGCCATGTCTAAGGTGATCTCTTTCACTTTAGCACGCTTCTTTGCTGGGATCTTCAAGAGTTGTTCGATAATAGGCTCCACTTTAGTTCCGTGGAATATCCCAACTAAAGCCCCTTTCTTTCCTTTGGCCTTCTTATTGGTAATGATGGTATAGAGCTCTCCCTTGGACAGCGCTGTCTCATCAATGGATAAATAAGAACCTAAGTTTTCAGGGAAAACAAGCCACTGTTTAGCATGACTCTTATGCTCCCATTGCTTAAAATCACTTAAGTGATCCTTATAATGTCTTTGAAGCCTCTTTCCGGACATACCATACTGGCGCCCAAGTTGTTGGCTGCTCAGAGCAGTATTGTCAGTCGATTTCTTTTAAAAAAGCAGCAAACTCTTTTGATATTCGAGTTCCCTGTGCAATAAATTCATCCCATTCACGACTTACTTTAATCCTCTTTTTATCAAGTAGAACGTCCCAACGCCTTCGTTTAAGATTTAATGATAGTAGATTGTCTCGAACGGGATAATCCTCGATTATTCGAGGCTCCATGAAGCCACTGGCTTTATACTTGCAATCCTTGTACTTAGATGGTATTTGTTTTTTCTCCTCCAAATATATCGTTAGACGGTTCTCATATAAAACATGCTTTATAGGCTTCTTATCGAATCCAACAATATCAAAATACTCTAATATTCCTTCTGGTAATATTAAACTTAACAAGGATAACTCAGTGTCTTTATTCATCAATATAATTTAAAGTACAAAGAAAATTATTTTTCTCTTTAGACCCAACTTTTGAGATTGATCCCGTACAACCTTGGAAACCCATTGGTGTTCGGAATCTTCAAGACTTAATTCACGGGTTAAGGGCGCACAGAGTATAAACTTGTATCTGGATGATGTTTATGCCGATTTAATGGATTGCCATAGACAACTCTATTCTGAAGGTCGCCCCATAACTTCCCAAAAAATTAAACTCCGTTATTTGGGAAAGGATAAGACTTTTGATAAGCTATCCGATATTATAATCTACCACAAGGAAGTTGAAGCTCCAAAATTATCACAAGGCACTTTAAAGAACTATGGAGCAACGGAAAAGTATCTTAAACGGTTTATAGAACACCAATATAAAACCAGTGATATCCAGTTGAATTTTATCGATTACCTCTTTATTGTAGATTTTGAAAATTATTTAAGAACCTGTAAACCGCTAAGGTCTTCACAGCCATTAAATAATAACGGTGTTATGAAGCATATGGAGCGCTTTCAAAAGCTCATCAACATTGCTGTTAAGTTTGGGTGCTTTACTACTAATCCCTTTAATCTGTATAGTTTAAGGTATGATGATTATGACAGCGCTTTTCTGGAATTAAAGGAGCTGAACAAGTTAAGGTCAGTTAAATTAAAGGAGCCAGGTTTGCTACTTGTAAGGGATTTGTTCATGTTTTCTTGTTATACAGGTCTAACCTATACCGAGGTTGAATTGCTTAAAAAGGATGATATAGTAGAAGGTGTTGATGGTGATTTATGGATTGATATCAAGCGAAAGAAAACCAAAACAACAGTAAAAGTCCCTTTGTTATCCCAAGCCAAAGAAGTCTTGGAGCGTTATGCTAATTATCCAAACCAAGTTAACCAAAACAGACTTTTACCCGTAATTTCCAATCAGAAGGTAAATAAATATCTGAAAACCATTGCAACTGTAGCAGGTATTAATAAGCATTTGACGTTCCATGTAGCCAGGCATACCTTTGCAACAACGATTACTTTGCTTAACGATGTCCCATTTGAAACGGTGTCTAAACTATTAGGGCACACTAAATTGTCGACTACTCAGAGGTATGCCAGAGTAGTTGAAAAGAAAATAAGTAAGGATATGGGGAAATTAAAAGATGTTTTACATAGGGAGGAAACTAAAATTGCTTCAATACCAAAAGGAAAAAATGCTTATCTACGTATTGTGTGAAAATTTTTTAATGAGTGAATTGTAGATTTTAGAAAATAATTGTTTTGTTTTTATGTGTTAATATTTGTAGCAAAGACTGCATAAGAATATTATTTTTCGAATCTATCACTAGAATGGATAAATGATTTGTTTATATTCGTTTTTAAATAATTTAATATGTGTGCAAAATCCAAAAGACCTCACTTGTCCGAAACTGAAACAGAATGGGATAAGTTTTGGAAAAACTTCTGGTCTGGAACTAAACCTGTAATAGAATCTTCTTGGTGTCAACACGGGCGTATTAATCAAGGTGTTAAAACCAAGATTACTAAAGTTATAAACATTATCATTTCTCACCATAATAGTAATTTTAAGATTGGAAAAACAGGAGATTCTTATATAAGAACCGACCAAAAGGATTATAGAAATGACTATCATTATATGTATCTGCTTTATAAATCCACAAGCAAAGATTTTGTTTCGTATTTAGAAGAATATTACATAGCAAAGTATTTGGTTTCACAACCAGTATTAATCCAAAACAAAAGGGTAAAAGCGCCTGGCAAGAAAATGTATTCTTATGACGGGTTTTATTATTTATATCTAGTTTGTGCAGATTAAACATAATGCTCTAACTTTTTTTAACTTTCCCATAAATGATGACACTATCCTGTAGGGGCTTAGTTTGGAGTTAGGTGCGCCAGACCGTTCTGGTAGGTAGCCATTATGGGATAGTGTCATAAAGAAAAATAGCCCTATCTTTTTTTGACGAGGCCATTTTTCAGAAGGTACCTACCGAGCTGTTGTAGCCTTACTCAAATTGTGTGATGAAGTAGGGGTATAATCAATCAGCCTATGTAATCAACCTCCTTATTGGTTATTTTATCAATTTGATTAAAAAGTTCAATGAAATTTTTGAATATTTCAGGGTTATTTAGAGTTCTAATGTATTTTGAGAATTCTTTTTTCTTTTTGTCTTTTATTTTGAAAATGTTCTCATTAAAAGGTGTTTCTTCAAGCATATTTTGATCTTTTAAAACTTGAATATCAAAATAATGTTCTATTTCAAAAAGGTTATATTCCTGCTCCTTAATTAGATAGAAATCTAATTCACCAGGAACAGGAAGACAAAGACCAAAAATATTATGTGAAATATGTTTTTTTACTGTGTCTTTAATTAGTGTAGGAAATATATTTTCTTTTAAACTCCTAAACTCTTGAAGCCCTGAAGCATCGTGGTCAAAGACACCAATTACAAAATTTTTATTATCTAGGATAGGTTTGATTGCATTCAATGATTTTGAGACTTCTTTGGCTCCGCCAGATATATTACCTGCACTTGAAATACTCCAATAAGGCAAGCTGCCATTAGTTAAGCAATAATAAGCATGTTCAATAATTTCAGCGTCGGTTTTCCCTTCTACAATTAATTTAATATCTCTGTCGGCTTCAATTGAGTCTAAATTACTAAATCTAAGTTTTGCGGCTGGTAGTTTTATTAAGGTTTGTACTGGTTTACTGATTTTATGTAAATAATCTTTTTTTAGTTCTTGTTTGATTGATTTGTACTTTTCTTTTCCTAAGATGTTTAAGCTGAAATCTAATAAAACATACAGAGAAGGCTGTTTTAAAATGTCTTTGTTTTCTATTATTTCATATAAAGCATCTGGATGGTTTATTCTTTTGGAGTCTAAGGTTAAGGCAAGTTTAATTGCTTTGAAAGCATCAACGTTTTTTTGACTAGTTTTGAAATTTTGAATTATTTCATTGAAAGCTAAAACCAAAGGGTCTTTTACTGTTAATGAGTTGAAATTCTCAAAGAAATAGAATAAATTCATTAATTGTAAAATAGGAATATTGTAGTTTTTAAATAAGGAAGAATTATCAGAAGCTAGCTTAGTTGTGGTTTCATATGTATTGATGCTCAGGTCTAAAGCCTTTAAAATAACATCCTTTCTTAAAATGTTATCTGTTTGGTACAGGGCTTGTAATAAATATCCAGCACCTAAGATGCCCATAAATGAATCTTGTAAAGCGGTAGCCTTGTTTAATGTAAGAAGCACTTTTTCTAAAAACTTAGGTAAATCTTTAGATTTACCAGCATAAAATATAGCTGCATTTTGCCAGTTATGTTTTAAGAAGTTCTCGGCAAGTAAATCTTCTTTTTCTCTTTGATGTTTAAAAATTTCTAAGGCAGAATAGTATTCTAAATAAGAATCATGGCTAAAATTAATCCATTTATTATCTTTGAATATAAGAATACCAGTATGTTCGATTAAATATTCAAGAACTTCTTCAAGCGTCCCCTTTTTTATAGGTAATGTTTTTTCTTTAAAATAGTCGCTGAAAAATTTAATAAACCCTTCTTTAGTTAATGGTTTGTTATTTTCTATTTCAAGTAAATGCAAGGCATAAAGAGATAAAATTCTTTCTTTAAAAGAAATATCTATAAACTCAATTCTACTATTTACATTTGCTCTTCCTATAATTAGGGAGTTGAAATTATCATATATATCAGCTATTGTCGCTGGTATTTCTAGATTGTTTTCTTCGTATAGAATAGAAATAAGAGAAAGAGTTAGAGGTGTAATAGGCATTCTTTCTATAATTCTGTTTTCTTTTAAAGCATCAATTAGATTTTCAGCCTTATTACTGTCTGATGTGAAAAATTTTGAAACAAATTTTTTAATTTGATCATTATTAAATTTCTCTATGTGGAAGATTTTTATGCCATTTTTTTCAATTAATGATGATACCTTTTCTGAGTTCCTAGTAGCAAGAATAAACTTAATTTGTTTTTGAGAAGATAATTCAGTTAGGTCTTTTAATATTGATTTTTGGATGTCTTTTTCTAGTTCATCAATGCTGTCTATCAGTAACGTTATTTTATAATTTTCATAAAAGCCTTCATTTACTTCAAAATTTAGCGAAACTTTCCTTTCTAATAAATTCTTAATGTTGTAATCATTTTCGAAAATTTCCGTGGTACTAAAAAAAATTGGAAGATTTCTATTTTTATTATCCGTATTATTAAAGATTAAATTTTCTCCTATTTTTTTTAATAATGTAGTTTTACCAGTTCCTGCATCTCCAGAAATAATGTTATTGTTTTTATCATTTATTAAATAGTCGAGGCCAATTTTTTTTCTTACTGGTGTGTTGGTAGATTTATCTTCATAGGTATAGTAGATTCTTGGTTCGATAAAAATATCTAATAACTTTTGGTATTTATCATTGAATATTTTTAATTTTTTAATTTCTGTATCTTGAATAGTTGTGGAACAAAATGCCTTTTCATATTCAATCAAGTTTAAATCGCTATGCTTCCAAAAATCCTCATAATTTTCGTCAATTAATTGAATAAGGTCATCTCTCCCTATGAAACTAACTGAGATATTTTCAATAGATCCATTGATTTTAGATTTTACCCCGTTTGAAATATTATTCTTGGAAATTATATAATAGCTATTAGCTTTTAAATCTATTTGGATTTCCTTAAGTTCATTTGTTATTTTTTCCTCTTCTATGTTTCCTGATAATTTTTCGTTAAATAAAATAAATATATGTTCATCATTAGTCAATGGTCCTTTAAGGATTGATTTTATAATATTATTCTTAATTGAATTAATTTCTGAATAGCCTAACCTTGATATTAGATTAGAGATACATTCATTTAAATCAACTAATGAAAGATTATTAATTTTATTGATTTTATTGTTCATTACTTATTTAAAATTTTTGTTTACGATAAATGTACTGTTTATAATTAAAAATTGCTATCGTAATATTGTTTCACTATTAAAAATATTTAATCAATAGAATTCCTTGAGGCTTGACTTGGGGGTAGCAAAGGAAAAACATCAAAAAACTGATGGTTTTTCATAATGCTTTGAAAAGCGTATATTCCTAAAGTGAAAGATGAACATATGTAGGAGTCATAACAAAAGATTGTTGTCGTGCCTTTTAGTTTTTCCTTTGAAATACATTTCTTGGGGTCTGATTATTTGTTCTTAGAAGGCTTTTAGATTAAAGTAGGTTAATTATATCTTATTTAATGAGTAGGTGGTTTTAAGCCGTTAATTTTATTTGGGCGTACCACCACTTGCATTTTTTTGAAGGTAAAATGCAAGCGGGTCGGGTCATCCACTATATCTTTTATGGTTTTAAGGAACCACAAAAGGATGCCGCTGCTGCCCCTCACGCTAGAGGCATGTAGTAATTTGTAGTTTATATCGTATTCTCAGTACATTCCCCTATATTCCGCTAAGCTCCATTTCGGGAAAAGCACTTCACAAAACCATCTTGAACACAAGCTTAAAACCAAAAGTGTATTTAATTGCTACGGAATTTCGATTTTAAGCCAGAGCCCGCTGCCGCTGCTTAGCCCTCATAAAAAAGTAAAGGGTGAGTGTTTTAATCTAAAAACATAATAAGGAAAGCCAGCTCCGGCATTTTCTTGACCGCCCTGTCGGCAAAGTCTTCTCGGGACTTTGTTCGCCAGTTCTCAAAAATACCACAGCTGTCAAAGCATTTTAAGGGGTTTGTAATGTTTGGGGCCTTTATTGGTTTTTGGTACATCAAAAACCAGGCATAGCCCAAGGCGCTTCTATCATGAACCGCCATGCCGCCCTTTGCTCAACTTCCCGTACGCGCAGGCCGCCATGGGTTCCATGAGAAGGCCTAAGGCTATTGTGGAACCTGTCAAGACCATGTAAATTTTATAAAAACTTAAGGTTTCTACTTCCTTGAAAATCCGAGGATTTTGCTACGTCGCAGACACTCCTGAACTTTTGATAAAAGTCTTGACAAAACCCACCCCAAACATGGTCCTCTTTTAGAGAGAACTGAACAAAGCACCCCTTAAAATTCAAGTTCAATTGAAATCAAAACAAGGGGCATTTATTAATCTTTTAAATTTTTAAACCATGAGTACATTAAGAAACAAAGTACAGTTGATCGGGAACGTAGGGCAAGAGCCTGCCGTTACCAAGTTGGACAGCGGTAAAAAAGTAGCCCGAATTTCATTGGCTACCAATGAGAACTACAAAAACTCCAAAGGCGAGAGACAGACCGAAACCCAATGGCATACGATTGTCGCTTGGGGCAAGACCGCCGACATTATCGAGAAGTATGTAGGCAAGGGCAAGGAGATTGCCATCGAAGGAAAACTGACCACCCGTTCCTATGAGGACAAGGAGGGCGTAAAACGCTATGTAACTGAAGTGGTGGCTTCAGAAATCCTACTGCTGAGTAAATAGCCTTAAAAATAAGAGGGTGCTCCCTTTTAACTCAGCACCCTCTTTTCGTTTTAAAACCTCATAAATTGAAGCTCATGAAAAGCAAAGTTAACGAAATACAGATAAGCTACAAGGAACAGTTAAAAACTTCGGTAGCAATAACCAGTTCGAAAACGGCCCATGAGGTCATTTACGGACATTGGGACAAAAACACGATCGCGGTGTACGAATCTTTTAAGGTGGTACTGCTCAATAACGCCAATAAGGTGAAAGGAATCTATCAATTGTCCACTGGCGGTATGACCGGCACTTTGGTCGATGTCCGTCTATTGTTCGCCATTGCATTGAAAGCCCTGGCAACTGGAATAATTTTATGCCACAACCACCCTTCAAATAAATTAAAGCCCAGTGATATGGACAAGCAGATTACCGAGAAAATCGTAAAAGCATCCAAACTGTTGGACATCAAAGTTCTGGATCATATCATCGTTACCCCAGAGGGCGGTTTTTTCAGCTTCGCCGATAATGGACTGATTTAAAATACAGAACCATGATCTATTTGAATTATACCAATTTGGATGCCGAGACCCAAGAGCGGTTGATGCAGACTTCAAAAGCTGATATTGAACACAAATTCGGCAACTCGCTAAAAGCCTATGCGCTAAAGCACCGTTTGAACTATCAATCAGTTCTGGAAGAGGAAGCGACACGGAATTTATACCGTTATAAGTTTACTTTTAGAATATAAAAGCACATTTAAATTTAAGCACAAAGGCCTCCTTAAAGGGGGCTTTTTTCTTTTCAAAAGCCGTTGGGTATTTCAGGGGAACAGACGTCCAAAAGTTACACTTTTCATAAAACCATATTTTTTGGTGCCAAAACCGACCATTTGGAACCAAACGGCGTTTCGTTTTTACGCCCCAATCCAATACCTTTAAAAGAGCTGTAATACGGTAAAAAGCAACTGACTTTTTAAGTCAGGTTGTATGAAAATTTTGTTCGCCTGCGGCGAACGAAATGGAGCAGCAAGAGGGTAACACGCTCTGCGGTGTTACGTTTTTGATGTTCCTCCGGAACCCTTATATAATAAGGGTTTTGGGGCGGTGCCCGATTTGTGGTCTGGGCCTTTGGCCAAGGTTTTTCAGAAAAAACCTTGGCAGCCCAATAAAAACAAGAAAATTTTTCAGAAAAAATGGATAAAGGCTATGAAAAAGAGCGATTTGAAAAGCTGGGGATTAAAACTTCCGTGGCAAAGAAATTCAGGAAATTCTGTAGAAAAATGTCCTGTTCCCAATCGATGGGGCTGCTGCTGATGATTGATTTTTTTGAGGAGCACGGCATTTCGCCAAAGGAGTCCTTGGGGCCAAACATGCAGACGTTGGAAAGTAAAATCAAGAAACGAATCAATGCCGTCATCGCCATAATGCGCGATGTGGAAAAGACCCAGACCAAGCCCACGGTCGCAATGCTGCAATCTTTGTTTGAAGTGGACGAACCCAAAAAGAAACCGCTCATTCTGGAAAAGAAATATGCCGGGGATAAACAGAAAGAACCCAAGTTCAGGGAAAAGAAGAGCACAAATGATAAACCTTAAACCAATCTACCATGTACATTACCATCACGCCCCAGAAATTGGGAACCGACTATCCGCAAAGCTCGGCCGACTTTGTGGGCTACCTCGAAAAGGAAAATGAGGGTCTGGCCAAAGAAGATATGGAGCACTTTTTCAACCAGTACGGCGATAGAATATCGGCGGGGGAAGTTGTCAGGGAAATTGACGGCAACACCGCCAAGCTCAAAAAGAAAGAGCCCAAGTTCTATTCAATAACGGTCAGCCCCTCTAAATATGAGCTGCGGAAGCTTCAGGACAGTAGCAAGGGCCTTAAGCGCTATACCCGCGAGTTGATGAAGGATTACGTGGCCAGTTTCAACCGAGAGATCAATGGACGCCCCGTTTCGGTGGACGACATCAAATATTTTGCAAAAATAGAGCACCAACGCAGCTTTAAGGGAACGGCCAGGGAGATTCGAGAAAACCAACCTTATGCCACAAAGATTCTTCAGTTTAAAACCGAAATCCGGAACATTCAAAAAGGAACGATGGAAGGCAATATCAAAAAACGACAAAAGGAAATAGCCAAGCTCGAAAAGGAAGCACCGCACCAACAGAACGGCAAGCGCATCGTTCAGGGAATGAAGAAAGCGGGTAACCAGAGCCATATCCATATCATCGTCAGCCGAAAGGATGCTTCCAACACCTTTAGCCTGTCCCCGGGCAGCAAGCACCGGGCATCCCAAGTGGAGATGCACGGCAAGGTGGTGAAGCGAGGCTTCGACCGTGATCGGTTCTTTGAACGTGCGGAGCAGACGTTCGATAGGGCGTTCGGTTACAAACGTAACTATGCCGAGACCTATAGGGCAAAAAAGAACTTTGTGCAACACCCGAAACTTTACTTTGCTGCCCTTATGAACCTGCCGGCCAACGAGCGGGCCATGGCCTTTAAGATCATCGGCAAGTCGGGGGCGCCAATGCTGCCCAGTATCCCCACCAGTCAGGCTCAAATGGCATTGCGGATATTCAAACGGTTGCGACGAGGCGCGGAAATCGCCGTGAAATCAAGCTCAATAGGAATCTAAAATCAAGATTATGGACAATTTTATTCAAATTATATTGACACTTATAGGTGTGGGCGGCCTGTTTTACGGCTGTTTTCGTGTGGTCAAATATGCATTCGCCCTAAACCTGTTGTTGACCGGTCTATTGGTGTTCTACCTATCAAGGGAGTTGGAAATGGCCCTAGCATTGCTTTATTACGCCTGTCCGTTATTGCTCATCAATACAGTGGGCTATGTGTTCCTGCACAGGGCTGACCAATCAAAATCAGGAAACGATAGATACCGTGTAGGTTTTGCCACAGCCAATGGCCGTTTCGAACTGAACAACATCAAGCGTGGCGCATCGGTAATCGGTTCCGCCGGGAGTGGAAAGACTGAAAGTGTAGTCTATGGTTTTCTAAAACATTTTAAAAAACATGGGTTATGTGGTGTCATCCACGATTATAAGGATTTCGAGCTCACCGAAATGGCCTACCCACTTTTTAAGGATAGCGAGGTGCCGTTCAAGGTCATTTCCTTTGAAAACATCATCCATAGAGCCAACCCCATTGCCCCGCGCTATCTGGAAAATGAGGAAAGCGTCAATGAAGTGTCCCGGGTACTGATTGAGAACCTATTGGAACAACGGGAAAGCGGCTCAACGGGCACGACAAAATTCTTTAACGATGCCGCCGAGGGATTGGTTGGTGGACTGATCTGGAAACTAAAAACGGATTACCCCCAATACTGTACCCTGCCCCATTTGATAGCCATATACCAATTGCTGGACACGGACAGCCTGATCGGATTTTTGGAGACCAACACTACATCGAGGGCAATGGCGGACGCATTCATCAGCGGAAAGGATTCCGAAAGGCAGACGGCAGGTGTTAAAAGCACCTTGGCCAATGCGTTGAAACGGATCAGTACGCAACGTATTTTTATGGCGTTGTCGTATGATGAAGTACCGTTGGATATCAACAGTGTGGAGCATCCATCGGTCATTTCCGTGGTCAACAATCCTAAATATGAGACGTCCTATGCGCCAGTTATCGCCACCATCATACATACCATCACCAAACAGATGAGCGTGCGCCATTCAAGACCGTCCTTTCTTTTGATGGAAGAAGCGCCGACCATTAGGTTGTTGAACATGCACCGTATTCCGGCAACGCTCAGGAGCTATGATATTGTTACGGTCTATGTAATGCAGGACAAGATACAGAACGATATGATGTACGGCGACAAGGCAAGCAGGGCAATTTTGAGCAATCTGTCCTATCAGTTCTTTGGGAAAGTGAACGACCCGGATACCGCCAAGTATTACGAGCGCTTTTTTGAAATAATAAAGGATCCGACAAAGAGTGTCAGCCGTGGGCACAACCTGGATTTTGATACGCGGGTTACCACGGGCGAAAAGGAAATCCCGAAGGTTCGGGCGGACGTTTTTTTCAGGTTAAAGCAAGGCGAGTTCATTACCTATGCAGATGGCAGGGATAAAAAGGTACAGTTCAAACTGACCAGAATACAGAGGGAACTGCCCAAAGGTGAAAGGCCATATTCAAGTACCGACCTACAGACCAATTTTGATAGGATATATGATGAGGCCCGGTCGATTTTTTCATAGCCCATCACATATTTGGTCAAAATTCTGTTTACCTTTTAAGAGCTTCCAGTTCAACCCCCAAAGCATTGAACATCTGAAGAATACTGCTGATCTTCAATTCGTCGGGACTATATTCCTGTGTTTGGATGGCACAGGTGAACTCCCAGAGTTCCAAAACTTCATCGGCCTTAATTTCATAGGGACGGTACTCCCTGTTGTCTGAAACCAAGAGCAGCGTCCCTTTGGAATGTAATTGGTCAAAGACCCGTTTATAGACCATGCCATCGTTTTTGGTCAAAAGCACATAGGTCGTGCCGTTTTTGATATCGGCCATGTCCTCAACATAGCGGCCAACAATGAATGAGCCATTTTTCATGGGCAACATCGAATCCCCCTTAATGGGAAAGGCACGGTGCTTCCCAGAAGGAAGAAAAGGTAACTTAATCTTTTCCAGTTGTTCAATGTACTCCGGGTCATCATATCCTGCCAGATACCCGGCGGAAGTCTTTACGGGTACCACCTCGATAAGGTCTTCATTTTCTGAGTCCACCATGATAGGGAACAGGACCCGTTGGTTGCCCAAGTCTATAAATGAAAAATCCTTGGTCTTGGTGAGATCCTTTTTTATAAGGATATCAACAGGTATCTTGAAGAAATCCGATAGGGTTACCAATAGCGCCAGATTGGGTTCGGAACGTCCTTCCTCTTTGGATCCGAGGTTCGATCGGGAAATACCCAATTCCTCTGCGAGTTGTTCTTGGGAAAGACCTTTTAAATCACGAAGATGCCTGATGTTTTTGGGTATAAAATTCATAATACTACAAAATTAAGCAATAAAAACTACATATTGTAGTTAATTTTGCTTTTCCAATGGAAAATAAAATTCTACATCTCGATTTGGACACTTTTTTTGTGTCCTGTGAACGGCGACTGGACTCCAGTTTACAGAAACGTCCTTTATTGGTAGGCGGCACGGGCGATCGTGGCGTGGTTTCCGCTTGTAGTTATGAAACCCGAAAGTTTGGCATCCGCTCGGGAATGGCGATGAAGTTGGCCCGGCAGCTTTGCCCCGAAGCCGTTGTCATTCGTGGCAATGCCGGAACATATACCAAGTTTTCGCAAGAGGTTACGGAAATCATTAAGGAGCAAGTACCTATTTTTGAAAAGGCGAGCGTAGATGAATTCTATGCAGACTTGACGGGAATGGACAAATTCTTTGGCTGCTACAAATACGCCACAGAGTTGAGGCATAAAATCATCAAGGAAACGGGACTGCCCATTTCCTTCGGACTGTCCTCCAATAAAATAACCTCAAAGGTGGCCACGGGTGAGGCCAAGCCCAACAACCAGATGAAAATCGATTTTGGTCTTGAAAAGGCGTTTTTGGCTCCGCTGTCCGTGCACAAGATTCCTTCCGTAGGCGGCAAGACTTTCCAATGCCTAAAGAATATGGGGGTTTTTAAGGTGCAGACCATTCAGGAAATGCCGGAGGAAATGATGATCAGTGCGTTTGGGAAAAACGGGCAGACCATTTGGCGGCGAGCCAATGGCATTGATAGGCCGCCACTGATCCAATACCATGAACGGAAATCCATTTCGACCGAACGCACCTTTTGGGATACGACTGATATGGTAAAGTTACGAACCACGTTAACGGCGATGGCAGAAAATCTAGCCTTTGCCCTGCGGAACGGCAATAAGCTCACTTCCTGTATCTCCATTAAGATAAGGTATGCCGATTTCAATACCTATACCAAACAAGCGAAGATACCGTATACCAGTGCCGACCATATCCTGATTCCAAAAGTCTTGGAGCTTTTTGAACAGTTGTACCAAAGGCGGATATTGCTACGGTTGGTAGGTGTGCGGATGGGCGATTTGGTTTCCGGGAACTACCAAATCAACCTGTTCGACGACACCGAGGAAATGCTGAACCTTTACGGTGCAATGGACCATATCCGCAAGCGATTTGGTGAAAACAAGATCATGCGGGCATCCTGTATGGGTGCGAAATCCATCGGTAGATTTTACAATGTGTTCAATGGCGAACCGCCAATGGTGTTGGCGCACAGAACCCAATAGCCTATGTATCTGAACTGCCATACCTTTTATTCCTTACGGTTCGGGACGTTTTCCGAAATCGACCTGTTGCAGCTTGCCAAGGATAACGGTGTGGGCGAATTGGTACTTACCGACATCAACAATACATCGGCCTGCCTCAATTTTATCCGTAAGGCTCCTGATTTTGGCATCCGCCCGATGGTAGGCATTGATTTTAGGGACGGGGCAAAACAACTGTACGTAGGTATTGCGAAAAACAATGAAGGTTTTCTTGAACTGAACGCATTTTTATCAAAGCATTCCCATAATGCCATCAAACTGCCCGAGGTTGCACCGAAGCTGAAAAATGCTTTTATCATTTATCCTTTTGAACAGCTTTTGCAACTGGATAAGATCCACTTTTTGGACAATGAATTCATCGGCATTTCCATAGAAAATTTAAGAAGACTGCCGTTTTCTGCCTATCGGAATTTTACCGACAAATTGGTGGTACAACAACCCGTAACTTTCCGAAATAAAAAGGATTTTAACGCCCATAGGTTACTTCGGGCCATTGACAACAACACACTATTGAGCAAATTACCCACTACGGAAGAAGCCAGTGAGACCGAAAGGATGCTGCCCTTGGAAGATTTGGTGGGGCGTTACCGGGACTTTCCCCATATTATCAAAAACACCGAAAACCTATTATCGCAATGCCAAATCGATTTCAGTTTTGGCTCTAACAGGGTATCGCAGAACCAACAGGTTTTTAGCGAATCAAAGGAGAAAGACTATCAGCTATTGACCGAACTCTGCAATAATGGCCTGCCCAAACGCTATTCAAATCCCAACGATATTGTTTTGGCACGCTTGGAAAGGGAATTGCAAGTTATACGGAAGATGGATTTTGTGTCCTATTTCTTGATTAACCATGATATTGTGAGCTATGCCAAGAGCCAAGGGTATTTTCACGTGGGCCGTGGCAGTGGAGCAAACAGTATTGTAGCTTATATCATTGGGATAACCGATGTAGATCCCATAGAGCTCGACCTATATTTTGAACGCTTTATCAATCCGTTCCGGGCTTCACCACCCGATTTTGATATTGATTTTAGCTGGCGTGATCGTGATGATGTTACCGCCTATATCTTCAAACGCTTTCCAAATACGGCATTATTGGCTACCTACAATACCTTCAAATATCGGGCTACGGTACGGGAATTGGGTAAGGTATTCGGATTGCCGAAAAGCGACATCGACCAATTGAGCGATGGAAACTTTCCAACAACAAAATTAAACGACATCCATAGGCTCGTCATCAAATACGGTTCGCTTATCCAAGGGATGCCCAACCATTTGAGCGTACATAGCGCAGGAATCTTAATACTGGACAACCCCGTTCATTATTATTCGGCGACCGATTTGCCGCCAAAGGGATTTCCAACGGTGCAGTTCGATATGATTATTGCCGAGGATGTGGGCATCTTTAAGTTCGATATCCTGGGGCAACGGGGATTGGCGAAAATTAAGGATGCCATAGACATCGTAAAAGAGAACCGTTCCGAGCTTCCCGAAATCGACATCACGCAAATTGAAAAATTCAAGAGAGACGATAATCTTAACCAAATGCTTTCCAAAGGAAAGGCCATCGGGGTGTATTATGTGGAATCCCCTGCAATGCGGGGGCTGATGAAAAAGTTGCAAGTAAGTGATTATTTGAGTCTAGTGGCTGCCAGTTCCGTGATTCGTCCTGGCGTTTCTTCATCAGGGATGAAAACCGAGTTTATCCGTAGGCATAGGGAACCGGAACGAAGAAAGGAAGCCCATCCCGTTCTGGCCAAGATTATGCCGGAGACCTATGGTGTGATGGTGTATCAGGAGGATGTCTTAAAAGTGGCGCACGAGTTTGCCGGACTGGATTTGGGCGAAGCCGATGTGCTGCGACGTGGAATGAGCGGAAAGTTCCACTCCCGGGAGGAGTTCAAGGCCGTGGAATTGAAGTTCAGGAGCAATTGCTTGGAGAAAGGCTATTCGGAGGCGGTCATCAACGAGGTGTGGGAACAGATTGCCAGTTTTGCGGGGTACGCCTTTGCCAAAGGGCATTCGGCCAGTTATGCCGTGGAGAGTTACCAAAGCCTCTATTTGAAATGTTACTATCCCTTGGAATTTATGGTGGCCGTACTCAATAACGGTGGCGGCTTTTATAGCAGCGAACATTACATTCAGGAAGCCCGGATGTGTGGTGGCATTATCCACGCCCCTTGCATCAACAACAGCGACCACGCCAACAGCATTAAGGGGGAACATATTTACTTGGGATTTGGCTACCTGAAGAATTTGGAAACCTTTTTGGTGCAGCGGTTATTGACGGAAAGACAGCTCTACGGGAAATATGAATCCTTGGACGATTTTATTGACAGGGTTGCAGTAAGCATTGAACAGCTAACGATTTTGATACGCATCGGGGCGTTTCGGTTTACCCATAAATCGAAGCCCGAATTGCTCTGGATGGCCACGTTCAAATTGAATACTTTGGGAAAACGGAGCGCACATCCGCAGTTGTTCCGTCCCAGGCACCGAAATTTTCCCTTGCCCGAGTTCAATCAGGGATGGTTGGAAGATGCCTATGACGAAATGGAGCTTTTGGGCTTTCCGTTGTGCAGCTATTTCGACCTGATTTCAGAAACCCCAAAAACCAATTGGATGGCCAAAGATATGCCCAATTTCAGTGGCAGGGAAATGTTATTGTACGGCATTATGGTGAATTCAAGATTCCATACAACAAGCCAGGGCAAGCGGATGCGGTTAAGCACTTTTATTGATGAACAGGGCGAGTATTTTGATGCGGTACATTTTCCAAAGGCTGTCGATAAGTACCCCGTTCACGGTAGGGGCGTATATGCCTGTTACGGTAAGATTACCGAAGAATTCGGGCATTTTAGTATGGATGTGGTTTGGAGTAAAAAAATGGCTTTAAAGACTGACCCACGCAGCCCTGATGAGCCGACTTATGAAGATGTCTTTAAACTAAAATCCGCCAAACGAAAGGAAATTAAAAGCTAATTTGGTATATTGTAACAAACATTTTTGTTATGTGTTACCGGACCAGACTCAACGCCAAATTAGAGGATATAGAAAAATCGTTCGATGCCTATTTTGAGGAAAAGGAACGCTACCAGCCCAGTGAGGAAATCAATGGTTTTGCACATTCGTCCTATCCTGTTATCGTGGATGAAAGCCCGGGCGAAATCCAATTTTATAGTTGGGGCTTGATACCGTTTTGGGCAAAGGATAGAAAAATTCAAAAGGCGACCTTGAACGCCAAGGTGGAAACCCTTGACGAAAAACCGTCTTATCGCAATTCTGTACAGAAACGATGTTTGGTACTGGCGGATGGGTTTTACGAATGGCAATGGTTGGATCCAAAGGGTAAGGCCAAACAAAAGTTCGTCATAAAACCTCAAGACCAAGACATTTTTGCACTTGCGGGGATTTATTCGCTATGGAACGACCCCGAAACCGGAGAGGAATTGGGGACATATAGTATAGTCACTACCGAGGCCAACGAGCTGATGAGCGAAATACACAACACCAAGAAAAGAATGCCCATAGTTTTACGTGAACAGGATAGAAATCGTTGGCTCACCAATGAAGATTACAGTTCGTTTGCTTTTCCATACGAAACCAATTTGGTGGCTTCCAAGTGTTAGATTAGTCAAAAATCAAAACGGGGATTTTTCACGCAATCCTTTCTCTGTAACTTTCCAGTTTCCATCCAATTTCACGAGCTTAAAGGTTTCGGGTTCATCGCTGTATGAAGTAGTAAACTTCACCCATGCCGTATCGTCGTTTACGGCTTCATCGAGAACCTTGAAATTTGATGCGCCGTCCATTTTGGTCGGGACTAGCATATCATGAACGGCCGTAAAGGCCTCGTAGCTTTCGGACGTGGTGTTCTGTCTTAAGGCGGAAAGATCCTTTTGGTAAAAGCTTTCGATAACGGTTTGGGCGGTTTCAACGGGTGATTTTTGTGTCGTGGTGCAGGCCATAAAAAGTATGGGCCATAGGTAGGGGACTATTTTTTTCATCTGTTTGGGTTTTGGGATTGATCTGTTTTATTATTGTTTAAATTTTATTGCCTGTTGCGGGTCATCATTTAATTGTGTCAATTAGGGTTGTTGATGGTCCTGTGCGATATTTTCAACTTTAGGTTGCGCTCACCGTTCCTTTCATTGAGTTCCAATAGGGCCAAGCGCTCGTCGCTAATGGAAAACTTTGGTACGGCATAGACCACTTTGGCCTTTTGGCCCTCCTTGATTTTTGACGGGGCACCATAAATATAGAGCGGAGCGACATCCAAACGCTGCAATGATTTTTTCCTGCCCTTCTTTCTGGTCTCGATGCTCAGGTGCAGAAAGTTCACATCATAATCCAATGACGACCGGTTTTCGATGGTCATCACGAAATACAGTTCCTCCCTGTCGAAAACAATATTCTCGATACTCATCACCATGCCGTCGTGCCGTTTTTTAAGCTTGCCGATGCGCTGCCTCCTATTGACCAAATACGAACAGAACCGTTCATAATATCTGGCCTTTGGATCGGCAGAAGGTACCGGTTGTATCGTTTTGTCGGAATGGGATTCCATTGGTTTTTCATTACCGATGGACGCCGAAACCGGAATGAAATAATTCAGTTTTTCCAGTGTAGGACTATATCTTACAATATACGAAAAAATTTCGCCATTGTTGTTGATTATCAAAAGATTACTTTCTTTTCCCGGGGTGGCCTGCAACAATCCGAAATACTGCTGTTTTTCGCGGTTGTAGGTGAAAACGAAGTGGTCTGCACCGGTAATACCCTGTCTAATGGGATTGGGAAAGAACAGGGCCACGTTCTTATGCTCGTTGGCATAGATGGTGTCCAATCTCATTTTGGGCTGGGCATTTAAAATGGCCGTGACCATAAACAAAATTAATAGGATGGATGAATGTTTCATGTGTCTGGATATTTATGGTTCTGGTTTCAATAGAAGCCTGTAGTTGTTGATTACGGTAACCTTTACGGTCCGGTTGCTACGCTGGAAAACTTTTTTGATGCCACCGACCTGTGGAAGCCCGACGACATTGATATCACCGACAATATCCTCCACGACCTCACGGCCTGCCTCGGCACGGAAACTGTTCTCCACATAGATACCCTCGCTGCCGTCCTGGAGGTCAAAGGCCTTCAGTTTGATGGGACGGTGCCCGATGTTTTCAATCCTTATCATCGCGCGATTGGGCTGGAAGCTGATAAAGCCATAAATCGGTGTGTTTTTTGGAACAACTTTATTGCCGATTTGGGTCTCCTTTGCGAGCCGCATCCGTAAGCGATGGTTGGTGCTTACGGTCTGGTCGCCATCCACTATCACATGGATTACGGAATCCGTATGGCGTAGATTCAAAGTGGGATCTTTGGTCGGGGCAGAGGCAAAGAAGAGTTGGTGCTCCAGCCCCATTTTATTGGCTCCAACTTTTGTGTCCGTTTTGGCTATGGTGTCGATATCCTTTTTTTGCCCAAGAACCGCTGAACGGGGTACGGTCTTGGAATAAGTGCTTTCGGAATAGCTTATCCTGTTGGCTCTATAGATACTGTCCACGATATGGCGCTTCCTTTTGATGGGCAGGTCGGGGTCGTATGTGCCGGTGGAGTCCAATAGGCTCTCGTCATAGATGCTGGGCGCATCGGTCTGGCGGACTTCCTTCAGGTCGTCGATGGCCTCCAGTTTGGAGTCGTACTCCTTTTGCTCCGCTTCCAGTTCGGGTACCTGGACCTGCTCCAGATTTTCATCCCCGTCGCCGTCATCGTCCATCAACATGGCGGAATAGGCGATCAGGAATATCACTACCGTGGCCAGTACCACGGCAAATACTATTTTGTTCTTTTCGATTTTCATGGTGTTCCGTTTTGTGTTTTTCTAAGGCGCTTTTCAAAATAATCGGTGATGAGCAAGCCGTGCGGATTGTTGGGAAAGTGCCGGTCCACCCGAATGAGCTTGCCCGTGGTAATGAGCTCGTAGGTATCGGTGGTCGCCCCGCGGTTGATTTCAAATACCAATCTGGTCTCAAACCCGTAAGGTTCGTTCTGCACGTCCACTTTCGATTCAATGTCCAGCACCCTTTGCACCAGTGAGTACTGGAGCAAGCGGTTGAAGACCCCGTCCGCCTTTTTCTGCCGATAGAGGTTGTCCACCGAACTGTTGCCCAGCCACAGTGCCTTTTCAAGGTGCCTTTCATAGTTGCTGGCATCGATGTCGTAGAAATAGGTGTGGAACAGCTCCAGGTGCGACAATATCTCCACCTTCAGGTTCTCGTTCTGCGAGACCAGCTTCAGGGGGATGGCGCTCCCATCGGTATTGACCACAAAGGCGCTGCCCACGGTGTCCCTGTGCAGCTTGATGACCATCAGTACGGATACGATGGCCGTGACCGCAGCGGCAATGACCGAGGCCAGTACGATGAACCGGTTCAGCTTTAGCACGTCGTAGATGTTCTTATAAGGTGTTTTCATTCATTTGGATGTTGGTTTAAAAAAAATCAGCATGATTTGGTCTACCCGCCACTGAACAGCCGGAGGGTGAACGAGGTCGCCTTGCTGTAGAGCTTGAACTTCAGGAACACGATGAACCCGATGGAGCCCAACTGCAACAGGGGCGCAAAGAAATGGCTGCCCCAGTCCGTCCCGAAGAGGTCTCCCCAGAAATTGGTATTGACCTCCGTATAGAGGTTGTTGATGAACACGTTCACCAGAAAAAAGGCCGGCACGAGCATGTACACCCCGGCGTATAGCCTAAAGAACTGGTAAGCCATGGGCCTGAACTTCTCGAACACGGCGAGACTGATGACCAGAGGGAAAAAGGCCTGCATGATGCCCAGCAGAAAATACCTTTCTGCGAGAAATAGCGGATAGATAAAAATATCCAACAGCCAAAGGAAGATGCCCACGATAAAGGCAATGAGCTTCAGCCCGTAGAGCGGGGTCACCAAGGCTTCGTACAATAGGGCAAAGGCCTTTTTGGCGGCTTCCAGTGCACCCACATCCCGTTCCAGGTCGATGTCCTGCATCTGTAGCGGGAGGAGCGCCGGAGCCGTGTCGCGGTACTGGGCCTCGATGGCCACCAAAATGGCATCGAAGGCGCCCAGCACCTGTGTGGAAAAGATGACCAGTATGACCACCGCAAAGTTCTTGGCCAGTTCGGTAGGGGTGAGCCCCCAGGTATGGCCGTCCCTATCGGCGAGGCCTTCGTTGTACTTTTTCAGGATGTTGATCAGGAAAAAGAGAACCGCCAAGGTCTTCATGCCCGTTATGGTGTACTGCGAGAACTCGCTGTTCTTTATTGTCTGGAACACCGTGTCCACATACTCCAATCCTATGCCCAAAACTATCCCGCCCATATACTAATATTTGGCGGCGCGGTTGTTGATGGCGTCCTGCATCGCCCTAAAGGCGATGATCTCGCGGTAGCGCTTGGTCTTGGCCTCGATTTCGGCCACCATTTCCCGGGATTCCTTTTCCTTGGCCTTGAGCACTTCGGCACGTTCGGCATCCGTCATTTTCAGGGTGTTACTGGTGAGTATCTTGTCGATGTACTCCAATCCTTCGAGGGAATTGCTGACGATATCATTGAAGGAATCCGAAATGCGGTCCACTTCATCGGCCTTGATGTAGGGGGAGTTTAGGATTTCCCTAAGATCGTCCTGTACGAGGTCGAACAGACGTTTGTTGTTCCGGGCCATTTCCCTGACGGCCTTGAGCTGTTTGATAGCATTGTTGACCTTTTCGATGTTCTCCTTTTGCGTCTTTAGGAACTGGACGGTCTTGAGCAATTGGGCGGTCTGCTTGCCGGACTCAATCAGCGATTTGGTAAAACTGATAAAATTGGTGTTATCATACACAGGCATCCCCTGGCAGGCAGCGCCTGCGGGCAATAAAAGAACGAAGGCCAGTGCTAGTACAAGGGTTTTGGCGTGCTTTTTCATGTTTAAAGGTTTTAATGGTTATTTATTTTTATGTTTTAAAAATTGTTCGATGGCGGTTTCCATGTCACCACAGGTTTCATAGAGTTCCATAATCTGGGTGCTTTCGCTGCCATCGGTCAGGTAGGCGGCGAAGACCTCTGGCGGTACTTCAAGCCTGAAGATGTTGCTCTCCTTGCCGATCTTGATGAACATCTCGGTGTGCTTGCGGCCACCGGTCAGGTTGTTGCGGATGGACTTGAGCTGGTTCAGGTCGTGGGCGGAGAGGTTGAGCCGTTTCTTCAGTTCGGCGTAACCCTTTTCGTTGCGGAGACTGTAGATGACCTGTGTGTTCTCCAGTATGCTGGCCGAGGTGGAACTGTCGGGCAGTTGGTTGATGGACTGCAAAATGATGCCAATGGCGCCGTTCTGCTTGCGTATGGCCTGATAGTAGAACTCCACGCTCTCCAATACGTTGTCGAACTTCAGTTGCTTCGCGAACTCATCGAAAAGGATGATACCCCGCTCGGAGCGGTTGCGCCAAATGGTACGCTGGATGGCCGACTTGATGAGCTTCAGCATCACGGAAAGGATTTCCTTGTTGTCCCTAACCTCGTCCAGTTCAAAGACGATGAGCCGTTTGTCCTCGATCTTATAGGTCTGGTCATCGCCCACATTGAACAGGAAACTGTAGAGCCCGCCGTCCACATACTCCGAAAGGATGTGCAGAAAATCGGTGACGTTGAAATGGTCTTCCTTGATGCTGAGTTCCCGTAAGAGCGTATCCTTATGACCATCGACAAAGCGGTAGAGCGATTCCAGTGAATGTGCCTTACGTACCTTTTTGTAGTAGTTGAGCAGCACCTTTTTGATGGCGACCTCTTGAGCCTTGGTGGGCCGGGTTTCGGCCATGAGCTCCAATAGGAACACCCCCAAATCCTCCAAGCGTTCCGGTGTCAGGTCGGACTCCCGTGCCATAAAAAAGGGGTTGATGCCCAGGTTCTTGCCCTGTTCGTAGCGAAGGATGATGTGCGCATCGGGGTAGAGCTTGGCAAACTTGGAATAGGAACCGCCCAGATCGATGATCACCAACCTGACATCCTGTTCAAAATATTGGCGAAGGATATTGTTGGCCAAAAAGGACTTGCCTTCGCCAGTGGGAGCGAAAATGGCAAAGTTCCGGGCCTTGATGCGTTTTTTGTTCTCGTCCCAAACATCCTTCAGTACGGGGATGTTGTGCTGCCGGTCGTTGAATATGATGCCCTCGGCATCCGAACGGTAATTGGTATTGTTGATGAACAGGCAGAGGGCATGCTTCAGGTCGGTCACGTACAGGTCGCTGTTCGAAAAATTGGAGCAGTGGCAGGGGTGCGAGTTCAGGAAATATTGCTTGCGCTCCTCGCCCTTGGGGGAGTAGGGCAGCATGTCCAGTTCCTTGAACTCCGTTTTGATCTTGGAAGCGACCTGGCCAAGACGTTCGGCGTCACCGCACCAGAACAGCACATTGAGGTGCCCGCGGATGATGCGCGATGAATCGTCCCGATTGATCTTATCGACAATGTCCTCAATTTTTTTGAGGACGACCTTGTTCTGGGTCCCGAAATTTGAACTTTTGTTCAATTCCTCAATCTTCTTTTCCAATAGCTTGCGCCATTTATGTTTGTCGTCCAAGTAGAGGATGTGGTTCACGATATGGTCCTCGTCCAGATCCAGACCCAGTCCGTCGATAAAGCCCTGGTGGAACACGAAATCATCCGAGGTGAAGCGGTCGTTGGTCTTGCTGCTCTGCACCGTTTCGCCAAAGCACAGCTCGCTGTTGATGGCCAGTACGTCAAAATGGTGGTCGCCGATATCGATATGGGGCTTTTTCAGTTGGATGTCCGTATCGAAGCCCTCATTATAACCGTTGAAATAGTTGCCGGTAAGTGACATGATTTCATTTTCATCCAATGGATTTAGTGATACCCTTCGGCTGTTGTTCACAAAGGAGACGGCATCGTTTACCGCCGATATAAAGGCCTCGGTGTTGTGGTCCATTTGTCGGTATATGCCCTTGTCCAGCTTTCGGAAGGGGTTGGTGAACTTCGGTGCGTTCAATGCCCGGTTGTGGGGCATTACAAAGAACAGGTAGCTTTGGTGCCGCAGGTAGCCGCGTCCCTTGAAATACCGATGGGTGGCCTTTTGTAGAAAGGTGCTGTTGGGCAACTGCTGTGCCGAATATTGGCTTTTTCGGTACACCTCCTGTTTGTGGATGACCGTGCCGTTGGGCAGTGACTTAAAGGCTTGGAACCATGCCCCATGGATATCCTCGAAATCCGCTTCCGAAAGGGAATAGATCTCTGGTAGACTGACCCCATAACAGAGTACCAGGTTCCCGTTGCTGGCAAAGACGGTGTGTCCTTGGATATCCAAGATGGGATGGTATGTGGAAAGGTTGATGTTATTCATAGTCCAATAGGCTCGTTTTTTTGTTGCTGATGGTGCTGGGGAACACTTTCTTTAGGTGCAGCAGCCCGGGGTTATTGGCCATGTGTACCAAGGCGACATAGAGCGCCCCGTTGAATGCCATTACCGCTAGGATGACCGCCCAGCTGAATGAAAAGATGATAAGCAGCAGGGAGCCGATAACAGATGTCATCATTAGGGCGAACAGGGCTATGGGCAGTCCCATAATCATGGCGCGTTTTCTGATGTTCCTGTAGACTTCGTAAGATTTCATAAGGATTTAGGTTTTTAAATGTCGCTTGGCGACCTAGACTACGATGCCTATGAGATAGGTGAATATGCCCACCACGGCTCCCGCAATGAGCACGAATACCAAAACACGGGTGATGCCCTTTTTAAGGTCGGCGTTTTCCCCGAAGAAATGCCCCGCATTGAACAGGAAGCCGATAAGGAAGATGACGCCCAGGATGATGGGGAATATGGAGCGGATGGTATCGGACACATCGTTGACGGAATCCTCGATGCCCCCAATTTGGGCAAATAGGGACGTGGACAACAGTGAAAGCAGACTGGTCAAATAGAATGATTTTTTCATGATGGACGGGTTTAGGTTTTCGGTTCATTTTTGTTATCCGAAAATTAATGTATTTTTGGGTATAAATAGCTGAAAATCAAATAATTGAATAAAAAATATTGTTTGGTTTTGTTTGGTTTCCGTTGGTGCCAATTGGCACTAAATCCTATGGGATTTTGGAGCCAAACTGGTCAAAATCAAAAAAATGAAGATGAAAAAAGTGCCCAAAAACGTCAGATTTCGAATTTTCGCCGTTCAGATTGTAATGGTTCTGTTCCTCAAAAGTGGACTCCTTTTTGGGCAGGATTTGGGTGCAAA
Organism: Seonamhaeicola sp. S2-3; assembly: GCF_001971785.1. Lineage (NCBI taxonomy): Bacteria > Pseudomonadati > Bacteroidota > Flavobacteriia > Flavobacteriales > Flavobacteriaceae > Seonamhaeicola > Seonamhaeicola sp. S2-3. Next base: position 855,226 of record NZ_CP019389.1, on the reverse strand, counting down.
AAAGGTAATTGTGATCGATTCCGGGCATGGTGGGAAGGATTTCGGTGCCGTGGGGGTGAATGGCATAAAGGAAAAGGATGTGGTCTTGGATGTGGCCAAGGCCATTCTGGAACTCAACGAAAGCTTAAGATTTCCTTTTGATATCTATCTGACCAGATATGGCGATACGCTCATATCCCTTACAGATAGGGCTAAATTGGCCAAGAGACTTAAAGCAGATGTGTTCCTGTCACTGCACTGCAACCATTCAGACAACCCCAATGTTAGGGGCGTTGAAGTGTATGCTTCCAATCAAAATTCTGAATTCTCGGATGATGCTACTTGGTTGGCTTTTCGGTTACAATCCGAGCTTAATAAAAATCTTGGTTTTACGAGTAGGGGCGTGAAGTTTGCCAATTTTCAAGTGTTAAGGGAAACTGCTGAATCAATGCCGACCATTCTTTTAGAGTTGGGGTTTTTGAGTAACGGGGATGAAGTGGATTATTTAATGAAGCAGGGAAATACAAACGCCTTAGCATTGGTTACCTTTTTAGGTTTATGGAATGTTTATTTTCCACCTAAAACCGATTTTCCATTGGAATTGTTTTCTACCCACCTTTCTACCCACTTTAAGGAAGTATGTAATTAATTTGCCAATGGCCACCTTTGGCACCACCAACTCTTTCTATAAGACCTAAATCTTTTAGAGCATCAAGATTATTATCAATAGCAGTAGCACTTAAGCCAACTTTTTCTTCAAGTTCTCTTTTGGAAACTTTACCGTTTTCATGAATAGCTTTAATAATATTAACTCTATTATCAGTAAGATTATCTACCCACTTATCTACCCACTTATTAAAATCAAAAGGTCTTCTAACTGTGACGGTAAACATGCCTTCAGTATTAAATTCAGGTTCGGTTAAATCAGCTTCAATCATTAAATCTCTCATTCTCCCAATACCAGAACCTACTTGTTCGACCATTCTTATTCTCTCAAATAGACCAAATATCAGAGGGTTTCTGCTTAAGCTTCTTTTTCCAAATTCATTTTTAGGAATGCCACTGATTAAACCACCGGGATTAGAAATTTCAACCCTATCATTAAATACTTCAACAGTAATTCGAGCCCCTTTGTCATAATAATCCCTGTGGGCCAGAGCATTGATTATGGCTTCCTTGAAAACGGTTTCCGGAATTTCCCAAATTTCCTTTCTTGGTTGTGACCCTTCGCCTTCAATATCATAACGTACATCCAATTTCTTTTTCAACCAAGACATTGATTGCAGATATTGATTGTATAATGAACCGGTCATGATTTTATCATCTTCAATAAACCGTTTGTCGATACCATCAAAGGCCACACAGCGAACGACCGCTTTTTCGAAGAGTTGTTCGGGATTTTCAGCAAAAAATAAAGCTGCCCCATTTTTTATGAAACCTTCTTTCGTAATCAATTTGAGGTTGTTGAGAATCTGTCCATTTGGTACAGTGGAAGTTAAACCCGCCAACAATTTAAACTGATCGACATTGTTGCTTGGGAGATGGGTGTTCATGTCAAATTCTTTACAGGGAGCTTCGTCAAAGTAAATCCGGTCCGCCTGTTGGAAGAAATCCCTCATCTCTTCTACAGTAGTGAGTTTTTGTGAGTTTGGGCCCTGGCGTACAAAAATAGCTCCAGAGAGCACATAGGGCTTATTGTCTCCAGAAGGCACTTCAATAACTACAACATCTTTGGAATCTATATTTATGGTATAGATCTCACAATGTAGCGCAGGTGATATTTCATTGATTGAATTTTGTAGCGCAGAACGTTTTGTGTTATTAAAAACAACACCCTGAACAACATTTTCGTCGTTTACCCCAATGAGAACGGTACCTCCTGAAGCATTGGCAAATGCACATATTTCTTCAGTAACCTCCTTTACCTTGCTGGGTATGTTTTTTTTGAATTCTAAATTATACCCCTCTCCAGAGTCAATGAGTGATTTTATTTCGGTAGAGCCTAACATAAAAATGAGTTGCAATTAAGGCTAACAAATCTATTAAATTTGTTTTAGTTTCGGTGTTTGAAATGTAGATTTTACGGTGCCATGTTAGTACCGCCTATCATTTTCTTTTATCCACAGCACCCTTATCAAATGCTACCAAATTGAACAGTTCCCGCATGCGGCTGCGCACTCTGTTACCGTAGCGTTCCTCCAGTTCCTCGGCATTGAGGTTGGTGGTGGCATGGGTCTTTATTTTTCGGTTGCTCTTCATGTACAGTTCATGGCGGGACAACAAAACCTCGCCCATCACGTTCAGGTCCTTGCCATAGAACCTCCCTACGGGCTCAACGCCCAGGTCATCAAAACAGTAGAACCTGCTATTGCCATAGTCCTCGATGGTCTTGAACCCCAAATGGTTGAAGCCAAAGGTGACGTTGCGACAGGGTATGACCTCGTAGGGTTTCCGGTGGGGTACGATATGGCGTAAAAGTTTCATAAGGCTGGTCTTTCCGCAGCCGACCGGCCCCGATAGCAGGATGCCCTTGTCGATGTCAATCCCATGCGCCTCACAATACTCCCGGTCCCTGATGGCGTACGAGCAGAGCTTCAACAGGATATCGCGATCTGTCTCATGGATCCTGAACTTTTTGCCGAACAGCAGTTTTCCTTTGGCATCGAGGTAGATGAGTATCTTCGGGAAATCATAAACCACGTTCCTACCGTCAAAAGTGCCTAACGAATATTCCACGCCGCCTTCGGTGATTTTAGAGGGGTTGCCCATAGTCCTTGGTTTTGCTGGTTCGTAAGTGGTCCTCTTTCTGGGACACTTGTTTTGGTTTCGTGCCGTTTTCCGCCGCAGTGCTAGTGCTGTGTTCCATCCAGCTTATGGCCAGGGCCTGCCAATCCCGTACCGGTTGTCCATCGCCCGTTTGCCAAAGACGGTCGGTATAGTACCCATGGAATTTTTTTGCTTCATCGGCACCAAAACCTTTTTTTTCAAAAAAATCGATGACCGCCCGACAGTCCTTTGGCCGTTTATTAATGTTTACTTGTTTGGTATTGTTTATATTAGATACCAATGCTTGTCCACTGGTGGGACGGTGCGGGTACACGTCATGTCCATCATTGGGACGGTGGTGTCCCGTAATCGGTACGCCCCTGGGACGGTACTGTTCGGCAAGCTGTTCCAACATGGGACTGTAGTGTCCCGATTCCGGTACCTCTTGGCAAAAGTTGGCCATCTTTACCGAACTCCCCTTATAGGGGTTGTTGGACGGCAGATAGGACAGGTATCCCCAACTGTCCAGGTCCACGATGCACCTGTGGTAGGTGGACTTGGAGCCAATCTTGGCCGCACGCATGAGTTCCCTGCGGCTCACGAAGAAGCCATCGGCAAAGCGGTTGGCGTTCCATTCGTGAAACAGCGCCATATAGAGGCTGACGTGTGTGGGGTTGGGGCGGTCGTCGAAATATAGCCTTTCGAATGCCGCGTTGAGGAGCCTGATGTAGTTCATGGCCGGAAATTAACGTCTCAGGCCGTGGCGCACGCGGTTGGCCTCCATGACCTTTTGTATCTCCTCGGCATCGTAGAAGATGATACCGCCCACCTTGGTATAGGGCAGGGTACCGTTGATGCGCAGGTTCTGCAATGTGCCCGGACTGATCTGCAGGAGGTCCATGACCTCGGAGGATTTTAGGTATCTTTTGAGGCCGCCCTTGGACTGTTTTGCTAAGAGGTCCCTGATGTCGTCGAGGAGTTCCATCTTGAACTCCATGAGGTCTTCGGTGGTAATGATGGTTGCTGCCATTTGTAACTGTTTTTTTGGTTAAAAAAACAAAGCCGCCCTTGGCCCGATGGCGTTTGGGCGACTTTGCCCTGATTTGACTTTCGTACTGCAAATCTGGACAGGATTATTTGAAAAACATCCATAGTCGTCCCCAAGGTGGGTGATTTTTTTCGGCATTTATTTTGGGGCATTCTGTATCAAAATGGTAACGGAAAACCCCTAAAGAGAAACCAAAAAGCCATAAATTTTATGGGTTTTGGAGAACCAGTGGTTTTCCCAACTTGGGGTCATCTATGGATTGGCGTCGGACTCGTCCAGACGCTTTGAGAGCACCTCGATGAGGCGGTCCAGGAACTTGGTACGGCTGCACTTGCGTGCCCGTATCTCGATAAAGGTGTGGTAGTAGTTGCCCAGGTCGATGTTGAACGCCTGCTCGAAATGGGTGGCCATTTCCTTGATGTCGGCGGTGCCGCTGTTGATGGCCCCACTGGCCTGTAGGGCGTATATCAGTTCGATGAGCTCCGTCTTGCTGCCCGTCCAGAAAAGTTTTGATGATTGCCTCATGGGATATGGTTTTGGGTTATCGGTATGGTTCTCCAGCTTTGCGATCTCCTGTTGCAGGTAGACGATGAGCATGTCGTAGGCCATGATGGTGGCCACGGTCAGGTCCTGGCAGGTGGAGAACTGCTCGTCGGTGAAAAAGTGGAAGGAATCCGTAGGTATGCGCAGGTCCGACCGCCCCCTGACGAAATACTGGTCGTCGAGGGAGGTGGCGCCCCTACGGTAGTAATGGTAGAATTCGAGGTTGTCGTTGAAATAGACCTGGAGCCTGTCGATCTGGGCATTGAGGTACTTGACCTGGAACTTGGAGCTGCTGCGGGGGCGTTTGCTCTCAATGCCGTACAGCTTGCCGTAGTAGATGAGCTTGCTGAATATCTGGGGCTTGACGTGCTTGAAGAAGTGGATTTCCTCCTGTTTACTGTCGAAGCCTTTGTCCACGATTTCACTCCGTAGCCTCTTGAGGCACCGCTCCGTATGCTGGATGCCCGTTTCCGCTTTCTGTAGGATGTCGATATGGCGGGACTCCAGGCCCTCAAGTCCCGTCTCAAATTGCGATATCAAATCCTGGTACTCCATAGTAACAGCCGAATGGCATTACCGGCCCTCAAGAACACCAAGGCGTTCGAGTATATAGTTATCCGCGGTCTGTAGGTAGGCATAGCGTCCCTCGACAAGGGCACCGAGCTTGCGCTTTTCGAAGGCGGCGGTCATGCCCAGATCGATCTGTCGGCATTTCAGGTCAATGGCGCGTTCGATGGTGCGGTAGAGCAGTTGGCGATAGGTGCCGTAGACTTCGTTGGAACCGTAGTCCAGCCCCACAAAGGCGGGAACGTAGGTCTGTCCGCCATTTTTATAACAGAGCATTGCCCCGATAATTTGTTCTGGGCGTTCCTTCGGGGCGATGGCAATGAACTCCCAATTCGGGTGGGCGGCCATATTATCGAACAGCTTGGCGGGAAACGAAAAGGTGTTCAGCCCAAGGTTGTTACTGTGGACGTTATTATATAGTTCCCGGATGCGTTCCAGTTGTGCAGGATTGGGAGATTCAATGATTCCAACTTCGGTCAAGGGTATTTTGGACAGGATATCCTTTCTGAAATGCCGTCGGTTCCGTGCCGATAGCTGCCCGATGTAATCCCCAATGGAAATGCCCTTATCCAGATGGACCGAACAGGAATCCGGCATCTGCACACGGACAAAGCCCTGTCCCTGAAAATGGGCGTGCAGGGCATCGTTCTCCCCAAAGTCCCGGAGCACCACCATTTTGGCGCCGTGCTGCTTTTCAAGCCGTTCCAAGTTCTGGAACAGGATGTCCAGTGCCCTGTGCTTCAATGGCATGGAAGCGTCCAAGTAAAGGTGACCGCCCTCAGTAAATAGCGAGCCCATGGAAAGCACCTTGGAGGTCATGTGGTAGGGGGTCTCCTTTCTCAGGGCCTCGATTTCGGCCGACAGTTTGGGCGGGGCCAGCATATCGTCCTTCCAAAGGGAAAGGGTGAGGTAGGTGGCCAGGATAGGGGTGCCGTTACGGTCACGGACGATCAGGTACCAGAATTTCCAATCGTGCTCCCTTTGGCCGTTGCCGCTGAAACTTTCCTCCAAAAACTTGAGACCGTCCCAATCGAAGGTGCCCCGATGTGCCATACAGCGGTTCCAAATGGTTTTGTCAATTTTTTCAATAGAGGTCTCCAGTGTGACCAATAGCCCATGGGGCTCTATGCTATCATCCTTGGTCTTGGGGCGCAGCTTAAAGGCATGGAACACCCGTTGGGGCGTGGTATTGGTGTCAGCCAATGCTTTCGGGAAATGGTAGGCCATGGCCTCGATCAGGCCTTTTATCTCCTTTTTCTGGTTGTGCCGTGAGATGGTGATGCGCACCCCGGTGTTCTTGACGGGCACGGCGGGGAACAGTCCGAGGTTGACGTAATAGCCCTCCTTCATGAGCCGGTTCACAAAGTTATAGCCCGTTTTGGGCATGCCCGTACCGATGTAGAATACGGGGGAATTGTTGTGGTCGACAAGGGGCAGGTCGGTATCCTGTAACAGGCCATTGAAATATTGGATGCGACCGCGCAGGTCGTTCTGTAGTTCATAGATCTCGGGAGAGAGGTGTATGTCCGCCGAGGCGATGGCCGCTGCCACGGAGGCCGGCTCCAACTGTGCGGAAAAGGTGAGCGGCCCACCGAACGTTTTTATTTTATTGTGCATTTTTTTGTCGGCACATGCCAGTACGGCCCCACTGGCCCCAAAGGTCTTGCTCAGGGTGCCGAAGAGCAGGACGTTATCGGGCAGTTCCCCGAGCTCGGACAGTGCGTAGCCCGTGCCGTTTTTCCCGATCCAGCCCATGCCGTGGACATCGTCTATGTAGAGGAAGAGTTGGGGGTATCTGTTACAAAGAGCCATGAGTTCCCTGATGGGGGCATAATCGCCGTACATGGAATAGATGCCATCGGCCATGTACCAGATGCGCTCCCGTTTATTGGAGTGCGATTTTATTTTGTCCTCCAATATATTCAGGTCGTTATGGCGCACCATATCTATGGGGACGCTCCGGTTCTTGAGCACCTTGGAGGCACTCTGTACGCTCCAATGCACTTGGTGGTCGAGTATGATGGCGTCCCGGTCGCTGACCGCGCTGGGGATGACCCCCAAATGCCCGAGGGTGCTGTTCTTGGTGATGATGATGGGGCTGCCGTACATCGTCGTGACCTTTTCCTCCAATTGGTCGTATAGGGGGTGTGAGATGTAGGATTTGGAGAGCGGGAACTGGGTGCCATAGGCCATGATGGCATCGGCGGCGGCCCTTTTGAGCCTCATGTCCTGTTCGAGCCCCAGATAGCCCGTGGTCCCAAAATGGAACAGTTTCCGTTCGCCTATGCCAATGGTGCGCCCCGAAAAGGAGCCGCCCTTGGCGTAGAGGTGGAGGATGCCCTCCTGTTTGGCGTCCGTAAAGACCGCGTTTACGGTGTCCAAAAAGTTGTTGTGCTTGATCTTTGCCATGTCGTTTGATTTTTATGTCATAAAAGTTAACGCCATTTGTAGCGTTTTGGAAAACGGGTGTGTTCCAAAATCCCTTACGGTCAACCTTAAATCCTTATAGGGCAACAAAAGCTCCATGGTTACGGGGTTCAAGTGTCATATTATCAGTTCGTTTGTTGATAATTTTGTAAGTTTATCGTCATTTACCAGTTTTCTGAACCATGTGCCGATATTTTGAAAATGACTATTCGTCCTATCGGTTGGAAGGGGGCATACTCCATGTGACCTACCACAACCGTATCTACATCGACCTCGATGCGGCCATCCGCATCGTGGACGACCGGATAGCCCTGCACGAGGGACGTGCGCTGCCGGTGCTCTGTGATGTGAGGAGCGTTGCCGGTATCAACAAGCCCGCCCGCCACTATCTGGCCATAGAGGGCTCCACCCTGATTCGGGCGGTCGCCTTCCTAGTGGAGCCTGCCGTGTCCGAGGCCATGTCTCAGTTCTATATCCGTACCAGCTATCCGCCCATCCCCACCAGATCCTTTAAGAAAAAGGAAGAGGCCCTGAAATTTTTGAGGCCCTTCGTTGAAGGGAAGGATGGCCTTAAATGAACCGTGCAATGGGCAAAAAGAGCAAAAAGAAACGGATGCAGCAGATCAACCGGATGCTATTGGAAATGGCTTCGGGCAACTTCTTTTACCGCTTGGAGCGCAGTTCAAGGAACGATACGACGGAGGTCCTGATGGTGACCCTGAACATGTTGGCTGAGGAAATAGAGGCTTTCATAAAGCACCAAGGCTATGTGAACACGGACAGTAGTATCGTGCACATGGTACAGATGAGCTTCGTTCTGGACCACAATGGTATGGTGGCCATGGCCAATCAAGAGGGCTGCAACCTCCTGTCGATGCTCCAGTCCGATATTGTCGGCAGACTGTTCGAAGATCTGCTCACGGAAACTTCAAAAAGCAAGTGGAAACAAAAATGGACGAACCTGCAAAAGAAATCGTTTTATGATACAAGAATCGAACTCCATTTTAAAACGGTTAGTAAACTGACCATCCCGAAGGTCTGTTACATTACCACTTTTGAAACAGGACACAAACCCAGGCAGACCTTGATAACCGCCATTCACCAGACCAATAGCCAAGAACTCATCGAAAAGCGCCTGAAAGGGCAGGTGGTCGGGCATTCCAAGAATAAGGAGGCACTGGGCAAAAACACGCCCCAAAAGGCCAAGCCACGCCTGAGCTTTGAGGATGTGCATAAGATACGCAAGGGGCACGATATTATCCTGAACAATCTGGACAGCGAGCTCCCGTCGCTGAAGGAGTTCGCACTACAGCTTGGTACCAACGAATTCAAGCTGAAATACGGTTTCAAGGAACTCTATGGCATTACCGTGCACCGCTTTTTGCTGCGTGAACGCCTCAGAAAGGCCAAGATGATGATCCAGTTCAGCGACCAGTCCATTAAGGCCATCGCCCATATGACGGGCTTCAAGAGTACGGCGCATTTTTCACGTAGCTTTAAAAAGCACTATGGCTATACGCCCAGCGAACTTCAGAAAAAGGCATTCGGGAAGGATAAGTGAATTGACGGGTTTTTAGACCCAAAACAATCCAATTTATACGGAATCCTTTAGGGGCAAGGCTTCATCCCTTAAAAATAAAATTTACTGCGGAACTTTACCATATCAAACCAAAAGCTATGGGCCGCATAAAATTTGACCACCAAGCCATTACAAAATGTATCGTTCTGCTTTACGTGCTGCTGTTCACCTATGCCGCAACGTCCAAGCTATTCGATATGGAACAGTTCAGGGGGCAATTGGGGCGCTTTCCGTTCATTTCTGACTATGCCGATTTATTGGCGTGGGGCATCCCGACCTTAGAATTATTCATTGTAACACTTTATCTGCTTCCGAAAACTACCTTGACGGCACTCTATACCAGTTTGGGATTGATGGTGGCCTTTACGGTATATATCGCCTTGGTGCTGAGTTTCAGCGAACACATGCCCTGTGCCTGTGGCGGGGTGCTGTCACAAATGGGCTGGACGGAACATTTGGTGTTCAATCTGGTGTTTGTGCTTTTGGCCATCATAGGAATTCATTTAAAACACCAACAAAAATAAAAACACTTTAAAATATACTGTGCAGTGCCAGGGGGAAGGCCGAAAACCTGTAAAACAGAGTAGGCCATTAATTTAAAATTTAATATTATGAAAACGAAAGTATTGAAAGGGCTGTTGCCGGCCTTGGTGATGGTACTGGCCATTGGCCTGTCGTTCGCCACCGTATCAAGTGAAGTGAACCAGCAAGGGTACTATTGGGACCCCATTACTAATCAGATAGAGGAAGTGCCCGGTGGTGTAGACTGTCCACCTTCGGGAACAGAGGCCTGTCTCTATGAAGAGCAACCTGTGTTCGCTGATGAAGACCGAACCATACCTCTATACGAAAAGGATTAATCCGTTCGTGTTGTATGACCACAAAAAGGTGTCCCCATTTGGGACACCTTTTTTCGACTAACACAAAAGTTGGCCATCAAAATGGCCAGGATCAAGACATGAAAAAATCAAAGGTCCTTCATCAATTTCAGCATGCGCATGGCATGGCCCTGTGCCGCTTCCGTTTGGAACCGGTCCATGTTGTCCGATATCTGTTGCCTGAGACCGATCAGCTGTGCCATGAACAGCGCCTTGGAGCGGGCGGAATGTACAGACCTGTTTTTTTCTGCTTGAATGGAGGATGGTCCCTGTTCCAGGTTCTGTAGCAATCTCTGGATATAGATTTCCTGTAAGGCCATGGTCCTGGTATACGTACCTTCGGAATCCTCAAAGAAACTTTCAAATAGAGCTGTTTGCAGCCGCTCCATAACTCTTTCGGCAATACCATCGTAAGTTCCATAATTTTCCAAGTGCTCCAGACGCTTCAACCTTTCAGAGCGGAGCAGTTCATAGAGCAACCGGGCCTGCATTTCCAAAATGTGATCTGGATGGGTGGAATAGCGTTTCCTTTTTAAGACATTAGGAGCGGCCAGCCACTCTGGTGGGGAAAGGGCCTGTTCCAAAAGGAAGTCCAGGGCCTCTATTTGCTCAGCGTAGGGTATTGGCCAATACATATTGCCCTCTTGGGATGGGGACTTATACTGTACGGTATAGCCCCCGACCATGGACATGACCCTGACCAAATGCAACCGCCATAGTTCGAGGAGCTTGTCGTAGAGCCTTTCGGCCAGGGCGAAGTCCTTTTCCTTTTTGTTGATTTCTGATAAAATATCCAAGGTACGCTCCATGTTTTTCAGTGCCAATGCCGTGCTCCCAATAGGGTCGTCGCTCTCCACGACCTCATTGGTGAAACCGGGGCCGATGGTCTCGAACCCGCCCTTGGTATAGCGGTACCAGGCCACGGTATCCTGTTCGCGCACGATCTGTTCCAGAAAATGTTGCTCCTCCCTAAAGTCGGTATTATGGAACGGGGTATAGCCCCAACGGATATTATAGGTGTCTATAGGCCCGGTCCTCTGCACTAATAGGGACGGCGGAATGCCGTCTTCTGGCTGTGGCAGGTTATTGTGGCGAGCATAGCTCATGATGCTCGGGGTATGCCCCATGCGCTCCAACCAGTCAAGGTCGCGAAGCTTTTCAAGCAGGTAGGCATGTTCCCCATAATTCGCATCCATCAGCCCCAGGGCATGTCCCGTTTCATGGGAGACCACGGACTGGATGAGTTCGCCCATAAGGTCATCGGGAAAAGGATACTGCTGGGCACGTTCGTCCAAGGGCGCGCACCGGATAAAATACTTGTCCGCCAAGTGCTGTAGTGAGGAGTTGATGATGATGTCGGATTTTAGGATCTCCCCGGAACGCAGGTCGATAATGGACGATACGGTAGAGCCCCCGCCATCCTCGAACCCCCTGACCCCTTCGAGCTTTCTCCAGCGTACCATGGCATGGTTCACGCTGCTCTCCAATAGGCCGCTGTCCCCTTCAAAGGAATCGTTGACCTCTATGGCATCCTTAAAGCCTGCGGCTTCGAAGGGTGGTAGCCAAGCGAGGATGCCCGCCCTGACATAGGGCCGCCATTTTTTGGGGATGTCCTTGGACAGGGTAAAGGTGATGGGGGCTATGGGGACGCTGATGTCCTGGTTGGGATATTTCTTTTCCAGCCGCCATCTTGTAATGGCTGCCCGTGGATTATGCAATCTGTAACTAATGGTGCTATGCTTGTCCTCACAGAAGAAACCCACGCGATGGTCAAAGAGTCTGGGCTGCATGGGCCTGGGCAACCGATAAAAGCTAAAGTCCAATCCAACGGTATGGTTGGCCTTGCCATTGGCAGTGGTGTGGATGGTCCTGACCATGGTCTCGTTGTCCAGATTGAGCGTACTTTCGATATACGATAGGTCTTTTATGGCCGTACCCAGGTTCCAGCCCAGGTCCACTTTCAAGAACAGTTCGGTGATATCGATAAATATGGTCTTAGGGCCACTACGTTCCCTGATGTTTGGAAATGCGGCCAGGGTCGTGTGCTTGGCCTTCGGGGCGTCGTGAATGGGGATGGTGACGCCCGTCAGCGAGGTCGCCCTGACCGCTTCCAGAAGTATTTTGTCGTGCCGTTCCGTCCAGACCACCTGTCTGTAATCGTGGTGGTAGCCATCGTGGTGGCAGACCATCAGTATGGTATCGTTCAAAACCGAACGGGGGATTTGCAGATAAAGCCTGTTGCCGTCAAACTCCGTTCTTAAAAATCCATCCAGGTAGCGCTTTACGGCCACAGGGGTCATGTCCTTGGGTCTTGGAGCTGCCTTGGCCCAGCAAAAGAGCCCCAAAAGAAAAAAGGCCATCAATATATGGGGAATATAGGTTTTCATGAGTTTCTTGTTTTAAAGTGCTTTCCGTGTTCCATCAATACCCGGGGTTCTGTGGGCGCAGGTTTTGGTTGTTCTCCAGTTCGTCCTCCGGTAGGGGGAGCAGCAGGTCCGTTGGCTGCCAATTGGGTTTGACGGGTGCCAGGACATCATTGGCGAGTCCCATCCGTTTGAGGTCGTACCACCGCTGGCCGTGCTCGGTAAAGAGTTCCAATCGGCGTTCCCTGAGAATGGCCAAAAGGAGCGCGCTTTGGTTGTCGGCCAAGGTGTTTTCCAGCCCCGCGCGTTGCCTGATGGCATTGAGGTCGTTGCTGGCCCCCGGAATATCGCCCAATCGGGCTCGGGCCTCCGCACGAATGAGGTACTGTTCGGCGAGCCTGAAGACTATGGAGTGCTCGGTGGATTCCTCGTCACTGAAGGTCTTTTTGTACTTGTGGGGGTAGAAGAGGGTGGTGAGCCCATCGTTGCTGGTGTGGCTGCCCACCCAATGTTCCAGCCTTAGGTCGCCCAGTTCGAAGGCGGCCAAAAGGGCATCGCTCAGGGCATAGGCCTGTCCAGGAATGGCATTGATGATAAAGGCAGTGCCCTCATAGGTGTTCATATCCGAAATCCCGTTGGGACGGAACTGCCAGAGCGTCTCGGGGCATTCCTTTAGGAAGACCTTGGTGATATCGGGTTCCAGTACATAGTCGGCTATGAGTCCGCTGGCGGTCGATTCGGCCAGTTCCCAATCCTCGGCATACAGGGCCATTCTGGCCAAAAGGGCCTTGGCGGTGTCTGAACTGGGCACGACCCGACCTTCCGTAGGGCTTTCGGAATCCATAAGGTCGATGGCCAATTCTAGGTCTTCAATGATAAGCCCATAAACGGAAACTGTGTGCATCCGAGATGCAGAACCATTGGCCACATAATCCGTGGTGGCGATATAGGGGATGTCCCCAAAAAGCCCCACGAGCAGGCTGTGCATATAGGCCCGTACGAACAGTGCTTGCCCCTTGAATCGGTCGCGTTCTTCATCGGTCAGACCGTTGGGGGCGTCCATGCCCTCAATGATATCGTTGGCGGCATAAATGGTATTATAGGCCTGTCCCCACCAAGAGGTCACGATACCATTGGTTGGGGTGAGCACGTTGCCATGGAATTCGGTATAATCGGTATTGGACAGAAAATAGTCCAGCTCGTCGGCGTAGAGGCCCATAAGGATACTGAGCCCGTTGCGGCCGGAGGCCATGCTCTGGTCGCGCATTTCCAGATAGATGTTGGTCAGTGCGGATTCCACGGTGGCGGGATTGGAGAATACCGTTTCCGAGACCAAGGTGTTCTTGGGAGGATCCACTTCCACGAATTCCGAACAGTCCCACAGTGCCGTGGCCAGAATGAAAATAATCAAAGGCTTGACATTCCGAGCTAGAGGAAGCCAAAAGGAACATTTCGGGGAGATAATAGTGTTGATACGTATAGATGTCATAAGGATAATTTTTTATGGTTAAAAGCCAAGTTGCAGTCCAAGTGTGATCTGTCTGAGTGGGGGCAGGATGATACGTGAGGGCTGTTCGGGGTCCGGCCCGTTAAAATCGGTCAGTGTCCAAAGGTTCTGCCCCTGGAGGTAAACGTTCAGGTCGAGTCCCTCGCCGATACCTTTGGGCAGGGTATAGGTTAGGGATATGTTCCGCAATCGGACAAAGGAGGCATCGGACACCGCGGCACTGCTGCGCCTCAGATTGCTGCGGCTGGCAGAATGGCTACGGTCCAGTCCGGCCGTGGCCTTCATGATGGTGGCGGTGTCCCCGGGCTGCTGCCAATAGTCCAATAGGGCTACGGGGGCATTGCCTCGCAGTCCGGCAGCGGGATAGGTACGCAGATGGTTGTAGCCCCGTTGCTTTTTGAACTGAAAGAAGAGGTCCAACGACAGGTTTTTATAGGAGAAGGTGTTGCCCAACCCGCCGTAGAGTTCGGGGGCAAAATCATCGATGTGCTTTTGGTCTTCCGAACTGGTAATGTTGCCATCGCCGTTAAAGTCCTCGAACAGGTAGAGACCCGTTTGGGGGTCTACACCAAGGGAGCGGTACAGGTGGACGATGGAAAGTGGCCTGCCGATGATATAGTCCTCGGCAAAGGCGGATGACTCCAAACCGGGGAAGGCCACCAATCGGTTCTTGGGTAGGGTTAGGTTGAAGGTCGTGTTCCATGAAAAATGACCGCCCTGTATATTCTGGCTGCGCAGCTCGATTTCCATTCCGGTGTTCTCCACGGTGGCGTCGAAATTGCCCGTCAGTTGGGAAAATCCCGTGGTGGCCGCCAGGGGCAGTCCGATAAGCTGGTTGGAGGATCGGTTTTGGTACCACGAGGTATTTAGTGAAACCCTGTTTTTAAGCAGGCCCAGTTCAAGGCCCACTTCCAGTTTTTTGTTGACCTCCCATCCGAACAGCGGGTTGGCGATGCCCGAGGGCGCTAAGGTGGACACCCCATTGTAATCGTCGCCTGTTACGCTGTAGGTGCCCAGGAATTGGTAGTCCCCAATATTGTCGCTGCCCGTGGTGCCGTAGCTGCCCCGCAGTTTTCCGAAGCTGAGTATGGCACTGTTCTTTAAAAAGGGTTCTTCCGAAAAGAGCCATGCGATGCCCACCGCCCCAAAGTTACCGAACTGCCGTCCGGGGCCAAATCGGGAGGAACCATCGCGACGTCCCGTCAGGTTAAGGATATAACGCTGCTTCCAATTGAGGTTGATGCGCCCGAACAGGGCACTGTAACGGTAGTCGCTATCGGAATCCTCGTATATATTGAGGCTGTTCGCAGCCGATAGGTTGAACAGTAGGCTGTTGTTGGGGAAGCCCCTTCCCCTTTGGACGAGCTGTTCGGAATTCTGCTGTTGGAAGGTGCCGCCCAACAGGATTTTGATATCAAGGTTTTTCCAATCGCCGTTCCAATGGAGCTGGGGCTCAATTATCCACGATTGGCGGTTGGATGAATTCAGGGTGATGGAGGAATAGCTCTGCGGGGTAAAGCCAAATCGGGGGTTACGGGCATTGTGGGGCAATAGCCTGTAAGAATCCAGATTATAGGTGTTGAAGCCCATATTGGTCCTGAATTCCAGGTTCGTTAATATTTTATAGGATATGCTGCCGTTGGCCACAAGGGTATTGATTTTGGCCTGGTAGTCCTCCAATAGGGAGGCCAAGGGGTTGTCCCAGGTATTGTCCTCCCAATTGAGCTGTCCGTCCTCGTCATAGAGTGTCGGGGCATTGGGCTCCAAGCTATAGGCCTCACCGGTCAGGTCTGTACGCGGCAGTTTGTTGTGCTCACGGGTATAAAGGGTAGAGAGGTTTAAGGAAAATCGGCCGTCCTCGGAGCGGTGGTTCAGCGTGTTGTGGAAAGCGGCCTTTTTGTAATTGGAATCCCCGGGAAACACGGTGGTCTCCTTTTGGATGCTCCCGCTGGCCAGGAACTGGGTGCGCTCACTTCCCCCGGACACGGAGAGCTGTGCTTGGTTGCGGTAGGCCGTGCCCCCGATCAGCTCCTTTTGCCAATCGGTATGGCGGTCCTGTTCCCAGGTTTTCAGGTCGGGCCAGAGGTAATCATAGGAAGGATTGTCCAGGTCATCGCCGCGACCATCATTGATGATGCCCTCACGGCGTGCCTTGAGATACTGTTGGGTATCCATCAGATCGACAAAGTTGGATACCTGCCCAAGGGAACTGCTCACATTGGCCCGAAACCGCATCCTGCCGGCCTTTCCCTTTTTGGTGGTGATGAGCACGACCCCGTTGGCGGCACGTGATCCGTAAATGGCGGTGGCATCGGCATCCTTCAAAACTTCGATACTTTCAATGTCGTTGGGGTTGATGGCATTGAGGGGGGTCACGTTCCCACCATTGATGCCCGAAGAGACCCAGAAGGTCTCCAACGAGGTACTGCCCATGGGTACGCCGTCTAGGATGTAGAGCGGTTCGGTGCTTCCGTTGATAAAGTTCTGACCGCGGATATTGATCTCGAAACCGCCGCCGGGAACGCCAGTGGACTGTACGATGTTCACCCCGGCCAGGTGCCCCTGCATGGCGGAAAGGGGATTGTTGACGGGCTGTTTTTCAATGGTCTTGGCCTCCAGCTTCGCAATGTTGCCCGTGCGCTCCCTGTCCCTTACGGTATAGTAACCCGCGTTGATTTCTACGGTGCCCAGGTCGGTGATACCCGGCTCCAATTTGACGTTTATGGACGATCGGCCGTCCACGGAAATGGTCTGGGGTTTGTAGCCGAGAAATGAAAAGACCAGTTTGTCATCGGGGTGTACCAATAGAGAGTAGGAGCCGTTGAAGTCGGAAATTGTGCCCTTTTGCGTGTCCTGTATGGTAACGGCGACCCCAGCCAAGGGCATACCGAGGCCATCTGTTATCACACCGGAAACCTCGTTCTGTTGTATTGGAAGCCCATCCAAGGCGTGGACGGAAACGGAAAGCATCAGGACAAGGAAAAGATGGAACAGATGGTACCTGCCCATAAATAATGGATTATTTTTCATAATTTTGGATTAAGATTTAACATGTACTGTTGGATCGTGGCCTCCTTAAGACCCTGCAAAAGTTTCTGGGAGGCTTTTTTTTTGTTCGTTCTATGCCATAGACGTATGGTGTTTTTAGGTTTGGATTAATGAATATTCAATCAGTATGACCTTGGTATATGGCAACAAAAGGCCATGTCAAGGCATGTTAAAGGTGTTAACGGGTATTGTCCGGATGCAAAAAAGATGGAAGAAATGTGGTTATGGGATAAAATGGTATCGTGGATTCCGGAAAAGATGTATCGTGGATCCCATAACAAGGCCCTTATATGGGGTTCTTGGGTTTCTTTTTAAAAAGGATGTCGAACACGGACACTTCCAGCACCAAATGGTTTTGGAAGGTTTTGTTATGGCCAGATGTACAAGAGTTGTGTTTCATCTTTTTAAGCTTAAAAGCTTGCAATTCTTTATAAAGAATGCAGTGTTAAGAATTAATAAGTGGCTCACGCAATAGAACGTGAGCCTTAACTTATGGTCCCACTTCTATAAAATTACCAGTTTTCTAGGGTGGGGTTGATGCAATTGTTTCAAATGTTAGTGTAGAACAAAAGCAGTATTGATATTTCTATTGCTAATATAATAAAATTATTAAATGTAAACCAAAGTGTTTACGATAATTTTTTGAATTATGTCAAAATTGCGTTATGGCTGAAGAACGACATGATGATATAATTTTCAACAAAAAGGTTGCCGACAGAATAAAAGAGTTGAGGATAAAAATCAATCCTATACAGGCTCATTTTGCAAGGGATAACTATATTGATAGACAATTATTGAACAGATGGGAGAATCAAAATGATAAAAGAGGAATTTCGATTCACTCAATACGTCGTTTTTGCAATATGATAAATATATCCTTGAAAGATTTTTTTGATGATGAAAGATTTTGAATTTGTTCATAACTCTGTTTTGTGTCTGAATTATAGTCTTGAATTCTTCGGATATTTTAAGAAACGCTAATTCGTTTAAAGTCTTCTTTTCCCTACCTGTGCACGGTTCCTGTTACAGGAGAATTTTTCAATTCTCATCATTATTGGGTCTTGCTAAAGGTTTGAATGTGCATCCAAAAGATTTATTGGATATTGATTTTGAATTGGACAAAGAAAGTTTATGAAAAGAGGCTCATTTCTTTAATTTAGCCTACCCAAAACTCTCTAACAGTATAGAAGCTTCTTCAAACATCGACCCAGGAGGTTTTAGTCGTTATGAGCACGGAATAGGAAATCCAACTCTTAAGACCTTATTGAAAATAGCAATAGCACTTAAGCTTGAATCGTGGCTATTTCGGTGTGACCATGCCACGTATTTCGGTCAAACAGTGCCACTTTAAGAGATCATACAATAATAGTTAAATTTAATTAATACTGTTCTTTCAATTTTCCTTTTCTCAAGGATTCTCCAGTAAGGTTTATCCTGTGCGATGAGTTAACGATACGATCTAGTATAGCGTCGGCGATGGTACTTTCACCAATAATATCATACCAGGCAGATACCGGTATCTGAGATGCAATAATAGTTGCGTTTTTATTATGTCTTTCATCTATTATATCCATAAGCGCTTCCCTGTCATGATTGTCGAAGCTCTGCAATCCAAAATCATCAAGGATAAGCAGGTCAACTTTTAATAGTTTTCCAAGTTCTTTGAGATAGGTGCCGTCTACTTTGCTTAGCTTTAACCGTTTCATCAGTCTGGCCGTATTTGTGTATAGCGTCCTTTTGTCCATCATACATGCTTGGTGCCCCAATGCCTGGGCGATATAGCTTTTGCCCACCCCAGAGGCCCCTGTAATGATCAAGTTTTCCTTTTTTTGTATAAAATCCAGAGCAGCCAAACGCTCGAACATATTTCTATCCAAGTTTCTGTTGTGTAGATAATCGATATCTGCAAGGGTCGCTCCCTGCTTAAAGGCGGCTTGGGTTATCAGTCTTTTTATCTTCCGGTTCTGAAGGTCTTCCCATTGGTGGTCGGTAAGCAATGCCAGATACTGGTCTGGAGTAAGGCCTTCTATGCGGTTGTCACTAAGGTGGTTGCGGTGGAGCTCGGCCATGGCCGTCAATCTCATTTTTCTGAGTTTCTCGATGGTGTGGTTTGTATTCATATCCGTATAAAATTTAAGTGATTTTTTTATGTTGCTTTATTTGTAATTGGATGCCCCACGGATGTTCGCATGCTTGGGGATGTGCGAACTTCGGTCTGTTTCTTCTTGCAGGAATAAAGAACTTTGGTCTAGGTTGTTTTTCAGGATATTGCTTATCCTGTTATAGCTTACGGCATCAGCCTGTAGGGCTCTTTTGCAAGCATTGTCCAACCTTTGGGAGCCATAAGATTTATGGAGCTGTATAACGCCCATGGCCCTTTTGTACCCTGTTTCAGGATAGTCCAGAGCGGCAATGATCTGTTCTACACACGCTGCAACATAACTACCATGGGCAGCCGCCTTGTTCTTAAAGTATTGGGGGCTCCACTGGCTGTATTGCTTATGGGAGCTACTAAGATGGTCCTTGTTGGTTATGTATGCCCCTTTTGCGCCGCTACGTTGGTGCGTAGCTATGCGCTGTTGGTTATAATACACCTCTACCATGCCTTTGGTATAGTGCAGGGTGGTTTCCTTGCCGATGTAACGGTACGGGACGCTGTAGTAGGTCTTGTCCGGCGAAAAATAGATATAGCCTATTTTCTGAACTTTAGCTCTTTTGTATTCCTTTATCTCATAGCGTGTACCGCTCAATGGTTTTAGATATTCCCGTTCCACGGTTTGGAAGAGCTCCAGACGACTGGCCTCTTTGCGCTGGAACAGCAGGTTATTGTAGCGTTCTAAAAGCAATCTTATTTGTTTGTTTAGATCTGCCAAAGAGAAAAAGGTCATCTCCCGAAGTGGATAATAAATGCGTTGATAGGCCAGGTGCACAGCGTTTTCCACTAGCGCTTTGTCCTGGGGAGAGTAACTGCGGGTTGGATTGACCACGCAGTTATAATGACGCGCAAAGTCTTTAAAACTCCTGTTTATCTGGGCTTCGTATTTACTGGATCTGGTAACGGCAGATTTCAGGTTGTCCGATACGATGGCCTTGGGCACGCCCCCGTAGAAGTGAAGGGCGTTTTCGCAACAACTTATAAAATCTTCACGCTTTTGGCCCATGCAGGCCTCAACATAGGTGTACTGGCTATTGGGCAGGATGGCAACAAAGACCTCTACTGGAAGTATTTCACCTGTATTTTTATCTACAATCTGAAGTTTTTTTCCGGCAAAGTCCACGAACATCTCTTTTCCTGCTTCGTGTTCAAGTTTCATAGAACCCTTGATCTTGGCGTATTTACGATGGTAGTGTGCCATGAACTGGGTGTAACCATAAGGGTTCTTCACCTTTTGACTATAGTCGGTATAGTGATGTAAAAAAGTAAATCCTGGGTGGTTCCGGGCCTTATTGATGCTTTCAAAATAAAGCATCAGTTCATCATAGCGTTTGTTATTTATGGTTGTATGGGAAGTGAAGAGCTTTTCCAGAGCGTGGTTATCTAGCTTTAATAACTCCTTAAAACTATAGCCACTACCTTTAAATAGGTGTATATAGCTATTTATAGTGTTGCGGGAGATGCCAAGAGTGGCTCCAATTTGGCGGTTGCTATAACCGTCCTGTTTTAAGTTGATAATCTGTTTTAGGTCCATAGGATCAAGTGTGTTGGCCATATCGCTTTTTAAACGATAAGGTAATTACTTGATCTCTTAAAGTGGCACAAATTGAAACGGAAACATTGGCACAAATCGAAACGTTTTGGTCTAAATAATTTCCAGTTGGCATAAATCGAACCGTTATAAGTGGCACAATTTGAACCGAAATTAATGGCACAATAACTCCGAAATCACTGGCACAAATTGAACCGTGTTAGCCATTTATTAGAAACCCTAGTATTTAATACATTGCAAACAATGTTGTTAAATATATAAATATGTTGAGAAAAAAACTACATATTAAATATAATTCTTTTTATATTTAAAAACCCAAATTTCTTGTTTATTTAAGTATAATAAAATGATAAAAATTAAATACACATGTGTTGTTTTAATAAGTTTCTATTTTGGCTCTTGTCAAAGTCAAACTTTAAATAAATACAATCTGGATTTTGAAAATTACAATTCTTTAATGATGCTTCCTGACAATTGGTTTGAATGGGGAGATTACAATATACAGGCTGATACTATTACGGTTCATTCAGGGAAATATGCTTCAAAGATTAAATCAAATAAAAAAGGAAACTCCTTTGGATGTATAGCCTATAAAATTCCAGCTAACTATAAAGGAGAATTTATTCGACTTGAAGGTTATATGAAAATTAAAAATGTGGAAAATGGATTTAGCGGTTTGCTTTTAAGAATTGATGGCAGTAATAAAATATTAGCAGGAGATAATATGGAAAGTCAAAATATTCAAGGCACAAAAGATTGGCAGAAATATTCAATTTCATTGCCATATCCTGAAAATTCGAAAACCATATATGTTGGGGGTATTTTAACTGGAAACGGTCAAGCATGGTTTGATGACTTTATATTAACAATAGATGGTAGAAACGTTCAAACTTTAAAAGAAAGGGAGAAACCTGTATATAAGGCAACTTTAGATAAAGAATTTGATTTAGGTTCAAAAATTGTTTTTCCAAAACTTAATGAACAACTTATTAATAATTTAGAATTGTTAGGTAAAATTTGGGGGTTTTTAAAATATAATCATCCAGAAGTATGCAAAGGCAATTATAATTGGGACTATGAACTTTTTCGGATGCTTCCAAAATATCTAAATATAAAAAGTAAACAAGAAAGAGATCAATTTCTACTTAATTGGATTTCTAAATATGGAGAATTAGATAAGTGTGCCGAATGTAAAGAAACTTCTTCACAAGCATTTTTAAAGCCTGACCTGTTTTGGTTTAATGATTTTGAGTTAAATTCTCAGCTAATTATAGAATTAACTAATATTTATGAAAATAGATCACAAGGAGAGCATTTTTATATTGATATTGATTATGCTGGTAATCCCAAATTTATAAATGAAGAACTTTATTACAATATGTCTTATAAAGATAAGGCATTTAAACTATTAGCTCTTTATAGATATTGGAATATGATTCATTATTTTTATCCAAATAAACACTTGATAGATAAAAATTGGAACGATGTTTTAAAAGTAAATATTCCAAAATTTATAAATACTAAAAATAAATTGGAATATGAATTAGCTTGTATTGAATTGATAGGAGAGATAAATGACACGCATGCAACTACGTCAGTAGGTTTCAATAATGTACAAAACATAAGAGGAAATTTTTATCCTCCGTTTAGCACTCAATTTATTGATAATAAGTTAGTGGTTACTGATTATTATAACCCCGAATTAAAAGAAATTTCTAAATTAGAAATTGGAGATATCATAACACGCATTAACAATAAACCTGTCAAATTTATTCTTGATAGCATTAGTCCCTATTATCCGGCATCTAATGAAGCAGCTAAATTGAGAGATATTTCTAGAGATATTTTACGTTCAAATGAAAAAGAAATTAGTATTGATTATATTTCAAATGATAAAAAACGTCAACACCTTTTGCCTCTATATAAGGAGAACATTTTGAATAAAAATTGGCATAAATGGACTGGTGATAAATGTTATAAAGTTATAGAGGGGGATATAGGTTATTTGTCTTTAGAATTTATAAAGAAAGAAGATATTCCTGTTATTAAAGAAGCTTTTAAAAATACAAAGGGGATTGTTATTGATATTCGTAACTATCCTTCAACGTTTGTACCATTTACTTTAGGATCTTATTTTGTTTCTACATCAACCCCTTTTGTGAAATTTACCAATTTTAATTTGGATAATCCTGGAGAGTTTAATTTTACAGATGCCTTGGATATTCCAAAAGGAGAGGAAACTTATAAAGGGAGATTAATAGTTTTGGTTAATGAAATTACACAAAGTATGGCGGAATATACAGCCATGGCATTTAAAGCTGGAGATAATACAACTATTGTGGGTAGTCAAACAGCTGGAGCAGATGGAAATGTTTCGTCATTATATTTACCAGGAGGATTACTTACTAGAATATCTGGTATCGGAGTTTATTATCCAGATGGAACAGAAACTCAAAGGATTGGGATAATACCTGATGTGGAAATAAAACCAACTATTGAGGGAATTAAAAATGGAAAAGACGAACTATTAGAAAAGGCTATTGAGGTAATAAAAAAACATGAATGACCCCGCAGCAAGCTGCGAGGAATTCTTAAGATTAAAATTACTAATGTGGGCATCCCCAATTCATACACGTCATCGTTTCATCAGGACCTGTGGTACAACCACAATTAGAATTTTGACCAAGCAAACAAGTGTCGGCTGACGTACAATTTTGAAAAGAGTCATATCCTCCATATCCTCCCACAATAGATTTAGCTTGTAGATTGGTGGATAGGGCGGACAAACTGAGCATAGCGCGGCGGGTCAAACTGAGCATAGTAAACTAAGTGCTCAAAATCGATTCATTTGTGGTTAAATTTAGTGTTATTTTTTTAATTTTTTACGCATCGACTCTCCTTTAATATCGATACGGTGAGCTGTGTGAACAAGCCGATCCAAAATAGCGTCAGCAATAGTTTGTTCTCCTATCATTTTATGCCACGCTTCCACACTATGGGGTTAGGTTATATTGCTTTGATGATGGCTGGTGTTTGGATAAGCAGGCTACTGAAAAATAACCTCATGGATGATGTTTTCAATATGGAGAACGAAAGTTTTATGCAGGAAACCAAATTGATGGAAAATGAATATTCTGTCAATCTTCCGACCAAATTTTGGTACAATAAAAAACAGCACAATGGTTGGATTAATATCGTTAATCCTTTCAGGGCAACGATCGTGTTAGGTACTCCTGGATCAGGTAAATCGTATGCGATAGTCAACAACTATATCAAACAACAAATTGAAAAAGGTTTTTCGATGTATATCTACGATTTTAAGTTTGACGACCTATCTACTATTGCTTATAATCATTTGTTGAAACATAAGGATAAATACGAAATACAGCCCAAATTCTACGTCATCAACTTTGATGACCCTAGAAAGAGCCACCGTTGCAATCCACTCAATCCTGATTTCATGACGGATATATCCGATGCTTACGAAGCAGCGTATACCATTATGTTGAATCTGAACCGTTCGTGGATACAGAAGCAAGGAGATTTCTTTGTAGAATCTCCAATTATTCTGTTGGCTGCCATTATCTGGTATTTGAAAATCTATGATAACGGTAAGTATTGTACGTTTCCGCACGCCATTGAGTTGTTAAATAAAAAGTACTCGGACGTATTTACAATTCTTACTTCTTATTCAGAACTTGAAAACTATCTTTCTCCGTTTATGGATGCCTGGCAAGGTGGCGCACAAGACCAATTACAGGGGCAAATTGCATCCGCTAAAATTCCATTGTCAAGAATGATATCACCACAATTGTACTGGGTTATGACAGGCGACGATTTCTCTTTGGATATCAATAATCCCAAGGAGCCTAAGATATTGTGTGTTGGAAACAATCCCGATCGTCAAAATATTTACTCCGCAGCATTAGGCTTATACAATTCAAGAATTGTAAAGCTTATCAACAAAAAAGGACAACTCAAAAGTTCGGTTATTATCGATGAGTTACCTACGATCTATTTTAGAGGATTAGATAATCTGATAGCCACTGCCCGAAGCAATAAGGTAGCGGTTTGTTTGGGCTTTCAGGATTACTCTCAATTGATACGGGATTACGGTGACAAAGAAGCCAAGGTTATCCAGAATACAGTCGGTAATATTTTCTCAGGTCAGGTTGTTGGCGAAACCGCTAAAAGTCTATCTGAACGTTTCGGAAAAGTATTACAAAAACGACAAAGTATGACGATCAATCGCAACGATAAATCAACTTCTATTTCTACTCAGTTGGATAGCCTAATTCCTGCTTCTAAAATATCAACTTTAACACAAGGTATGTTTGTAGGTGCTGTTTCGGATAACTTTGATGAACGCATCGAACAGAAGATATTTCATGCTGAAATTGTAGTAGCTAATGATGCCGTTGCTGCCGAAACGAAAGCCTATCAACAAATACCACAAATCTTATCCTTTGTTGATGAACAGGGTGATGACCAAATGAAACAGGAAATAGAGTCTAATTACAAGCAGATAAAAGTAGATATTATTCAGATTATTGAAACGGAATTGGAGCGTATCAAGAATGACCCAAACTTACAGCATTTGGTACAACAGGAGTAATAACCCCAAAAACAGTGATGAAGAATTATATAATATAGTAAATCAACTTACAAAATGTTTAATTTATCTATTATACAATAATCCATGTTGTTCAAAAAGTCTTTTATAAATCTTTATCTTTGAAAGAATAGCACAAAAGTCGGTATTAGAAATGCTTAAAATATTTGATGAAAGAGTCTTAGTTGAAAAAGTAGTTGAAGGAGAACTCATTCGGCCTTCACAGTCTTGCGTTGTTTTCATCCAAAAGGGTAGTATTGAGCTTGAAGTGAACAGTGTACGTACGACTTACCAGAGTTCAGCATTAGTTTTGTTTTCTCCGATGAAAATGTACAAGCTCATTCATTGCTCAGAACACCTCAAGGCATACTTTGTTCTGTACAACCAGGAAGTACTAAAAGAACGAATCAATGTAAGTTTTAATAAATTTTCCGTTATTCAACTTATGAATATGGAGCAGAGCAAAGATGCATATTCGCTATCTAAAGAGGCATTCAGCCACTTTTGGAACACCACCGAGCAGCTATATTTTTATTTAAAAAATCCTAACTGTTCAAAATTTAACGAGGAAATTGTTGTTCATAGTTTTACCGTAATCGCTTATATGTTCGTGGATACCATGATGAAAA
Organism: Seonamhaeicola sp. S2-3; assembly: GCF_001971785.1. Classification (NCBI taxonomy): domain Bacteria; kingdom Pseudomonadati; phylum Bacteroidota; class Flavobacteriia; order Flavobacteriales; family Flavobacteriaceae; genus Seonamhaeicola; species Seonamhaeicola sp. S2-3. The sequence continues at coordinate 829,573 of NZ_CP019389.1, read as the reverse complement.
GTAGCCCACTGAATACAGAGCATAACACCAGAAAAGAAGCTATTGCCATAAGCTTTATAGATCTTGTATCCACTCATTTCACCAAAGAAAGAGAATTGAAGTTTTATGCGGATAAACTATTTATATCCATTAAATACTTGTCTATTTGTGTTAAAGAAGTTACAGGAACTTCACCTCGTATCCTCATTGCAAATACGCTTCTAGATGAGGCAAAGCTCATGTTGATTAATTCAGGGCTGAATATTTCCACCATAGCCGATCACTTGAGTTTTTCCGATCAGTATGCGTTTGGGAAGTTTTTCAAGAGACATACTGGGTTAAGCCCTCGGAGCTTTAGAAAGGATATTGCTTCAACACATACCATTTAGACCTCTTTTCCTGTTTTTCAGACCTTTTAAAACGCTACGATTCTTCTGAGCTTTGCAGCGTACAATTTAAAAGCGTAGAATACAATGAAAAAGAACCCATTCAGTTATCTATTATGGATATTCTGTTTATTTTTTTCGGGCTCCTTAGTTTATGCCCAAGAACCCGTGCAGAAAAAGATCACCATTGAGAATCTTTTTTTGCTGGTCGTCGAAAATAACCCGTCACTATCCGTCTCCAAAACAGATGTTAAGGTTGCAGAACAGGCCGTTAAGGTCTCCAAAGATATGCGACTCCCTGATGTTAATTTTAATGCAAGCGCCTTATATATTGGTGATGGTACTATTCTGGACAAAGATTTCTCCAATGCTACAAAAGTAGAACTGCCCCACTTCGGAAACACGTTTTCCATAGAAGCTACGCAATTGATTTGGAAAGGAAATGTCGTGCGTAATACGATTCAAATAAAATCACTCCAAGAAGATTTGGCAACTCTCAGTTATCTCTCTAATGAGCAAAATGTCAAACTACTTGCCTTAGGATACTATTTGGACTTATATAAGCTGCAAAATCAGGCAAGTGTTTATCGTGAAAATATAGAACTCGCAGAACAACGCATACGGAATATCAACCGTTTCTATGACCAAGGAATGGTAACCCGAAACGATGTAATACGAGGCGAGTTGCAGATATCCAATTTAAATCTCGCTTTACAGGTTATCGAGAATAATATGCAAATTTTAAACAGGCAGCTAACGGTAGCTTTGGGGTTACCCGAAGAAACACAAATCATAGCCGATGATTCTGTTTCAAGCGAACACCCAGAAATCCTTCTCTTGGAGAGGTATCAGAACGATGCGCAAAACCACCCCTCCGTTTTACGGACCCAAAAGGCAGTAGAAATTTTTGAAACTTCCGAAAAGATAACCAAAACAGAACGGATGCCGGCTTTGGTCGCTTTTGCAGGAAATACGTTGCAACGGCCTATTACTACTACATCGCCCGTTTTGGATATGTACTCCCATGGATGGAATGTGGGCTTGTCACTTAATTTTAATATCGGATCATTATACAAAACTTCTAAAAAAATACAGCTAAACAATTACGAAACGGAAAGAGCAAAAGCCCAAGCAAAAGAAGTGGAGCAAATGGTAGGGATTGGAATAAATACGGCTTATGTCAAATACAATGAAGCGATTACTCAAAATAAAACCATTGAAAAGAATCGAGAATTAGCGGATGAAAATTATCGGATAATGGAAAGCAAATACAATAACCAACTGGCAATTTTGTTGGATATGATAGATGCAAGTAATGCGAAGTTAGATGCAGAGTTACAACATACAAACTCTGAAATAAACATTGTTTTCGCCTACTACAGACTATTAAAAGAGAGCGGGAAGCTGTAGTTCTCTTATTTGTTTTTTTTTTAACCTATTTAGAAATTATAAGTCATGTCACAAGATAAAACAGAACAACAACAAACCGAGAAGATAGCAAAGAACTCAAAAAAACCAAACAAAGGAAATAAGGGAGTTAAAGGAAGGGTTATCAGTATGATTGTATTGGTATTGGTCTTGGTGGGTTTATATTGGGTAATAAAGTCCTATTTCAATATCGGAAATAATCGTTACACCAATGCTGCCCAAATAGAGTCTTTTATCAATCCAGTAAACACACGCGTTTCGGCATATATAAAAGAAATAAGGTTCGTAGAACATCAATACGTTAAAAAAGGGGATACGCTCGTTATTCTGGATGACCGAGAAATACAGACACAGTTGGGACAAGCTGAGTCGGTCTATCTCGCAGCTTTAGCATCAAGAAATGTTACAGCGAATGCTTCAAAAACAGCATTTAATAATATTAGTACCGCACAGTCAAACGTGACGGCCGCCGAAGCGAATATGGAATCGGCAAAGGCAAGGTTGTGGAATGCAGAACAGAATTATGAGCGATTTAAAAATTTGTTGATAGATGAAGCCATTACACGCCAGCAATTTGATCAGGTAAAAACGGAATACGATGCCAGTAAGGCTCAGCTAGAAGCCATTACTTCCCAATATCACGCTATGCGAAATACAAAGGGAACCAGTGAGTTGACTGCCAATGAAGTTCAATCTCGAATAGGAATGAACGATGCTGAAATACAACGTGCCGAAAATGCGCTTGCCATGGCAAAGCTAAATCTTTCCTATACGGTAATCACTGCGCCACATGATGGGATAATGGGTAGAAGGAGCATCAATATCGGTCAATTACTGAATTCCAGTCAGCAGGTTGCAACAATTGTGGATATCAACAGTATCTGGGTTACCGCCAATTATCGTGAAAAACAAATGAAGAATGTTGTAATCGATGGTTTGGTGAGGATAAAAGTTGATGCTTTGGGAGGACAAGAATTTGAAGGAAGAGTAACTGCTGTATCAGGAGCTACAGGCGCTAGATATGCAGCTATTCCTGTGGATAATTCAACGGGGAATTTTGTAAAAGTACAACAGCGAATACCTGTACGAATTGAGTTTACAGACAATAATAAGGCTGATGATTTGAAATCACTACGAGTAGGAATGAACGTTGAAGTAACCCTAAAATAGCAAAACTATGTACAATAAAGGTCCGTTTGCAGATTGGGTTCCTAAACCGCTGATGCTACTGCTCATTATTATTTTTCTGTTTCCGTTATTGGCGGTGATGGGGGTTTATAGTAGTAATACGACGGATATAGCAGGTGCCTTGGCAACCTATTCGGAATACATTTCGCTGGCAAACAACGCTACCACTATCGGTATGGCAATCGCTGTTACAATTGCCTTACGTATAAAGATGTATTTCCGTTCAAAAGAAATAATTGCAGGTTCTGCCATTGTATTGGCATTTCTATCTTATATGATTGGAGTGACGGACAATCCCTTGGTCGTAGTTGCAGGGAGCTTTTTTATAGGCTTCTTTAAAATGTTTCCCATTATTGAGATGATATTGCCCGTAATGTTTATCCTATCGCCTTCGGGGGACAAGGGAAGATTCTACGCGATATTTTACCCTTTGTCGATATGCATCGGGCAATTATCATCTTATTTAATGTCCGACCTTATTTTTAACAGTAATTGGCAGGCTCCTTATTTCATCATGTCCATATTGATGCTTGTGATTGCTGCCCTGTCATTAATCTTCCAGCACAATCAGCGTTTTTGTTTTAAAATGCCCTTATATCAGATTGACTGGCTATCTCTGGGGCTGTTGGCTGTTTCTGCCATGGCCTTTAATGTAGGGCTTACCTTTATGCGTCAGCAAGGCTGGTTCAGTTCACCTTTGATTATGGGTTCCTTGCTAATGGGGATACTCTTTCTACTAGCAACAATTTTAAGGCAAAAAACACGTAAGCGGAAATTGATAAAATTTGATTTTATCGTAAAAAGAGTAAACATCTGGCACAGTCTGATTCTACTTATGATTTTAGGTGTTTTTTTGGCTAGCTCAAGCATTTTTATTCAATATACAGTGGGGGTTTTAGGTTATAACAACCTCATAAATTCAAAATTGAATCTGTGGATGCTCCCCGGTATCGTGATTGCTGGAGTTTATGCATTTTATAGTTTTAAAAACAAGTGGAATTTAAGGTACTTTTTGGCCTCGGGTTTTGTTGCATTCTTTCTGCATACCCTAATGCTGTATCTACTTATCCAACCACAGATGAACATAGAATACCTATACATTCCAATGGTGTTGAAAGGTCTGGGAATGGGTATCCTCTTTATCGGAATCTGGTTTTATGCCTCGTTAAATCTAGAGATGAACGATTTGCTTGGTATTATCGGTATTCTACTTATGGTTCGGACTTTTGTCGCAACCGCTTTTGGTGGAGCTATCATTGGTTGGGCAACTTATCAGAGCCAATGGCAGAGCTTAAACGATATTTCGATGTACTTAGATCTGGGAGATTTTACAAATGGAATGAGCATATATGGAACAGTCCAGATCAATGCAATGCTAGCCTCTTTGAAAATCGTCTTAGGATCTTTGTGCTGGGTTATTATTCCGATACTCACTTTTGTACTAACACACCATTACGGACAATTCAATTATAGAAGATTGATCTTGTTCAGAAAGGCAATAAGAGGAGATTCAACTAAAGGGTATAAGTTTTCTGATTAAGGAAAAAGTTCTTAGAAAAAAAGCATATAAATAATTTCATATAATAATTAATTAAAAAAACAATATCATGGAACGTTTAAAAGGAAAAATTGCAATAATTACAGGAGCATCGCAAGGAATGGGAGAATCTCATGCAAGAGCATTTGTTGCTGAGGGAGCAAAAGTCGTATTGACAGACCTTAACGAAGCGCGTGGCAATGCTATTGCTGAGGAATTAGGGTTAGACAATTCGCTGTTTATAAAACAAGATGTAAGCAAAGTTGAAGACTGGAAAAATGTTATTGAACAAGCTGAACTTAAGTTTGGACCGGTGAATGTTTTGGTAAATAATGCTGGTATTTTGGGACCTATAGCCAATGCGATAGAACTGGATGAAGAGCAGTATCAAAAAGTAATCGAAGTTAATCAAGACAGCGTTTATTATGGCATGAAATATACTTTGCCATCTATGATAAAGGCTGGTATTGGTTCTATCGTTAATATCTCATCCATTGCAGGTATAGTGGCCATTTATGGTTATCCGAGTTTGGCTTATATGGGAAGCAAATTTGCTGTTAGAGGAATGACAAAGGCAGTTGCGGTTGAATTTGCAAATAAAAATATACGTGCAAATTCCGTTCATCCAGGATTCATTAAAACTCCAATGATGGCTGATGCTACCGACGAAGGCGGAGGAAGTGCAACACAATTTATTCCATTGGGTCGATTAGCTGAGACTTCGGAGGTAAGCAATCTGGTTGTATTTCTGGCATCTGATGAATCTTCCTACCTAACAGGGACAGAGCAAATCATTGATGGAGGAATGAGTATCCAATAGTAATTAACGTTAGGAATGAAAGTCACTATTGAGAGTGAGATGGATTTCCTAGTAGTCACATCTGTCCGCCAATCAGGTAGAGATTGAAGCTCATTTGTGTAGCGGGAAGGGATTACTTATTTTAAAAACTAAAGAATTGGTTGATCATAGCTTTAATATCTTAAAGCTATGATTGCATTTTTAAGCAAGTCTAAAACGGTAAGTTCTTGCCTTTATTTCTATAGGCCATCTAAGAATGGTAAGACTTTTTCGGCTAAAGAAACTGAAAAGCTTTTCGCGAAAAATTACTAAAAGAACTTAAAGAAAAAATCGAAGAACTGCATAATGAATACAAGTTGACCTAACACATTATCTTCAGACAACGGGGAGATAAATTTTATGATTTTATCACAAAGAAGATGCTGTTATAAATTTAATAATGGAAAAATTGATGAGAAATGAAGAGAAAGATGAAAATCCATTTAGATTACTTACATCTAAATGGATTTATTACAGATACTATTGACAATTTTACTACGCAAGGAGATATTATTCAAAACCATAGAAATGAAATTAAGATTTTTGAATACGGAAAGTATAAATTTGTTGTAAAATCTTTTAAAAAGATTACCATAGCTAATAGAATTATTTACAAATTTTTTAGAAAATCTAAAGCCAGACGCTCGTATGAAAATGCCCTTAAATTATTGGAACTTAAAATAGGCACACCTTTTCCTGTTGCTTATATAGATGAGAGTTCTGTATTATATTTAAAGAATTCTTATTTTATAAGCTGTTTTTTGGAACATGAAACCGCCGATAAATACTTAACCGATAGTCCTGATGTGCCATTTTTAGAAGCTATGGGAGCGTTTTTATTTCGTCTTCATAAAAAAGAAGTATTTCATTATGATCTACACACATCTAATATATTAACGATAGATGACCATAAAGGGAATTTTGATTTCAGCCTGGTTGATATCAATCGATTAAAGTTTGAAAAGCCAACTAAAAAAAGAAGAATTAAGAATTTGAATCGGCTCTTTCTGCCTTTTGATCAATATTCAATTCTTATCTCAAAATATGCAGAAATGGCTGAGTTCGATGTTTTTTCATTTGCTCACAAACAATTATATCAGAGAAAAAAACATCAGGTTTTTATACAAATAAAAAGCCTGTTTAAAGATTTATATAAAAAAAATGTGGCACCTGCAATAAGTAGGAATACGCAAAAATAAGCTATCGACTAAACTTTTACGAATGAAAAACTATTTCCTATTTCTTTTATGCCTCGTTGGTACTATTGCTTTTTCCCAAGAAAAAGAACGTCCCAAAATTGGGCTTTCCCTGAGCGGTGGCGGCGCCAAAGGGCTTGCTCATATAGGATTGTTACAGGCTATTGATTCTGCCGGAATTAAAGTGGATTATGTTACCGGAACGAGTATGGGCGCTATTGTTGGCGGACTTTATGCTGTAGGTTATAGCGGAAAAGAAATAGAGGACATTGCGCACAAAATAGATTGGGATAAAATACTCACAAATAGATCATCTTATGATTTGCTGATACTCCCAAAGAAAAATAACATGGGAAAATATCTTGAAATCCCTTTGATAGATGGGAAAATATCTTTCCGAAAAGGAGCTTTGGAATCAAATGAACTTTGGTTGACGCTCAACGAATTGTTTTTTCCTTACCTGACAACCTCCGATTTTAGTAAATTCCAAAAAGGATTTCGCTGTGTTGCGGCAGACATTGAGAATGGAGATGCTGTGGTTCTTAAAAATGGTAATATCGTTAAAGCTATTCGTGCAAGTATGGCAATTCCCGTTGCTTTTACACCTGTCGAAATTGATAAAAAAACACTTATTGACGGCGGTATCGCGATGAATTTTCCGGTGTCAGAAGTCAAGGATATGGGCGCAGATTTTGTTATAGGCAGCTCTGTTTCGGGTATTTTATTGCAAAGAAAAGATATCGATAATCCATTTCAAATGATTTCACAACTTGCATTCTATAAGGAGAATAAAGATTTTCAGCAACAAGTAAAATCTACTGATATTTTTGTTGATTATCCTATTGAAAAATACAAGGCCTCTAGTTTTTCATCCTCAAATGAGATCATTACTCTAGGAATAAAGAGAGGAAAGGAAATGTATCCGCAATTGAAGCAATTGAAGGATTCTCTTGATGCAATATATGGCAAAGAACCCGTACACATTGAGAAGCGTAAAATGACAAATGAATTGTTTGTTTCAAAATTTCATGCCAACGGACTCAGTGAAAGAGAAGCCGATTTTTTTATGAATATGATGGGTTTTGAAGATAATAAAAGTTATTCTTCGGATGTATTCTCCGATAAGATCAGGGAAGTTTTTGGGTCGGGGAATTTCAGAAAAATAAATTATGAGGTTGTACCAAACAATGAAAGTGACAGTATAACGGTAAATATTAATTTTGAAAAGGAACCTCAGAATCTTATTAAAACGGGGTTGAATTATAATTCAGAGCGAGGGATTGCATTGATACTTGGTTATACGGTATTGGGGTATTCTAATCCATTTTCTGAAACCTCTGCTGAAATTGCGATTGGTGAAAATCCACAGTTTAATATCCGCAATCATTATTTCTTTAATAACAAAAGAAACTGGTATCTGGAATCTACTGTAAAAGCAGAATATACAGACATATCCGTATATAATGAGAATCTTAAAAAATCAGGTCTATATAATCAAAAACATTTTTCATTTGAGGTAAAAGCCAACAAGCTTATTACGGGCAATTTTACGGCAGGAATAGGTTCTCGGTATGAATATCTAAAATATTCACCCGAGATAGAAACATTCCCAAGGGTTTATGGGAAAATTAATTTCCTTACCGGATTCGTTGATTTGCATTTTAATAACTTAAATAGTCCTTCCTATCCAAACAGTGGTAATATTATTGACTTTGAAGCCGGCGTAAACTATAATCAACACCCTGATTTTAAGTATGATGATGGGAATTCAGCAACGCCACAATCTTCTCCCTTATTCAGTAAAAAAGCATATTATTCCATAAAATATTATTCAGCTCACTATTTGCCTGTTAATAAACATTCCCTATTTTTTAAATTACATTCGGGTATGCATTTTGGAAATAAGCAACCTTTTCTCAACGATTTTATTGTCGGAGGCAACGATTTGGTAATACGGAATCAGATCTTATTTCCTGGTTTTCGTACTAATTCCATTTTTAGCTCAAGCGTGATTGCTCCACAAGTAGGATTACATTATTCCGTTACCAAAAAACTTGTTGTAACAGCTACATCAAGCTTTCTGAAATACGATTTTATTAAATCTAATATTATCATAGATGAGAATCACGGGAACAGTTCCGTTTGGGGTGTCGCTTTAGCCGCGGGTTATAGATCCTTTATTGGACCATTAGAAGCTATTTTTATGTATAACGACATTAATAATAATATTTCGCCAAGTTTTAATATAGGCTATTCTTTGAATTTTTAAACGACACACACTTGTTTATAGTTTGATGGAAATAAAAACAACAATATTACTAGTTAACAAAATGTCATTAAGCACTTTAAAAAGTTACAAAATGAAAATAACGAAAAAAATACTATTCCCTACGGACTTTTCTATTGTTGCAGAAAATGCTTTTATATATGCATTATCACTTGGAGAGCAGATAAAAGCTGAAATTCAAATAGTCCATATAGTACCTATTTTTGAGTCTGGAGAAGCAGAGAATATTCAAGTACATCCATTTATGAAAACGGCAAATCAACATCTAGAAATTTGCAAATTAGAAGAATTCAAAAAGGAACAGGAAAGATTAGAACAGCTTGTCTCCATATTACATAAAGAGCATATACATCTTAAATTCTCCTTTTTGAAAGGAGAATTCTTGGATGTGATTGCTGATTTAATTGAATGTCAATATGTTGACATGGTTGTTATGGGGACATCTGGAGCAAATACGATTGACGAAAAGTTATTTGGTTCCAATACGATGAATATTATCACCAATACTGAGATTCCCGTTATGGTAATCCCTTCAAAAGCAAAATTCACTTCTATAAGTAATTACTGTATGGCAGTTATGTTGGAGCCAGAAGAAATATTCACTATTAGACAAATAGCTAACTATTTGTCCTTATTAGAACTTCCGATGAGTTGTGTAAACATTGTTTCATCCCCTCAAATGTTACTCATTGCAGAACGTAAAAGGCAAGAGTGGATGCAGAACGTAAATTATTCGAATGTAACAGTTGATATCATTATTAACAATGACGTAAGCAAAGGGTTACTGGGCTACGCTCGGGATAACGAAATAGATCTATTGGGCATTCTACATCGGAATTTGCCTATAACAAAAAGACTTTTCAGTATCAATCATAGCAAACTATTTTTGAAGCAATCCCAGACTGCTCTTTTAATATATAATATATGAAGATGACCAGATACGTTTATCTGTTTGATACAGATGTACCTGACTTACTTTGTTTTGGTGAAATTGCATCCGATATTCTAAATTCAAGTCCGGGATCAGGATGTGAGTTCAATGTGCAAACTAAGCTACTTAAAGTAAAAAATACGGAGTTATTGATAAACGAGATCAAACAGATTTTTGAACGTTACCAAGTAAATTATAATCTGCTAGATAATAAGTGAATGGATAAATTATATAAAGAAAAATTATCGAAATTGGAAACTTCAATCAACGAATTGGAAATTCAAGTTGATTGTCCCATAAAACGGATAGAGACTATAATATTGATTAAGTAATGTAAATTTTAGAGGAGTATTAGATTCTTGTTTTTTCGATGGATATGATGTTTACCATTCTAACTTTATAAGTTTAAATAGGTATTCTAGAACTAAGCAAAAGAATAAAATGTTGGAAGTTGATTTTAATGAAGCTACCTTGAAGGGGGGTTCCTTCAGATATGGAATAAGTTTAGAACATTGTCTTTTTCCTAATGGCCCTTTATATATATTTATAAAAAACCCTAAGGAAACCTTTGAGAGAGCAATAAAAAAGATTGAAGGCACTTGGGCTATAGAAGATAAAGACTTAGCAATTCGTTATATTAAAGCTGTCTATTATACCAATACTGATAAAGACCCTGAAAATGTATTTATGGATAAACATATTTTTCTGGAGGAAGATGGAGAGGAATTTGCTAATGCATTTTTTAAAGTTATAAATGAAGCAAATGCAGTATAGACTTAAAGTTAATTAGCGTTGTTATTCCCGAACTCATTTTAAAATAACCTGCCCCCATATCAGGAAGGTTTTAAATATGGGTTGGTTATTGTTTTATATAAGGAGTAACCTTAATGAAAATGATTATTTGTAAAGACGAATGTGGTCAGATACCCATATTGTTCATGCTTTATAAGCATAGTTTACAGTAAGTATTTCTGTTTTGGGCTATCCTAACTACTGTCCTTGAGCTTTAAATTTATTAGAGTAGGAGCTAAAATCGATAGAAGAGTTATTAAAAACTTCAAAAGCGTGTTTTCGTTTAAGTTTAGCTGTGGGCGTTGATTGTTGTATGTATCGATAGCATGACTAAGTACTGCTTCAAGCTTAGTTAGGGAATTAATATGTTTGGGGTACAGAAATTGGTGTTTCATCACTTTATTAAAAGCCTCAATCATAGAATTAGAAAACAACACATCTTGTTGTGCTATTTTATGTTGAAGGTTTCAATTGGAGGCCTTTCAATATTAGATATAGTTCAGTGCTCTAAAAATAATTTATATGTTTTTAAATATAAAATTTTAATGGATAATTTACTTAAAATTGAGTTGAAGTAGTCTTAATTCTAGTATTTTGACTAAATTTGATGAGTGAATGTCTCAAACTCAATTGGCTATGTCCTATAGAGTGTCCTAGTTGAAAATAGTGATTATAAACTTTTGGAATACAGTGGTTTGGGTTTTTTTTCAGAATCCTGCCACCCCGACTAAAATTAATACCAAAGAAAACTAAAACCTTGTAAATTGTGTGATTTACAAGGTTTTATGGTTTTTAGACTATCATAAGAATTGAATTAATATAGTTTAATTCGGTTAACAATTCGGTTAACAGTTAGCAAAGTAAAAAAGTGTTAACCGAATAGATGCTTAAAATGCTGTAATTGAAATAGTTGATTTGACTTTCGTCTCGATGAATGTTTAACAAAAAGACGACAACTATGCAATCACAAACCACCTTTAGGTTATCATTTTGGGTAAGTGCTACACGTAAAATTAATAACCAAGTTTCTGTTTATGCTAGAATAACAGTTAATGGTAAACGAGCAAATATCAGTTTGCAACGAAAAGTAATTGTATCTGAATGGGATTCCAATAAAGGAAGAGCAAGAGGGAACAAACAAGAATCAAGACTACTCAACAGGTATTTAGACCTGGTTAAAAATAGAATTCACGAAGCTCATGACGAACTTGTAAAAGAAAAAGCTTTTATCTGTGCACAATCTATAAAAGCTCGTTTTTTAGGAGAAGATAACGAAGAGTACTCTTTGCTAACGCTAGTAGACTATCACAACACCCAAATGAGTGAATCTTTAAGTTATGGAACTTTAAAGAATTATTTCACGACTCAAAAGTATATCAAACTATTTCTTACCAAAAAGAAAATACAAGACATCTATTTATCTCAATTAACATATCTTTTTTTAGTGGATTTTGAAAAATTCTTACGCTCATATGTTCCAGAAGACCATCAGAAGAAAATGGAAAACAATACTGTTATGAAACATATTCAACGACTTCGTAAAATGGTAACATTAGCTTATAAAATGGAATGGATAGATAAAGATCCCTTCATAAAATTCAAACCAACGTATATCAAAAATGAACGTGAGTTTTTAAGTGAGGATGAATTGCAATCTATTATCGAAAAAGAATTTGAAATAGAAAGACTAGAGCTCGTTAAGGATTTGTTTGTTTTTAGTTGCTATTCTGGTTTATCATACATTGATGTCATGAACCTCAACGAAGATAATATTACGTTTGGTATTGATGGTGGCAAATGGATAATCACCAATAGACAAAAAACACATAACAAAGTAAAAATTCCATTACTTCCAATTGCTGAAGAATTAATAGAGAAATATAAAGACCATATTAAAACCAAGAAAACGAAAACCTTATTCCCTAATATTTCAAATCAAAAGCTCAACTCATATTTAAAAGAAATTGCGGATTTATGCAAAATCAAAAAGAATCTAACTTTTCATATAGCTCGTCACACTTTCGCAACTACCATAACTTTAAGCAATGGTGTGCCCATAGAAACAGTGTCAAAATTACTTGGCCATTCAAAAATTGCAACTACCCAAATATATGCTAGAGTAATTGAACGTAAAGTTAGTGAGGATATGCAATTGCTCAGAAAGAAACTTTATGCGGAAAATAATAATAATAATGGAAACCAAGAAATTTCATGAGGATCAATTACGTTAGTCTTGTTTTTTAAGTAAGAAATCCATTAACTTTGAGGATTATAAAAATTTTATAAAATGTAGCTTTTCAAAAGAGCAGCTGTTTAAATTAACACCATTTTTCAAATGAAAGTTCTCTTAATTGAAGATAATTATGATTTAGCTGAAAGTATTGAAAAATATCTTTCTGCCGAAGGCTACATTTGTGAAACTGCATATACCGTTGAAAAGGCTATTGAGAAGATAGAGCTTTATGAATATGACTGTATATTACTAGATATATCTCTTCCAGATGGTAATGGTTTTTCTATTTTAGAATCATTAAAAAAGAACCATAAGCAAGATGGGGTAATAATTATTTCGGCCAAAGATTCTCTAGATGATAGATTAAAAGGTCTTGTAATTGGAGCTGATGATTATCTGGTTAAACCATTTCATTTGGCAGAATTGTCAATGCGAATTATGGCAGTTGTTCGCAGACGAAAATTTAACGGAAATAATCTACTTAATTTGGGAGGGATTAGTGTTAATCTTATAGAAAAAACTATTTTTTTTAATAAAAGACCAGTTGAAAGATTGTCCCCAAAAGAATATGAACTTCTTCTGTTTTTTATGTCGGCACCCAAAAGGGTTTTAACCAAAAGTACTATTGCAGAACATTTAATGGGAGACCATGCCGATATGTTTGATAATTTCGATGTTATTTATGCACATATTAAAAATTTGAAGAAAAAACTCAAAGAGGCTGGGTGCATTGGTTACATCAAAACAATTTATGGGATGGGCTATAAATTTGAAGCAGAACAGTCATGAAACTCTTACATAAAACCTTAAAATTATATCTAGTTTTTTCAGTCATTATTTTTTTTATAAATGTTCCCGTATTTTACTTTCTAGTACAAGATTTATGGATTTCGGATGTTGATGATACTTTAATTTATCAAAAAGAAAATATCATTAACGGAATTGAAGGGAAAGATATGGATAGTATATCCATCGTTCGATTTTCTGAAGCTTTATCAAAAACGGGTGCCGGTATTTCCATCACTCAAATTTCAGGAAATCATCTACCAAAAGATTTCATTTATTATAATAACTTTTATGAAATTTCAAGGCAACATGTCGAACCTTATAGAGAGTTGAAGTCTATAGTTGAGGCGAACAATAATTGGTATAAAATTATAATTAGAAAGGATTTGGTTGAGAGCGAAGACTTAATCCAAGGCATTGTTTTTGTGCAAATTATTCTTTTTCTAATATTCTTAACGGGAATGTTATTGTTGAATAATTACTTCTCAAAAAAAACATGGAAGCCTTTTTATTTTATTGTTTCAAAATTACAATCTTACAAGATTGATAGTGTACAACCTATAGAAACAGTGCCTTCAGATATAGAAGAGTTTAATACGCTTAACGATTCTCTTCAAAAACTAACAGAGAACAATATTCAGATTTTTAGGGCACAAAAAGAGTTTACCGAAAATGCGTCCCATGAAACACAAACCCCTTTGGCAGTCATAAAAAATCAAATAGATTTATTAGTACAGGATAAACAAATAAGTGAAAATCAATCTGAAATAATCAATAAAATTAGTAAACATGTCAATCTTTTAACAAAGTTGAACAGGAATTTATTAATGCTCTCTAAAATTGAGAACAATCAATTTGATAAAAAAGATTCCGTAATAGTGCCAGATATTATTGATGATATTTATGATATGTTTAAAGAGCATATTGATTTAAAAAAGATTCATGTTGTTTCTGAAATTTCCAACATAAAGTCTATAGTGTCAAATAAACAATTGATACAGTCACTCATTATTAACTTAATGGGAAATGCCATAAAATATAATATTGAAGGAGGTACAATAAAAATAGTTCTAAAAGATAGGTCGCTTAGTTTTACAAATACCGGTATAAATATTTCTTTGCAAAAAGATAAGGTGTTTGAGCGCTTTTATAAACAATCCCAACAAATAGAAAGTGTTGGGTTGGGATTGGCAATTGTAAAACAGATTTGTGATACTTTGGGGTATAAAATATCTTATCAATTTACCCTTCCCAACAAGCACACTTTCATTGTTTTGTTTTAAACGGCATTCTAAATGTTTTCAGAATTGAAATTTATGTTTGTAGAGTTCAATTCAAAACAATAAATAATGAAATTTTATTTTACACTTGCTATTACGTTAATCTTAACCATTCAATCTTATGCTCAAGGCAATGCCGTTATATCAGGGAGAGTAATAGAGTTATCAACAAAAAATCCGATTCCTTATGCTAACATTCTTATAACCAACGATAGCGATGCTACGGTAACGGGTTCAATAACAGGTGAAAACGGTAGGTTTTCAATAAAAGGTTTAACAGAAGGGGATTATAAAGTCAAAATATCATTTATTGGTTATAAAGAAAAAGAAATTCCTGTTTTGGTAGGTAGTTTAAATAATGCGTTTGACCTTGGGAAAATTGAATTGAAAGAGTCTTCAGAAAACCTAAGCGAGGTTGTAATTACAGCAAAAAAAGACATAGTAAGTTCAAGTCTGGACAAAAAAAGTTTCAACATTGAAAATAACATTTCACAGGCAGGAGGTTCTGCCATGGATGCTATGAGAAACCTGCCTGGTGTTACCGTAGATACAGAAGGTAAAATATTGCTAAGGGGAAGTGATAAAGTAACCGTGCTAATTGATGGGAAACAATCTAGTCTTACCGGTTTTGGAAACCAAAAGGGGCTTGATAATATTCCCGCTTCAAATATTGAAAGAATAGAAATTATTAACAACCCATCTGCAAAATATGATTCTAGAGGTTTGGCAGGAATTGTGAATATTATTTACAAAAAAGAAAATAAAAATGGGTTTAACGGAAATGTAGGGTTGAATTTTGGTGTTGGAGAATTAAATATCAGAAAAGCGAATCTTCCCAACATCATGGATAAATATGCGTTTACTCCAAAAATAAACCCATCTTTTAACCTAAACTATCACTCAAAAAATGTGAATTTATTTTTGCAGACAGATGGTATTGTTAGAAAAAGAGTTAATAGTAATGAATTTATAACACGTATTTATTCAAACGGAAACCCTAATATTAGGTCTCAGTTTTTAGAAAATAGAACGCAAGAACTGTACAATATAAAAGCAGGCGTTGACTGGTTTATTGATGACACTAATAAATTAACTTTGTACTCACTATTTCAAGATGAATATCATATTGATAGAGGTGATGTTCCTTATGATTTTATTTTAGATGGCAGTAGGAAACGTTTGTGGTCATGGGCAGAAGATGAAAATACACGCTTTATAAATTACGTTGCAAATTTCGCCCATAATTTTAAACAAGCAGGACATACTTTAGATGTGGGACTTTTGTATACCAAAGGAGGTGAAGATGAATTATTCCCATTTACAGATACAAGTGATACAGGAAATTCAACAGACGAAACACATTTATTGGTAGATGAAATTGTCACAGGTTTAAATGTAGATTATGTTAAACCATTAAGGTCTGGTAGAATAGAATTGGGGTCAAAAGTAGAAATTCGAAAAATCCCTATTTCTTATAAGATAAATCCTGGAACAAATTCGGTTTTAGATCCAAATTTAGGAGAATGGTCAGAATATAACCAAGATGTTTACGCCTTATATGCCAACTTAATACATGAAGGGGAAAAGCTAGATATTGAAGGCGGTTTTAGAGTGGAACAAACTACAATAAATTATGATATTGACCCGGCCAACATTTATTACTCCAAAAATGATGCTTACAATTATTTTAAATTTTTCCCAAATGTTAGGCTAACCTTAAAAGCAGATAAAAATAATAAAATTTCAGCTTTTTATAACCGTAGAATTGATCGCCCTGGAGAATTTGAATTGCGACCATTCCCAAAATATGACGACCCCGAAATTTTAAAAACAGGTAATCCGTATTTAAGACCTCAATTTACTCAAACTTTTGAGTTGGCCTACAAGACCAAATGGAGGGAGGGCTCTGTTTACCTCGCTGGATTTTACCGTTCAATAGAAGATATTTTTGAACGTATTTTTACAAATGACGATACAACATCTGGTACCATTATTAATTCAATCCCTCAAAATTTAGGTAAAGGTTCTAATTTAGGATTTGAGATAACACTTGAGCAAACGGTTACAAATAATTGGGATATCAATGGTAGTTTTAACTGGTATACCAATAAAATAAATGCTTTTTCGGGAACAAGTATTTATCCATCCCCACAACCTTTCTATTTTGATGAAAGTAAAAGTAACACTTGGAATTTTAAGTTGAATAATAATGTAACATTGCCTTATAAAATAGATTTTCAATTATCGACTGTCTATTATGCGCCTAATATTATTCCACAAGGAAAAGTAAAAGAGCGCTATTCGGTGGATTTTGGACTAAAGAAAAACGTTCTAAAGGACAAGGGAGAAATTAAATTATCTGCCACAGATTTATTGAACACTTTTGGAATAAAAAAATCAATAATTGGGGATGGTTTTAATTTAACATCAACAAACTATTATGAGACACAAGTTATTACTTTGGGGGTGAAATATAAATTTTAGCGAAACGCTGTATGCAATATTGGAACAAATATCACCTTAATTTAAATAGTATTAATTCAAAAATAGAAAAATAATGGCATTACAAGAAGAATTTGAACAGCAAGGAAATTGGCTTTTTAAGTATCGTAGTTTCTTGCCTTTAATCATTTTAGTAATCGGAACAACCCTTTATCTACGAACAGAAATTTACCCCGAAACTTTCATTTTAGAAGAAACACCGTATGAAATATATTACGAAATGTTTGCTCTAATTGTGAGCTTAATCGGGCTTTTTATTCGTATTTACACTGTTGGTCATACACCTAAAAACACTTCTGGTAGAAACACAAAACAAGGACAAGTTGCAGATACGTTAAACACATCTGGAATGTATTCTATTGTTCGACATCCTTTGTATGTTGGAAATTATTTAATGTGGTTAGGACCAGCAATGCTAACTGGACACTTTTGGTTTATCGTTGCATTTACATTATTTTATTGGGTTTATTATGAGAGAATTATGTATGCAGAAGAACAATTTTTAAGAACCAAATTTGGAAAACAATATTTAGAATGGTCTAAAAATGTACCTACTTTTATTCCAAACTTTAAAAATTTTAAAAAATCTAAACTTCCATTCAGTTGGAGAAAAGTCTTGAAAAAAGAAAAAAATGGACTTTTTGCTTTGTTTTTAATATTCTGTGTTTTTGACATTTTAGGAGAGATTATAGAAAATGAAACTGATTATAACTACTTTTTAATTGGAATGAGTTTATTAACAGGACTAAGTTATATGGTTTTAAAATACCTTAAAAAGAGAACACATTTATTAGACGAATTGAATAGATAAAAAAGCACTGTATATTACATTGGCTTCGCTGTCATTGATTTTATATAGAGCCTGTTTGAAAAGGAGACATCTGTTAAAAGCGACTTGAAATTTAATGTATTCAGTCGCTTTTATCTTTTAAAAAAGAAACATCTGTTGCATTATGACTAATCAAATAAAGTGAAATTGACTCAAAAAATCACAAACCTACTTGCTAAACTTAACGATCAATTAAGTTTTATAGATTTAGAAATAGATAACCAATATCTTCGTTGTGAAAAGGCTTTAGAAGTGATTTTAAAAACAATAAACTCATTAAGGACGCTTCTGTCAAAAACAAAGTTTAAAACTGATGCAGAAGAAATTAAATTTTTTAAAGAAATAAAGCCACAGTTTACCTCTAAACTAATTTATTATAATACGCTTTTCAAAATTGAAATGAAAAGACCAAATGGAGGAAATCGTATTGTAAAAAAGTATTATAACAATGAGCTGGTTAAATTAAAAGCTTTCTTCGATAATGAGTTAGAGTTTTACAAATACTATCGTTCAGGGAGTACCTATCTAGATCATAAATACTTTTTACGTAGTAAGTTCGATATTAAAATGTCTCTAGATAATTCTTATTTTGAAGCAGATACGAGCTTTTCTACATCCCATGATTTTAAGGTAGCCAAAGTATTGGCTAACGATTTAATTCAATTGTATTTAGAAAATCAATTAGTAATAATTGAAAATAAAGATAATGGAGAAAAATCACAACGCAAACCGAACTTGAAAATGATTTGGACAAGTCCAAAAGTGGCATTAATTGAGCTTTTGTACGCATTACATACTGAAGGTGTTTTTAATAATGGAGCAGCAGATCTAAAAGATATAGCAGAATATTTTGAGAATATTTTCGAAATAAATTTAGGACAATATCGCCGTACATTCCTAGAAATTAGAACAAGAAAAACCAACAGAGCTAAGTTTCTTTCATCGTTAAACGATAACCTTTTGAAACGGATGGAAGACACTGATGAAGGTGTTTAAATAAATCGTACACAACGTAATCCGTGTTGTGAACAAGCTTAATTAATTCACTTCATATTTGCCAAACGAAAGTCAAATCACATTAATAGCTGCTGCCGACAATGAGAGTTCGAGGAGGTAGCTATTTTAAACTAAAAACTTTATTATGGCAGCAACAATTATCACTACAGAAGATCTTCAACAATTCAAAGAAGAATTACTGGAAGACATCAAAGCTATTATGAATCATCAATCAGGATTCGCGCCTAAAAAATGGCTCAAATCACCAGAAGTTCGCGACCTGTTAAGCATCTCACCAGGAACATTACAAAATCTTCGTATCAATGGCACACTACCTTACACAAAAGTCGGTGGAGTCATCTATTACGATTACGAAGAAATTTTAAAAGTAATGGAAGAAAACCGCATCCATAACAAATTCTAAAGAAGAAAAAATGACATCTATATTAATTCTGTAGTAAAATCAAGTCAATGAGTAGTGATAGGCAATGGAGCATTGCCGAAGCGAAGCGGTTGCAATGCGCATGATAAATCATTGATGCAGATTTTCAAGGAATTAATATGAAGTCTTGATTTTTTGTTTCGTTTTGCATCAAGGCAAAATGAAAGGGTAAAAAATATGCAAAAAGTAAATTATAGGATCGAGCGATTAAAAAACATCCAGTGGATGTTATTAGCGAAGAGGCCGGCTGGCGCATTGGCTTTAAATCTGATGTACTAATATGCAAGAAGTAAATTACATTAAACATCTCAATGAGGTATTTGTCCAATTCTCAAAAGACAGTCGTTTAAACCCAACTCACATAAGCTTATACATAGCCTTATTCCAGTTGTGGAATTCAAACCGATTTTTAGAAGAGTTTTTCATAAACCGTGATGAGGTTATGCAACTATCTAAAATAGGCTCTAAATCTACCTATCACAGATGCATCAAGGAATTAAACCATTGGAAATATATCGTGTATTTCCCATCACACAATCCGTATCGTGGAAGCAAAATTAAGATGTTCAAATTCGGGACAAGTTCTGGACAATTAGTGGTACACAACTCTACTCAAATCGAGACAAGCAGTGGACAAGCACTGGTACCTATATATAAACATATACAAACTATAAAAAACAAAAACATTAATAAACAGGGGAATTTTAAAAAATCAAATTTTAATGATTCTGAAAACAGTACAAAACATAATCGAACTGTCTCAAATCAAGACAACCTAAAGACTACTAAAAATAAAAACTACAATGAGCCTTTATGAAAAATGAGCAACCACATATCATTATTGAAAAAGGGGTGCAATACAAACTTGGCAAACTAAAAGATAATCACATTCTTTACGATTTCCAAAAAATATTAATCTACCTCGATGCCAAAGGAAAATTGTTATTCGGTAAAAATTTTAAAATTTACGAAGAAGATGAGGTGGTACTTTACAAATTATGTATCTATTTCATCCGTGATTTTGAAGCTTGCGAAAAACTAAACATCGACCCAAACAAAGGCATTTTATTATCTGGTCCAGTAGGTTGTGGTAAAACTAGCTTAATGAAATTATTAAGACACATTGTGCCACATCATAAACCTTATGAACTAATTCCAGCAAGAAACATCACATTTGCTTTTAACAATATCGGCTACAAAACCATTCAAGAATATGGTAATAGTAGTTTTTACTGTTTTGATGATTTAGGCGTAGAAACAACCGGAAGACATTTTGGTAAAGACTGCAATGTTATGGGTGAAATCCTTTTATCTCGTTACGATTTATTTCTTCAAAGAAAAATCAGAACCCACGCCACTACAAATTTAAATGCACAAGAATTAGAAGAAAGATATGGAAATCGAGTCCGCTCAAGAATGAGACAGTTGTTTAATCTGATAGCTTTTAATGAGCAAAGTATTGACAAGAGAAAATAATGCACAACACCGACACAACACCGATAATTTCCCATTAATACACCAAGGTAAATATTACCTTCGTTTTCAAAACGAGGGCAAAAAATCTTAAAAATAGCCCTCGTTAATAATATTTTATTTGCAATCAACTACACAATTTGTAGTAAATCGCAAATTAAACTTTGGCAAAAAACTCAAAATTAGCCAAAGCTTAATTACCAAAAGCAAACTATTATTTTCTTACTACCCTACTTATTCTCAAATACTTTTTATACATTTGTTCATGTTTTACATTTGTTCACGAATAATGAACATTTAAAAATAATGAACAAAAAAGGTTGGCAATAATGAATGAAATAGATATTTTAAATAATGCAATTCATAATTTAGAAAAGGACATTCCAATAATTTGGAACTGGAAAAATATGGATTACAATAATGATATTGGTATCGATGGAGAGTTAGACTTAATAATAAACAATCAAAATATTTTAATGGTTGTTGAAGTTAAGAAAGACGTTAAAAACCACCAGTTATTTAACATAATTGAATACAATAACAGGTTTGAAAACTTTTTGTTGGTAGCGGAAAAATTATATCCAAAGGTAAAGAAAGAACTGCGAGAAAATCAAGTAAATTATCTTGAGGGTAATGGTAATGTGTATATTAATAAAGCAGGTGTTTTCCTTTATATCGATACAAATAAAACTGCCAAAAATCAAAAAGAAAAAGGAAATCGAGCTTTTACAAAAACAGGGTTAAAAGTAGTATTTCACTTTTTATTGCATCCTCAACTTATAAACCAAACGCAACGAGAAATTGCTGATATTACCAATGTTGCGTTAGGTAATATTCCGTTGATTATAAATGGATTGTTGGAAAACAACTTCATCTTAAAACTAAATAAAAATGAATATGTGATTAACAATTATCAAGAGCTGTTAAACAAATGGATAACAGAATTTGAACAAACATTAAAACCCACAATATTCAAGCAACGATTCAGATTTCAAAATGAAAATCAAGACTGGAGAGCATTACAATTAAACAATGAAAAAACGGTTTGGGGAGGTGAACCTGCTGGAGATATTATGACCAACCATCTACGTCCGGAAAATTTCACTTTGTACACCAACGAAACCACAAGAGATTTAATGATGAATTATAGATTATTACCAGATGATGAGGGTAATATTTGGGTATATGATAAGTTTTGGACAATGGACTTTAATAATATAGCACCAGCAGAATTGGTCTATACCGATTTGATTATTAATGATGATAAAAGAAGCAAAGAAACAGCTAAATTAATTTTTGATGAGTATATCCAACCAAACATATAAACAGCTTTCAATTCCCTATTTTAAAGAAGTTTTTGACTGTATTGATAAAGTAATGGTAAAACTAAACGTGCCTTATTATCTTATTGGTGCAAGTGCTATAGCTTTAGAGATTTTAAAGAAAGGAATAAAACCAAGTAGAGGTACAAAAGATATAGATTTTGCCATAATGATAGCTTCCCTACAAGAGTTTGAAACAATAGTAAAAGAATTGAGCAACTACGGCTTTAATAAAGTAGAAGCACCCTGGACACTCTACAACGATAAATTTAATATAGTCATAGATTTATTGCCTTTTGGAGAAATTGAAGAAAATTTCACAATCAATTTCAATGAACGTTATACCGATTTACACGTTTTAGGTTTTAGCGAGGTATTGCAAAATCCAGAAACTGTACAGATAGAAGAAAAGTCAGTACAAATCCCATCCTTATCAGGAATGGTTATTTTAAAACTAATTGCCTGGAGCGACAGACCTGAAGAACGCGATAGTGATTTATACGATATTTTAAGAATCATCGAATATTATTTTGACTTGAATTTTGATGAAATAGTAGAACATCACAACGACACCTTTCCTGAAGAGGAGGATTTAGATCAACTTAAAATAGCCGCAAGAGTTTTGGGCAGAAAAGCAAGTCAATATTTAAATGTATCTGAAGCAATTAAAAGCAGAATTTTAAACACATTAAACGATAATGTTTCGGATGCCAAAAATTCAGCAATTGCAAAACAATGGGTAAGTAAAAAAGAATGGGATTTAGAATATGCTGTTCAAATTTTGGAAGAGCTTAAACTTGGAATAATAGAAAAAGTAAATTAAATGGCTGGAGAAGCAAGTGTATTTCAAACAGGTGGAGGCGGTTTTGACTATGAAAACTATGTGCAATCATCATTTTTATTACAAATGATGATTAATGGTGTTATTCCTTCATTTCCTAATGGTAAAATTATTGAAATTGGATTTCAAAATAAAAATAAAGGATATCAAACAGATGATTTGTTCTTTAAGATTGAAGAAAATAACATTTCCAAAAGAGTAATTTCTCAAATAAAGTATAATATTCCTATTTCGTCAAAGAATGAAGTTTTTTTAGAAGTAATAAAAGCTTTTTGGGATGATTTTAATAATACCAGTCATTTTGATAAACAAAATGATAAAATGTTCCTTA
Organism: Seonamhaeicola sp. S2-3; assembly: GCF_001971785.1. Classification (NCBI taxonomy): domain Bacteria; kingdom Pseudomonadati; phylum Bacteroidota; class Flavobacteriia; order Flavobacteriales; family Flavobacteriaceae; genus Seonamhaeicola; species Seonamhaeicola sp. S2-3. The sequence goes on along the minus strand of NZ_CP019389.1, from coordinate 805,976 downwards.
TAAAATCTAGCCTAACTAATAATGATAAAAATCATATAGCTTATTTATGCCAAATAGCTTATAAACAGAGTAATTCAGAAGATTTCTTCTCTGAAGTTAATAGAGTGAAAATAAAGAAAGCTGCTCTTGATATCTTTGAAGAAAGTCTAACACTAGCTAAAGGAGAAACTATTACTGAAGAAGAGTTATTCCAGTTTTTAAAATGCTTTCATTTATTGGCTTATGATTTTACTGCTGAAGCCAGTACAGATGAAAACTATACGCTTAATCTTATTCAATTATCAAAGTCTAAAGATGTAGTAACTACCCCTAAAGAAATTTGGAGTGTGATTCTTAACGAAGTTGCTACATATAATCGAAATGGAGGTAGTATTTCAAATGATGATTTAAAGAATTTTGAACCACATAAGTATTTTGATTTATCTATATCTTATGACGCTTATTCTTCATTTAAAAAAATACACCAAGATGGAGAACTACTTTTAAAGCCATTCAAAAACACAATAAAAGGCTTTCATATAGATAGGGCAAACATTAAAAAGTCAATAATACAATCTTTAAATCAATCTGATATTTCAATTATTACAGGTTATCCTGGTGTTGGCAAATCTTCGATTGTAAAAGACATTTTAAGTGGAGAGTTATTCGATACAGTCCCTATAATTTTTAAGGCAGACCAACTTAATAAGACTTCTTTAGCTCAAGTATTCAGTGAAGTTGGAATAAACCATAGTTTAATCGATTTATTTAGTTTAATATCAACACTTCCAAATAAAATTATTGTAATTGATAGTGCAGAAAAATTATTGGAAGCACAACCCGATTCTGCTTTTAAACAATTATTATCAATTATTTCTGAAAATAAGGGTATAAAACTTTTAATGACCTGTAGATCTTATGCGGTTAACGTGATTAAGCAAAAGTTCGGTATTGACTCTGAAAAGATAAATGTTGTCGATATACCTCTTTTAAATGATGATGAAATAGAGCTAATAAGAAATGAATTTCCCCAACTAACCAATTTCCTTTCAAATAGTAAAATAAATGAAGTTTTAAGAAGTCCTAAATATCTTGATTTTACAGTGTCAGCAATAAAAGAAAGTGAAAACATATCGAGTGATATTAGTTATTCAGAATTTAAAGAGATACTATGGAATGAAGTTATAGAAAATTCAACTGTAACAAAGAATGGTCTTCCAAGAAAAAGAGGCCTTACTTTTATGCATATAGCTGTAGGGAGAGCAATAAATATGAGATTATTTTTTGAACCAGAAGATGACAAAATAGATTATGAAGCGGTAGAGCTTTTGGAAAGTGATAATATAATAATTAGAAGTGGTAATAAATTTCAGTTTTCCCCTTCTCACGATATTTTAGAAGATTGGGCATTAATAAGATATATAACCTCAATTGAAAATAAACTTTCTAATAAAGCGGATTTATTTAATCAACTTGGTAACCAACCAGCTTTACGAAGAGCTTTTAGGTTATGGATTGAAGAATTACTTACTAATGATATTGATACAGTAGCAAACTTAATTTCTTTGACATTAGAAGACGACTCGATTCCTACATATTGGACAGATGAAATACTTACAGCTGTTTTTAGGTCAGATGATTGCAGTTCTTTTTTCAAATATTTCTCTTCAAAATTATTGGAAAACAATTGTATGTTTTTGAATAGGTGCATTCTGCTTATAAGAACTACTTGTAGGGAATATAGTTTTAACAAAGAAAACTCTAAAGACATTTTATTTCCTGTAGGTTCTTGTTGGGAAGAAATGTTATGCTTTTTATCTTCAAATATTTTAGAAATAGAAAGTATAAGGAAGTCTATTTCAAATTTTTTACTGGACTGGGAATATAAATTTCTTTTCCAATTTAAGCTTTGTTCTATTAAAGAGATAGAAGCAGCAAATATATTGGTTTTTCATTATGTAAAAGAAATGTACGATGGAAGTGACCTTTGGGGTTATTCATCAAAAAACGACTATCAAAAGACAAGCTTTGTATATATGCTTTTTGGTTTTGCGTCTTATTGTAAAGATGAATTAAAGAAATTCATTGAAGAATGTAGTTCAAATACAGATGAGTATGGAAGATTAAAAGGTTTTAGTGAATTGGTAATTAAAAAGGCTATAGGTGGTGTTAGAAATGGCTTACTAATTAAAGAATTACCGGATACATTAATTCGCATAGCGAACAAACATTGGAAACGTATACCACCTGAAAGTCTACCTAAAAGAGAAGGCCCTTTTGGATTTTCTTTTCCGGAACGTAAAGAAAGAGAAGATGCCTGGGGTATAACAAAGACTAGATTCGATTTTTTTCCGTCTGGGATTTATAAAACTTTTGTTTTTAATTTATTAAGATATCATCCTTTAAAGGCTGTAGCTTTTATTTGTGAGTTCACTAATTATATAGCATCATCTTATAAAGAATCTGATTTTAGTGTAAAAGAGGAACTAAAGGAAATTAAAATGATGTTAAATGACGGTAATGTAAAGACAATCTATGGAAATGAGTATTTATGGAATGCGTATAGAGGCACAACTGTAACTCATTACTTGCTTGAATCCATTTTAATTAGCCTTGAAAAATATTTATTAGAAATTGCTCGATTTGAAGTTCCTGACAATAAGTTATTAAAGACAATAACCAATTATTTATTAGAAAATTCAAATTCAGCTACAATAATTAGTGTTTTAACCAGTGTATTTATAGCTTATTCAAAAGCATTTGGGGATACCATTTTACCAATTTTAAGAGTTAGAGAGTTTTATGAATGGGATACACATAGAGCAACAAGAGAACATTCCGCTACGGCAATTTATGATCAAAGAATTTCTTATGCCCAAAAAGAAAAAGGAGAATTTAATAGACTTCCACACAGAAAGAAATATCAACGAGGTCTTCGAGAGTTTATACTTCATTATCAAATAAATAATGGTTTGCTTAATAAAGAACTACAAGTAATATTCGATTGTTTTTATGAAAATTGTAGTGATGATATTTTTTGGGAAAAGGCTATTACTGAAATGGATGTGAGAAAATACAAGACATCATTTGTTGATGAAAAAAAAGGGGTTTTTCAGTTAGAGGTTAACTATCCAGAACCGATTTTTAATGCTGTTGAAGCTTTTACAAAAGAAAATGAGAATGATAATCTTTCTTTACACTATTCTCATTCATTAAGGCAGGTTAAAGAAAAAAAATCTGAAATGTCATTTGATGAATGGGAGACTATTTTCAAACACTTTTCTTCAGATGAAATTGAGAATACAATGTGGGATTCACCTGTAACATTATCTGTTTTGGGCCTAAATTTATTTTATGAAAAATTAAGTAAAGTTCAAAAAGAGTATTGTATTGAAACTATTATTGATGCACTGGAACAAATAATAAAAGAAACAAATGATAGAGGTAGTTTTAGCCGTTTGTATGGGTATAATATATTGGAAAAACAATTAACGATTGAATCTATTCATTTACTATATAAATTCAGTGGAGGTGTTGTTGATGAGGAAGATCTTGATGTACTTGTTACATACTTACTCATTAGTCATTTGGCAGACCACGAAATAAGAGATTTTCAAAAATATTTCAGAAAAATTTTCAGTAAAGAATTACCGGAAAAGGCTCAAAAACTAATTATTGTACTAATAAAATATGCGAAATTCTATAGTGAAAATAGGGTAAATCAATATCGTAGCCAACAAGAAACAAAGTGGTACAGAGAAAAGGAATTTGAATTTATTAAAAGCGTATTAATCGAAAGTGATTTGCCTGAAACTTCTTCTTTGTCTTTTGAATTGTATGAATCACATTTTTTAAACAATGCTTTACTTCTAATAACTTCAAGTGTGAATATTGAGTTCTTTCAAAATTACATTTTGAAAATGTGTGAATTAATTTTAGAAGACTTAAAGTTAGAAGATGATTTGTCATATTCTCGTTCAAGAAAATCTCGAAAAACAAATTATACAATTCTTGTTGACTTACGTTTTTATTTTAACGAGGTTCTTTTGTTTAATGATGTAAATTTCAGCAAATCGTTAATAGATAAATTATGCAATCCCATTCTAAATAACGAGTTCAAGAATATGCACAATATTAAAGATTTGTATGAGCTTATAACAGGTGTTTTTAATACAACCGTCACAAGGTTGGATGATTTAATTAATGAAGATAATGATGTAGAAAGGTATAGAAATCATTTTTGGGAATTATGGTATTATCTTTTCAACAAAGTTAAAGAATCAAGTAAGTCTTATTTTGTGAAAGAACTTTTGTTAGATGTTAATGAAAGATTTTGGTCAATTAAATCAAATAACTGGAAAGGGTTTGTCAATTATAAACCCCAGTATAATGAGTTTATAGATTACTTTAAAATTAAATCTTTGCCACATATAATTTCAGTTTTTTCTACTTTTGGAGAAAAAGTTTTTCTTCCATCAGGAATTAATTTAATAGTGAAAAATTTAAAAGAGGATGATAGCATTTACAAAAGTTTAGACTCGTCAAATGCAGTTAAATTGATTCAAGTACTTTTCAATAACCATATACAAGAAATTAAAGAAAGTCAAAGTTTGATAGAGGATTTTGTTTATATCCTAAACAAGATGATTGATTTAGGATATTGCGAAGCTTATTTAATAAGAGAGTGTGTAATTACCTATAAAAAAACAGTATAAATCCCCACAAACCAAAACCCAGTTTGTTGCAAAAGCAAAAATCCTCTGTCTTTTGGTTTGTTCCGCTTCCCATGCTCATGTAGTGTTTAAATTGCCAACGCTTATGCAGCACATTACAGCTTGCTTACTCGTACCTCGTTCACAACTGTAAAGAGCTACACTTTGCCAAAAGCTATTAATTTAAACACTACCCAAAGCTATGTTTACATAACGGGTAGTTATAGTAGCATTCATTCACTTTCTGTACTATAACGCCATTATGTAAAATATCCGCCATTCCTACGCTCAATTCCGAACTTCAATTGAAGTATAGAACATACAACTTTGCCACTTTTCCCCACCACCCTTTTCAGCGGTGTAGGTTACAGCAATTATTAATGTTTGCCAAGTGTCTGCGGTAGGATGCATTTCATTCGCTCAATCCCTTATCAGGGAATCACTCTTTTCATTTACCCACCTCAACACCGCGCATAAAAAAAGAGCATTTTTAGAAAATGCCCTTTATTTACCTTTCCAACCGCTTAACATCAATAATCACTTCCACCTACGACACTTTGCCCCGATAAAAGTGATAAACTTTTTGAGCAGTAGAGAAACAAAGAAACTAACGATAGCACCAACAACAGCCAAAATAATAGTAGTAATCAAATCCTCAACACCAATATTAACGATTGATGAAAAGAAAGTACCGCCAACAATGGCAGACTTGGTGTTATAGTCCATCGTCATCCTCATCAGTTTCGGAATTTTCATCATCAGTAACAACCGCTTGACTTACTGCGGTGGCCACAGTTCCAGCAACGGTCATATAAGTAGCAATGGTTACCACAATGGCAGGCATTGTTATTGGTGCAGCTATGATAGCACCACCTGCAGTAGCTAAAGCGATACCAATATTTCGTAAAGTTTTAAAGAATTTTGGAGTTGGTTTTTTATAACGCTCTGCAATGTTCATAATTCTGTGATTTAATAGTTAATAAAATGGTTTCTTTTCGGTCTTTAGCCTGATAAACCAAAGACAACAGTTTTTGCATAGCATCTTTTGAATAAACACCTTTACCAATACCACTTAAATAAGTTACTGGAGCAATACACCCTTGAAGCTCTTTTAGGGCATCATTCGCAGGATGAAAGAGAATAAAACTTCTATCTTTTACAGCCTTCAAAATCAAATGATGCTTAAACCGTTTAGAAAATCGTGGTTCAACTTCATAAACACCTTCAGGAATACAGGAAATGTTTCGCTTGTTATCGTTCCAGGGCAATTCGATAGTATGACAAAGAAATCTATCAGAAGTAAAGAGAGTACCGTTGGTACCCTCTTTAAAATAAGCTCTATGCAACACTAATTCCATACTTACGGCGTATCTACAATAACAACAGCTAAAGCATTGTAAGCACCGTTCTTAAGTGCATACATTTGTCCGTTTACCTCTTGATAAAACTCAATACCAAGCACTTGTACAACAGGCAAAGTTGAGTTAGCAGTTAATGAAGCTGTTAAGGCAATAGCAGCCGTATCGGCAGCAGTGTAAGGAAGAATAGCAGTCTCATCATTTTCAAATGTTGAGGTTTCATTCTCAAAATCCAATTCAGAAGCACCCATTACCACCTTAAAATGGGTTGTTCCTGTAGGAGCTGCAATCCTAACCGTTGGAGAAAATGCATCAAGGTTAACCGTAGCATCACCAGAAACACGGTCAAATGCATTTGTAAATGGAGCAAATAAAGTTGTTCCTAACTTACCATTCAAATTGAATTCAAAGCTTTCCAATAAGCTTAAATTACCATCTTGAAGTGTTCTTAATCCTCTTTCATTAGTAGTGTCAGTCTTAACAATTGTCAAAAGATCTTTTGTCAAACGAGAAACCACTCGTTTGTCTTTTGCATTCTGCAAAAGCATACGAATAGCATTTCGTAATACTTTACCACCTTTACCTGCACGACCAAATTCAGAACCATTTTCACGGGTTCTTTGAAACGCAGGATCATTCGCAATACGATTGGCATCAACACCACCTTTTTCGCGTGCTAGATGTCCGTCAGTTGTTTTGTAAAAGGAAATACCACCAATAGTTCCTTTTAGTTTAATAATTCCAGTTTGTTTTGCCATAATAATTCGTTTTTTGATTAATATTTCAAATCACGTAACTTTGTGTATTACAGTAAAAAAGTAGATTCCGTTTTTGGTCATACATTCCGATAAAACCAAAAACGTCATTAAAATATTGATAACACTATCGTGTTGTCAACATTTTAACAACGCATCATCACCATCATCATAAATTAATTATGTTTAATCCATAGATAAAGCATACATAAAGTATCATGAATCAGAAAAGAGCTTGCATATACCCAAAAGATATTCAGCGTATCACAGGACGTAGTGAACGTTATGGGCGTAAGCTTTTAAATGATATTAGAAACTACTTTGGAAAAGAATCTTACCAATTTATCACAATAAAAGAATTCGTTGAATACAGTGGAATTGAGGAAGAAATTGTCAACAAATATTTAATAGATTAATCATAATATTTGATGTAAATTGACTGGTTTTAATGGAGTTAAAATTGTAAATTTGTAGTAAGACGTTCAGATAAATAATACTATTTCAAACTAACAGATAGGTCTACAATTCGGTTCACACTGTTTTAGTCTACTTCTGAAAGTATTGATTTTACTGTATAGTGGCGGTTTAGTTATCATCCTGCCACCCCGACGACCTAGTAATAGGAAAAAGCAAAACACTGTTAATTGTATGATTATCAGTGTTTTTTGTTTTTATGCATTTTATTTGATATCAAATAAAAGCATCTATTCTGGATCAAGTCCAAAATCTGGGTTTTTACCATTTTAAGAATATAATTTAATCAAGCGATATAAGAAGTATTCCGTATTCCTGACTCCCCTAAATTGAGATCTAAAAGCCTTTACTTTGGCATTAAAGGATTCAGCTGAAGCATTAGTACTTCTGTTTATAAAATAGTTGAGTACAGAGCGGTAATTTAAAGTAATACTATTGGCTACCGTTTGGAAGCTCTTAAATCCAGACTCCTCTACATCTTTGTACCAGTGGGCTAGTTTGGTGTAAGCTACTTTAATATCTATGGCTTGGTTAAAAATATTCCTCAAGCCTTGAACAAGTCCATAAGCTTTCTTTAATTCTGGGTATTCATTAAACAATATCTGTCCCCTCTCTTTCTGATTTGGAGTCCATTTATCTGGGGATTTATACAGTAGATATCTACTCCTGGCCAGGAGTTGTTTTGAGCTATCACCATTAGAAAAAGTTACAGGTTTAAATTCTTTGTCGGCAGCTCTAGATAGCTTTATCTGTTCATTTTCTTGATCCAAAGCTTCCCATCGGTATTTGATACGAAGATCTTGGAGCGCCTCTATTGCCAGCTTCTGTACATGGAACCTGTCTGTTACTTGGATGGCTTTCGGGAAACATTTAGTGGAGATCGTTTTCATAGAGTTAGCCATGTCTAAGGTAATCTCTTTCACTTTAGCACGCTTCTTTGCTGGGATCTTCAAGAGTTGTTCGATAATAGGCTCCACTTTAGTTCCGTGGAATATCCCAACTAAAGCCCCTTTCTTTCCTTTGGCCTTCTTATTGGTAATGATGGTATAGAGCTCTCCCTTGGACAGCGCTGTCTCATCAATGGATAAATAAGAACCTAAGTTTTCAGGGAAAACAAGCCACTGTTTAGCATGACTCTTATGCTCCCATTGCTTAAAATCACTTAAGTGATCCTTATAATGTCTTTGAAGCCTTTTTCCGGACATACCATACTGGTGCCCAAGTTGTTGGCTGCTCAGAGCAGTATTATCAGTCGATTTCTTTTAAAAAAGCAGCAAACTCTTTTGATATTCGAGTTCCCTGTGCAATAAATTCATCCCATTCACGACTTACTTTAATCCTCTTTTTATCAAGTAGAACGTCCCAACGCCTTCGTTTAAGATTTAATGATAGTAGATTGTCTCGAACGGGATAATCCTCGATTATTCGAGGCTCCATGAAGCCACTGGCTTTATACTTGCAATCCTTGTACTTAGATGGTATTTGTTTTTTCTCCTCCAAATATATCGTTAGACGGTTCTCATATAAAACATGCTTTATAGGCTTCTTATCGAATCCAACAATATCAAAATACTCTAATATTCCTTCTGGTAATATTAAACTTAATAAGGATAACTCAGTGTCTTTATTCATCAATATAATTTAAAGTACAAAGAAAATTATTTTTCTCTTTAGACCCAACTTTTGAGATTGATCCAATAAAAGCATCTATTCTCATTAAAAAGGTGTGCAATTCGGTGTGCAGTTTTTCACTAAAAAAGTACTAACTTTAAAGAGCTTTTGGGGAATCATGACCAAAAGTTGTGTTTTATGCAAAAATTTGTATTAATCTAAACAGCAAGAATTCGGTATTTTAAACTTTACACACTTAGTGAGTTACTATCTTTTTAAAAAAAATTTATTGCTGTTGCTGTTGTTGTATGAGTTCTAAATTTTTTTGGTAGCTGTTTTTATTTGAGTTAGGTTGTTTTTCTTCAGGAACTTCAAATTTGTCATTTCCATTTTTAACAGAACTAACTTTTACTTCTACATATAAATAATCATCAACATTGCCTTTAAAGACACCTTTAACGGGTGCACAATCTTTATAGTTTTTACCGGCTGCTAGTTTTACATGAAATTGATTGGCAATGGTATTGTTTGTTGGGTCTACACCAAGCCATCCGTAGAATGGTATATAAGCTTCAATCCAAGCATGAGTAGCTCCTTCACCACGAGAGTTTTCTTCGTTTGGACAAATATAACCACTAACATAACGTGCTGGAATACCTAGCATTCTAACCTTTTGTAGTAAGATATTTGTAAAATCTTGACAAACGCCTGCTTTTAATTTCCAAACATGGTCTAGCTTTGAGTCTACACCAGTAACTCCTTTTATGTATTTAAAATTATTGTAAATGTATTCACTAAACTCAAGTACAATATTGTAGGGCGATATTTTGTTTAAATCTTTAGATTTAATAAGTTCTGCAATACCATCGGTACCATCAAAAGTTGTGTATTTTAAATAATCTATAAACTCTGGATTATGTTTTAAAGATTTTAGTTCTTCCCATTGTTTTTGTATGGGAGCAGAGTTATTTGGTAAATCTATTTCATTGGTTATTACTTCAACTTCTGAAAGTATAGAAAGATAATCATGAGGTTCTATAATCATAAATGTACCTACAGTATTGCCATAAAAATCGGTTCTGGTTTCAATTTTTGGGTTGTTATTTACAACTATTTTTTGTGACACTACTTTTTGAAACTCGTTTTCTATTGGGTATAACATAATTTGACTAGCGCCATCAAATACAAGATTGCTATATGTATACTTGGTAAGGTGTTTTATATAAAACTTAGGCATAATTTGTATTAATTAGAATGTGAAAAATATACCGTATTTATAGAGAATGAAATGTTTCTTATGTCTTCTTTAATTTCTTCAATAAAGTTATTAAGACCTTGTTCATTAATACTTTCAATAGTGGTATATTTTATAGTGCTTTCTAGCTTACCTAGTAAAAAATCTATATTATTTTTTTTAAGTTCATTAGCATCAATAAGCATGTTTATATGCCTGTTAAGTTTGTTAATACTGTAATACAGAGACCTAGGGAATAGTTTGTCTTGAAATACCATAGTGATAATGTGTTTTTCTTCAAAAGCTGATTTATGTTTTTTTAAATAAAGTTGATATCCGCCAATTGAGAGTAGTAGGTTTTTCCAAAAAACACTTCGTTCTAGGCTATCTGAGGTTTTGGCAATTTCAATGAGTTTTAAAGCGGTAAAATCTGATATTTGAATAACGCGTTCTAAATACTTTCCTACATTCATAAAATAATAAGAAGTACCTCTTTCTTGTGTTACATCCATACATCCATAAAACATTAAATGAAAAGCCTGAAGGTTATCTAAAAAAATAATAGGGTCTTCCTCTTTAAGTTTATTAGGCAGGTTGGGGTTGGTTACAAAATGATAGTAATTATTAATACAAAGCCATAACTCTCTTGATATGTGTTCTTGTACACTTCTAGCATTTTCTCTAGCTTTTTTAACAACATTTATAATAGAGTTTGGGTTTTCTGTTTTAAAAACCATAAAATCTATACATTCAATGGGGTCTTCAGTGAGAAAATTGGTAACTCCGGCATAATTCTCAATTATAGGAGACCAAGAGAACAATTCTGGTGCATCTTGATTTGCAGAATAATTCACTTTAAGCAAGCTTAAAATGCCATTACCACGTTCCATATATCTTTCTAACCATATAAGGTTATTTGCAACTCTACTCAGCATAGTTTTGTTTTTTTTATTGAATAACCCAAGTGTCTTTACTACCACCACCTTGGGAACTATTAACAACTAACGATCCTTCTTTTAAAGCAACTCTAGTAAGACCGCCAGGTGTGATTTCTATTCCATCTCTTCCAGATATAGCAAAAGGTCTTAAATCTATACACCTAGGGGCTAATATGCCATCTATACAACAAGGTGCTGTAGAAAGTCTTAAAATAGGTTGCGCAATAAAGTTAGAAGGATTTTTTTTAACTGTTTTAAGGTAGTCTTCTATTTCTTTTTCGCTAGCTTCATGCCCCATAAGCATACCATAGCCACCACTTCCGTCGGTTTTTTTAATAACTAAATTGGTGATGTTTTTTTCAACATATTCAAGTTCATCTGGGTTTTTTAATTGGTAAGTTTTTATGTTATTTAAAATAGGTTCTTCGTTTAAATAGTACTTTATCATATCTGGTACATAAATGTAAATAGCCTTGTCATCGGCTATACCAGTACCTGGAGCGTTTACAATATTAACGTTGCCTTTTCTGTAAGCAGCCATAATACCAGCTACACCTAATACACTAGAGGCATTAAACTCTAAGGGGTCTAAGAAATCATCATCAATTCTTCTGTAAATTACATCAACACGTTTTAAACCATTTGTGGTTTTCATGTACACAAAATGATCATTAACAACTAAATCACTTCCTTCAACTAAGTCTATACCCATGAGTCTTGCTAATGTGGTGTGTTCATAATAAGCAGAATTATAAATACCAGGAGTTAACAGTACTACGTTAGGGGTGGCTTGATCTGACAGTTCTTTGAGTTTCTTGTAAAGAATATTAGGGTAATTAGATACGCTTCTTATCTGGTTTTGTGGTAAAATACCAGGGTAAATTCGTTTTGAGATTTCTCTGTTTTCAAGCATGTAACTTACACCAGAAGGAGTTCTTAAATTGTCTTCAAGTACATAGAATTCTCCGTCGTTATTTCTAATTAAGTCTACCCCAGCAATATGAGTGTAAATATCATGCGGTACTTCTACGTTCTTCATTTCCCTAAGAAAATTAGGGCAGGAGTAAACTAAGTTAGCAGGAATAATACCATCTTTAATAATAAATTGTTCGTGGTAAATATCTTTTATAAATAAGTTTAATGCAGTAATACGCTGTTTAATACCTCTTTCAATTTTATCCCATTCTGTGGCGGTTATAATTCTAGGAATAATATCAAACGGAAATATTTTTTCAATACCCTCATTGTCATTGTAAACAGTAAAGGTAACCCCTTGAATCATAAACAACTGTTTAGCTAACTCTTCTTTTTTAAAAAGATTGTCAGAAGATGTGTTTTTTAAAAAATTAGTAATCTTTTCATAGGGCTGCCGTACTATTTCTTTATGGTTATACATTTCATCCCATGTATTGGGTAATTGATTGTAAAATGAAAACAATTTATTGTTAACCATAGGCATACTTTTGTTTTAATGATGTGTGTTAAATAATGCTCAGTTAATTTAATTAATTTTAAAAAATAATGAAGTGTTTTTCTTAAATTATTAGAAACATTTTTGAATTTAATTAAAATTATTGTTAATAATTATTGTTTGTTTAATTTAGTGTAGGCTTATTTTACGATTTTAAATTAATGGTAATTTTGCTAACTTTTTTATTTTAAACAGAATTTAGTTTTAATGAAAGTAAACTTGAACTAATTCTGTTATTAACCTATTTTACTTTTAATAATTACTGTATTTTTACACTAATGCAAACCCAAATACAAGATTATATTCCGCAAGCAGCTTTAACAAAAGTTTTAAAATTATTAGAGCATGATAACTTGGTAGTTAAAATAAAAAAGGAACGTAAAACTAGGCATGGAGATTATAGACCTTTACCCAATGGCAAGCATCAAATTACGGTAAATTCTAATTTAAATGAATATCGTTTTTTAATTACTCTTATACATGAAATAGCCCATTTTGAAGCCTATAAAACTTTTGGGCGCTTTATAAAACCGCACGGTATAGAATGGAAACGAACCTTTCAGCATTTAATGTTACCATTTTTAAACCCAGAAGTGTTTCCTAGTAATTTGCTGCCTATTTTAGCTACTCATTTTAAAAACCCAAAAGCATCTAGTGATACAGATACGTCATTAGCCTATGCATTAAGGCAATTTGATGAACATAATGATAAAACATATGTATTTCAGTTACCTTTAAATAGTGTTTTTAAACTATATAATGGAAAAGTATTTAAAAAAGGAAAAAAAAGAACAAAACGTTTTGAATGTGTAGAACTTAAAACAGGAAAGTTGTATCTTTTTAACCCAAATGCAGAAGTAGAACCACTAAAAGAATACCATGAATAAAAATTATTACGCTATTTTAATGGCAGGAGGTGTAGGGTCAAGATTTTGGCCAGTAAGTACACAAGATTTTCCAAAGCAATTTCACGATATGCTTGGAACAGGAGATACTTTAATTCAAAAAACATTTCAAAGATTAGCAAGATTAATACCTAAAGAGAATATCTTCATTTTAACTAACAAGCGTTACAATGATTTGGTTTTAGAACAGTTGCCTGGTGTAGAACAACGTCAAGTGGTTTTAGAACCCGCAATGCGTAATACAGCACCTTGTATTTTATATGCATCATTAAAAATACAAAAAGAAAATCCAGATGCCGTTATGATTGTGGCGCCAAGTGATCATTGGATTGAAGATGAGGAAACTTTCTCAAAAAACGTAGAACAAGCTTTTGAGTTTTGCTCAAATAATGATGCGTTAATGACCTTGGGTATTCAACCAACATTCCCAAATACAGGCTATGGTTATATTGAGTTTGATAAAACTTCAAACCAAGTTATAAAATCTGTAAACCAGTTTAGAGAAAAACCAGATTATGACACTGCAAAAGAGTTTATTGCACAAGGAAACTTTTTATGGAATGCAGGTATTTTTATGTGGAATGTTAAAACGGTTGTAAATACTTTTGAAAAAAATCAACCCGAATTATTCCAACTTTTCAAATCAGGAATGTCTGCGTATAATACCAATTCAGAAGCGGCTTTTATAGAAGAAAATTACCCAAAAGCAGAAAACATATCGGTAGATTATGCCATTATGGAAAAATCTAAAAACGTTTATGTAATTGCTGCTGAATTTGATTGGAATGACCTTGGTACATGGGGAAGTTTATACGATAAGCTGGATAAAGATGAACATAAAAATGCAGTGGTTAACTCTAGAACACTTGTTGATGATGCTACCGGAAATATGATAAGAACCAAAGCTAATAAAATTGTAGTTGTTGATGGTTTACAAGATTATATTATTGTTGATAAAAATGAAGTTTTGCTTATCTTTCCCAAATCAAAAGAGCAAGACATAAAGAAAACACTCCAAAAAGTAAAAGATAAATTTGGGGAACAATATGGTTAAACATGAGTGAAGAAAGTAAATTTAATTTCTCTGAAGAAGAGGTTTCTCAAAAAGATGAAGCAGTAGCTCAAAGTAAAGAAGCTATAAAGAAGGATGCACAAGGGTTATTTCAAAGCATCAAGCAGTTTTTAAGTGAGTTATTAGCCTTTAGAGAAGATACTGATAGAGATGCTACTATTGCAGCAATAAAAGGCGATATTCCCTTTAAAGGGGCTACCGCGTGGATTTTAATTTGTTCCATTTTTGTTGCGTCGGTTGGGTTAAATGCTAACTCAACAGCAGTTGTTATTGGTGCCATGTTAATTTCGCCACTAATGGGACCAATTCTAGGTGTGGGGCTTTCAATAGCTATAAATGATATTGATACGCTTAGAAAATCTCTAATAAACTTAGCAGTTATGATAGTGTTAAGTTTAATTACAGCCTTTTTGTTTTTTAGATTTTTTCCGTTAGGAAGTCAAGAAACATCAGAGCTTTTAGGAAGAACTAAACCCGATTTAAGAGATGTGTTAATTGCATTTTTTGGTGGTTTAGCACTTATTATAGCCAGAACTAAAAAGGGAACCATTGCTTCTGTAATATTTGGTGTTGCTATTGCCACCGCTTTAATGCCACCTTTATGTACTGCTGGTTACGGGTTAGCAAAAGGCAACTTCGATTATTTTGGAGGCGCCATGTATTTATTTAGTATTAATACTATTTTTATTGCTTTAGCCACATTTCTTGTTTTAAAGTTATTGCGTTTCCCTATGTTGCGTTATGCTAATTCTAAAAAACGCAGAAATATTTCTAGGTTAGCATTGTTAATTGCAATTTTAGTTATGGTTTGGCCTATTTACACTTTTGTTAAAGTGTTTAAAGAAAGCCAAATGGAAAATGAATATAAATTGTTTTTAACAGATGAAATAGAGTCTAATGAATCACTTTGGCTTCAAAGAGAAAAACTAGACCCTCAAAACAATAAAATTACGCTGTATTTTAATGGCGAAATAAATCAAGCTACAGAGACTGATTTAAGGAATGAACTGAACAAGTATGAAAACATTAAAGATTTTAATTTAATCATTAATGGTAATAAAAATGTAAGCGCAGAACGTTTAATGGATTTGTATGATAAAGCGTTATTGACAATTGAAGAAAGAGATAGTGTTATAATTAATTTGAACAAAGAAATTGAAGCACTCAATTCAAACAAAGGCATGTTAAATGTTGATGATTTTACACACCTTGCTAAAGATGCTAAGATTAAATTTACCGATTTAGAATCTTTTGGTTTTGCTAAAATGTTAAAATCTAATGATTTTAAAAATGCAGATACTGTAGCATTAGCTAGTGTTAAATGGAATACTTCTTTAAAAGATAGTATTATTTCTATTAAAGAAAAAGAACTTCTTACTTGGATTAAAAAGGAATTGAAACTAAAAAATATAGAGATAAAAAGAGATTAATAAAACAAGTTTCTTAGATGTAAAATAAATGCGCAAAACTAATTGTAATGATAAAACCAGTTATAATAAGTGCTGTATAAAAAGCGATAATTAATCGTTTTCTTCTATATACATTCGGCGGACTTTTTTAAACAGGTTAGAGGAGTATACAAAATCGGTTACCGATTGATTATCGGTTTTAAAAATGGTTTTGTTAGAGCCTTCCCATTCTTTTTTGCCATTTTTTAGAAAAACAATTTTTTCACCAATTTCCATTACAGAATTCATGTCATGAGAATTAATAACCGTAATTATTTGGTATTCATCTGTAATTTCTTGTATAAGGTTATCTATAACAATAGCTGTTTTGGGGTCTAAACCAGAGTTTGGTTCGTCACAAAATAAATATTTCGGGTTGTTAACTATGGCTCTAGCAATGGCTACACGTTTTTGCATTCCGCCAGAGGCTTCACTAGGCATTTTAAAATGAGCGTCAGGTAGATTAACGCGTTTTAAAACAAAATCGGCACGGTCTTCCATTTCACTTTTACTCATTTTAGTAAACATTCGTAGCGGAAACATCACATTTTCAACAATGCTCATAGAATCAAAAAGAGCACTTCCTTGAAAAACCATCCCTATTTCTGCTCTTAAATTTCGTTTTTCTGCTTCAGAAAGTTCTGCAAATACTTTTCCGCTAAAAGAAATTGTGCCTTTCTCATAAGGAAAAAGGCCTAAAAGACATTTTAAAAAAACGGTTTTTCCAGAACCACTTTGTCCTATAATTAAATTGGTTTTTCCTTTTTCAAAAGAGGTACTTATACCTTTTAAAATTTCGGTATCACCAAACGATTTATGTAAATTATCAACTACTATCATTAGCCTAACATCATGCCTGTTAAAATATAATTTAATAGAATTATAACTACTGATGTCCATACAAAAGCAGTAGTACTAGCTTTACCTACTTCTAAGGCGCCTCCCTTCATATAATACCCGTAAAAGGAAGGTATAGTTGCCAAAATAAATGCAAAAACAAATGTTTTTATAAAAGAATAGGTGACGTGAAAACCGTCAAAATCTGTTTGTAAGCCTAGTATATAATCTTCTAAACTTGTGTATCCCCCAAAAACACATGCAGCCATACCACCAAGCATACCTAAAAACATACCAATAGCTATTGCAAATGGATACAATAATAGCGCTATAGTTTTAGGGAAAACTAAGTAGTTTAAAGAATTTATACCCATAACCTCTAGGGCGTCTATTTGTTCTGTAACTCGCATGGTTCCTATGCTAGAGGTAATAAAAGAGCCCACCTTACCAGCCATAATTATAGAGGTAAATGTTGGGGCAAACTCTAGAATTACAGATTGCCTTGTTGCAAAACCTACTAAATATCTTGGTATTAATGGGTTTTCTATGTTTAACGCAGTTTGGATGGTGATAACACCTCCAACAAAAAATGAAATAAAAGCTATAATTCCTAAAGAGCCAATTATTAAATCATCAATATCCTTTAATATTAATGTTTTCATAACAGACCATTTAGTTGGCTTGCGGAACATTTCTGCAACCATTAAAAAATATTTGCCAATATTATGGAGATACTTCATAAATAAAATGTTACTGCTAAAGTAAAAAAAACTTGGAGGTATTTAACCTTAATTTTAAATAATGATGTATTAATATGTGTATTTTTGAAGTCTATAAATCTAAATTTAAAATGAAATACTTAATTACACTTTTATTAGCGTTAGTTTTAGCTACACCATCTGTAGCACAAGAAGAAAAACCTAAACTGGTTGTTGGCATTGTGGTAGACCAAATGCGTTACGATTATTTAACACGTTTTGAACATAGATTTGGTAATGGCGGTTTTAAACGCATGATAAATGAGGGTTTTAACTGTAAAAATAACCATTATAATTACATACCTACTTATACAGGGCCTGGGCACGCTTCTGTTTTTACGGGTACTACGCCTAAAACTCACGGTATTATAGCCAATAATTGGTATGATAAATATGAAAAGAAAATGGTGTATTGTGCCGAAGATGATTCGGTTGAATCTGTAGGTACAACTTCTAGCGATGGAAAAATGTCACCACAACGTATGAAAACCACAACCTTTGCAGATGAAAATCGTTTGTTTACACAAATGCGAGGGAAAAGTATTGGTATTTCTGTAAAAGATAGAGGTGCTATTTTACCTGCTGGTCATTCTGCAAATGCAGCTTATTGGTTTAGAGGTAAAAGTGAAGGAAAGTTTATTTCAAGTACTTATTATATGAAAGATTTGCCAAAGTGGGTAAAGGAATTTAATAATTCTAAAAAGGTAAAATCTTATTTAAAAGAATGGAATACACTGTATAAAATAGATACCTATAAAGAAAGTGGAAGCGATTTAAATGATTATGAGCGCGGATTTACAGGGAAAAAAACTGCTACTTTTCCGTATAATTTAAAAAAGTTGAATAGATTAAACGGTGGTTTTGATATCTTAAAATCAACACCATACGGTAACAGTATTGTTGCAGATTTTGCTATTGAAGCCATAAAAAATGAAGCATTAGGTAAAGATGAATATACAGATGTTTTAACAGTAAGTTTTTCAAGTACTGATTATATAGGACATAATTTTGGTGTAAACTCAAAAGAAATAGAAGATACCTATTTGCGTTTAGATAAAGATTTAGAGCGTATTTTTAAAACGCTAGATAAAAGAGTTGGAAAAGGAAATTACACGGTGTTTTTAACAGCAGACCATGGCGCTGTAAACGTGCCTAGTTATTTAAAAAGCGTAAAAATACCATCTGGGTATTTAAATAATGGTGAAGCAAAAGAGCAATTGAAAACCTTTATGGTAAATAGGTTTAAGGCAGATGATTTAATTGAAAACGTTAGCAATAATCAAATCTTTTTAAATAGAGAAAAAATTAAATCGCTTGGGTTAGATTTAGTAGAAGTTCAAGATGCTATTGTAAATGAAATTATAAACTATAAGCATGTTTATAAAGTGTTTTCGGCTCATGCACTAAGCACAAACGAATATACCACAGGTATTGAAGCACTATTACACAATGGTTTTAACCAAAAACGTTCTGGTGATATTTTAATTATTCCAGATCCTGCATATATTTCATATTCTTTAACGGGGTCAACACATGGCAGTGGTTTAAATTACGATACGCATGTACCTTTGTTATTTTTTGGTAAGGGTATACAGCATGGTGAGACTTACAAAAAAACTGTTATTCCAGATATTGCACCAACTATTTCAGCTTTATTAGGAATTAGTTTTCCTAACGGTGCTAGTGGTCAACCATTAGAGTTTGTTTTAAAATAACATGCGTAGAAAAACATTTTATTCTTTATTAGCTATCTTAATTCTTGTTGGTGCTTTTTCTTATGAATATTTTTTAGAAAAAGAAGAGCAAATACAAGTTATTGCAGATGGTAAAAAGGTAAAGAAAGATACAAATGAGTATTTTTTGCCAACCAGTACTACAGGACAAATAATACATCATAACGGGTATTCTTTGTCATATAATGAAGCTCATGAACAAGCCGAATGGGTGGCTTATGAATTAAAAAAATCGCAGTTATCTAACACCAATTTTAAAAGACCTTATTTTGAAGTTGATGACATGGTTAAAACAGGAGCTGCCCATTGGCGCAATTACAAAGGTTCTGGTTATGATCGCGGACATTTATGTCCTGCAGCTGATAGAAAATTTAGCAAAGAGGCACATGATGAAACCTTTTTAACTAGCAATATTAGTCCGCAACGTCATGACTTTAACGCAGGTGTTTGGAATAGGTTAGAACAAAAAGTACGTTATTGGGCTAGTAAGTACAACGGTGTTTTTGTTGTAACAGGAGGGGTTTTAAAAGGTAATATGAAAACTATAGGTGATGAAAATGTTTCGGTGCCCAATCAATTTTATAAAGTATTGATTGATAACAATACAGGTGAAACCAAAATGATTGCTTTTTTAATACCTCATAAAGATTCTAATAAGCCATTATACGAATTTGTTGTTTCTGTTGATGAGATTGAAAACTTAACAGGAATAGATTTTTTTCCAGAGTTAGAAGATGCTATAGAAAATAAGTTAGAAGCCTCTAGTAGTTATAAAGGTTGGGGGTTTAATTAGTCTTTAATTTCCCAAGCATACCTTTCCAACGTAATTGTCTAATAAATTTGCCTTGTGCTTTGGTAACTAATTGTTCAGGTTTTCCTTTTTTAGCCTTAAAATAGCCACTCATATAATCTTTAAATAACTCAAAATTTCTTTTTTTAAAAGCTAATTTTATGGCAGAAATTACAGTTATTACAAAACCGTAACGCATTTTATACATAGCTTCTCCTTGTAAATATTTTGAAGCCTTATTATAGCTTACTCCCGTTGGTTTTAAGTGTTTTACGTGCAAGTTTTCATCGGTTAAAATTTCCCATTTATAAAACTTAGCCAATAATTCATCAACAGTATCCCAACCCATAGAAGGTTTAAGTTTTCCTATGTCTAAAAAGCAGGCTTTTCTATAGGCTTTTAAGGCACCGCGAATATGGTCTTTCCGAGTTAGGTTTTCTAGTACCCAATCATTGTTTTTTTTAATATAACAAAATCCAGAAGCCATTCCTAGACGATTATTTGCTTTAAAATGAAGCGCTAATTGTTCTAAATAATTTTCTGGAAAAATTAAATCGGCATCAAACTTACAAATCACATCATAATCTTCGTCTAAAACATTATAGCCTTTGTAAAAAGCATTTATGATTTTAGCTCCAGGTAAGTGTTGATTAGATGATTTTGAGTTTACTAGTTTTATAAAGTTATATTTTGTTGAGTAGCCTTCAACTATATCTAAAGTTTTGTCTGTAGAGTTATCATTAACTACTACAATTTGTTTTGGCTTTAAGGTTTGACTTGCCAAAGAAGCTAGAGTTAAACCAATGGAACTTTCTTCGTTATGAGCAGGTATTACAATGTAGAAATTCATAGTATAAAACTCAAGATAAATATATCAAATTCCAAGAAATTTGAGAGCTTTATCAAGTTATTTGTTAACTCTTTCAGCGTATACAATGTAATACCTTGGGGTAAACCATCTTAGAATAGGGCGGATGCCAATTTTTTTGGTGGGGTTGGTCCATTTTTGGCTGTCTATTATTTTCCATCCTGTTTTTTCTAATAACCAATCAAACTGCCAATCTTCAAACTCATGATAATGTCTGTCCCTTTTATCTGTTTTACTTTTATAAGCAGGCGCAAACCATAATTTTAACGGTATGCTAGCTACTAATTTATTAGCCTTTATTTCTTTTAAAACCGTATAAGGCGAAAGCAGGTGTTCAAAAATTTCAAAAGCGGTTACTACGTTGGCTTTAGAATTTTTTATGTTACTTATATCTTCGTCTAAATCTTCGCCGTTAGTATTTTTAACGGTATAACCATGTTTTATCATAATTTTAGAAAAAGGATTTTCTACACCTAAATCTAAAATAGTTTCAGTGGTAGTAATATGCTTTTTTAAGAACGAAATAGTATGTTTAAAACGTTTGTTAGGGAAGTTCTTTTCGTACATTAAGTTAGACTAGTATTTGTATACAATAGCATTTATATTCATGCCTGCACCAACACTTGCAAACATAACAATATCACCTTTTGATAGACTATGGTTTTCTAATTTATTATTTTTTACCAAATCAAATAAGGTTGGTACAGTAGCTACTGAACTGTTACCTAGAGTTTGAATGCTCATAGGCATAATATGCTCAGGAATTTTTGTTTTGTATTGCCTGTAAAAGCGTTTTAAAATAGCTTCATCCATTTTTTCATTGGCTTGATGAATGAATACTTTTTTAACATCATTTATTCCGTAACCGCTATTATCTAAGCATGTTTTCATTGCTTTAGGAACATTAACCAAAGCAAACTCGTAGATTTTACGACCATCCATTTTTATGTAACGGGTATCTTGGTTTAGTTCTGGGTTATTAGAGTTGCCAAAGTACAGATAATAAGCTTCGTCATAAGTATAACTAGCACTTTCATAAGCTAAAATACCGCCTTCTTCTTCAGTGGCTTCAATAATAGTAGCACCGGCACCATCAGAAAAAATCATAGAATCTCTATCGTGTTTGTCTACTACTCTTGATAAGGTTTCTGTACCAATTACTAAGCAACGTTTTGCCATACCAGATTGAATGAAAGCTTTTGCGTGAATAACACCTTCAATCCAACCAGGGCAACCAAATAAGATATCGAAAGCTACACATTTTGGGTTTTTAATGCCTAAACTATGTTTAATTCTGGTAGCTAGAGATGGCAACATGTCACTTTGAATAGTGTTGTGTTTTACATCTCCAAAATTATGTGCCACTATAATATAATCTATAGTTTCTGGATCTATATTGGCATCTTCAATGGCTTTTTCAGCAGCAAAGAAACCTAGGTCTGAAGAGTTATGATGTGATTTTGCATAACGACGTTCTGCAATACCAGTAATAGCTTTGAATTTTTCAACTATAACTTCATTAGGGGCATTTATTGTAGAACCATCTGCATTTAAAAATTCATGATTATGAAAACTTTCATTTTTTTCTACGGTGTCAGGTATATAGCTACCAACACCAGTTATTTTAATGTTCATAATACGTTTTTTACTATTAAAATTTGAGTTATCTGCTAAGATACTTGCTTTATATAAACTATATAAAAAATAGTAGTTTTTATTACGATGTTCAACAGCCTAATTTATGCCTCTATATAGTCTTCAATAGGGGCACAAGAGCATACTAAATTCCTATCACCATAAGCATCATCAACACGCCTTACACTTGGCCAGAATTTATTATCTCTAATATATTCTAACGGAAATGCAGCCTCTTCTCTTGTATATGGAAAATGCCATTCATTAGAAGTTATCATATCAAGTGTGTGAGGTGCATTTTTTAAAACATTATTTGTGTTTTCTTTAGTTACACTATCTATTTCCTTTTTAATTGAAATCATAGCATCACAGAATCTATCAATTTCTTCTTTGCTCTCACTTTCGGTGGGTTCAATCATTAAAGTTCCTGCTACAGGAAATGACACAGTTGGTGCATGAAATCCATAATCCATTAATCGTTTAGCAATATCTGTAACCTCAATGCCATTTGCTTTAAAAGGTCTGCAATCTACAATCATTTCATGAGCCGCTCTACCACATTCACCAGAGTATAAAGTATTGTAATAGCCAGCTAATCTATGCTTAATATAATTAGCATTTAAAATAGCCACTTTGGTAGATTGTGTTAAACCTTCTGCTCCTAACATTTTAATATAACTGTATGAAATTAAGCAGACTAAGGCAGAACCAAAAGGTGCTGCAGAAATAGCTGTAATAGCTTTGTCTCCGCCAGTTTTAAATATGGGGTTTCCAGGTAAAAAAGGAGCTAGTTGTTTAGCTACACAAATGGGGCCAACACCAGGACCACCGCCGCCATGTGGAATGGCAAACGTTTTATGAAGGTTTAAATGACAAACATCGGCACCAATATTACCTGGGTTGGTAAGACCAACTTGGGCATTCATATTTGCGCCATCCATATAAACTTGTCCGCCATTTTCATGAATAATTTGGGTAATTTCTTTAATGGCAGATTCATACACTCCATGGGTTGATGGATAGGTTACCATTAAAGCTGCTAAATTGTCTTTATGTTTAATGGCTTTTTCTCGTAAATCATCAACGTCAATATTGCCTTCATTAGTAGATTTTGTAACTACTACTTTCATACCTGCCATAACTGCACTTGCAGGGTTTGTTCCGTGTGCTGAAGCAGGAATTAGGCAAATGTTTCTATGACCTTCATTTCGAGATTCATGATATGCTTTTATAACCATTAAGCCAGCAAATTCGCCTTGAGCACCAGAATTAGGTTGCAATGATGTAGCGGCAAAACCAGTTATTTCAGTTAATTGGTTTTCTAATTTTTTTAAAACTCTACGATAGCCTCTAGCTTGTTTTTTAGGTGCAAACGGATGAATGTTTCCCCATTTAAACCAACTTAATGGCAGCATTTCAGAAGCCGCATTAAGTTTCATAGTACATGATCCTAACGAAATCATAGAGTGATTAAGTGATAAATCTTTGCGTTCTAAAGATTTAATATAACGCATTAATTGTGTTTCAGAATGGTATTTATTAAATACGTCTAGTTCTAAAAATGCCGATTTTCTTTGAAGAGATGCATCAATATTATTAGCAGGAGTTACTTCAGAAATTACAACGGTTTCTTTGTTGGCTGCTTCGGCAAAAATTGAAATTAAATAATTTATATCTCTTAAAGAAGTGGTTTCGTTTATTGAAATTGTAACTGTGTCTTTGTCAGGATAACAAAGGTTTACTTTTTTTCTAGTAGCAATTTTTTTAATCTTTCTAGCTTTGGTTTTTATTTGAATTGTATCAAAAAACGATGTGTTTACTTGTTTATAACCAAAACTTTCTAAAACTTCGGCAAGTTTAGATGTTTTATAATGAATTTTATTAGCTATAAATTTAAGGCCTTTAGGTCCGTGATAAACGGCATACATACTAGCCATAACCGCTAATAATACTTGAGCAGTACAGATGTTAGAAGTGGCTCTATCGCGTTTAATATGTTGTTCTCGTGTTTGTAAAGCCATACGTAATGCTCTGTTGCCATTGGCATCTTTTGTAACGCCAATAATGCGCCCGGGTACATCTCTTTTATAGGCTTCTTTGGTAGCAAAATATGCTGCATGTGGTCCACCATAACCCATTGGTATACCAAAGCGTTGGGTGGTTCCAAGTACTACATCGGCACCAAAATTACCCGGAGCTTCAAGTTTTACTAAACTTAATATATCTGCAGCTACTGCTACTTTAATTTGAGCTTCTTTGGCTTTTTTAATGAAAGATTTAATGTCTGTTATTTGCCCATCTCTACCTGGGTATTGAAGGATAGCTCCAAAATATTCAGAAGAAAATTCGAAGTTGTTTTCATCTCCAATTACCAATTCAATACCAATTGGAGTTGCTCTTGTTTTTAGTAAAGATAAAGTTTGTGGTAAAATATTTTCTGTAACAAAAAACTTATTAATACCTGCTTTTTTTTGAGCTCTATCTCTTACTGAAAATAATAAACTCATGGCCTCTGCAGCAGCGGTACTTTCATCTAATAAAGAAGCGTTGGCAATTTCCATTCCAGTAAGTTCAATGACCATAGTTTGGAAATTTAAAAGCGCTTCTAATCTGCCTTGAGCAATTTCAGCTTGATATGGTGTGTATGCGGTATACCATCCTGGGTTTTCTAGTATGTTTCGTTGAATAACAGCAGGCATTACGGTTGGATGATATCCTAATCCTATATATGTTTTGTAGGCTTTATTTTTTTTAGATAAATCATGAATATGAAGCAAATACTCATGTTCCGTCATAGGTTCATCTAGGTTTAAACCATTTTTTAATCTAATATCATCTGGTATGGTTTCATATATAAGTTGGTCTAGTGATTCTAAACCTAAAGTTTCTAACATTTCTTTTTGGTCTTTTTCATTAGGACCTATATGACGCAGTGCAAAAGCGTTTGTGTTCATGTAGTAACAATTTGTAATTTAAATCGCAAAAATACATAATATTTAATGTTGTTTATTTCTTATAGATGAAAGTTTTTAACCATTTAGCAACGTTATTAACAGTTTGTTTATTTTTGTTTCATGACTTTAATTAAACAGTTTTTAAACTTTTATATAAATAGTAGTATTCATGTGTCTTTAGCGGTATGTTCACTTACTTGGATTACCTTAATTGAGTATGAAATACCATTTGATAAAAATTTATTATTTTTTGTGTTTTTTGCCTCTGTAACAGGGTATAATTTTGTTAAGTATTACGGTATTGCAAAGTTTCATCATAGGGGGTTGGCTAGTTGGTTAAAAGCTATTCAAATTTTTTCATTTTTCTGTTTCATTTTTATGCTTTTTTATGCTTTAAAGTTAAACACAAAAACATTGCTATGCATTTTAGGTTTTGGGGTTGTTACTTTTTTTTATGCTATTCCTTTTTTACCCAAGCATTTTTTTGTTGATAAGAAACAAAACCTAAGAAGTATTGGTGGGCTAAAAGTATATTTAATAGCATTAGTGTGGAGCGGAGTTACGGTTTTAACTCCTTTTATTAATAATAAAATGAATTTAAGTGTGGATGTTTTTATAACAAGTCTTCAACGCTATATGTATATTATTGTTTTAATGCTTCCGTTTGAGATTAGAGATTTGAGGTTTGATAATCTTAAATTATCTACAATTCCTCAAAAAATAGGGGTTAATAAAACAAAAATTATAGGTTCTTTAATTCTAGTAAGTATCTTTTTTCTTGAATTTTTTAAAGATGAATTGTCATTAAAACTCTTAGTGGTAATGGTATTAATTAATTTATGTACGTTAATAGCTTTGTGGTTAGCACAAATAAATCAAGGGAAATATTATAGCTCTTTTTGGGTTGAAGGAATACCCGTTTTATGGTTAATGTTACTGTTATTGATTAATTAGTTAGTCTACTTGTTCTTTAATAGCTTTGTCTAGCTCTTTTTTCATGTTTTTTTTACAATTAGGATCTAAGCATTTAACTTTAGATTCTTTTATTTTTTTGGTTAACATGGTGTTATTTTTGTAGTAGGCTCTAGTAATTTTGCAGTATGACAGTCTAATGCTGAGTTTTATTTTTTCCCATAAACTAGCTTCATTATATTGAGCTTTATCACATATAAGTTGAGCTTCTTCGCAGCTTATAAATAAAAAACCTTTTTTCTTCATAATTAAAACCAATTTTCTTTTAGGCAAGTTGCCATAGCCGTACGCGCTCTATGAATAATTACCCAAAGGTTAGACGCTGTAATATTAAGTTCTTTACAAATAACTTCGGTTTCAAAGCCTTGTATTGTTTTCATTTTAAAAATTTCGGCTTGCTTTTTAGGAAGTTTATCTAAGCACTTATAAATGGCTTCTCCAAGTTCACTATTCTGCATCGTGTCTTCTGCAGTTTTGTCGTAGGGGTCTGCAACACGTTCTTCTAACCAATCACCTTCAGTTTCGTCGTCTTTATAATTAATTCTAACTTCAGCTTTTCCTTTATTAGAATTAATTTTTCTATAGTGATCAATAATTTTTCTTTTTAAGATAGAAATTAGCCATGTACGTTCACTAGCTTCACCTTTAAAGTTTTTCATTGATTTTAAGCCTGCTAAAAAAGTGTCTTGAACCAAGTCTTGAGCCACCTCTTTATCACTTACTCTTGTAATAGTGTAGTTGTACAGGTAATCAGAATATAAATCGATCCATTTATTTGGATTAATTTGATGTTTGGGCATTGTGCTAGCAATTGTTATATAACATCAAAAATACATGATTTTTTTCACTTAAAATTTATATCGACTAGATGAATAAAAATCATAAAAGATTAATGCGCATTTTTAAACGTTTCTTACTTTAATAAACCAGCGCGTTTTAATAAGGCTTCTGGTTTTGGTTCTTGTCCTCTAAAACGTTTGTAAAGCGTCATAGGATTTTCTGTACCTCCTTGAGATAACACATTGTTTTTAAATTTATTGGCTACTTCCTTGTTAAAAATACCAGCTTCTTTAAAATACTCAAAAGCATCGGCATCTAAAACTTCTGCCCATTTGTAACTGTAGTAACCCGAAGAATAACCACCTTGAAAAATATGTGCAAAAGCGGTACTCATACAATTGTTTTCAACATCAGGATATAATTTAGTGCTACTGAAAGCCTTATTTTCATGTGCTTTAACAGAGGTAATTTGCTCTGGGTTTTGGTTAGCATGCCAACTCATATCTAACAAACCAAAACTTAATTGACGTAGTGTTTGCATGCCTTCATTAAATGTAGCTGAGTCTTTGATTTTTTCTACTAAGTCCATTGGAATTAATTCACCCGTTTCGTAATGCTTAGCAAATAATTCTAATGCTTCTTTTTCGTAGCACCAGTTTTCCATAACCTGACTAGGTAATTCTACAAAATCCCAATATACGCTAGTGCCAGATAAACTAGGGTAAGTAGTGTTTGCAAGCATACCGTGTAACGCATGACCGAACTCATGAAAAAGGGTGGTAACCTCGTTAAAAGTTAAAAGTGAAGGTTTACTTTTTGTTGGTTTGGTAAAGTTGCATACAATAGATACGTGAGGTCTTGAGTTTTCACCATTCTTTATATATTGAGGCTTAAAAGATGTCATCCACGCACCGTTTCTTTTTCCAGGTCTGGGGAAGAAATCGGCATAAAAAATGGCTATAAAGTCACCGTTAGTATTGGTAACTTTATAAGTCATAACGTCTTTATGATATTTATCGATGGTGTTAATTTCTTCAAAATTTAAATCGAATAATTTATTAGCAACAGTAAAAGCACCTTCAATTACATTTTCTAGTTTAAAATATGGTTTTAGTAACTCATCATCTAAACTAAAAAGTTTTTGTTTTAGTTTTTCAGAATAGTAAGCGCCATCCCATTTTTGAAGTTCATCTATACCATCAAGTTCTTTAGTAAATTGGCTCAAGTTTTTAAATTCCTTTTCGGCTGCAGGTTTTGCTTTTTCTAATAATTCGTTTAAAAAGCTTTCAACTTTCTCAGGTGTTTCTGCCATGCGTTCTTCTAATACAAAATGAGCATGGGTTTTATACCCTAAAAGATTGGCGCGTTCATGACGTAACTTTACTATGTTTAAAACAATGTCTTGATTGTCTAAATCATCATTTTTAAAACCTTTGCTTCCTGCAGCAAGTGTTATTTTTTTTCGTAATTCTCTGTTGTCTGCATAAGTTACAAAGGGAATGTAGCTTGGGTAATCTAAGGTGAATAACCAACCTTCTTTTTGTTTAGACTCAGCTAGTTGTTTAGCTGCTTCTTTAGCGCCTTCAGGTAAACCCGATAAATCATCTTCATTGGTAATAAGCATTTCAAACTTGTTAGTTTCGGCAAGTAAATTTTCACCAAAGGTTAGTTTTAATTTGCTTAATTTTTTGTCTATTTCTCTTAGTTTTTCTTTTTTATCTTCAGGAAGATTAGCGCCATTTCTAGAAAAACTTTTATATTTTTTATCTAAAAGAGTTTTTTGTTCGGTAGTTAAGTTTAATTTGCTTTTAGAGTTATAAACAGCCTTAACACGTTTAAATAATTCTTCATTTAAAGTAATGTCATTACTGAATTCTGCCAATAAAGGCGAAACTTCTTGAGCTATTTTTTGAATAGTTTCATTGGTTTCGGCAGAATTTAAATTAAAAAATATATTAGATATTCTATCCAATTGTTCACCAGAAAACTCTAAAGCCTCAATAGTGTTTTTAAATGTTGGAGCTTCTGGGTTGTTTGTTATACTGTCTATTTCGGCTTTAGCTTTGTTTATAGCTTCTTTAAAAGCAGGTAAAAAATATTCGTCTTTAATTTTTGAAAAGGGAGCCGTATTATATGGAGTTTCAAAATTGTTTAGTAATATCTTAGATGACATAGTTTAATAAATGTTAAAGTTTTAATTTATTATGTGCGCATAATAAAAAAAATATATATTTGCCACTTGAATTTTTAGAGTGACTAACTCATAAGAATTTTATGTTAATAGCTAAAAAACCTCGAGTGTACTCGAGGTTTTTTTATTGTAAATCTTTAGCAGATTCGTTTACTTTTATTTTAAGCCCTTCTTTATAGGCTATAATTTTGTCTAACACACACTTATCTGAAGCTCCAATAATTTGAGCTGCTAGAATACCAGCGTTTTTTGCGCCATTTAAAGCAACAGTAGCCACAGGAACACCACCTGGCATTTGTAAAATAGATAGTACGGAATCCCAACCATCAATAGAATTGCTACTTTTTACAGGTACCCCAATAACAGGAAGCGGCGATAATGAAGCTATCATACCTGGTAAATGTGCTGCACCACCTGCACCAGCAATAATTACAGCAAATCCTTTGATGTGTGCGTTCTTACCATAATCAAAAAGTTTTTCTGGTGTGCGATGAGCAGAAACAATATCTACTTCAACTTCTATATCAAATCCTTTTAAGATGTCTATTGCATCTTGCATAACAGGAAGATCACTTTTACTTCCCATAATTACACCTACTTTGCTCATAATTATTTACTTATAACTTTAATAGATTTTTTTACTTCTTCGGCAATACGCCTTGCTTCATTTAAATTTTCATTTACAATGGTTACGTGTCCCATTTTTCTAAATGGTCTGGTTTGTTGTTTACCATAAATATGAGGAGTTACACCATCCATTGCCATAATGGTTTCAATGTTTTTGTAAATTACATTACCTGTGTAACCTTCGGCTCCAACTAAATTAACCATAACGCCACCAACTTTACTATCGGTTCTGCCTAAGGGTAAATCTAGAATTGCTCGTAAATGTTGTTCAAATTGAGACGTGTAACTAGCTTCAATAGTTTGGTGCCCAGAGTTGTGCGGTCTTGGGGCAACTTCATTTACCAAAATATCATCATTTTTAGTTTGAAACATTTCAACTGCCAATAGCCCCACATGGTTAAAGGCTTTAGATACTTTTAAGGCTACATCTTTAGCTTTTTTTGTTACATTTTCATCAATTCTAGCGGGACAAATTACATATTCAACTTGGTTGGCTTCTGGGTGAAATTCCATTTCAACAACTGGATAACTTTTAGTTTCACCAGAAACATTTCTAGCAACAATAACCGCCAATTCATTTTTAAAAGGTACTAGGTTTTCTGCAATGCATTCAACATTTGGCAAGCCTTCTAAATCTTCAATGGTTCTAACAATTTTAACGCCTTGTCCATCATAACCAAATTGCGCACTTTTCCATACAAAAGGTAAACTTAAACCACCATGATTTATAGCTTCTTTAATTTCTGAAGTGTAGGCAAAACGAGAAAAAGGAGCAGTTGGAATATCATTATCTACATAAAATAGCTTTTGTTTTGCTTTGTTTTGAATGGTTTTTAAGGTTTTAGAAGTAGGATAAACTTTAATACCTTCTTTTTCTAAATCTTCAAGCGCATCAACATTTACATTTTCAATTTCAATAGTTAAAACATCTACTTTTTTTCCAAAATTGTAAACAGCATCATAATCCATTAAATCACCAAGCGTAAATTCATTACAAGCAATTTTACATGGAGCTTCATTACTAGCATCCATTACAGAAGTGTTTACATCAAATTTTCTGGTGTTATAAAGCAACATTTTGCCTAATTGCCCGCCACCAAGGATGCCAAGTTTAAAGTTAGAAGAAAAGTAGTCCATTCACTATTTTTTTACAGAAACTGTTTTAAAGTAATGCAAAAGTACATGAATTTTTTCATTCATAAATTCATAAAAATAAATGAAAAAAATCAGGTTTTAACAAAGAGATTAAAGAGGTAAAATAAAATTTTGTGATTTATGAAACAGAATTTAGTTTTTTACAGAAAAAAATACGCTTAAATATAAAATTTGGTAGGAAAAGATAAATCAAAAAATGGTATTACTTAATCTATTGATTATCTTTGCATTTTTAAAACAAGTTTAGGGTGATAAAATTACATGATAAATATTTTAAACCTTTTATTTCTGCAGCAGAAATAGATAAAGCCATTGATAAATTAGTAACTGAAATTGCTAACGATGTTGGTGATGAAATACCCGTATTTGTGGGTATTTTAAATGGGTCTTTTATGTTAACAAGTGATTTTGTTAAAAAATATCCCAAACCTTGCGAAGTACAATTTATTAAGTTAGCATCTTATGAAGGTTTAAAATCTTCAGATGATATTCAACGGTTAATTGGGCTTACGCAAGATTTAACAGATAGAACCGTAATTATTCTAGAAGATATTATTGATACTGGTAAAACATTGGCAGAGGTTCATCGTATTTTTGAACATGAAAATGTAAAAGCGCTTAAAATAGCAACCCTTTTTTACAAACCAGAAGCTTATAAAAAAGATTTTAAACTACATTATATTGGTATTGAAATTCCAGATAAATTTATAGTTGGTTACGGACTAGACTATGATAATTTAGGAAGAGATTTACCAGAAGTATATCAAATTAAAGAAACACAACACATGACAAATTTAGTGCTATTTGGCCCTCCAGGAGCAGGAAAAGGAACACAGGCAGAATTTTTAAAAGAAAAATATAATTTAGTTCATATTTCAACAGGAGATGTTTTTAGATTTAATATTAAAAACGAAACTGCTTTAGGAATGTTGGCCAAATCTTATATAGACAAAGGAGAGTTGGTGCCAGATCAAGTTACTATTGATATGTTAAATGCAGAGGTTGAAAAAAACACCGATGCAAACGGATTTATTTTTGATGGATTCCCACGTACCAATGCACAAGCCAAAGCATTAGATGAATTAATGGATACAAAAGATTCTGAAATTAGTGCCATGGTAGCGCTTGAGGTAGATGATGAGGTTTTAGTTAAACGTCTTTTAAAAAGAGGTGAAACTAGTGGTAGAGCAGATGATGCAGACGAGTCTATTATTAGAAACCGAATAAAAGAATACTACAACAAAACAGCCATTTTAAAAGATTATTATTCTGCACAAAATAAATACTTTGGTGTTGATGGCGTAGGAAGTATAGAAGATATAACAGTGCGCTTAAGTAGTGTTATAGATAAATTATAAGTTGGTTGCGTTTATTTGTTTATTCGTATAGCTTAAAGAAATCGAATAAACAAATCCACGAATTAACAAATAAACACAATAATGACTGAAGGTAATTTTGTTGATTACGTAAAAATTTATGTAGCGTCTGGAAACGGAGGTAAGGGATCTGTGCATCTACACCGTGAAAAATATATAACCAAAGGCGGACCCGACGGGGGTGATGGAGGCCGCGGCGGACATGTGATTCTTAGAGGGAATTCTAACCTTTGGACATTATTTCATCTAAAATTTAAAAAACATATTAGAGCTGGTCATGGTGGGCATGGTAGTAAAAGCCGAAGCACAGGAGCCGATGGAGAAGATGTTTATATTGATGTGCCTTTAGGAACTGTGGTGCGTGACACAGAAACCAATGAAATTATTTTAGAGATTACCGAAAATGGCGAAGAGCAAATAATTGCAGAGGGTGGTAAAGGCGGTTTAGGTAACTGGCATTTTAAATCATCTACCAATCAAACACCTCGTTATGCACAACCCGGTTTACCTTTAGAAGAAAAACATATTACTTTAGAGTTAAAAGTACTGGCAGATGTTGGTTTAGTGGGGTTTCCAAATGCTGGAAAATCTACGTTACTTTCTGTAATTACGTCTGCAAAACCAAAAATAGCCGATTATGAGTTTACTACTCTAAAGCCTAACTTGGGTATTGTAGAATATAGGGATTTTCAAACTTTTGTAATGGCCGATATTCCAGGAATTATAGAAGGTGCTGCAGAAGGTAAGGGGCTTGGGCATTACTTTTTACGTCATATTGAGCGTAATTCGGTCTTGTTGTTTTTAATTCCAGCAGACGCTGATGACATTAAGAAACAATACGATATTTTATTAGATGAACTAAGACGTTACAACCCTGAAATGCTTGACAAAGAACGACTCATAGCTATCTCAAAAAGTGATATGTTGGATGACGAACTTAAAGCAGAATTAAAGAAAGAACTTGATAACGAGTTGCCAATACCTTATTTATTCATTTCTTCGGTTGCGCAACAAGGAATCCAACAGCTAAAGGATGCTTTATGGAAAATGTTAAATGATTAAGCATTTAAAATCGTTCTAAAATCCAATTTTTTATTATTGCTAAAGCGGTGGGAGAAAATGTTTCTTCTATGGTTTTGTATTCATTTATTAATCCTGTTTCTGCTGTTTGAAATAAATGATTTAACCCTTCTAATTCTGTAATTGTAACATCTGGGTTTTCTTTTAAAGCAGATTCAATGCCTCCCAAATTCAATTTTGGTAAAACTTGTAAATCCTTACTACCATTAAGAGCTAAAACAGGACAAGTTACTTTTTTTAAGTAATCTTGAGGGTTGGTTTTTATAAAAGTACACATCCATTTGCTTTTTCCCATTCCAGAAACTTGATTTATTAACGCATCTGTAACATATACAGAAAACGGACTTTCCTTATTAACCAAATCTTCTTTAAAAGCGATAAGAGAATCTTTTACTTTGGCTTCAACTTTACTAAAATCATTTTCTGCAATTATAACATCATAAAGCTTATTAGTTAGTGATTTATTGAACTCAAGTACAACTTGGGTTGCACCAGATTTTTTTGCCATTTCCCAGGCTTGCGATTCTAAAACTTCGCGTCCTAATACTCCAGTTCCAGCAAGAAGAATATTAAAAGCAACATCATCATTTCTAGAGGTAACTATGGGGGCAATTAAACCACCTTCGCTATGACCAATTAGTCCTATTTCAGATTTTTCAAATTCCTTTCTATTTTTAATATAATTAATGGCAGCTTCAACATCTGTAGCAAAATCAAAAGATGTAGCATTTTCAAAATTACCTTCAGATTTTGCGGTACCTCTATCGTCATATCTTAAAACAGCAATACCGTTATTGGTTAAATAATTGGCTAATACTAAAAATGGTTTATGACCAAATAATGTTTCGTCTCTGTCTTGAGGGCCAGAGCCACTAATTAAAATAGCAACGGGTGGTTGTACGTTGTTTTTAGGAATTGTTAAAGTACCAGCAAGTTTAATACCATTAGCTTTATTATTAACAAAAGAAACTTCTTCTACCATATAGTTAAACGGTTCTTTAGGTTCTTGAGGGCGTTTATTTTGAGCCGTTAAGTTTGTAGAAAATAGAATAAATAAAAATAAATAGAGTGTAGATTTCATTTCTTTTGGTAGCTAATTAATAAAAGGAATAATTTTTGATTAAATTTAATCAAAAAAAATAAGGAAGATGAAATCATTGAAAATAACACTAATTGTTTTACTTTTTGTAGGTTGCGCACCTATTAAAGTAAATTATGATTTTGATAGAACAACAGATTTTTCAAAATACAAAACTTACCAGTATTATGGCGATATGGAAACGGGTTTAAGTGAATTAGATACCAAACGATTATTAGATGCTATAGACACAAAAATGGCTAGTTTAGGATTGACGATTTCTGAGAATCCAGACTTTTTAATTGATATTAGAAGTGTTGAATTTCAAGGAGCTCCTAGACAAACTGTAGGTGTTGGTTTAGGTGGCGGAGGCCGTAATATGGGAGGCGGTGTGTCTATTGGTATTCCTGTAGGAGGTACTAATGTTAACCGGCAAATAACTGTTGATTTTGTTGATGAAAAAGGTAAAGGTTTATTTTGGCAAGCTGTTAGTGAGTCTAGTTTTAATGTAAACGCATCGCCAGAAAATAGGGAAGAACGTTTAAAGGCTATTGTAGAAAAGGTGTTAGCAGGGTATCCGCCTAAATCTTAGAGTTTGACCACTTTTTTGGAGGCAATTAAAACATTATCTGCATAAATATTGGCAAGATAAATTCCAGAATTTAGCTTACCGATATTAATTTTTGAAAGTGCGTTTAATGTAGCGGTTTTTACTTTTTTGCCGTCAATACTAAACAAATCTACTTTAAAGTTTGATTGATTTTCGCTTTCAATTTTAAAGTTTAAAAAAGTATTGGTTGGGTTAGGGAACATTTTTATTTGAAAACTATTTTCTTTACTAGTAATATCTTCAATTCCTAAAGTAGAGTAATTAATAGTCCAGGTTACTGTATATACATTTATGGTTTCATAATTGTCAATTCTAATAAGGCTTGTGTTGTCTGTAATTGTTGCTGTAAGTGAGTTTTCACCATTAATTAAATTGGTTTCATTTAAAGAAATTTCATCTAAATTATTAGCAAAAACATTACTGTTTAATGTCCAAATACTTTCTAAAGTATTAGGGATGGGTTTAACTAAATTAAGATTGAAATTTATAGGAAAATCAGAGGTTTCAATAGTTTTAGAGCTAGGAGTATAACTATCAATTGGAGGTATTAATTCATGAATTTTTGCAATGATGCCTTCTTTACAAACCGAGCAAAATGCTTTATCTATTTTCTCCATAATGCAATTTTGGTGTGGTTTATACCAATCTGCACAATTTCCGGTATCGCAAGTATATTGATAAACGCCAACATTGTTTGTGTTTATCCAGTTTTTCCATTTTACTAAGGTTGGATTGGATTCTTGGGTCATGTTTATGGCTTCGGCGGCCAATTCATCTCCAGGATAATATTCATCTTTTAAATTGAAAAGCGAGTGTCCAATCTCATGCATAATTACATTGTTTCCCCAATCGCCATTGTAAGCCATAGGGAAACTGCCACCGCTACCACCGTAATCGGGAGAATTAACCAAAATAAGTCCTACATCGTAATTTGGTGTATTATTGGCTAAAACATTAAGTATTTTGGCTTCGGTGTTATTGGTGCTATAACCATCAATTTCGTAATAAAGTAAATAAGGTTTTCCGAAGGCTTCGTAAGTAGCATTAAAATATGTGTCTACATAGGTGTTGGTTGATGGTCTATCGGCACCACTTTCATTAGATGGTACTTTTATAGCATAAACATTAAAATAATTGGAATAATTTGAAAAAGGAGGCTCTGCAAACATGGTTGCGGTAAAAGTTTGCGCATCAGAAATAAAATTGTTTAACTCACTTTCTTGGTAGCCTTCACTTAAAATAACAAGGTTTATGCGTTTGTCTTCATCACCAGTAATTTTTATGGCTTCTACATCAAAAACTTGGGCGTTTATAATGTTTGTTAGAATTAAAATGAGATAAATGACGACCTTTTTCATTTTTAATTCAATTTTGTAGTTATTAGTTCATTTGTGTTTTTTTTGCCTTTGGTAATTAAAAACAAGCTTAAATAATGTGCGTTAGGATGCAGTTGCAATTTTAATGAAATAGGCGCTTTTTTTAATACCTGTTTTTGTATTGAAAATTTAAGAGAGTCATTTAAACTTTCTGTAAATTTTATTAAAGGATTAGATAGGTAATCAACATGAATTTCTTTGTGATTTTTATCCAATTGAACACATTTAATATCATTGGTTTTGGGTTTGCTTATAAAATTATGGCTTTTGCTTTTAACCACTCCATTTGTGATTTTTTTATTAATTAAATTTACAACCTTAAGTTCTCCTTGATCCTCAATGGTATAGTTAATAAATAATAGTTTGGCATTTTTAGTAATAGGAATGGTGTTGTTGGTAATTTGTTTACGCCCGCTGCAAGCCACGAGGAATAATAACCCAAGTAAAAATATTACTTTAAAAGTAAACAACCGTTTCATAAACGTAACAGATTTTGAGGCAAATCTGCCACAAATTTAATCAATTTGGTTTACATGTAACTTAACCCCTTCGTTATGGCTGCTAAACTCTGGTGCATACATACTTTGAATAGTAGTAATACCATTACTCATGTTGCCAGCATTATTTGCCCTTAAATCATATTCAAAAACATAAACGCCTTTTGGTAAATAATCAAAAAAGAAATTGGTGCTAGCATCTTTAGTGCTTTCATAATAGCCTAAACCATCTTGCCATTTGTATTTAGAAATTACATTTATGGGTTCTAAACCAGCGGCTCTCATATCTTTCATGTGCACAAATTCCATTGGTCTGTCACTTCTTAATTCTATTCTTACTCTAATTAAGTCGCCAACTTCTAAATGAGTTGTTGGGGTTATTTCTGTAATTTCTTCACCAGTAGCAGTATTCTTTTTTAAGAATAATTTCTTTTTAAGTTTTAAAGGTGTTTCGGCAGATGAAATTTTATCTAAATCTTCAAAATATTGCCAAAACAAACCACCCCAAGCAATACCATCGCCTTTTTTGGTGAGTTTAACTTCGCCCATATTGGGATTAATTTCAGAAGCATTCCAAGAGGTTTTAAAATAGCCAGTTCCCGCTTCAACTTTAACATCTTCTAATTTTAAAGGGTCTATTTTTTTATCGCCTATAATAACATCAACCATTTCTGTTACACTTAACCAATCACTACCTTGAAGTAATAAGGCGTATACGGCTTCGGTGGTTGCTTTGGTGGTTTTCCAACGATTGGTTTGTTTGTTTTTAAGTAACCAAATTTTCAGGTTATCAATGGTTTCTAAGTTTTTTGTTTCATTTTGAATAAGAGTTCCTGCTTCTGAAAAAGCTTCAATTAGTAATGCCTGTGTTTCTATGGGTGCTTGGTACCAATACCATGAGTTGGTGTTTGCTTTCCAGTACATGCCTAATTCTGTATTGGTAATACTGGTTTCTTGTAATGATTTTAAAATTTTTGAAGTTGTTTTGTCGTCATTCATTCTATAAGAAACTAAAGCCATAAGCCCTTTGGCGTAAAGCGAACGTTTTAGCCAATATTTTTGAATTTGCGTTTGGTAATATTTGCTAATACTTTCAACTTCTTTAGTTTTTTTAATCTCTGGAAAAAAGCTGCGCATATACAAGTAATGTAGTTGTGTGTAACTTAAATGGTCTTTACTTAAATCTACATCTTTATTATACTTGGTTAAATTTTTATATTCTTTGATAAATTGCGTGTCTAAATATTTAATAGCTCTATTAATTATTTGAGATTCTTCGCTGTCATATTTAATAACATTTAGTTTTTGAAGGTGTCCAAATCCAGTAATGATGTGTTGCGTAATCCATCGGTTTTCAGATCCGCCTTTAAACCAAGCCCAAGCACCAGAAGCCATTTGATTGTTTTTAAGTTTATTTAAAGCCGATTCTAATTCATTATTCATTTTGTTTAAATCAAATAATAAAGCAATGCGCTTTTTTTGCTCTGTTTCACTTTGAGCATCGCGTAACCAAGGAGTTTCTTGAATTAAGATTGACTTTAATTCTTGGTTTTTTTCCAAATTAGAAATAAGGGCATTGGTGTTTTTCCACTGATTGAAAACCTCCTGAATTTTTGGGTTAGAGTTTGCAATATGACTTGCTAATGCGTTGGCATAATACCTGCTAAAAGTTTGTTCATTACATTGATACGGATACTCCATTAAATAAGGAAGGGCTTGAACCGCATACCAAGCAGGGTTTGAAGTCATCTCTAAAGTTAACTTATGATGTTTTAATGTTGTTGAAGTGTTGTTTCTTAACTTGTCTAAAGAGAATGTTCTAGTTTCATTGCTTTTTATCCACATAGGTAAAGTCTCTGTGACTAACATACGATTGCTTAAAACAGGTAACGCGTTTTGTTCTCCATCGCTAAAATTTTCAGATTTAGCAATGATTTTATATTGAACTGCCTGCACATCATCTGGTATTGATAAACGCCATGATACTTGGGTGTTTCCATTGGCATCAACAGTGAATGGTTTATTGTTTGCCGCATTACCTAATTTTGTGTCAATATTGTTTCCAGAAATAGCATTAGTTAAAATTAAAAGTGCTTGTCCAGAAAGTTGTTTATCTGTTAAGTTTGCAATTTTGGTGCTTATAGTTATTTGGTCGCCTTCACGTAAAAATCGAGGCGCATTGGGTATTACCATTAACTCTTTTTGAGTTACTGTTGTTAAGGTTTTTGTGGAACTTTCTAAAGTTTTGGTGTGGGCTAATAGCTGTAGTTTCCATTGGGTTAAAGCCTCTGGTGTTGTAAAACTAAAACTTACATGACCTTTTTCATCAGTTTTTAAATGCGGAAAGAAAAATGCAGTTTCTTTTAGGTTTTTTCTAACTTGTACTTGTGTTAAGGAATTCAATCCTTTTTTTGTAGTGATTATTACAACACCATTAGCACCTTTTGCACCGTAAATGGCTCTGGCAGAAGCATCTTTTAAGACTTCCATAGATTCTATTTCACTTGCAGGAATATCTAAATTGCCTTCAACAATTTTGCCATCTATTATATACAATGGGTTATTATTAGATGAGGCGCTGTTACCTCCGCGAATTTGAACACTAGAAACCGCTGCAGGTAAGGATTCTTTTTTTTGAGTGCCATAACCAATTACCACAACTTCATCTAGATTAGAGCTGTCTTCTTCTGCTTCTATTGCATTCTCAACAATTTGAACGCCGCTAACTTTACCACTCAATGCTTTGGTTACTTCATACCGTCTTTGATTTCCAAAATAAAATCCAAACCAATTTAATTTATCAAAATACTGTTGAGGGTAGCTTAATTGATATCTCTTATTATTGTAGACTCTAAAATTTTTATTTCCAAAACTTTGGTTAGCGCTATTTCTAAATGAAGAGTAATAAAGCGGCGTGTTTATAGGGTTGAAATTCCATGTATGAGGTTTAAACTGGTCTAAAGAGGCATCATACATACTTGCTAATAATTCACTACTTACTTTATCGCCTTTTGGCCCTGTGATATTAAAACTCCAGATTTCTTCAGTACCCGGTTGTAACCTGTCTCTAAACGTATTGGTTTCAATGTTTAAATCGGTTTTAGGATAAGGCACCATAATGGTTTGAGAACCCGATTTAAAACTATTGAAGGCAGCAAAACTATAATGTACCATAAACCCACCAACATCATTTTTAGTAACGGGAATACTAATAACTCTTTTATTTTGATTTAGTTGAATAATCTCAGTCTGAATAATTTTTTTATTCTTTTCAATAGCAATTGTAACGTTTAAGTTTTTAGCAGCTGAAGCCATGGTTAAATAAACCGTATCTCCTTCATTATATGTTGATTTATCTGTTGTAATATTAAACAGTTGGTTGTCTGCTAAAGTTTTATCGTCATCACTGTAAAGGGTAATTTTTGTTTGGTCTTTAACGGTTTGTCCAAATTTATCTTTGCTTTCTAATATTACTAGATATTTGCCTGATGCCCACTTTTTAGTTTTACCAAGTTTTAATGTTTTGGAGTTATTGGTGTCAAAATCTTCTTCAAAAACTAATGTGCCTTTTTCCCAATTTTCTGGGTTGTGTTCATTGGTGTAAGCATCATGCGAAAATAGGTTTTTAAATGCTTCTTCTGAAAATTCTTGGTAATCTGGTGCTTCCCAAGGTCTTGACCTTAAAACCGTATTAGGAGCTTTTAGTTTAAAGATTTTTACAGTGCCAGTTGCGGGCACAAATTCACCGTTTAAATTTTTGGTATCAATACTAAGACTATGGTCTTTTTTTGTTTTATCAATGATTTCATTAATAGTTATGTTTGCGGTTAATGCATGGTAGCCCACGTTAACTGTGGTAGTAGCGCTTCGAGTTTCGCCGTTTATATCGGTTATATTGGCTGTGACTTCATATTTAAAAATGGGTAAGCTAGATTTGTCTACACTATTATCGGGGAGTGCTTTAAAGGTTATTTCAAACTCACCGTTATCATTTGTGGTACTTTCACCATGCGTAATTTCTTGAGGTTCGCTATTAAAATAGGGTCTGTACCAATAATACCAACGTGGATATTGTACTTTGCGGTGTACTCTGTAAACCACTTTGGCATTGCTTATTTTGCTACCAGCATAAGCAAGTGCGTTACCTTTTATGGTTATAGAATCATTAACTTTAAAGGTTTCTTTTATAGGTTTAAATTTGGTTTCAAATTTAGGTCGTTTGTATTCTTCAACAGAGAAATAGTATTCTGTGAATAAGTCTTCTTCGTCTCCATCAAACTCAATGTAGTATTGTCCGTTTAATCCGTTATTTGGTAGTATAAATTCACCGCTAACAGCACCAAATTCATTGGTTTTAAATTCAAGTTCTTTAATTTCTTCATCATTTGTATTGTACAATACAGCGTACACAGGTTCATTGACTAAAACCTCAGACTTTCCCTTTTTAGTTTTCATTGCAATAGCTTTAAAGTAAACGGTTTGTCCGGGTCTGTAAATACTTCTATCTGTAAAAATAAAGGCTTTGTATTGCGTTTCTTCTTTGTCTGGTTTTTGACGTGTTCCCATCCAATAATTACCAAAAAAAGCGACTTCATTCCCTTTATTTACTTTAAGTGTTATGTTGCGATAATAGTTGTTGTCTTTTTCAATTTTTATTTGACCAAGATTATTGGTTGTGTGATTTTCGGTTTGTCTATGGTTAGAGTTTTTGGTGTTAAAAGTTAGTTCTACACTTGCATTTTGAATAGGTGTACCATTATTTCTATTGATTATTTGAAAGATTTGATAGCTGTTAGTTTCAGTATCAACCAAAGCTATATCAGTTACCTGAAGCGTAGTATAGGCATAAGAAGTTGAAGTGTTTTCTTTACTGTAAGCAACTACTACATATCTACCATTATTGAGTTTAGGTACTAGAATTTCGGTAGTGTGTGTTAGGTAGTCAGACTCGTTTTTAAGTTTGCTTTCCCAGGTTTTGGAGGCATTTAATTTATTTAAAAATACCCATTTTTCGTTTTGTGTGTAAATTTTACTGAATTTCTCAAATTGTCTTTCATTTAATTTATAAGCGACAAGTTTTAACGAATCTAAGTTTTTGTAACGCACTAAAATTCTAGCATGCTTTTGAATGGGTAAAAAGGCTTCTGTAGTGATGTTTAATGATTCCTGTTCAATTTGATGTTTTAAAACTTTACATTTAATGGCTCCTGTACTTTCTGGAAATTTAGTTATTACCTCGCTGCAAATGTCAATAGCTTCCTTTGCTTT
Organism: Seonamhaeicola sp. S2-3; assembly: GCF_001971785.1. Taxonomy (NCBI): domain Bacteria; kingdom Pseudomonadati; phylum Bacteroidota; class Flavobacteriia; order Flavobacteriales; family Flavobacteriaceae; genus Seonamhaeicola; species Seonamhaeicola sp. S2-3. The sequence continues at coordinate 763,434 of NZ_CP019389.1, read as the reverse complement.
CCAACGGTATTCTTTGTTGGTTTTTAAGTTATATTTTGCGCTTTGTTGGTAGTAAATTTGAGCAATTTCAAAGTTGTATAATGCCGAAACTTCATGGTGTTTCCATGATTTACTAGCAGCTTCTAAAGTTTTAAGAAACAAGGCTTCCTTATTTTTAAATGTAGCGTGCTGATGGATAAATTTTAAGCGTTCTATATTAACACTAACTAATGGTTTTGGCGATTCTTTTTTTAAATGAAATTGAATTAAGTCTTGGTATATTTTTAAGGCGTGTAGTTGTAACGAAGTAGAGTCTTTCGATGCAATTTTTAATTTTGAAAAAGACGAAGCATCACTTAAAAAGTCAGGATTATCAATTTCAAATTTGTAAGCAGGTTTAGTAATGTGAGTTTCATTGGTTTTATAAAATTCTAAAGCATTATGACTTAAAAAATCAAATAGTGTAGGTCTAAATAATTTTGAGTCTTTTTGAGTGTTTAAAATAGCATTGTATTTTTCTAAAGGCTCTAGTTGTAGCATCAATGCATTTTGTAACGAGTTTTGAAAGTGTACATGTATTTCATTAAACAAGGTTTGTAAATCCCAAGTTCTAAAATCTATTTTGTTTACTTTTTCAGAGGTTTTGGTTCGGTTATAAAACTTCCATCTATTTTGGTTAAAGTATTGCCAATACAGGTTTGCTAGAATGTTTTCTAAAATATTTTTAGCAGGAAATTCATTGTTTTTAATTTCAGTTTTAAAGTCGTTTATAATTTTTAATTGAGCATCTTCTTCTAAAATTAAGGCGAATTTACTTTTAAAAATAAGTGTTTTTATAAGTTGAGGATTGTTACCATCTTTTTTTGCTTTTGCCGAAATATCTTCAACTATTTTTAGAGCAGATTTAGGTAAGCCTTCCATTTCAAAATGTTCTACCTGTTTCCAAAGCGCTTCGTAATTATCACTTTGAGCAGCTGTAAGGTTAGAAAATAATATAATCATTAAAAAGAGTAATGTATTTTTCATTAGATTAGAGTTGTAAAAGTTTACACCTAAAGATACTTTCAAAAGCTATACCAAAAACAGTTAATGAGTAAAGTGCTTTTATGGTTGAGTGAAGTTACTTATTTTTAGAGAAATTTGTATTGCTTAACTTTGTGTTTTACATATAAACTACATGAATAAATTCCTCTTAATACTGTTAATGCCTTTTATAGCCTTTAGTCAGCTTAATTTTGAAAAAGTTAAAGAGCTAATTAAAGATAAACAGTATGATGAAGCAGAACAAATACTTAAAAATTATGTAGATACTAATGCTAATAATATACAGGCAGTTGAGTTATTAGGGGATGTTTACGGGCATCAAAAAAAATGGGATGAAGCTATTATACAATATAAAAAGCTAGTAAAGGCAAAGCCTGAAAATGCAAACTTTCATTATAAATATGGTGGTGTTTTAGGCATGAAAGCTTTATCTGTAAATAAGTTTAAAGCTTTAACTATAATAGACGATGTAAAAGCAGCATTTTTAAAAGCTGCAGAATTAGATAGCAACCATATAGATACACGTTGGGCTTTGGTAGAGTTATATATGAAATTACCAGGAATTATAGGCGGTAGCAAAAGTAAAGCGCTGCACTATGCAAATGAATTAGAAGCACTTTCTAAGGTAGATGGCTATCTTTCAAAGGGATATATTTATGAAAGTGATAAAGAGCCACAACAAGCAGAGAAGTATTATAAAATGGCTGTAAATAAAGGCGGTTCTTTGGTGTGTTATGATAAGCTAACTAAATTTTATTTAGCTCAAAACCTTCCAGAAAAGGCTATTTCTAATCTTAATGAAGCATACAAAAAACACAAAAACGAAGATTTATTGTTACAAATAGAAGCAATTAAAGCCAACAATTATTAACGTAGAAATAATTAAAATAAATTGTGTTTTCTTTTTAAAGAAAAATTTATCAATCAGTATCTTTACAATCTACAAATTTAGTTTATGAACGTACATTTTATAGCTATAGGAGGTGCCGCAATGCATAATTTGGCACTAGCTTTACACAATAAAGGATATAAGGTTACAGGTAGCGATGATACTATTTTTGAACCTTCAAAATCTAGATTACAAGCCAAAGGATTATTGCCTAATGAGTTTGGATGGTTTCCAGAAAAAATTACCCAAGATTTAGATGCCATTGTTTTAGGAATGCATGCCAAAGCCGATAATCCAGAGCTTTTAAAAGCGCAAGAATTAGGGGTGAAAATCTATAGCTATCCAGAGTTTTTATATGAACAAAGTAAACACAAAACCCGTGTAGTAATTGGTGGAAGTCATGGTAAAACCACTATAACATCTATGATTTTGCATGTAATGCATTATCATGACAGAGATGTAGATTATATGGTTGGAGCCCAATTAGAAGGTTTTGATGTGATGGTAAAACTAACCGAGGAAAACGATTTTATTGTTTTAGAAGGTGATGAATATTTAAGTTCGCCTATTGATAGACGTCCAAAATTTCATTTGTACAAACCCAATATTGCACTATTAAGTGGTATTGCATGGGATCATATTAACGTGTTTCCTACTTATGAAAATTATGTAGAGCAGTTTAGCATTTTTGTAGATTCGATTGTTAGTGGTGGAAGTATAAACTATAATGAAGAAGATCCTGAAGTAAAGCGTGTAGTTGAAGCAAGCGAAAACACTATTAGAAAAATACCTTATTGCACGCCAGAATACACAGTTGAAAATGGTGAAACCTTGTTAGAAACTCCAGAAGGACCTTTGCCAATTGAAGTTTTTGGTAAGCATAACCTTAATAATTTAGCAGGAGCTAAATGGATTTGCCAACACATGGGCATTCAAGAAGATGAGTTTTATGAAGCCATAGCCACTTTTAAGGGGGCTAGTAAGCGTTTAGAAAAAATTGCCGAAAGTAATAATAGCGTAGCATATAAAGATTTTGCTCATTCACCTAGTAAAGTTGAAGCTACTACCAAAGCGGTAAAAGAACAATACCAAAACAGAGCTTTAGTAGCCTGTTTAGAATTACATACTTATAGTAGTTTAAATGCAGAATTTTTAAAAGAATACAAAGGCGCTTTAGATGCTGCCGATATTGCAGTGGTATTTTATTCACCGCATGCAGTAGAAATTAAAAAACTAGATGCTGTGTCACATGAACAAATAGCAGAAGCCTTTCAACGCGAAGATTTAATTATTTATACCAATCCAGATGATTTTAAAGACTTTTTGTTTTCGCAAGATTTTAATAACAAAGCCCTGTTATTAATGAGTTCTGGTAATTATGGAGGATTAGATTTTGATGAGGTTAAAGCGCTGATTAAATAGTTAATATTAGTTGGCTTTCCTTAAAATCTTTTCCATTTTCCTACCTCTAGCTAGTTCGTCAATTAATTTATCTAAATATCTTGCTTTTTTAGTTAATTCATTGTCTATTTCTTCAATTCTGTAACCGCAAATAACCCCTTTTATTAAATGAGCGTTAGGGTTTATAGTGGCTCTAGAAAAAAAGGTTTCAAACGTTACTTTTTCATCAATAAGAGCTTTTATTTCGTTATTGTCAAAACCTGTGAGCCATTCAATTACTTCAAGTAATTCTTCTTTAGTTCTGCCTTTTTTTTCAACTTTTGTCACATAATGAGGATATACAGATGCAAACGTCATGTTTGCAACTCGGGCATTATGTTCTGGGGTAGTTTTCATATTATTTTAATTTTTCTTTAAAAAATGCTATAGTACGTTCCCATGCTAAGGTAGCTGCTTTTTTGTCGTATCTAGGTGTACTGTTGTTATGAAATCCGTGGTTGACATCTGGATAAAAATGAGCCGTATATTCTACATTGTTTTCTTTTAAAGCTTTTTCATAGTCTGGCCAACCTGCATTAACGCGTTTATCTAATTCAGCAAATTGTAACAATAGGGGCGCTTTTATTTTTGCAGCATCTTCAGCCGATGGTTGTCCACCATAAAAAGGCACTGCAGCTTTTAAGGTTGGTATTTTTACAGCCATCATATTTGATATCCACCCACCAAAACAAAATCCAACAACACCAATATTGCCATTGCAATCTTTGTGATTTTTTAAATAGTTATATGCAGCAATAAAATCTTCTAACATTTCATTTCTATCTCTTTGACGTTGCATGGTTCTGCCTTCATCATCGTTACCAGGGTAACCACCTAAAGGAGAAAGGGCATCAGGAGCTAAACTTATAAAACCTTCAATAGCTGTACGTCTGCCCACATCTTCAATATATGGGTTTAAGCCACGGTTTTCATGTACCACTACAACGCCTGGTAATTTAGTAGTAGTGTTATCTGGTTTAGATAGCAAACCTTTTATAGCTCCACCACCTTTGGGAGATTGATAAGTAATGTACTTAGAATCAATACGCTCATCATCTGGTTTCACCACAAGATTGTCTAAATAATTGGGAGTTATAAAACTTAATAATGAGGTTACTGTAATGCCTCCAATAGCGTAAAGCGATAGTTTTTCAATAAACTGACGGCGGTCTATTTTATTGTGAGCATAATCATCATAGAGGTCAAATACTTCTTGTTTTATATCTTCTTTTTTTAGTGATTTCATGATTGCTATTTTTTTATAATTTAATGTGTATTAGTGTTTTGTGGTTTCTAAAGTTAAAAAAAGAAGTTGACTTTCAATAATTTATCATACTCCAAAAGGTTTTAAGTAGTGGTCTAAATGGTTATATTGTGCTTGTCTCCATTGCGGTTTTGTGGTAGCTTTTAATTTTTTTAGGCGGTTTAAAATTTCTTTATGGGCTTTAGGTTCTAGTAACAATTTTATTGTATATAAGAATTTATATTGCACTTAAAATTTACAATAATTATCTTTAGCAAATGACAGAAAAAAGTACGTCCTTTTCAATAAAAAATTGGTCGCAAGATGATCAACCCAGAGAAAAACTTCTCTACAAAGGGAAAGCTGCTTTAAGTGATGCCGAATTAGTAGCTATTTTAATAGGTTCTGGCAATAGAGAAGAAAGTGCAGTAGCTTTGTGTAAGCGTATTTTAGCAAGTGTAGATAATAACTTAAGTGAACTAGGGAAGCTTTCTATAAAACAGTTAATGGCATTTAAAGGAATAGGAGAAGCCAAAGCCATAACTATTGCTGCTGCGTTAGAGTTAGGAAGGCGCCGTAGGGGAGAAGAAGCTCTAGAGAAAAAGAAAATTACTTCTAGTTTATCGGTATTTGAACTTATGCAACCTATTATTGGCGAGTTACAACATGAAGAGTTTTGGATTATCTATTTAAATAACTCTAACAAAGTAATTCAAAAAAATCAATTAAGTAAAGGGGGTATTACAGGCACTTTGGTAGATGTACGTTTAGTGCTTAAAAATGCCTTAGAAGCAGGAGCAACTTCTTTAATTTTAGCTCATAATCACCCTTCAGGAACTTTAAAACCTAGTGAAGCAGATAAACAAATTACTGCCAAACTAAAAAATGCTGCAGAAAGTTTAGATATAAAAGTGTTAGACCATTTAATTATAACCGAAAAAGCCTATTTTAGTTTTGCAGATGAAGGGGTGTTATAATTTAATTAAGAATAAATGAATTTTGAAAGAACAATTTAAACTGTTTACTGCTACTGAAAACTGCTTGCTGAAAATATGCTTCTAGTTTATACTCATAAAATATCGCCCAGAGTTAAGTATGTATTTAAGCATATTTGTACCAGAATTTTAGGTATAGAGGTTAGTTTTACTACTGCTATAGAAAAGCTTATTGCGCATGATAGCCTAAAAATGTCATATACCAAACAGCAATTGGGTAATGAGTTTTTTGTAAGAAGTCATGATATTATGTTTGAACAAGGCTTATCTGATGTTGAAGTTAATATTCAAGATTGGGGTAATACTAAGTGTTTTTTCTTTATTGGTGAAAAAGGATCTATTCCGTTTGATATTTTTGCCGCATCTTTTTATCTATTGTCTAGGTACGAAGAATATTTACCCCATGTTAAAGATGAGTTTGGACGTTTTACCGCCACAGAAAGTTTAGGATATAAATACGGTTTTTTACACCAGCCAGTAGTTGATATATGGGCATATAAATTTAAAGAGGCATTACAAAATCAATTTCCAGATTTTAAATTTCCCACAAGAACTTATAGTGTAAGACCCATTATAGATGTACCAAGTGCTTATAGTTATAAACTAAAAGGTATTATACGTACTATTGGAGGCACAGTAAAAGATTTGTTTAAATTTAGATTTAGGAGTTTATACCTAAGGTATGCAGTGCTTCTTGGGTTTAAACATGACCCGTATGATACATTTAAATACATTATAAACAGACAAAAATTATGTAAAAATAAGTTCTTGTTTTTCTTTTTAATAGGCGACTATTCTACCTACGATAAGGGTATTAATGCCAGTAAAAAAAGCTTTATATCGCTCATTAAGCACGTTGCAGATTATTGTAACGTGGGTTTAAAAGTTTCTTATTTTGCTATAGATGATGTTACCATTCTTAAAAAAGAAAAAAATAGAATGGAAGATATTTTAAACACACCTTTAAAAGCATCAAGGCAGTCTTTTTCAAGATTAAATTTACCAGAATCTTATAGAAATTTAATCGATTTAGAAATTAAAGAAGATTACACCATGGGGTATGTTAATCATATAGGTTTTAGAGCAGGCTCATGTACACCTTTTTTGTTTTATGATTTAGATTATGAAGTACAAACACCATTGATGATTTACCCTTATCACCTTTTAGATTACGCATTGTTAAATAACAAATCTTTATTAGATAAAAAGAAAGTTTTAAAAGAAGTTATAAATGAAGTTAAACAAGTAAATGGCGAATTTGTTCCTGTATTTCACAATTATACATTTACAGATGTAGATCAATGGAAAGGATACAAAGAGTTGTTTAATTTAATTTTAGAATCGGCTAATGAAAGTTAACGGAATTACAGATATTTTTTTTGATTTAGACCATACCCTTTGGGATTTTGATAGAAATTCTGCATTAACATTTGCTAAAATTTTTGAACTCAATAAAATTGATGTAGAAGTAAATGATTTTCTCTTTCATTATGAGCCTATTAACCTCAATTACTGGAAACTTTATAGAGAAGAAAAAATTGATAAACAATCGTTGCGATTTGGGCGTTTAAATGATGCTTTTCTTGCCGTTGGAGAAAAAGTTAGTAAAGATTTAATATATAAATTAGCAGACGATTATATCACCTATTTAACCACACATAATTATTTGTTTGAAAACACGTTAGAAGTATTAAATTATTTAACAACAAACTATATACTCCATATAATTACCAATGGTTTTGAAGAGGTACAGCAAAAAAAACTAATTAGGTCTAATATAGATAAATACTTTAAAACAGTAACAAACTCTGAAATGGTTGGAGTTAAAAAACCAAACCCTAAAATATTTAATTACGCACTTAATATGGCTGAAACTAAGGTTGAAAATAGTATTATGATAGGCGATAGTTATGAGGCCGATATATTAGGAGCGCAGAATGTAGGAATGGATGTTATTTTTTTTGATGCAACCAATACGGTAGCAACCAATGGTGTTAAAAAAATTAATAATTTAATTCAATTAAAAAAATATTTATAGTAAAGCAGTATCTTTACTTTTACAGTATAACCATAATTAATTTATAATGAAAGCTAAGTTTTTTTCAGTAATTATTACATGTTTCATAATATCATCAGCATACTCTCAAACTAATTTAAATGAATATAAATACGTAATTGTACCAAATAAATTTGATTTTTTAAGAGAGAAAGACCAATACCAAATGAATTCCTTAGCCGAATTTTTATTCGAAAAATATGGTTTTAATGCTATTATAGAAGGCGAGGAGTATCCAGATGATTTAACAAAAAATAGATGTCTTGCATTACGATCTGATGTTTTAAAAGATAAAGGTATGTTTAAAACTAAGTTACAAGTAGAACTTAAAGATTGTAATGACCGTGTTGTTTATACATCTCCAACAGGCGAAAGTAGAGAAAAAGAGTATGGAAAAGCTTATAATGAAGCATTAAGAAATGCTTTCAAACCTTTTGAAGCAATGCATTATTCATATAAGCCTAAAGAAAATGTAACTGCAATAACTACAAACGAAAATGGATCTCAGCAACCAGTTGCAAATAATAAGGTATCTAAAGAAATTGAAGCGTTAAAAGCAGAAATAGAAAATCTTAAAAAAGAAAAAGAAGTTAAACCACAGCCTACAACTGTAATTACAACTAATCAAAAAATTAATGAAGTTAAAACACAGGTAAAAGAAGAGATTGCTGTTGCAGGTGTTTTATATGCTCAAGAAATAGCTAACGGATTTCAATTAGTTGATAGCTCGCCTAAAGTGGTTTATAGAATGAAAAACACCGGATTAGATAATGTGTTTTTGGTTGAAGGTAAAAGTGCTATTATTTTTAAAAAAGGTAATAATTGGGTAATTGAATATTATTTAGGTAATCAATTAAAACAAGATGTACTTAATATAAAGTTTTAATGTAATACCTTTTTATGCGTTAGGGATTGAACGGTTTGTTGGAGCTCCTCAACATTGTTGAGAGCGACTAGTGAAAGCCCGACCCTTGCGGTAACGCCCTAATAAAATAATTTTTAGTAATTGTACTTGTCTTTCCAACGTTGTTTTAAGAAATCTCTATGAGCTTTTTCTCTGGCGTTATTTCCGGGTTCATAAAACGTGGTGTTTTTAATTTCGTCTGGTAAAAATTCTTGATTAGCAAAATTGTTCTCGTAGTTGTGTGCGTATTTATAATTATCGCCATAACCAAGTTCTTTCATAAGTTTGGTAGGTGCATTTCTAATATCTAAGGGCACACTTAAATCGCCAGTTTCTCGAACTTTTTGTTGGGCTAAATTAATGGCAGCATAGGCGGCATTACTTTTTGGGGAACAAGCTAAATAAGTGGCACATTGGCTAAGTATAATTCTAGATTCTGGATATCCAATGGTAGATACTGCCTGAAATGTATTGTTGGCAATAACCAATGCTGTTGGGTTGGCATTACCAATATCTTCGCTGGCAGCAATTAATAACCTACGGGCTATAAATTTTAGGTCTTCACCACCTTCAATCATACGCGCTAACCAATATACTGCACCATTAGGGTCACTACCGCGAATAGATTTTATAAAAGCTGAAATAATATCGTAATGCTGCTCTCCAGTTTTATCATATCTAACCGTATTATTTTGCACTTTTTCAAGCACCATTGCATCGGTAATAACTACATCATCATCTTGAGAGTTAACAATAAGCTCAAAAATATTAAGTAATTTTCTGCCATCACCACCAGAAAGTTTTAAAAGCGCATTGGTTTCTTTTAGTGTTATATTTTTTTTAGATAAAATTTCATCTCTTTCTAAAGCTCGGTGTAAAAGAGTTTCTAAATCAGTTTTATCAAAAGCATTTAAAATATAAACTTGGCAACGCGATAAAAGTGCCGAAATAACTTCAAAACTAGGGTTTTCTGTTGTAGCACCAATTAAAGTTACCCATCCTTTTTCAACCGCTTGTAATAAAGAATCTTGCTGAGATTTACTAAATCTATGAATTTCATCAATAAACAAAATGGGGTTTTTGGTAGTAAATAGTCCGCCACTTTGTTTGGCTTTTTCAATAACATCTCTAACATCTTTTACTCCAGAATTTATGGCACTTAATGTATAAAAAGGTCTGCCAGATTCTGTAGCAATAATATTAGCTAAGGTTGTTTTTCCGGTTCCAGGTGGTCCCCATAAAATCATAGAAGGAATTAGTCCTTGTTGTATACTTTTTGTTAACGCACCGTTGGCACCAACTAAATGAGATTGACTCACGTAGTCCTCTAAAGTTTTGGGTCTTAATCGTTCTGCTAAAGGCTCATTCATAACCGTAAATTTAGTCTATTTTTTGGTTTGGGCGTGCCCTTTTTTGTGCTTTCCACTGTCAAAGCACAAAAAAGGTCGGGCTTTACGCGTTACACGGTAACTTGCTACAATCCCTCACGCACTTACCTGCCAATTTATCACCAATACCAATTTTGGATTGTTATTTGCTATCTTTAGTTCTATGAAACATCAACACTTCAAATTTACTACAGGTGTTATTGCATACCCAATTTTTTTTGTGCTAATAATTTGGTCTGTGCTTTCTTTTGAGGTGCGTTTCAATGTAAATTTTAATGAATATGGTATTTATCCTTTAACTTTTAAGGGCCTTAGAGGTGTTTTTTTTAGTCCGTTTATTCACGGTAGTATAGAACATTTATATCATAATACAGTGCCCTTATTTGTGTTAACTATGGCGCTCTTTTATTTTTACCGCCATATAGCTTGGAAAGTTCTTTTTTTTGGAATCATTGTTTCAGGATTTTTAACATGGTGTATTGGTAGACCTTCTTACCACATTGGTGCTAGCGGATTAATATACGTACTAGTAAGTTTTACCTTTTTTAAAGGGGTATTTGCTAAACATTACCGTCTTATCGCTTTATCGCTATTGGTTGTATTTCTTTACGGAAGTATGATTTGGTATGTTGTTCCTATTGATGAAAACATTTCTTGGGAAGGGCATCTATCTGGTTTAATAACAGGTTTTCTTTTTGCTCTATTCTTTAAAAAACAAATAGCAAAGCCCAAAAAATTTGAATGGGAGGAGGAACATTATAATGAAGAAAACGACCCTTTTTTAAAGCATTTTGATGAAGATGGTAACTTTATAGAAGCCCCTTCTAACTTCCCCAAAGGTGAAGAAGTTGATAATGATAATAATGATAAAATTACTGTAAACTATGTTTTTAAACCGAAGCCTCAAAACTCAGATGAGGTAGGCAAGAATTAGGGAGCTATTCGTTGCCTTACAGCTTCATATAAAAAAGCACCACAGGCTACAGAAACATTTAAAGATTCAATATCACCTAGCAGTGGAAGTTTAGCCTTATCATCAACAACTTTTAGAGTAGAAGGATTGATACCTCTATCTTCAGATCCCATAATAATAGCACAAGGTTCTTTAAATGATACTTCGTATAGTGTATTGTCTGTTTTTTCGGTAGCAGCAATAACTTTTATTCCAGAGGCTTGCATATAAAAAACAGCATCTTTTATATGATCTACCTTGCAAATAGGAATTTTAAATACCGCTCCAGCACTTGTTTTAATAGTATCTCCATTTACGGGAGCACCGCCTTTTTTCTGAATAATAATGCCATCAACACCAGTGCATTCTGCGGTTCTAATAATAGCACCAAAATTTCTTACATCACTTAACTGGTCAAGTAATAAAAATAAGGGCGTTTTCCCACACTCTATTACATTTATAACTAATTCTTCAATATCATAAAACGCTATTGGTGATATTTGAGCAACAGCCCCTTGATGATTTTTTTTAGTTAAACGGTTAAGCTTTTCAACAGGTACATACGAAGTGTTAATACTTTGTTTTCTTAAAAGGGCTTCTAATTCAGTAAATAATTCACCTCTTAAACCTTTTTGAAGAAAAACTTTATCAATAGTTTTACCTGCATTTACGGCTTCTATAATAGCTCTAATACCGAATATTTGTGTTTGGTTTTGCATGGGGTAAAGGTATAAAAAAAGGTTCAGCAGCTTAGGAATTCTCAGGGTTTTAATTAAAAAAAAGAGGCTGCCTTTTCAGACAGCCTCTTTTTTTTAATTAACTATTTAGTGGACTAGTCAATAAACGGATTGTTTTGAACTTCACTTTGTGGAATTTCGAATGTCAAGATATCATCATTATAAGACCAAGATTCACCAGCTAAATAAGTGTGGTTAGGGCCTCTTGTTACAGTACCTTTATTTCTTTTAAGTGCTAAAAAACTTTTTCCTTCACCAAAGAATTCTATTCTTGTTTGTAAGTAAATTTCATCTTGTAAGTCTTGACCTGTAAGAGCATCTACATAAGCGTAATCTGCAGGATCGTCAAAACGTTCAGCTAAGACTTCTTTTAATCTATCTTTAGCATCACCTTCAAAACCTTCTCTAGCAGATAATTCAGCAGATAACATATACATCTCATCAATTCTCATGAATACATAATCGTCTTCAATAACACGTTGCCCTCCTCGTGAGCGGTTTCCGTTATAGAATTTTTTGAACGGTATTAATTTCTCTGTATCTTCTAATTCATTAACTGGATCAGCAATATCAGCATCACTAGCAAATTGTGTTTTTCTGATATCATTGTCATCGATAGCGTTGTATAAGTTTTCATCAATGGCTTTTTTATCTCCAGCCCATTGGTAACTATAAGTGTAAACATCCATTTGTCCCCACCATGAAATTAAGTCTAAACCTGCATCAGTAGTAATATCAATAGCCCATAACCAACTTGGGTTAGAATCAATTCTGTTAAATCCTCCAACAGTTTGTTCTTTAGTTGTAATTGGTAAGTTAGATTGTGTAATAACTTCATTAGCTAAATCTCTAGCTAAGATATTATCATTGTTTTCTCCCCTAGCAGCATAAACATAGGCAAGTAATGCTTTAGCTACAGATTGATTAACTTGGTAAAGTTCGGTTCTTGTGTAGCCTTCTAGTAAAGTAATTGCTTCTGATAAATCGTCAACCATTTGTGCATAAACTTCTTGAGTTTCACTTTGAGGCAAAGCCACTCCGCTAGAGTCTAGGTATAATGGTAAAATTTTACTCGTAGGTGTGTACTCTGGAATATACAATTGAGAAAGATAGAAATATGCATAAGCACGCATAGCTTTAGCTTGCCCCATTGTCACTTTATTAGCATCTGTAATAGTAGCATCGTTTCCACCTATAGCATCAATAATTCCATTAGCATATGAAATTAATCTATAGTAGTATCTCCAAGCAGTGTAATTACCAGTGATTCGGGTAAAGTCATTGGTAGTTTGTAATTGTACAAATGGCCCGTACCTATTATAGTTATTAGCTGTTAAAGCTAAGTCACCAGAAAGGAAATCTAAATAGATATCGTACCCTTTTTGGCCAAAATCTTCATGGTCAGTTGTTCCGCCTGTTCCTGTTGTAAAGGTTGCGTTAGAAATACCTGTAAGAGTACCTGCTAATATGTCAGAAAAAACCTCTCCTGTTTTAGCTACGTCATCTACAGAAACATTTTCTGTTGGAGTTTCTTCTAAGAAATCAGAACTACAGCCTACAGCAAGAACTGAAATGGCTGAAACTAATAGTGTTTTTAAATATATTTTTTTCATTTTCATTTTTTTAAAATTTAACTCTTACACCTAATGTTACCGTAGTAAGTGGTGCATAACGATATGTGCTTGAAGCATTAGTCTCTGCTGTATTTGGGTTAAATCCTGCTCTTTTACTTTTGATAAATAAATTATCTGCTGTTAAAGAGAAGTTAACGCCAGTAAGACCAGTGTTTGTAAGTAGCGTGTTTGGTAAGCTGTATCCAAGACTTGCGTTATTAAGAGCGATATAATCAGTAGATGTTATGAAACGAGTAGAAGTAGAATTAGCGTTTGAGTTAAAATCAGCTCCACTAGTTAATCTAGGTACGTCTGTAATATCTCCTGGTTCTTTCCAACTGTTTCTAATATCTGTGTGCCAGTTGTTGCTACCAATTTGATCGTTATCCATTAAACGAGAATAAGCAGAATCGTATCCATAACCACCTAGACTGTAAGTAAATTGAGTACTAAGCGTAAAGTTTTTAACTCTAGCATTTATTCTAAAAGCACCCCTTACATCTGGTATAGCAGAATGACCTGTGTATTTTTGAGTCGCATCAGCATAAACACTTGTAGTTGTTTTCTTAATATTATTGTTTCCTGGGTTGTTTTTTTCAAATTCTGTTAAGCTACTGATTGCTTCACCAGAATCAAGAGCATCATTATCGTTAGCATCATTATAGTACTGATTCCAAAGAGCACTACCGTTATCTGGATCTACACCTGCCCATTCTCTCATATAAAAATCGTATATGCTATGACCTTCAGACCTACCATAAATAGTGTTTATATCTAATAATTTTGCTTCTCCTGTTGCTTCATCAAAAGGCATTCTTGTAATCTCATTATCCAAAATCTCACCATTAATAGCTATACTTAATCCATAATCTTTTCGGTTAATAATGTTTGCTGTTAAATCAAATTCTAAACCTCTGTTAGCTAAATTTCCATCATTTACGGTAATTAAAGCTTCACCAGTTGAAGGCGCTAATCGTTTATCAAAGATTAATTTGTCAGTATCCTTTACGTAATAATCTAAATTTAAGTCAATAACATTTTTAAATAAAGAGGATTCAATACCAACTTGAAACATTTTTGAAGTTTCCCAAGTTAAGTCAGGATCTTCAATGGCGTTAGGGATTAATGAAATTTCACCAATTAAATTATTGATACTATAAGAGTTTTGACCACTATAATAATCAACACCACCTTCATCACCAACTAAACCGTAACTAGCTTTAAGTTTTAAGAAGTTAATTGCTTCTGAAGAGTTTAAGAAGTCTTCATTGCTCAATACCCATGCAGCACCCACAGATCCAAATGTACCCCATTTGTTTTTGTAAAACCTAGAAGAACCATCACGCCTAATAGAACCTGTTAAAAAGTACTTTTGGTTGTAGTTATAATTAAGTTGACCAAAATAACTTTCCATAGTTCTAGATCTTCTATATCCCATTGGAGGAGAAGATACAACTACGTAGTTATTGGCTTGATCTAAACCATTTTGTAAATTAACCACCTTGTTTTTGCTTATAGAAGCATATTCATAATCGTTTTGGTTAGTTTCAAATGCAGCAAGAATTTCTAAACCGTGATTTCCAAAACTTTTGCTATATCTAAGCATGTTTAAGAAGTTTTGAGTAATCTCAGAAGTGTTTACTTTAAATAAACTACCTTTTTGAGAATCTCCAGCAGCTGAGCCATAGAAAGGGTTGTTAATGACATTACGAATACGATTGTAGTATTGTATACCATAGCGTGTTTCAAAACTAAGGTCTTGAGTGATGTCAAATTTAAAAGAGAATGATCCGTTAACGGCGTGCGTGTTATTTTCGTCTCTATCGTATTCAGAATCTGCAATAGCGTTGGTTAAACCACCGAACCCTCTGGTGTTACCATAATCGTATTGGTAACCACCATAATAAGGATCTTTAACTTTATTACCATTGCTATCTCTTAGATATAAAGGGTAAATAGATGGGATGTTATCTACAAACCAAAATACGCTACCTGAATCTTCAGATTGCCCATTAGATAAAGTTTCATCATAAGTATAACTAAGATTACCTGAAGCCGTTAACCATTCTTTTGGTTTATGATTTATATTTAAACGTGTTGTATAACGTTTGTATTCAGAATTATTTATGTAACCTTTTTGATTTAAATAGCCAAAAGAAGAAAAGTATGTTGTTTTTTCATTACCGCCACTCATTTTTAAGTTTGCTTCAGTAAGAATAGAAGATTGGAAAGCATTATCTTCCCAGTTTTCTGGATTATATTTAGTTGTAACCCCAGGAATCATTTTACCTGTTGTAGGATCAATTAATTGGGATACATCTGTAATGTTGTAGTTATTATACATTGGGTGAATACCTAAATTTGAACTATATAGGTATTGATTTGCATAATCAACAGAGTTAAGTGAAGGATACTCTAACTCGAAGTAATTTTTAAGTGCACCCCAAGCAATTTCAATATATTCGTTAGGGTCTTTAATGACATCATATCTAGGAATAGCTTGGAAGTTTACACCAGTTTTAAAATCTGTTTCAATAACACTAGTTCCTGATTTACCTGATTTGGTAGTAATTAATACTACACCATTCGCCCCACGAGCACCATAAATAGCGGTTGCGGTTGCATCTTTTAATACAGTAGTACTTTCAATATCAGCAGGGTTAATAGAATTTAATGCTTTGTTATTTACGGCCTCACCATCTTCGTCAAAGCTAGAAGATGTCGTTAAAGGCACACCGTCCACTACATAAAGAGGAGCTCTGTTTCCATTAACTGATCCAAAACCACGAATACGTACTTTAGAAACAGTGCCAGGTTGACCAGAAGTGTTAATAACATTTACACCTGCAACCTCACCAGCTAAAGCTTGGGTTACGTTGGCAAAGTTTTTTGTTTCTAAAACTTCTGATTTAATTTCTTTAACGGTACCTGAGAAAGCTTGTTTTGTAGAAGTACTATACCCTACAATGATAACTTCTTCAAGAGATGTTGCATCCTCTTTCATAGTAACATTAATTGTGCTGGAAGATCCAACAGTAACTTCGCTAGTTGTATACCCAACAAAACTAAACACAAGAACGTCTCCTGCGCTTGCTTTTATTGAATATTTACCATCGAAATCGGATGATGTACCAGAGGTGGTACCTTTTACTAAAACAGTAGCTCCAGGTAACGGTAATCCAGAATCATCTGAAATTGTACCTGAAATTGTCTTTTCTTGTGCAAATGATATATGCACAACAAACGCTAGTATTAGCGTTAGAATTCCACTAAACTTTGTTTTCATTTTATAATTATTTGAATTAGTCAATGCCAAAAATCATAATAAAAAGTTAATAAAACAATAAATAATGGTTAAAATTTGCTTTTTAGGCTAAAAAATTAACGAAATGAATTAATTAGGTTCTAATTTTATGGAAAAGTTTAAATTTTATTAAAAAATTGTAGTTAAGCTAATATGTACTTTAGAGTTTGATAGTTTGAATTGTTGATTTTCACTCTTGCCATTAGCATAATTAAGCTTAAATAGCCCGGATTTAGTAAGAATTCCAAAACCAAAACCAAAGCCAAATAGTTTTTCATGATGTGATGAAATCTTGTTTTCAAAATAAGCAGCGTCAATTACAGAGTGTAAGTAAATTGCGTTATTAAGTTTAAATCTGTATTCTGTGTTAATTAAGCCATATAAAGTTGCAAATAGGCTGTTTTCTTCAAATCCTCTTATAGAGTTTATGCCTCCAAACCTTAATAGTTCGTTTTCAAAGTAAGTGTCTGAATTAATTATACTGCCGTTTGTTCTAACGTAAATACTGTTGTTTGTGTTTAGATTGAATATTTTAAATGCATTCAGGGTAAGTTGTGATTGTTTTTCTTTGTAATCATTGTCGTTTCTACTTCCAAAATTTGTTTCTATATATATATAGGAGTTAAGCGGGAATAGTAAGTCGTAATTTTGGGGTTTTAAAAATTCATACTCAAAGGAAAAATAATTCTTTTTGTAGTCTGTAATTAATGATGATGTTTCATTAAGTAAGTTGTTTGATTCTTCAAATACTAGACCTGAGTAAATTTTATGTTTAGAATTGATTTGGTAGTGAAGTTTAGCTGTTTGTTCTACAGTTGTAAATGTGGAATCTTTTTTAAAAATGTTTAATGATAAGTCTATTCCTATGGGCGACTTCAATATGTAAGGCAGTGTTAGGTTGGTGTCAAATGTTTTTTGATCATTTTCATCGCTTTTGTATAGTAGTTTAAAAGATTCGCCAAAATTTAAGTTGTTTGTTAAATTTAAATTCAAATAACCGTCGAATTGAATTTTATTGGTGTCTTCATTGGTTCCAAACCCTAAAAAACCATCAAACGAATTGCTTTGAGTTTTTTCTAAATATAAATATAGTGTTGTTGAATCTTTAGTAAACAGAACTTCGGGAGGTTTTATTTCAGTAGTAAAACCAAGGTTTTGAAGTTGATTGGTTTTGTTTTTTATTTCATTCAAATCAAAAACATCAAAAGGCTTTATTTTTAAATAATGTTTTAAATATGATTTTGGAAACTTTTCATAACCTTTAATTATAATATTGCTAATGGTTCTTTTTTCTTGGGTATTATCAACTGTAAGTTCTGCTGTTAAGTGCTTGTCTTTTTTAACTTCAATATTTGAAAGTTTTAATTTTGAAAAGGGGCGTCCTTCTTTTGCAATTTCAGAATTTATAATATTTAAGGCATTTTCAATTTCGGTAAATTTTAATTCAAAATAATCATTGTAAATTTTTTTAGAAACCAAAGATAGAACCTTATTAGAGGTTAAAGATTTATTGAAATATACATGTATAGTGTTATATTGTTTTTTTAAAAGAAAAGAGGCGTTATAAATAGAATCGTTAATTTGTTTTAGAGCTACTAATTTGTTTTCAATAAACCCTTTCTTGTTTAGAAGTTGTTGAATGGTGTCTACTTCGGTTTTTAAAGACAAAAAATTATTGTGTACTTTTTGATAGTTTAAAGAATCAATTATTTTGGTTTCAGATAAGGAGTTTCCTGTAATTTTGAGTTTTAAATTTTGACAATTAGCTTCTACAGAAAAAAGAGTATATATAATAAGGAGTAATAAATAAGTGTTTTTCACATTTTATAGAGTTAATTTTCAAAATTCAAATTACAAACTTTAAAAAGGTGATTTTTGTTGTAATAGAATGTAGTTAACTGTACAATTAACTTAAATAACTGTGTAAATCTAACGGAAAAACCACAGATATAATATGACTTTTCAGTATAAATTTAAATTCAATTGAAAATTAATGAATTAGGGTTTGAATTATTAATTTTAATTTCTACCTTTGCAGCCCTCTAAGAAGAGGATTTTAAATTTATATAATAATTTATATGCCAACAATTTCACAATTAGTAAGAACAGGAAGAGCCAAAATAACCAAGAAGAGTAAATCGGCTGCTTTAGATTCTTGTCCGCAAAGACGTGGTGTATGTACTCGTGTTTATACAACAACGCCTAAAAAACCTAACTCTGCAATGAGAAAGGTGGCTAGGGTACGTTTAACAAATGGAAACGAGGTTAACGCATACATTGGCGGTGAAGGACATAATTTACAAGAGCACTCGATAGTATTGGTTAGAGGTGGAAGGGTAAAAGATTTACCAGGAGTTAGATATCACGTCGTTCGTGGGGCATTAGATACCGCAGGGGTGTCTGGTAGAACACAACGTAGATCTAAGTATGGTGCAAAACGCCCTAAAAAGTAATTAAACTTTAAGAAGAAGACATGAGAAAAAGACAAGCTAAAAAGAGACCTCTTTTACCAGATCCAAAATTTAACGATCAGTTGGTTACGCGTTTTGTAAACAATATGATGTGGGATGGGAAAAAGTCTGTAGCCTTTAAAGTATTCTATGATGCTATTGATATTGTAGAAGCTAAAAAAACAGATGAAGAAAAATCAGCTCTGGATCTTTGGAAAGATGCTTTATCAAATGTGATGCCTCACGTAGAAGTACGTAGTCGTCGTGTTGGTGGTGCTACTTTTCAAATACCAATGCAAATTCGTCCAGATAGAAAAATTTCTACAGCAATGAAATGGTTAATTGGTTATGCGCGTAAGCGTAATGAAAAATCAATGGCTCAAAAATTAGCTGCTGAAATTTTAGCTGCGGCAAAAGAAGAAGGAGCAGCTGTAAAGAAAAGAGTTGATACACACAAAATGGCAGAAGCAAACAAAGCATTCTCTCACTTTAGATTTTAATAAGAAATGGCTAGAGATTTAAAATATACAAGAAATATAGGTATTGCTGCTCATATTGATGCAGGAAAAACTACAACTACAGAGCGTATTCTTTTTTATACAGGGGTGTCTCATAAAATTGGTGAAGTTCATGATGGAGCTTCAACAATGGACTGGATGGAACAAGAAGCAGAAAGAGGTATTACTATTACTTCTGCAGCAACAACCTGTACATGGCAATTCCCAACAGAAAACGGTAAGCCAACTCCAGAAGCTAAAGGATATCAATTTAATATCATTGATACTCCTGGTCACGTAGATTTTACGGTTGAAGTAAACCGTTCATTACGTGTGTTAGATGGGTTGGTGTTTTTATTTAGTGCGGTTGATGGTGTTGAACCACAATCTGAAACTAACTGGAGATTAGCCGATAACTACAAAGTGCCTCGTATCGGGTTTGTTAATAAAATGGACCGTCAAGGTGCAAACTTCTTGGCTGTTTGTCAGCAAGTGAAAGATATGTTAAAGTCTAACGCTGTGCCAATTGTATTGAATATTGGTGATGAAGCAGACTTTAAAGGTGTTGTAGATTTAGTGAAAAACAGAGCCATAATATGGCATGAAGATAACTACGGATCAACTTTTGACGTTGTAGAAATTCCAGACGATTTAAAAGAAGAAGCAAAAAAGTACAGAGCTTTATTAATAGAAGAAGTTGCAACTTACGATGAAAACCTTCTTGAGAAATTCATGGAAGATGAAGATTCTATTACAGAAGAAGAAGTGCACGCTGCGCTTAGAGCTGCTGTAATGGATATGGCTATTATACCTATGGTTTGTGGTTCTTCGTTTAAAAATAAAGGAGTGCAGTTTTTATTAGACGCAGTATGTCGTTATTTGCCTTCTCCGTTAGATAGAGATAATATTGTAGGAACTAACCCTAATACTGGTGAGGAAGAAACGCGTAAGCCAGATGCAAATGCACCTTTCGCTGCATTGGCATTTAAAATTGCTACCGATCCTTTTGTAGGTCGTTTAGCGTTTTTTAGAGCTTATTCTGGTCGTTTAGATGCAGGTTCTTATGTGTTGAATAACCGTTCTGGTAAAAAAGAACGTATTTCTCGTATATACCAAATGCACTCTAACAAGCAAAATGCTATTGATTTTATAGAGGCTGGTGATATTGGAGCTGCTGTTGGATTTAAAGATATCAAAACAGGGGATACATTATCAGATGAAAAAGCGCCTATCGTTTTAGAATCTATGGATTTCCCAGATCCTGTAATTGGTATCGCTGTTGAGCCAAAAACAAAAGCAGATGTTGATAAATTAGGTATGGCTTTAGCTAAATTAGCAGAAGAAGACCCAACATTTACAGCAAGAACAGATGAAGCTTCAGGACAGACTATTATTTCTGGAATGGGTGAGCTTCACTTAGATATTATTGTTGACCGTCTTAAACGTGAGTTTAAGGTTGAAGTTAACCAAGGTCAACCACAAGTTGAGTACAAAGAAGCAATTACACAACGTGCAGAACACAGAGAAGTTTACAAAAAACAATCTGGTGGTCGTGGTAAATTTGCTGATATCGTATTTACTATTGAACCAGCTGAAGAAGGAAAACAAGGTCTTGACTTCGTTTCTGAAATTAAAGGTGGTAACGTACCTAAAGAATTTATCCCTTCAGTAGAAAAAGGATTCAAAGAAGCAATGAAAAATGGCCCGTTAGCTGGTTATGAAGTAGATGCTATGAAAGTAACATTGAAAGATGGTTCTTATCACGATGTGGATTCTGATCAATTATCATTCGAATTAGCTGCTAAATTAGGATTTAAAGCAGCGGCTAAAGCTGCTAAAGCAGTAATTATGGAGCCAATCATGAAGTTAGAAGTGCTTACTCCAGAAGAAAATATGGGTGATATAGTAGGAGATTTAAACAGACGTCGTGGACAAGTAAATGATATGGGAGATAGAGCTGGATCTAAAGTTGTTAAGGCTGATGTTCCATTATCAGAAATGTTTGGTTATGTAACATCTTTACGTACCCTGTCATCTGGTAGAGCAACTTCTACAATGGAATTTTCACATTATGCTGAAACACCATCTAATATATCTGAAGAAGTAATTAAGAATGCTAAAGGTGTTGAAGCTTAAAACCTAAGAAAATGAGTCAAAAAATCAGAATAAAATTAAAATCTTACGATCACAACTTAGTAGATAAATCTGCTGATAAGATTGTAAAAACGGTAAAAAGTACAGGTGCTGTTGTTACAGGTCCAATTCCTTTACCAACTCACAAAAAGATTTTTACTGTATTACGTTCTCCACACGTAAACAAGAAATCAAGAGAGCAATTCCAATTATCTTCTTATAAAAGATTAATGGATATTTACTCTTCGTCATCAAAAACAATTGATGCCTTGATGAAACTTGAATTGCCAAGTGGAGTAGAAGTAGAGATTAAGGTATAAGTATCTAAGGCTATCACAAGGTAGCTGCAGGAACACATGTCCCACCGATGCGGTCGCGGGAAAAACGGAAAAAATACATTTCAGGGGCGAAAGGTATTTTTGTCCCTGAAATTTTTTAAATAAGTAATAAATAAATTAATAATTAAATTATGTCTGGGTTAATTGGAAAAAAAATCGGTATGACCAGCATCTTTGATGAAAACGGGAAAAATATTCCTTGTACAGTAATCGAAGCTGGACCATGTATCGTTACCCAAGTCAGAACTAAAGAAGTTGACGGCTACGAAGCTGTTCAATTAGGTTTCGATGACGCGACAGAAAAAAGCGCTACTAAAGCAGACTTAGGTCATGCCAAAAAAGCGGGTACTTCTGTAAAACGCAAAGTCGTTGAATTCAAAGGTTTTGAGGAGGAGTACAAATTAGGAGATGCAATCACTGTAGATCACTTTGTTGAAGGTGAATTTGTTGATGTATCGGGAACATCAAAAGGAAAAGGATTTCAAGGTGTTGTGAAACGTCATGGTTTTGGCGGTGTAGGTCAAGCTACTCACGGTCAACATAATCGTTTAAGAGCACCAGGTTCTATTGGAGCTGCATCATATCCTGCAAGAGTATTCAAAGGCATGAAAATGGCCGGAAGAATGGGTGGTGAAAAAGTGAAAGTTCAAAATTTAAGAGTGTTAAAAGTAGTTCCTGAAAAAAACTTACTTGTTGTTAAAGGTTGTGTACCTGGACACAAAAACTCTTATGTAACAATTCAGAAGTAATGAAAGTAGCAGTTTTAGATATAAACGGAAAAGACACGGGTAGAAAAGCAGAGCTTTCTAAAGAGGTGTTTGCTATTGAACCAAATAATCACGCGGTATATTTAGACGTTAAACAGTATTTAGCTAACCAACGTCAAGGTACTCACAAATCTAAAGAAAGAGGTGAGATTGCTGGTAGTACGCGTAAGATTAAAAAGCAAAAAGGAACTGGTACTGCTAGAGCAGGTAGTATTAAGTCTGGAGTTTTTAAAGGTGGTGGTCGTATGTTCGGTCCAAGACCAAGAAACTACAGTTTTAAACTTAATAAGAATTTAAAAAGATTAGCACGTAAGTCTGCTTTGTCAATTAAAGCTAATGAGAAGTCAATAACAGTTTTAGAAGACTTTAATTTTGAGTCTCCAAAAACTAAAAACTTTACAGCTATTTTAAAGGCTTTAGACTTAGAAAACAAAAAATCTTTGTTTGTGTTGGGTGGGTCGAATAATAACGTATATTTGTCATCGCGCAATTTAAAAGGTTCTGAAGTTATAACTAACACAGAACTAAATACTTATAAGATTTTAAACGCTAATCAAGTAGTTCTTTTAGAAGGTGCTTTAGAAGGAATTGAAACAAACTTAAGTAAATAAGAAACAGATGAGTATCTTAATTAAACCTATAATCACAGAAAAAGCGACTACTGATAGCGAGTTAAGAAACTGCTATACTTTCGCGGTGAATACAAAGGCGAACAAGGTGGAAATCAAAAAAGCTGTTGAAGCTACATATGGTGTTTCTGTTGAAAAAGTTCGTACTATAAATGTCCGTCCAGATCGTAGTACCAAGTATACAAAAACTGGTATTCAACATGGTAAAACAAATGCTGTTAAAAAAGCAATTGTACAACTGGCGGAAGGTGAGATGATTGATTTATACGCTAATATGTAATTAGAATGTCAGTAAGAAAATTAAAACCAATCACACCAGGACAGCGATTTAGAGTGGTAAACGGGTATGACGCCATTACTACTGATAAGCCGGAGAAAAGCTTATTAGCTCCGAAAAAACGTTCAGGTGGTAGAAACAGTCAAGGAAAAATGACCATGCGCTATAAAGGTGGAGGTCATAAGAAGAAGTATCGTATCATTGATTTTAAACGTAACAAAACTGGTATTCCAGCAGAGGTTAAAACTATTGAATACGATCCAAACAGATCAGCTTTTATTGCTTTATTGAATTATCAAGATGGTGAAAAAAGATATATTATTGCTCAAAACGGTTTACAGGTTGGGCAAAATGTAGTGTCTGGTGAGTCTGGTGTTGCTCCAGAAATTGGAAATGCAATGCCATTAAGTGAAATTCCATTAGGAACTATTATTTCTTGTGTAGAGTTACGTCCTGGTCAAGGTGCTGTTATGGCACGTAGTGCTGGTGCATTTGCTCAATTAATGGCAAGAGATGGTAAGTTTGCAACCATTAAATTACCTTCAGGCGAAACACGTTTAGTGTTAGCTGCTTGTATGGCAACTATAGGTGTTGTATCTAACTCAGATCATCAATTAATAGTTGGTGGTAAAGCGGGTAGAACAAGATGGTTAGGAAGAAGACCACGTACCAACCCAGTTAGAATGAACCCTGTAGATCACCCAATGGGTGGTGGTGAAGGTAGAGCTTCTGGTGGACACCCACGTTCTAGAAATGGTATACCTGCAAAAGGTTATAGAACCCGTTCTAAAACAAAAGCGAGTAATAAATATATTGTAGAACGTAGAAAGAAATAAAACATGGCAAGATCACTAAAAAAAGGACCATACGTTCATTATAAGTTAGAAAAAAAGGTAGCTGCAAATGTAGAAGCTAACAAAAAAACAGTAATCAAAACTTGGTCTAGAGCCTCTATGATTACTCCAGATTTTGTTGGACAAACTATAGCAGTACACAATGGCCGTCAATTTGTTCCTGTTTATGTAACAGAAAATATGGTAGGTCATAAATTAGGAGAGTTTTCACCAACACGTTCATTCCGTGGACATGCAGGTGCTAAAAATAAAGGTAAAAAATAAGAGCTATGGGAAGTCGTAAAAAACAAATGGCAGACGCTATTAAGGAAAGTAAAAAGCAAGTAGCTTTTGCTAAACTTAATAACTGTCCTACGTCACCAAGAAAAATGCGTTTAGTAGCCGATTTAGTAAGAGGTGAAAGCGTTGAAAAAGCACTTAATATTTTAAAATTTAGTCAAAAAGAAGCATCAAACCGTTTAGAAAAGTTATTACTTTCAGCAATTGCTAATTGGCAATCTAAAAACGAAGATGCAGATGTAGAGTCGGCTGAATTATTTGTAAAAGAGATTAGAGTTGATGGCGGATCAATGTTAAAAAGATTACGTCCAGCACCTCAAGGTCGTGCACATAGAATTAGAAAACGTTCTAACCACGTAACATTAGTGGTAGGAGCTAACAATAACACACAAAGCTAAGATAGAAGTATGGGACAAAAAACAAATCCAATCGGAAATCGCTTAGGAATTATCAGAGGATGGGAATCTAACTGGTACGGAGGAAATGATTATGGCGATAAGCTTGCCGAAGACGATAAAATTAGAAAATACGTTCACGCGCGTTTATCTAAAGCTAGTGTAAGTAGAGTAATTATTGAGAGAACGCTTAAGCTTGTAACCGTTACTATCACTACAGCTCGCCCAGGTATCATTATTGGTAAAGGCGGTCAAGAGGTAGACAAGTTAAAAGAAGAGCTTAAAAAAATTACTGGAAAAGAAGTTCAGATTAATATTTTTGAAATTAAAAGACCTGAACTAGATGCATACTTAGTAGCATCAAGTATTGCAAGACAAATTGAAAACAGAATTTCATACCGTCGTGCAATAAAGATGGCTATCGCTGCTACTATGCGTATGAATGCAGAAGGAATCAAAATTCAAATTAGTGGTCGTTTAAATGGTGCTGAAATGGCACGTAGCGAACACTATAAAGAAGGACGTATTCCTTTATCAACATTTAGAGCCGACATTGACTATGCTTTAGTTGAAGCACATACTACTTATGGTAGATTAGGTGTTAAAGTATGGATTATGAAAGGTGAAGTATATGGTAAAAGAGAGCTTTCTCCGCTTGTTGGTTTATCTAAGAAGCAAGGAAAAGGTGGACGTGGAAAAAATCCTCGTCGTAGAAAGTAATTTTTTAAAGTAAAGAAACATGTTACAACCTAAAAGAACAAAATTTCGTAAGCAACAGAAGGGACGTATGAAGGGGATTTCTCAAAGAGGAAACCAACTTTCTAACGGTACTTTCGGTATAAAAGCACTAGATTCTAAGTTTATAACATCACGTCAAATTGAAGCTGCACGTATTGCTGCTACTCGTTACATGAAAAGAGAAGGGTCGCTTTGGATTAAAATTTTTCCAGACAAACCTATCACAAAAAAGCCTCTTGAAGTACGTATGGGTAAAGGTAAAGGTGCTGTAGAGTTATGGGTGGCTGTTGTAAAACCTGGACGCGTTTTATTTGAAATTGGTGGTGTGCCTGTAGACGTAGCTAAAGAAGCATTACGTTTAGCAGCTCAAAAATTACCAGTTAAAACTAAGTTTATAATTGCTCGCGATTACGAAGCATAATTTATTTGATATTATGAAACAATCAGAAATTAAAGAATTATCTACAGCTGAGTTGCAAGAAAAACTTGGTGAGACTAAAAAAAGTTATTCAGACCTAAAATTGGCTCATGCAATATCTCCTTTAGAAAACCCAATTCAATTACGTTCAGTGAGAAGAACAATAGCAAGAATTGCAACCGAATTAACTAAAAGAGATTTACAATAATTCTGCTGAAAGATGGAAACAAGAAATTTAAGAAAAGAACGTATAGGAGTAGTTACTAGTAACAAAATGCAGAAATCTATTGTGGTTTCTGAGGTTAAAAAAGTAAAACACCCTATGTATGGAAAATTCGTTTTAAAAACGAAGAAGTACGTTGCACACGATGAAAAAAACGACTGCAACGAAGGAGATACAGTAAGGATTATGGAAACTCGTCCTTTAAGTAAATCTAAATGTTGGAGATTAGTTGAAATAATTGAAAGAGCTAAGTAATTATGGTACAACAAGAATCAAGACTTAAAGTAGCAGATAACACTGGAGCAAAAGAAGTATTAACAATACGTGTTCTAGGTGGTACTAACAGAAGATACGCTACAGTAGGAGACAAAATAGTTGTTTCTGTTAAAGATGCAACGCCTAATGGAAACATTAAAAAAGGAGCAGTTTCTACTGCAGTAGTAGTACGTACCGTAAAGGAAGTAAGAAGACCAGACGGATCTTATATAAGATTTGATGATAACGCATGTGTTTTATTAAACCCAACCGGTGAAATGAGAGGAACACGCGTATTTGGTCCTGTTGCAAGAGAACTTCGTGATAAACAATTCATGAAGATTGTATCATTAGCACCAGAGGTGCTTTAATACATTATTTAAGATGACAAAGCTTAAAATTAAATCAGGAGATACCGTAAGAGTAATTGCCGGAGACCACAAAGGATCTGAAGGTAAAGTACAAAAGGTATTTAAAGATACAAACAAAGCCATAGTAGAAGGTGTGAACATGGTGAAAAAACACACAAAACCAAGTGCACAAAACCCTCAAGGTGGTATTGTAGAAAAAGAAGCACCAATTCATATATCTAACTTATCATTGTTAACCTCTTCAGGAGAAACAACAAGAGTTGGGTTCAGAATAGAAGGTGATAAGAAAGTGAGATTTTCAGTAAAATCTAATGAAGTAATATAGTTATGGCATATTCACCAAGACTTAAAGAAGAGTATAAAAGCAGAGTAATTTCAGCTCTTACAGAAGAATTTGGATACAAAAATGTAATGCAAGTTCCTAAACTAGAAAAAATAGTTATTTCTAAAGGAGTAGGTGCAGCCGTTGCTGATAAAAAGTTAATTGACTACGCTGTAGAAGAGTTAACTGCTATTTCAGGACAAAAAGCTGTAGCAACTATTTCAAAGAAAGACGTTGCATCTTTTAAATTACGTAAAGGTATGCCAATTGGAGCTAAAGTTACTTTACGTGGCGAAAGAATGTATGAGTTTTTAGACCGTTTAGTAACATCTGCTTTACCACGTGTAAGAGATTTTAACGGAATTAAAGCTACTGGTTTTGACGGAAGAGGTAATTACAATTTAGGAATTACTGAGCAAATAATATTCCCAGAAATTAATATAGATAAAGTTAATAAAATTTCTGGAATGGATATTACATTTGTAACATCTGCCGAAACAGATAAAGAAGCAAAATCATTATTAACCGAATTAGGATTACCTTTTAAAAAGAACTAAGACATGGCTAAAGAATCAATGAAAGCCCGTGAGGTAAAAAGAGCTAAAACAGTAGCTAAATATGCTGCAAAACGTAAAGCTTTAAAAGAAGCTGGAGATTATGAAGCATTGCAAAAGTTACCAAAAAATGCTTCTCCAATTCGTATGCATAATAGATGTAAATTAACAGGAAGACCTAAAGGATATATGAGAGATTTTGGTATTTCTCGTGTAATGTTTAGAGAAATGGCAAACAAAGGCCTTATTCCTGGTGTTAGAAAAGCTAGTTGGTAATATTATTTAAAATAATCAGATTTAAGGTTCAGTAACCAACACTGAAAACCAAAATCACTAAATCAATTAATTATGTACACAGATCCAATTGCGGATTATTTAACAAGAATTAGAAATGCAGTGCGTGCTGGCCACAGAGTGGTTGAGATTCCTGCGTCTAATTTAAAGAAAGACATAACTAAAATATTATTTGAACAAGGATATATTTTAAGTTATAAATTTGATGATTCTACAACACAAGGCACTATTAAAATAGCACTTAAATATAATAGTGTTACTAAAGAGCCTGTAATTAAGAAAATTCAAAGAATAAGTAAACCAGGTTTACGTAAGTATGCAGGTGCAAAAGAATTACCTAGAATTCTTAATGGTCTTGGTATAGCCATAGTTTCTACTTCTCATGGAGTAATGACAGGTAAACAAGCCAAAAGGGATAATGTAGGTGGAGAAGTTTTATGTTACGTTTACTAAAAAAGGGAGAAAGACATGAGTAGAATAGGAAATAACCCAGTTGCAATTCCAGAAGGAGTTACTGTAGAAGTAAAGGATAACGTAATTACAGTAAAAGGTAAATTAGGAGAATTAACTCAAAACTTTGATACTGTAAATGTTAAAGTTGAAGAAGGTAATGTTTACGTTACACGCTCTTCTGATAATAAAGATAACAAATCTAAACATGGTTTATACAGATCTTTAATCAATAACATGATTGAAGGTGTATCAAAAGGATGGACCAAAGAATTAGAATTAGTAGGTGTAGGTTACAGAGCTACTAATCAAGGGCAAAAACTTGATTTAGCTTTAGGTTTTTCACACAATATTGTTATGAGTTTAGCTCCAGAAGTTAAAGTTGAAACAGTAAGTGAAAAAGGTAAAAACCCAATAGTTAAACTAACATCTCACGATAAGCAACTTGTTGGGCAGGTAGCAGCCAAAATTCGAGGTTTTAGAAAACCAGAACCATACAAAGGTAAAGGTATCAAGTTTGTTGGTGAAGAAATAAGAAGAAAAGCAGGTAAATCAGCTTAATAAATTAGTTATGGCATTAACAAAGAATCAAAGAAGATTAAGAATAAAAAACAGGATCCGTAAGGTTGTTTCTGGTACAGAAGCAAGACCAAGATTAGCTGTTTATAGAAGCAATAAAGAAATTTATGCTCAAATTGTAGATGATGTAACTGGTAACACTATTAGTGCTGCATCTTCAAGAGATAAAGAAATTAGTTCTGCAAAAGGTACTAAAATTGAAAAAGCAGCTTTAGTAGGAAAAGCTATTGCAGAAAAAGCTTTAAAAGCTGGTGTTGAAACTATTGCTTTTGATAGAGGAGGGTATTTATATCACGGAAGAGTAAAATCATTAGCTGACGGCGCTAGAGAAGCAGGACTTAAATTCTAAGAAATTATGTATCAAAAATATAAAAGTGTAGAATTAGTAAAACCAGGTGGATTAGATCTTAAAGATCGTTTAGTTGGTGTACAAAGAGTTACAAAAGTAACTAAAGGTGGTAGAGCATTTGGTTTCTCAGCAATTGTAGTAGTTGGTGATGAGGCTGGTGTTGTAGGACAAGGTTTAGGAAAATCTAAAGACGTTGCTAGTGCAATAGCAAAAGCCGTAGAAGATGCTAAGAAAAACCTAGTTCGTATCCCTATAAGAAAAGGAACTTTACCACATGAGCAAAAAGGTAAGTATGGTGGTGCAAGAGTAAATATTATTCCTGCTGCTCCTGGTACAGGTGTAATTGCTGGTGGTGCTGTAAGAACAGTTCTTGAAGCAGTTGGTGTACATGATGTATTATCAAAATCTCAAGGGTCTTCTAACCCACATAACGTTGTAAAAGCAACATTTGATGCTTTATTACAATTAAGAGATGCTAATACTATTGCCAAAGATAGAGGTATTTCACTTGAAAAAGTTTTTAACGCTTAATAAAATCAATCATGGGAAAGATTAAAGTAACAAAGGTTAAAAGCGCTATCAATCGTACGCAAAGACAAAAAAGAACTTTAGAAGCTCTTGGTCTTAAAAAGATTGGACAAGTTAAAGAACACGAGGCAACTCCAAACATTCTTGGAATGATTGCTAAAGTTTCACATTTAGTTTCTGTTGAAGAAGCAAAATAATACAAAACTGAAATGGATTTAAGTAATTTAAAACCTGCACAAGGTTCAGTAAAAAGTCAAGGAAAAAGAGTAGGTAGAGGACAAGGTTCTGGAAAAGGTGGTACCGCTACACGTGGTCACAAAGGTGCCAAGTCACGTTCTGGTTATTCTAAAAAATTAGGTTTTGAAGGTGGTCAAATGCCGCTTCAAAGACGTGTGCCTAAATTTGGCTTTAAAAATATAAACCGTGTTGAATATCAAGGTATCAATTTAGATACATTACAACAATTGGTTGACGATAAGAAAATTAAAGATACTGTAGATTTAGATGTTATTTTATCTAACAGGTTAGCTGGAAAAAATGATCTAGTTAAAATTTTAGGTAGAGGAGAATTAAAAGCTAAATTAAAAGTATCTGCTCATAAGTTTACTGCTTCAGCAAAAGCTGCTATTGAAGCTGCAGGAGGAGAAGCTGTAACATTATAAGACCCTATTACAGTATGAAATTCATAGAATCAATAAAAAATGTTTGGAAAATAGAGGAACTAAGAAACAGAATCATAGTTACACTTGGTTTGTTATTAGTTTATCGTTTTGGTACTCAAGTTACATTGCCTGGTATAGATGCAGGTCAATTAAGTGAATTAGGGGCTAATACTGAAACGGGAATCCTTGGTTTACTTAGTGCCTTTACTGGTGGAGCTTTATCAAGAGCATCTGTGTTTGCATTAGGTATTATGCCATACATTTCTGCTTCTATTGTTGTACAGTTAATGGGTATTGCTATTCCTTATTTGCAAAAGTTGCAAAAGGAAGGTGCTAGTGGTCAAAAGAAAATTACTCAAATAACACGTTGGTTAACTATTGCAATATGTTTGTTTCAATCTCCAACCTATTTAGCTAGTTTGCCTAGTTTAGGTGTGCCACAAAGTGCCTTTTTATTAGGAACAGGACCGTTGTTCTATTTTTCATCTGTAAGTATTTTAGTTACAGGGTGTATTTTTGCAATGTGGTTAGGTGAAAAAATCACAGACAAAGGTATTGGTAATGGTATTTCATTATTAATTATGGTTGGTATTATTGCTACATTGCCACAAGCCTTTCTTCAAAACGCAGCAACTAGAATGGAAGGTAATAACGTAATGCTTATTCTTTTTGAATTAGTTATTTGGTTTGTTATTATTCTTGCTTCTGTTATGTTAGTAATGGCTGTTAGAAAAATTGCAGTACAATACGCAAGAAGAACAGCATCTGGTGGTTATGAAAAAGCTGCCGTTGGTGGATCAAGACAATATATACCATTAAAGCTTAATGCTTCTGGTGTAATGCCAATCATTTTTGCTCAAGCTATTATGTTTGTGCCTAGTTTAATTGGAGGATCTTCTTTCTTAAAAGATACCTCAGCTGGAGCTTGGTTACAAACTAATTTTGCAGATATTTTTGGTTTTTGGTATAATTTAGTATTTGCTTTATTAATTATTGTATTTACATATTTTTATACGGCAATTACAGTACCAACTAACAAAATGGCAGATGATTTAAAACGTAGTGGCGGTTTCATACCAGGTATTCGTCCAGGTTCTGAAACAGCTGAATATTTAGATAAAATAATGTCTCAAATAACTTTGCCTGGTTCTATATTCTTAGCGCTTATAGCTGTGTTCCCAGCATTTATTGTTAAGCTTATGGATGTAAGTCAAGGTTGGGCATTATTCTTTGGTGGTACATCATTACTAATTATGGTAGGAGTTGCAATTGATACCGCACAACAGGTAAATTCATACTTGTTGAATAGACATTATGATGGCTTGATGAAAACGGGTAAAAATAGAAAAGCAATAGCTTAAATATTATACTATGGCAAAACAAGCAGCAATAGAACAAGACGGAACCATTATAGAGGCATTATCAAATGCTATGTTTCGTGTTGAATTAGAAAACGGTCACATTGTGACTGCTCATATTTCTGGTAAAATGCGTATGCATTACATTAAGCTATTACCAGGAGATAAAGTGAAATTAGAAATGAGCCCTTACGATTTAACTAAGGCTCGAATAACTTATAGATACTAATAAGATGAAAGTAAGAGCATCAGTTAAAAAAAGAAGCGCAGATTGTAAAATTGTGCGTAGAAAAGGTAGACTTTACGTTATAAACAAAAAGAATCCTAGATTTAAACAAAGACAAGGTTAAATTAGAAAAGAGTCATTAGTTTTTTAGTGGTTAGATGAATCTGCTTGAAATAGAAATGTTTAGGATTCTAACAACTAAAGACTAACAACTAGAAACTAAAAACAATATGGCAAGAATTGCAGGTGTAGATATACCAAAACAAAAAAGAGGAGTAATTGCTTTAACATATATCTACGGAGTAGGTAAAAGTAGAGCACAAGAAATTTTAGCAACTGCTAAGGTTGATGAAAATATCAAAGTTCAAGATTGGAGCGATGATCAAATAAGTAGCATTCGTGAGGCTGTTTCAGCTTACACAATAGAGGGGGAATTACGTTCTGAAACTCAAATGAACATTAAACGTTTAATGGACATAGGATGTTATAGAGGTATTCGTCATAGAGCAGGACTTCCTTTAAGAGGTCAACGCACAAAAAACAACTCTAGAACTAGAAAAGGTAGAAGAAAAACAGTTGCTAATAAGAAAAAAGCATAATTTATTATGGCAAAGACAAGTAGTAAAAAACGTAAAGTTGTTATTGACGCAATTGGTGAAGCACATATTACAGCTTCTTTCAATAATATCATTATATCTCTTACCAACAAAAAAGGCGATGTTATCTCATGGTCATCTGCTGGTAAGATGGGATTTAGAGGATCTAAGAAAAACACCCCTTACGCTGCTCAATTAGCTGCTGAAGATGCTGCTGCTGTAGCTCAAGAAGCAGGATTGAAAAAAGTAAAAGTATATGTAAAAGGTCCTGGTAACGGTAGAGAATCTGCTATTAGATCTATACATAATGCAGGTATTGAAGTAACAGAAATTATTGATGTTACTCCATTACCACATAACGGATGTAGACCTCCAAAAAGAAGAAGAGTATAATATATACAACTTATCTTTAGAATAAAATAAAATTAATATCATCTGTTACTCAGATGATGTTAATTTTTTGCATACATTTGCAAACTGAAAAAATTTAATTAAAACAAGTATCAACAAGAGATAATATGGTTATCGAAGGATAAGATTAAGACCTTAATTCATAACCACTCTTAAAACAAATTAAAATGGCAAGATATACTGGTCCTAAAACTAAAATAGCTCGTAAATTTGGAGAAGCTATTTTTGGAGAAGATAAATCTTTTGAAAAAAGAAATTATCCTCCAGGTCAACACGGAAACAACAGAAGACGTGGGAAAAAATCTGAATACGCTATTCAATTAGCAGAAAAGCAAAAAGCTAAATATACTTATGGTATTTTAGAGCGTCAATTCAGAGGATTATTTAAAAAAGCAAGAGCAGCACAAGGAATTACTGGTGAGGTATTATTACAACTTTGTGAATCTAGATTAGATAATGTAGTATTTCGTATGGGAATTGCTCCATCTAGAAGTGCTGCAAGACAATTAGTATCTCACAGACACATCACCGTAAATGGTAAATTAGTAAATATACCATCTTACCAATTAAAAGCAGGAGATGTTGTTGCTGTAAGAGAAAAATCAAAATCTTTAGAAGTTATTCAAAATTCGCTAGCAAATTCTTCTCATGTTTATGAGTGGATTACTTGGAATAATGATACAAAAGAAGGTACTTACGTTTCTGTACCTGCTAGAATTCAAATTCCAGAAAATATTAACGAGCAATTCATCGTCGAATTATACTCTAAATAATAAATTAATCATATTGGTATTTAGCCAAAGGGTTCATAGGTTCTTCTTCAAACTTATAAACCGCGCAACTGAATAACAATTAAAACGAAGAAAAAACATTATGGCAGTATTTAATTTCCAAAAGCCCGACAAAGTAATCATGATTGATTCTACTGATTTCGAAGGTAAATTCGAATTCAGACCTTTAGAACCTGGTTACGGATTAACAGTTGGTAATGCATTAAGAAGAGTATTACTTTCATCATTAGAAGGTTTTGCAATAACTTCAGTAAGAATTGAGGGTGTAGACCATGAATTTTCTGCAATAGAGGGTGTGGTTGAAGATGTTACAGAAATTATTCTAAATTTAAAACAAGTTCGTTTTAAAAGACAAATAGATGATATTGACAATGAATCTGTTTCAATTTCAATTTCTGGTCAAGAAAGAATTACAGCAGGTGATTTTCAGAAGTTTATATCAGGATTTCAAGTGTTAAATACAGAGTTAGTTATTTGTAACTTAGATCCTAAAGTAAATCTTAATTTTGAAATTACTATAGAAAAAGGTAGAGGTTATGTGCCTGCAGAAGAAAATAAAAAAGCTGCTGCTCCAGTAGGAACTATCTTTACAGATTCTGTTTATACACCAATAAAAAATGTTAAATATAGCATTGAAAATTACCGTGTAGAACAAAAAACTGATTATGAAAAATTAGTTTTTGAAATCATTACCGATGGTTCTATTACACCTCAAGATGCTTTAACAGAAGCTGCTAAAACGTTAATACACCACTTTATGTTATTCTCTGATGAGAGAATTACGCTTGAAGCAGATGAGATTGCACAAACTGAAACATATGATGAAGAATCATTACATATGCGCCAGTTGCTTAAAACCAAGTTAATAGATATGGACTTATCTGTGCGTGCACTTAATTGTTTAAAAGCAGCAGAAGTAGATACTTTAGGAGATTTAGTGTCATTCAATAAAAACGATTTAATGAAATTTAGAAACTTTGGTAAAAAGTCTTTAACAGAGCTAGAAGAGCTTGTAAGTGTTAAAGGTTTAAGTTTCGGAATGGATTTAAGTAAATATAAATTAGATAAAGATTAAATAATCAACTCCTTTATAATTTGCTCCTCAAATGAGTGTAGTAGCAAGATAGAGGTTTAAAACAAAGGTCATGAGACACGGAAAAAAATTCAACCATTTAGGTAGACAGACAGCTCACAGAAAGGCAATGTTAGCAAATATGGCTTGTTCTTTAATAGAGCACAAGCGTATTAATACAACTGTTGCAAAAGCAAAAGCTTTAAAACAATTTGTAGAGCCTTTAGTAACTAAATCTAAGGTAGATACAACACATAACAGACGTCTTGTTTTTAGTAAATTAAGACAAAAAGAAGCTGTTACAGAGTTGTTCAGAGATGTAGCTGTTAAAGTTGGTGATAGACCAGGTGGTTACACAAGAATCATTAAGTTAGGAAATAGGCTAGGTGATAACGCTGATATGGCAATGATAGAGCTAGTAGATTATAATGAAATCTATAATGCTGGTAAACCTAAAAAGAAAACTACAAGAAGAAGTAGAAGAGGTAAGTCAACAACTGTTCCTACTCCACCTGTAGAAAATAAGAATACTTCAACTAACGAAGAGGAAGAATAAATGTTAATAAGCATTTAATATATAAAGGATAAACTATTTTAGTTTATCCTTTTTTTTATGCAATTTTGCAAAACTTTTTTATTGAAAACATGAAATATCAAAAAAAGCAAGACGCCATCATTCTTTTAGCAGATGGGACTATTTTTTACGGTAAAGCGGTAGGGAATAAACAAGGAACCGCCTTTGGAGAGGTGTGTTTCAATACAGGAATGACGGGTTACCAAGAAATTTTTACAGACCCATCATATTTTGGGCAATTAATGGTGGCTACCAATGCACATATTGGTAATTATGGAACTAATGAAGATGAAGTTGAATCAGATTCAATAAAAATAGCGGGGTTAATAGTTAAAAACTTCAGTTATGATTATTCTAGAGACTCAGCAGATAGTTCATTAGAAAAATTTTTAGAAAAAAATAATCTTTTAGCTATTTCTGATGTTGATACTAGAGCTTTGGTTAGTTATATAAGAGACCATGGTGCTATGAATGCTGTAATTAGTACAGATATTGATAATGTTGAAGGCTTAAAAAAGCAATTAGCAGAAACACCTAGTATGGAAGGTTTAGAGTTGGCTTCAAAAGTATCAACAAAAGAACCTTATTACTATGGAGATGAAAATGCAACTTACAAAGTTGCAGCATTAGATTTAGGAATAAAGAAAAATATCTTAAGAAATATAGCTAGTAGAGATTGCTATATAAAAGTTTTTCCATACAACTCTAAGTTTGAAGATTTAGAAGCATTTAATCCAGACGGATACTTCTTATCTAATGGTCCTGGAGATCCAGAACCATTGGTAGATGCTCAAAATATAGCAAAAGAAATTATTAAAAGAGATTTACCTTTATTTGGTATTTGTTTAGGACATCAAGTTATAGCAATAGCTAATGGGGTTTCAACTTATAAAATGTATAATGGACACAGAGGAATTAATCATCCGGTAAAAAACCTTAAAACAGGAAAAGGAGAGATCACATCTCAAAACCATGGTTTTGCTGTTAATAGGGAAGAGACGGAAGCTAATGCTGAATTAGAAGTTACTCATGTTCACCTTAATGATGATACAGTAGCAGGATTAGCAATGAAAAACAAAAATGTGTTTTCGGTTCAATATCATCCAGAAGCAAGTCCAGGACCACATGATTCGTCTTATCTATTTGATCAATTTATAGAAAATATTAAACAAAAATAATTAATATAAGCCTTTAAAAAATTAATTTTTTAAAGGCTTATATTTTACTAAAACGTTATAGAGGTTAATTTTATAAATTCTTTAAAAACAACTAAAAAAAGACAAGATTTAACCGTAAATTTGAAGTATTAAATTAAAGTATAAATAAACTAATTATGAGTTCAATAATAAATATTCATGCTAGACAAATTCTAGATTCTAGAGGAAACCCAACAGTAGAGGTAGATGTTATAACAGAGAACAATGTTTTAGGTAGAGCTGCAGTACCATCTGGTGCTTCTACAGGAGAACATGAAGCAGTTGAGTTAAGAGACGGAGGAGATACTTACATGGGTAAGGGTGTTTTAAAAGCTGTTGAAAACGTAAACACTATTATAGCCGAAAAGCTTTTAGGTGTTTCTGTTTTTGAACAAAATTTAATCGATCAAATTATGATTGATTTAGATGGTACACCTAATAAATCTAAATTAGGAGCCAACGCTATTTTAGGAGTATCTTTAGCTGCTGCTAAAGCCGCTGCTGCAGAATTAGGATTACCTCTATATCGTTATGTTGGTGGGGTGTCTGCAAATACACTACCTGTTCCTATGATGAATATTATTAATGGAGGTTCTCATAGTGATGCACCAATTGCATTCCAAGAGTTTATGATTATGCCTGTAAAAGCAAAAACTTTTACACATGCAATGCAAATGGGTACAGAGATATTCCATCATTTAAAGAAAGTGCTACACGATAGAAATTTAAGTACAGCAGTAGGAGATGAAGGTGGTTTTGCACCAACTTTAGATGGAACTGAAGATGCCATTGAAACTATTGGTAAAGCAGTTGAAAACGCAGGATACAAATTTGGTGATGAAGTAAAAATAGCTTTAGATTGTGCTTCAGCTGAATTCTATAAAGACGGTAAGTATGATTATACTTTGTTTGAAGGAGATAAAGGTGTGGTAAGAACGTCTGAAGAGCAAGCAGCTTATTTAGCAGAGTTATGTGAAAAATACCCAATTATTTCTATTGAAGATGGAATGGATGAAAACGATTGGGATGGATGGAAATCATTAACAGAAAAAGTAGGTGATAAAGTTCAGTTAGTAGGTGATGATTTATATGTAACCAACGTAGAGCGCTTATCTAGAGGTATTGAAAATGGAATTGCAAACTCTATCTTAATTAAAGTAAACCAAATAGGTTCTTTAACAGAGACTATTGCAGCTGTAAATATGGCTAAAAATGCAGGATATACTTCAGTAATGTCTCACCGTTCTGGTGAAACTGAAGATAATACTATTGCAGATTTAGCGGTAGCTTTAAACTGTGGGCAAATAAAAACAGGTTCTGCTTCACGTTCAGATCGTATGGCAAAATACAATCAATTATTACGTATTGAAGAAGAACTAGGTGATGTTGCGTATTTTCCTCAAGAAAAAGCTTTCAAAGTAAGCTAAAAAAACAATTATAAAATTTTCAAAAAAAGGCGATTATTGTTTAATAATCGCTTTTTTATTTATTATTAATTTTAGATATAGCTAAATTCATTAATAACATAGAAGAATAGCTTTTAAAAATAAGGGCTTTTTTTGTATTTTAGCATTCCGCTTAAACAAAATAAATTACTTAAACTTATGGCAAATACTGCAACCATTGAAATTGATGGAAAAAAATATGAATTTCCTTTAGTTGAAGGAACGGAAAAAGAAGTTGCAATAGATATTAAAAGCCTTAGAGCAGCTACTAATGGTATAATAACCTTAGATTCTGGATATAAAAATACAGGGTCTTGTGAAAGTGCTATTACGTTTTTAGATGGTGAAAAAGGAATTTTAAGATACCGAGGATATTCTATTGAAGAATTAGCTGAAAAAGCAGACTTTTTAGAAGTAGCTTATCTGTTAATTTTTGGAGAATTGCCAACAAAAGATCAGCTTGAGAAATTTCATAGTGACATAAAAAAGAACTCTATAGTAGATGAGGATGTGCATAAAATTTTAGATGCTTTTCCAAAAGCCGCACACCCAATGGGGGTTTTATCATCTTTAACTAGTGCTTTAACAGCGTTTAATCCTTCTTCTGTAAATGTAGAATCAGAAGAAGAGATGTATAATGCCATCGTAAAAATTATGGGGAAAATGCCTGTATTAGTAGCATGGACTATGCGAAAAAAACAAGGCTTACCTTTAGATTATGGAGATGATAGTTTAGGCTATGTAGAAAATATCTTAAAAATGATGTTTTCTAAACCAAACCATAAATTTGAAAACAACAAAATTTATGTAGATGCTTTAGATAAATTATTAATTCTACATGCAGATCATGAACAAAACTGTTCTACTTCAACAGTAAGAATCGCTGGTTCGTCACGCGCAGGATTGTTTGTTTCTTTAGCTTCAGGAATCTCTGCCTTGTGGGGGCCACTTCATGGTGGAGCCAACCAAGCAGTACTTGAAATGCTAGAAGCTATAAAAGCTGATGGAGGTGATACAAAAAAATACATGGCTAAGGCCAAAGATAAAAATGACCCATTCCGTTTAATGGGATTTGGTCATAGAGTTTATAAAAATTTCGATCCTCGTGCCCGAATCATAAAGAAAGCAGCAGATGAGGTTTTATCAGATTTAGGTGTTGTAGACC
Source organism: Seonamhaeicola sp. S2-3 (assembly GCF_001971785.1). NCBI lineage: Bacteria > Pseudomonadati > Bacteroidota > Flavobacteriia > Flavobacteriales > Flavobacteriaceae > Seonamhaeicola > Seonamhaeicola sp. S2-3. Next base: position 723,694 of record NZ_CP019389.1, on the reverse strand, counting down.
CTGTTTTAGAAGTAGCTAAAGGATTAGAAAAAGAAGCTTTAGAAGATCAGTATTTTATTGATAGAAAATTATACCCAAATGTAGATTTCTATTCTGGAATTATATACAGAGCCATGGGAATTCCTGTAGAAATGTTCACCGTAATGTTCGCTTTAGGGCGTTTACCAGGATGGATTGCACAATGGAGAGAAATGCGTTTACGTAAAGAGCCAATTGGAAGACCAAGACAACTTTATATTGGTGAAACTGAAAGAAGTTTTGTGCCAATAGAAAAGAGATAATATTTAATTATTTTTAAATAATTGTTAAGCTTTATGAATTTTCATAAAGCTTTTCTTTTTTTTAGGGTTTTTTTTAAGAATAATTCAAAGAATTGTTTTTTATGCTTAGATTTGAATTTTAAATTAGCTTTTATATGAAGTTAAATATTCAAAATGAAACCTCAAGGTTAAGAGCAGTTGTTTTAGGAACGGCAAAAAGCTGCGGACCAACACCTAAAGTTGAAGATTGCTACGACCCTAAAAGCATTCAGCATGTATTAGCGGGCACTTATCCTAAAGAAGCTGATATGATTTTAGAAATGGAAGCTGTTGCAGAAGTTCTAAAAAAATATGATGTTACAGTTTACAGACCAGATGTGTTAAAAAATTGTAACCAAATTTTTTCTAGAGACATTGCTTTTGTTGTTGAAGATAAAATCATTAAAGCCAATATATTACCTGATAGAGATAAAGAGATAGAAGCTATAAGATATGTTTGGAATAAAATAGAAGGTGAAAATAGAATTATTTTACCAGATGAGTGTCATGTTGAAGGAGGCGATGTTATGCCATGGAATGACTACATTTTTATAGGCACTTATACAGGAGCAGACTATCCAGATATCATTACCGCAAGAACAAATATACAAGCCGTACATGCTATTAAAGATTTGTTTCCAAATAAAAAAATAAAAGCTTTTGAACTAAGAAAATCTAATACAAACCCTAAAGAAAATGCATTGCATTTAGATTGTTGTTTTCAACCAATAGGGAAGGATAAAGCTATTATTCACAAAAACGGATTTTTAGTTGAAAGCGAATACAATTGGCTTGTTAATTTCTTTGGAAAAGAAAATATATTTGAAATAACTAAATATGAAATGTACCAAATGTATAGCAATATATTTTCAATTTCAGAAGATGTTATTATTTCAGAAAAAAACTTTACTCGGTTAAATAATTGGTTGCGTAAACAAGGCTTTACTGTTGAAGAAGTTCCTTATCATGAAATAGGAAAACAAGAAGGGCTCTTGCGTTGTACCACATTACCCTTAATTAGAGATTAAAATGAAACAAACAACTAATACTATTTTAATGATTCGTCCGGTTAGTTTTAGGATGAATGAGCAAACAGCAGTAAATAACTACTACCAAAAAGATATTAATAATGTATTACCAAACTCAGTAAATCAAAAAGCACAACAAGAATTTGATGCTTATGTTGAAAAACTTAAATCTTTTGGCGTTAATGTTATAGTAGTTTCAGATACTGATGATTTTGATACACCAGATTCTATATTTCCAAATAATTGGATTTCTTTTCATGAAGATGGTACGGTTGCCATATACCCTATGTTTGCAGAAAATAGAAGACATGAACGTAGAGAAGATATTTTAAATGTATTAGAAGATAATGGTTTTTTAATAGAGCACATAGTAGATTACACATCTGCCGAAGAAGAAGATATTTTTCTTGAAGGAACAGGAAGTATTATTTTAGATAGAGTAAATAGAAAAGCCTATTGTGCATTGTCTCCAAGAGCAGATGAAGATTTATTTATTGAATTCTGTGAAGATTTTGAATATACTCCTATTGTATTTACTGCTAACCAAACAGTAAAAGGAGAGCGAAAAGCAATTTATCATACCAATGTTATGATGTGCATAGCAGAAACCTTTGCAGTAATTTGTTTAGATGCTATTGATGATAAAAAAGAACGGAAAAATGTTGTAAAGCATTTAAAAGAAACCAATAAAGATATTATAGCAATAACAGAAAATCAAGTAAACAGTTTTGCTGGAAATATGTTGCAGGTACAAGGAGCAAATAATAAGTTGTATTTAGTAATGAGTCAAGCTGCATATAATTGCTTAACACCCCATCAAATAACGCAAATAGAAAAACATTGTCCAATTATTTCAAGTTCTTTAGATACTATTGAAACTTGTGGCGGTGGTAGTGCTAGATGTATGATGGCTGAGGTGTTTTTACCTAAGCAGAGTTTAAATTAGAAAAGTAAAGTTAAAAAGTCTTTAAGAAATTAGCTTATTTTAAGCATCTTCGGGTCTTGATTTAGGTAATTGCACGTAGAAAGTAGTTCCTACATTTAAAGTGCTTTCAACCCAAATTTTACCATGGTTGAGTTCTACCAATTCTTTACAAATTGAAAGTCCTAAACCAGTACCTTTTTCATTATTAGTACCTGGAGTAGTAAAGGTGTTATTTTTGAAAAGTTTCTCTAAATTTTCTTTAGAAATACCAATGCCAGTATCTGCAATACTAACAATACAGCTGCCATTACTAATATGGTTAGAAATAGTGATAGTGTCTCCTTTCTTAGAGAATTTTATAGCATTAGCTAAAAGATTTTGAATTACTATTTCAAACATACTGCGGTCTGCATAGGCAAAATCTCTTAATGAATGATCTACTAAATTAATACCTTTACTTTCTAATCTTTGTTCAATAAGTTTTAATTTATCTTCAAAAACCTCTTGTACATCAAATAAACTTGGTTTTGGCTCTAATGATTGCATTTGAGATTTAGACCAGTTAAGTAAGTTAAAAAGTAATAAAGAAGCATTGTTTGCATTTTCGCTTAATTCAGGTATTAAGTTATCAAACTCTTCTCTAGATAAAGAACCATCTCTTAACAACTCTATAAAACCATTAATAGAAGAAAGTGAATCTTTAAGATCATGAGATACAATTGAGAATAATTTATCTTTTACATTGTTAATGTTTTCAAGATGTTTGGTTTGTTCTTGAAATGCCTTATTTTGAAGTTCAATTTTTATATTTTTTTCTTCTAATTCTTGGGTGTACTTAATATTACTATTACGTTTTAAATAAATTAAAATTAAAAAGGTAGAAACAATAGCAAGAGCTGCTAATAGCCCATATAAAATCAGTTTAAACTTATCAGTATTTTTAGTGTCACTTTTAGTATCACTAAATACAGTTTTACTGCTTTTTGTTGTTTCAGTGGGGTTGTTTTGTTCTTCGGGTTTGTCAAAGTTAGGGTCTAGATTTAGGTTTATATTTTTACTAGATATACTAACTTTAGCTTTTTCTCTATCAATTTTATTTTTTAAATCATAATATTCACGTTGCCAAACAAAAGCCCTAGCAAAATTCTTTTTAATAGAATCTAGAGACTTCATGTACTTGTAATGTTTTAGTAATTCTGGTTTATTATCAAGTTCTTTGGCAATGGTACCAGCTTCTAATAGTTGTTGCTCTGCAACTTTTAGTCTGTTTTGTTGAATGTTTAAATTACCTAAATTGTTTAAAGCTATTAATAAATTTGGTTTATCGTTTTTTCGTTTAGTAACGTTATAACCTCGTATTAAATATTTTGTAGCATTGGCATAATCATTAAACATTAAATATTCTCCACCTAATTTTGGGTAAATTTTACCTCTAACAGAATCATTTTTATTGTTAGCTAAAACTTTTTCATAAAATTCAATAGCTTTTCTATGTTCCTTTTTAAGAGAATATAATTCTGCCAAATTACTATTAGAAATATTTATACCAATAGAATCATTAAGTTGTTCTTGAAGTAGTAAAGCTTTCTCATAAAACTCAATAGCTTTGTCATAAGCCTCAACATTATTATAAGCTTCGGCCAAATTACTGTATGCTAGTTTTAAATCTTCTCTTAAATTTCGTTTTTCTAATTCGTTAATAGCGGCTAATGAATATTGTAAACCCTTTGCATAATTACCACGTTTAATCTCAATAAGTCCAATACTATTGTTAACCTTTGCTATTCCTAACGTGTCTTGTAAAGTCTTAAATAATTTTTTAGCTCTGTTATAGCCACTTAAGGCGTTAATGTAATCGTCTTTTTTAGCATAAATTAAGGCTTTGTAAAAAGTTATTTCTGCAATTCCTTTATTATAATTTATATTGCTAGAGAGTTTTTCACTTTGTACAATATATTTTAAAGCTCTATCATAATCTTCATTTTCATAAAGAGCTTTTATAAGTTTTAAAGAAGTGTCTACTTTTAAAGAGTCTTGAGTTTGGTAAGCTAATTCTATAGAGAGACTATCTATGTCATTGGTTTGAGCAAACCCAATGTACATAAACAAAAACATAATTAAAATAATTATTCTCCTCATATAACATTTAAATTACAACACAACAAAACAACCCACAAAAGAAGTCTTATTTTTGAGGGAAAAGTAAGATTGCTTTATTTAACTGTAATTGTTTGTTAGTGTTTAAAATGTTTCCAATAAAAATTGGATATTAATAGCTTTACAAAACAAAATTTGTAAAAAGACATTTTATAATCTAATTTATAGGTTTTAATACCAATATATTAGATAAAATGATGTATGAAAATTAAGTAAAATATCGACGAATAGACGAACGGCAAAAATCATAGAAAAACTACACTTTTGTCGATGAAATGCAATGTTATTAAACCAGTTTTATTCATGTTTTTTTAATTGATTGCTTATGAGAAATTTACAAAAATAATTAATTAAAGGCTAGTAGTTTCTAATAGTTTTTTTGTGTTAAACCTTTAATAAAAGTTTTATCTTTGCCACCTAAAAAATAAACTATCAATGAGTCTTCAATTAACCTTAGAAAACCAAGTAAAACAAGCTATTGTAGCTTCTTTTAATGTTGAAATTGAATCTGTAGAATTTCAAGCAACAAGAAAAGAGTTTGCCGGAGATATAACAGTGGTTGTTTTTCCCATGTTAAGGTATATAAAAGGTAATCCAGTTCAAATAGGTGAAACTATAGGTAAATACTTGGTAGAAAATGTTGAAGATGTTAAAGCCTATAATGTTGTTAAAGGTTTTTTGAATATTGAAATTAGCGATTCGTACTACCTTAACTTTTTTAATTCTATAAAAAATGATGATAGCTTTGGCTTTGTAACTCCACAAGCAAGTGAAAAAGCTATTATGGTAGAATATTCATCTCCTAACACCAACAAACCGCTACATCTTGGTCATATTAGAAATAACCTTTTGGGTTATAGTGTCTCTGAAATTTTAAAAGCTAGTGGTAAAAAGGTTTACAAAACCCAGATTATTAATGATAGAGGAATACATATTTGCAAAAGTATGTTGGCTTGGAAACGTTTTGGTAAAGGAGAAACACCAGAGAGTACTGGTTTAAAAGGCGATAAATTGGTTGGAAATTATTATGTAAAATTCGACCAAGAATATAAAAAGGAAATAGAAAACCTAATTGCTTCTGGAGAAACAGAAGAGAATGCAAAAAAGAATGCGCCTATTTTATTAGAAGCTCAAGAAATGCTACGTAAGTGGGAAGCTGGAGATGAGGAAACTGTTAACCTTTGGAAAACCATGAATGGTTGGGTTTATGATGGTTTTAATCAAACCTATAAAAACTTAGGAGTAGATTTTGATACCTTATATTATGAGAGCAACACCTATTTATTAGGAAAAGAATTTGTAGAAGAAGGATTAAAATCTGGCGTATTTCATAAAGAAGAAGATGGCTCTGTTTGGTGTGATTTAACAGAAGAAGGTCTAGACAAAAAAATTGTTCAACGTGCCGATGGTACAGCTGTTTACATGACGCAAGATATAGGAACTGCTATACAACGTATAAAGGATTTTCCAGATGTTGGCGGTATGGTTTATACTGTAGGCAATGAACAAGATTACCATTTTCAGGTGTTGTTTTTAATTCTAAAGAAATTAGGATTTGATTGGGCAAAAAATCTATATCATTTAAGCTACGGTATGGTAGATTTACCTAGTGGAAAAATGAAAAGTAGAGAAGGTACCGTAGTTGATGCCGATGATTTAATTGATGAAATGGCAGCTACTGCTGAAGAAATTTCAAAAGAATTAGGAAAATTAGAAGGCTATTCTGAAGAAGAAAAAAAGGAACTCTACAAAACCATAGGTTTAGGGGCTTTAAAATACTACATTTTAAAAGTAGACCCTAAGAAAAGAATTCTTTTTGATCCTAAAGAGTCTATAGATTTTCAAGGAAATACAGGGCCATTTATACAGTATACGTATGCTAGAATTCAATCTATTTTAAGAAAAGCATCAACTAGTAATAAAGATGTTGTAGTTGATTTACATGCAAAAGAAAAAGCATTATTAAAACAACTTCAGTTATTTCCAGAAGTTATTCAAAATGCAGCTGCACAACATAGTCCTGCATTAATAGCTAATTATACTTATGATTTGGTTAAAGAGTTTAACTCATTTTACCAAAATGTATCTATTTTAGGAGCCGATAACGAAGATGAAAAAATTTTTAGAGTACAGTTATCTAATACTGTAGCTAATACTATTAAAAATGCCTTTAGTGTTTTAGGAATTCAGGTGCCTAAGCGTATGTAATTATAATTCAAAATAAGGAGCTATAGCTGTTATCCAGCCCTTTATTTCTGTTGGATTGGTTGAAATTAGTTCACCTGTTTTTAGATTAAATCTGCTAATTTCATTAAACGGTGTTATAGTAACTATTTCATCATTAAAAACGGTAAGACAATAGGTGCCTGTACTTTCGGCTATAGGTATTTTACTTTCTTTTTTGTTAGATAGTTTTAGTTTAACTACGGGTTCTGTTTCAGAATAGCGTAAGTAGTATAAATTGTTATCATAAATAGCAATATCGGGGATATTATACGACGAGTTTTTTGTAGAAATTTCTTCAACAAGCGTTCCGTTTTTTTCTATTTTATTTATTGTTTTGTAGTTTGAATAATATAAATAATCATTTAACAGGGCAATACCTTCTGTTTTAATGTTTTTTATTTCAGATATAATGGAACCATTTTCTGGGTTAAGTTGGTAAACAGATTCGTTTTCGGCATCACCACCAACCCATAAAAATTCGCCATCAAAAGCCAGAGCGTGTGGCGATTCTAAATTCACAGGTAAATCTAATTTTAACTCAACAGTAGCGGTTGTTTCATTATACAAATATATACCAGGACTTTCGTATCTTTTATGTGTTAAAACCCACAACCTAATAGTGTCAGTGGTAATTGTTGGTTCTTCAATTAAAACACTACCTCCGGTTTTATCGTCTAAATCATAACTACAAGAAGGCGTTATAATTGCGATAGTAAATAAAGTTAAAAGAGCTTTAAGTGCTTTCATAAACTAAATTTTAATAACCTTATGGATTTCGGTTTTATTGTTTTCTAAGAGTATTTGAAAAAAGTAAACACCGCTACTATATTTAGATAAATTAATACTTGCAGCTCCATCAATTAAATTTGCTGTTGTTTCTAACAATAAAATACCCGAAGCATTATATACTCTAAATGAAACAGTTTCTGTGTTATTAATACTAGACAAATTAACAGTATCTCTAAACGGGTTTGGGTATATTAGCCATTGTTTGTTTTCTTTTGTTGAGTCATTTGTACTAGCAACGCAACCTTTTGAGATGTCATATTCAGATTTTAAAATATCTTCAATTTTTAAATTCACAAAACTATCATTTAAGGTGTGGTTGAAAAACGTAGCATCAATAACGGTATCATTAGCACCAAGATAGTTTTGTAGTAGGGTTGCAAAGGTTTGCCTGTAATCGTACTGAACTGTTTTTAGTTGATAGTTGTTATTACTTGTAGCTTCTGTTAAATCTGGATTTGTACCAGAAACTCCGCCAGCAACGGGTTTTCCAAAAATAAACATGGGAGCTATCTCGCCGTGGTCTGTACCTAAATTACCATTTTCGGCTGCTTTTCTTCCAAATTCAGAAAAGGTAAGTCCTACCACATCATCGGCTAAATTTTGACTATTTAAATCATTTATAAAAGCTTCCATACTTTCAGAAAGCTCTGTAAGTAGTTCGTGATGTCTTCCTAATACTTCGCCAACACCTTGTACTTGTGCATCATGGGTGTCAAATCCAGAAATACGTACCATGTATATTTTAGAACCTAAATCGCCACTTATTAATCTAGCTACTGTTTTTAACTGATTAGATAAATCGGAATCAGGATAAGTTATATCATTTCGTCCTTTATTAAATGCATTAGAGATAGATTCTGCATAGGTGTTAGATAAGGCATCGGTATTGGTTATAAATTTTAGTTGATCACCATAATCTGAATCTGGAATGTTTAAAGGTGGTACACCACCTAATCCGCTTAAAACAGTATAAAATCCTGCGGGGTCTTGCCCTGTAAGATTTAATGATAACCCATGTGCTTCTTCAGCGTGAAATCCTAATGATGTTTTGTTGGAACCAATTTCTACGGCAAGGGGATAGGTTTCTACAATTAAATCGGAATAAAATAATTCCATAAAACGTCCCATCCAACCTGTATCAGAACCATTTAATAGGCTGTTACCATCATTTCCTGTTAAATATAAATCGGTAGATTTAAAATGACTTTTATTTTGTGATGGATATCCCACAGATTGTATTACGCGTAACCAACTCTTATCATATAAAGATTTAAACCCTGTAAGAGCTGGGTTTAATCCAACCTGCTGGTTATCTGGTAATGTGCTGTCTAAAGTAATGTATTTATTAGTTCCCGAAATAGGGACTTTTATAGTGGGTCTTAAATTACTATAAATGTCATATTGATTTAATGGTATAACGGTGTTTAATCCATCATTTGCTCCAGCTAAATTTATAAGTACCAGTTTTCTGTTTGAGATGTCTGGACATTCAAAATAAGGCATAAAAGATTTTAATGCCGCTTGCAGTTGAAAAGGTGTTAACCCAATAACTGAGGCTGATGCCGAAAGTTTTATAAAGTTTCTTCTTTTCATAGTTTTTTACATTAATTGAAATTCAGCAGCATTAATCATAGCAATTATTAAAGCATCTAAACGTGTTTTTACAGTAATATCATCATTACTGCTTAGATATTGGTTCCATACACCCGTCCAATAATAATCTGGGTAGCCTTCATCTACTAAAAAGCTTTTAAAATAATTTATTCTGTCGGTATCAATAGATTCTGGATATAGTAAATCTGCAATTTCAGAAATAAGTAAATTGGGGTCTTGGGCATTTGCAATTTTATTTTTTACAAATAAAACGGTATTTAATGATGCATAAGTGTTACCAGAAGTAATGGTGTTTTTTTCTTCAATTAAACTTTCAACCAGTTTGTACCTTCCTATAATTGTGTTAGAAGAAAACCAATATCTGTCAAAATTTGGTTCTTGGTAGTAAGCTGGATAACCAGCTACATCTTCTGGATTGAAAAAGTCCATCCCCGAAGCTTCAAAGTAACTGTTATGAATAAATTTATAGAAGAAATTGTAGTAATAATCTAAAGCACTACTAGATGGGTTAGGAAACGTTACACTAAACATAGAGCAAATTTCAGATAGTAATTGTAGAGGACTTTTAATAATACTTCCTATTATTTCATCGGTAGCATCACTATCATCGGCATCATAAAAATGTTCGCTAGATAATAGAGTTTTTACAACAGGTAAAATTTCATAATCATTATCTATTAATAATTGTGCAAGTGGTTCTATAATATCGGTTTCAACTTCTTCATCCCAAGTACTTTTAACAAAGTAACGGTATAGTTTTCTGCAATAAGCTTTTGCTGTTTCTGGTTGTGCAAAAACCATTTCAACAAAATCATCAAGTTCTTCAAAAGCACCAGTTTCAGTATCTCTACCAACAATAACTTGATTACCAAAAGCACTACTAAAAGTTTTATCATTTGTATCATGTTGGTCAATGTTTACATATCCCATAGGGATGTTAGTGTCTGGATCTATATCTGTTCTTTCTAGGCTTTGTTTAAAACCAGATAGTACTTTGGCAGCTTGTTGTATATCTACTTCTGTATAGTTTGTGTAGTTTTCTGGACCAATTTGTTCGCCTTTTAAAATGGTGAATAACTCTAAATATTCTCGGGCATAGTTTTCGTTAGGATTATTTTTATTGTTTTGTGTATTATCTAAATAATCTAACATAGCATTATCTAATGTGATTTTTTTAGCTAAAGTTTTTATATTCCCTAGAGCGTAAAAATCTAATAGTCTTAGGTAATCATAATAATAGGTTGAAGCGCCTGCACCATCATCTTTAGCAACAGTAAAGCATGTATGAAAGAAAAATGATAACTTATGTTTTAAACTTATTTGGTTTATGGCATTATACCACCACCATGCTGTTACAATACCTCGTTTTCTGGCTTGCCCTGAAAAGCTGTTTGGTAGCGCTTCTGAAGAGGTCCAAAATTCATCGGGATTATCAGTTGGAAGCGGATCATAAGGTTCTGGTAGTATGTATGCCGATTCTGTGGTTATACTATCAATGGCTTGGGTTGCCGTCATACCTGTAAATACTTCCAATTGTTCTTTGGTGAAATTAAAAGTAGCACGCCTTAGTAAATGCTTAGCTTTTCTTAAGTCTAAGCTTGACGTAAGAGGATTTAGTGATGCCATTTTTCTTTTTTTGAGAAAAATAGAAAATATATTTACTAGCGAATCAAAAAAGAATGAATTTTCGTTGAAATTCAGTTAATTATATCGATGAAATGCGTGTTAATATCGATTTAATGATGTTTTAAGTTAAAAATGTAGTCTAAAACTTATATTTGGAGTAATGCCTAATGATTCATTTTCTATTTTAGATATGTTTCCTTCATTATCAGATGTATAATAGGCATTTATAATATTTTTTCGGTTTAAAATATTCCAAACAGATGCTCCTATAGTGGCTTTAGAAGTTCTTGAAAGGTTAAAAGAGTAGGTAGCAGAACAGTCGGCTCTTAAATAATCATCTAAATTATTACTATTAGGGCTTTGATAAGTAATTGTTGGGGGATTATGGGCTCTATTTTCATCAGGAAGCGTAGTGGGTTTTCCAGAGTTCCAATTTAGCCCAATGGCAAGTTTTAAATTGTTTTGAGTGTAAGTACCCGCAAAAGTAACAGCATGTCTTATGTCTACATTGTTAGGGAATTTTTCACCATTATTTAGGTCTGGAAATAGGTAATTATTGGTGCTATATGAATAAGAAATCCATGTGCTTACAATATCATCAAACTGTTTGTTAAGTAATATATCAATACCTTTAATTTCATAACTGCCAACACTATGAATAAATTGATATTGATTTTGAAAACCTTGGCTCCTGGTAGTTATACCATCCACCTTTTTAATATAGGTTTCTGCACTAACTAGGAGTTTGTTTTTATTATAATGAACTCCTGCTGATAGTTGCTTGCTTTTTAAAACGGGTACGGGAAATATGGTTTGGTTGCCGTTTTCAATAACCTCTTTATTGTTATTAGAGAGTACCCACCTGCGTTTTTCAATGCCTAAAAAATCGTTTTGTAGGTCTATAATTTGAGAGGTGAATTGGCTTTTTAATTCTCCTAAAACTTCAAATCTGAAATCACTTAAAAAACGCTGGCTAAAACTTAATCTGGGTTCTGCAAAAAACGTATTAAACTTATCAAGATAGTTTAAACGGGTGCCAAATTTTAATTTGGTTTGAGCTCCATAAGAAAGCAATGAGGTTTCTGCATAAACAGCATGACTTTTTACAACTTCTTTTATATACCTGCTAAAATTTGGGTTGTTAATGTCTTCAAAATTGCTAATACCAACCTCGTTTAATTGATAACCACCATTAAGTTGAAGCTGATGATTGTGTTTGTAATTGAGGTCTATTTTGGCTGCACGATCATAAACTCTATTTTCTTGAATTAACCTTTGGTTATTTAAAACATCATGGTTTGTAGCATCTAAAGCATAGTTTGAAGCATATACTTGGGCTGTGGTAGATAATTGGTCTGTCCAATCTTTGGTGTAAGTAATACCTAATGCTAAATTTTGTTGTGATAGGTTACTGTTTAAATACTCCGGTCTATCGTTAATGGTAGATTGCTCATCATAATCAAACTTATTATTTACGTTTAAAAAATGAAGTCTTAATTTATCTTTTTTAGTAATATCATACAAAAATTTTAGAGTAACATCATAAAAATAAAATGATTCATTTTGAGATATAGAATTACCATCACTGTTATTGTTGTTGAAATCTGAATCTTGAAAAATACGTTTAAAATATTGGTTGTAAGTGGTAGTTTCTATTAAATCTGTTACAGAGCGACGTGATGAAAGTTGTAACTCTGTTTTTTTAGAAAGCGGAATTTTAGCAAACCCATCGGCATTAATAAAGTTAAGACCAACTCCTGCTTTAAATTCATTATCAATTTTGTTAGGTAATTGTATGTCTATAATGCTAGAAATACCTTCGCCATATTTAGCGCTAGTTCCGTTTTTGTAAACGTTAATTTTTTTTGTGATGTACGGATTGAATGCCGAAATGAGTCCGAAAAAATGACCAGATTGATACATTTTTATACCATCCCAAAGTAACAGGTTTTGGTCATGAGTGCCGCCTCTAACATTAATATTTGAAACCGTTTCATCGGTACTTATTACACCCGGTAAAGCTTGAATAGTTTGTAAAACATCAGGTTCTATTAACCCAGGTAGAATACCAAAAATTTCTGGTTTTATAGTTATAGAACCATCGTTAAATTTTGTTAATCCAGTAGTTAAGAAATTGGTTACTATAACTTCTTCTAGGTTTTGTATTCTAAAGCTAGTTCTCTTTTTTTTTACTGGTTTTATAACTACAAAGCGGTTATTTAATACTTCAAAATCTAGGGTTGTTTCTTTTTTTAAAAGTCTTAGAGCGTCTTGTAATGCTAAACTTTTATCAGGCAGTGTTGCTTTTTTATCTTTAACTGTTTTGTCTGCATAAGAAAAACTAATGTTGTATTGGTTTTCTAATTGCTTTAATATAAGAGTAAGGGGTTGCTTTTCTTTTTGAACGGTTTGTGCTTTTAAAAGTGTAATGTTCAAAAAAAACAGAAAAATAAAAAGATAAATAAGTCCTTTGCTATTCACGCTTTAAAATTATAGTATCGTTTGATTTACTATAAGTTAAATGTAAAGGCAAGGTAATAGATTTTAATGCAACTTCAATATTGTCATGTGTAAAATTACCTGTGAATAATTCTTGAGAATCTACGCCAAGTAAAGTAATTTTAACATTGTATTGTCTTTCAAACTCTGCTATAACTTGCTTGTAGGGTAAGCTTTTAAAATGGCTTTCGTTATTTAACCACGAAGGTGTTAAGCTGTTTTCTTTTTCTTTAGCAATTGTTTTCCCATCTATAATTAAAAAACTGTCGCCAGGATTTAATTTAGTTTCAAGAGAATTAAAAGTAACGCCTACCAAACCTTCGTAGCAAATAACCTCAAAATAATTGTCTCTTTGTTTTACATTAAATTGAGTGCCATAAACCGTAACGGTTCCTGTTTCTGTTATAACATTAAAAGAAGAACCTTTGGCAACCTTAAAAAAAGCTTCGCCTTGTAGTTCTACTTCTCGGTTGTTTTTCCAAGAGTTTTTGTTAAATACTAAAACCGATTTAGCGTTTAAAGATACGCTTGTAGCATCTGGTAAATTAACCGTGGTTTTTTGAGCCATATCGGTTGTTATAGTAGTATCAATAGTTGTGGTGTAATAATAAAGGCCAAAACAAATAGCTAAAATAGCAGCAACACGCATAAATGGTTTTATCCAATGCGTTTTTTGTTTTTTACTACTTTTAATGGTTGCTAACACGTTTTCAAGTTCTTTTGAGGTCTCATATTCTGGAGCCTTAAAAGCTTGTAAGTTGTTATTTAACTTTATTAAACCATCATAGTCTTCAAGGTTTTTAAAGGCTTGAAGTTCTTGATCATTCAAATCATTGTTTAACCATTTTAATATTAAAGTTTCTTTGTCCATTTTCCTCTATTCAACTATATAACAAGTTACTTTTATTTTTTCCTACCCTTCTTATTTAATTTTTTAAATAAATTCAAATTTTAATATTTCTCTACTAAAAATTATGTTGATTTTCAACCAACAACAATCAACTACAACTCCTTAATATCTTCCCTCAATTTTTTCAATGCTCCATAAATACGTTTTTCAACCGCTTTGGTAGAAATATCTAAAATTTCGGCAATTTCTTTAAAGCGTTTCCCTTCAACTCTGTTCATCATAAAAGCAACCCGTTGTGGTTCGGTTAGGTTAGCAAGTGCTCGTTGCAATTTGTCGTTATATTCTTTTTCACGCATTAAAAACTCAGGGTTTTCATTGGTGCTTAATTTGGGGTTTGTATTTCTTTGATGTTTTAAAACCACTTTTTGGTGTGCCGCTTCATTTAGCATTAAATTATTAGCAGTTGTAAACAAAAAACTTTTAGCTTTATCTGGTGTTATTTTAGCGCAGTTTTCCCAAAGTTTAACAAATGCTTCTTGAGCTTTGTCTTTTGGATTTAGTAATTCGCCAAATTTATAGTATAAAAAATTGTGTAGGTCTTTAGCATGTTTATTAAATATTGATGAGAAAATATGTTCTGCACAAATATCATCATGTAATTTTTTGCTCATGGTTTTGGTAGTTGGTGCAACTAAAATAATCCTTTTTGCTAGAATTTTAACTTTTTTTAAGATATAGGGTAGGAATTTTTAAAGTTGGATTGTTTTATCATTAAAAAAGCTATGTTTAAACTAAAACCAAACATTATGAAAACTAATTGGAGAATATTTTTATTACTACCTTTTTTTGCCCTTTTGTTTTTTAATTCCTGTCAAGAAGAAGAAGTAAAAATAACAGAAGCGTCAGAGGAAGAAGCTTTAGTGGCAGAATCTGAACTTACAGCATTTGTAAGTGCAGCTTCTAAAATGGACGGTTCTAAAGATAATATTATAGATCAGGCTAGTTGTGTTTCTGTTAAATTGCCTGTTACCGTTATTGTAAATGGTGTAGAGATTATTATAGATTCCGAAGAAGATTTTACCGTTGTAGAAGCAGCTCTTGATGAGTTAGAAGAAGATGATGATAGTCTGGAAATGATTTTTCCCGTAACCATTATTAATGCAGATTACGATGAGGTTGCCATTAATAATGAAGCAGAATTAGAAGCTTATGTTGAAGCATGTGGCGGAGAAAATGAAGAAGATGATGACATTGAGTGTATAGATTTTCAATACCCAATTTCATTCTCAATTTTTAATGCAGATTTCTTAATTATTGATACCGTTGAAATTGAAAAGGATAGACAATTATATCGTTTCATGAAAAAAGTTAGAAACAGCGAAGTATTAGCAAGCATCAATTACCCAATAACAATGGAATTAGCAGATGGTACAGAAGTAGTTGTAAACAACAATCTGGAGTTACATAATACCATAAAAGAAGCCAAAGACGCATGTGATGAAGATGATGATAACGATTATAATGATGACGATTTCACTAAAGAACGTTTAGATGAGTACTTAAAAAAATGCCCATGGTTAATACATGAATTTAAAAGAAATGTAACTAACTTAACCGATACATATTTTGAATATGCTATCAACTTTAAAGAAGATAGTGTTGTGGTAATGAAAGCTAGAAATGGTGATGTTATAACAGGTACATGGGAAACTAAAGTTGTATTAGGTAAAGGTGTAAAGTTAAAAATGGAATTTGAGAGTTTAGAAGACTTTACATTAGAATGGTACGTTTATGAAATAGAAGAAGGAAAAATTAAAATATACGAAGAAGATAGTAACAAAATTATAATGAAACGTTACTGTGATATCATTATAGATTATACTATAGACCGCGTAGAAAGCTATTTACAAGAGTGCTTTTGGAGAGTAGCTAAACTAAACGTTGACGGAACAGATAATGAGGCAGACTACATAGGTACACCTTTAAAATTCTATGAAAACAATGTTGTAAAAATTAGAGTTAATGGCGAGTTAGTTGAAGGAACTTATGAAGTATTTGTTATAAATTCAGGAAATATAGGGGTGTCAATCCAGTTAGAAAACAGACCAAATCTAAAAAAACAATGGGTAATTACATTCTTAGCAACAGACCTAATCAAGTTAGAAAATAACAACAGTAATAAAATGATACTAAAGAGGCATTGTCTAGGAATAGATGATGACTTAAATTACATAGATGACCTTGTTGTTTCAGGCACTTGGGAGGTCGCTTCATACATGGTTTTAGACGCAGATTTAACAGAAAATTTCTATTTATACACAATCAATTTCTTAGAAAGCGGACGGGTTAAAGTAACAGACCCAAATAACGGAATAATTTACGGTTCTTGGTTGGCTTATAGAAACTCAGAGTTGTATTTAGCAATGCACTTTGGTATAGAGCTTCCATTTAGTCAACTCAACTACAGATGGAAAATCAAAGAAATTACAACAAACAGAATAGAATTAGTAAACCTATCCTTTGTAGGGGAAATAGAAAGTACACTAGTTCTAGAAAGAAAAGAATAATTATTTATGAGGCAATATCTCATCAAGTGTGTAAAGTTAAAAATATCGAGGGTTGCAACCCTCGATATTTTTTTTGATTAATTTTAAATGTTATACACTTATGATGAAAGAAGATTTATTAAACGATGATTTTTTTAAACTTATTAAAAAGTGCGGCGTGGCATTAAAAAAATGCTAGAGGGAGATTTTTATACACATTTGGACGGTAAAAAGGAAGTCTTAAGGCTTTTGTTGTTTACGGAATATTTAAATATTTATGAGTTTGTAAAGATACTTTCCATTTAGGATGCTGCATCACATAATCTACTATTAAAGGTATTACTTTATCACGCTTACTCCATTCTGGTTGTAAATACAAAATACAATCTTTATTTACTTTTGCGGCTTGTTCTTCGGCAAAACGTAAATCGTCTTTATTATAAACTATCATTTTTAACTCATCTGCTTTGGCATAAATCTCATTAGTAGGCAATTTCATCTTTTTAGGAGATAAACAAATCCAATCCCATACACCTGTTAATTTATATGCACCCGATGTTTCAATATGGGTTTGCAAACCTTCGGCTTTTAATTTAGTTGTTAATAAAGTCATATCCCATGTTAACGGTTCGCCTCCAGTAACCACTATGGTATCGCTGTATTTTTTAGCATTTTCAACTATTTTATCAGTCTCTGTTGGCGGATGTAAATTAGCATTCCAACTCTCCTTTACATCACACCAATGACACCCTACATCACATCCTCCTATGCGTACAAAATAAGCTGCCGTTCCTTTGTGAAACCCTTCCCCTTGAATGGTGTAAAACTCCTCCATTAGAGGTAACATTTCACCTTTATTAACCTGTTTTTGTATTGCCTCATTCATAAGGCTGCAAAGATACGCATTACCTTTAACTTGATTAATATGATTAGTTTCATTTATTTATTGTTTATTTTCTTACTTTTGTGAAACACTATTTTGTAAATTGTCTAAATTTTTCTCTCTCTTAACTATGAAAAAAATAGCACTTACCATTATACTATTTATTAGTATTTATGATGGGTTTTCCCAAGTTGGAATTGGCACAACGTCTCCAGACGCTTCTTCAATTCTACATGTAGAATCTACTAACAAGGGCATGCTTACGCCAAGACTAACAACAACTGAAAGAAATAGTATTTCAAACCCTGCCAAAGGGTTACTTATCTACAATACTACTCTAGATTTGTTTGAATATAATTCGGGAACAGCTAGTGCACCTATTTGGACTCCTATAAACGCAAACTCTTCAGTTAGTTCAGACGCTGGTAATATTATTACCTCAGGAACAGATTCTGGCGCCTATTTAGGAACCACTGTTTACTTTGGTAAATTTATAATTAGCGGTACAGGAAACCAAACAATTACGGGCTTACCTTTTCAACCTACATCAATTAAATTTACGGCACATGCCAATGTAGAAAGTTATAATGTTAATTTAGATAACGGTGTTGGCAACAACAATGGTACATTTCAAAACGCTTTTGGTAGTTGTACAGGTTATGCTACAAATTACGGAGGTAGTATTAGCCAACAAGTTATTTATATTGGTGGTAGTGGAAATTCTATAAACAACATTTCTAGATATGCATCTAGCTCTAGAGCTATAGGAATTAGATATTCTAATCAAAACGGAGGTAACCTTGGCCTAACAGCCGCTTCGGTAACTAGTTTTAATGCTGATGGCTTCACCATAAATGTATCAAATCACACCGAAAACATTGTAGTACTTTACGAAGCTCATAGATAGTTAAAAATAAGCTTATTAGTTATTTTAAAGTAGTTAGAGTTCTGTTTTACAAAACTTTAAAACATCTATTATTGCTGTATTTATATAAGAAAAATATAGCAATAATTAGGAGAACCCTTATTTTTTTCTTCCTTTAATTTCCTGTATTTTTATCCAAAATACTAGAGCATGAATTCAAAGGAAACTTTTTATAATTTCATTACAGAAGGCTACAAAACCAAAGGAGATTACATTCCTATTGGAGCTGCCATGTTAGATGGTGAAACTATTACAGGAGCACACGTAAAAATTCCATTAAAAACCATGAACAGACATGGTTTAATTGCTGGAGCTACAGGAACAGGAAAAACTAAATCTTTGCAAGTTTTAGCCGAAAATTTAAGCGACAAAGGAATTCCTGTATTATTAATGGATATTAAAGGTGATTTAAGCGGATTAGCACAACCTAGTCCAGGACATCCAAAAATTGATGAACGCCACGAAAAAATAGGTTTACCTTTTGAGTCCAAAGCGTTTCCTGTTGAAGTCATGACTCTATCAGAACAAGATGGTGTTAGATTAAGAGCTACCATAAGCGAATTTGGACCTGTTTTATTATCTAGAATTTTAGATTTAACACAAACCCAAAGCGGTATTGTTTCGGTTATTTTTCAATATTGTGATGATAACAAACTACCTTTACTAGATTTAAAAGACTTTAAAAAAATTCTGCAATACGCTACCCAAGAGGGCAAAAAAGAATTTACAGAATCTTATGGTAGAATTTCAACCGCTTCAACCGGTGCTATCTTAAGAAAAATTATAGAACTTGAACAACAAGGTGCCGATTTGTTTTTTGGCGAAACGTCTTTTGAAGTTGATGATTTATTACGTGTTGATGATGACGGGCGTGGCTATATAAACATCATTAGGCTAACCGATATTCAAGATAGGCCTAAACTTTTTTCAACCTTCATGTTAAGTTTATTGGCCGAAATTTACTCTACTTTCCCAGAGCAGGGTGATAGTGACAGACCAGAACTTATCATGTTTATTGATGAAGCTCACCTAATTTTTGATGAAGCTTCAAAAGCCTTATTAAATCAAATTGAAAGCATTGTAAAACTAATAAGAAGTAAAGGTGTTGGCTTATATTTTGTTACCCAAAACCCAACCGATGTTCCTGAAGAAGTCTTAAGTCAGTTAGGATTAAAAGTTCAGCATGCTTTAAGAGCATTTACAGCTAAAGATCGTAAAGCCATTAAGCTAACTGCCGAAAACTACCCAGATTCTGATTATTATGATACCACCGAAGTACTAACATCATTGGGTATAGGTGAAGCATTAGTTTCGGCATTAGATGAAAAAGGACGTCCTACTCCATTGGCAGCAACCATGATGCGAGCTCCCATGAGTAGAATGGATGTTTTAACTGACACAGAACTAAGCACATTACTATCTCAATCTAAACTCACCAAAAAGTACAATAAAGAAGTTGATAGAGAAAGTGCTTATGAAATGCTTAATGAAAAAATTAAAAAAGCAGAAGCCGAAGAAGCCAAAGAACAAGCAAGAAAAGAAAAAGAGGCTTTAAAAAAAGCCGAAACTAAACGAAAAACCAGACGCACAAGTACCCGCCAAAAAAGTACCAGAATGAACCCTGTGGTTAAAGTGCTTACAAGTGCTACATTTATTAGAAGTGTATTTGGCATATTAACAAAAGTTATGAAAAAATAGTAGATTATTGGTATATCATTTTAAATCAAAAAAAATAATGCACAAACTCATTTTAAGCCTCATATTTCTATCTGTAATTTTCACAAGTTGCAAAAAAGAACAAAACCCTTTTGAAATATCAAAACACCACATTGGTTTATTAACAGATTCAACCCAAATAAAAGACTTAAAAACTATTTTTATTAATGATTCTATTTCAAAATACACCAGCGGCGATGAATTTGCAGGCAGTGTAAACAATATAGAAATCTTTAAAAAAAGCGGTGAAAAACGCCTTATTTTAACGCCCCAAAACTCATTAGATTCTACATCGGTAATAGAAAGTATTCAAATTCTAGACCCAGAATATAAAACAACCAAAGGTATTTCTACATTAAGTACTTTTAAAGATATTATTACGGCTTATAAAATTTCTAAAATTGATAATCTAATCAACTCAGTTGCAATTTATGTAAATGAAATAAACGCTAGTTTTGTAATTGACAAGAAAGAATTACCCGCTAATTTACGCTTTGATTTAGATTTAAAATTTGAAGAAACCCACATTCCCGATAATGCAAAAATTAAGTATTTTTTCTTAATCTGGAATAACTAAAAAATCATTTATAATGAATCCTTTCTTGTCTAAAATACTAGTAGATCTAGCTCGAAAGAGGCTAGAAAACAAAAGCAGTAATAAGTCTGTTAGCAAGAAAGAAATTGTACCTTTAGTTAGACGTTTACAAGTAGAACTTTCTCATTCTATAAGTGAATATGCTTATATAATTATTGGAGTTTTTTCGGCAGGTTTTGGCTTAAAAGGTTTTTTGTTACCAAACAAATTTATAGATGGTGGAGCAACTGGTATTTCGTTATTATTAGAAAATATAACCTCTTTAAAACTAGGTGTTTTACTAGTTTTAGTTAATATTCCTTTTATTGTTTTAGCATCAAAAACCATTAGTATAAAATTTGCATTACGCAGTATAGTTGCCATATCTTTTTTAGCATTTGTAGTCCATTTTGTAGATTACCCAACTATTACCGAAGACAAACTACTTATTGCCGTTTTTGGTGGCTTCTTTTTAGGTTTAGGTATTGGCATGTCTATGCGTGGTAGAAGTGTTATTGATGGTACTGAAGTTCTTGCAATTTTCCTAAGCCGTAAACTATCGGTTACTGTTGGCGATGTTTTGTTGTTAATTAACATTATCATCTTTTCTTTTGGCGCTTATATCCTATCTATTGAAACAGCTCTTTATGCTATTCTAACTTATTTATCGGCGGCAAAAACTGTAGATTTTGTAGTTGATGGTGTAGAAGAATATGTTGGCCTAACCATAATATCCAACAAACATGAAGACATCAGGTTAATGTTAACTCAAAAATTAGGACGCGCTTGCACTATTTATGTCGGAAAAGGTGGATTTAACGAAGGTGAACCTAATACCGAAAAAAATATTATATATTCTGTAGTTACACGTTTAGAAATACCTAGAATAAAAACTGAAATTGAAAAAATAGACCGTAAAGCCTTTTTAATTATGGGACTTGTAAAAGATATTAAAGGCGGCATGATAAAACGGAAACCTTTTAAGGAATAATATGAAAAAATACCTAATTCAAAACAACCCCTTTGTAGTTCCTACTGATGATGGGAAAATAATAAAAGAGCATTTTGGAGTTGCTAGTGACGGAAACACTCAAATTAGCATAGCACATATGACAGCTCGACCTGGATGGAGTGAGCCTTTTCAAACACCAGAGTTTGATGAATACACTTTTATAATTAAAGGGAAAAAGCAGTTTATTATAGAGAATGAAACTATAGTTTTAAAAGCAGGTCAATCTATAAAAATTGAAAAAAATACTCGTGTACAATATTCTAATCCATTTACAGAACCTTGTGAATATATTGCTATTTGCACACCTGCTTTTTCTGTAGATAAAGTAAATAGAGAAAACAAATAATGAAAAAAATTATAATAAAACTTATTGGTTCTTACATTAATTTACTAAGTTATTTCTCAGGGTATTATGCTGCTAATAAAGCCTTACATATCTTTTCTAAACCTAGAAAAGGCGAATTAAAACCTTGGCATAAAGAATTTTTAAAATCTGCAAAACAAGAATTTTTAAAATACGAAGGTTTAAATATTGCTACCTACCATTGGCAAGGAAACAAAGCTACAATCTTACTAGTTCATGGTTGGGAAAGCAATTCGGCCCGATGGAAAAATAAAGTTAAAGATTTTATTGCCGAAGATTTCAATGTTATTGCTCTTGATGCACCCGCACATGGAGCCTCTGGAAGCGAATTATTTAATGCTCTTTTATATTCTGAATTTATCAATGTTGTTGCTAAAAAATACAATCCAGAAGTTATAATTGGCCATTCTGTAGGCGGTATGGCTTCAGTATTTTTTCAACAGAAATATCAATTAAAATCTTTAAAAAAATTAGTTTTATTAGGAGCTCCTTCAGAGTTTGAAAACATATTAAAAAATTACATTAAACTTTTAGGCTATAATAAAAAGGTTGAAAAAAATCTAAACAAAGTCATTCTTAAGAAATTTGGCGCAGAACCAAGTGATTTTTCAACCTCTAAATTCTCTAGAGATATTGATGCCGAAGCACTAATTATTCATGATGTAAAAGACATGATTATTCCCTTTTCAGACGCTAAACGTATTAACAAAAATTTCAAAAATAGTACGTTAATTTCAACCAAAGGATTTGGGCATTCATTAAAAGATACTTCTGTAACTAAAAACATATTAGAGTTCTTAGATAAATAAAGCGCTTATTTTTGCATTATGAACAAACCATTAAAACGTATTAATAAATATTTAAGCGAAGTTGGTTATTGCTCTAGAAGAGAAGCCGATAAACTTATAGAAGCTGGTAGAGTAACCGTAAACGGAGAAATACCAGAAAAAGGCACAAAACTATCGGCTGAAGATAAGGTGTATGTTGATGGTAATCTTATTGAAAACACAAAACAAGAATTTGTTTACTTAGCTTTTAACAAACCTGTTGGTATAGTGTGCACCACAGACACTCGTGTTGAAAAAGATAATATTATAGATTTTATAAACTACCATAAACGCATTTTCCCTATTGGGAGATTAGATAAACCTAGCGAAGGTTTAATACTTTTAACCGATGATGGCGATATTGTAAACAAAATTCTTAGAGCTAGCAACAACCACGAAAAAGAATACATAGTTACAGTTGACAAGCTAATTTCGCAAACTTTTGTAGAACGCATGTCTAAAGGCATTTATTTAGAAGAATTAAAACAAACCACAAAACCATGCGTAGTAAAAAAGTTAAACTCTAAAACATTTAAAATTATACTTACTCAAGGTTTAAACAGACAGATACGAAGAATGTGTTCGCACCTAAATTATGAAGTTAAAACACTAAAAAGGGTGAGAATTATGAATATTAAACTTGATGTACCTGTTGGAAAATATAGAGAACTTACTAAAGACGAGTTTGCTGAATTAAGTAAACTTATAAGTAATTCTACAAAAGAATTTAATCCTAAAACAGTAAAAAGAAAACGCTAAGTTTAAAAACTAAGATCTTCGTTCTCTGGCCAATAGCGTGTTTTTTAAAAGCATAGCAATAGTCATAGGGCCAACGCCACCAGGAACTGGGGTAATATAACTAGCTTTTTTACTTACGCTTTCAAAATGTACATCGCCTGCTAAACGGTAACCATTCTTTTTTGTTTGGTCTGGAACACGTGTAATACCTACATCAATAACTACAACATCTTCTTTTACCATATCTCCTGTTAAGAATTCAGAGATTCCTATAGCTGCTACAATAATATCGGCTTCTTTGGTAATGTCTTTTAAGTTTTTAGAACGACTATGTACAACAGTTACAGTAGCATCACCTGCTTTACGTTTTTGGCTCATTAAAATACTCATTGGGCGACCAACTATGTGACTTCTACCCATAACAACAACATTTTTTCCTGAAGTTTCAACTTGGTATCGCTCTAAAAGTTCCATAATACCATAAGGCGTTGCTGGTAAAAAGGTTGGCAAATCTAAAGTCATTCTTCCAACATTTGTTGGGTGAAAACCATCAACATCTTTATCAGGGTCTATAGCCATTAAAACCTTTTGCTCATCTATTTGTTCTGGCAATGGTAGCTGTACTATAAAACCATCAATATCATCATTGGTATTTAATTCATGTATTTTCTCTAACAATTCTTCTTCAGAAGTGTACTCTGGTAATTCAATTAGTGTTGATTTAAAACCTATTTTTTCACAAGCTTTTACTTTAGCATTTACATAAGTCATGCTTGCTCCGTCATTCCCTACTAAAACAGCTGCAAGGTGAGGCACTTTTTCTCCTTTAGAAACCATTGCAGCTACGTGTTCTGCAATTTCATCTTTAATATCGTTACTAACTTTTTTACCGTCTAAGATTGTCATATTTATTAGTTTTCGGCCTGCAGTATGCAGTAATTATTTATGATGATTGATTTGACTGCCAATTGATGACTAGTCTTACTGTAAACTTTTATCGTTGCATATTCTTCATCATCTGCATCATCTTTTTACCGCCACCACCTTGCATCATTTTCATCATTTTGCTCATTTGGTTAAATTGCTTTAAAAGCTGATTAACTTCTTGTACAGAAGTACCAGACCCTTTACCAATTCTCTTTTTTCTACTAGCGTTTATTATTGATGGATTTGCTCTTTCTTTTGGTGTCATAGAATGAATGATAGCTTCAATTCCTTTAAAGGCATCATCATCTATATCAATATCTTTCATCATTTTTCCAGCGCCAGGTATCATGCCTATAAGGTCTTTCATGTTACCCATTTTCTTAATTTGCTGAATTTGCTTTAAGAAATCATCAAAACCAAACTTGTTTTTAGCAATTTTCTTTTGAAGTTTTCTAGCTTCTTCTTCATCAAATTGTTCTTGGGCTCTTTCTACAAGTGAGACAACGTCTCCCATTCCTAAAATTCTATCGGCCATACGTGATGGATGGAATACATCAATAGCATCCATTTTTTCACCTGTACCAATAAATTTAATTGGTTTATTTACAACCGATTTAATTGAAATGGCTGCACCACCACGAGTATCACCATCTAATTTGGTAAGAATTACACCATCAAAATTCAAGACATCGTTAAAGGCTTTGGCTGTATTAACAGCATCTTGCCCTGTCATTGAATCTACCACAAATAATGTTTCTTGTGGTTGTATGGCTTTATGAATGTTAGATATTTCGGTCATCATAGCTTCATCTACAGCTAAACGACCTGCGGTATCTATAATTACCACGTTATGACCGTTTGCTTTAGCATGTGCAATAGCTGCTTGCGAAATAGCTACAGGATCATTATTTCCTCTATCACTAAAAACCTCAACGCCTATTTGGTCTCCTACTACATGTAATTGGTCTATTGCGGCAGGACGATACACATCACAAGCTACTAATAAAGGTTTTTTAGTTTTTTTGTTTTTAAGATAATTGGCAAGTTTACCAGAAAAAGTAGTTTTACCAGACCCTTGTAAACCAGACATTAAAATTACGCATGGAGTACCTGATAAATTAATACCTGCTGCATCACCACCCATAAGTTGGGTTAGCTCATCCTTTACAATTTTTACCATTAATTGCCCTGGCTGTAATGTTGTTAATACATCTTGACCAAGTGCTTTTTCTTTTACTCTATTGGTAAAATCTTTGGCTATTTTAAAGTTAACATCGGCATCTAGTAAGGCGCGTCTTACTTCTTTTAAAGTTTCGGCTACATTTACTTCGGTGATACTTCCGTGTCCCTTTAATACATGTAAGGCTTTATCTAATTTATCACTTAAATTATTAAACATAATTTTCTTTAAATTTTAAGAAGCGCAAAGTTAATGATTTGACCTGTATTTATAAAGCTTGTGCTTGTAAAAATGATGATATGGGTTTGTGTTTGCGTTAGGGATTGTAGCAAGTTACCGTGTAACGCGGAAAGCCCGACTTGAACGCAGTGAGAGTAACGCCCAAAAAAAGGTACAAATAAAGCTGTTAAAAACACTATTAAAATTTGACAGACTTTTGTAGTATAACTTTATTAAAAGATAGGTTACCTTATTTCATATTGAACATGATAAAACCCTTCATTATTATTGTTAACATCTTTATCGTTAATACTTAAATATAATTTTCCACTAGCATTCGCAGTAATGGTTTTGTTAGACCCTATGTAAAACCAAGAGCCTTTACTACCTATTTTACCCATTAGAGAACCATGTTTAAAGTTTCTAACTTTATTATAGGCACTAAAACCATTAATTCCTGATGGGGAAGCGTATCCTGCAAAAGCGCCTATTTGTATTTTACCCCAAGCTTTAAAAGTAATTTGTTGCCCAGTTTTAACTAATACATCAGTTACATTACTAAAAGAAGAAACTTTTAAAGTTTTGTAATCTGCTCTTTCTGTCATTATTGGCCAATTTGCAAAGTTGTTTCTTTGAGCTCTAGCAACTAAAGCACCATAATCATCAATCTCTAATCCATACAAGGTTCTTCCGCTTTTAATGTATAAATCTTTTTTATCGGGTTTTATATCAGGAGTCATGCTATTTTTAAGTATGTTCCTATACTCAGAGGTTAATTCTTTTGAGTATAGTTCAAAAAGTTCTCTGGTAACATTAGGTATAATCAGTTCAGTATAGGCAAAATCTTCACCATCAACAGAAGTGAGTGCAGAACACTTTATTTTCATGCCCTTACTGTTTTGAAAAGTTTCATTATCTCCAGAAATGGCATTGGTTCTTAAACGCATGTACCTCTTATCTTCTACAAGATTAACAAAACGTTTAGCGTCATTAATATTGTATTTTCCGTCAGGGTTTATTAAGCCAAGGTAAGATTGTAAGATGTAATGTAACTCTTCAAAGGTTGGTAGGTTAGATTCATATTGAATACGCAATTCACGTCTTAACTTAGCTACTAGTTGCTTATTAGTTCTAATTACAGCAGCTTTTTCGGCTTCTTTTTTTCTTCTTTCTTCTTCATGTTTTTTAAGTATTTGCTCTATTGCTGTTTTTCGTATTTCAATATAATTAGTTAAGGTTTTAATAGCTGTATTAGCATTTGTGTTACTAGTGTATTTGTTTAATAAAGATGAAAGTTCACTTGTAGTATATAGGGTTTTGGCTTTGTTAATAATGGCATCTTTTAGGTTAGCGGTATAGGTGGTTTTTTTCTGCCTATATGTGTTTAAAAGTGTTTTAACCTCTGGTAAATAAAGATATTTTTTATAAGAAGCATTCAAATTGTTCCAGGTGTCATTTATACTGGAAATAGTTTTTCCTGCAAAATTTTGAGACACTAAATTAGCTTGTTTTTTTGTAGCTAACATAGCTACCATGTTTTCACATCGTTGTTTAATATCGCTGTTTATTTGCGAAGTATGTTTAGGAGAGGCACTGCTAAATAATTGCCTGTTGTAATTTCTAAACGATTCTAGTTTATTAACTGACTGAAAACTTGGACTCAAATTATTTAATTCTGCCATTTTCTCTTCCAATGTATTGTCGGCAATTAACCGCTCATGTTCTTTAATTAAGTTGTTTAGATTATTTATTTCAGAAGGCAAAAGTTTAGAATATTTATACTTTACACTACTTTTTATTTGTAAGAGTTCATTAAAACTTACATTATTAGAAATAATTTTATTGGTAGTTTCTTTTAGGTTTTTTCTATTTTCATGTATTAAAGCCACTTCTTTTAAAACTTTAGTATAAGCCCTAGGTTGATTGAGAGCTCCCCATAAATACCAATCTAGTCTATTAGCCCATGGGTACTTAGATTTTCGTTTATAAGAGTTAACTTTTGATGCCACTTTGTTTCTTTTTGAAGCACTCATTTTATCTATTGATATTCCAAAAGCAGGAACAAAATAGGTGTCAGAAAGTAAGTGATGCCTAATTAAGTTGTATTTATAGCTACCAGATCTTAATTTTGATTGGGTAGATTGCCATTCAATTTCAGGGAATTCTTTTTCTACGGCATGTACCCACTTTTCAAGAACTTCTCTTTTTTGTGAAAAGGCATTATGCTTAACAAAAAATATAGAAGCTAAAACAAAAAATAATTTTAGGAGAGAGGAAGTTTTAAGTTTCATAAACTATTGATTTTAAGATGTTTTTAGGAGGTTAAAACGAATTTATATGAAATTATCTACATAGTCAAATTTTGAAGCCAATATATATTTCTGTAATCAATTCATTAATATTAAATTTACATTCGCTTTAAATTATAAAATTGATATCACAATCATCCATAGACCAAGTTTTTGAAACCGCCAGAGTAGAGGAGGTTATAGGCGATTTTGTAAACCTTAAAAAAGCAGGTAGCAATTTTAAAGGGTTAAGTCCTTTTAGTGATGAACGTACGCCAAGTTTTATGGTATCTCCCGTGAAACAAATTTGGAAAGATTTTAGTACGGGGAAAGGTGGTAATGTAGTTGCTTTTTTAATGGAGCACGAGCATTTTACATACCCAGAGGCCATAAAATATTTAGCAAAAAAGTACAATATTGAAATAGAAGAAACAGAGCAAACCAATGAGCAAAAAGAAGCCGCCAATGAACGTGAGAGCTTATATTTGGTAAGTGAGTTTGCTAATGAGTACTTTCAGAAAATACTTCATAAAACAGACCAAGGAAAATCTATAGGACTTAGTTACTTTAAAGAACGTGGGTTTACAGACGAAACCATTAAAAAGTTTGATTTGGGCTATTCACTTGATGAATGGCAAGCCTTTACAGATGAAGCTTTAAAAAAAGGTTATCAATTAGAGTTTTTAGAAAAAACAGGTCTAACAATAGTTAAACCCGATAAGCATTTTGATAGGTTTAAAGGACGCGTTATGTTTCCTATTAAAAGTATGAGCGGACGCGTGTTGGGTTTTGGAGGTAGAATTTTAGTAAATGATAAAAAAGCTGCTAAATATCTTAATTCTCCAGAGAGTGATATATACCATAAAAGCAAGGTTTTATATGGTATTTATAACGCCAAACAAAGTATAGCTAAAGAAGATAATTGTTATTTAGTGGAAGGATATACAGATGTTATTCAGTTTCATCAAACTGGTATTAAAAATGTTGTATCCTCATCAGGAACGGCTCTAACATCAGAACAGATAAGGCTTATTAACAGACTTACAAAAAACATTACCGTGCTTTTTGATGGAGATGCGGCAGGTATGCGAGCTTCTCTTAGAGGAATTGATTTAATTCTTGAGCAAGGTATGAATGTAAAAGTATGTACCTTTCCTGAAGGCGAAGACCCCGATAGTTTTGCTAAACAAAATACGCTTGAAGAATTAGCTCTCTATTTAAAAAATAATGCTAAAGATTTTATTCAATTTAAAGCGTCAATTTTGCATGAAGATGCTAAAGAAGATCCCATAAAAAAAGCTGAAACCGTACGTGATATTGTAAACAGTATCTCAAAAATTCCTGATAGAATAAAAAAAGAAATCTACATTCAGGAATGTGCTAGAATTATGGATATTAGTGAGGAAGTTTTATTCAGTACGTTAGCTCAAATTAATAAAAAAGAATTTCAAGAAGAAAATAGAGAATATAAAAAGCAACAAAAATCATTTGAAGTTATTAAACATGAACAACCTGTAAAAAAGGTAGATGTTCAGTATTTGTTAGAACGAAAAATTATAGAGATTTTGTTGTTATATGGAAGTAGAACAGAAAATTTTGAAGATTTAGTTTTAAAAGAAAATGATAAAGGCGATTTAATTCTAGAACCCGTTATTCAAGAAGCAAAAGTTTTTGAAAAAGTGTTTTTAGACCTTCAAGAAGATGAAATGGAGTTTTCAAACGAAAGGTTTAAAACTTTATATTACACTATTATAGATACTTTAAATCAGAATACTGAATTCAATTTAAAGATGTTTATAAATTCTGTAGACCAAGAAACAGCAAACGAAATCACCTCCATTTTAATGGATGATGAACGCTACAGTTTAGATAATTGGAATAGAATGGAAATCTATCCAAAAGAAAAAACAAACACAGTAGCACAACTAGTTAGCGAAACAATTTTAAGCCTGCGTTGCTTTTTAATAGACCAAAAGGTTAAAGAATTTCAACAAAAAACATTACAAAATACCAGCGAGGTAAATAAAAATATTCTTGAAGAAGTAAAAGACTACTCAGGCTTAAAAATGTTATTATCTAGAAAACTTAACAGAGTGTTATAACTGCTGGGTAAGTTTAGCTTGATTAACCAAATCTACCAAATTAGTAACTTTAAGCTTACGCATTAAACGCGCTTTGTAAGTACTAACGGTTTTTTCGTTAATATCAAGTTCTTTAGAAATTTCTTTGTTTTTTCTACCAATAGTTAAAAGTTTAAGCACTTCGGCTTCTCTGGTAGACAGTTTTTTATAGAAAGATCCAGTGCTTTTTCCAACACGATTTCCAAATGCCAATTGTTGCGTTAGCTCATTACTTAAATAAATACCACCTTCATAAACTTTTAAAATGGCTTCATTTATTGTAATAACATTTACCGTTTTAGAAATATAACCAGAAGCACCAGCTTTAATGGCATTTATGGCATATACTTCTTCTGGCTGACTACTAAAAATAATAGTTTTAATATCTGGGTAGTCATTTTTTAAATGACGTAACAGGGTTAAACCATTAAGTTTAGGAAGATCGGTCTCAGTTAAAATAATGTCAACTGGATTTTTCTTAATAAATTCAAGGATGGCTTCGCCATCGTCTACGCTTCCAACAATTTTAATGTCAGAAGAGGCAGAGAAAAGTACTTCAAGTCCTTTTCTTGTAATAGGGTGATTGTCTGCTATTAATAACTTTATCATAATTTTGGTTGTTTTGCATAATTAATTTTTAGAGAGATAGTTTTGTTAGTTGAGAGAATATGCAACCCCAAAAGTAGTGATTTCCTGAATACTTTACAACATTTATTTGTAATTATTAGGAATATTACAAACAGGTATAGGAATCATTTTGTGTTTATTGGCTGTATTAAACCTTTTATATATTTTAAAAACAGCTTGTTTTCTGCCTTCAAAATCAGATTCTGTTTTGCCTTCATTATCCATTTTCATAGCCCATTCAAGCTCTGGGTAAGAGGCGCCTATTTGGTCTTCATCACTTCTGGCATCACCAAATAAACCATCGCTAGGGGCAGCATTCATAATAGACTCTGGTACTTCTAAAGCTTCACCTAATTGGTAAACTTCAGATTTTAAAAGGTCTGCAATGGGGCTTAAATCTACCCCACCATCTCCGTATTTGGTGTAAAACCCAACGCCAAAATCTTCAACTTTATTGCCTGTCCCTGCTACTAAAAGTTTGTAAAGTCCGGCATAGTAGTATAACGTAGTCATTCTTAATCTAGCACGGGTGTTGGCTAATGCCATATCTACTGTAGCTTGGTCACCATCAAGAAATACTTCTGTTTTAAATTCATCAAAAACAGGGGTTAAATCGGTACGTGTATCGCTAACGTTATCAAACCTTGTTTTTAACTGCTTAATATGTTCTTGGGCTCTGCTTACATGGCTTTTGGCTTGGTGTATAGGCATTTCAACAACTAAAACATTCATGCCTGTTTTGGCACATAAAGTTGAAGTGACGGCAGAATCTATGCCGCCAGAAACGCCAACAACAAATCCGTTTACACCAGCATTTGTAGCATAATCTTTTAACCAATTAACAATATGATTAACAACTTTTTCTGTTTGCATATTAAGTGAATTTAATTCTAAGAATAGTACCTTTGTAAACAAAAATAAACGAAACACTTAATTAATAAAAATTTATAACGAGTAAGTTTTATATGAAAAACCTATTATTATTTTTATTATTAGCCGTAACTGTATATTCATGTAAAAAAAATAATCAACTTGAAGCTGATATTGCACAAATAAATATTGATGTTGAAGTTGAAAGATTTGACCAATTTTTTGCAGAAACCAATGCAGAAACCCTTCCTAAATTAAAGAAAGCATATCCGTTTATGTTTTCAAAAAAATATAAAGACTCGTTTTGGTTAGCTAAAATTAATGATACA
Source organism: Seonamhaeicola sp. S2-3 (assembly GCF_001971785.1). NCBI lineage: Bacteria > Pseudomonadati > Bacteroidota > Flavobacteriia > Flavobacteriales > Flavobacteriaceae > Seonamhaeicola > Seonamhaeicola sp. S2-3. The sequence goes on along the minus strand of NZ_CP019389.1, from coordinate 691,536 downwards.
TTACAGCAAATGTTATCTTCAGAGGTAAATAAAACCTTTAGCAATTTTAGTGATACAGAAGCTGAAATTGAATCACTATTTAATCATATAAAATATTATTTTGAAGCATTTAACCCACCAAGAGTTATTACTACTACCAGTGATGTTGATTACAGAAATAGAGTCATAGTAACAGATACTATTGCTATTATTGCTTTAGATAATTATTTAGGAAGCAATCACGAGTTCTATACTAATATCCCTAAATATATTAAAAGTCATTTTAAAAAAGAACAAATAGTAGTTGATTTAGCTACAGAATATGCCAAAAAATATATTCATCAAGCGCCAAATAAAACCTTATTAGATGAAATGATATACTTTGGAAAACAGTTGTATTTTAAAGATGTAATCATTCCTTTTAAAACCGAAGCACAACGCATTGGGTACACAAAAGATGAGCTAAATTGGGCAAACATCAATGAGAGTGATATATGGCGCTATTTTGTAGAACGCGAATTACTTTTTAGTACAGATTCTAAATTACCTAGCAGATTTATAAACCCAGCACCATTTACCAAATTTTATTTAGAAGATATAGATGCCAATTCTCCAGGTAGGTTAGGGCAGTATATCGGATGGAAAATGGTTAGAGCTTACATGAATCAAAATAAGGTATCGCTTAAAAAAATGCTAATTACCAGTGCCGAAGAAATTTATAATAACACCAAATATAAACCTAATAAATAATGCCTAAAACACACACCTCTAAGATAGAATTGAATGTAGAATTAGATGAAAATAGAGTGCCAGAAAAACTATTTTGGTCTGCAGAAGATGGCGGTATCACTAACCAAGAATCTAAAGCCATGATGCTTAGTGTTTGGGATTCTAAAGCGCAAGAGTCTTTACGTATAGATTTATGGACTAAAGATATGCCAGTTGATGAAATGAAAGTGTTTTTTCATCAAACCTTAGTTGCTATGAGTAATACCTTTAATAGAGCTACGCAAGACGAAAAAATGACAGCTACCATGAAAGATTTTTGCGATTATTTTGCCGAAAAGTTAGAACTTAAAAAGTAACATTATAATTAGGGCGTTCCCAAGCTAAGGCTTGGGCGGGCTTTCCGCGTTACACGGTAACTTGCTTCAATCCCTAACGCGTTTAGCGTCGTTAATTTCTTTGTCTAAATGATCTAAATATAAGATACCATTTAAATGGTCTATTTCGTGCTGAAAAATAACAGATGTAAAACCTTCAATAGTTTCAGTTTTATGCTCAGCATTAGCGGTGTCATATTCAATATTAATAGTTTTAGATCTACAATTTAAAGTTTCTGTTCTATCAGGAATAGATAGGCAGCCTTCTTTTACAGTTAATTTTTCTTCAGAATATTTGGTAATCTTGGGGTTTAAATACACTTCAAACGGAAAATTTTCTTTATCAAATCGTTGTACCCAAATAATATTTTTTAAAATACCAACTTGTGGTGCTGCAATGCCAACACCTAAAGACATACTATCTGTAACTGTAGCATATAGTCTTTTAATTAACATTTGTTGCACCTTATCTTTTGAATTGGGTTTTATATAAGTGCTTTTTGTACGTAGTAAAACAGAATCTTTTTTGTTGGTAATTTTATAAACACGCATTGGGGTTAAAGAATCGGCCGATGTAATTAACGTAATTTCTGTTTTAGAGAAACTGCTTTTTGAAGCGTTTTTAGTACTAGAACACCCAATAATTAAAAATATTCCAATAACTATTAAGAAACTTTTTTTCATTAAAGCAAAATAATTAAATGCCAACTTATCTATCTACCATTCGTTTATACGATTGGAATCTAATTTAATAAAGATAAATATTAAAATGGTAAAAGCCCATAGCCCAGAGCCACCATAACTAAACATAGGTAACGGAATGCCAATAGTTGGTATTAACCCCATTACCATACCAATATTAATTAAAAAATGAACAAAAATAATAGAGGCAACACCATAACCATACACTCTACTAAATTGTGATTTTTGTAATTCAGCTAAATGTAAAATTCTTAAAATGAGTAGAACAAACAGAATTACAACAAAAGAAGAACCTAAAAAACCCCATTCTTCGCCAACAGTACTAAAAATATAATCGGTATGTTGTTCTGGTACAAATTTACCTGTGGTTCTGGTACCTTCCATAAAGCCTTTGCCACTAAAACCACCAGATCTTATGGCTTTTTCAGACTCGTTTAAGTTGTAAGCAAATGTTCTTTTCATTTGCTCTAGTTTTGCGGGGTCTTTTTCTAGGCGTAACCATAAACTAATGCGGTCTTGCTGGTGTGGTTTTAAAATAGATTCGTAAAAGAATTTTACTCCATAAGAGATTCCTACAGATAGTATAAAAATAAAGAGTGACTGAAAAAAATTAATTTTCTTTTTATTAAAAAAATAGAAAACAAAAATGAGTACACCTGCTATAATTGATGTAAAAATGGCTCCAAATTTTAGAGCTAAAATAGCTATAATTAAAGCAGAAACTCCAATGGTTAGATAGTATTTTGGCAAGCCTTCTCTATATAAAACAAAAAAGAAGGCACCATAAACAATGGTGCTTCCGGTGTCATTTTGTAATAAAACTAGTAATGCAGGAATTGCAATAATAGTGAATGTTTTTAGTTGGTCTTTAAAGACTTTTATATTAGTGTTTAAGTCACTTATGTGTTTAGCTACTGCAAGCGCTGTGGCTGCTTTAGCAAACTCACTAGGTTGAATAGTAAAACTGCCAAAGGCATACCATGATGTAGCGCCGTTTACATTTTTACCAAATATAAAAAGACCTACTAGTGATAGCATTGATAAAATGTAAATAACACTAGAAAAACGTTCATAAAACTTAGCGTCTATGGCTAAAAGTATAACTATAAGACCAAAGGTTAAAAATATAAAAATGAGTTGTTTACCGTATGATTGTGAAAAATCGAAATAATTTAGCGTGTCTCCAGTATGTGATGCAGAAGCAATATTTAACCACCCAAAACTAACCAATAATAGAAACAGGATAATGGTTATCCAATCAAATTTAAAATGTCTATCTGTTAGCCTCATTGTATGGTAAATTATTACAGATTATTATCGGTGTATAATCCTTTAGGCATAGGCACAATTTCTTCGCGTCTGTCGTTTATAGTAAAGGGTTCACCTAAATAAGGTTTTTGATATTCAAACTCTAAACTACGTGTTAAAACCCAATTTTCTAAATCTTTTCTGGTAGTATGCCCTTTAATATATTTTTCAATCATTAAACTAGCAATTCTACCTGCATAAATAGAGCCATAGTGACCATTTTCAACAAAAACAGCAATGGCAATTTTAGGGTCATCTTTAGGAGCAAAAGCAATGAATAGCGAATGGTCTGTTAATTGGGTTCTAACACCATCAATAACTGTAAAGTTTTCTGCAGTTCCTGTTTTACCACAAATTTCTATACCTGGTATTTGTAAAAAATGTGCGGTACCACCATTGTCGTACACATCAAAAAGGCCTTCTATTACTGGTTCAAAATATTTTTTATCTATAGTAGTATGCCTAATGGTTGTGAATTTTTCATCAATAGGCTCATTTCCAATAGATTTAATAATATGTGGTGTATAGTAATATCCTCTATTGGCTATAGCTGCAGTCATATTAGCTAAATGAATAGGAGTTACTAAAATTTCCCCCTGTCCAATGGAGTTAGAAATAACCGTGGTTGCACCCCATTTAAAGTCTGGATACCATTTATCGTAATAGGCACCATTAGGAATATTTCCTTTTTTCCCAATGGGTAAATCGGTTCCTAAATATTGTCCTAAGCCAAAACTTTTAATGTGTTTGCTCCATTTGTCCATAGATTTACTTGCATCTGGATATAAATCTATAGTTTTTCTAAAAGCTGTTGCAAAATATGAATTACAAGATTTGGCAATACCTTTTCTTAAATCTCTTATTCCACCACCACAGTGACATCCCATTTTACCACGTCTTCCATAATGATAAACACCAGTACATGTTACGGTGGTTTCTGGAGTGATAGCTTGCTCTTGGAGTGCAGCCAAAGCAACTAATGTTTTAAATGGAGACCCAGGCTCATGGACTCTTAATAAACCTTTATCTATAAGAGGTAGGTGAATACTGTCTCTATAGAGTTTTGTGTAGTTTTTAGAGCGTTTTCTTCCTACTAATAAATTAGGGTTGTATGATGGAGCAGATACCAAAGAAAGAATTTCGCCTGTTTTGGGTTCAATAGCTACAATGCCTCCTTTTTTATTTCGCATCAACAATTCGCCATACTCCTGTAATTGGGTGTCAATGGTAATAGTAATGTCTTTACCTTGTTGAGGAATGGTGTCAAATTTTCCATCTTTATAAGGTCCTATATCTCTATTAAACCGGTCTTTTTGAATAAATTTAATTCCTTTTACTCCTCGTAATTCCTTTTCATAAGATAATTCAACCCCCTGTTTGCCTATTAAATCACCCATTTTGTAATATGGATTGTTCTGCATTTGGCTTTGATTTACTTCTGCAATAAAGCCTAAAACATTGGCACCTACTTTGGTTTGATAATCTCTTAAGGAACGTTTTTGAATATAAAACCCTTCAAATTTTCGCATTTTTTCTTGTAAAACAGCATAGTCTTCTTTAGATAAATGCGAAACAAAAACATAAGGTAATCTTGGTGAATAACGATATGCTTTTTGATATTTTTGAATAAATTGTTCTTTACTAATTTTTAAAAGCGAGCAAAATTCTAAAGTGTCTAGAGGTTTTACCTCCCTGGGTATCACCATTACATCGTAAGATGGTTGATTTGAAACTAGTAGTTTTCCGTTTCTGTCGTATACAAAACCTCGTTTGGGGTAATCGTATACTTTTCTAATGGCGTTGTCTTCAAATAAATCTTGACCTTCAAAAGAATAAATTTGAAGATAAAATAACCTTGAAATAAACAAAACTCCAACAAGAATTACAGAACCAAAAAGTAAAAATTGTCTCATTTATTGTTTCTACTGAAAATAATGGATATTATAATGCTTAATAAAATAGTAAATATACTAGAGAATAACGTTTTTTGAAGGATTAAAAGTATTTTAGAAATGCTAAAAATTTCTAATGAAAATAAAACAAGGTGGTGTGCAATAACTAATAGTGTTATATATGTGATTTTAACCCCAAAGCTTACGGCATTAAACCTTACACTTTGGTATTCATAAACTGTACCAAATGAGGATTTTAAAATTACGGGTCTCATATAAGCAGCAAGTACACTTGCAGCTGCATGTATGCCACCTGTATCTAAAAACAAATCTATAGATAAACCTAGTAGGAAACTTGAAAAAATAAATAACGGCCTATTGTTTTTTACAGGAAAAAAAGCAATAAACAAAATATAAACATAAGGGTTTATGTAGCCTAAAAAATTAACGTGGTTAAAAATTAAGACTTGTGCAAAAACAAGTGCAAAAAACCTGATGATATGTCCGGTTAAACTGTTATTCATTTATAAGACTATTAATTTCTTCTTTATGAATATTTTCAATAACATAAACATGTTCTAGGTTAGTCATGTCGTTAAACAGTTTTACGTTTATTTCATAAAAGTTTTCGGCTATATCATGTTTATAATCTTCAATGGTGCCAATAAGAATACCTTTTGGAAAAATTGAAGATTGCCCAGACGTGATGATGGTATCTCCCTTTTTAACATTAGCGTTTATGGCAATATCTACTAATTGAACTATTTGTGGATTCTCCCCATTCCATTCTAATGATCCATAGTGATTGGTTTTTTTTAATCCAGCACTAATTTTACTAGTTGAATTTAAAATAGAAATTACTGTAGCAAACTGGTTGCTGGTTTTGTCAACAATACCAACAATTCCTTTGGTTGTTATAACACCAAAATCTTGTTTTAAACTATCTCTTTGACCTTTATTTATTAAAAGAATATTATCTGTTAAAGAATAGCTGTTTTTGATAACATTGGCAGAATAAAATTTATATAGTTTACCAGAAGAGGTCGTATTTGTAAAAGTAGAATCTTTAGTTGTATTTATGTTGAAAAGTTGTTCGCGTAGTCTGTTATTTTCTTCAGCAAGTAGTTTGTTTTGAGATTTTAAACTTAAATACTCACTAAAATTATTTAAAGAGTTATAAACGCCTCCACTTAAAAAGTTAGCAGAATTTATAAATTTACTTTTATGGTAAGAGTGCGATTGTATTGTAAATACAATTGAGATGAAAAATAGCGATAAGAACAACAGAAAGTTTTTATTCCGTATTATAAAATTTATAATCTGTTGCATGTTCTAACGCCCTATTTTATCAATACACTTTTGTATTTATCTAAATTTTTAAGTGTAATACCTGTACCTCTAACTACCGCACGTAATGGGTCTTCGGCAATATAAACCGGAAGGTCTGTTTTTTGAGACAAACGTTTATCTAAACCACGTAACATAGAACCACCACCAGCTAAATATATTCCTGTATTATAAATATCAGCAGCTAATTCTGGAGGTGTTTGAGATAAGGTTTCCATTACGGCATCTTCAATACGAAGTATTGATTTATCTAAGGCTTTGGCAATTTCTCTGTACGATATAGAAACTTGTTTTGGTTTACCGGTTAATAAATCACGTCCTTGAACACTCATGTCTTCTGGGGGTAATTCTAAATCTTCGGTTGCGGCTCCAATTTGAATTTTAATTTTTTCAGCAGTACGCTCACCTACATACAAGTTATGTTGTGTGCGCATGTAATATACAATGTCATTTGTAAATACATCTCCCGCAATTTTAACCGATTTATCACATACAATACCACCTAAAGCAATTACAGCAATTTCAGTGGTACCACCACCTATATCAACCACCATATTTCCTTTTGGTTGCATAATGTCAACTCCAATACCAATAGCAGCTGCCATAGGTTCGTGTATTAGGTAAACCTCTTTACCGTTTACACGTTCTGCACTTTCTTTTACGGCTCGCATTTCTACTTCGGTAATGCCAGAAGGGATACAAATAACCATTCTAAGAGCAGGTGTAAAAAACTTCTTTTTTAATGCAGGTATGTTTTTAATAAACATACTTATCATTTGTTCAGAAGCATCAAAATCTGCAATAACACCATCTTTTATAGGACGAATGGTTTTAATATTTTCATGGGTTTTACCTTGCATTAAGCTTGCTTCCTGTCCTACTGCAATTATTTTTCCCGTAACTCTGTCTCTAGCTACAATGGAAGGAGAATCAACAACAACTTTATCATTATGGATAATTAGCGTATTGGCTGTACCTAAATCTATTGCAATTTCTTCGGTTAGGAAGTCAAAAAAGCCCATGTATTTTTAGTGGTTTTATTAAGTTAGTAATTGAAATCTTGTAAATGTAATAAAAGTTAATAAAAATATACGCTATACAAGCACCGAAAATGCTAATAATTTTAGGCGTATCATTCTTATACGTTTTTTATCGGTTTTTAGACTTGCTAATTAACTTTTTAATGTTTGAAATGACGCGTGCCAGTCATTACCATAGCTACATCATTTTCATTACAATAATCAATACTTAATTGGTCTTTTATAGAACCACCAGGTTGTATAACAGAAGTAATACCAGCTTTTTTTGCTATTTCTACACAATCTGGGAAAGGAAAAAACGCATCACTAGCCATAGCAGCTCCATTTAAATCGAAATTAAAAGAATTGGCTTTATGGATGGCTTGTTGTAAAGCATCAACACGACTAGTTTGTCCGGTTCCGCTAGCGCAAAGTTGTTTGTTTTTTGCTAAAACAATGGTGTTAGATTTTGTATGCTTACAAATTTTTGATGCAAATAATAAATCCTCAATTTGAGCGTCGGTAGGAGCTATGTTGGTAACATTTTTCAAATCGGCAGCTGTATCGGTTACATTGTTTCTGTCTTGTAATAAAACGCCATTTAAACAACTTCTTACATTCATTGCAGGCATTTCTACATCATGAATTTTAAGTAAAATTCTGTTCTTTTTACCTTTTAACAATTCTAAAGCTTCTGTGTTAAAAGAAGGTGCTATTACAACTTCACAGAATAATTTGTGAATTTCTTCGGCGGTAGCCAAATCAATTTCTTTATTACTAATTAAAACACCACCAAAGGCAGAAACTGGATCTCCGGCCAATGCATCAATATACGCTTGTTTTAAAGTGTCTCTTTGAGCTAAACCACAGGCGTTGTTATGTTTTAAAATAGCAAATGTTGGTGCATCATTTTTAAATTCTAACATTAAATTTACAGCAGCATCAACATCTAAAAGATTGTTATAACTCAATTCTTTACCGTGAAGTTTTGTGAAAAGTTCATCAAAATTTCCGAAGAAAAAACCTTTTTGGTGTGGGTTTTCTCCGTAACGCAATGCTTTGCCTTTGGTTTCGCTTACTTTTAAAGCAGCTATTTCGTGATTCTGATTAAAATAGTTGAAAATAGCAGAGTCGTAATGTGACGATACGTTAAAAGCTTTGGTAGCAAAACGTTTTCTGTCTTCTTCAGAAAGGGTTCCGTTTTTCTCTGTAATTAATTCTAAAAATTCGGCATAATCATCAACTGATGATACACAAACAACATCGGCATAATTTTTTGCAGCGGCTCTAATTAAAGAAATACCACCTATATCTATTTTTTCAATAATATCTTGATTGCTAGCACCAGAAGCAACCGTTTTTTCAAACGGATATAAATCTACAATAACCACATCTATTTGCGGGATGTTATATTCTGCTAATTCAGCTACATCACCATCATGGTTTTGTCTATTTAAAATACCTCCAAAAATTTTAGGATGAAGTGTTTTTACACGCCCTCCAAGAATTGAAGGATAAGAAGTTACATCTTCAACAGGAACAACATTTATGCCTAAATCGTTAATGAACTTTTCGGTTCCACCAGTAGAATAAATGGTAACACCTTGTTCGTTTAATTTTTTTACAATAGGTTCTAAACCGTCTTTACTGAATACTGAAATTAGGGCAGATTTGATAGTTTTTTCGTTGCTCATTCCTGTTTGTTTTTTAAATACTTATTGTTGTGGTAATGAGTATTTAAGATTATTTTATGGTTAAATTTTTAATAAAGTGCAAAAGTAACTATTTGAACCAAAAAATAAACGCAACAACTATAAAAAAAGCAATGTTTTTTTAACCAAAAACGGAAGTTATTAACAACTATAAAATTTCAGCTACTTTTTGGCAAACAAACTCTAAAAAACGTTCGTCTGCTTTAGTAAATGGGTCTGGTGTATTAGAATCTATATCAATCTGACCGATATTTTTACCGTTTACAAAAATGGGGATTACAATTTCTGCCTTAACCGTAATGCTACAAGCAATATAATTATCTTGAGCAGCTACATCGGGAACTACAAAATTTTGGTTACTTACAGCTACTTGCCCACAAATACCTTTGCCAAAAGGAATTACTGTATGGTCTGTTGGTGCACCAACATAGGGGCCTAATACTAATTCTTCTTTATCTCCGTTTCTAAAATAAAACCCAACCCAATTATAGTATTCAATGTGTTTTTCTAGCAGTTTACAAATAGCTAGTAATTTGTTATTAACACTAAGTTCTGTTTTAGAAATAATGTTGTCAACTTCGGGTTTTAGCTGCTCAAAATTCATATTTTAATTTCAATTTTTGAGTAAAAGTATTTAAAAAGGTGTAATTTCGGTACTCAGATTCATAAAATATTTTTATTGAAAACACTTCTTATAAAATATAAAGCGGTAATAAAGTTTATTTTTAAGTTTTTATTGGTTTACATTGGGTTTTCATTACTATATAGTTGGTATTTACAAGTGTCTGATGGTTCAAAATTTTATCCAGATTACGTTACTAATTTGGTTGCTATACAAACTGAAGCAATAATAAATATTTTAGGTTATAATTCAGAAGTGCAACCGCACCCCGATGAACCTTCTATGAAAGTAATTGTAAATGGAAACTATTTGGGTAGGGTTATTGAAGGTTGCAATTCAATTAGTGTTATTATTTTGTTTGTTTCTTTTATAATTGCTTTTTCTGGAACATTTAAAACCACTTTTTTGTTTTTACTTTCTGGTAGTGTGTTAATTTATGTGGTTAATTTATTAAGAATAGTGTTGTTATCTCTTGGTTTGTATCATTACCCTGAAAAACAACATGTTTTACATACGGTTGTTTTTCCAGCTATTATTTATGGAATGGTGTTTTTATTATGGATTTTTTGGGTGAATAGGTTTTCTAAAATTAAGACAGCACATGAGTAATTTAACCAAATACATTTTGCTGTTTGTGCTTTTTGGGTTACTTGTTTTAATCCGGATTTTTGAGAATGATTTATTTTATGATCCTTATTTGGTGTTTTTTCAAAATGATTATTTATATGTTGATAGTCCTAGACGAGAAGTTGCTAAACTTGTAGCTTTTACAACACTTCGTTATGTGTTAAATACTATAATATCGTTAGCTATTTTATTTGTTGTTTTTAAAGATAAAGGTGTTATTAAGTTTTCTGTTTTAGTTTATGTTATAGCCTTTGTTATTTTACTTTTTATTTATTTATATTTTGTTATAAATCCAAAACAAGAAGACTATTACATGTTTTTTAATGTACGAAGGTTTTTAATTCAACCTATTATTTTGTTATTGTTATTACCTGCTTTTTATTACAATAAAATAAGGAAGTAAAATGTTAATCATTTAATAAAACGGGTATATAAAATATAGGTTTTGTATTTTTGTACTGTGATAAAAGCATTTTTACATAAAAGTTTTTCAGTTACTTTAGCATTGTTAGTGTTGTTTTCAACGGTGTCTTTTACCATTGAAAAACACTATTGTGGTGATGTTTTAGTAGATGTTGCTCTATTTACTGGGGCTGAAAAATGTGCTATGGAATCACAAGAATTAGCTTCACAAAAAATTACAAAAAAACATTGCTGTAAAGATGAAGTAGATGTTATTAAAGGACAGGATGAGCTTATAAAGTCTTTTGACGATTTAGATTTTGAACAGCAATTGTTCATAACATCATTTGTTTATACTTATCATAATCTTTTTGAAAGTTTGCCAAAGCAAACCATACCACATAAAGATTATACCCCACCAAAATTAATATCCGATATTTTAGTTTTAGACCAAGTTTTTTTGATTTGATTTAAGCATATTTTTCATTTCCGCAAGAGTAGAAATTTTAAAAACAATGTTATTAAATCAAATACATAAAAATGAAACAATTATTATATATGTTGTTTCTAATGCCACTACTATTTAGTGCACAAGAGCAAATTAGTGGTGTAATATTAGAAGCAAATACACAAAATAAAAATATAAGGTTAGCAGGTGCTAATGTATATTGGTTAGGTACAGAAGTTGGAACTGTGACTAATATTGATGGAGAATTTACCCTTCAATATAAAAAAGAATACACCAAGTTAGTTATAAGTTATGTTGGGTATAAAACCGATACACTAACTATTACAGCACCTAAAACTATTAAACATTATTTACAACCAACAGATAATTTAGATGCTGTAACAATAACTTCAAGAAAGCAAGCAACTGCAAAGTCTTACTTAAAAGCAACCAATACCCTTACGGTAAGTAGTGACGAATTGCTAAAAGCAGCTTGTTGTAACCTTTCAGAAAGTTTTGAAACAAATCCGTCTATAGATGTCAATTTTGCCGATGCCATTACAGGAACACGCCAAATAAAAATGTTAGGATTAACAAGTCCTTATATTTTAATAGCTACCGAAAATATTCCGTCCATTCGTGGGGCATCACAGGCTTTTGGTTTAAGTTTTATTCCAGGTACGTGGGTAGAGAGTATACAAATTACCAAAGGAGCTGGTAGTGTAGTTAATGGTTTTGAAAGTATTGCAGGACAAATAAATGTAGAACTTGTAAAGCCTACAACTGATGATGCTTTCTTTGTGAACTTATATGGAGCAAGTAGTGAGCGTTTTGAAATTAATACTCATATAAATACTAAGGTATCTGATAAATGGAACACAGGTTTGTATATTCATGGTAATTCACACCAAGCAAAACACGATGTTAATGATGATGGTTTTTTAGATATGCCACTCTATAACCAAATAAATATAATGAACCGCTGGCAGTATACAGATGCTAATAAGGGCTTTGTTAGTTTTATAAATTTGAAATTTTTAAATGATGAAAAACAAACTGGCGAATTAGATTTTAATCCAAATACCGACAAGTTAACAACAAACTATTGGGGAAGCGAAATAGATACCAAGCGCTATGAAGTATCAGCTAAATTTGGTTATGTAAACCCTAATGTACCTTGGCAAAGTTTAGGGGTGCAAACCGCTTTTAGTAGTCATGAACAAAAGTCATATTTTGGCTTAAATGAATACAATATAACGCATAATAGTTTGTATGCCAATGCCATTTATAATTCAATAATAAGTGATTCTCGTAATAAAATAAAAACAGGAGTAAGTTATACTTATGATCATTATAACGAATTTGTAAATACAACAGATTATGAGCGTACCGAAAATTCAGTAGGAGCGTTTTTTGAATATAGTTATGATAATTTAGAGTTACTAAATCTTACGGCAGGTGTGCGTATAGATCATCATAATTTATTAGGTACATTTGTTACACCTCGTGTGCATGTGCGTTATTCGCCTTGGAGTAAATCGGCTTTTAGAGCTTCTTTTGGTAGAGGTAAACGAAGTGCCAATATTTTCACCGAAAACCAACAAATGTTCTCAACCTCTAGACAAATTAATATTTTAAATACTGGTGGTGCTGTTTACGGATTAGATCCTGAAATTGCATGGAATTATGGTGTGTCTTATTTACAAGGGTTTAATTTTTTGGGAAGAAAGGGAGATGTTACTTTCGATTTTTATAAAACCGATTTTAAAAATCAAGTAGTAGTAGATTGGGAAACACCTACCGAGATTAATTTTTATAATCTTGATGGTAAAAGTTATGCCAATAGTTTTCAAACAGAAATAAACTACACACCTTTTGAAGGAGTAGATTTACGTACCGCCTATAAGTATTATGAAGTAAAAACCGATTATAATTCTGGAAAATTAGAAAAACCATTAACACCTAAACATAGGTTTTTTGCTAACATAGGGTATATAACAAATCGTGAAGAAGGTGCAACAAGCCGTTGGAAATTTGATGTTACTTATAATTGGTTAAGTAATCAGCGGTATGCTTCTACTGCTAGCAACCCAGTGCAATATCAATTACCAGAAAGAACGCCAACCGTAGCAACTCTTAATACACAAATTACAAAAGTGTTTTCTCCTAAATTTGAAGTATATTTAGGTGGTGAAAATATCACCAATGTTAGGCAATCAAATCCTATTTTAGGAACAGATGACCCCTTTGGTGCTAATTTTGATTCCACTTTTGTTTATGGTCCAATTTTTGGAAGTATGTATTACGCAGGATTACGATATAGAATTAATTAACTAGATTACCCTTAACCCCAAAACATATAAAACAAAAAGAAATGAAAAAATTAATCACAATTACATTATTACTAATAGGAACCGCAACCTTTGCACAAAACAAAAATGCCAAAGCAACTACAGAGGTTGATGGTGTTTGCGGTATGTGTAAAGCGCGTATTGAAAAAGCATGTTTAAATACCAAAGGCGTAAAATGGGCCGAATGGAATGTTGATACCCATGAGTTAAAATTGATTTTTGATGAACGTAAAACTAATCTTAAAGATATTGAAGCAAATATACTAGCTGTAGGGCACGATGTAAAAGATAAAAAAGCAACAGATGAGGCTTATAATTCTGTACACCCATGTTGTAAATATCGTGACATAGAGGTTAAAGAAGCACATTAACAATTAAGGAAATATATGGCTGAAATATCAGTTTTTTGGTTTAGAAGAGATTTAAGACTTCATGATAATACCGCATTAAACAAAGCACTTTCTAGTAATCAGAAAGTGCTTTGTGTTTTTATTTTTGATGAAAATATTTTAAATGAATTATCCAAAGATGATGCTAGAGTAAATTTTATTTACCAAAGACTAAAACTGATAAATAAACAGCTTCAAAATTATAAAACATCACTTTTAGTTTTAAAAGGGAAGCCACTTGATATTTGGAAACAAATAGCAGAAAACTATCAAATTAAAACCGTTTTTTCTAATAAAGATTATGAACCATATGCTATAAATAGAGATGTTAAAATAGCCGAAATTTTAAAAGAAAAAGGCATTGTTTTTAGCACTTTTAAAGATCAGGTAATTCATGAGGAAAACGACGTTTTAAAAAATGATGGTAAGCCATATACTGTTTTTACGCCCTATAAAAACAAGTGGTTAGATGTTTATAAACATAAAACACCTGAAAAAATAGCAAATACCAATAAATTTCTAAATACAACACATGTTTTTCCAACATTAAGCGATATAGGTTTTAAAGCTTCTTCTATACAAGTTAGAGATTATAATTTAAATCATTTAGGTGTTTATAAAGAAAAGCGTGATTTTCCAGATGCCGATATTACCAGTTATTTAAGTCCGCATTTACGTTTTGGTACTGTAAGTATTAGAGAAATAATTAATAAGCTAAATAAAAACAATAGCGTGTTTTTAAGCGAGTTAATTTGGCGTGAGTTTTTTATGCAAATATTGTATCATTTTCCGCATGTGGTAACAAGAAATTTTAAATCGAAATACGATGGTGTACCATGGCGCAATAATAAAGCTGAATTTAAAAAGTGGTGTGAAGGAAAAACAGGATATCCTATGGTAGATGCTGGTATGCGTCAATTAAATAAAACAGGTTATATGCACAACCGTGTAAGAATGATAACAGCGGGTTTTTTATGCAAACATTTACTAATTGACTGGAGAAGGGGCGAAGCTTATTTTGCTAAAAAGTTGTTAGATTATGAGCTAGCTTCAAATAATGGAAATTGGCAATGGGCAGCAGGAACAGGTTGTGACGCGGCACCTTATTTTAGAATCTTCAATCCTATAGAACAGTTAAAAAAGTTTGATAAAAACTTAGAATATGTTAAAAAATGGATTCCAGAATTTGGAACATCAGATTACCCAGAACCCATAGTAGATCATAAGTACGCAAGACAAAGAGCTCTTGCAACTTATAAAGAAGGTCTACAATAACTAGATTGATATAATCTTTATAAACAAAATTTACGTGACTTCAGTTTTAATCATTAATAGCGGAAAAGAAGTAAGTGAAATGTAATAAAAATATTTACTTGTAGTAAGTATCACGTTAAACGCATTCTTTAATCTTACAGGAATAATTTCACTATACCATAAAGGGTTTTATTGTTGGGGTAATTTTTATAGCGTAAATTAATTCAAGGATATGAATAATCAAGATTACACTCAAATAAAAAACGCTTCAAATATTTTTTGAAGCGTTTTTTTATATCTACATCTCACTAAAAATTTTAAAGTTTGAGTGAGAAGTTTTTGCTTATCCAAGCTCTCGATTACATCATACCTGGCATACCACCACCTCCCATTGCAGGTGCAGCAGGAGCATCTTCTTTAATATCGATTAAAGCACACTCGGTAGTTAAAATCATTCCAGCAACAGAAGCCGCATTTTCTAAAGCAATACGTGTTACTTTTTTAGGATCTATAATTCCTGCTTTAAGCATATCAACATATTCTTCAGATTTGGCATCGTAACCGTAGTCTTTTTGACCTTCTAATACTTTGTTGATTACTACAGAACCTTCGCCACCTGCGTTTTCAACAATAGTACGTAAAGGAGCTTCAATAGCTTTATTTACAATTTGAACACCTGTTGTTTCATCTAAATTATCGGTAGTTAGTTTCTCTAATACAGTTTTTGCTCTAACTAATGCAACACCACCACCAGCAACAATGCCTTCTTCTACAGCAGCTCTAGTTGCATGTAAAGCATCATCAACGCGGTCTTTTTTCTCTTTCATTTCAACTTCAGAAGCGGCACCAACATAAAGTACAGCAACACCACCAGCTAATTTAGCTAAACGCTCTTGTAGCTTTTCTTTATCGTAATCTGAAGTGGTAGTTTCAATTTGCGCTTTAATTTGGTTTACTCTTGCTTTAATAGCTTCATTATCTCCAGAACCGTTAACAATTGTAGTGTTGTCTTTATCAACAGTTACAGTTTCAGCAGTTCCTAGCATAGATAGGTCTGCATTTTCTAGAGTAAATCCTCTTTCTTCAGAAATAACAGTTCCGCCAGTTAAAATAGCAATGTCTTCTAACATAGCTTTACGTCTGTCTCCAAATCCAGGAGCTTTTACAGCAGCAATTTTTAAACCACCACGTAATTTGTTAACTACTAAAGTAGCTAATGCTTGTCCATCAACATCTTCAGCAATGATTAATAGAGGGCGACCAGATTGTGCTACTGGTTCTAAGATTGGAAGAATTTCTTGTAAGTTAGAAATCTTTTTATCAAATAAAAGGATGTATGGATTTTCTAAATCGGCAATCATTTTATCTGAATCTGTTACGAAGTAAGGAGAAAGGTAACCTCTATCAAACTGCATACCTTCAACAACATCAACATAGGTGTCCATTCCTTTTGCTTCTTCAACAGTAATAACACCTTCTTTACCAACTTTTTCAAAAGCTTGAGCAATTAACTCACCAATAGTGTCATCATTGTTAGCAGAAATAGCAGCTACTTGTTTTATTTTTTCAGAAGAGTTACCTACTTTTTGCGCTTGATTTTCTAAATCTGTAGTGATAGCTTCAACAGCTTTATCTATACCGCGTTTTAAATCCATTGGGTTAGCGCCAGAAGCTACGTTTTTTAAGCCTTCTTTTACAATAGCTTGAGCTAAAACGGTAGCAGTAGTAGTACCATCACCAGCTAAATCGTTGGTTTTACTAGCTACTTCTTTAACCATTTGTGCCCCCATGTTTTCATGAGCGTCTTCTAATTCTATTTCTTTTGCTACAGAAACACCATCTTTTGTTACAGAAGGCGCTCCAAAGCTTTTAGAAATAATTACGTTTCTTCCTTTAGGGCCTAATGTTACTTTAACTGCATTTGCTAATGCATCTACACCGCGTTTTAATCCGTCGCGTGCTTCAATATCAAATTTTATGTCTTTTGCCATTTTTTAAAAATTTTGCTTTTTGCCTTTAGCTTTGGGCTATTGGCTATAAGAATTAATAATTAATTTTAATTGAGCTTATAATAGCTTAAATTATACAATAGCAAGAATATCGCTTTCTCGCATAATTAAATAATCGTTACCTTCTAGTTTTAACTCTGTTCCTGCATATTTACCATATAAAACGGTATCACCAACCTTAACAGTAATAGGTTCGTCTTTTGTACCAGGTCCAGCAGCAACTATGGTTCCTTTTTGTGGTTTTTCTTTTGCGTTGTCTGGTATAATAATACCTGATGCTGTTTTTGTTTCTGCTGCAGCAGGTTCAATAACAACTCTGTCTGCTAATGGCTTAATGTTTAGTCCCATTTTTCTATATATTTTTTATTTATTGATTAATTTAACGCTTTAGCGTTATGCTAAAAATGTGCCAATGGTAAATACCTGACAAACTTACAGGCTTGTTTTTTTAGTGGTAGGTATAAAAAAAATGCCAACTGTAAGAGTTGGCATTTTTTTAATGTTTTATCATTGTATTATTCTGCAGATGTTGAATCTGTTGCAGTATTACTGTTGTCTGTTTGGGTAGGAACAGGTAAAGGTTGTGTAGATTGTGTGTCTGGGTCTAACGCTTTAGATTCTACATTATCTCCACCTTTGTTTATTGCTACGTTAGAAGCTAAAATTAACACCAATAAAAAGGTAGCTAAATACCAAGTACTTTTATCTAAAAAGTCGGTTGTTTTTTTAACGCCTCCTAATTGCTGTGTGCCACCACCACCAAATGATGATGATAATCCGCCACCTTTAGGGTTCTGTACCATAATAACTACTATTAGTAAAAATGCTACTACCACAATTAATACTAAAAATATTGTAAAACTCATTATTTTTTATTGTTTTGTTCTTGTAATTGTTCTACTGCCTTAATTTGGTTTGCAAAGAAACCACTTTTTTCTGGATATTTCAAACTTAAAATCTTATAAGATTGAATTGCTTTTTTGTAGTTTTTTTGTTCTACATAAATACGAGCCAAAGTCTCTGTCATTAAAGACTCTGGTTTTATCATTTGTGCTTTTGCTAAATTGCCTTTTTTATTAGGGGTTGAGGGCTTTATTTTAGGGTTTTTACTAATAAATCTATCAATTAGTTCAAATTTTTTAGCTTTTTCTATAGATGCAGGTTTACTAGGGGCTTCATTTTTTTCTTCTAATTTTGTTTCAATCAGTTCATTTTCTCTATCAATAGGTTTAAATCTAGTTAGTTTTAACCATTCATTGAAAGAGTGTTTTTCGTTTTTTTCAAATTGAAGAGGTTTTCCTAAATTTAATATTTCAGAAGCAGAAAGCTGAGGTTCTTCGTTGATTTCTGTTGTGGTTTCAATAGTTTTAGATTCGTCTAATTTAAAAGTGTTCTCTTGTTTAGGTAAAGGGGTTTTAGGTTGAAAAAGAGCGGGGTCTAAAACACCTTTAGTTTCTTTAATTTGACGTTTTAAAGCGTCATCAACTTCAACACTTTTATTAACTGAAATATCATCGGCAGAAACTTCAATATCTTTTAAATGAGCAGTATTTTGCTTTATAAATTGAGAAATTTCGTTTTGAGCAAAGGCTTCAGATGTAATAAAATCAAATAAAATACTGCGGTCTGTAGTGTAGGCAGCTGTGGTTTTTAATTCTTGATTGTATTTAAAACTACTATCATTTTTTAGTCCTTTTAGATACACTGCACGTGCCGATTGAAAATATGGAAATTCATCAATAACAGACTTGATAGCTTCAGTTTGTTGATGCGTAATATCTTGGGGGTGTTGTAGTATGTTTATAAAATCTGACGAATTCATTTTTTTTGGATAAACCAAATTTAATCATTTATTACCACCTAGCTAAGGTGGCGTTAAATATGTCTTGTGTTAAGCGGTCTAAAATTTCTTCATGAGCTGTTTCTTTTACAGAGCCTACTAACTGCTCACTGGCATCAAAATCATAGAAAAAAGAAAATGTTTGCTCTAAATCATCTTCTTCATTATTTGTATTGTAAAACCTAAGTCTAACAGAAATTGTTAATCTGTTTTGGGCAGCAGTGTTATCGGATGTTGAGGTTGTTGGAGAAATTCTGTAATCTGTAATTTCACCTTCATAAATTAAGTCGCCTCTAGATGGTACCAACCTATAGTTTGTTTGATTTTGTATTAAGTCTTCAAGAGCCAATTTAAAGTCTCTTGCTAAAGTTGCATCAAATAATAAAGCTGTATTTTCAAATTGGTTTACTTGGTATGTTTCTGCAATTATAGAGGTTGGTGGATTAAAGCTGTATTGTACTTTACAATTTGTTAAGGTAACAAATGCCAATGCTAAAAAAATATATTTTAAGTGTTTCATTCGATATAATAGATGCCTCTAATTGTACTAAGTATATTATTAAGTTAATTATTTTTAAACGGATACTTTTTTATAATGTTGTAATTTAGATTTTATGCCAGAACTATTAATGTGTTTTTTAAAGATTATATTGTTTAATCTTCCTGTATAAAGTACGTTCACTAATTCCTAGTTCTGCGGCAGCTAATTTACGTTTTCCGTTATGACGTTCAAGTGATTTTTTTATTAATTCTAATTCCTTGTCTTGTAAAGATAGGGTTTCTTCTTCTTCTATTTCTTCAGCAAAATGATATTTATCTTGAGTTTTTATGGCGGTTTCGTTGTTTGTTACAAGCTCAGGAATAGATAAAACTTCGGTTTCTTGAACGGGTTCATTATACGAGGTTTCCTCTGGTTTATCATCGCCATAAATTTTTTGTATAAGGTGTTCGTGGTCTTTTTCAACATCCTTTACATTGCCACTTTTCATAAGTTCCATGGTGAGTTTCTTTAAGTCGTTTAAATCGTTTTTCATATCGAATAAAACTTTGTAAAGAATTTCACGTTCACTACTAAAATCGCTTTCAGATTTTGATGTTTTTACCACGGCAGGTAAATTATTACTTGCGGTTGGTAAATAACTACGAAGTGTCTCTGCAGAAATGGTTCTGTTTTGCTCTAAAACAGAAAGTTGTTCGGCAATATTACGAAGTTGACGAACGTTACCATTCCAACGATATTTTGTTAAAATTTGAACAGCATTATCTGTTAATTTTATTGTTGGCATTTTATATTTTAAAGCAAAATCACTAGCAAATTTTCTAAAAAGCAAATGAATATCTTCTTGTCTTTCTCGAAGCGGAGGTAGGTGAATTTCAACAGTGCTTAAGCGATAGTATAAATCTTCTCTAAATTTTTCTTTTTCAATAGCTTCAAACATGTTAACATTTGTAGCAGCAACAATACGTACGTTTGTTTTTTGAACCTTACTAGAGCCTACTTTTATAAACTCGCCATTTTCTAAAACACGTAGCAACCGTACTTGTGTTGTTAGTGGTAGTTCTCCAACTTCATCTAAAAAAATGGTTCCGCCATCGGCTACTTCAAAATAACCACTACGGGTTTGTGTGGCTCCTGTAAAGGCGCCTTTTTCATGACCAAAAAGTTCACTATCTATGGTGCCTTCTGGAATGGCTCCACAGTTTACAGCAATATATTTATTGTGCTTTCTGTGTGATAATTGGTGTATTATTTTAGGAATACTTTCTTTACCAACACCGCTTTCACCAGTTACTAACACCGAAATATCTGTTGGTGCTACTTGAATGGCTTTTTCAATAGCACGATTTAACGATGGTGAGTTACCAATAATACCAAAACGTTGTTTTATAGCTTGAATTGATTCCATTGATTTTTTAATTATTTTCTGAGTACCCAACAGCTTCACCAATAAGTGTAGCGCTGGTACAATCAGTAATTTTTACGTTTACAAAATCACCTACTTTATAATTACCTTTAGGAAATACTACAACCGTATTTTGAGTATTTCTACCAGACCAATGTGCATCTGAACGTTTAGATGCTTTTTCAATTAATACTTCTTCAATTTTACCAACATGGGCTTTAGTGCGTAATAAACTGTGTTTTTGTTGTAAAGCAATAATTTCATTTAAACGACGCTTTTTTACATCAAAAGGAATGTCGTCTTCTAATTTTCGTTCTGCTAGGGTGCCAGGTCTTTCAGAATAGGCAAACATAAAACCGAAATCGTATTTTACATACTCCATTAAACTCAGGGTGTCTTGGTGGTCTTCTTCAGTTTCTGTGGGGAAACCAGCAATCATATCCTGACTTATGGCGCAATCTGGAATTAAACCTTTTATATTGTCTATTAATTCAATGTATTCCTCGCGAGTATGCAAACGGTTCATGGCTTTTAAAATACGATTGCTACCACTTTGAACAGGCAAATGAATATAATTACAGATGTTTTTATGTTCTGCCATGGTTTTAATAACATCCATGGTAAAATCTTGCGGGTTTGATGTAGAGAAGCGAAAACGCATTTTAGGTTGTGCTTCTGCACACATTGCTAGTAATTGAGCAAAATTTACGGCAGTAGCTTTTTGTAAATCACTGGCTTTGTCAAAATCTTTTTTGAGTCCGCCACCATACCAAAGGTAACTGTCTACATTTTGCCCTAGCAATGTAATTTCTTTGTAACCCCTATTCCATAAATCGTTTACTTCTTCAATAATACTTTGTGGGTCTCTACTACGTTCGCGTCCGCGGGTAAATGGTACCACACAAAAGGTACACATGTTATCACAGCCTCTGGTTATAGAAACAAATGCTGTTACACCGTTAGTGTTTAAACGTACAGGAGAAACATCTCCGTAGGTTTCTTCTTTTGAAAGGATAACGTTAATGGCTTCTCTTCCTTCATCAACCTCAGCTAAAAGATTTGGTAAATCTTTGTAAGCATCTGGTCCAACAACTAAGTCTACAATTTTTTCTTCTTCAAGAAATTTGCTTTTTAAGCGTTCTGCCATACAACCTAAAACACCAACTTTCATATGTGGGTTATGTTGTTGTTTAACAGCATTATATTTTTCTAAACGTTTGCGTACTGTTTGTTCTGCTTTATCTCTAATAGAGCAGGTGTTTACTAAAACCAAATCGGCATCTTCAAGGTTTTGGGTTGTGTTGAATCCTTGGTCTGCTAAAATTGATGCTACAATTTCACTGTCAGAGAAATTCATTTGGCAACCATAGCTTTCAATAAAAAGCTTACGTTTGTTGCCTTCTTTTTGCTCTAAAATTAAAGATTCTCCTTGCTTGTTTTCGTCTATTATCTTTTCCATAGTATGTTAGAACCAATTTATGGTCAATAAGTGTGCAAAGATACAATTAATTTAGGTTTTCTGACAAAGTGGCATATTCTAATTTTTAGTTAAATTTTTGTAATGATTTTTAGGGATAGAACTGTTAAAAAGAAAATAAACCATAAGGAAAATCTGTTTATAAATAGTTTTTTTGTTTCAATTAGTAACAAATTGTAAAAAACAATTACTTTTATTGTGTGAAAATTTAACTCATTAACTAACCAAATATAATTTATAATGAATTCCTTTAACGTTTTAATTGAAAAGATAAGTACAGCCAAAGATTTAGATTTTGGTAATATTTTTAGTAATTCTATAGAGTTGTTTAAAAAAACATGGCTCCAAGGATTTTTGCTTCAACTGTTTACGGTAATTGTAATGTTGCCTTTAATTATTGTGTTTTACGTTCCGTTTATAGGAGCAATTATTGCGCAACAAGAAAGTGGTTATGGAGATACTCAAGCATTTGATAGTCTTTTTGCAGGCATGTCTATTCTTTATATTCTATTTGTTATTGTTGGCGTTTTAGTTTTAGGGGCTATTTCTGTAGCGTTGAATGCTGGTTTTTATAGAATTATGAGAAAGTTAGATCATGATGAGCAAGTGTCAACTTCAGATTTTTTCTATTTTGTTAAAGGAAAATATTTAAGCAAAACGTTTGTTTTAATGCTAATATCTATAGGAATAGGAGTTGTAGCAGCTTTATTATGTTATTTGCCAATTTTATATGTAATGGTACCTTTATCTTTATTTGCAATAGTATTTGCGTTTAATCCAGAATTAAGCGTAGGAGAGATTGTAAAAGTAAGCTTTAAACTAGGTAATAAAAAGTGGTTGCTTATTTTTGGATTATTGATAGTTTCAGGCTTATTAGCTGAAATAGTAGGGCTGTTATCATGTGGTATAGGTATTTTGTTCACGGCAGCATTTCCTTATCATCCAATTTATATGGTTTATAAAGAAGTTATAGGTTTTGATGAAACTTCTGCTATTGAAGAAATAGGAACTTCAGCAGAATAAATCTTTTTAAAATGCTTTTAAAAGCCCATGTTTACTATGTTTAACAAGGGCTTTTTTAAAAAAATATTTTACAGTTAATCTTTAAAATGCAGCAGATAAACTTTTTTTCATATACATTTGTAGCTTCAAAAACGGAAGTATGGCGAAGAATTTAGTGATTGTTGAGTCTCCTGCAAAGGCAAAGACTATTGAAAAATTTTTAGGAAAAGATTTTAAAGTAGAGTCTAGTTTTGGGCACATATCAGACCTTCCTTCAAAAGAATTGGGGGTTGATGTAGAGGGAGACTTTAAACCAAAATATGAAGTTTCAAAAGATAAAAAAGCAGTAGTTAAAAAACTTAAAGAATTAGCAAAAAAAGCAGAAACTGTTTGGTTGGCTAGTGATGAAGACCGCGAAGGAGAAGCTATTGCATGGCATTTAGCCGAAGCTTTAAAACTAGATAAAGAAAAAACAAAGCGTATTGTTTTTCATGAAATTACAAAGTCTGCAATTCAAAAAGCTATTAAAAACCCAAGAGGTATAGATTATGATTTGGTAGACGCGCAACAAGCACGTAGAGTTTTAGATAGAATTGTGGGGTATGAGTTATCTCCCGTTTTATGGAGAAAAGTAAAAGGGGGCTTATCAGCAGGTAGAGTACAATCGGTTTCAGTTCGATTAATTGTTGAAAAAGAACGCGAAATCAAAAACTTTAAACCAGTAGCTTCGTTTAGAATTATTGCCGAATTTTCTAATGAAACAGGGCAATCATTTAAAGCTAAATTACCAAAAACTTTTCCTTCTAAAGAAGAAGCAAAAAAATTCTTAGAGCAAAATACTTCGGCAAGTTTTAAAGTAGCAGATTTAACTAAAAAACCTGCAAAAAAATTACCTGCAGCACCGTTTACCACTTCTACTTTACAACAAGAAGCATCACGTAAATTATATTTCTCTGTTAGTAAAACCATGACTATGGCACAACGCCTATATGAAGCTGGTTTAATAACCTACATGAGAACAGATAGTACTAATTTATCTGATGAAGCAAGACAAGGCGCTCAAGAAGAAATAGAAAAAGCCTATGGCTCTAATTACAGTAAACCTAGAAATTACTCTGGAAAATCAAAAGGTGCACAAGAAGCGCATGAGGCTATTAGGCCAACAGATTTTTCAAGACATACGGTTAATATAGATAGAGACCAAGCACGCTTATATGAATTAATTTGGAAACGCGCCATTGCATCGCAAATGAGTGAAGCCCAATTAGAGCGTACCAATGTTAAAATAGAAGCTTCAACACATAACGAAATATTTACAGCAAGTGGTGAGGTAATTACTTTTGATGGGTTTTTAAAAGTGTATTTAGAAGGAACAGATGATGAAGATGTAGAGCAAGAAGGTATGTTGCCAGCAATGAAAACAGGTGAAACACTTGTTAATAATTATATTACAGCAACAGAGCGTTATACGCGTCCACCAGCACGATATACCGAGGCTTCTTTGGTTAAAAAACTAGAAGAGTTAGGTATTGGTCGTCCGTCAACTTACGCACCAACAATTTCAACTATTCAAAATAGAAATTATGTAGAAAAAGGTTCTGTTGAAGGTGAAGAAAGGCAATATGCTCAACTAACACTTAAGGCTGGAAGTATTACCGATAAAACGCTTACAGAAAAAGTGGGCTCTGACAAAGGAAAGCTGGTGCCAACTGATATTGGGATGATTGTAACAGACTTTTTGGTAAATCATTTTGATCAAATACTAGATTATAATTTTACAGCTAAAGTTGAAGAAAGTTTTGATAGTATAGCCGAAGGAGAAGAAGATTGGACAAAAATGATGAAGTCATTCTGGAAAACCTTCCATCCTAAAGTAGAAGATGTAAAAGAAAATGCCGATAGAGAATCTGGAGAGCGTATTTTAGGAACAGACCCTAAAACAGGAAGGCAAGTAAGCGTACGTTTAGGAAGGTTTGGGCCTATGGTGCAAATAGGAACTGTAGATGACGAAGAAAAACCGCAATTTGCTAGTTTAAGCCCAGACCAACAATTAACCACCATTACTTTTGAAGAAGCAATGGATTTATTTCAGCTTCCAAAAAAATTAGGAACTTATGAGGGAGAAGAAGTTCAGGTTAATAACGGGCGTTTTGGACCTTATGTTAAATTTGGTAAAGCTTACGTTTCACTACCAAAAGGAACAGATCCGTTAAGTGTAGATTTAGATGATGCTATTGTTTTAATAAAAGAAAAACAAAAAGCAGATGCACCAATATATATGTATAAAGATTTACCGGTGCAAAAAGGTAAAGGACGTTTTGGCCCATTTATTAAATGGAACAACATGTTCATTAACGTGAATAAAAAGTACGATTGGGATAACCTATCTGATGCCGATATTGTTGAATTAATTGAAGATAAAATTCAAAAAGAAAAAGATAAATTAATTCACCATTGGGAAGATGAAGGTATTAGAGTAGAAAAAGCGCGTTGGGGAAGGCATAATGTTATACAAGGTAAAATTAAAGTAGAGTTGGCTAAAACTGTTGATGTATCTAAAATGACTTTAGAAGAAGCAAAAGCCATTATTGAAGCCAATGCACCAAAGAAAAAAACAACAAGAAAACGAAAAACTACCAAAAAGAAATAATATAAATGAATTTTAACTTTCTATCTCCAGTTTCAGATTTAGTTTTAGCCCATAACGAGCTGTTATCTGCACAAGCGCTAGGAAGAAAAATTAAAATTCACTCAGAACAAAATGGCATTCCAGATTTAGAAGACGTTTCTGTTGCTATTATAGGTGTTTTAGAAAATAGAAATGATGTAAATTATATAGGTGCAGAATTTAATTTAGATGAAATTCGTAAGGCATTTTACAGTCTTTATCCCGGTACTTGGACTACTACCATTGCAGATTTAGGCGATATAAATAAAGGCGAAAGTGTAGAAGATACCTATTTTGCATTAAAAACAGCCATTAATATACTAATTAAAAAAAATATTATCCCTATTATATTAGGAGGGAGTCAAGATTTAACATATCCTAATTATAGAGCTTATGATAACCTAATTCCTATGGTAAATATAGTGAATGTAGATAGTAAGTTCGATTTAGGAGATTCTACAAAACCCATTAAAAATAACAGCTTTGTAGGTAAGATTGTTTTAGATAAGCCTTATAATCTCTTTAATTACGCAACAATAGGATATCAAACTTATTTCAACTCACAAGAAGAGATTGATTTAATGGATAATCTTTATTTTGAATCTTACAGATTAGGAGATGTATCTAATAATATATCACTAGTAGAGCCTGTTTTAAGAGATGCTAACATTGTAACTATAGATTTATCATCAGTTAGAAGTGCAGAGGTGAGTTTAAATCAAAAGTATTCACCTAATGGCTTAGATGGAAAAGAAATTTGTGCCATATCAAGATATGCAGGTATTAGTAATAAGGTAACCTCATTTGGTATCTATGAATATAAACCTTCTAAAGATGATGAAATTACATCTATGCTCATCTCTCAAATGTTATGGTATTTTATTGAAGGCGTAAACCTAAGAGTTAAAGATGATGACTTCTCAGATGAAAGAAACTACCAAAAGTTTATTACGTTAATAGAGTCAGAAGAGTTAATATTTTATAAAAGTAATAAAACTGGAAGATGGTGGATAGAGATCCCTTTTTTATCAGAAGTAAATAATAAATTGAAAAGACATACGTTATTACCTTGCATGCATCAAGATTACCTAGATGCCTGTAATAATAAGGTGCCAGACCGCTGGTATAAAGCTTTTAGAAAGAATTGCATGTAAGATATTCAGTATGGTTAAAGGGATTATTTCATCGGTGAAACGTTATTTTTTCACGATGAAATGTAATTTTTTTGTAGAAAAAGTTGTTTTTATAGAATATTATAAATATGTTTACGCCACGAAAAGTGAAGCTTAATTAATTAACCTCGAGTTTACTATAGATATGAAGAAGTTTATTTTATTAACCGCAGTAATAACAATGCTAGCTAGTTGTGGCTCTAAAGATAGAGGTGAGCTAGTGGGTGTTAAAGGTAAAAAATGGCACCCAGAAAAGCCTTATGGGATGGAGCTTATTCCTGGTGGAGCATTTATTATGGGAAAAGCAGACGATGATTTGGCTGGTATACATGATGCGCCTGCAAAAACAGTAACTGTTAGAGCATTTTATATGGATGCTACAGAAATAACTAACAGTGAATATCGTGAATTTGTTCATTGGGTTAGGGACTCAATAATTAGGATGAAATTAGCTATTCTTGCCGATGAGGTAGGTTTAACACAAGAAGATGAAGGTACTATTGGTGAGTTTGCATTTAAAGATGCAGATACCTCTAATATGACCGTTTATGAAAAATACATGTTCGAAAACTATACTGGTTTGGGACCTACAGGTTATGAAGGAAGAAAAATTAATAAAGACATAGATTTAATCTTTGATACGTCAGAGTATATAGATGAGTATTATGCCGAAGTAATGGATACTATGTATTTACCTATAGAAGAATCTTATAATGGACAGCGTACATGGGATGTAAAGAAATTTAAGTTTCAATACAATTACATGGATATTAAAGAGGCTGCAAGAAATAGAGGTATAGCTAGAAAAGACGTTATTAAAAAAGAAGAAATAGAAGTATATCCAGATACTACAGTTTGGATTAGAGATTTTGCTTACTCATACAATGAGCCAATGCATAATGATTACTTTTGGCACGATGCTTATAGTGAATACCCTGTAGTTGGCGTAACTTGGAAACAAGCAAAAGCATTCTGTGAATGGCGAACTATTAAGAAAAACTCTTACCAAAAATCTAAAGGAGCTGCTTTAGTAAATAGATTTAGATTACCTTCTGAAGCAGAATGGGAATACGCAGCAAGAGGTGGTTTGCAAGCAGCAACTTACCCTTGGGGTGGTCCATATACCAAAAGTGACAGAGGTTGCTTTATGGCAAACTTCAAGCCTGTAAGAGGAGATTACGCAGCAGACCAAGCATTATATACTGTAGAGGCTAAATCATACGAGCCAAATGACTATAACTTGTATAATATGGCAGGAAACGTTTCAGAATGGGTAAATGCCTCGTATGATCCAGGTTCTTATGAATACACATCAACCATTAACCCTAACGTTAATGATGAAGATAATACACGTAAAGTTATAAGAGGTGGCTCTTGGAAAGATGTTGCTTACTTTTTACAAGTAAGCTCAAGAGATTACGAATATGCAGATTCTGCAAGAAGTTATATAGGTTTCAGAACCGTTCAAGATTACATGGGGACAAAAGTAACTAGTAACGGGGGTAAATAACATTTATTTAATCAAATCAAATTTAATACTATTAATTAACCTACTTAAGTAATAACCTACTTAAAATTTAAAAACCGAGAAATTATGGCACAGTCAAAAACAAGTAAAAGATTCATGAATATGGCCTACGGATTAGGGGCATCTATTGTAATCGTTGGAGCATTGTTTAAAATTACACACTTCGAAATTGGATTTTTAACCGGTAACGTTATGTTAACCATAGGTCTTGTTACCGAAGCAATTATTTTTGCATTATCTGCATTTGAACCAGTTGATGATGATTTAGATTGGTCGTTAGTGTATCCAGAATTAGCTGGCGGGCAAAAAAGCAAAAAAGAAAAAGAAGAAAATCCTCAAGGATTATTGTCTAAAAAATTAGATGACTTATTAAAAGAAGCTAAAATTGATGGTGAATTAATTTCTAGTTTAGGAGAAAGCATTAAAAATTTTGAAGGTGCAGCTAAAAATATGTCATCAACTGTAGATTCTATTGAAGCTTCTAAGAAGTATGGTGAAGAATTATCATTAGCAGCGGCTCAAATGGAATCTTTAAATAGTTTATATAAAGTACAATTAGAGAGCATTAACAAACAAGCAGCAATTAACGAAGAGTCTGTAGAAAATGCAGCTAAATTAAAAGAACAAATGCAATCATTAGCATCTAACCTTTCTTCATTAAATGGCGTTTATGGTGGTATGTTATCTGCAATGAATAAAAATTAATTAGGGGTTGCCCAAATTATCAATAATTAACCAAAACCTAATTAAAAATGGCAGGAAATAATTTATCAGCAAGACAGAAGATGATTAATCTGATGTATTTAATCTTCATTGCTATGTTAGCATTAAATATGTCTAAAGAAGTGCTTTCAGCCTTCGGATTAATGAATGAAAGACTTGTGGAGTCAAACCAAGCAGCCGAGGAACGTAACAATAATTTTGTTGCTAGTTTAAACCTTAAGGCCGAAGAACAACCAGAAAAATATCAACCTTTAAAAGCAGAGGCTGAGAGTTTACATAAATTAGCTTCTAATTTTGATAGCTATTTAGCAGAACTAAAGAGCAAGATGACTGCAACTGTAGACAATCCAACTGATTATGAAATCATGGATAAAGGAGACTATCTTGATCAAAACTTTTTTAAAGGAGATAAACTTAAACCAGAAGGACAAGAGTTTTTAGACCAAATAAATACTTTTAGAGAAGGTGTTGTTTCCTTGTTAGAAGGGAAAAAAGGAATGGAAAACATAGTTAGAGATGTAAAAGAAAAATTCAGTACTGAGCCAGAAATTAATAGAGATGGCAGAAAAGTAGATTGGTTAGATTACCACTATAAAGGCTTCCCTTTGGTGGCATCATTAACTAAGATGACTCAATTACAGTCTGATATTAAAACTACAGAATCTGAAGTTTTATCTCAAATGTTAGCAGGAACACTTTCTAGTGAGGTGTCTATGACAAACTATTCTACATTAATGGAAACATCAAAATCAGCCTATTTTAATGGTGAAAAGTTTGATGGAGAAATTGTGTTAGGAAGAACAGATGCTTCTACTAAACCTAGTAGAGTAGAATTATCTTTAGACGGCAGAAAGTTAGAAGAAGGTAAAGATTTTACTCTAGAAGGCGGTAAAGTGAAATTAAATGTAAATTCTGGTTCTCCAGGAGAGCACAAAATTAAAGGGAAATTAATCTTTGCTCAAGATGGAGAAGAAGTAGAGGTTGAAGTAAATCAATCTTTTGCTACAGTACCAAAACCAAATGCAGCTACTATTTCTGCAGATAAAATGAATGTAGTGTACAGAGGTGTTAAAAACCCTATGACCATTTCTTTTGCAGGTGTTTCTGATAATAAGGTACACGCTAGTGCTCAAGGTTTATCTAGAGTTTCTGGTAGTAAATATGTAATGGATGCTACAAAAATTAAAGGTAGAGAAGTTACTATTAATGTTACAGGTACGTTACCAGATGGTCAAAAAGTATCAGATAACGCTAAATTTAGAATTAAAGATTTACCAAAACCAACAGGTACCGTAAGAGGAGAAGATGGTTCGTTAAAAATGCAAAGAAACTCTTTAGAAATCTCTACCATTGGTGCTAAATTTGATGACTTTGATTTTGAATTACCATTACGTGTAGCAGAATTTAAATTTAAAGTACCAGGACAACCAACAATTATAGTAAAAGGAAATAAATTAGATAGTAGAGCAAAAGCAGCTTTACGTAAAGCTAAAAGAGGTTCTGGAGTTCAAATATTCGACATTCAAGCAAAAGCAACGGGTGTTAGTGTGAAAATAAAGAAAGTTTCACCAGTATTTATTGAGCTTACAAACTAAAATGTTGGGTGTTTACCTAATAAATAAAAAGTAAAGAAAATGAATTTAAGAAGTTTTTTATTAACCGTGGCAACTGTTTTTACAGCTACTAATATGTTTGCACAAGCTAATATATTAAATGCCAAAAGCCCAGAAGAAATAGGTGTAAGAACAGAAGAACAAAAAGCTATAGATAACGATAAACCTTTAGAGTATGGTTATGTAGACGACAGAGATATTCTGTTTGCTAAAATGGTTTGGGAAAGAGTAGTTCTTGATGAGCGTATTAATTTTCCGTTATATTACCCAATTGATACCAATAATATAGGTAAAGACAGACGTTGTTTATATGACGTTCTTATGAAGAATATTAAAAACGGGAAAATAGAAAACATCTATGATGATTCTTACTTTTCAACAAAACGTACTTTAAAAGATATTGAAGCAGCATTAGTGAAAATTGATACCACAGAACTAGGTATTGAGCAATTAAATGCTGGAGAACAGGTATCAGAAGAGTATATAAATAGAAGAGAAATAACAGCAGCTGATATTGTTGAATATCGAATGAAAGGTCTTTGGTATTTTGATAAACGTCAAGCAGAAATGAAATACAGGTTGTTAGCCATAGCTCCTGTAGCTCCAGACGTTAACTTTATAGATTCAGATAGCCCAGATTTAGTGCCTTTATTTTGGATATTTTTCCCAGATGCCAGAGAGGTATTGCATGAAGCTAAAGCGTTTAATAACCAAAATAGCTCGCAACCTTATTCTTTTGATCATCTTTTAAATTCCAGACGTTTTAACGGCTTAATATACAAAGAAGAAAATGTTTATGGAGACCGTGAAATCAAGGAGTACGTAACTGATAATTCTTTAATGCAGTTGTTAGAATCTGAAAGAATTAAAGATAAAATCAGAGATTTTGAATTAGATATGTGGACCTACTAATCCACTTAATATAATATAAAAAGTCCGCTTAAAAGCGGGCTTTTTTTTTGCTATTGTTTATATAGGTAGAAATCGATTTTTTATCTTCGCAGTATGCATGTAGATTATATAGTTGTAGGTATAGGGTTAGCAGGTATTAGTTTTTGTGAACAACTTAGAAATAACAATAAAACCTTTGTAGTTTTTGATAATAATTCGCAATTATCATCAGCTGTTGCGGGCGGACTTTACAATCCTGTAGTTTTAAAAAGATTTACACCTGTATGGAAAGCCAAAGAACAATTAGAGTTAGCATTACCCATGTATGCTAATTTAGAGCAGTTTTTAAATGTAAAGCTAGATTATAAACTACCAGTATACCGTAAGTTTGCATCAACCGAAGAACAAAATAACTGGTTTGAAGCTTCAGATAAACCAATTTTAGAAACGTACCTATCAGATACCATTATAAAAAATGAAAATACAAGTATTCACGCGCCTTTTGGTTTTGGTGAAGTATTTAAAACTGGTAGAATTGATGTTAAAACATTAATAGAGTCTTACAAAAAATACCTAAAAAAGAATAATTTATATTTTGAGGCAGATTTTCCTTTTGATGATGTAAAAATAGAATCAGAAAAAATTAACTTCAAAAACATTGAAGCTAAACAAGTAGTGTTTGCTGAGGGGTTTGGGGTTAAGCAAAATCCGTTTTTTAACAAATTGCCTTTGGTACCAGCAAAAGGTGAGTTATTAATAATACATGCACCAGAATTAAAAATAAATTTTGTTTTAAAATCTGCTGCATTTTTAATTCCATTAGGAGATGATTTATACATTGTAGGAGCTACTTATGAATGGAAAGATTTAACTAATAAAATATCATTAAAAGCTAAAGAAGCACTTTTAGAGAAGTTGAGCAAACTAATAAAATGTCCCTTTAAGGTAGTTGGTCAGGTAGCAGGTGTAAGGCCAACTGTTAAAGATAGAAGACCTTTGGTAGGTAAGCACCCTCAATTTAATAATTTATTTGTATTAAACGGCTTAGGCACAAGAGGCGTAATGATTGGTCCTTATGTAGCCAAACAACTTTATGATTTTATAGAAAAAGGAACACCTTTAGATGGAGAAATAGATATTAATAGGTTTAAAATTTAGCTGTCTTGAGTTTTTTTCTTAACTAAATTTTCATCATAAGACATAAAAAAATTAATCCAGATATTTCTAGAAAGGCGCATTATTATTGGCATAAATACTACTAAGGTGCCAACAATAGAAATAAAAGTAACCTTTAAACTGGCATTAAAAATAAGGTTGCTAATAACAAAAGCAGCTACGGCAAAAGCAATACCAACCGCATAACTTACGTACATAGCTCCGTAAAAAAATGAAGGTTCTATTCGGTATTTAGTATTACATTTAGAGCAACGTTCGTTCACTTTTAAAGTATCAGACAATATATAAGGGTTTTTAGTACTGTACATTGATTCCTGATGACATTTAGGGCAACAACCTGTAATGATGCTATAAAGCTTAGTTCCTTTTTTAAACATTTATTTTTAGTGTATTTTTGCTTGCGTTTTAAAAAAACAAAAGTAATTGTATTTGTTTAAAAATTTGTAACTAAAGTCACATTTCTATGCTTAATATTCATAATTTATCAATTTCATTTCAAGGAGAATTTCTTTTTGAAGACATTACGTTTAAGCTAGGAAACGGTGATAGAGTAGGGCTTATTGGTAAAAACGGAGCTGGTAAGTCTACCATGTTAAAAATTTTATCAAAAGAATTAGAGCCAGATTCTGGGCAAATAGCCGCAGATAAAGCATTAAAAATAGGCTTTTTAAAACAGGATATAGATTTTATTCTTGGTAGAACGGTATTAGAAGAAGCTTATGAGGCTTTTACAGAAATTAAGGCGTTAGAGGCTAAAATGGAAGCCATAAATACCCAATTAGCAGAACGTACAGATTATGAAAGTGATGGCTATCATCAATTAATGGTAGATATTAATGAATTACAGCATCAGTACGAAATTTTGGGTGGTTACAATTATCAAGGTAATACCGAAAAGATTTTACAAGGACTAGGGTTTCAAAGAGAAGAATTTAATAAGTTAACCGATACGTTTTCTGGTGGGTGGCGTATGCGTATTGAGTTAGCTAAATTATTACTTCAAAATAACGATATACTACTCTTAGATGAGCCTACAAACCATTTAGATATTGAATCTATTATATGGTTAGAAAACTTTTTAAAAAGTTATGCTGGAGCCGTGGTTATAGTTTCTCATGATAAAATGTTTTTAGATAATGTTACAAATAGAACTATTGAAATTTCATTAGGTAGAATTTATGACTATCCTAAACCCTATTCTAAATACTTGGTTTTACGTAAAGAATTAAGAGAACAACAATTAGCATCGCAAAAAAATCAGCAAAAGCAAATAGAGCAAACAGAGAAACTTATTGAAAAATTTAGAGCTAAAGCCTCTAAAGCCTCTATGGCGCAATCGCTTATAAAAAAGCTAGATAAGATTGAGCGTATTGAGGTTGATGAAGATGATAACAGCGTCATGACACTTAATTTTCCTGTTTCTGTAACACCCGGAAAAGTAGTTATTGAAGCAGAATCGGTTTCTAAAAATTATGGAGACAAGGAGGTGCTTAAAAACATCAATTTACTAATTGAACGCGACAGTAAAACAGCTTTTGTTGGGCAAAACGGACAAGGTAAATCTACTTTAGCTAAAATTATTGTTGGAGATATTAAATATGAGGGCATATTAAAATTGGGTCACAATGTGCAACTGGGGTACTTTGCTCAAAATCAGGCAGAGTATTTAGACGGCAACAAAACCGTTTTAGATACTATGGTTGATGCCGCTAATGAAACAAACCGAAGCAAAGTTAGAGATATTTTAGGCTCGTTTTTATTTAGAGGCGATGAGGTAGAAAAGTATGTTAGAGTACTATCAGGAGGAGAGCGTAACCGTTTGGCCTTGGCTAAATTAATGTTGCAGCCATTTAACGTATTGATAATGGATGAGCCAACTAATCACTTAGATATTAAATCTAAAAATGTACTCAAAGAGGCTCTAAAACGATACGAAGGTACCCTAATTTTGGTATCTCATGATCGTGATTTTTTACAAGGTTTAACAAATAAAGTTTATGAGTTTAAAGACCATAAGATAAAGGAATATCTAGGAGATATTGATTACTACTTGGAACAACGAAAAGTTGAGAGCCTACGGGAAGTTGAAAAAAGAACCGTAGTAAAAGAAACGCCTAAAAAGAAAAAACAACAATCTTACGAAGAGCAAAAGAAATTAAAGTCTTTAAACAACAAGTTAAGTAATGTTGAAGCTAAAATAAATCAGTTAGAAAAAGACATTAAAGCTATAGATTTAGAGCTTGAAATTAACTATGAAGAGGTAACTTCAAAACCAGATTTTTTTGATAAGTATCATCAAAAGAAAACAGACTTAGAAAGTTTAATGGAAACGTGGGAAGCACTTCAAGAAGAAATAGATATGTTAAGTAATTAGTTTTTTTTAAGTTTTTTTTAAGACTTTTAAGTTAAACTATGCGGTAGTTTTGTTGTTATATGCTTAAACTACCAATCAATGCGAAAAATTATACTATCCGTAATAGGTGTTGTTTTAATTGTTGCTTCCATTTTGGCGGCTAAAAAAATAATAGACAGTAAAAACAAACCCAAGCCTGTAAGAGAAAAAGTGGTAAAAACAGTTATTACAGATACTGTTTTTAATACCAATGTTAAAATTGTTGTTCCTGCAAATGGTAATCTGGTTGCCAAACAACGGGTTGAAATTTATGCAGAAGTTCAAGGCATTTTTAAAACAGGAAAAAAACTTTTTAAACCTGGGCAAAAATATTATAAAGGCGAAGTTTTAATTCCTATAGATGCGTCTGAGTATTACGCAAGTGTCCAATCGGCAAAAAGTGAATTGTACAATAGTATTGCTGCTATAATGCCAGATTTACGTTTAGATTTTCCTGATGTTTTTCAAAAATGGCAAGACTATTTAAGTAGTTTTGATTTAAGTAAAACAACACCCAAGCTACCTGAAATGACTTCCGATAAAGAAAATTATTTCATTACAGGCAGAGGTATTGTAAGCAGTTATTACAATGTAAAAAATTTAGAACAGCGTTTATCAAAATATAATATTACCGCACCATTTACTGGAATTTTAACCGAAGCTTTAGTAACCGAGGGCTCATTAATTAGAAGCGGACAAAAACTAGGTGAGTTTATAAATCCGTCGGTTTATGAAATGGAAGTAGCCTTAAGTAAAACCTACGGTACGCTTTTAAGAGTAGGTGAAGATGTTGTGTTGAATAATTTAGATAACACCGAAACTTATAAAGGTAAAGTATCTAGAGTAAATGGAAGTATTGATGCCACAACCCAAACCATAACAGCTTTTATTGAAGTAAAAGATGATGCGCTTAAAGAAGGCATGTATTTAGAAGCTCAATTAAATGCAAAAGAAGAACCTAACGCCTATGAAATGGATAGAAATTTATTACTAGAAGACAATCAGGTTTTTGTAGTAAAAGATAATGTTTTAGAGGTAATAGATGTAAATCCAGTATATTTTTCTGAAGATAAAGTAGTTTTAAAAGGCATTCCAGATAGTACAGTGGTCCTTAAAAAACCGGTACCTGGAGCTTATGTTGGCATGCGTGTTAAATCTGCTATTAACTCAACAGATACAGTTCAAGAATGAGAAAGGTAATTGAATATTTTATAAGGTATCATGTTGCGGTAAACATATTTATTATTGCGTTTTTTGTATTTGGAATAATAGGAGCATTAGCCTTAAAGTCTTCGTTTTTTCCGCTTTCAGATTCTAAAATTATAACCATTGCAATAACCTATCCTGGTGCGTCTCCTTTAGAAATAGAAGAAGGTATTGTTCTTCAAATTGAAGATAATTTAAAAGGATTAAAAGGGGTAGATCGTGTAACTTCAGTTTCAAAAGAAAATAGCGGAACCATTACTGTTGAAATTGAAAAAGGTGAAAACATTGATTTCATGCTGTTGGAAGTTAAAAATGCAGTTGATAGAGTGCCTACTTTTCCAACGGGTATGGAGCCTTTAGTGGTTTCAAAACAAGAGGCGGTAAGAGAAACTATTTCATTTGCTATAAGCGGAAAAGACATTCCTCTTGCAACATTAAAGCAATTAGCAAGACAAGTTGAAACAGATTTAAGAGCTATTGATGGTATTTCGCAAATTGAGATCTCTGGATTTCCAGAAGAAGAAATTGAAATAGCTGTAAACGAAACTCAGTTGTTAGCCTATAATCTCACCTTTACAGATGTGGCTAATGCGGTGAGTAAAGCCAATATTTTAGTAACAGGAGGAAACGTAAAAACCGAAGCTGAAGAGTTTTTAATAAGAGCTAATAATAAGCAATATTATGGTAGAGAATTATCAAATATTGTAGTAAAAGCTTCTTCCGATGGTAAAATAGTACGCTTAAAAGATGTAGCCATTATAAGAGATCGTTTCTCAGAAACGCCTAATGCAACTTATTTTAATCAAGATTTGGCAGTAAATATTTCAATAACCAGTACCAATAATGAAGATTTAATTTCATCGGCAACTAAGGTTAATGAGTATATTGAAGAATATAATCAAAAGTATGATAATGTAAAGATTGATGTTGTAAGTGATAGGTCAATACCACTAAAGCAACGTACCATGTTATTACTAACTAATGCCTTACAAGGTGTTTTCTTAGTGTTACTGTTTTTGTCATTATTTCTAAACACAAGATTAGCTTTGTGGGTGGCTTTTGGGTTGCCTATATCGTTTTTAGGGATGTTTATTTTTGCAGCTCAGTTTGATGTTACTATCAATGTATTGTCGCTTTTCGGAATGATTATTGTTATTGGTATTTTAGTTGATGATGGTATTGTAATTGCAGAAAATATTTACCAACATTACGAAAAAGGTAAAAAACCCATTCAAGCTGCTATTGATGGTACAATGGAGGTAATTCCTCCCGTAGTTTCAGCAATAGTTACTACGCTTTTAGCATTTTCGTTATTCTTCTTTTTAGATAGTAGAATAGGAGAGAATTTTGCCGAAGTTTCGGTAGTTGTAATACTAACTTTGGTTGTATCGTTAGTAGAAGCATTAATTATTTTGCCAGCGCATTTAGCACACTCAAAAGCTTTAAAACCTCCTGTTAAAACTGAAACGCCTTCAAAAATAAAACAGTTTTTCTCTGTAATGCGGGGTATTAATAAGTTAGGAGATAGAATTATGACTTATTTACGGGTACGTTTATATACTCCAGTTTTAAATTTTGTGCTTCAATTTAAACTATTTTCACTTGGCATATTTGTAACTCTTTTAATTTTAACGCTGGGGGCTCTTGGTGGAAGCGTTATTGGTGTTACATTGTTCCCAAGAATAGCTAGTGATGCTGTAACGGTAGAATTGGTTATGCCTACTGGAACCAACGAGAAAATAACCGATTCTATTATTTCAATGATTGAAGAAAAATCATTTATTGTAAATGAAGAATTAACCGAGAAATATTTAAAAGGAACTGGAAAACAACTTTTTGAAAACACCATTGTAAATATAACAAGTAGTTCTAGTGCTACTTTAAGAATTAATTTATTACCGGGTGAAGAGCGTCCAGACGAAATAAAATCGTTTTTAGTAACCAATAGATTAGAAGAATTGGTAGGTCCTGTTATTGGTACAGAACGCCTAATTTATGGCTCTGGTGGTAATTTTGGTGGCAACCCAGTTTCTGTATCATTATTAAGTAATAACATTGAAGAATTAAAAGCTTCAAAAGAAGCACTTAAAGCGTATTTAAAGTCTAATCCACTACTAAAAGATATTGGAGATAATGATCCGGCAGGTATAAAAGAAATACGTTTAGAACTTAAAGAAAGCGCTTATTTATTAGGTTTAGATTTACAAACTGTTATGGCACAGGTGCGCTCTGGTTTTTTTGGTAATCAAGCGCAACGTTTTCAACGTGGGCAAGACGAAATTAAGGTTTGGGTTCGCTATGATAGAGACAACCGAAGTTCTATCAATAACTTAGATCAAATGCGTATTGTTACACCAACAGGTGAGCGTGTAACACTAAAAGATATAGCCAATTATACCATTGCTCGTGGCGAAGTTGCAATAAATCATCTTGAAGGTATGCGAGAAATACAGGTATATGCAGATTTAAAAGATCCAGGTACAAGTGCCACAGATATTATTGATGATATTAAAACAAACTTTATTCCAGAACTACAGTCTAAATACCCAACCATAAACGCCTCTTATGAAGGGCAAAATAGAGAAGCTAGTAAGTTAGTAAGTTCTTTAAAAATTGCTGGTCCTATAATTTTATTACTAATTTATATAACTATAGCTTTTACATTCAGAAGTTATTCACAACCATTACTACTACTATTATTAATACCATTTAGTTTAACAGCGGTGGCTTGGGGACATTGGATTTTAGGTTTTCAAGTAAATATTTTATCGCTTTTAGGAATTATTGCCTTAATAGGTATTATGGTAAACGATGGTTTGGTACTTATAGGTAAATTTAATAACAACCTAAGAGCAGGTATGAAGTTTAACGAAGCTCTGTCAGAGGCCGGAAAATCACGTTTTAGAGCTATTTTCTTAACGTCATTAACTACCATGGCAGGATTAGCCCCTTTGCTTTTAGAAAAAAGCAGGCAAGCTCAATTTTTAAAACCTATGGCAATTTCAATATCATTTGGTATTGGGTATGCCACCATTTTAACTTTATTAGTTTTACCGTTATTTTTATCATTTAGTAATAGCATTAAACAAAACGTAAAATGGTTGGCAACAGGTAATAAAGTAACCAAAGAAGAAGTAGAACGAGCCATTATAGAGCAAAAAGAAGAACATGAAAATTAAAATTAGTCTATTAAGTTTATTGTTTATTTCTACCTCCTTAGTTGCGCAAGAAATAATAACCCCAGAGAAAGCTGTAAGTTTAGCTTTAGAGCATAATTACGGCATTAAAGTGGCTAAAAGTAATGTTGAAATTGCTAAAAACAATGCCAGTATTTTAAATTCTGGTTATTTACCTACAGTAACAGGAAACGCAGGAGCCTCAATTACTAAACAGGATTCTGAGGGCGAATTAGCTAGTGGAGAAACAAGAATAGCTAACGGAGCAGAAACACGTAGTTACAACGCTTCAATAAATTTAAATTACACTTTATTTGATGGTTTTGGTAGAGCATATGATTATAAACAGTTAAAAGAGACAAAAAATTTAACCGAATTACAGGCCCGTGAAACCATAGAAAATACCATTTTACAACTCTTTTCGGTTTACTACAGTGTAGCAGAACAAGAAGAAAATACACAAGCAATAAAACAAACTTTAGAAATTTCTAAGGAACGTTTAGTAAGAGCTCAATATCAATTTAATTATGGACAATCTACTAAGTTAGAAGTGTTAAATGCAGAGGTTGATGTTAATAATGATAGCATTAACGTCATGAATTCTAAACAAGAACTTATTAATTTTAAAAGAGATTTAAATCTTGTTTTAGGCAATAGTTTAACAACCGATTTTAGTATAGATACTAATATTACGTTTAACACATTATTAGATAAGGAAGCACTTTTAGAAAAAGCAAAACAGTATAATACTAGTTTGCTACAATTAAACAAAAATATTGAAATAAATAAGTTAGTTGTTAAATCGGAAAAATCGGCATACTTGCCAAGTATAGGATTAACAGGTAGTTACGGGTGGAACGAGTCTACAAATAATAGTCCATTAGCATTTACATTACAAAACACCAACTCTGGTGTATCAGGAGGTTTAAATTTAACATGGAATTTATTTGATGGAGGTAGTACAATAACTAATGTTAAGAATGCTAAAATAAATCTAGAAATTCAAAATACTCAAAAAGAAGAATTATTAATTACTTTAGAGCGTGATTTTAATAACGCTTGGGATGATTATCAAAATAAACTTAATATTTACCGTTTACAAGAAACCAACATAGAAACCTCTCAAAATAATTTTGATAGAACACAAGAAAAATTTAAGCTAGGGCAAGCTACTTCTATTGAGTTTAGACAAGCACAAATAAATCTATTAAATGCCGAATTAACCAGAAACCAAGCTAAATATTCGGCAAAATTGGCAGAATTAGCACTTTTAAAAATTAGCGGAGACATATTAAATACTAGTTTTTAATTAGTTTGAATATGCTGTTTTATAGATGAAATACATCATATTTATTATATTTTGTTAAAATTTTATGCATTTTATCGATTAAAATGGTTTTTAGTCCGATTTTAAACTAAATTCGTTCTAGAATTAATCCCTAATCTGTTCAATATGAAAATTTTAAAACTAATAGCAATTTGTTTATTAACAAGTGCTTATTCATTCGCTAATATTTCTTCTACAGAGAAGGATGCCCTTATAGCCTTGTATAATTCAACAAATGGAGACCAATGGAATACCAAGTGGGATTTAAATGCAGCTATTAGTTCATGGTATGGAGTAACAGTAGAAGAAAACCATATAGTTGAAATAAACTTACCATTTAATAACCTTCAAGGTGAGTTACCTCAAGAAATAGGAAATTTTACTAGTTTAAGAAAATTAAACTTAGGTTTTAATAAAATATCAGGAACCATTCCGTCTTCATTAAGTAATTTACAAGAGCTAGTATCTTTAGAATTATTTATGAATGCTTTTGAAGGAGAAATTCCATCAGAATTAGGAAATCTTAAGAATTTAGAATCTTTAAAGTTATATAGTAACAAACTATCAGGAGAGATTCCTAGTTCGCTTATGGGCTTAACTAACTTAAAAGAGCTTTTGCTAGGAAGTAATTTTTTAACAGGTACTATACCAAATGATATTTATGCCTTATCAAAATTAGAAAAGTTGAGTTTAATGGATAATCAATTTGAAGGAGAAATTCCTGTAGAGATAGCTCAATTAACTAATTTAGAAGAGTTGTTGTTGTCATCAAATAACCTTACGGGCGATTTACCAATAGAGTTTATGAGTTTAACAAAGTTAACTACTATTATGGTAAGTGATAACAATTTAAACCAAGAATATATTAGTGTTTCTGGTAAAAACCCTCCAGGAATAAAAACAATAAATCCAACAGCTACAGCTGTTTTAGATATTGAAAAAGAATAATATTAAGGAACGTTTTATAAAAAAGTGGCTTTATTAATTTAAAGTCACTTTTTTTATTTTTTAAATTTGAATTACCTCAATTACAGGAGACTAGTGTAGGG
Organism: Seonamhaeicola sp. S2-3; assembly: GCF_001971785.1. Lineage (NCBI taxonomy): Bacteria > Pseudomonadati > Bacteroidota > Flavobacteriia > Flavobacteriales > Flavobacteriaceae > Seonamhaeicola > Seonamhaeicola sp. S2-3. The sequence goes on along the minus strand of NZ_CP019389.1, from coordinate 649,228 downwards.
CAATAATTTTTTTCAGTATAAACGCTTGTAAAATCTAAAAAGGGTTGTATATTTGCAGTCCAATATCGCGGGATAGAGCAGTAGGTAGCTCGTCGGGCTCATAACCCGAAGGTCACTGGTTCGAGTCCAGTTCCCGCTACTAGAAAAGACAAGGCTTTCGAGAAATCGAGAGCCTTTTTTATTTGTATGGGTACAGAATAGGTACAGAATATTCTTGTTTTTCTTCCTCTTAATGGATCAAGTCCAAAATCTGGGTTTTTACCATTTTAAGAATATAATTTAATCAAGCGATATAAGAAGTATTGGATCAAGTCCAAAATCTGGGTTTTTACCATTTTAAGAATATAATTTAATCAAGCGATATAAGAAGTATTCCGTATTCCTGACTCCCCTAAATTGAGATCTAAAAGCCTTTACTTTGGCATTAAAGGATTCAGCTGAAGCATTAGTACTTCTGTTTATAAAATAGTTGAGTACAGAGCGGTAATTTAAAGTAATACTATTGGCTACCGTTTGGAAGCTCTTAAATCCAGACTCCTCTACATCTTTGTACCAGTGGGCTAGTTTGGTGTAAGCTACTTTAATATCTATGGCTTGGTTAAAAATATTCCTCAAGCCTTGAACAAGTCCATAAGCTTTCTTTAATTCTGGGTATTCATTAAACAATATCTGTCCCCTCTCTTTCTGATTTGGAGTCCATTTATCTGGGGATTTATACAGTAGATATCTACTCCTGGCCAGGAGTTGTTTTGAGCTATCACCATTAGAAAAAGTTACAGGTTTAAATTCTTTGTCGGCAGCTCTAGATAGCTTTATCTGTTCATTTTCTTGATCCAAAGCTTCCCATCGGTATTTGATACGAAGATCTTGGAGCGCCTCTATTGCCAGCTTCTGTACATGGAACCTGTCTGTTACTTGGATGGCTTTCGGGAAACATTTAGTGGAGATTGTTTTCATAGAGTTAGCCATGTCTAAGGTAATCTCTTTCACTTTAGCACGCTTCTTTGCTGGGATCTTCAAGAGTTGTTCGATAATAGGCTCCACTTTAGTTCCGTGGAATATCCCAACTAAAGCCCCTTTCTTTCCTTTGGCCTTCTTATTGGTAATGATGGTATAGAGCTCTCCCTTGGACAGCGCTGTCTCATCAATGGATAAATAAGAACCTAAGTTTTCAGGGAAAACAAGCCACTGTTTAGCATGACTCTTATGCTCCCATTGCTTAAAATCACTTAAGTGATCCTTATAATGTCTTTGAAGCCTTTTTCCGGACATACCATACTGGTGCCCAAGTTGTTGGCTGCTCAGAGCAGTATTATCAGTCGATTTCTTTTAAAAAAGCAGCAAACTCTTTTGATATTCGAGTTCCCTGTGCAATAAATTCATCCCATTCACGACTTACTTTAATCCTCTTTTTATCAAGTAGAACGTCCCAACGCCTTCGTTTAAGATTTAATGATAGTAGATTGTCTCGAACGGGATAATCCTCGATTATTCGAGGCTCCATGAAGCCACTGGCTTTATACTTGCAATCCTTGTACTTAGATGGTATTTGTTTTTTCTCCTCCAAATATATCGTTAGACGGTTCTCATATAAAACATGCTTTATAGGCTTCTTATCGAATCCAACAATATCAAAATACTCTAATATTCCTTCTGGTAATATTAAACTTAACAAGGATAACTCAGTGTCTTTATTCATCAATATAATTTAAAGTACAAAGAAAATTATTTTTCTCTTTAGACCCAACTTTTGAGATTGATCCGTTTTTACGGATCATGTCCAAAAGTTGTGTTTTATGCAAAAATTTGCGTTAATCTAAAGAGAAAGAATTCTTAATTTAGAACAGCCCTCAAAACAAATCACACCACTTTTAGTTTAACAATAGTTATTAATACCCTTTTTATAGATGTAACATACTTTTACTATATAGTATATACGCTATACCTATTAAGCATCTGTTTAGAGATTTCGTTTTGTACAAATTATTAAATACTATCAAATATCTAGTCTAGTGCAGGTTTCAATACGTTGTATTTTAAGGCAACAATTAAACTATTTACACAGTCTACACACAACTTTTGGGGTTGATTCGTTTTATTTTAGTACACTATAATTTTTTGAACAGTCGACGAAGAATTATTAGTAATCTGGACAAAATAAATACCATTTGTATCCGACTGAAAGCTTATACTTTCGTCTGAAAGTGTTTCTACTTGCTGCATGTTTTTAATGAGCCTGCCATTTATATCGAATACGCGTATGGAAGTGATATTAGATGTAGTATCTAAATTTAAGAATTCAATCGATCTGGTGTTTTTATGGTATACTAATCGTAAAGGGTTTGTACCATTCACAGTCTCTAAACCTAGTACGGTACTGCAAGCATTAAAGACATCATTTATTACGCTTCCCGAACTAGTTACAGTGATGAGTCTGTTGTTTTCTGCAACATATTCACATGACGCATCTGGTGTTTCATCTGTTCCCCAAACATTACCATTAAGGTATTTATATTCGTAAGTTACTGGGTAATCTGATGGAGTGGGTAATCTAAGTTCAACACTGTAAATACTTCCTGTATGGTTAATAAGCTGTAAATTATCTGTAGACCAACCATTTAATGATCCTGCCATATGAACTCCATTTTCGGATATGGAAGATTCACTAGATAAATCAATATTAAATGTTGTAGTAAACCCTGTAGAGGCGTCATTACATCCACCAAATGGCACTGGAGTTAAATTTACAGCTTCACCCGACTCGTTAATATAGAGAAATCTGTTACCATTTGACGCAGCACATGGTAAATTTGCGGTTTCTTCTGTTCCCCAAGCATTACCATTTAAATATTTAAATTCATGCCAACCAGGATTGACTTGTATCGTGGCAGAATAAATACTTGTAGATCCCTCTTGTGTAAGTGGATTGCTTGTGGTATTCCATCCGTTTATAGATCCTACAACATGCACTCCGTCTGCACTCACTGTCTCCGCAGACATATCAACTTTAAAGGTGACATCTACTTGTGAAAAAGTCTGATATGATAGCAATACAAAAAAAGCCACCAAATAATTAACGTAATTATTTTTCATAATTATGTGATTTAATAATTAATAAATTAGAGATTGAATTGCATGGGGCAGAATTTTATATGTAATTTCATGTGTGCCTACGATTAGCTTATAGTCAATAGGTGCTTCTGTTTTATTCATGACAACAGTTACAATTTTGCCATCAGGATTTTGAAATGAAGTACTTTCAATAGTACTTCTACTGGTAGTAGTGCTAATACGTTTTGCGCCAGGTTGAATGAATTTTGAAAAATGACCTATATAATAATAGGTAGGTGTATAAATCAGTTCGTTAGTTCTAGTATCTGCATGGATTGGTGCAAAACAGAAGTTTTGAACATGGTTAGGTCCGCCAGTATGATCTAATAGTATATTCCAATCGGTCCAACCTACTGTGCCATGATTAAAATCGTTAATCATAGAGTTGCCGTAACGTTCAGCGTTAGACCATCTTTGGTACGCTGTAGCGTCAAATTTTTCTTGACATCCTTCTGTAAATAATAAATTTTTATCTGGAAAGGATTCGTTAATACTCCTTAGGTTGTCATATTTAGCGTCTCCGCCTGTCCAAGTTTCATACCAGTGAAATCCAATTCCCCAAGCGTATTTAGAAGCTTCAGGATCTTCAAAAATAACGTTAGCACGATGTGAGATTAAATCTCTGTTATGATCCCAAACCACAATATTTTTATCTCCTAAGCCGGCTTTTTCAAATGTTGGGCCTAAATAATTTTTTAGAAAATCGCGTTCTTCTTCAGCTGTATAGATACAAGATTCCCAACGTTGGGTTGCCATTGGTTCATTCTGAAGAGTGACTCCCCAAACAGGTATTCCTTCAGCTTCATAAGCTTCTATGAATTTCACGTAATAATTAGCCCAGTTTTGATTGTATTCTGGTAGTAATTTTCCACCTTGAAGCATGTTTTTATTGGTTTTCATAAAAGCAGGAGGACTCCACGGACTAGCGTAAAATATTAAATCGTCACCGATTAATGCCGTTGCTCTTTTTATCATAGGAATTCTAAATTTTCGATCGGCTTCAATAGAAAATGTATTTAAATCGGCATCTCCTTCTTCAATGTATGTATAACTTTTAGAGCCAAAATCACTGCTGTGTATACTGGTTCTAATGATGTTGTAATTAATACCATCTTCACTATAATACGCGTTAAGCAATTCGTTTTGTTTATCAGCACTTAATTTAGCAAAGACTTCAGCAGAAGCATCTGTGATTGCGCCACCAATACCAATAAAGGATTGAAAACTTTTATTAGGATTTACAAATACAGCAATATCGGTTTCTAATGGCTGTGTGGCTTCGGTAAATGATGATACTCCTTGGTTGGATAATCGTAATGTTGTGTTTTCTGCCGTGGTATACAGTGTGGCTTGTGTTGGTGTAAAAACCTCACTGTTCTTAGTTTTGGATTCTGTGTTTGAGTTTGTTTTAGTACTATCTACGTTGTTAGCGCATGAAGCTAGTAGGATTCCGGTTAAGCCGAGTATGAATTTTTTTATCATCATTAAGTAGTGTCTTTAGTTTACCATACGAAGGTTCCAACAGATCCAGCTGGTAGTATCGCTGTAATGGGTTCTTGAGGTGTGTTTAGGTTAAATGTTTTTTGTGTATCAGAGTTATTTAATACAATGACCACAATGTTGTCTTCAGGCGTTTTATAAGCAACATTTGGGAATTCTGTAGAATAATTAGATTCTATTCTAACAGAACCAGCCGGAACAAATTTTGAGGCATGAGCAATAATGTAATAAGCAGGATTTCTTTCTACAGTATTTCCGTCAATGGTAATGGCGCCTAAGCATTCGGTGCATCCACCGTCTGTATGTGGATTATTATTTGGATCTGCAGCTAAATTCCATTCTAAAACAGTTTTACTCCAGTTTCTTGGTGCTCCAACAATTAATTCTCTAATATGCCATCTTATATCTGAATAAAAATCTCCAGGCGCTTGAATCCATTGTTCTGTGAAATAAACATTTTTATCAGGATGCGCATTGTGAACTAAAGACATATTATCGATTTTACCTTCGTATAAGTGAAACGCAGAACCGTCGATATAACTTTTAGTAGCCGCATCATTTAAAATTGAAATCGGATATTCAGGGTGATCTAAGTTATGATCAAACAGAATGATTTTAGTGGCAATGTTTTCTGCTTGAAATGTTGGTCCTAAATAATCGCGAATAAAGGTTTTTTGCTGTTCTGCAGTCATCACCATACTTGGGTTGTTATATGGATTCTCAGGTTCGTTTTGAATGGTGATGGCATCAATAGTAATATCTTCTGCAGCCATGCCTTGGATGTACTTTACAAAGTAGTTCGCGTAGGTGTCATAATATTGAGGTAAGAGTTCGCCTCCTATAGTTGAGCCGTTTGTTTTCATCCAAGTTGGAGCAGACCAAGGTGAACCTAAAATTTTTATATTTGGATTTATGGCTGTAATATCTTTTAACAAGGGAATAAGATTAGCCATATCTGGTTGCAATGAAAAGTTAGTTAAATCTTCATCGGTTTGTCCAGCAGGTAAATCGTTGTAACTAAAGGTTGTGGCATCTAAGTCTGAGGATCCAATACTAATTCTTAAATAGTTGACTCCGATACTGTTTTCACCTGTGCCAAAAAGCTCTTGTAATAAGCTTTCTTTTGCAGAAGTAGACATACCATTAATTAACGCAGCACTTCCTCCTGTTAATGTATACCCAAACCCATCCATTTCTTGATAGGTGGTACTTTCAGAAACACTTATTGTAAAATTGTTATTATCGGTTAATGGAAATATATTGTTTGTCTGTAATGCTAATAAATTGGACTGATCTGGTGTGGTTAAATAGTATTTTGCTCCCACTTCTGATTGCTCTGGAGGAGGGTAATACGTGTTGTCTGTATCATCGCATCCTTGTGCTACTCCTAAAAAAGTTAGAAGAATTAAAATTAATTTCATGTTTGTGCTATTTATACTAATGTTCATCGTTATTATCGTTTTTTATTGGGCTACAAATTCGTAGGTACCTGTTGCGTAATCGTCACTTATCGTAGTTGTAATTGTATAAGTGCCACCTGTAGATATATTTCTTATGTTAGAACCACCACCATTGGTAATTGTTCCAGATAGCTCGTTTGGAGATTCAGAACCGAAATCATTATCCCATGGTGAGAAAAACTTCATGTCATAATCTGCTGAAAGTGTTTCTGTGAGCGTAAAACTGTTAGGGTGGACATAAGTCATTAAAAACTCATTTCTATCATCCCATCTTTGGTTAATTTCATCCCAATGGAATAGGAATAAATTGTAATATTTCCATTGAAAATTTGCATTCGCAAAATTGATTGTAAACCCATAGGCTTGATCTCTATCAACTACAATGTCTCCAAGACCAGCCGTTAATGTTGCTCCTTCGCTAACCAAAGCCGCATCTGGTGAGGTTGTCGCCCCAATACTCATTGCGCTTGTAAATGCGTCTCCAGAACCATCTGAAGTCGTGTTTAATGAGACAACATCTCCAACCTGAAGAGCGAGGTATGTACTATTGGTAAATGTATCGCCATCCTTAGCAAGCTCTTCAATCATATTTCCATTTACAAATAGATACAATTGATCTGGTGTTGTAAGTGGAGTAGGAGGTGTAGAGGTGTCTTCTTCAATCGTGTAGGTGTAACCATTTGCAGATAGGTCTAGAGTGACTAGGAAAGTTCCTAATTGGGTAGATTGAATATCTTCGAATTCGACACCTTGGTCTGCCGCCTGAGATTCCATAATTAATGAACTTGGTTCGCCTACGATGCTTTTTAATAAATAAGACCAATCTCCATTTGCTCGGAAAAGAAAGCCGCCAACATCAACAAGTTCAATTGTTGCACTCCAAATACTATTGCCTTGGTAAGAGAGTGGTTCATCTCCTCCCCAACCACCATTAATTGGCTGGCCGACCATGCTCCAATAGTCTATTTTTAATAGGCTATATGTGTTATCGTCAAGATTTACGGTAATTCTATAAACCCCATTTTCTGTGACTGTTATTGGTAATCCAGATTTAACTAGTTCTCCATCAGATCCGCCATATTGATGTGCTGGTAAAGTATTTTCACTATAAAATTTAAACGAATTTCCTGCGGTTAAGCTCGTATAAACTTCATGTATGTTTGAAGGATTTCCTTCAGAATTATTTAAACGTTTTAGTTGAATGGCTTCAGACAAATTATTAGCATTTTCTGTAGCTGTACCCGAAATGTATAATCTGGTTGGGATAATTTCATCTTCAAAACGTGTGATGTCTATGGGTTGAGAAGTATAAGCTGTTTTACTCAAACTCATCGATTTTACTGCCCATGTTAATGGAGTGCTTTCGTTTGCAGCATAGCCAGAAACGGATAAGGCTTCATCTATTTCGGCGAAAGATACCACGGCTGATGTGCTACTCCCAGAATTGCTCGATGCGACTTCATAAATTGGCGTATCAAAATTAGTGGAACCTAAAGTGTCTATAACTACCGCATAAGTAATGGCATAGCCTGCTGTAGAAATTGCAGGTTCCCAGCTAAAGGTTATAGTTTCGTTAGGTGTTTCCTGATCTAGTATAATACTTTGATCTGCGGCTGGAAGTGTAATTGTTGGTGCGATTAAGTCCCATTGACCTTCGGGTTGCATGTTTTCATCCTTTTCGCATCCGGTTATAGCCATAGAAGCTATAGCAAAAAACAAAAGGTGTTTATATATTTTTTTCATAACTGTTTTTTATAAAGGATTTTGAGTCAATGCTGTATTTCTATCTAATTCTTGTTGTGGAATTGGCAATAGTATTTTTGCTTCTGTCATATTATAATTTACAGGGCTGTTATTTCTTAAGTCTATTTCAACCAAATTATTCATTGTAGATACGGCAACATTATATCTAACCAAATCATCCCAACGATGTCCTTCTTGAAATAATTCTAAACGGCGTTCTTTTAAAATTGTAGTTCTTAGTACACTTTGAGAGCTTTTTTGCTCTGGGGTTAAGTCTGGTAAAGACACTCTGTTTCTAATTCTATTCACTTCGGTAGCTGCAGATTCTAATTGTCCTAATTCGTTGAGGGCTTCTGCTTTTAGTAAAACAATATCACCATATCGTAACAGGTATTGGCGGTCAGCGCTAGCCCAACCATCAGCATGTTTCCATTTGTAACTAAAAGGAATAGCGCTACCTTGATTATTACCCCAAAATTCATCGACCCATTGCACTTCTTCAAAAAGTACAGAAGCGTTTTTTCTAACGTTGTCACCTTGCTCGTCAAAAGCATTTATTAAATCGTGAGAAGGAGTAACAAATTTTCGCCAAGAGTCGCCAGAGATGGATGGCGGTAATAGTAGTTGAGGGCCATAGTTTCCTTCAACACCACCTAAATACTGAATTTCTAAAATAGATTCGGCATTATTATAATTATTGCCATCAAAAAGATTATTGTAATCTATCAGCGTGTAGTTGGCGGCACTACTTTCTACAGCATTAATATGATTTAATACGGCATCATAATTAGGAGTAGGTTGTTGCGCGTATGCTTTGGCTGCTAGTGCGTGTGCTGCTCCAGAAGTTGCTCTGGCTTTATTGATACTAGCATCATTACCATAGGTGTCTGGCAATAGGCTAGCAGCAGTTTCTAAATCGGTTGTAATTTGTAAATAGATATCTTCAACACTAGATTTAGGTATATTTACACTTTCAGGATCTACGGCTACGATGGTATTTGTAATTAAAGGGACACCTCCCCAAAGTTTTACTAATGTAAAATAGTGGTAAGATCTAAGAAATAGAGCTTCACCTTTAATTTGTTGTTTTCGTTCTTCGGTAAGTAATGGATCTGAAATACCATCCACACGTTCAATCACTAAATTGGCTTTAGAAATGGCATTATACAAATTAGACCAATGTGTAAATAATCTTGAATGGGTTGGAGTAATTTCCAAATAATCGTATTGAAAAATTTCAGGATTATCTCCACCTGCATAAGCATTATCAGATCTTACATCTTGAAGTAAAATATTGTCCCAAACATAATATTCTGCTGATTGAAACGATTCGTATGCTCCAACAAGAGCGGCTTCAATCTGGCCGGCAGATTCATAAGCATTGCCAGTTGTTTCTTCTGAAATAGGTTTCAAATCTAAATAGTCTTCACATGAAAATATTGAGATTGAAAGTAATACGGTAATTAAATATTTATTGTATTTCATAATAACTGAGAATATTTTTAAAATGTAACACTCATACCAAAGATGAGGTTTCGAGTTTGTGGATACGTGCCAAAATCAATTCCTCTAACGGTATTGCTCGACCCAAATGAATTTACTTCAGGATCATAACCAGAATAATTGGTGATGGTAAACATGTTTTCACCAGTAATGTAAAGTTTTAAGGAGCTTAGATTGGCATGTTGAATCATAGATTCAGGGAAATTATAACTCAAGGTAATGGTTTTAAATCTTAGGTAAGAACCATCTTCTACAAAGCGTGTTGAGATTCTTGAATTATCTGTGTTACCAAAACTAGATCTTGGGATATTAGTAATATCACCTGGTTGTCTCCATCGATTTAGAACTTCTGTAGACTGGTTTTTAGGGTCAGACATACCTTCTAATTCAATTCTGGTAGCATTGAGAATATCATTGCCTTGTGAACCTTGCAAGAATACAAATAGGTTAAAACCTTTATATGAAAATGAATTGGTAACGGAATAGAAAAAATCTGGATTAGCATCACCAATAATCACACGATCATCTGCATCTGGTGTAAACGTAGATTCGCCGTTTTGATTAATATAATAGGCATTTCCTGTTGTAGGATCAACCCCTCCAAAAATATAACCGTATAATGTGCCTAAAGGTAAGCCTTCTTTAACTAATGTGGCTTCTCCGCGTCCTGCAATACTTCCTTGTAATAATTCTTGTCCAACTAAATTGGTAACTTCATTTTCGTTAAATGAAATATTGAGGCCTGATGACCATTTAAAGTTATCTGATAATATATTTTTTGTGTTAAGTGTAAACTCCAATCCCTTATTCTGTAATTCTCCAATATTTTGAATAGCAGAACTAAAGCCTGTAGAGGTTGGTAAAGGTGCATTTAAAAGCAAGTCTGAGGTGTTTTTTACATAAGCGTCGGCTGTAAATCCTATTCTGTTATCTAAAAACTGAATATCTATACCCACATTAGTTTGTTCAGACTCTTCCCATTTTAAAGACAAGTTTTCTATAGATCCAGGATATGTGCCTGGTTGAGCGACACCTCCAATTGGATAATTAGCACCACTACCAACAGTACCTAAATAGGCATAGTTACCAATTTGGTCGTTACCAACAATTCCCCAACCTGCTCTGATTTTTAAATCGCTAATGAAATCTACATTTTCAAGAAAGTTTTCATTAGAAACTCTCCATCCTAAAGAAAACGAAGGGAAGTAACCCCAGCGTTCATCGGGACCAAATGTACTAGAGCCATCTGCTCTAAAATTAGCGGTTAACAAATACTTGTCATCAAAGGCATAATTTAGTCTACTTATAAATGAGGTATTTGCTTTTTCAGATTTAGTAGCTGAAGCTCCAAATATTTCGGAACCGCCATTTGGTGTGGTTACAGATTCACTAGCAAAGTTTCGAGTTTCTATAGAGCTATTTTCCCATAAGTACTTTTGATTTACTGAGCCCAATAGTACTTCAATATTATGTTTATTAATGTTTTTCTTGTAGTTAAGTGTGTTCTCTATGATATAGTATTTGGTGCTATTGGTTGTATTTATAGATTGCCCATTTAAAGCCCTACCATAACCTGTTCTAAAAGGGTCTAGAAAGAAATCGTAAATACCGTTACTGTTGTCAATACCGTAATTAAATCTATAGGTGAAATCTTTTAGAAATGTTGCATCTAAATAGATGTTTCCTAATAGTCGTTGGCTATTATATTCGCGCTCGCTACCATCTGTACTAGATAAAGGGTTTTCCCAATTTTGAAAGGGGTTACTTGTAAAACTGCCATCTTCATTATAAATACCAATAATTGATGGTGTGGTTAATGCCCCTAGCAATACTCCACCAGAATTAACATTAGTATTGTCTGTAATGTCGACGTCTCTATAGGACGTGTAAGCAATTCTGGTTCCTATTTTTAACCAATTGGTTACTTTTTGATCTAAATTGATTTTAAAGTTAGAACGGTCTAGTTCGGAACTTCTAATGGCTCCTTCTTGACTGACATAGCCAGCAGAAACATAATAATTAGTGCCATCACTTCTTCCAGATAATGAAAGCTGATAGTTTTGTGAAAACCCATTCTGAAAAATTTCATCTTGCCAATCTGTACGTTCTGTATAACTGTCCCAATCTGTGGTTAAACCCATTTCGGTCATCAAGTCTCTGTATTGTTCTCCGTTAAGTACAGAAATTGTTTTCCAGACTTCATTAAAACCCGTATAGGAATCGAGACTGATTTTTGGCTTGTTAGTGGTACCACGTTTTGTTGTAATTAAGACAACGCCATTAGCACCTTGCGCTCCATAAATAGCTGTTGAAGAGGCATCTTTTAATATGGAAATGCTATCTATATCTGAAGGATTTATAGATCTGGTATCGGTTGTAGGAACACCATCTACAACATAGAGAGGTTCGCTACCTGCATTAATAGAATTGGTACCTCTAATTCTTATACTGAATCCGGCTGAAGGTTTTCCTGAATTAGACGTCACTTGCACACCAGCAGACTGCCCTTGTAATAATGAGCCAACTTGCGTGTTTGGTCGAGATTCAAAGGATTCCGAATCTACAATGGATACCGATCCCGTTATATCTTTTTTCTCTTGGGTACCGTAACCTACAACAACAACTTCGTTAAGCATTTGTAGATCTTCTTCTAAGACCACATTAATTTCATCTTCGGTGCCAACAATACGCTCTACTGTAGTCATTCCTATGTAAGAAAACACTATTGTAGAAGTGTCTGTATAGGATCCTTTTAGTTGGTAAAAGCCATCGAAATCTGTTGTTGTACCTGTTGTTGTACCTTTAATAATAACAGAAACACCAGGTATTGGAAGTCCGCCTGAATCCGTAACATTACCACTAATTGTTCTTTCTTGAGCATGCACGGTGGATATCACCAGCATAGCTAATAGAATTACTGTTTTTTGTATTCCTTTAATACTACTCATTGTTTATTTATTATGGCTATTTAATGTTGATGTAAATTATTGCAGATTTAATACTGGGTTTACATCTTTTACAAATTAATTACATAATAAAGCGTTAAACAATGAGATGTAGTAAAAAAGTAGTAAAAATGAGATGTATTTTTTTATTAAATTCCTCATTTTTAAGGTTTTGTGAATTTTTATAATTATAAAAAAGGTAGATTATGTTTGAAAAAAAGTAGTGAAATGTGTGTGAATTTGATAAAATTACAGGAATAAAATTACTGTATATGTAATTTTATTCTATATTTTTTACTTTGTCTTCAAAAGAATTTCGGTCGCCAATGGCGTTATTTCTAACCTTTACTCTGTAGTTATATATGGTATTTACAGAATATCTTAAAATTTTTGAGATCTTAGAGCTGTTGGTAATCCCTAATCTAATTAAGGCCAAAATGCGCAATTCTGTATTTAATGCTTCGCCCTTTTTTACGATTAATTGCCCTTCTGGAACTAAGAGTTTATTAACTTCAGCGATAAAATTAGGGTGAATATGAAGAAAGGATTCATCAAAATTTTTGTAAAACAGTTTTATTTCCGCACCAACCACTTGTTTAGATTTTGTAAGTTCTAAAAGTTCTTGGGTTTTATTTGTAACAATATACTTTCTGACAAGTTTTCTATACACATCTAATTTATCGATGTATTCAGAATAGAGGTTTAGAAACGTACCCACATAATACTCTTTTACTTTATCGGATTCTGAAAGTTCTAAATAGAGTTGTTTTAATTCTTTATTTGAATTATTCAATTTTAAGTTAGAATCTTGAAGTTGCTCATTTACTAGTTTTAGTTTATTTCTGGCATCAGCAACTTTTCTAACTTGTTTAAAAACTAAATAAATGGCAATACTTAAAAAACCAGCGAGTATACTTATAAAGATTAAATAGTTTTTAAGTTTCTCTTTCTGTTTGGCACTCCTCTCGTTATAAGCCTTAGTAATCATCGGTAAATTATTAGCGATGTTGACGTAGCGTAATTGAGAATTATAAAAATTGGCATCATCAAACGAAAAATTAATATACTGATGAGCACGTTCTATATCTCCTTCTTGAAACATGATACTTGCTAAAACACCCATGGATGCACTATCCTTTACAGAAGCTTCAATATCTGACATAGCAGAGAGTATAAGGTATTTTTTTTGATTTACTTTGTCGTGCTTTAGTTCGTATAATAATGATCTTTCAAAAGTGATTAAAGAAAACCCTCTAGATCCCATTTGAACATTTTTAAGACGTTGAGAGTTAATTTTTAATGCTTCAGACAATTGTCGGCTATCTCTAAACTGCTTTTCTTTTAGCCGTAGAGACTCTTCAGAATTGGGATCTAATCTTAATAAAAGTGAATCTTGATAAGCAGTATATAATTTAGAGTAATAAGCTTTACTTCGAACAACAGTAGTATTATAGGATAAACCAGAATATCCTTCCTTATAAGCTATATAATAATTATTGATTAATGAAGCAGGTAGAGAATCGCGTTTTATTTCATTTAATACATCGATTGATTCTTTATAACGACCTGAGTCTACTAGTAAAAGACTTAATGATAATTTAGATTTGTTAAGGAAAATGTCATTATTAAGAGTTTCGGCAATTTTAATGTTTTTCTCAAGATATTCTAGAGCTTTGTCAAAACTATAAAATTCATATTCATCAATAATTTCATTTATGATTAAATACTTTTCTCGTAAAGTGGTTGTTGCAGCTGCTTTCTCTTTAAGAATTTTAATACGTTCTTCTTTTTGTTGATCGAAAATGTCTCGTTTATCCATTTTAGATTCTAAAGCTGATACAAGTGAATCTAAACTTTGGTAGGCGTATATGCCTTGTACACAAATTAGAAATACGAAAAGAGATATGAACTTCAATTTATTATTAATTAGTTGCTTCGAGAATATAAAATTAAACAACTTTATTCTTTTGAAGAATTTTTATCTTAAAATTATAGTGATTTATGTTTCTAAGAGGTTAAAACCGCCTTGAAAGAATATTTATATAAAAACAGAAAATTTTTCTTGTAAATTGTATTATAATTAATGGATATTTGAGAGTAAAATTAAATATAAATTAAGAGTACACGATAGGGTACACCATATTTATAGAGGAAAGGTTACAAGTGCTATTTTTTGTTCACGTAATTAGGAACATGAGATCTAATGTAACAAAAAGAAGAATATCTTTAATTGGAGTTTTATTTTTTGTTATTGCACAACGTGTGTAATAAAGCATGTGTTTTGTTTGTAAACTCATAAGGATTGTGTTAAAAAAAAGGGGAATTTACCTATAAAAATTCTATAATTTTATTCATAAGTAGGGCATAGGACATCCATAGGACATCCATAGGACATCTATAGGGTATCTATAGGGTTGGTATTACGTGAGTAGTGAGTAGTGATTAGTGAGCAGTGAGATGTGACTTGTTCTAAAATGACTATACAGATTGTTAAGTAAATCTTGATGTAATTGAGGGATGCATTTTAAAATGGTTTTGAGTAGTTGTTTTTAGGTAATAGACTCTTAAGAAATTATTGTATTACATAGGGTTGGAATACAAAAATGCTTAACACAAGGGGGGAGTAGTGTAAGTTGTTGTAGCTTTTGGGGTAGAAGAAAGTAGTGGTTTTTTGGACTTAATGTCAGGGTAACCATCTAAAAATAATTTATAGATTAAAATTGTCTTAATGTGGGAAAAAATATATATTTAGCTTTCAAGAATATTTTACTATAGTTAATGATTTTCAACGAAGATTCAAGAGTTAAACTTCCTGCCATACTTCATTTAACCCAACTTGGGTATACATACATTTCTTTAAAAGAAGCCATTTGGGATGAAGATACCAACATCTTTACAGATATTTTTAAATCATCTATTTCTAAAATAAACCCTGATTTATCACCAATCGAAATTGACAGGCTCTATCAGGATATTTCACTGGATTTAGAAAATGAAGATTTAGGAAAAACATTTTACGATAAACTCATCAATCGTTCTGGTACGCGATTAATTGATTTTGAAAATTTTGATAACAATGAATTTCATGTTGTTACTGAATTGACTTATAAAAATGGAGAAGATGAGTTTCGGCCAGATATTATTTGTTTGATTAACGGGATGCCTTTGGTATTCATAGAAGTTAAAAAACCTAATAACAGGAATGGTGTACTTGATGAACGCAAACGCATCATCACACGTTTTCAGAATAAGAAATTTAGAAAATTTGTAAACCTTACACAGTTTATGATTTTCTCAAACAATATGGAGTATGATGATAATGAAATTGAACCTTGGCAAGGTGCTTTTTATGCGTCACCTTCTTACGTGAAACCGATTTTTAATTATTTCAGAGAAGAGATTGGTTTTAACTTATCGCAGGTTTTAAAACCTTTAGATGAATCGGTTGAAGCTTTTGTTTTAAAAGACACCAATTATCCTTCCATAAAGAATAGCGAAGAATACAAAACCAATAAAAACCCAGATAGTGCAACTAATCGCATCTTAACGTCTTTGTTATCTAAAGAGCGTTTACAGTTTGTATTACAATATGCATTAGCGTATGTAAAAGAAACCAATGGTTTACAAAAACATATTATGCGTTATCCGCAATTGTTCGCAACCAAAGCCATTGAAACGCATTTAGACAAGGGTAAAAAGAAAGGGATTATATGGCATACACAAGGTTCGGGTAAAACAGCCTTGGCGTATTACAACACACATTTTTTAACCCATTATTTTCAGAAAAAAAATATCATTCCAAAGTTTTACTTTATCGTAGATCGTTTGGATTTATTAACCCAAGCTAGAGATGAGTTTACCGCACGTGGACTAAAAGTACATACTGTAAACTCTCGTGATGAATTTGTTGCTGACTTAAAGAAAACCACGGCAGTCAATAACGATAAAGGTCAACGTGAAATTACCGTAGTTAACATTCACAAATTTAAGGACGATACCGATGTTAGTAGAGAAACGGATTACAACATCAACATACAACGCGTGTACTTTTTAGATGAAGTTCACCGTAGCTATAACCCTAAAGGTAGTTTCTTGGCAAACTTGGAGCAATCCGATAAAAACGCCATAAAAATTGGACTAACAGGCACGCCTTTAATTGGTAAAAACTTAAAGTCTAAAGACTTATTTGGTAACTATATTCATAAATACTACTACAACAAATCCATTGCCGATGGATATACCTTAAAGTTAATCCGTGAGGAAATAGCAACGGAATACAAGGTATTACTGAAACAGGCTTTAGATAGTATTGATGTACTTAAAGGCGATTTGGATAAAAAGATAGCCTATGCCCATCCATCGTTTGTAGCACCCATGCTCGATTATATTGTTAAGGATTTAGAACTCTTTAGACAACGTAATGATGATGCTACCACAGGTGGAATGGTAATTTGCGACAGTAGCGAACAAGCACGTGAAATGTTTAAAATCTTCAATAGCTACAAAGAAGATGAAAGCAAAGAATCTTCTTTGCCACAAGCTGCTGAAGAAACTAGCGAATACTTAATCAAACAAAAGGAAAGCTACAAGGTTAAAAAAGCAGCCTTAATTTTATATGATAGTGGTTCTAAAGAAGAATTGGAAAAATGGCGTGATGATTTCAAGGCAGGAAAGATTGATATCTTGTTCGTGTACAATATGTTGCTTACTGGTTTTGATGCCAAACGCTTAAAGAAAATCTATTTAGGTCGTATTATTAAAGCCCATAACTTATTACAAGCCTTAACGCGTGTTAACCGAACCTATAAAAACTATCGCTATGGTTATGTGGTGGACTTCGCAGATATTTCTAAGGAGTTTAACAAAACCAATAAGGCCTATTTTGATGAGCTTCAAGAGGTGTTGGGCGACGAAATGGAAAGCTATTCCAACCTCTTTATGTCTCGTGAAGAAATGGAAGAAACCATTTTGGAGATAAAAGAGAAATTGGCTGATTTCGACCTAAAGAATGCTGAGAAATTTCAGCAACAAATTTCACAAATCGATGACCATTCCGAAATGCTTCAAATTAGAAAAGCATTGGATGACGCTCGTTC
This sequence comes from Seonamhaeicola sp. S2-3, assembly GCF_001971785.1. NCBI lineage: Bacteria > Pseudomonadati > Bacteroidota > Flavobacteriia > Flavobacteriales > Flavobacteriaceae > Seonamhaeicola > Seonamhaeicola sp. S2-3. Next base: position 631,870 of record NZ_CP019389.1, on the reverse strand, counting down.
ATTGTACAACATCATCCGTTTGGTGGGGGAATACGAATTATTAGATAAAATCGACTTTAGAAAACTAAACACCTTACGCATTGAAGCCGAAAACCATTTGGCCTTGATGAATGCCAAAAATGCCTTGGAAACCAACGAAGAAATTGGCAACTTACTGAATGTGGCTTTAGAGGACGTACTCTTTATGTTCAAAAAAGTAGGTGAGGCTGAATTGGTATTGGCAGACGAACTTAAAGACTTACTTAAAAAAACACGCGAAGCACTTGGTGGAAATTTCGATACTAAAGACCCAGAATGGGTTTCGTTGTATGATGAGTTACGTCGCTTGTTCGATAATAAAAATTTAAGTGAAGTCTCACGTGAGGAAATGGAAGCCAATATGACCTCGCTAAAACAAATTCACGAAAAAATAAAAGAACTGAATCGTAAAAATGAGTTGTTAAAAGACAAATATCAAGGCGATGTCAAATATGCTCGCGTTCAAAAACGCTTGGTCGAAATAGGTAAACCTTCAAAATTAAAAACGGTGATTATTGAAGCCTTGCAGCATATAAAAGAAGAAACTGATATAGCAGTGCTTAACCGTGCCGATAGTTTAAACAACGAACACTACTTTGGGCAATTGGTAGCACGTTTGGTATTTCAAGAATTTAGCAAACAAAAGGTTTCTATGGATGTAGAAACCGTAGAATTTATAAAAAACATTATCGTAGAAGAATATTTAAACGAATATTACGGAAGAACCGCATAAACTATGACAAAAGACATCAACTCTTCGACAAGCTCAGGGCAGGACAACCAACCCTTTGTAATAAAAACCAAAACGCTAATAGACGAGCTTAAAGCCGTTTGTGCCAGTTATGGTTTGGGTAACGATGGTAATGAGTTTAAAATCATTAGCCAGATATTTTTATACAAATTTTTAAACGACAAATTCGCTTACGAAGTTAAACAGGTGAAACCTGAATTGGCAAACACAGAAAACTGGGAAAAGGAATTGGCAAAAATGCCCGACAATGAATACCAAATGCTACGCTATCAAATGAGCGATAGCACCGCGTTTTTATTACCACACCAATTAATACCCAATTTGTTTGAACGCCAAAACGAACCTGATTTTGCCAAAACCGTAGACGATACCTTAATGGATATTGCGGCAACTAATAATGATTTGTTTGCCGTAAAAACCGAAGACGGACAAAAAATACGCCTTTTTGACCGTATTACAGAGTTTGTAAGTAGCAAACGCGATGCCTTTGCCAAAGCCTTGTTTAATAAACTTACCATTTTCAATTTTGAAAACATCATGGGGAAGGTTTTGACTTTTTCTCTACTATTTTTGAATACCTAATTAAAGACTACAACAGCGATGCTGGTGGTAAGTATGCCGAATACTACACGCCACACGCCGTATCTAAAATTATTGCCAATATCTTGGTGCCAGAACCCGTGAGCAACAAAACCATTTATGATCCAAGTGCTGGTTCGGGTACCTTGTTAATGAATTTGGCACACGCTATAGGCAACGATAAATGCACGGTGTACTCGCAAGACATCTCTCAAAAATCGTCTAACCTATTGCGTTTAAATTTGGTACTGAACAATTTGGTGCACAGTATAGAAAATGTGATACAAGGGAACACGATGACCGACCCATATCATAAAAAAGATGGTAAGCTGCGCCAGTTTGATTATATAGTTAGTAACCCACCATTTAAGCTCGATTTTAGTGACGATGTAGAAAATCTAAAGAAAAAGGAAAACAAAGACCGCTTTTTTGCAGGTGTGCCCAATGTGCCTAAAAAGGCGAAAGACAAAATGGCGATTTACACCTTGTTTTTACAACACATTATGCACAGCCTAAATGACACAGGAAAAGCCGCCATTGTAGTACCCACAGGTTTTATTACCGCACAAAGTGGTATCGATAAAAAAATACGCCAAAAACTGGTAGACAACAAAATGCTGGCAGGTGTGGTAAGTATGCCGTCTAACATATTTGCTACCACAGGTACCAACGTGTCTATTGTGTTTTTAGATAAGGAAAACAAGGAAGATGTGGTATTGATAGATGCCTCCAAATTAGGAACCACCGTAAAAGAAGGTAAAAACCAAAAAACGCTATTAAGCGAAGCCGAAGAAAACCAGATTATAGAAACCTTTACCAACAAGACCGAAGTAGAAGATTTCTCGGTAGTAGTTAAGTATGACGATATAAAAGCGAAAAACTACAGCCTAAGTGCAGGGCAGTATTTTGAAGTAAAAATTGAATATATAGATATTACTGCGGAAGAGTTTAATGCCAAATTAAAAGGTTTTGAAAGCAATTTAGAACAGTTGTTTGCGGAAAGTGATACGTTGGAAAAGGATATTCAAGAAAATTTGAAGCAGTTGAAATATGATTAAAGTTATTCTGAATGATATTATAGATATAATAAGTGGCGGAACACCAAAAACAACTATTGAAGAATATTGGAAAGGTGGAACAGTAGGTTGGTTGTCTGTTAATGATTTCAATAATGATAATAGATATGTCTACGACTCTGAAAAGAAAATTACAGAATTAGGTGTTGAAAAAAGTAATACAAAGTATCTAAACAGAGGTGATATAATAATTTCTGCGAGAGGCACAGTTGGGGCGTTGGCTCAAATAGGTAAGCCAATGTGTTTCAATCAGTCTTGTTTTGGGATAAGAGGTAAAGATGGGATAGTTGATAATGATTTCCTTTATTATTCATTAAAGAATTACGTTAGAAATATTATTAAACGTAGTCAAGGTTCTGTATTTAATACAATTAATTTGGCTTCATTTGAATTAATGGAATTGGAAATCCCTGAATCAATTGATGAACAAAAACAAATCGCCAAAGTCTTATCCGATTTAGATGCCAAAATAGAAGTCAACAACAAGATCAATGCGGAGTTAGAGGCACTCGCCAAAACCATTTACGACTATTGGTTTGTCCAGTTCGATTTTCCCTTCGACTTCGCTCAGGGCAAGCCAGATAAGAACGGCAAGCCCTACAAATCTTCTGGCGGTAAAATGGTGTATAACGAGCAGTTGAAACGTGAGATTCCTGAGGGGTGGGAAGATGGTTCATTAGTGGATATAGCTACCTATACAAATGGGATTGCTTGTCAAAAATACAGACCAGATTCAGATGAGTTTTTACCTGTTATCAAAATTAGGGAAATGAGAGACGGGATAACTGCAAATACAGAAAAAGTAAAAATTGATATTCCAGAAAAAGTAAAGGTCTTTGATGGAGATGTATTGTTTTCTTGGTCAGCTTCATTAGAGGTGATGTTGTGGTCTGGTGGTGATGGTGGATTAAATCAACATATATTTAAAGTCACTTCTAAAAAGTTTCCAAAGAGCTTCTATTATTTTGAATTGCTTAATTATTTACAGCATTTTAAGATGGTAGCTGATTTAAGAAAAACTACGATGGGACATATAACAAGAGACCATTTAAAACAATCAAGAATTATAATTCCATCATTAGAAGTAATTAAAAAATTAGATGAAAAATTGAAACCAATTTTGGACAAACAAGTTCTTCTAAATAAACAAAACCAAAAACTCGCCGAGTTACGCGATTGGTTGTTACCAATGCTTATGAATGGGCAGGTTACCGTTGGTGAGGCAAAAGAGCAGTTGGGTATGGTTGCGGAAGAAGGAGAGAAATATGGAGAGTAATAATTTAACATATACAGGAGGAGACATAAGAAGATTAGGCGAACGAATTGTTCAAAACAAAGGAACTATTGGGAGTAAAGATTTATTAAATACCACACCAAAGAACAGTGAATATGAATGAAAAACTACATAAATTAAAAGAAGAATTTTTAAAGACATGGCCCATAGAGAAACTAAAAGTCATGACTTTAGAGCAGTATACAGATACAAAAAGAGAAAACTCATTTTGCTATTGGTTAGAACATATTACTAGAGACTTAGGAAGCATATCTGGAGGGAGTTCTTATAAATTTGGCATTTATAAAATGAGTGAGGATTCTAAAACAGAACCAGCATCAAATAGAACTAATGATGGTATTTATGCGTGGCATACTAAATATGGAAATACCTCTTTTGAAGCATTTAATTCTATAAAAAAAATAATAATAAATATAGCTGAATTAGCTAGTGAAAATAATCTTAATCCAATTGAAAATATAGATTTAGGTGATGCATATAAGTGTAAAATAGCTTTTTTATACAGTGATTATAAAGTAATAAATATTTTTAAAAGTGAAGCTTTAAGATTTATAGCAAACTCTTTGTATCCAAATAATATAACTCCAACTAGATATGGAGATTTAAACAGTTTTATACTTTCTTACAAAAACGAAGAAGATTACTTTTCTTTCACAAAGAAGTTGTGGGAACATTATGGCAATTATAACTCTAAAGAAACCCAATTCAAGGAATGGTTAGAGAAAAATGCAGAGGTTGGTAGTAGCAAAGCCAGTTCTTATTTAAGAGCTATAAAAATATTAATTAATGAATTTAAAATAGCTGTTTATACAGAAGAAGATATTAATGTACTTCATGAACTTTACGAAGATCTTAAACTTAATCAAAAAGACCCTAAAGGAAAATACGCTTATCATAAAAAATCTTATGGTGAAAAAGGTTTTTATTCAGCAGCAATAAAAGCATATATACAATTTTTAAATCAAGAACCACTTACTGAAATTAAAGAGACAAAAGAAATATATAATCGTAATTTTAAACAACTGCAATCAAAACCCATAAACCAAATACTCTACGGTCCACCAGGTACTGGAAAAACACATTTCTTAAAGGATACATTATTCGAGAAATACACATTAAAAGAGCAAGCAATATCTAAGGAGAAATATTTTGAAGAAGTAGTGTCAAATATTACTTGGTGGCAAGCCATTACTTTAGCATTGCTAGAAGAAGGGAAATCAAAAGTGAGTGATGTTTTAGATAATAGATGGGTTGCAACTAAAGCAAACTTGAGTGTGTCTAAAAATGTAAGAGCAACTATTTGGGGTACTTTACAAATGCATACAATTGAAGAATCTACAAGCGTAAATTATAAACAGAGACAAGCACCGCTTATTTTTGATAAAACCGAAGATAAATCTTGGGTGTTACTTGATGCGGAGCTTAAAGAACAAGCACCAGAAATATTTAAAATTAAGGATGAGGTGGATAACTTTAAGGTTAGTCCAGTAAAGTCCATTAGACATTACGATTTTGTTACATTTCATCAATCTTTTGCTTATGAAGATTTTATAGAAGGTATTAAGCCTGTTTTTTCAGAAAACGAAGAAGAATCTTCCAATTTAGGTTATACGGTTGAAGATGGTGTGTTTAAGCGTTTATGTTTACGCGCAAAAAATGATCCAGATAATAGGTATGCCATTTTTATAGACGAAATAAATAGAGGTAATGTGTCTGCTATTTTTGGAGAATTAATTACGCTTATAGAAACCGATAAGCGTCAAGGAGAAATTAATGAAATGAGTGTTAGACTGCCATATTCTAAAGAAGCGTTTTCTGTGCCGTCAAATTTAGATATTTATGGAACCATGAATACAGCAGACCGTTCTGTTGAAGCTCTTGATACGGCATTACGTCGTCGGTTTGAGTTTAAAGAAATGATGCCAAATTATGAAATTATAAAAGATTTTTCAGTTGAAGGTTTCTCTTTAGCAGAAATACTACAAACAATTAATCAAAGAATAGAATTGTTAATAGATAGAGACCATACAATAGGGCATTCATACTTTTTCAATGTAAATACGCTTGATGACTTAGTTATGGCTTTTAACAATAAGATTATACCATTGCTACAAGAATATTTTTATGGGGATTATGGAAAAATAGGTCTTGTTTTAGGGAAAGGGTTTGTAGAAAGAATTAAGAATGATAAAATTAATTTTGCTGATTTTGGCTATGAGAATCAAGAAGATTTTAAAGTAGATAGTTATAGTTTAAAGGCTGTTAATACAAATAATATTCATGAAGCTTTAAGTCAATTACTAAATAAGTCTGTTGAAGAAAATTAAACAAATATCAGTTTTTGAACATCAACGTTTATTAGTTGGTACAAATGGTTTTAAACAAGAACATCTCGATGCTTTATTAAAACTTAATGAGTATCATGAAGGAAAATATTTTGAACCAATTGCAAAGGGATTAAAGTTTAATCAATACGTAGGTATTATTCAAGTAGATGGTTTAGTTATTCAAATTCACCCAAAGGCAGATAAGGATGATGACGATAGTAGATGGAGTGGTGTTTTGCTGAATATGTTAAAAGCTTGTGGCAAACTTAAAGCGAGTTCGGTGGGAGTGGCTCATGTTAATCGTAAAAATTTAAATCTCTTAGAAGTTTATTTTGAGTTGTACTTACAAGAAATAGATGGCTTACTTAGAAAAGGATTAGTTAAAAAATACCGTAAGGAAACAAAAAATGTGTATAGTCTAAAAGGTAAATTAGAGTTTGCGGGCCATCTTCAAAAAAATATAATTCATAAAGAACGATTTTATACCACACATCAAGTATATGATGAGAATCATTTACTACACCAAGTGCTGTGTAAAGCATTGACAATTGTAAGTTATTTTACGAAAGGAACACGATTGCATGATTATTTAAAAAGAGTTCAATTAAATTTTCCTGAAGTCTCAAATTCAAATATTACTAAAAGTCAATTAGAGAATATAAAGCTGAATAGAAAAACTAAAGATTATTCATATGCTTTAGAGTTGGCAAGATTAATTATTTTAAATTTTTCACCAGACATTTCAAGCGGTAAAGAAAAAATGTTATCTCTTCTTTTCGATATGAATCAATTGTGGGAAGAATACATCTTAAAACAACTACAAAGAACCTGTCTGAATAATGATATTCACGTTTCTGGGCAAGAATCAAAATTATTTTGGGGAAGCAATTTATTAAGGCCTGATATAGTGTTGAGAATTGGTAGCAATACCTTAATTATTGATACAAAATGGAAGAGACCATCAAACAGTTCTGCTTCGGTAGGTGATTTACGACAAATGTATACATATTGCCGTTTTTGGGATGCAAAAAAGGCTGTTTTACTATATCCAGGCAATGAAATAGAAAATGAATTTAAAACATATAATACCGATGATTATTCAAAACAAGATAACACAGAAATTGGAAGGATAGAGCATCAATGCAAAATGGGATTTGTTTCGGTTTTGGATGAATTTGGTAATTTGGATATCCAAATTGGAAACAAAATTTTAAAACTATTGGAAGATTAATTTTGGATTGATAATATCCATAACTAACGCGGGATATTCAGTTGTAATATTGAGACCAAAGTAAAATAGTATGCAAAACATTTTGTTTTTAGATATTGATGGAGACAAGTATAGTTTGAATAATATTTAATTTTTGTTAATACTAAGTGTAAATTATTTTTGTATATTTGCGGTGAATATTAGTTTCAGTAATAGTAAGTTAAAAAAATATGCCAATAATGATGATCAAGGGGTTAAAAACTTAGGAGCATTAAGGCATAAGAAGTACAAAAAGAGGTTAGATCAACTAAGAGCTTCAATGACCTTAGAAGATGTTAGATATCAACCCGGTAGATTTCATGAATTAACAGGAGATAGAAAAGGACAATGGGCTTGCGATTTAGACCATCCATACAGATTGATTTTTAAACCACGCGAAGATCCTATCCCTACAGATGGTAATGGTAAATATATTTGGGTTGAAATACTAGGTGTAGATATTATTGAAATTGCAGATTATCACTAAAAACACACAAACAACATGGCATCGGTTAATGAATATTATCCCGAATCGGTAACACATCCATCAGAGTTTCTTAAAGAAATATTGGAAGAGAAACAAATGGGAGCAAAAGAATTTGCGGTAAAAACAGGGAAACCTGAAAAAACAATTTCTGCTGTGCTCAAAGGGAAAAGTGCCATAACATCAGAAATGGCAATTCTATTTGAACAGGTTTTGAAAGTGCCTGCTCACTTCTGGATGGAAGCTCAAAAGAACTATGATGAATATAAGGCTAGAATTGAGTTTCAAAAGAATATCGATTCAGCAAAAGAATGGGCTAAAGCGTTTCCCTATGCTAAAATGGCAAATCATGGTTGGGTAGCGGCAACTAGAAAAATTGAAGAAAAAGTAATTAATCTATTTGAGTATTTTGGTATAGCATCCTTAAAGGCATTTGAAGATTATTATTTTAATCAAAAAACTCAAGTAGCTTTTAGAATTTCTTTGAAAAATCAAGACAATGCTTTAGCAATTGCTTCGTGGTTACGTCATGGAGAAATTCAAGCACAAAATATGACAGTAGCTAAATACAGTCAAAGTGCTTTGAAAAAAAGTTTACCAAAAATCAAAGAATTAATGGTGAATCAACCTGATAATTTCTTTTCAGAATTACGAGCTATTTGTGCCAATGTTGGTGTTAAACTTGTTTATACTCCATGCCTGCCTAAAGCCCCAATACATGGTTCAACCAGATGGATTGGTGATACGCCTCTAATTCAATTAAGCGGGCGTTATAAAAGGAATGATAGTTTTTGGTTTACATTCTTTCATGAAATTGGCCATATTCTGTTACATGGTAAAAAATATATTTCTATTGAGAACATTGAGATAGAAGGAGAATTAAAAGAATATGAAAAAGAAGCTGATGATTTTGCAGCTAAATGGTTATTATCTAAACAAGAAGAAGCTGAAATATTAAGTAATGACGAATTGTTTGTTGAAGACATTGTTTTTTATGCTAAAAAATTCAAAACACATCCAGCTTGTATTATAGGTAGATTACAACATCTTAAAAAAATAGATTATAATGTAGGTAATGAGTTTATAAAAACGGTTGAATTTTAATTGGATATCAATTATCTAGAACAGATTTTAAATGTGTTTTTTGAACAATATGAATTATTTAATTTTGTTTAGTTTCTAAGTTTTTTAATTAGTAAACAAATCTTATCCGCCTAAGGCGGACACTGGTTTGAGTCTAGTTCCCGCTACTAAAAAAGAAAATCGCCTAAAAATTGCTTTTTAGACGACTTTCTTAAAAACCAACCAAAAACACTGATAACTACATCAGTTTACTTTTCTAGTGCCGCCATGTCCTCCAGCTACAATAACCATAATTTTAATACTTAAAATTATAAATTTAAAAAACTGAAGTACCGGATTCATCATTCTAAACCGCATTCTAGGAGATATTCTTTTCATGTTCTTTTCTATTTAATATTATTACTCAGGAATTAGCCACCAAAAAGGTCTCATTTTTGCTTTCCACAAAAAGGCATGATGTAGCATTAATTTAAGCCAATGACCTGCTAGCCCAATAGAGCCAAAGGTTTTTCCTAAATGGCGCCCATGACTATCTGGATATTTCACAAAATCTGGAACAATAGGAAACGTTGTGATGCTTACTCCGCTACCACTCCAAAAACCAAATCCTGCAGAAGCAATACAAGCAGCTCCCATATTACCCATAGAGCCTTTATGCTGCAAACTGTTATCTCCTTTTTTAATGGCATCAATTATATTATCGGCTACTAATTTGGAGGTAATTCCTGAAGGCATACCCGTTCTAGGAGGTGCAGGAAAAATATCAGTTCCGTTTTTACTTTTTCTAGGTTTTGAGATGGTGTGTGGTGGCGCAAATGCTATACCTGGAGCAAAAATGTTTTTATAGTTAGGGTTTTGATAGGTTTCTGGCCAATCTTGAACGGTCCATTCTTCATAAGGTTTTGGTGTGTAATCTGCATCTACAATCATGAAACCCTTAAAAAGCTTATTAGTAATATCTTGATTGTTTTTATCATAGGCTTTAAAACCATGTCCTGAAAATGCTGGAATTAACATGGCGAAGTCATAAGTTTCTACTTTATGTTCGCCTTCTAAATTTTCATAATAAGCTATACCATCTTCAATTTTATTTACTCCAGCTCCTAAAATCCATTTTATACCTCTGTCTTCAAAAATCATTTCTACTAGCTCGCTAGATTTCATAATCATATCCCCGTAGCTCATTAACATACCATCCATTCCAAAATCACCAAGGCTGTACTCGTTAGAAATCCAGGTAATTTCGGCCATATCACGTACTTTATGACGTTTCAATTCTTTTTCTACGTTTAAAATATATTCAAAAGCAGCTCCTTGGCATGTAGATTTTGCATGTCCTGTACCAATTAGTATTTTGGCTTTTTTGCCTTTTTTCATGCTTTCAATTAAGGCACTTAATCCTTCCCAAGCATGATTAGCATGTGTATATGTGCAAACGGAGTAAGTTTTGTTTTTACCAGGAATTAAGCCTTCTGTAGCTTCAAAATTAAGTTTTGGTCCTGTGGCATTAATTAGGTAGTCATATGTTACTTTTTCTTGTTGTCCTTTTTTTTCGCCAGTAACATATTCGGATACAATGTAGGGTTTTTGTTCTTTTTTGTCTCCTTCTGGGTAAAATGTTACCGCTTTGGCTTGTTTGTAGTTAATGCCCTTTTTTTTGTAAAGTGGAGCAAGCGGAAATAGTATTTTTTTGGACTTCATTCTACCAATTCCTACCCAAATATTTGATGGAATCCATTGATAATTACTGTTAGGAGAAACAACAACAACTTCGTGTTTTTTAGGGAGTTTTCTACGTAAATGTGTAGCAGCTACGTGTCCTGAAATACCTGCGCCTAGAATGACAATTTTAGCCATGACCTTAATTTTTATTAAAGGTACTTAGCTTTTTTATAGTTACTAGTAACTTAGGTTACACAAGAAGAGGGCTTTAGCAAGTGTTATTCTTTATTCATTTTAAAGTATACTTTTTTAGCAGCTATAAGCCCTAATATACCTCCTAAAGCAGATACAATGATATTGATAGTTAACCGTAAACCATTAAAATCTCCATTGTTCATAATTGACCAAGGATTAAAACCTAATCTTCCAAAAGTTTTAATTAATAAAATGCTGCCAAAAACACCTACTAAGGTATTTCCTGTAAGGCCAAAAGAATATTTTCTTTTGAAATAACCTGTTAAATTTGCACCAATAATACCTACAAAAACACTTATTAAAGAAATTAAAGTGCCTGTCATAATTTAGTAAGTTTTTAATTAATGTTCTCCGTAGCCAACATCATCCATCTTACCTTTAAAAACACGGTATTGAATGGTGAAATATGCAATTACCAAAATAACTGCAATAACAAACCAAGAAATACCAACAGATAATCCGTAATCATCTGCAGCAACATTGTATAATGTTAGGTCTGGATTAACATTATTTGTTGATGGTAAAACTTTAGGGAAAATTGAAGCTACCGTAGAGGTTAATCCTCCAAATAAAAACAAAGATGAAAATAAGAATCCTTTTCCATGTTTTTTAAATGATCTCACTCTAAACAACCCAAATAAACCAGTAAAGGTGATGATAGGAAAAATCCATAACCAAGGGTTTTGAATGAAGTTATGAAAAGGTTTAGGTTCTATAATATGCCAAATGAAAAGAGAAATAATAACTAATACTAATAGAACAAAACTAAGAGTGAAGACTACTTTTTTAAGTTTTTCATTTAAGCTTGAGTTTGTTTTAAAAATAATCCAATTAGCACCATGTATGGTTAGTGCAATAACACCAATAATACCTAATAATAGTGTAAACCAGTCTATGATACCTAATTGTTCGGTTTGCGGACTAAAAGTAGGGTTCCATAATGGTAAAAAGAAATAGTGCGCTTCTTGTGTAGAAACACCATTTACAACATTACCTAAATTAACACCTCTAACAACATTACCTAAGGCAACACCAAAAAATAAAGCAAGTAATAAACTAGAAATTCCAAAGGCTTTATCCCAAATGCTAGTCCACATTTTATTGTGTATTTGTCCTCTTAATTCTAATCCAATAGCTCTAAAAATGAGTAGCCATAAAATCATAATTAGGGGTAAATAAAATCCGCTAAAAGAGGAAGCGTATAACGTAGGGAATGCAAAAAATAAGACGCCACCAGCAGCAATTAGCCATACTTCGTTGGCATCCCAAAAGGGGCCTATAGCATTTGTAATGGCCTTTTTATCTTTTTCTTTTTTTGCAAAAAACAAGTGAATAATGCCTGCACCAAAATCGTAACCATCTAAAATTACATAAATGGCTAGCATGGTCATTAAAACGATATACCAAAATAATTCCATAATTAGTGTTGTTGATTTAGTTGTGGGCCTTTGTTAATTATTTTTCCTGCTAACATTAAAAATAGTAAACCTAAAAGTAAGTACAAACCTATAAAACCAAGTAAAGTAAATAATGTATTACCAGAGGATACTGTTGGTGAAGCACCTTCAGATGTGCGTAGTAAATTATAAACTAGCCAGGGCTGTCTGCCTAATTCTGCGGTGTACCAACCTGTTGTATTTGCTATATAAGGGAATGGTAACATAAACATTAGTACCCATAAAATCCATTTAGTTTTATAGAGTTTTTTTCTGTAAAGTTGAATTGCAGCTAATAGCATTAGCCCAATAAAAATGGTTCCTAAGCCTACCATGATGTGGTATGAATAATATAAACCAGGAATATTAGTGGGGTAATTTTTTTCATCAAATTCATTTAAACCTTTAATTTCTGCATTCCAATCTTTATGAGTTAAAAAACTTAAAATATTAGGAACAGCAATTTTGTTATCTAGTTTCTTTTCTAGAATGTTAGGTTGCCCAATAAGAACAATTTCAGAGCCTCCATCTTCCGTTTCAAAAATGCCTTCCATAGCGGCAAAGGTTACGGGTTGGTGTTTAGCTACATTTTTAGCAGTCCAATCTCCAGTTGGAAAAGCAACAAGTACACTAGATATTAAACCAAAAATAACTCCAGTTTTTACAAAAAGTTTACCAAATTCACTGTGTTTATTGTTTAAAATATAAAAGGCGCCAATGGCGGCAACTACAAATGAAGATGTAATAATAGAGGCAAACTGGTTGTGTAAATAAGCAGGTAACAACCAAGGGTTTGAAAAGAGTGCTCCAAAATTATTTAGAACAAACTTTCCGTTTTCAACTATTTCATAACCAACAGGGTATTGCATCCATGAATGGGTGGCAATAATTAAATAGCCACTGGCCCATGAACCTAAAAATACTAGAAAACCAGTAACAAAATGAAGTTTATGACCCAATAGTTTTTCGCCAAATAAAAAGAGTCCTAAAAAGGATGATTCTAAAAAGAAAGAAAACATGCCCTCCATAGCCAATGTTTGACCTATTACACCACCAGTTAACTCTGAAAATTTAGCCCAATTGGTACCAAATTGAAATTCCATTGGGATGCCTGTTACAACACCCATAGCAAAATTAAGGGCGAAAATTTTCATCCAAAATTTTGCTGCATCGTTATACTTTTCGACTTTAGATTGTAAAAATTTCCATTTAAAATAGACTATCATCAATGATAACCCCATGGTTAATTGTGGAAATAAGTAGTGAAAAGTGATAGTAAATGCAAACTGCATTCTATCATAAAAGAGCATATCTTCCATAAAAAAACCTTTTTAGTTTTTTGTAAATTGTTTGTTGTGTTTATAGTATATAAAAATACAAGATTTAGTATTTATAGACTATTTTAAACATTAGTTTTTTATACTACTTTTATAGTAATATTCATTTTAATGTTAGATTTAACAGAGTTTGTTATTAAGCAAGCTTTTTCAGATTTTTCTAGAACTTTAATAGCCAGTGCTTTTTGGTCTTCATTAGAAATTGTTACTACGGGGTTTAAAATAACTTCACTCATTACGAACTTTCTATCTATCATTTCTAACTTACCAACAGCATTCGATTCAAAATCAATAAAATCAAGTTTAAAATTTTCAGCTACAGCTAAAAAAGTGGTCATTAAACAACCGTTTATTGCAGCAACAAAGTAATGCTCTGGAGACCAAATATTGGCTTCGCCTTTAGGGAATTCTGGAGGCGTTGCAATGGTTATTTTTTCGTCTAAATTATTGGATGTAAGAATGCCGTTTCGGTTTTTGTTCCAATTTACATTTACTTGGTAGTAATGTTCTGTAGCCATATTATTGTTTTTATTGATGTAGCAAAATTATTGCCTTTTATTGAGATTGCTTGTAACAAATATTACAGAAGAGGCTGTTATTATTAACAGCCTCTTTAATATCTAAATTATGTAAGTTTTAATTTTTTAAAACTTCGCCTAAAACCAAGTCTTTATCTAGTTTTTTAGTGCAGAAAAACCAGTCTTCACATTCTAAATCGTCTGTACCTTCCATTCGTTCTTCAGCAACACCACAAGAGCCAGCAGGAGATATTATAACGTCTTTTCCGGGTTCCCAATCGGCAGGGGTAGCTACGTTAAATTTATCTGAGGTTTGCATTGCAATTAAGGCTCTGTAAATTTCGTCAAAATTACGTCCTAAGCTTAAAGGATAGTAAATAATGGCTCTAACAATACTGTTGGGATCTATAAAAAACACGGCTCTTACAGCTTGTGTTTGGTGTTCACCTGGTTGAATCATGCCATATTTTTTGGCAACTTCCATGGTTATATCTTCAATTAAAGGGAATTTAACTTCAATATTTTCCATGCCGTTGAACTTAATTTTGTCTTTTATGGTTCTTAACCAAGCAATATGGCTATATAACCCATCAACAGATAAGCCAACTAATTTGCAATTGGCTTTTTTGAATTTTTCTTCAAGATGAGCAAAGGTCATAAACTCTGAAGTACAAACTGGTGTAAAATCAGCAGGGTGACTAAATAAAATAGTCCATTCACCTTTATAATCTGAAGGGAAGTTAATTTCTCCTTGTGTAGTTACTGCTTTAAATTCTGGTGCTTTATCACCAATTTTAGGCATTGAAAATACGGTTTCTTTTGTTGTTTCTGAATTATTCATGATACATTACTATTAAATTAATTTATGGTAAATGTAGTTGTTAATAGTAAATATCAATGTAACATGTGTTACCGTAAAGTAGCTTTTTCAAAAGAAATTTATGATTAAATTCTGAATAAGGTTAATTTTTTAAGTTGGGAGAGTCTTCTATAAAAAGTGTATTTAAACCATGGTTATACAAGTAGTATTGCCATCATCCGGAATTAAAAAAATTATATAATTGGTTAATATGTGCTTTTAGGGGACTTCTCCTAAAACCCAGCCATTTCATTGTTTTGCTTATTGTTGCTCCCAAAATTTTCTGATAAATTCATTATAAATTGGAGGTGATTACGTTTAAAATATCATCTTTTTGAAGTACACCAGATTGTCTCCAAACTTGTTTGCCTTTTTTAAAGAGCATGAGTGTTGGTACGCCTCTTATTTGATATTTTGTGGCTAAGATTTGGTTTTTGTCTACATCTATTTTAATGATGGAAACACGGTCTCCTAAACTATCTTTAACTTGTTTTAAAATAGGACTCATCATTTTGCATGGTCCACACCATTCAGCAAAAAAATCTACTAAAACGGGTTTGTCTTGATTTATTATTTCAGAAAATTTGCTCATACCTGACTTGATTTTATTTTTCAAAAGTAATACTCCAAATACCTCTTACCTCATTGATATTATACCCAATGGCTTTATCATTTGGGTATAAATCGTTGATTTTGTTTAAGGTAGCTTTTTCTATAGTTTCATTTGGTTTTCCGTGGCATTGTAAACACATATTGTTTGTGATTATAGGGTAATATACATGTACATTATTTTCTGTTTCTTTAACTATGGGTTGGGGTTCATTGTTTTTAGCAATTACTTGTTTAAAAGTATTAATGTAATTTAATTCTTCTAAACTAGCTTTGTTGTTAGGGTTTCTGGGTTTGTCAGAAACTCGTTTTATATTGGCTTGATGTACTATTGCCATACTATCGGTTAAAGGATAGGCGCTTTCATTACAAAACGATAGCGCTTCAATAGTACCTTTTTTTTGTATGTTACCCATTAAGTTTTTGCCTAAAACAGCTTTAGTAGTAAGTGCATATTTTAATCCTCTATCGGCATATGGTAAATCTTTAAAATTGGTTGTTGTTGGTTGTTTTTGCGTATTATTTTTATTGTTGTTTTTATACCAATTAGGTTGTTCAATTTCAAAATCTGAACTTTCCTGAAATAGGTTGACTAAAAATTAAACCATTAATTATAGTCACTTATGAAAACACAAAATGAGCACTGGCGAAAAAAAAGTTACCAAAAAGCCACTTTAGAAACCAAACTTTTAGTCGTTGACCAAATCCTAAACGGTCAACTATCCAACAACCAAGCTTCTAAAAAATACGACGTCCCCAGAACAACCATTTCCTATTGGTTAAGAAAATACAGTACCTTAGTACAACAAAATACAGGTATGAGTAAAAACGATGAAATTAAAAAGTTAAAGGAAAAGATTGAAGAACTTGAGTTTCAAAAAGACTTCCAACAAGACATTATCGCGGATATGGAACTTATTACAGGCGTTGATATGTCAAAAAAGTCATTGCCCAAAACATTAGCAAAAGAGATAGAGCTAAAGAAAAAACAGCGTATAAAAGAAAATGGCTCTATGGATGTTTTGGGATATCTAAACAAGCCTTTTACAAAAGACTCAAAACCCAACAAAAACAAGAAGTAGACCATCAGAAGCTAATGAAAATGGTCAAGGACTACCGTAAAAAAGTAGGCTCTAAAACTGGTGGAATTAAGCTACATAAAGAACTAAAACAGGACTTTATAAACGCTGATATTAAAATTGGTAGAGACAAGTTCTATCGCTTCCTTAGGCTAAATAATCTTTTGATTCCTAAAACTAAAAATTACATCACAACTACAAACTCAAACCATATGTACAAAAAATATAAGAACCTGGTAAAAGACCACGTTCCTACTCGACCAGAACAACTTTGGGTTAGCGATATAACATACATTAAAACAGAAAATGGGCACAACTATCTAGCTTTAGTCACAGACGCCTATTCTAAGCAAATTATGGGCTATAAACTCGATAATCATATGAGAACATCGCTTTGTACAGAGGCGCTTGCTATGGCTATTAAAAATAGAAAATATCCTAAACAAAAGCTTATTCATCACTCAGATAGAGGGTTTCAATACTGCAATCCTAAATATACCGAGTTTGCCGAAAGCAACGGAATAACAATGAGTATGGCTGAACAATACGACCCTTATGAAAACGCTGTTGCTGAACGTATTAATAGAACACTTAAATACGAATACGGCTTAAAACAAACTATTAAAAACACCGATTTAGCTCAAAAAATGACGGAGCAAGCTGTATATATTTATAACAATTTGAGAACCCATTTTAGTCTGGACCTAAGAAAACCTGCTGAAGTACATTTAAATCCAAACATCAAATACAAATCCTATAGAAAAAATAATGTAAATTTACCTGAACTTACAATTTAAGAACAAACCTAGTTCAAACTATTTTTTTGCCTTCTAAACGGCTAAAAAAAATCTTTTGAACAGCTAAATATGAACCAAAAAAAGTCAACCTATTTCAGTATAATACAATCATACAAATATTCGGCTATTTGTGCTATGGTTTTTTCTGGATAATATTGTTTAGGCATCACCCCAAAACGTTTTACCTCATTAGGCATTTTAGCATTTTCTGAAATAGGGTTTTTTACCCAATCTTGAATAGATTTTATAAAATCTTCTTTAGAAATATTATTTACCTTGTATTGTTCTTTAATTGCAATCATAGGAGGTCCAACTCTATCTTGGTTGCTAGCTGTGGGGTTGTGACATAAATAGCAGTTGGTTTCCATTAGTTTTTTTCCAGGGTGATTATTAGCCTTATTTTGAGTATCAAAAGCCGATGGTTTCTCTTTTTTTGAGTTGTTACAACTGAAAATTAATCCTGTAAATAATAGTATTGTAAATAATTTATTCATTTAAAAATGATGCTTTTTGAATTATTTAATTCAATTAATTAGTGTTTAATAAGGTAATAATTTTTAAAATTATAATAAAAGTAATTAACTAAAAGTGACTTGGGTTACATTTAAGAGATGATATAAAAAAACAGCTGCGGTTACTAAAGTAAAAGAATTTACAAAACCATCGAGAATAGTTGATGGCTTTCCAATGAATTCTAAAGAAAGAAGGTTACATAAAGTGAGATTTTATAGGTTTTAATTTGATAGTGAGTTTTGAACTATAAGGTTTACAGAGAAACAATTAATAAAGCATTATTTAGAAGCCTTTTAAAATTAGTTGGTTACTGTAGGAAGTTAGCAGAAGTAGGTATTTGATACTTCTTAAATTTCAAGAGGCAAAAAGATGCGTCGGCTGCTGATGTAGGAGTTTGTGGTTTGTTTGAATTAGTTAATAAAATCTTATGATATAACTAATGCTTTTATTACTAACTTTAGCTTACAATTTGTATAATAAAAATTAGTACTAAAAAAAACCAAGATTGAATAATTTCAATCTTGGTTTTTTGTTTATTAAATTTATAGCTTAAATCTACTCATTTAAACTAACTTTTAATGGGTTGTTTATTTGCTTAGAGAACTTATTTAAGTAGTTCTCCCATTCAGTAGGTGTTGTATATTGATTAGCTTCTTTCCAAGCAAAACCAGCATAGTATATAACCTCATTATTGTTAACTTTTAAATGAGCATATGCATTGCTTAAATCTTTTGCATTGGTATTATAAGTTTCAAAATCTATAAAGGTATGTTCTGGTGCAACAATGGCAGTTCCTAATTCAGAGTCGGCATGTGGTTGCCAATAGCTAACCCAACCGTTTTCTTTATTACCTGTAATATTGCCATCTTTTTCGTGTAAAGTTAATCCAGCCGAAATAGTATCTGTGCCTTCAATATGAGTAGTAAACTTAGATAGATTACTACCTAAATCTAAACTAATAACTTTAGATTCTTTAATGGTTTTACCACCAGCATCCCAAGATGCGTATTCTAAATAAAAACTGGTACGAATAGGACCAGTTGTAATGGTACGCCATTTGGTATAATTTTTAGAGAAATAATAAGTAGTGTCTTGCTTTACAGCAATGCCGCCAACGCCTCTACTAATTCCTACGTGGAAATTATCTAAACCTTCAGGTGAAGGCTTATGGTAAGCACCTGGTTTTTCGCTATTTTTTTTATACCAATTATTTATAATAGGGTATTCTACTTTTTTTAACCAAGCATCAACACCGCTAGATAGTGTGCCTCCAGGTGTGCCATCTTCAACCATTTTTTGAGCTACAGGGCCATAAACACGAAAAGCTACTTTGTTGTTTTCCCAAGTATAATCATCTGTACGTTCTGGTACAAACCTAGAATAACAAAGCGTATCGGCTTTTGGCTTTTGGGCTTCAGTAATTGTTACTATGTTGAAAGTTTTTTCAGAATTAGCAGCAATTACAGGTTGAAATAAAATTTCATCCATAATGCCATCGCCATCATTATCTACAGTTTGAGTAACTTGTAATTCGCCACTTTCAGCATCTTTAATGCCAATAGTGTTTAGGTCTTCAACCTTTAAAAACGATTTAGTTAACTCAACAGTTTCAGAAGTTCTTTCAAAATCTAGGGTATTTTTAACTACAATAGATTTTAAATTTTCTTTTTGATTACAAGAAGAAAAAAATACGGCACACATTAGGCATGCTACCCATAAGGTTTTATTCATAATATATTGAATTTAATTAGTCTTCGTTTGAAGGTTTTCCAATAGTTGCAAGAATACCACCATCTACATATATTACTTGTCCGTTAACAAAGTCGCTTGCTTTTGAACTTAAAAATACGGCAGCACCTTGTAAATCGTTAGGGTCTCCCCAACGAGCAGCAGGAGTTCTGTTAATAATAAAATCGTTAAATGGATGGCCATCTACACGAATAGGAGCCGTTTGGCTGGTAGCAAAGTAACCAGGACCAATACCATTGATTTGTATATTGTGTTTTGCCCATTCTGTAGCCATGTTTTGGGTAAGCATTTTTAGACCACCCTTTGCTGCGGCATAGGCACCAACGGTGTTTCTTCCCAATTCACTCATCATAGAGCAGATGTTAATAATTTTGCCAGCTTTTCTTTTTATCATGCCTTTAACAACATGTTTAGACATAATAAAAGGGCTTACCAAATCGACCTTAATAACTTGCTCAAAGTCGGCCACTTCCATGTCCTCAAGAGGAATCCTTTTGATGATTCCGGCATTGTTTACAAGAATGTCAATGTTTCCAACTTCTTTTTCTATAGCTGCGATATTTTTAATAACCTGTTCTTCGTTAGTAACATCGAAAAGATATCCAGAAGCTTTAATGCCCAAAGATTGGTAGTGTGCTACGGCTTTGTCTAATTTTTCCTGAGAAGAAGCCCCATTTATAACCAAGGTAGCTCCAGCATTTCCTAAACCAGTAGCCATGGCTTGTCCTAAACCGTGGGTGCCACCAGTTACAAGAGCTACTTTACCTGTTAAATCAAATAAATTAATAGACATAATTTTTATTATTTTAGTTCGTTTATTTTACAATGATCCATATCGCCGTAGTCTAAGTTTTCACCGGCCATTCCCCAGATAAAGGTATAGTTGCTGGTACCAGAACCAGAGTGTATAGACCATGCTGGAGAAATTACAGCTTGATGGTTTTGCATCCAGATATGTCTGGTTTCTTGAGGTTGCCCCATAAAATGACATACAGCTTGATCTTCTGGTACATCAAAATAGAAATATACTTCCATTCTTCTGTCATGCACGTGTGCTGGCATGGTGTTCCATACGCTTCCAGTTTTTAATTCTGTCATACCCATTTGTAATTGGCAAACATCTACAACGCTGTTTACAATATATTTTCTTAGGGTTCTTGCGTT
Source organism: Seonamhaeicola sp. S2-3 (assembly GCF_001971785.1). NCBI lineage: Bacteria > Pseudomonadati > Bacteroidota > Flavobacteriia > Flavobacteriales > Flavobacteriaceae > Seonamhaeicola > Seonamhaeicola sp. S2-3. The sequence goes on along the minus strand of NZ_CP019389.1, from coordinate 611,031 downwards.
TGCAGTTTCTGGCGCTCCTAATTGAACAACTTCAACGTCATTAATTCCTATTTTTTTATTAGGGTATTCTTTATGAGCAGGTGTAGAGTTTAAGTAAAACAACGCAGGCTCGTTAGCCGATTTGCTAGAAAAAGTAACTTCTTTATTACCTCTACCAACATATAAAGCTTCTCTGTTGTCTAGTTCATACTCAGTACCATCAACAGTAACTGTACCAGACCCTCCAATGTTTATAATACCTAATTCACGTCTTTCAAGAAAGTAATCTGCTTTTAGCGGATCAATAGCTTCTAATTTTAAAGAAGATTTTGTAGGAACCGCGCTGCCAGTAATAAAACGGTCGTAATGAGAATAAACCAAGTTTACTTGGTCTGGTTCCATAAGGTTATCGATTAAAAATTCGTCTCTTAATCTAGTTGTGTCGTATGATTTAACATCTTGCGGTGATGCTGCGTATCTTACTTCATAATTGTTTTTCATGATATTTAACTTTTATAAATTTTAATTCAAATTTTGATAAGAAAAAAACTGTGTAAATATATGAAAAAATATTTAAATACAATCGATTGTATTTTGTTATATTTGTAAGCATAAAACTAAACTTTTTAACTTGAATTTTGAATAATAAGCCAACAATACACGACATTGCTAAAGTTTTAGGTATTAATAGTTCTACAGTTTCTAGAGCTTTAAATGATAGTCCGCGAGTAACAAAAAGTACTAAAGCTAAAATTTTGGCAAAGGCTCAAGAATTAGGATATCAGCGTAATATGCTGGCTTCTAATTTGCGAAAAAATGTAACTAATACTATAGGGGTGGTGGTTCCTAGAATATCACGGCATTTTTTTTCATCAGCAATTCAAGGTATTGAAGAAACTGCTTATTTGGCTGGTTATAATGTTATAATCTGTCAATCTTTAGAACAATTTGAACGCGAAAAAAAAATAATTGATGGGTTGGTAGCAAATAGGGTAGATGGGTTGTTAATTTCGGTTTCAATGGAAACTTTAAACTATAATCATTTAGAAGTAGCAAAAAAAAGCAATATTCCGCTTGTGTTTTTTGATAGGCATTGTGATATCCCAGGGTATAGTAATGTGCTTATTGATGATTTTAAGGGAGGATTTGATGCCACAGAACATTTAATAATTAAAGGTTGTAGAAATATTGTGCATTTTTCGGGGCCTCAAGAATTAGAGATTTATAGAAACAGATTTAACGGTTATAAAGCTGCACTTGAAAAACACAATATTCCATTTAAAAAAGAATTGGTTGTTACCTCTAGGTTAATGGAGCAAGATGGTTATAATAATATGCAAAATATTTTAAGTAGTAAACAAGCTATAGATGGGGTTTTTTCTGCAAATGATGTAGCAGCTATTGGGGCTATGAAATGTATTAAAGAGCAAAAAATTAGCATACCAGAAGATATTGCTATTGTAGGTTTTAGTAATGAACCTATTTCAACCGTTATAGAGCCATCATTAACAACTATAGACCAGTCTGGTTTTGAAATTGGTGAAATAGCAACACGTTTATTATTAGAATACATTGTGAAAAAAGAAATACCAGATAAAGGGCAAACCATTACCTTGGCTACAAGCTTAATAGAAAGAAATTCGTCAAAAAAAACAGTGGCTAGATTTTTATAGTAATAATCAAACTTTAGCTTTCACAGAATTTTTTAAAATCTCATCATAATAGTTCTATTTTTTGTTAATTTAAGTCTGTTAAATAAAGCTTGTATGATTAACATCGAGAACTTGGTTACGTAATATTCTAAATAATCATTGAGTCTCCTTTATTAATGTCAAGTAATAGATCAACCAATAGTAATTAATAATAGAAGGAGTATTTGAGGAATGCTAACCTATAATATGTAAGAAAACACAGGTAATAGAGCTGATAATGAAATTGTTATGAATCTGTACTTAGAGGTTTTGAAAGAGTGCCTTTAAAACCTGGTGAAACAAAAACTATTAATTTTACACTTCACCCAGACGATTTAGCTATTTTTGACAAAAATATGAATTGGACGGTTGAACCCGGTTTTTTTGAGGTTTTAGTAGGAAGTTCTTCCAAAGATATAAAACTTAAAAAGCGCTTTGAAGTGGTAGCCGTAGATAAATAGACTAACTTATTAAACATTTAAAAAGTAAAATAATTAACAATTATGACAAAGATTTTTGCTCTAAAAGGGAAGATTCAAAATTATGCATGGGGAGGTAAACAATATATTCCAAATTTATTAGGAATAACACCAGAAAATAAACCATATGCTGAATATTGGTTGGGAGCTCATGTAAATGCGCCCTCAGTTGTAAAGAGTGAAACGGGTTCAGTTAATTTAGATACTTTTTTAAATAATAACCTAGAAGAAAGTTTAGGTACAAAGGTTGCAAACCAATTTGGCAGACTCCCATTTTTGTTTAAAGTACTTGATGTAAATGATATGTTATCCATACAAGTACACCCAACTAAAGCGGAAGCCGAAAAAGGATTTAAACGCGAAAATGAACTAGGAATTCCACTAACAGCTCCTCACAGAAACTATAAAGATGATAACCATAAACCTGAAATTATGGTAGCTTTAAGTGAGTTTTGGTTGCTTCATGGTTTTTTAACTGAAGATAAATTAAGAAAGGTGCTTAATTCTGTACCTGAATTTACTGAGTTTTTACCAGTTTTTGATACCGAGGGTTATTTAGGTCTGTACCGTACAGTAATGGAGCAAACAGAAGAAGAGACTAACAGAATTTTAAAACCTTTGGTAGATAGAATATTACCGCTTTATAAAAAAGGCGAATTAAGTAAATCAGATCCAGCTTATTGGGCAGCAAAAGCTATATATACAAGTGATGACGAAGCTATCGATAAAGGAATTTACTCTATTTACTTCTTTAATATTGTTAAAGTTGAAAAAGGGGAAGCGGTGTTTCAAGATGCAGGAATTCCACATGCTTATTTAGAAGGACAGAATATGGAGCTTATGGCTAATTCTGATAATGTATTAAGAGGTGGTTTAACACCAAAACATGTTGATGTGCCTGAATTATTAAAGCACGTAACTTTTGAAGCTACAGTCCCAAATATATTAAAAGGAGAAGCGCAATCTGACGGTCTAGAACGCATATATAAAAGTCCCGCACCAGATTTTGAGTTGAGTCAAATAAAGCTTTCAAACAATGATGTTTATACTTCAACATCAAGCAGTGCACAAATTTTAATGGTTTTAGAAGGAGGTGTTGAGTTGTCTGAAGAAAAAGAGAATGTTATTAGCTTAAGTAAAGGAAAATCTGCTTTAATTTTAGCTAGCTGTAAGTATGTTATAACAGCTAAATCTTCAGCTATAATTTTTAAGGCTACAGCACCAGAAGTGTAATTCAACTTGATAAAATAGAGATAAATACTCTTAGTTGTTAGATATAGCAGACGAATCTCTTACAACCAATTTAGCATCTAAAATTTTCTTGTTAAGAGATTGTTTTACAACATCTTTTTTCATGTGTTCTAAAAAAGTTAAGGCCGCAAGTCTTCCTATTTCTTTACTATGCTGGTTTATGCTCGAAATAGAAGGCTTAATTAGAGCTGTAAAAGGTTCGTCTCCAAAACCAACCAATGCCATTTCTTGTGGGATATTAATTTTATTTTCATTTAATACTTGTAAAGCTCCTAAAGCTGCATAATCACCAGCAACATATACGGCATCTGGTTTATTTTTTAAGTTTAAAAGTTGTTGCATTTTAGCTCTTCCGTCTTCAATAGTTAAGCTACTTTCAATCAACAATTCATCTTCTAGCGGTAGGTTATGTTTTTTAATAGCATCAATGTAGCCTTTAATTCTGTTGTTAAAAATTCTAGTACGTTTAAACCCGCCAATATGGGCAATTCTTTTACAACCTTGATTGACCAAATGTTCAATAATCATGTGGCTACTTTCATAGTCATTAATACCTATGTAATCTACGTTCAAATCGTTTTCACCACGGTCAAATAAAATAAGCGGAATACCTTTAGATTTAACCTTTTTGTAATAATCTAACTTAACCGTTTCATTGGCCATAGAAGCAATTATACCATCAACCTGTGTAAATAGCAAAGCATCTATATTATCACATTCTTTTTTATAAGATTCGTTTGATTGGGTAATAATAATATTATACCCTTCTTTATTTAAAACCTCCTCAATACTTTGAATGACCGATGAAAAAAAATTACTATTGGTTCTAGGAACAATAACACCAACCAAATTGCTTTTTCCTTTTCTTAAAGCACTAGCTAAATGATTGGGCTGATAGTTTAAATTTTTAGCAACCTGCTTAACGGCTTTCTTAGTTTTTTCACTAATTCTGGAATCGTCATGAAGTGCTTTAGAAACTGCAGCAGGAGAGATATTTAATACATTTGCAATATCTTTTATAGTAGCTTTTTTTTTGTTTGCCAATTTTTTATATATTTGCTTAAACGATTAAGCAAATATATTGTATTGCTACCTATAATCAAAACCCCTTATCTATATATTGTGTTTTGATTTATTTTTAAAATACTGCTTAAACGTTTAAGCAAACTAATTAATGTTAAAATAAGAATTAAAAAATGAGTAAAGTAGTCACATTTGGAGAAATCATGTTAAGATTAGCTCCACAAGGGTTTTTAAGATTTTCACAAGCAAATAATTTTGATGTTGTTTATGGTGGAGGTGAGTCTAACGTAGCTGTTTCTTTAGCTAACTATGGTGTAGATGTAGATTTTGTAACACGTTTACCAAAAAATGATATTGGTGAGTGTGCTATGATGGAAATGCGTAAAAGAGGTGTTGGTGTAGATAAAATTGTTTGGGGTGGAGACCGTTTAGGTATTTACTTTTTAGAAACTGGTGCCGTATCTCGTGGTAGTAAAGTTGTATATGATAGAGCACATTCTGCAATGTCTGAAATTGAGTCTGGAATGATTGATTGGGATGCTGTTTTTGAAGGTGTTGAATGGTTTCACTGGACAGGTATTACACCAGCAATTTCACAAGGAGCTGCAGATGTTTGTTTAGAAGCTGTAAAAGCTGCTAGTGCTAAAGGTATTACCATTTCTACAGATTTAAATTACCGTGCAAAACTTTGGAAATATTGTGATGCTGCTCATAGAGAAGCTATCATGACAGAGTTAACATCTTACTGTGATATTGTTTTAGGGAACGAAGAAGATGCAGAAATGCACTTTGGTATTAAGCCAGAAGGAATTAGTGTGCAAACAGAAGGACATAATGTGAAAGCCGAAGCATTTTTATCTGTTTGTCAACAAATGATGGAGAAATTCCCAAGAGCTAAAAAGGTTATTACAACTTTAAGAGGTTCTATTTCTGCTTCTCATAACACATGGGCTGGTGTTTTATATGATGGTAAAAAATTATACGAAACACGCCAATACCAAATTACCGATATTGTTGATAGAGTAGGTGGTGGAGATTCTTTTATGGGAGGATTAATTTACGGATTATTAAAATACCCAGAAGATGATCAAAATGCATTAGATTTTGCTGTAGCTGCTTCTTGTTTAAAACACACAATTAAGGGTGATGCTAACTTAGTAACTGTTGCAGAAGTTGAAAAATTAATGGGTGGTGACGCTTCAGGGCGTGTAGCTAGATAATTATAAAATGTTTAAACCTTTAATTGTTGATTTGTGTAATCGATTCAACAGTTAAAAAAATAAACGAATAAATATTAAAAAAATGGCACAATTTACAAGATTAGAAGTTGCTCAGGCAATGAAAGATACAGGAATGATTCCTTTATTTTTCCACAATGATATAGAATTAAGCAAAAAAGTATTAAAAGCATGTTATGATGGTGGTGCACGCTTAATGGAATTTACCGCTCGTGGCGATTTTGCTCATGAAGTTTTTGGTGAGTTAACCAAATATGCCATAGCAGAATTACCTGGTATGATTATGGGGGTAGGTTCTGTAACAGATGCAGCACAAGCATCACTATATATGGCTTTAGGAGCTAACTTTATAGTAACTCCAGTATTAAGAGAAGATATTGCAATTGTTTGTAACAGAAGAAAAGTACTTTGGTCTCCAGGTTGTGGTACATTAACCGAAATTACAAGAGCTGAAGAGTTAGGGTGTGAAATTGTAAAATTATTCCCTGGTGATATTTACGGACCACAATTTGTTAAAGGTATAAAAGGACCACAACAATGGACATCTATTATGCCAACAGGCGGTGTTGCTCCAACAGAAGAAAACCTAAAAGCTTGGTTTGATGCTGGAGTAACCTGTGTAGGTATGGGGTCTAAATTAATTTCTAAAGAAATTATTGCAAATAAAGACTATGCTAAATTAGAACAAGATGTTAGAAATGCTTTAGCAATTGTAAAATCTGTTAGGTAGCATACATATGGTTTGATTAACAAGAGCCTCAATTTATTGGGGCTCTTTTTTTTTATTCTGAACATAAATTCGTTAATTCGCATCACATAAAACATCAAACAATTTAAATAATGAAAATAGAAAAAGTTTTAAGCCTTTTTGCATTGGCTTTATTAGTAGTATCATGTAATCAAAATGGAGCACAAAATAAGCCTTTAAAAACACAAGCAGATTCGCTAAGTTATGCCATTGGTATGGATGTAGCTAGAAATGTTGGTGTTAGTTTTGATGCCAATGAGTTTGATCATGATCTTTTCTTTCAAGGTTACAGAAATGTTATTGATTCAGCAGAAGTTAAAATAGATCAAGCAGCAGTTCAAGGTATTATTAGAACTTACATGCAGAAAAAACAACAAGAACAGTTTGAAAAACAACAAGCTGAAGCTAAACAAAAAGCAGAAGAGCAATATGGAGATTTAAAAGCCGCTGGAGAAAAATTAATGGCAGAAAATATTTCTAAAGAAGGTGTGCAAACTACAGAAAGTGGTTTACAATATATTGTTTTAAAAGAAGGAGATGGTGAAAAACCAACACCTACAGATAGAGTTAAAGTACACTACCACGGTACATTATTTGATGGTACTGTGTTTGATAGCTCTGTTGATAGAGGTGAACCAGCTACATTTGGAGTGGGGCAAGTAATTAAAGGATGGACAGAAGGTTTACAGTTAATGTCTGTAGGGTCTAAATATAAATTCTTTATCCCACAAGAATTAGCATACGGTTATCAACAAAAAGGACAACACATTAAACCATTCTCTCCATTAGTGTTTGAAGTAGAATTATTAGAAATAGTTAAATAAAACTATTCAAAATAAATTTTTAAAAGCAGGAAGTTTTCTTCCTGCTTTTTTTGTTTGTGCTATTATAGTGTAATAAAGTAATCAAGGTTGTAACTTTGCAAAAAATATAAACATGAGTCATAAAGCAGGTTTTGTAAATATTATAGGCAACCCAAATGTTGGTAAATCAACATTAATGAATGCTTTTGTTGGTGAAAAATTATCAATAATAACATCTAAAGCTCAAACTACCAGACATCGTATTTTAGGTATTGTAAATGGCGATGATTTTCAAGTATTAATAAGTGATACCCCAGGAATTATAAAACCAGCCTATGAGTTGCAGGCCTCTATGATGGACTTTGTTAAATCTGCTTTTGAAGATGCCGATATATTAATTTATATGGTTGAAATTGGAGAAAAAGAACTTAAAGACGAAGCATTTTTTAAGAAAATAACTAATTCAAAAATACCTGTTCTATTACTGCTTAATAAAATTGATAACTCTAATCAAGAACAACTAGAAGAACAAGCCGAATTGTGGCAAAAAAAAGTACCAAATGCAGAGTTTTTTCCAATTTCAGCATTAACTGGCTTTAATGTAAAAGAAGTATTTAATAGAATTATAGAGTTGCTTCCAGAGTCGCCTCCATTTTACCCAAAAGATCAATTAACAGATAAACCAGAGCGTTTTTTTATAAACGAAAGCATAAGAGAAAAAATTCTACTTCACTATAAAAAAGAAATACCTTATGCTGTTGAGGTAGAGACCGAAGAGTTTCATGAAGAAGAAAATATTATTAGAATTCGGTCAGTTATTATGGTTGAACGCGAAACACAAAAAGGAATTATCATAGGTCATAAAGGAAGTGCTTTAAAACGTGTAGGGGTTGAAGCTAGAAAAGATTTAGAAAAATTCTTCGGGAAACAAATTCACTTAGAGCTCTATGTAAAAGTAAATAAGAACTGGCGTAGTAACCAAAACCAACTAAAACGTTTTGGTTACAATAACAACTAAAAGCTAATCATTACTTTATGTTTAAGTAACTGTAACTTTACATTTGTAAAATACATTTGTACCATCAAAATTTGTTAAGCTTTTTGAGTTAGTTAGTTTAGTTATAAAAAGTCTTAGTTAAGTTCTTTAGTTAAGGCTTTTTCTTTTTTTAGTATCTGGTTCATAAAATCATTAAGTTTATGCATTTCATTTTTATTAGAGTTTTTACCAATGCTTCCTGCAAAGTATAGGGTAAACCAAATAACTACCATTAAAACCATAATACAAATTTGTATTATATAATCACTATCTAGTTTCCAATTGGTATATGCCCAAATACCAAACCCAATAAATAAACATGCTACAATAAAGTGTAAAAACATAAACATAGTCCAAACTGTTGGGTTAGGACCAAACAATCCGTATAAAAGACTTGTGTTATTATCTATTTCATCAATTTCTAAATGAAGTTGAGGTGTCCAAAACTGTTGGTCTTTTTTAGGAAATTTTATAAAAACATGATTATCTAATCTAGTAACAACAAATTCAGAATATTCTTTTTTAGCATTTTCAAAAGCTTTTAATAGAACTTCGTTATTTTTATTAAGTTTTTTTTTAAATCTAGGGCGTAAAACTATGTTGTTACTGGTTGGCATTTAGTTGGTAGTTTAATATTGTTAAAGTACTATTTTTTATTTAAACAGTAATAGTCTCTAAAAAGATGTACTTTTGCAAAATGTTTCAAACAGAAACTCAAATCTTTTAAGTATATGAGTAATATAGTAGCAATTGTAGGAAGACCAAATGTAGGGAAATCAACATTTTTTAATCGTTTAATCCAAAGACGTGAAGCCATTGTTGATGCTGTAAGTGGGGTTACTAGAGACCGTCATTATGGTAAAAGTGATTGGAACGGAAAAGAATTTTCTTTAATTGATACTGGAGGATATGTTGTTGGTAGCGATGATATTTTTGAAGCCGAAATTGATAAGCAAGTAGAATTAGCTATTGATGAAGCCGATGCCATTATTTTTATGGTAGATGTGGAAACAGGGGTTACAGGAATGGATGAAGATGTTGCGAAACTGCTACGAAGGGTAAACAAACCAGTATTTTTAGTAGTAAACAAAGTTGATAATGCTAAAAGAGCCGAAGATGCTGTTGAGTTTTATTCATTAGGGTTAGGAGATTATTATACTATTGCCAGCATTAACGGTAGTGGAACAGGAGAATTGTTAGATGCCTTAGTTGAGGCTTTACCAGAAAAAGAAGAAGTTGAAGAAGAGGAGCTACCAAGGTTTGCAGTTGTTGGTCGTCCTAACGCTGGTAAATCTTCGTTTATAAATGCTTTAATAGGAGAAGATAGATACATAGTTACCGATATTGCTGGAACTACAAGAGATGCTATAGATACCAAATACAATCGTTTTGGATTTGAATTTAATCTAGTAGACACCGCGGGTATTCGTCGTAAATCCAAAGTTAAAGAAGATTTAGAGTTTTATTCGGTTATGCGTAGTGTTCGTGCTATTGAGCATGCCGATGTTTGTTTACTTGTTGTTGATGCTACTAGAAATTTTGATGGGCAAGTGCAAAACATTTTCTGGTTAGCAGAACGTAATAGAAAAGGTATTGTTATTCTTGTTAATAAATGGGATTTGGTTGATAAAGACCATAAGTCTGTTAAAGAGTATGAAAAATTTATTCGCAAGCAAATAGAACCCTTTACAGATGTACCCATTGTGTTTATTTCAGCCTTAACAAAACAACGTATTTATAAAGCAATTGAAACGGCAGTTGATGTATATAAAAACCGATCTAAAAAAATAAAAACAAGTACTCTAAACGATGTGCTGTTACCAATAATAGAAAGTTATCCGCCACCAGCATATAAAGGTAAGTTTGTAAAAATAAAATACGTTATGCAGTTGCCTACACCACAACCACAATTTGCATTCTTTTGTAACTTACCACAGTATGTAAAAGACCCGTATAAGCGTTTTCTTGAAAATAAACTTAGAGAACATTTTAACTTTACAGGAGTACCTGTTAGTGTTTATATGCGTAAGAAATAAGTTGTAATTTACCAGCTTCCGCCAGCGCCACCACCAGAAAAACCGCCGCCACCGAAGCCACCGCCAAAGCCGCCACCAGAAGACCATCCGCCTCCAGAGCTACCCCAACCACTTCTGCCACTGCTTGACGAGCGCCCCATGTTACTTAGAATTATAGCTTCTAAGATACTGGTGCTATTAGTCCTGTTTCCTCTATTTCCACCAGATCCTCCACCGTGTCGTTTTGAGATAGAAATTAGAATAATAAAGAAAATAAAAATGAACAGTATAAAGAATCCCACAGGGAAATCATTATTATTAGATTTTCTGCTACCTTGATACTCGCCATTTAATACTTTAAAAATGGCATCACTACCTTTATCTAAGCCAGAATAATAATCCCCTTTTTTAAATTCAGGAATTATAACATTTCTTATTAATTCTCCCGTAATACCTGCGGTTAATTTATGCTCTACACCATAGCCTGGTGATATCCATATTTGTCTATCATCTCTTGCAAGTAATACAAATACACCGTTATCTTCTTTTTCTTGTCCAATACCCCATTTATGAGCCCACCTTGGTGTAAGTAAACCTATGTTTTCTCCTTGTGTTGTTTTTATTATAGCTACAACAATTTGGGTTGAAGTAGTGTCAGAATATTTAATTAATTTTTGTTCTAAACTGCTTTTTTGAGTAGGGGTTAATAAATTAATATAATCATAAACACTAGTTTGAAATTTTGGTGTATCAGGAATATCAAACTGTGCAAAAGATAGATTAAAAGAAAAAAGAGCAAAGCAAAGTATTGAAGTAAAAGAAATAGATTTCATTTTAAAATACTGTTTGCTGAATATAGATAAATGCATACTGATTTTTAACCTTTTGAAATTTCGTTTGACAGTTCGTTAGTGTCAGAATCGGTGTATGGGAAATATTTTTTTAATTGTTCGCCAGACATTAAGATGCCTTCAACCAAGCCTTGTTTAAAATTACCTGTTTTAAAATGTTTTTGAATGATGTCTTTGGTGCTATCCCAAAAATCATCAGATACCACATCGTTAATGCCTTTGTCTCCATAAATAACAAAGTTTTTGTCTTCAACAGCTACATAAATTAACACCCCATTTAAATCTTTGGTATTGTCCATTTTTAAAGAGTGAAACACTTCTAGTGCTCTGTTTGTAGCATCACCGTTAGCAGTTTTTTCAATATGAACACGTATTTCACCAGAGGTATTTAACTCTGCTTCTCTAATGGCTTCAACAATTTCCTCTTCTTCAGATGCAGAAAGAAAATTTTCAATTTTAGACATATAGTAATGTATTAAAATTCCATTTCTTCAACTTCAACAGGTTTTTCGGCACCAACTTCAGCATCAAAGTATGGTTTTTCATCAAAATTTAAAATACCAGCTAGAATACTTCCAGGAAACTGTCTTACATGATTGTTGTATGGACGTATAGCTTCGTTAAATCTGGTTCTAGCAGTTTGTATTGTGTTTTCAGTACTTGTTAACTCGTCCTGAAGTTTTAAGAAGTTTTGATTCGTTTTTAATTCAGGATATCTTTCAACAGTAACTAATAAACTTTTAAGAGCACCACTTAAGCCACCTTGAACTTGGTTGTATTGAGCTAATTGTTCAGGTGTAACTTTTGAAGGATCTATAGTAATAGAGGTAGCCTTAGCACGGGCGTTTATAACAGCCTCAAGAGTACCTTTTTCAAAGTTTGCAGCACTTTTTACTGTGTTTACTAGGTTTCCTATTAAATCATTTCTTCGTTGGTAGGAGGTTTGAACATTTCCCCAAGCTTCTTTAACGGTTTCGTCAAGTTGAACAGCCGTATTATTAAATCCTTTTCCCCAAGAATACAGTCCTATAACTACTATTCCAACAATAATCCATGGTAAAAATTTTTTCATGATAAGTTATTTATATAATTTGTTAATGGTTAATAGATATGACACTTAATTTTAAAAAAAGTTACAAAAATAAAAGCTCTTTTTAAGTTTATAAAAGCTAAAGGTGTTCTTTAATTTTTATTAATTGTACTTTTATTTCTTCTAATTTGCTTACAATTTCAAAGTTGCTGAGCGCTTCTTTTTTTTCTTCTTTTAAATGAATTTTAGCGCCTTCTAAAGTAAAACCACGCTCTTTAACTAAATGGTAAATAAATTTAAGATTTTTTATGTCTTCTGGTGTAAACTTACGGTTACCTTTTGCATTTTTTTTAGGCTTAAGTATATCAAACTCTTTTTCCCAAAAACGAATTAATGAGGTATTAACACCAAATGCTTTGGCAACTTCGCCAATACCGTAATATCGTCTTTCTGGTAAGTCTATATGCATTAATCTAAAGATTGATTTTCTAAGGATGCGTGTTCTAGCAATTTACTAAATTCTTCGGCAGTTAAACTTCCGTAATAGAAGTTAATAGGGTTAATTCGTTTACCATCTTTAAAAATTTCATAGTGTAAATGAGGCCCTTGAGATCTACCTGTGCTACCAACAAACCCTATTAAATCGCCACGTTTTACCTTTTGGTTTTTACGTACGTTGTATTTGTAAAGGTGTGCGTATAAGCTAACATAACCAAAGCCATGATCTATTCTTATGTGTTTACCATAACCACTGGCTCTAGAGTCTGCTCTAACTACTTTGCCATCACCACTAGCATAAACAGGGGTGCCTCTAGGAGCTGTAAAATCCATACCCCAGTGCATTTTTCTAACTTTAGTAAAGGGGTCTGTACGCATACCAAAACCAGATGCCATTCTAGTTAAATCTTCATTACTAACAGGTTGTATGGCAGGAATTGCAGCCAATAATTTTTCTTTTTCTTCGGCAAGAGCAGCAATTTCATCAAGCGATTTAGATTGTACCACAATTTGCTTTTGAAGAATATCTAAACGTTTATTAGTTTCAATAATTAATTCAGAGTTATCAAAACCTTCTAAGTTTTTATATCTGTTAATTCCTCCAAATCCAGCTTTTCTTTGAGCTTCGGGTATGGGGTTGGCTTCAAAATAAACACGATAAATATTATTGTCTCTCTCGGCAACACTAGCTAAAACAGCTTCGGCCTCAGACATTTTTTTGTTTAATATATCATATTGTAATTGCATATTTTGCAATTCACGTTTTAAAGCTTTTTCTTTAGGAGATTCTATGTATTGGCTAGCAATAAAAACAAATCCAAACCCAAATAAAGCCGAGGCTAAAAGAAACACTGTTATGTACTTTAGTGTTCGTCTTTTTTTGCGCTCAATTTTTCGGTAAGAAAGCGATTCTGGATCGTAGTAATATTTTACCTTACTCATTACGTTATTTATACTATTTTTGCATCTAATAATTTCAAGCCCAAAACTTGAGTTTTATGCTTAACGACCAAACTTGATAATTATTATTTTGATGTTTGTTGATAACCTATTAAATATAATAAGCTTAGCAAACACCAAAATTTAAAAATAGAATTTGGTGAGTAAAGATAAAAATTGTTTTACAATTTATACAATTAATAAAATTTATACGTGTGAAGTCACAAGAGATTCGATCTAAATTTTTAAGTTTTTTTGAAAATAAAAAGCATAGTATTGTTCCATCTGCACCTATGGTGTTAAAAGATGATCCTACTTTAATGTTTGTAAATGCGGGTATGGTGCCTTTTAAAGAATATTTTTTAGGCAATTCACAACCCAAAAGCAGTAGGATAGCAGATAGCCAAAAATGTTTACGTGTTTCTGGTAAACATAATGATTTAGAGGAGGTTGGTTATGATACTTACCACCACACCCTTTTTGAAATGTTGGGGAATTGGAGTTTTGGAGATTATTTTAAAGAAGAAGCCATAGCTTGGGCATGGGAGTTGCTAACAGAGGTCTTTGGTATAGATAAAGATATTTTATACGTTACTGTTTTTGAAGGTGATGAAGATGATAAACTACCTATGGATACCGAGGCGTATGATTTTTGGAAAAAACACATTTCTGAAGACCGAATTTTAAAAGGAAATAAAAAAGATAACTTTTGGGAAATGGGAGACCAAGGTCCCTGTGGCCCCTGTAGTGAAATTCACGTAGATATCCGTTCTGCCGAAGAAAAAGCTAAAGTAGATGGTAAAGATTTAGTGAATATGGACCATCCGCAAGTTGTAGAAATCTGGAACTTGGTTTTTATGCAATACAACCGTAAAGCCAATGGTTCATTAGAGCCTTTACCAAATAAGCATATAGATACTGGTATGGGCTTTGAGCGTTTATGTATGGTTTTACAAGGCGTTCAAAGTAATTATGATACCGATGTTTTTACGCCGCTAATCAGGGAGGTTGAAGCTATTACTCATAAAGATTATGGTAAAGATGAAAAAATTGATGTAGCTATTAGAGTTATTTCAGACCATGTACGTGCTGTAGCATTCTCTATAGCAGATGGACAATTACCAAGCAATAATGGAGCAGGTTATGTAATACGAAGAATTTTACGTAGAGCTGTGAGATATGGTTTTACATTTTTAGACAAAAAAGAACCATTTATATATCGTTTGGTTGATGTTTTGAGCAAAAAAATGGGAAAAGCTTTTCCTGAATTGAAATCTCAAAAACAACTTATAGAAAATGTTATTAAAGAAGAAGAAAATTCTTTTTTAAGAACACTAGAGCAAGGTTTAATTCTTTTAAATAGAATTGTTGAAGAAACTAAAGGCGAAACCGTTTCTGGCGCAAAAGCCTTTGAATTGTATGATACCTATGGTTTTCCAATAGATTTAACCTCGTTAATTTTAAATGAAAAAGGTTTAAAATTAGATGAAGCTGGATTTGAAAAAGAACTGCAAAAGCAAAAAGAACGCTCTAGGGCTGCAAGTGAAATGTCAACCGATGATTGGACGGTTTTAGTTGATGATGCCGACCAAGAATTTATAGGTTATGATACCTTAGAAGCTAATGTAAAAATTACACGATACCGTAAAGTAACCTCTAAAAAAGGAGGTGAAATGTATCAACTAGTTTTTAACTTAACACCATTTTATGCCGAAGGTGGAGGGCAAGTAGGAGATAAAGGATATTTAGAAGATGTAAACGGTGATGTTGTTTATATTTTAGATACTAAAAAGGAAAATAACGTAATCATTCACTTTGCTAAAAATTTACCTAAAAATGTTGAAGCGACCTTTAAAGCGGTTGTTGATGCCAAACAACGTTACCGTACAGAGTGTAATCACACTGCAACGCATTTACTGCACCAAGCATTAAGAGAAGTTTTAGGAACCCATGTAGAGCAAAAAGGTAGTGCGGTACACTCAAAGTATTTACGCTTTGATTTTTCTCATTTTTCAAAACTAACTGTTGAAGAGTTACGCGATGTAGAAAACTTTGTAAATGCTAGGATTGATGGGAAATTACCTCTAGAAGAAAAACGAAATATCCCAATGGAAGAAGCCATAGCCGAAGGCGCAATGGCTCTTTTTGGTGAAAAATATGGCGATACCGTAAGAGCAGTTCGTTTTGGGCAATCTATTGAGTTGTGTGGTGGTACTCACGTAAAAAACACTGCCGACATTTGGCATTTTAAAATTATTTCTGAAGGAGCCGTAGCTGCAGGAATAAGGCGTATTGAGGCTATAACCAATGATGCTGTTAAGGAGTTTTATCATGAAAATAATAGAGCTTACTTTGAAATGAAAGATTTGCTTAACAACGCAAAAGAACCAGTTAAAGCACTTCAGAATTTACAAGAAGAAAATGCTAAATTAAAAAAGCAAATAGAATCTCTTTTAAAAGATAAAGCTAAAAATATAAAAGGCGAATTAAAAAGTGAATTGACAGAAATAAACGGCATTCAATTTTTAGCTAAAAAAGTAGATTTAGATGCAGCAGGAATAAAAGATGTAGCTTTTGAATTAGGAAGTCAGTTTGATAATTTATTCTTATTACTAGGGGCAGAGCAAAACGGAAAAGCTTTATTGTCTTGTTATATTTCTAAAGAATTAGTGGCAAGCAAAAATTTAAATGCAGGACAAGTTGTGCGCGAACTAGGAAAACACATTCAAGGTGGCGGAGGCGGACAACCATTCTTTGCAACGGCTGGAGGGAAGAACCCTAGTGGAATAAATGAAGCTTTAAAAGCTGCTAAAGAATATTTGAGTTAACAATTTATCATCCCGAAACTTGTTTCGGGATTTTTACTCATTTTAAATGAACTTTCAAACCAAAATATCATTAAGCAAGCAACCTCATAATCTAATAGATTACAAGTCTAAAATACTTTTGTTAGGTTCTTGTTTTACAGAGCATATTGGTAGTAAGTTAGAGTATTTTAAATTTCAGTCTAGTGTAAATCCCTTTGGAATTTTATTTCACCCAAAAGCTATTGAAAGTTTAGTTTCAAATGCTGTAAAAGGTAACGTTTACTCAAATAATAATATCTTTTTTAATAATGAACAATGGCATAGTTTTGATGCGCATTCTAAATTAAGTAATGTTTCAAAAGATGAATTATTGAAATGTTTGAATGAGCAAATCAAATTAACTAATCAACACATTCACGAATCTACACATGTTGTCATTACCTTAGGAACTGCTTGGGTATATAGGCATATTAAAACAAAGGCTGTTGTAGCTAATTGCCATAAAGTACCGCAAAAAGAATTTAAGAAAGAGTTGTTGTTAATAGACACAATTTCAGACTCTTTACAAAATATAGTAGACTTAATTAGAAGTGTAAATACTAATGCGTCAATTATATTTACAGTATCTCCTGTACGTCATTTAAAAGATGGTTTTGTTGAAAATACGCTAAGTAAATCACTTCTTATTTCGGCTATTCACCAAGTAATAGAAGCAAGAAAAAATCTTCACTATTTTCCTTCTTATGAAATTATGATGGATGAATTACGAGACTATCGTTTTTATAACGAAGATATGATTCACCCTAACCCTACAGCTATAAATTATATTTGGGAAAAGTTCAAACTTGTTTGGTTTACAGAAGAGGTATATAAAATCATGGATGAGGTAGATGTTATTCAAAAAGGATTACAACATAAACCTTTCAATCCAAATTCAGAAGCACATCTTCAGTTTCTTCAAAAATTAGAAAAAAAGAAAGCTCAATTAAGCTTAAAAGTTCCACACATCGTATTCTAAATATACGCAATTCATCGTATTGATTTAACTCCTCAGTTGTTGCAGTTTTGTGATGCTATTAATCATAAAATAATTCAACAATGAAAAAATTAAATTTATTCTTGCTTTTGCTTGTAACAATGTCATTAGTAACTTTTTCCTCATGCTCTAGCAGTGACGATGGAGGTGATGGAGGTAATGCACCCTCAGGATTGTTAATTGCAAAAGTAGATGGCGAGTCTTTTAAATCTTTTGAGCTATCATCGTCTGCTACTATTACAAATACAGCTTCTACCAAAAGCTTGTTAATAATAGCTACAAATAGTGATGGCAATGCATTTTCAATGACCATTTTTGGTTATGAAGGAGCAGGAACGTATGAGTTTACCGGAGCTAATTTAGCAATAACTAATGTGGCATCTTATTCAGAAACAGATGTTAATTTAAGTAACCCTACAGCTTCAACAACAGAGCTTTGGCAAGCACCTTATGATGATACTTTGGTAGGAACCATTTCAATAAGTGAAGAAACAGATACCAACGTTATTGGAACTTTTAGTTTTAAAGCAAAAAATGTTAACGGAGATGGTTCAATTAAAAATATAACAGAAGGTTCTTTTAACCTAAAAAAACAAACCACATAATACAACTAAACAAAATTCAACAATGAGAAATTTAAAACAAATAGTGATACTTGTAGCGGTTTTGTTATTAGCTCACGCCGGATGGACTCAAAAAACCACCCCAGATTATCAATATGCTTTTAATGGTCAAGTAAAATGGTTAATGCTTCATGAGTCAGGAACTTTATTAGCTTCAACAGGAGAGGCCTTGGCAGGCATTCGTCCTAATAGTAGTGAAGTGTCATTTAAATTAGAGCGCCTAAAACGTGTAAAAGAAGAAAATTTAGAGTTTGTTCCAAACACACCTTACTTAATAGTTAAACCACGTGGTATGTTTACACATACGGTTGTAGTTGATGTAGTAAAAGGAAAAATTGTATTTGATTCTAAAGCCGAAAAATGGCAAAATGGTGTAACTAGCCGACATTTTTTAGCCCCAGAAATGATGTTTGTTGTTAACGGTATGCATAAAGAAGAGGGACTTGGTCAATATAAAGCTGGTGTAGGTTTGTACGATTTAAAAACTGGAAAACTTGTTAGAATTTTTGAACGAAAGCCATCAAACCCTATGACAGGAAAGCCAGATATTATGGGAGATAATATTATTATTCCTGGATTAAAAAATGTGGAGTGTTATGATATTAATTCTGGTGCTGTAAAATGGACTGCTAATGTTAAAAATGCCACTCAAATAGTTACAAATGAAGATTCTAAAGAAGTATATGCCTTCCGTTCTAAAGGCGATAACACCGTGGTTTATAAAGTTAATGCAGATAATGGAGCTTCTTTATGGCCAGAAGGTAATAAAATTAAAGGGGTTATTTCTACTATAGAATTTACTAAACATGGTTTAGCTATAGTAACAAACATTTTAAGTGGCGGAAGTAAATTAGCTAGTAAATTAAAAGGCTCTGGTACTTCAAAAGTGTATTTGTTAGACTTAAATTCTGGGGCAGATTTATGGGATAAATCTCCTAAAACTAAAGGTATTATTAATCATTTTTATATTGAAGACGATGGTATAATTTTCGGTGTATCAGATGGAGGAATTAATAAAATTGCTTTTGATGGCACACCACGATGGAAAAAACCTTTAAAAACAGGCCCTGGTATTCAAATTATGGCTACAGTTCCTAAAGGCTTATTATATATTTCTGAAACCGATGCCGATATTATTGATATGACAAGTGGTGAGTCGGTTTTTGGTAAAGCTATCAAATATAAGCGTTCGGCGGCAGTAGCTTCTGCCTATGATCAAATAAGAGATCGTTTTTTAATTACTTGTAAAGATGGTGTTTATGAAGTAGATGGTAATAATGGAGAATATAACTTAATAGCTAAAGGAACTAAGTTTGAAGGAAAAGAAGACCCAACAGGTATTGATGTAAGAGAAACAGGAATATTGCTTACAGCATCACAAAATTTAGAAATGTTAGATTTTCAAGGAGATTCTAAATGGCATACTTATAAAAGAGCTCCAGGTAAAAGTGCTTTTGGAGCCATTGTAATGGGAGCTTTAACTGCAGCTTCAATGACCATGGCATCGGCTCATTCATATAGAGCGGGGGCTATGAAAGGAGCTGGTGTGCCCTCTTATAATTCAGTATTACAAAGAGAAGAGGCAGCAGCAGATATGTTTAGTGATATTGCCGATGCATCTTTTCAGGAAATGATGAAGCGTTTTAAAGCAACTAAAGCTACGGCAAACGCATCGTTTATTTTAACTAAGGTTGATGAAGGTGTTGCCCTAGTAAAAGTAGATAAAGACTCTGGAGAGACTATGAATGAAATAGTTATAGAAGATAAAAAACCTATGTATGAGGTTGATGATTATGCTGGGTTTCTTTATTTTAAAGATAAAAGCAACAATGTAAGTGCTTACAATTTAAATAAGTAAAATCTTGTTGTTGAGATTTGTATGATTGGGCGTAGTAAATTATTTTATTGCGCTTAATCTTTTTTAATAACAGTTAATCGATAATTTATTTAACATTTAACATATAGTTGTAGATTTAAAATGCTATTAATCAGTTCATATCAAAAACATCAATTGTATAAATCTTATTATAAAAGATATGCGGTTGATGTTTTTTTTATGATTATTGTCAACCTTATTAAAATCAAAAGCAGATGAGTATAGATTTTAATTTGGTTTTTGAAATAGTAATTTACCTGAGCATTTTAGGGCTGTTAATTTATATTGTAATAACCTATAGAAATACTTTAATAGCAGAGAATAAAGCTTATTTAATCAATAAAGAATTGAAAATTAAATTGAAACTAGCTAAGAATAAAAGTGAGTTGTTAAATCAAAAAAATATTCTTGTAGAAGAAATTAATGAAACAGTTTTTTTGAATTTTTTTGAAATTATCAAACAACTCCTTTTACTTCAAAAGACTATATTAGAGGAACATTAATAAGTTTTTTATGAAAAGAAAGTTACTCTCACTTACTTTTTTGTTAGTTGTTTCATTTTGTTCTTCTCAAGATAATACAAAAATAATTGACAGCCTTAAAAAGATAATAGCAAACAAACCTTCAGATTCACTTAAAATTAAAGCTTACGGAGATTTATGTTGGTATTATAGATCAATATCATCAGATTCTGCGTTTAAATATGGAGCGTTAGCCTTAAAAATTTCAAAAGAAACTCATAGTAAAGTAGGAGAAGCTCAAGCGTATAATGATATAGGAATACTGCATTATGACTTGGCAAATTATAATGAAGCTTTAAAGTTTTATGATGCCTCATTAAAAATTAGAAACACATTAAATGATACTTTAGGTTTAGCAGCCCTTTATAACAAAATAGGGCTTGTACACCAAAATACCTTCAAGTTAGATTCTGCTATTTTTTATGCCACTAAAGCTTTAAAAATATATGAGTCTAAAAATAATACACGGTATGTATCTTATATAAAATCTAATATTGCTAATATTTATAGAGGTTTAAAACAGTATAAAAAAGCATTAGATACGCATCTTGAAATTGCAGAAGTAAACAAAAGTACAAATGATAATTTGGGTCTTACTAGAAGCTATAACAATATCGCTAATGCCTACTTGCATTTAAAAGATACTGTTCAAAGTGAGGTATATTATTTAAAAAGCATAGATATAGCCAAAACAAATAACTATACAAAAGAGTTGGCAACACTTTATAATAATTACGGAGGTTTGCTACGTGATATGCAAGACTATAACAAGTCTGTTAACTATAATATAAAAGCCTTAAAATTAAGAGAAGCCTTAAAAGATAATTATGGCATTACCAGTTCAACTTTGCGTCTTGCAGGATTATATATAGATTTAAAGAATTTTAAAAAAGCAGAGAACTATTTGTACCCTGGTCTGGATTTGGCAGAAAAGTATAACCTTAATGAGTTAAAAATAGATGCTTATGATAAAATGGCTATTTATTACACTTACAGAAAAAATCCAGATAGTGTAATGCACTATAGAAATTTATTTAAAATTTTAAACGATTCTATTTATAATACAAGAATAACAAAAGAAGTTGCCGAAATTCAAGAGAAATATAATACAGCACAAAAAGAAAAAGAAATACAAACCCAACGCGCCAAAATTGCCGAAAAAGAGCTTAAATTAAACAGAAAAAACACCCAAATTGGAGGGCTTGTAGTGCTTACTTTAGTCTTATTTGTTTTAGGGTATTTACTTTATAATCAGCAAAAATTAAAAAATCGTCAATTACAAAAAGAGAATGAACTTAAGCAAGCCCTATCTAAAATAGAAACCCATAATAAACTACAAGAGCAACGTTTAAGAATTTCAAGAGACTTGCACGATAATATTGGTGCACAATTAACTTTTATAATTTCTTCAATAGAAAATTTACAGTACGGATTTAATATCACGAATGATAAGTTAAAGCACAAACTAACAGATATTAGCACTTTTACAAAAGAAACCATTTATGAATTAAGAGATACTATTTGGGCAATGAATAAAAACCAAATAACACTTGATGATTTACAAGCACGAGTTTCTAATTTTATAGATAAAGCTAATGCATCCGCAGTTAGTATAAACTTTAATATTAATGTAGCAGAGTCGCTTTCAAGGCATTTAGTTTTTAGCTCGGTTAAAGGCATGAACATTTACAGAATTATCCAAGAAGCTGTAAATAATGCCATAAAACACGCAAAGGCATCCAATATTAATGTTCAAATTGAAAATACCAAGCACACCATAATATTCAAAATTAAAGATGATGGTAATGGGTTTGAAATAAATAATATTGAAGAAGGTAACGGACTAACAAATATGAAAAAACGAGCCGCAGATATTGAAGCTGAAATAACCTACCTAAGTAAAAAAGAAAAAGGAACCGAAATAATTTTAACCCTAAAGCATGACTATTAAAGTAGCTATAACAGATGATAATAGTTTTTTAATTAACGCTGTAAAAGAAAAACTGTCTTTTTTTGATGATATAAAAGTGAGTTTTACGGCTGTTAACGGTAATGATTTACTTGAAAAATTAGAGGAAAATCATAATCTAGATTTAATTTTAATGGATATAGAAATGCCAATAAAAAATGGTGTTGAAGCTACAGAAAAGGTAAAGCAAAAGTATCCGCAAATTAAAATTATTATGTTAACCGTTTTTGATGACGATGAAAATATTTTTAATGCCATAAAAGCAGGAGCAGATGGGTATTTACTTAAAGAAGTAAGCCCTAAAAATTTATATAATGGCATAAAAGAAACCCTAAATGGAGGCGCAGCTATGACACCTTCTATTGCATTAAAAACCTTAAAGCTACTTAGGCAGCCAGTTAAATTTGAAAATTCTAATAACACAGAAGAAATAACATTAACCAACCGTGAAGTTGATGTGTTAGAGCAATTAAGTAAGGGGCTAAGTTATAATGCTATAGCAGAAAATTTAATCCTTTCAACGGGTACAATAAGAAAGCACATTGAAAATATTTACAGAAAATTACAAGTGCATAATAAACTAGAGGCTGTACAAAAAGCTAAAAAAAATAACTTAATATAAACTAAACTTTCGTTAACATTTTGGTAAACTAAAACACAACTATCTCGCATATCTTTGTAGTGTAAATTTTTATTATATAAAATGCATTGGTTAGACTTCTTATGTCGAAGGAAACTAATGTTTTTTTTTGCTCTAAAAAGTTACCTAAATTAGCATATGCGAAAAATTCTATTTGGTGTTATTATAACCTTGGTTATTCTATTTACTTTTAAGTATTGCAATGATAAAAGAGAAGACAAAATAGTACTTCAAGAAAGTTCTGCCCTAATTCAAGAGCAAATTAAAAATGTGGGTAAACTTATTGTTACAGAAGGTCATTTTAGCGAAGTATTCAATTATAAAAATTCAAAAGAAATTTTTAGTGAATATTTTACTTCAGAAAAAAAAGCATTGGTTGTTGTAAATGCAAGCGTTTCTATAGCTTATGATTTAAGTAAAATTAAATTTAAAGTTGATGAAACCAATAAAACGCTTCATATTTTAAATATTCCAAAAGAGGAGGTTAACATCAACCCAGATTTAGAATATTATGATGTACAATCAGATTTTTTTAATCCATTTGAAGCCAAAGATTATAACAATATAAAACATGCTGTTAATGCTTCTTTAGCAAAAAAAATTGAAGCTTCCGATTTAAAAAAGAATGCTAAAAACCGATTAATTAGTGAACTTTCAAAGTTTTACATTTTAACCAATTCTTTTGGGTGGACACTTCAATATAATGAAACACCCATGACTTCTTTAGAATCTCTTCAAAACTTAAAACTATAATTTTCTAGATAAACTTTGCCAACCACCACCATTAATAACTTCAATACCATGAGGTCTTAAAATACTGCATGCAGTACCAGAGCGCATACCGCTAGCGCAACAAGCAATTACAGGTTTGTTCAGTTTTCTAAGCTCATCAATTTTAGAGTTTAATGTTTGTAACGGAATATTTTTAGACCCTGCAATGGCGCCTTGTTGAAATTCATCAGGTGTTCTAACATCAACTATTATAGCACCTCTGTTTTTAAAATCTTCAATCATATTTTTTTTATTCCCAAATAAAGAATCAAGTAGTCCCATTTTTCTAATTTTAGGCAAATATCCTTATTAATTTATTAAAGTTATGTAACATCAGTTACCATGTAATTTTAGTATATTCAACAAAAATATTTGTAATAGGTTTACCAAATGAACAAGTCTCATTTACAAAGTGTTTATAATCAAATTAAACCTTATGTACACAGAACTCCCGTGTTAACTTCACAATTATTGAATGAAATTAGCCAAGTAAAGTTGTTTTTTAAATGCGAAAACTTTCAAAAAATGGGTGCTTTTAAAATGCGGGGAGCCACCAATGCTATTTTAAATTTAACCAAAGAGCAACAGAGTAAAGGAGTAGTTACACATTCATCTGGAAATTTTGCACAAGCTTTATCATTAGCTGCAAAAAGTATAGGTGTTAAAGCATATATAGCAATGCCAAAAAATGCTCCTCAAGTAAAAAAAAATGCTGTTTTAGGTTATGGAGGTATTATAAGGGAGTGTGAACCCAATACATTGGCAAGAGAAGCAGAAGCCAATAAAATTCAAAAAGAAACAGGGGCTACGTTTATTCATCCTTCAAACGACATTAATGTTATTTATGGTCAGGGAACTGCTGCTATGGAGTTACTAGAAGATTATCCTGAATTAGATTATATGTTTGCTTCAGTGGGCGGCGGCGGATTGTTAGCTGGTACTATTTTGGCAGCTAATGCATTTTCTAATAGCTGTAAAGTAATTGCAGGAGAGCCCGCCAATGCTGATGATGCTTATAGATCTTTAATTTCTGGTAAAATTGAATTTAACCAAACCACCAATACTATAGCAGATGGTTTAAGAACAAATTTAGGAGATAAAAATTTTCCTATTATAAAAACAGGTGTTGAACGTATTATTTTAGTTGAAGAAAACGAAATAATAGAAGTCATGAAACTAATTTGGGAGCGCATGAAAATAATTGTAGAACCATCTAGCGCTGTGGCTTTAGCGGCAGTTTTAAAGCATAAAAAAAATATTAAAGGAAAAAAGGTTGGAGTGATTCTTTCTGGTGGAAATGTTGACATTTCAAACTTACCCTTTTAAATTAGAAATATAGTAATTTGCAGTTATGATACAACCGTATGTTAATTTAACAATTGAAGATAAAGTAGGAGTTATTGAGTTTTTTCACCCCAACAGAAACTCAATGCCCAGTGATGTTTTGCATAAATTAGAGCAAACCATCATAGATGCAGGAAATAATGAAGTCATAAAAGTGTTAATTCTTAAAAGTGGTGGCAATAGAACATTTTGTGCTGGGGCTAGTTTTAATGAATTGATAGCTATTGAAAACGCAGAAACAGGTAAACAATTTTTCTCTGGGTTTGCCAATGTTATAAATGCTATGCGCAATTGCCCAAAATTAATTATAGGAAGGGTACAAGGAAAAACTGTTGGAGGAGGGGTAGGTTTGGCTGCTGCAACAGATTATTGTTTAGCAACTCAGTATGCATCTGTTAAATTAAGTGAATTGAGTATAGGTATTGGTCCTTTTGTTATAGAGCCAGCTGTATCTAGAAAAATTGGTAAAACAGCCATGTCTCAAATGACTATTAGTGCAGAAACATTTTATTCTGCTAATTGGGCAAAAGAAAAAGGTTTGTTTGCAGAAGTATTTGAAACAACCGAAGAACTTGATGATGCTGTAAACGCATTAGCTAAAAACTTAAGTTCTTATAACCCCGAAGCCTTAAAAGAAATGAAAAAAGTTTTTTGGGAAGGTACCGATAATTGGGATGTTTTATTAAAAGAACGTGCCGCTATTAGTGGGAAATTGGTGTTAAGTGAATTTACCAAAAAAACATTAAAGCGTTTTAGAAAAGACTAATTGTAAACCATTTTATTTTGAATAATTTTTAATCCATCATCAATTAGCTTACCAACTTCAGGTCTGTTTTGTTTTATCTTTTCTAAATGATTTAGAATACCTTTACAAAGGTTTTCTTCATTACTGGTATAAGCTAATTCATAAATTTCTATAGGTAATAACCAATCTTTTGGATGATTTTCTATAAGATTTTCTAATACTTTTGTTCTAGAAATGATTGTGTTTTTACCAACTCTGTAGTCTCTTATTTGTTGGTATAAAGTTTCTAATTTAAGTTGTTCTTCAGATTTTTTTATATGTATCGTTTTTTCAGATGGAATATGTGTAACTAAATTAAAACTATTTAAATCTGCAGGTCCAGAAAAAGCAGAAACAATATCTTTTCCAACAGCCATATCATAAATGCCCCAACTAGGTTTAAATAAGATTTTGTTGTTATAACTTACCGTACAATTTTTAAAACTGATTAAAATAATTTTTCCTTGCAGGTTGCGTTTTCCGGTAATTATTTCACCAGAAACAGTAATACCTCCTTCAAATTCAAGAGTCACAATTTGTTCTTCGTAAATGTTATAAGCAGCCAAATCGCGCGGGCTCATATCTTCTATAGCTATATTAATACCTTTAAGTTTTCCTATAGGGCAACCAAAACCTTTAGGGTGCGTTTCACAGCCATGACCAACGAGTTCTTTTTCTCTATAAGCCAAAGCTGTTTTTCCAGTAGTTTGTATGTAAATAGGATTGTCTTCATTTTCAATAACACTAGTAAAAACACCTGAAATCTGAATGCCTGTGCTCAATTCAACAGTTCCTAAAGCTTTTGAGTTAATGAGTTTATTAACTCCAGAAAGGCCTCCTTTTCTAACCGCCATAGTATTGGCAAATTCTTCTAAAACTAAACTTAAATGAGCAAAATCAGGTGTAACAAAAAGTTGAGGTTGCGGCTTGGTAATATCAAAATTTTGGTAAGTAGCTTCAATGGTATATGGTAGTTTTTTAACAGCGTTGGTCATGCACCATTCACTTTCTCCAATAGAGGATAGTAAGCCTGCACCATAAATTTTTGGATTTTCAACAGAACCTATAAGTCCGTATTCAACCGTCCACCAATGTAAATTTCTAATAAGTGCCATTTCACTAGGCATTCCCATATTTTCTTGAAGCTCTTCAACCTTTTTTTCTGCGGAAGCGATATCGTTTTTAGATGTATTTGGCGCTTCTTTAATAATTGATAAATGCCTAACAGCTTCATATAATTCGTAATCTTTAGCAGAAGATATAGCTTTACACCCAATTTCACCAAAGCGTCTTAAATACTCAGCGTACTCTGGATTTGCTATTATGGGGGCGTGTCCTGCGCCTTCATGAATAATATCTGGTGCGGGCGTGTATTCAATATGTTCTAATTGTCTAATATCGCTAGCAATAACTAACACATTATAAGCCTGAAATTCCATAAAAGCATTAGGAGGAATAAACCCATCTACAGCTACAGCAGCCCACCCAATATCTTTTAAAATGCGGTTCATACCATACATGTTTGGGATGCTATCAATAGAAATTCCTGTTTTTTGCAATCCTTCTAAATAAGATTTATGAGCTACCTTACTTAAAAAATTTACATTTTTTCGCATTACATAACGCCAAACAGCTTGGTCTATAGCAGAGTATTCCTCATAGTTTTGAGGTTTTATAAATTGCCTTAAATGTTCGGGTAATTTTTGTAAAACGGGATTTAATTCAATTAAACTTTTCATGTAAGATGCAGCTAGTAATTATATAAAAATAATAAATTCTTATAAAAATAAATTTATTTTGGTTTTTATTTAACAAAAATGGGGTATATGTAAATATTATTTAATTTGAAAGAGTTGCGTATATTTAATACAATTTCATTTTTAAAACTATCGCTTCAGTATCATTATAAAGCAAAAATAAATGAAGGGAGAGGGTAGATGTTAATCACTGTTTAGTTGATACGGATATGTTGAATAATATTTCTCATAAAAAAAGCCACTTTAAAGTGGCTCTTTTATTTTATTGAGTTGCTCCTGGAGGATATTTTTCCATTATTTTAGTAACAAACTCTTTAATACGCTCTTCTTTTTTTTCTAAGTTTCTACTTAAATAACCTGTTCCCATACCTTGCCAAATCAATTCTTTTTTGTTGGCATCTATTAAATCTATATATAAGGTGCCTTGAGTACTTGTTGTAACAGATGGCTGACTCCATCCCCAACCAGGTCCCCATCCTGGACCCCAGCCCCAAGCACCATAACCCCAAGCATTATTGTAAACATCAACGCGTTGTTGAGATTTTGTAAATAGGCTAACTAATAAGTCTGGATTATCAGATTTTGTGTATCCTTTAGCAAGTAATTCTGCTTCAATAGCTCTAAGAATTCGTCGTTTATCTAAGTCGCTAATTTCAGCTTTATCAATTCCTGTTTTAAAAAAAGCAAAAGTTTTGTAGTCTTCAAAACTTACGTTTTTATCATAGTCTGCTGCAACCCTCACAGAGGAACAAGATGTAACCATAAATAGAATGGCTAATAGTGGTAAAATTCTAAAGAATGTTTTCATAATGCAAAATTTTTAACGGTTATAGTAAATTTATAAAACAATTATTAACTGTGTTAGGTTTAGCACTCATTTTAACAAATAAAGCTTTTAGTAAATAATGTTACTAGGTTTAATAGCATCAAGAATTGTACCAATAAAATCTAAATTAAATGGTGCTTATTTTTTAACTCTTTTTGTAGAAGTATTATAACCATACGGGCAATGCCTGCAACCACTTTCACAACAATAACCTCTTTTTAAATGATATTGCTCTGTAAAACAGCGATAACCTTCAGGAGTTAAGTAGTAATCGCCTTCTTCTATTGGAATTATTTTTTTCATTTAGGCAAAGATAAATTAAATTGGATTGATTTTTGAGTTACAAAAGGCAATGATTTTAATTTCAAAATATTTGGTGCCCAAAGGGTATTTAGGATTAACTTTATTTCCGTTTGTGTTTTTAAAAGCATCGCATTTAAAACTTAATAAAGTGCTTATAAATCACGAAAGAATACACCTTCGTCAGCAATTAGAATTAGTAATAATACCATTTTATTTAATTTATGTTTTAGAGTTTAGTGTACGGCTAATTCAATATAAAAAATGGCACTTGGCATACAGAAATATTTCTTTTGAAAGAGAAGCTTTTAGTAAAGAATATGATTTAGATTATTTAAAAAACAGATCATTTTGGGCGTTTTTAAAGTATCTTCGCAAAAAATGAATTTTAAGTTAGAAAATAGCATTAATCAGCCTGTTGTCTTAAATCCCGATAGCGGGGTAGAACTTTGGATAAAAAGAGAAGACAAAATTCATTCTTTTGTTTCTGGTAATAAGTACAGAAAGTTAAAATACAATCTTTTAAAAGCAAAATCATTAGGTCATGATACGCTTTTAACTTTTGGCGGTGCCTACTCTAATCATATAGTAGCTGTAGCTTATGCAGGTAAAATGTATAATTTTAAAACTATAGGTATTATTAGAGGTGATGAGCTAAAGAATAAAATTGATGATAATGAAACACTTTCTTTTGCCAAATCTAACGGTATGCAATTTGAATTTGTATCAAGAGCGTTATACCGAAAGAAAACCGACAAAGTATTTTTAAATAATTTAAGTGAATTTTTTGGTGATTTTTATTTGGTTCCAGAAGGAGGAACTAATGAATTAGCAGTAAAAGGGTGCGAGGAAATTTTAACCAATGAAGATGCTTGTTTTAACTACGTTTGTTCTGCGGTGGGAACAGGAGGTACCGTTTCCGGACTTATAAATTGTTCAAAACCTAGTCAACAAGTTTTAGGCTTTCCAGCATTAAAAGGTGACTTTTTAAAAGAAGATATTAGTAAATTTGTAACTAAAACAAATTGGAGCTTAATCACCAATTACCATTTTGGGGGGTATGCAAAAATAAATTCAGAATTAATAACGTTTATAAATAACTTTAAAGTTCAGAATAACATTCCCTTAGATCCCGTTTATACTGGAAAAATGATGTTTGGTATTGTTGATTTAATTAACAAAGGTTTTTTTAAAAAAGGCACAAAAATTTTAGCAATTCACACAGGTGGTTTGCAGGGAATTAACGGAATGAATTCAGTTTTAAAAAAGAAAAATTTACCATTATTAAATACATGAAGAGAGTACTAATTATATTATGTTTAGGTTGTTTTGTGTTTAGTTGTAAAACAAGAAAAATAGAAAGTTCTAAACCAGAAAAACCTAAAACAAAGGTAGTTGTAAAAACAGA
Organism: Seonamhaeicola sp. S2-3; assembly: GCF_001971785.1. Lineage (NCBI taxonomy): Bacteria > Pseudomonadati > Bacteroidota > Flavobacteriia > Flavobacteriales > Flavobacteriaceae > Seonamhaeicola > Seonamhaeicola sp. S2-3. The sequence continues at coordinate 580,788 of NZ_CP019389.1, read as the reverse complement.
AGAAAAGCCAACAGAAGTAGTTAAACCTAAAAAGGTATATGCCAATGATACCGAAAAATATATTGATACATACAAAACCATTGCTCAAAATGAAATGCAATTGTATAACATACCAGCAAGTATTACTCTAGCTCAAGGTATATTAGAGTCTGGCTCAGGAAAAGGTAGGTTATCGGTTAAGGCAAATAATCATTTTGGAATTAAATGCCACGGATGGACAGGAGCTAAAATTTATCATGATGATGATAAAAAAGGCGAATGTTTTAGAAAATATAAAGATGCTAAATATTCGTTTAGAGACCATTCTTTGTTTTTAACAGATAGAAAACGATACGCTGGTTTATTCAAACTTAAAAAAAGCGATTATAAAGCATGGGCAAAAGGCTTAAGAGCTGCGGGTTATGCTACCGATAGAAAATATCCGCAAAAGCTAATTTCATTAATAGAACGCTATAAATTATATGAATATGATAGGGAGGTTTTAGGAGATTCATATAAACCAATAGAAACACCAAACAAGGTGCCAGAAACCTATGTAGTTGTTAAAGGAGATACGCTTTACTCCATTTCAAAAAGATATAATATTTCAGTAAAAGAACTTCAAAAAATAAATGGTATAAACGGAACCACCTTAAGTATAGGGCAGGTTTTAAAAGTAGAACCATCTTTAGAAAACTAATATTTAATGATTTACCAAAGAAGCAGTGCTTTGTTTGCCGAAGCAGAAAAAGTTATTCCAGGAGGTGTAAATTCGCCAGTAAGAGCCTTTAAAGGAGTAGGAGGAACTCCCATTTTTGTTAAAGAAGCCAAAGGTGCTTATTTATATGATGAAGACGGAAACCGATTGATAGATTATATCAATTCATGGGGACCCATGATTTTAGGGCATGCCTACAAACCAGTGGTTGATGCCGTAATTGATAAGGCTCAAAAAGGAACATCTTTTGGAATGCCAACAGAAATTGAAACTAAAATAGCCGAATTAGCGGTTTCAATGGTACCTAATATTGATAAAATAAGATTTGTAAATTCTGGAACCGAAGCCTGTATGAGTGCTGTAAGGTTAGCGAGAGGCTTTACAGGTAAAGACAAAGTCATCAAATTTGCAGGTTGCTATCACGGTCATAGCGATTCTTTTTTAATACAAGCGGGTAGTGGTGCTAGTACTTTTGGCACACCAAACAGCCCAGGAGTAACACAAGGTACCGCTAAAGATACCTTGTTAGCAAAGTATAATGATATTGATAATGTTAAAGCACTTATAGAGGCTAATAAAGGAGAAGTTGCTTGTGTAATTATAGAACCTGTAGCTGGAAATATGGGGTGTATTCCTCCAAAAGATGGATTTTTGCAAGAGCTAAGGCAGGTTTGTGATGCTAATAATATATTACTAATTTTTGATGAAGTAATGACGGGGTTTAGGTTGTCAAAAGGTGGTGCGCAAGAACGCTTTAATATTAAAGCAGATATTGTTTGCTTTGGAAAAGTAATTGGAGGTGGTTTGCCTGTTGGGGCATTTGCATCAAGAAACGAAATTATGAATCATTTAGCACCATTGGGCCCTGTGTACCAAGCAGGAACTTTAAGTGGAAATCCGCTTGCTATGGCTGCTGGTTTAGCAATGTTAAAAGCGTTAAATAATGATGCCGATATTTTTAATAGATTAGAAGAAAAAACGAAATATTTACATGAAGGAATTAGTAAAGTATTGAAAGAAAATAACGTTGTGAATACTGTAAATAGAGTTGGTTCTATGATTTCTGTTCATTTTTATGAACATGCGGTAGTAGATTTTGATTCGGCAGCTAAAGGAAACAACAATACTTTTAAAAAGTTTTTTCACGGATTACTTAATGAAGGTGTTTATATTGCTCCAAGTGCTTTTGAAACTTGGTTTATAACAGATGCGTTAACTTACAAAGATTTAGATTTTACAATAAATGCTGTTAATAAAGTAGCTAAAGATTTATAAGAGTCGTCCTAAAAATAGGTTGACAGTTTTTTTAATAAAAATTAGATTAAAACCAGTGAATTCAAATTCACTGGTTTTTTGCTGTTGTCAATACAAGTTATGAATTTTCATATTAAGGTTCAAATGAGACCTTAAGTTATTTGGGATCAATCTCAAAAGTTGGGTCTAAAGAGAAAAATAATTTTCTTTGTACTTTAAATTATATTGATGAATAAAGACACTGAGTTATCCTTGTTAAGTTTAATATTACCAGAAGGAATATTAGAGTATTTTGATATTGTTGGATTCGATAAGAAGCCTATAAAGCATGTTTTATATGAGAACCGTCTAACGATATATTTGGAGGAGAAAAAACAAATACCATCTAAGTACAAGGATTGCAAGTATAAAGCCAGTGGCTTCATGGAGCCTCGAATAATCGAGGATTATCCCGTTCGAGACAATCTACTATCATTAAATCTTAAACGAAGGCGTTGGGACGTTCTACTTGATAAAAAGAGGATTAAAGTAAGTCGTGAATGGGATGAATTTATTGCACAGGGAACTCGAATATCAAAAGAGTTTGCTGCTTTTTTAAAAGAAATCGACTGATAATACTGCTCTGAGCAGCCAACAACTTGGGCACCAGTATGGTATGTCCGGAAAAAGGCTTCAAAGACATTATAAGGATCACTTAAGTGATTTTAAGCAATGGGAGCATAAGAGTCATGCTAAACAGTGGCTTGTTTTCCCTGAAAACTTAGGTTCTTATTTATCCATTGATGAGACAGCGCTGTCCAAGGGAGAGCTCTATACCATCATTACCAATAAGAAGGCCAAAGGAAAGAAAGGGGCTTTAGTTGGGATATTCCACGGAACTAAAGTGGAGCCTATTATCGAACAACTCTTGAAGATCCCAGCAAAGAAGCGTGCTAAAGTGAAAGAGATTACCTTAGACATGGCTAACTCTATGAAAACAATCTCCACTAAATGTTTCCCGAAAGCCATCCAAGTAACAGACAGGTTCCATGTACAGAAGCTGGCAATAGAGGCGCTCCAAGATCTTCGTATCAAATACCGATGGGAAGCTTTGGATCAAGAAAATGAACAGATAAAGCTATCTAGAGCTGCCGACAAAGAATTTAAACCTGTAACTTTTTCTAATGGTGATAGCTCAAAACAACTCCTGGCCAGGAGTAGATATCTACTGTATAAATCCCCAGATAAATGGACTCCAAATCAGAAAGAGAGGGGACAGATATTGTTTAATGAATACCCAGAATTAAAGAAAGCTTATGGACTTGTTCAAGGCTTGAGGAATATTTTTAACCAAGCCATAGATATTAAAGTAGCTTACACCAAACTAGCCCACTGGTACAAAGATGTAGAGGAGTCAGGATTTAAGAGCTTCCAAACGGTAGCCAATAGTATTACTTTAAATTACCGCTCTGTACTCAACTATTTTATAAACAGAAGTACTAATGCTTCAGCTGAATCCTTTAATGCCAAAGTAAAGGCTTTTAGATCTCAATTTAGGGGAGTCAGGAATACGGAATACTTCTTATATCGCTTGATTAAATTATATTCTTAAAATGGTAAAAACCCAGATTTTGGACTTGATCCGTCATGATCCCATGTTGTCCCATTATAAACAAAAAATCCCGTAAACATTAGTGTTTCGGGATTTTTTTGTGGTACCTCCAGGAATCGAACCAGGGACACAAGGATTTTCAGTCCTTTGCTCTACCAACTGAGCTAAGGTACCTCGCTAAAGCGGTTGCAAATATAAAATCATTTTTATTATTTGCCAAAATAAAAATAAAAAAAAAGACCTGTTTTTAATTTTATTTTGATATTCAATATTATAATTTAATTAAGAGTATAATCCTCAGTGTTTTGTAATTTTGCAGCTTAATAAAAATTATGAATTTAATTATTGATGTAGGAAACTCTTATGTGAAACTTGCTGTTTTTAGTGGGAATACGTTAAAACAGAAAATGGTTGTAACAAATGATGATTTAAGCACATCTATTGTTTTAATATTAAAAAAATACAAATCAATAAAAAAAGGAATTATTTCTTCAGTTGGTAAATTAGAGGTGGAACAATTTGATGAAATTAAAAAAACATTAGACCTTTTTGTGTTAGATTCTAAAACTAAGCTTCCTTTTAAAAATAAATACAAAACACCCCAAACATTAGGAGTAGATAGAATTGCACTAGTTAGTGCTTCTGTAAAATGTTTTCCTAAAAAAGATGTTTTAATTATTGATGCGGGTACTTGTATTACTTACGATTTCAAAAATAACAAAAATGAATATTTAGGAGGAGGCATATCTCCAGGGTTGCGAGTAAGATATAAGTCTTTAAATAATTTAACGGCCAACTTACCGTTATTAGAGACAGAGAGACCAAAAAGTATTATTGGGCAGAGTACTAAAGAATCGATACATTCTGGTGTTGTAAATGGTATTTTAAATGAAATTGATGGTGTTATTAATGAATATAAACAAAAATATCCAGATTTAACAGTTATTTTAACAGGTGGTGATGCTAATTTCTTGTCTAAACAATTAAAAAGTAGCATATTTGCCCATTCTAATTTTCTTTTAGAAGGATTGAACTATATTTTACAAACTAATTTAAACGAATGATAAAAAAACTTGTAATAGTTTTTGTTACCTTAATTGCATATCAAATACATGGGCAAGAGGGTACAGCATCTCCATATTCTTTTTACGGTTTAGGGAACCAAAAATTTAAAGGCACTGTTGAAAACCGAAGTATGGGTGGTATAAGTGTTTTTATTGATAGTATCCATGTTAATTTACGTAACCCAGCATCTTATGCTACTAAAAATCTACAAGCTTTCAATGGAGAAAGCAGACCAGTTAAATTTGCCATAGGAGGGAGCCATAATAGTATTAAGTTAAAAACTGATTCTAGTTCAGAAGAGGCTAGCTCTACAACTTTTGATTATATAGCTTTGGCTATACCAATGGGCAGGTTTGGATTTGGATTTGGATTATTGCCTAATACATCGGTTGGATATAAGCTTGAATCTTTAAACAATGACGGAGATATACAAAATAGGTTTAGAGGAGAAGGAGGAGTAAACAAAGTTTTTTTAGGACTAGGATATAGACTAGCAGATGGTTTAAGCATAGGTGTAGATGCCCATTATAATTTTGGAAATATTCAAAATAGTATTGTAGAGTACCAATATGATAATGGCGTGCCAATTATATATCAATCAAGAGAAAGTAACCGGTCTGATTTAAGTGGATTGAATTTAAATTTTGGTGTTTCATACAAGAGAATGGTAACTAATAAATTAGAATTATCTGCTACTGCAACCTACTCACCAGAAAGTACTATAACTTCTAAAAATAATCGTTCCATTGAAACAATAAGTACTTCTACTACAGGGCAAGAGTATGTGAATGATTCTGATGAAATAGATTTAGAATCTTTAGGTCAAGCCGAAACAGAATTAATCCTGCCATCAATATTTACTGTTGGATTAGGTGTTGGAGCTCCCAGAAAATGGTTTGTTGGGGCAGAATACTTATTTCAAAACACTAGTAATTTGAGAAGACCCATATCGTCAAGTATGCCGCCTAATGGGCCAACTCACAAAGATGCCACTACCATTTCTGTTGGAGGATTTTTTATACCAGATTACAGATCGTTAAATAATTATTTTAAAAGAACTGTTTATAGGGCTGGTTTTAGGTATGAGGATACAGGGCTTAATATAAATTCAGAAGCAATTAAAGAGTTTGGCATATCTTTTGGAGTAGGGTTACCATTAAGTGGAGGTATATCTAGTGCCAATGTAGGATTTGAAGTAGGTAAACGTGGAACAACTAATAATAATTTAATACAAGAGAATTTTATTAATTTACAATTAAGTTTATCTTTGGGCGATAGATGGTTCCAGAAAAGAAAGTATAATTAAACACAGAACAATTTATATCATGAAGACGAGAATTACTTTATTATTAACATTATTCATGGCGGTAAGTTTTGGTTTTGCACAACAAGATGAAGAGTGTATGGCTAAATTATCTATATTTCATGAGTATGTAAAAGCAAAAAATTACGATGCGGCATATGAGCCTTGGATGGCAGTAAGAAATAAATGCCCAAAATTTAATAATGCCATATATGTAGATGGGGAGAAAATTTTAAATCACAAGATTGAAAATACTACTGGAGCAGAAAAAGTTGCTTTTATAAACGATTTAATTAAACTTTATGATCAAAGAGCTCAATATTTTGCAAGTAAAACACCTAAAGGAAAATATGGTGCTATGGCTTGCCAATTAATGTATGATAACAGAGAAGAGCTTGGTAAATCTGCTGAAGAATTATATAAATGTTTTGATGAAGTTTATATTGCCGATAAAAAGAACTTTAAAAATCCAAAAAGTTTATACAGTTATTTTTCTTTAATGGTTGAGTTATATGATGCTAAGAAAAAACCAGCTGAAGATTTATTTAACAAGTATGATGATGTGATTGAAAAAGTTGAAGATGAAATTAAAATAGCTTCAGAAAAATTAAATAAGTTAGTAGCTAAAGAAGATGCAGGAACAGCGCTAACAAAAAAAGAAGGTCAGTATAAAAGATATTATGGACAAGTATTAAATGCTTATGATAAAATTTCATCAGGTATTGATGGTAAATTAGGGCCTCGTGCAAACTGTGAGAACTTAATTCCTTTATACCATAGAGATTTTGAAGAAAACAAAACAGATGGTGTTTGGTTAAAACGTGCAGTAAGTAGAATGTACTACAAAGATTGTACTGACGACCCACTATATGAAAAAATGGTAAAAGCTTATGATGAAGCAGCACCATCAGCAGATACTAAATACTTTGTTGGAACAGTTTTATTTAAAAACGGAAAAGAAAACGAAGCAATTGGTTACTTTAAAGAATCATATGATTTAGAAGAAGACACCTTTAAAAAAGCTAATTTAGCTAACAGAATTGGTTTAATTCTTAAAAAGAAAGGAAGATATGGTCAAGCAAGAACATATTTTAGAAACTCTTTAAAATTAAATCCATCAAATGGTCGTCCACATTTATCAATAGCAGCTATGTATGCCGCTAGCGCGAATAGCTGTGGAGATACAACATTTAACAAAAGAGCCGTATATTGGTTAGCTGCTCAAGAAGCACAAAAAGCCGCAAGAGTAGATCCTACTCAAAAGAAAAATGCTGCTAAGTCGGTAGCTAATTATAAAGCTAAAGCACCTCAAAAAGCCGAAAATTTTAGTGCTGGTAACTCAGGTCAAGTTATTAAAATTGGCTGTTGGATAAATGGACAAGTTACTGTTCCTTCAATAAACTAAATGTATTGCGGTTTGAGTTAACTCTCAAAACAATAAATGAAACAAACAGTTAAATATTATATATTAAACATAGTCACAGTCTTAACTGTGACTATGTTTTTTTCATGTAAAGACAACTATGCTGAAGTTCAGAAAATAGGAATATCTGAAAACGAACCTATTGGTGAGGCAGAAAACATCAATTTAAAATATACAGATTCTGGAAAGGTTACCAGACACTTAATAGGGAAAACAATGAAAGACTATTCTAATAGAGATTTTCCTTATTATGAATTTCCAGATGGCATTACACTTTACATTTATGATGATGCCAAAAAAAGCACTATTGTATCAGATTACGCTATTATTTATGATGCAACAAGTATTATAGATTTACAAGGAAATGTAGTTATAACCACGCACGATAAAAGAATTTTAAAATCAGAACAACTTTATTTCGATAGAAAAAAAGAATGGTTGTTTACTAACGTACCAGTTACATTTGAGTCTGAACAAGATATTATTCATGGTAATGGGTTTGATTCTAATGGCAGTTTTACAAATGCAGAAGTATTAGAAGTTACTGGTATTATTGCTGTAGATGATTAAGCTTCTTATTTATTGCTTTCCTATTTTAACTATCTTTACACAAATTATATATAAATGAAATATTTAAGTATTTTTCAATATGTTTATTTGGTTTTTGCAGCATTGTTTTTATATGATGGCATCTCTAAATGGGGTAATGGAACTAACGGTGCCTATATATCGTTAGGATTTGCTGCTTTAGCAATTTTTATGTTTTTCTTCAGACGAAAGTTTAGAAAAAAGTTTCAAAACAGAAACAAGTAAAATTAAATGACACTGTATGTTGTAATAATTGTTGTGTCTTTAATGCTTTCGGCATTTTTTTCGGGTATGGAGATTGCTTATGTGTCTTCAAATAAAATACATATTGAAATAGAAAAAAAGCAAGAAGGCCTATTAGCAAAAGTTTTAAGTAAGCTCACTGCAAAACCTTCAAAATTTATAACCACTATGCTTATTGGTAACAATATAGCATTAGTTATTTATGGTTTTTTTATGGGGGATTTATTAGTTAATTGGTTCCAAACGTTATTACCAAGCTCAAGTTCTTTTGTAAATTATGTATTAACAGATTTAAGTTTACTATCTCAAACTGTTATTTCAACTTTTATAATTTTAATTACTGCTGAATTTTTACCCAAAGTATTCTTTCAAATTTATGCCAACACCCTTGTTAAAGTATTAGCGGTACCAGCGTATATTTTTTATCTATTATTTAGTTTAATATCTGGGTTTATAATTTGGATTTCAGATTTTATACTCAAAACGTTTTTTAAAACTGAAGGCGACCAAATTCAACTAGCTTTCACAAAAGTAGAACTGGGTAATTATATAAGCGAACAAATGGAATCTGTTGAAGAGCATGACGAGGTAGATTCTGAAATTCAAATTTTTCAAAATGCATTAGAGTTTTCAGAGGTTAAAGCGCGTGAAGTAATGATTCCTAGAACCGAAATTATTGCTGTTGAAATAAATGAATCTATAAAAACACTAAGTACGCTCTTTACAGAAACAGGCCGAACAAAAATTTTGGTATATAAAGACACTATTGATGATATTTTAGGTTATGTGCATTCTTTTGAGCTCTTTAAAAAGCACAAGAACATAAAATCAATGATGCTGCCCGTAGAGTTTGTTCCAGAAACGGTTCTTATAAAAGATGTGCTAAATGTGCTTACAAAAAAACACCGCAGTATGGCTGTTGTAATAGATGAGTATGGTGGTACTTCGGGCATTATGACGGTTGAAGATATTGTTGAAGAATTATTTGGCGAAATTGAAGATGAACATGACACTATTGATTTAATAGAGGAAAGGATTGATGAAAATACATTTAAGTTTTCGGCTAGATTAGAAGTAGATTATATAAATGAAACTTATAAATTAAATTTACCCGAAAACGAAAACTACGAAACATTAGGGGGCTTGATAGTGAATCATACTGAAGAAATTCCAGAAAAAGATGATGTAGTATTAATTGAGGATTTCAAATTTATTATCAAAGAAGTATCAAACACAAAAATAGATTTAGTAACACTTAAGTTGTTAGAAGATAATTAACTAGGGTAATAATTACTGAGTTTTAAAGCCGTTTATTTAAATTAAAAAAAAAATACTCTCAACAATGGAGTAGTTTAATTCAATTATTGATGGTTTCGGCTTTTATTATTAAATAGAAAATGGTATTTTCGCGCACGATATTTTTGTCAATCAGTCTGTTTTGATTGATTTCTAATATTAAATTGAAAACACCTTAGGGTTTATAAAATCACACATAAAAAATGGCAATTTTAAATAAGATTAGACAAAAAACCATAGTATTAATAGTTGTAATAGCAATGGCTTTATTTGCATTTGTACTATCTGGTCTTTTTGATGGAAGCGCAAGCTTTTCTGGTAAATCTCAAAATGTAATTGGGTCAATTAACGGTAAAGATATTTCTCGTGAAGAGTTTCAATTAAAAGTAGAAAATCTTCAAAGACAAATGGGTTCTAGTGCCACAACTACTCAAGTAATGAATAGAGTTTGGGATCAAGAAGTGAGACAAAACGTTTTAGAAACTCAATTTGAAGCTTTAGGAATTTCTGTTGAAAAAGACCAAATGAGAGATTTATTAAAAACAGCATTGGCTACTAATCCGCAGTTTTTAAATGAAGCTGGAATATTTGACGAAAATAAGTTAAATGAGTACATAGCAAACCTTAAAGATAATTCGCCAACAGGTTATGCAAGTTGGATAGATTACGAACAATCTATTGCTACTAATGCCTTACAACAAAACTACTACAACTTAGTTAAAGCTGGTTTAACAGGTACTTTGGCTGAAGGTGAATTAGAGCACAAATTAGAAGGTAATAAAGTAGATATTAAATATGTGCAAGTGCCATATTCATCTATACCAGATAGTATTGTAAAAGTATCAAAGTCTGATATTTCAAGTTATATTAAAGACAACGAAAAAGAATTTCAAGTAGAAGAATCTAGAGATATTAGATTTGTTGAGTTTGAAGAAGTAGCATCAGTAGCCGATGAAACAGCTATTATCAATGAACTTAAAACATTTTTAAATGGTAGATTGGTAGATGAAACCGGAAGAAAAGATACTATAATAGCTTTTTCAAAAGTTAAAAATGATGCAGAATACATAAACCTAAACTCTGATATTAAATTTGATGACCGTTTTGTTTTTAAATCTGGTTTAGCATCTCAAGTTGCAGATAGTTTAATGAAACTTAATGTAGGTGAAGTTTATGGTCCATATAAAGAGAATGGATATTTTAAAATTTCAAAATTAATTGCAGAAAAACAAATTCCAGACTCAGCCAAAGTAAGACACATTTTAATTCCTTTTATAGGAGCGCAAAGTGCTGGTACCGATGTTACTTTAACAGAAGATCAAGCTAAAGCACAAGCCGATAGTTTATTAACTGTAATTAAAAGAAACCGCTCTAAATTCCCAGAATTGGTAAAAGAATTCTCATCAGACAGAGGAAGTGTTGATAACGGAGGGCGTTATGATTGGCACCCATATAACTCTATGGTTCCTGAATTTAATGACTTTGAATTTGAAGGTAAAGTAGGTGATTTAGGTGTGGTTAAAACGGTTTTTGGTTTCCATATAATAGAAATAGAAGGACAAACAAGTAAAAAAAGAGCTGTAAAAGTAGGAAGTATTGCTAGAAAAATTGAGCCATCTGAAGAAACAACTTCTAAAATATTTAGAGAAGCTTCTAAATTTGAAATAGCTGCAGCCGATAAAGATTTTGAAACTTTAGCTGAAGAAAGCAGTTACACTGTAAGACCTGTAAACGGTATTAAGGCTTTAGATGAAAGCATTCCTGGTGTGGGTAACCAAAGACAAATTGTACGTTGGGCTTTTGAAGAAGAAGCTAATGTTGGAGATATTAAGCGTTTTAATATTCCTGGAGGATATGTGGTTGCGCAATTGGTAGCTAAAAATAAAGCTGGTTTAATGTCTGTTGAAGATGCTACCGCTAAAGTTTTACCAATAATTAGAAAAGAGAAAAAAGCAGAATTAATAAGAGAGAGAATATCTGCTACCACTTTAGAAGATTTAGCTGCTGCTGAAAATACTACGGTAAGAACTGCATCTGCTATAAATATGAAAAATCCAACAATTTCTGGTGCTGGTAGAGAGCCTTTAGTTGTAGGAACTGCTTTTGGTTTAAATGAAGGAGAAACTTCTGGATTAATTGATGGCGAAAGAGGTGTATACATGGTACAGGTTACCAAAATAACACCAGCTGTAGAGTTAGATAATTATCAAGCTGCGGCTAATAGAGTAGAGCAACAAAAATCAGCTACTGTAAATAGTAAATTATACAATGCTTTAAAAGCTGTAGCTGAAATTGAAGACAATAGAGCAGAGTCTCAGATTCAGTAAAATTATATGTAAATAAAATGTTATAAGCCTCGTTTTTAACGGGGCTTTTTTATTGTTAATATTCCGTGGTCATTGAAGCAAGTCAGGAAAATAGTTTTATTATAATTTATAAAACCATTTTTAAATACGGAATAATAGTATGGAATCCTTTATTTTTAAAATAATTTGTTGGATTGTTTTTAGAGCTAGCTAAAACAAAATCGCCTCCCCAAGCCCCAAGACTTTTTACACTTCCACCAAAATCATTAAAAAGTAGTTCTTTAACTGTTCTTTGTTTAGTAATATCAGCAATAATAGACTCGTGCTTGTTAATTAAAACATTAAATTCTTCTAAAGAATTACATGTTATCATTTTAGAGGTTATAGCGTTAATATCAGAAATAACTTCTTTAATACGGTTTTTGTTTTGCGTTTTATAATAAGCAATACCTTCTCTACTATTTTGTTTTTTGTTTAAATGAACAAAGTATAAGTGTTCTTTAAAAGAAGGATTAAACGCTGCTTTATCAATTACAGGGGTTTTGTTTTCTAGTTTATAAGTAATAGGATGATTATTCTGTGCGCAGGCAATATCATAGCCACTGCCTCCAAATGTGAGTTCTAATAATTTAAAAGCATCAACCTTTGTCCATTGTGCCATATTATTTATTAATGTTGAAGAAGTGCCTAATCCCCAATTTTTAGGAAAATCTAAAGATGTAGTAATCTTGTATCCTTTTTCAGAATTTAAAAATTCAGGATTTAATTGTTTACAAGCGTTAAGTATTTGTGTAATTCTTTCAGATACATCATTATTTTGAATGGGTTTCAGTACTTTTTCATTATTAATTTCAAATTCACCCTTAAACCAAAGATGACCATTTTCATCAAAACTTTCCCAAATAACTATAGGTTTATCAATTAAATCTAAATTAAGAGATTGACCGTATTTTGTGGGTATGGCTAAAGAAACAGCCCCATCAAGAACCACATACTCACCGGTTAGTAAAAGTTTACCGTGGCTGTAAAATTTTTGCATCTTAGTTTTTTGATCTTAAATTCTGTATAGCCTCAACTACCGCACTATGTGTTACAGTATTGTTTTTAAAATGTTCTGTTAAGGTTTGCTTTTCAACATCTGTGGCTTCAAACTGATTTAAAATATTCATTAAGTGCATTTTCATATGTCCTTGCTGAATACCAGTTGTTGTAAGAGAACGTAAAGCTGCAAAATTTTGAGCTAAACCTGCTACTGCAATAATTTGCATGAGTTCTTTAGCCGATGGCTTGTGTAACAACTCTAAAGCTAGTTTAACTAAAGGGTGTAAACTTGTAAGCCCACCAACAGTACCTAAAGCTAGTGGAACTTCAATCCAAAATTTAAACGTATCACCTTCAATTTTAGCATGTGTTAAACTGCTGTATTTACCTTTTCTTGAGGCATAGGCATGCACGCAAGCCTCAATGGCTCTAAAGTCGTTACCCGTAGCCAAAACAACGGCATCAATACCGTTCATGATGCCTTTGTTGTGTGTTACAGCTCTATAGGGTTCTATTTCAGCTATATTTACTGCTTGAATAAATTTTTGGGCAAAGTCTTTACCAGAAACAGCATTATTTTCGGTTAAATCGTCTACATGGCAACTAACTTCGGCTCTAACCAAACAATCTGGAACATAGTTAGATAAAATGCTCATAACTATATCAATTTGCTTTTCTTCATCAGAAAATAAATTGAAGTTTTGAGCTTCATTTTTAAAAGTTTTAGCAAATTGCTCTAAGCAGGAGTTTATAAAATTGGCACCCATAGCATCTAATGTTTCAAAAGATGCATGTAGTTGATAGTAGCCGTTTATGTCTTCAGTTTTATCTCGTAATTCAATATCTATAATACCACCCCCACGTTTATCCATATTAGATGTAATAGGTTTTGTGTCATCAATAAGTTTAGGTTTAATAGAGTTGAAATACTGAGTTAATTTTTTAAAATCACCTTTATAAATAAAATGAACCTGACCAATTTTTGTGGTAGAAATTACTGTGGTTTTAAAGCCTCCGCGCTCTAACCAAAATTTAGCAGCTTTACTAGCAGCAGCAACAACCGAACTTTCTTCAATTGCCATTGGAATGGTGTAAAGTTTACCATTTATTAAAAAGTTAGGAGCTACACCAAGAGGTAAATAATAGTTAGTTATAGTGTTTTCTATAAACTCATCATGCAGTTGTTGTAGTTTTTCGTTGCTATTCCAATATTGTTTTAAAATACTTTTGGCACTTTCGGCGTTGGTGAAATAAGTTTCTACAATCCAATCAATTTTTTTAGACTTTGAAAGTTTAGAAAAACCAGCAATAGATTTACTCATAAAATGATAATTTGTTGCGCAAAGATACTACACTTGGTATGAATATTAGATATCTTAATTGCTAGGGCTTAATAAAGTGTTAATAATTGCTGTATTTTGAATAATTTTTATTAAAATTGACATCGTTTTATAAAAAAATCATTTCTTTTTAAGAAGCATCTGTTATTTTCAATTATAAATTGTAAGGATAGTTTTATAGGTGTTGTTCTTAAGTAGATAGAAGTATATAAATTACTAGATGAGATATCTTAATTTTTCTTTTTGCGTTTATTTTATTTTTACATCTCTTTTAAGCGCTCAAAATCAAGACATTACTTTAGAAGAAATTTGGAGTGGAGCTTTCAGAACTGAAAGAATGGAAGTATTACACTCAATGTCTAATGGGCAGCAATATTCTGTTTTAAATTTTGATAGAAGTGTACCATCAACCTCTATTGATATTTATGATTATAAAACACTAAAAAAGGTAAAAACCTTAGTGTCATCAGCAGATATTTCTGAGCTGTATTATTTTAGCGATTATTCTTTTAGTAAAGATGAACAAAAAGTTTTGTTAGCCACAGAAATAGAACAAATTTACAGGCACTCTACTAGAGGACTTTATTTTGTTTATGATACCAATACAAAGGATGTTATAAAAATTTATGATGATAAAATTGAGCAACCTACCTTTTCACCCGATGGAAATAAGGTAGCATTTGTTTATAAGAATAATTTATATGTTAAAAATTTACTATCTGGAAAGACAACACAAATTACTACAGATGGTAAAAAGAACAGCATTATTAACGGTGTAACAGATTGGGTTTACGAAGAAGAATTTGCTTTTGTTAGAGCTTTTGATTGGAACACAGATAGTAATAAAATTGCGTTTATAAAATTTGATGAAAGTAATGTTCCAGAATTCTCTATGGATGTTTATGGTACTGGACTTTATCAGAAACAACATGTTTTTAAATATCCTAAAGCTGGTGAAGAAAACTCTAAAGTTTCAATCTTTACCTACAATTTAAACACCAATAAAACCAAACAGGTAAAAGTTAATAACACGTTTAAAGATTTTTATATACCTAAACTTAAATGGACACATAAAGCAGATGAGTTGTGTGCTATTTATTTAAATAGGCATCAAAATGAAGCACATATTTGGTCTATTAATACCTCCACCAATAATTCTAAAATAATTTTAGTAGAAAAAGATGAAGCTTATATAGAACAAGGGTATTCCATTCATTTTTTAAAAGATAATAGCTTTATTTGGTTAAGTGAAAAAGATGGATACAATCATATTTATTACTATGATAAGGATGGGCAACTAATAAATCAAGTTACCATAGGGAATTGGGATGTAACCAAATACTATGGGTATAGTGAAAAAACAAACCGTGTTTACTATCAATCTGTAGAAAATAGTTCCATTAACAGAGATGTGTACTCTATAAAATTAAATGGTAGAGGCAAGAGAAGACTTACTAGTACCAATGGAACAAATAATGCATCGTTCAGTGCAGATTTTTCATATTTTATAAATACCTTTTCTAATGCTACAACACCACCAAAATATACTTTACATAATGCTAATGGTAGTTTAATTAAAAGTATTAAAAATAATGATGCTTTGGCTCAAAAGCTTTCAAATTATAAACTGTCTAAAAAAGAATTTAGTACCATTAAAATAAATGGAAACAATTTAAATATGTGGATGATTAAGCCTGCCAATTTTGATACTAATAAAAAACACCCTTTATTTATGTATCAGTATTCAGGACCAGGCTCTCAACAAGTAGCAAATAAATGGCATACCGCTAACGATTATTGGTTTCAATCTTTAGCACAACAAGGTTATATAATTGCTTGTGTTGATGGTAGAGGAACAGGTTTTAAAGGTGCTGCATTTAAAAAGGTTACTCAAAATCAATTAGGAAAATACGAAGTAGAAGATCAAATTGAAGCAGCAAAATATTTGGCAAGTTTACCTTATATTGATGCCTCTAGAATAGGAATTTGGGGTTGGAGTTTTGGAGGTTTTACTAGTAGTAATGCCATTTTTAAAGGAAATAAAGTTTTTAAAATGGCTATAGCAGTAGCACCAGTAACAAGTTGGAGGTTTTACGATACTATTTATACAGAACGTTATATGGGAACACCTCAAGAAAATCCTAAAGGTTATGATGATAATTCTCCATTAAACCATGTTAACAAATTAAAAGGTGATTTTCTGTTAATTCACGGTTCTGCCGATGATAATGTACATTTGCAAAACACAATGCGTCTGTCCGAAGCATTAATTCAAGCCAATAAACAGTTTGATTGGGCTATATATCCAGATAAAAACCACGGTATTTACGGCGGTAATACTAGATTGCATTTGTATAAAAAAATGACCAATTTCATTCATGAAAAATTGGGAGATAAACTAAAATCTGAAAAGGATAAACTTTAAAAGTTAAGGAGAATAATAACTAACTAACCAAAAATATATGAGTAATACTTCTTTAAAACCACATCAAAAAGAGCTTTTTGGGCAACCAATTGGTTTGTATATTTTATTTCTAACAGAAATGTGGGAGCGTTTTTCTTACTACGGAATGCGTGCATTATTAGTGCTTTACATGACGGCTTCAACCTTAGGAGACGATGCTAGAGGAGCTGGTTTAGGTTGGACAGACAAAGAAGCTTTAGCGCTCTATGGCTGGTACACAATGTTAGTTTACGTTATGTCAATTCCAGGAGGCATGATAGCAGATAAATTAATTGGACAGAAAAAAGCAGTGTTGTTAGGAGCCATAGTTTTATGTTTAGGGCATGGTGTTTTAGTGCTTACAGATATTTGGGCGTTTTATACAGGCTTAGGATTGGTTATTCTTGGAGTTGGGTTACTTAAACCTAATATATCTACCATGGTAGGAGGGTTATACAAAGAAGGCGATATAAGAAGAGATAAAGGGTTTAGTATATTCTACATAGGTATAAACTTAGGGTCTTTATTGGCTACTCTAATTGTAGGGTTGGTAGTAGCAAAATGGGGCTGGCATGCAGGCTTTGGTCTTGCCGGAGTTGTTATGTTGTTAGGTTTGATTAACTACATTGCTGGACAAAAATATTTAAGTCAAGTAGGAAATTATAATCCGCCTAAAGAAAATGATACCAACGAAATTTCATACGGTAAACTTTACGGGAAACTGTTTTCTTCACCAAAGCAATTAATTTTTACGGGCATTTTACTACTAGCTTCTATTTACGGGTGGTATACTTTAGAGTGGGGTTATGGCTTGCTATTTATTTTTTTAACAGCTATTGCAGCTCTTTTAATGATGATTTACAAAGAACTAGAAACACAAATATTTAAAGACAGGTTTCTAGTTTTATTATTATCATTTATTATGGTAATTGTTTTTTGGGGAGCCTTTGAACAAGCAGGAGGGTTAATGAATCTATACACCGATACAAAAACCGATAGAGTATTGTTTGGTTGGGAAATTCCAACAGTTATGTTTCAAAGTTTAAATGCAGGATTCATTATACTGCTAGCAACATTAGTGGCATCTATTTGGGCCAAGAGAAAGCTAAAAGGAAAAGAAGGATCATCATTATTTAAAATGGCAGTAGGTATTATTATTATGGGCTTCGGTTTTATATTTATGGTATTTGCAGCTATGGAGTTTGAAAAATCTGGAGCTTCTAGTATGGTTTGGTTGGTATTAGCATATTTGTTTCATACCATAGGCGAGTTATGTTTATCGCCAGTAGCACTATCATTTATAACTAAACTTACCCCAGTAAAATACGCATCATTAATGATGGGGGTTTATTTTGCAGCTACAGGCTTAGGAAGCAAAGTAGCAGGTATTGTGGGTGAAGCAGCAAGCGACTTTGGAGAGTACGCAATATTTTTAGGAATCTTCATTTTTACAATTATAATAGGCATGTTGTTTATATTACTTTTAAAACCCTTAAAACGATTAACTCATGGGGCAGAAGATAATGAACGCATAATGCATTATGATGAAACAGAAGGTTTTGAACTAGCTGATAATTAAAACTAACTTATATGGAAAATACATCAACAGATCATTTTTTTAAAAATACCGTTTTAGGTCATCCTTCAGGGTTATTCGTTTTATTTTTTACCGAAATGTGGGAGCGTTTCTCTTACTATGGTATGCGAGCCATTTTGGTGATTTTTTTAACAGGAGCTATTACTGGAGAAAATCCTGGTTGGGGATGGGGTAAAGCAGCTGCCTTATCTCTTTTAGGAACCTATGCTATGTTTGTTTATTTAACACCAATAGTTGGAGGTTGGCTAGCCGATAATAAAATTGGTTATAGAGTAGCTGTTGTTATTGGGGCTTTGTTAATGACATTAGGACACGCTTCTATGGCGGTTGAAACACCAACTTTTTTATATATAGGAATTGCTTTACTTATAATAGGAAATGGATTTTTTAAACCTAACATGACATCTATAATTTCAAAAATGTATGAAGGCAGAAATGACAAGAAAGATGGAGCCTATAATATTTTTTATATGGGTGTAAATGCTGGGGCTTTTTTAGGAATTATGTTATGTGGTTGGATAGGTGAAAATGTAAGCTGGAGTTTTGGTTTTGGTCTTGCAGGAATTTTTATGTTTTTAGGAATGCTTCAATTTTATTTTGCTCAACCACTTTTTGGAGATATAGGTAGTAAACCAAGAAAAGAAGAACTAGATTTAGTAGATACGCTTGTTGAAAACCCAACATCAAAGACTCAAAAAGAAGATGTTAAATTAAATAGGTTTTCAATTTTAGATTATTCCTTAATAGGTATTTTTATCCTTTCAGCCCTAATTTTTATTGTTAATGATCCCTTAAGTAAAATAGGGAATATTAATGTACTTAATTTTACTGTGGCTGGAATGACAGATTCTTTGTTTTTTGCATTATTAGCAGCTATTCTTTTTATTGTAATATTAGTAGTAAGAATTCCTAGATATGAGAAAATTGTAAGAGATAGAATGATAGCTTTTACTATTTTCTGTATTTTCACTATCTTCTTTTGGGCAGCTTTTGAGCAGGCAGCAGGATCGTTACCATTATATACTAGAGACTTTACAGATAGGGTTTTAGTTGGAAATGCGGCTTCCATATTTAAAATAATAGATTTAATTGTAACGGTTGTTCCTATTGCTATTATTACCTATGTTCTTATCAGTTTGTTTAAAAAAACTTTCAGTAAAATAAGTTTGTCAAACATCATATTAGGAATAAGTTTTGTTATAATATGGGCATTGGTTATTTATAAATTATATATAAATTTCACGGTAGAAGCTAAGGAGGTTGAAATTACTTGGTTTGCAATTTTAAACTCACTGTTTATAATCATATTTGCACCTTTATTTACAAAATGGTGGGATAGTAAATATAATCCGCCAGCAGCTGTAAAATATGGATTAGGTTTAATTATTATGGCTATAGGTTTTGGTTTATTGGCATTTGCAACTAGAAATGTGCCTTTAGGAGCAGAAACAGCTAAGTTAAGTATGATATGGTTAGTTTTAGCATATTTATTTCACACACTTGGAGAATTATGTTTGTCTCCTATGGGATTATCATATTTAAGTAAACTTGTACCAGCTAGAATGGTAGCGTTTATGTTTGGAGTGTATTATTTAGCTATTGCCATAGGAAACAAAATGGCACATTATGTGGGAGGTGATATTGAAAAAATAACAGAAGAAAGTGGTTTATCTCACTTTTTCTTGATATTTACTATTGTTCCTATTGTGCTTGGATTGATTTCATTTGCGCTCCATCCGTTAATTAAAAAACTAATGCACGGTGTTCGTTAATCGAAAAAAAAGTTAAAAAATATTCAAAATGCTCCTTTTTAGGAGCATTTTTTGTAAGTTGGGCTCAATAATTGCAACAAATTGGTTATGAAAAAACTACAATTTATATTATTACTAGTATTGCTTACTTCGGTTAGTGGTATAGCTCAAACCATTAATTGGGTAACGTTAGAAGAGGCTATTGAACTTCAAAAGAAAACGCCTAAAAAGATTATGATGGATGTTTACACCAATTGGTGTGGACCTTGTAAAATGTTGGATAGGAATACCTTTCACAACAAAGATGTAGTTGATTATGTAAATCAACATTACTATGCTGTAAAGTTTAATGCAGAAGGAAACGAAGAGATAAATTATGAAGGAAAAACGTTTACAAACCCTAATTATAATCCAGAATTAGCTAACAGACGTAATTCTCCTCATGAATTATCTAGATACTTTCAAATACAAGCATACCCAACTATTGTTTTTTTAGATGAAGAAGGTAAATTGATTTTTCCATTACGCGGTTATCAAACACCTCCACAGCTAGAATTGTATTTGAAAATGTTTAAAGATGATAAGCATAAGGAAATGGATACTCAAGAAAAGTTCAATGCTTACTATAAAGCTTTTAAACCAGAGTTTGAAGGCTAAAAGCAACTAATAATTAATAATAAAAGCTCCTTTTTTACTAGTTTGGTGAAAAGGGAGTTTTCTTTTTTTACAGATAGCTTCCCAGTGTTCTATATAAGATTTGTAGTTGCTACCATCTGCAATAATATAATTTGGTTTAATAGAATCTATTAACCTGTTCAAATTTAATTTAGGAGATTGTCTTAACAAAACATAATTGGGGTGTACAGATTTTACGTTGTAAACCCCAAGGCTATCAACTACTAAAATTGTTTTTTTATTTAGTAAATAAATGGGTTGGATAGAGTCTGTTTTAATAGAATTAATATAATTTCCAACGGTATAATCTTTAATAATTTTGTTTTTTGAAAGTGTAATACTATCAAAATCATGAGCTATAGTTATGTGGTTTTTAGTTACATTTCCTATTAAACTATATCTGCTTTTGTGGAAAATAATAAATTGATTTTCAGGAAACTGAAATTTAGTATATATAACTGAAGCTTGGAAAATTAAAATAGTAATTAAAAAGAATCTAAGGCTTCTATAATTCCTTTTAATAAATAATTGAATTAAGGCAATAATAATTAGATAAGAAGTAATAACATATAAAATACTAAAAGGAATATCTTTAAAAAGAAAGGCTTCTTGATTAGAAATCCAACTAACAACACTATTCATAGCACTAATAACACACCCAAAAATACTCGCTAAAAATTGAGGCAATATATTAGCGGTTGCTAAAATAATTACAAGTATTCCAAAGCCTAAAATAATTCCTAAAAGCGGAATGATGGCAAGGTTAGAAATAAAAAACAACCCCGGGAACTGATGAAAATAATAAAGACTCACAGGAATAATTCCAAATTGAGCAGCAATAGTTATGGTAAGTGTATGCCAGTAAATATCTACTATTTTATATTTAGGTTTCCACAGGTTATATAAAAGTGGGTCTATAGAAACAATAGCAAAAACAGCTAAATAGCTTAATTGAAAACCAACATCAAAAATAAATAAAGGTTTAAACAGTAAAATAATAAGCATTGAAATTGCTAGTGTATTATAAACATTAGTTGGTCGTTTTAAATTCATAGCAATGGCTACAATGCTAAACATGGTAACAGCTCTGGTTACCGATGCTGATAAACCTGCAATAACAGCAAAACTCCACAGTATAGAAACAATAATTACGGTTTTAATGAAATAACCGTTTTTAATTCGTTCAATAGGTTTAAATACAAAATTTAGTATTAATAAAATAATACCCACATGTAAACCAGAAACCGCTAGTATGTGAATAGCACCAGCATTGGTATAGCTAGAATAAACTGCTTTGCTAATATCTTGTCTTTGACCTAAAAATAACGCGTTAATAATGGCTAATTCATTGGGTTTAAAATTGTAGGGTTTTAACTTAGTATTAATAAATTCTCTTAAATTATTGGCTATCCCAAATATGGTATGCGTTTTAGAACTAACTTTTAATAACGATTGATTTTTAATAAATAATTGGTGGTAGATATATTTCTTTTCTAAATAATTTTTATAATCAAATTGGTTGGGGTTTAACGGGTGAATTAAGTTTTTAAAGTTGGTTTTTGTAATATATATATCATCAACTTTTATCTCAGGAAAAAGGCTGTCTTTTTCAATATTTAAAAGTGTTTTACCCTTTGTTTTTGTGTCCTCAACTTCTAAAACATCAACAACGTATTTATTGTAATAATTACCTGGTTTTAAAACTTCTCTTATTCTAAAAGAAATAGTTTGAGAGGAGTCTTTATCTTCTGAAATATAATGAGAATAATGACTAGAAAAATTAATTTCATTATGGAAATTAGTAGTTAAAACACCAACAGAAATCATTGATAAAAAACTAATAATACCAAACCAAATAGTTTTAGTAAATTGGTTTTTAGCAATAAAAAAAGAAACTGCTAAAATTAAAAAAAGTGATAAGGTTAAGAATAAAGATGTTTGTAATGGGATGTCTATAAAATACCCAATAATAATACCTGTAATTAGGCAAACAGTTAACTTAATAATTGTGAAATTTAGTAGCTGCATACCGTTGTAAGATAAAAAATATCTTATAAAATACGGCGCGCTTCAACAAAGGCTTTGAGCCAATAGCTTTCATTAAGTCCAGAAATAATAACGCCTTTGCTTGTAGTGGCGTGAATAAATTTAATATCGTTGTTTTTTATTTCAACAATTAATCCAACGTGATTAATGGCGTTTCTTCTGTTTTTGGTTTTAAAAAAGAGTAAATCGCCTTTTTTCACATCTTTAAGTTTTAGTTTTATGCCTTTTTTAGCCATATCTCTAGATATTCTAGGTAAGTAAATATCATGTGATCTAAACGACTCAAAAACTAAACCAGAGCAATCCATTCCTGCTTTTGTGGTGCCACCCCATTTATACCTAACACCTTTAAATTGTTTTGCAAACTTTACAATACCATCAGCTTTTGAAACTGCAACTTTGTTATTAGAGTTTTTGTGCTTGGTACTATTGTTCGTTTTGGTTGTTTTAGTAATGATTTTTGAAGTTGAAACCTTATTGTTTTTAGCCTTTTTTGAAGATTTGCAGCTGCCAAAACTAAAAAGAACTAAAATAATTAAAAGGAATTTTTTCATAGGTTAAGTTCTACTGTTTAATAGATTCATAAATCAATTTAGCAGTTTTTTTACTAGCCCCCTTACCTCCTAAAGCCTTTTCTAACTCATAATAATCCTCAAACATTTTTTTTCGTTTCTCACCTTCTAAAATCTTTTCAAGCTCTTCTTTTAGTTTTCTTTTGTTAAAATCGTGCTGAATAAGTTCTGTTACTACCTCTTTATCCATTACTAAATTAACTAAAGAAATAAATTTTAAAGTAATAATTCTTTTAGCAATGTGATATGAAATAGCACTGCCTTTATAGCAAACTACTTGTGGTACTTTAAATAAAGCGGTTTCTAAAGTGGCGGTACCCGATGTAACCAAAGCTGCATAAGAAACACTTAACAAGTCATAAGTTTTGTTAGAGATAAATTTAACGTTATCGGTTTTTATAAATTGCTGATAAAAGCTTAGTTCCTGACTTGGTGCTCCTGCAATAACAAATTGATAATCTTTAAAATCATCAACCAAACTCAACATTACCGATAGCATTTTTGTTATTTCTTGTTTTCTGCTTCCGGGTAATAAGGCGATTATTGGTTTTTCACTCAGGTTATAAGTTTTTCTAAAATCAGATTCACTAATGGGTTTTCTGTCTGCAATAGCGTCAATTAATGGGTGTCCAACAAAATGGACTTTGTAATTATACTTTTCGTAAAAAGGTTTTACAAAAGGCAGAATAACAAACATGTTATCAATATCACGTTTAATTTTTTTTACCCTACTGGCTCTAGATGCCCAAACTTGTGGTGAAATGTAATAATTAGTTCTAAATCCTTCGGCTTTAGCCCATTTTGCTATGCGTAAATTAAAGCCAGAATTATCAATAAAAATAACAACATCGGGATTGAAATTTTTTATGTCTTCTTTACAAAATGAAATGAGTTTGAAGATTTTTGAAAGATTCATAATAACTTCAATAAATCCCATAAAAGCACGTTCTTTATAGTGCTTCACTAAAGTGCCGCCGGTAGCTTGCATAAGATCGCCACCCCAAAACCTAATATTGGCATGGGCATCTTCATTCAGTAACGCCTTCATTAGGTTAGAACCGTGTAAATCTCCCGATGCTTCTCCTGCAAGTATATAGTACTTCATTTAGAAGAGTTTAAAAACAAACGTAAAAACAGCAATAAAAACGGTAATTAATAGTACGCCTCTTGCTCTATAATCTTGTCTTTTCTTTATAAAAATAAAGAAAGCAATTAGGTTTAAAATGGCTCCTAAACTAATAAGTTTTCCTAAAAAACCTTCTTGAGCTGCTGCTTTTATAACAGTAGTAAAATCATCTCCTTTTCCCAATAGTGTTGCAGCAATTATTAGTCCAATACTATTGGCAATTAAACCAACAAACATGCCTATTATTATTTCTTTTTTCATTCAGAGTTGTTTAAATTCCAAGTATTTAATTCTTTAATAAATGGGTGTGCTGTTAAATCAAATTGAACAGGAACTACCGATATGTAACCATTCTCAAGCGCATGCTCATCGGTATCTTCACCACCATCTAAATTTACAAATTTACCAGAAAGCCAATAATAATTTTTACCAGAGGGGTTTTGGCGTTTATCAAATTCTTCAACCCAATTACCTTTAGCTTGCCTACAAACTTTAACCCCTTTTATATTGTTTTTTGGTAGGTTTGGAATGTTTACATTTAAAACAATACCATTGGGTAATTTATTTTCTAAAACTTGTTCTGTTATATTTTTAACAAAGGTTTTAGAGGCTTCAAAATTAGCATTCCATGAGTAATCTAATAAAGAAAAACCAATAGCAGGAATCCCTTCAATACCAGCTTCTACGGCAGCACTCATAGTGCCAGAATAAATAACACTTATTGAAGAATTTGAGCCATGATTAATACCAGAAACACAAATATCGGGCGTTCTGTCTAATAATTCTCTTATGGCTAGTTTAACACAGTCTGCAGGTGTGCCAGAACAGCGGTATTCTGTTTGTGGCCCATCATCAATTTGTACTTTATCTACAAAAAGTGTAGTGTCTACCGTAATAGCATGTCCCATACCACTTTGCGGGCTATCTGGGGCTACTACCACAACCTCTCCAATGGTGTTCATAATGCTAATTAAGGTTCTAATTCCTGGGGCATTTATACCGTCATCATTGGTAACTAGAATAAGCGGTTTTTTTGTCATTCGTTTTGTAGTATAATCATCGCTAAAATACATAATTTCATTTGTAAACACTCAATTTCTTTGGTTTAACAAAAAATTAGGGCTATTTACCATAGTTGGCATAGTTTTTTCTTTATTTTAGTGAAAAATTACTATTACTTTAATAGAACTATTAAACATTAACCGATGAGAAAAATTATGAAAAGGAATTATAAAGTTCTATCATTACTACTGTTGTTAGCGTTTGCATCTTGCAGTTTTACAACAAAATCATTTGATAATCCTGATAAGGATAAGCTGTTAATTCAAATTATAACTTTTGTTTTAGAGCGTGGTCATTTTGATCCAATTGAATTAGATGACAGTTTTTCAGAAGAATTATTTAATGATTATATAGAAACTCTAGATCCTTTCAAAAGATATTTTTATGAATCTGATATTAAAGATTTTGAAAAATATAAGCTAGAGTTAGATGATCAACTTAAAGCTACCAATGTTACATTTTTCAATGTTACGCATGAACGTTTATTAAAGCGAATTGCCGAAGCTAGAGAAATTTATAAAGAAGTGTTATCGAAGCCATTTGATTATACTATTGACGAAACTTTTAATACAGACTATGATAAAGATAAGTTTGTTAAAAATAAAAAAGAATTAAAGGAACGTTGGAGAAAGCAACTAAAATTTTCTACACTTTCTAACTATGATGATATTCATATTCAGGAAAAACAGTCAAAAGAAAATGACCCTTCTTATGTAATGAAAACAGAAGAGGAAATAGAAAAAGAAGCACGTGAAGCTACATTAAAATCTATAGATATTTACTTTAATGATAACATTGATGATTTAGAGCGAGAAGATTGGTTTGGTATTTACATAAATACTATAGTAGAAGAATTTGATCCGCACACTTATTATTTACCACCTAGAAGCAAAGAAGCTTTTGATATGGATATGTCTGGTAAATTAGAAGGTATAGGCGCAAGACTTCAAAAAAGAATGGATTACATTAAAATTGTAGAGCTTATTTCTGGTGGTCCTGCATGGAGAAGTGGAGAGCTTGATGCTGAAGATATTATACTAAAAGTAAAACAAGAAGACGAAGAATATCCTATAGACATTGTAGGCATGCGTATAAATGATGCCATTAAATACATTAAAGGACCAAAAGGAACCAAAGTAACATTAACCATAAAAAAGGTTGATGGTACAATTAAAGATGTAGAAATTGTTAGAGATGTTGTAGAGTTAGGTGAAACCTATGCAAAATCATCAGTGGTTGAGAAAGACGGAAGAATATTTGGGGTTATTAATCTGCCAAAATTTTACGTTGATTTTAACGATTACAAAAACGTTAATGCGGCACAAGACGTTAAAAAAGAAATAGAACGCTTAAAAGCCGAAGGAATGGAAGGTTTAGTGCTAGATTTAAGAAACAATGGCGGAGGTTCTTTACCAACAGTTGTAGATATGGCAGGCTTGTTTATTGAAGAAGGGCCTATTGTTCAGGTTCGCACAACAGGGTCTCATAAGGAAGTGCTTAAAGATAGAGATAGATCCATAACATGGGATGGTCCTTTGGTAATTTTAGTAAATGAATTATCAGCGTCAGCATCAGAAATTATGGCTGCTGCAATGCAAGATTATAAAAGAGCAATCATTATTGGTAGTAAGCAAACTTACGGTAAAGGTACTGTTCAAAATGTGCAAAATTTAAATGATTTTGTTAGAAGTAGTACTAGTACCGATTTAGGAGCTTTAGCATTTACAACACAAAAATATTATAGAATTAACGGTGGTTCTGTACAGCTAGAAGGTGTGCATAGTGATGTAACTGTACCAGGACGTTTTAGTTTTATTGAAGTAGGTGAAAAAGAAAAAGACAACCCTTTGCCTTATGATGAAATTACTGCTGCAGATTATACACCATGGGAATATTACTTTGATTACGATGCTACAATACAAAAAAGTAAAGAGCGTATGAAAAACAATGAGCAGTTAAAGCTTATTGAAGAAAATGCAAAATGGGTTAAAAGTAAAATAGATGAAACAGTGGTGTCATTAAACTATGAAGTTTATAAAAAAGACTATGAGAAAAATAATCAAGAGGCTAAAAAGTTTGATGCTATGTCTAATTATAAAACCAATTTAACATTTAGATCTCATGCTTATGAAAAAGCGCTTTTCACTCAAGACACAACAGACTTGAAAGAAAAACGAGAGCGTTGGCACGAAAGTTTAGCTAAAGATGTTTATATAGAAGAGGCGTTAAATGTATTAGAAGATTTAAAAACATCATATCCATTAAAAAAAGTAGCTGCAGCAAAAACTAAAGCAGCAGCAACTGTAAAACATTAGAAATGAGTTTATGAGTCATAAGTCAAACTCATTAAAACAATTAGCGCTCCAAAAGTTTAAAAAGAACTTTTGGGGCGTTTTTAGTTTCTATTTTTTAGTGTTTGTGGGGTGTATATCGGTGTTTGCATATGTAATAGCACCAGATAATTCGCAGCATGCAAACCAAATGCATTTATCTATCCATTCTAAAAAACCAGGATTTAAAGTAACCATACTTACAATACCTTCTCAATTTGAAACGCAACAAAGTGTTTTGAGTAAAATATTTTTTGGAAAGAAGAATACAAACACAGAAGTTCCTATTTCATATTATACTATTAACAATGAGGTTTTAAACTATAAAGAATATGCATCTGATGGTGTTGAAGGTGTAGAGAAATCAATTCCTTTAAAATCATTTCCAAATAAAGATGTAAATAAGTTTATAAATGAAAAAACGTTTCTTTTTGGAACAGATAAATACGGAAGAGATTTATTAAGTAGAGTGCTAGTTGGGGCTAGAATTTCATTTTTTATTGGGTTTGTAGCTGTTTTTATTTCTCTGTTAATTGGACTTTTAATGGGGAGTTTAGCAGGCTATTTTGGCGGTAAAGTAGATGCTGTTATTATGTGGCTTATTAATGTTACTTGGTCTATTCCAACTTTACTGTTAGTAATAGCTATTACACTAGCTTTAGGGAAAGGTTTTTGGCAAGTTTTTATTGCAGTAGGGCTCACTATGTGGGTTGAAGTAGCACGGGTAGTACGTGGGCAAATAATAAGCGCAAAAGAAATGCAATATGTAACGGCTGCAAGAGCACTTGGTTTTAGTGATTTAAGAATTATTATTAAACACATTTTACCAAATATTATGGCTCCAGTAATAGTGATATCTGCTGCTAATTTTGCAGCAGCTATTTTAATAGAAAGCGGATTGAGTTTTTTAGGTATAGGAGCACAACCACCTATGGCTAGTTGGGGTGCTATGATAAAAGATCATTACAATTACATAATTCTTGGAAAACCCTATTTAGCTATTATTCCAGGGCTTTGCATTATGAGTTTGGTAATGGCTTTTATGCTAATTGGTAATGCTTTGAGAGATGCTTTAGATGTAAAGAGTTAGTGGTTTTTAGTTACTCATAGAGTTATTTAAAGTATCAATGTACTCTAAAACAGCATCTTTACCAATGCCTTTTGAAGAAGAAGTAACAAAGTAATTTGGCATTTCTTCCCAAGTTTCTAAGAGAATAGATTTGTAGTCCTCTATATGATTTTCAATAGCTTTAGGTTTCAGTTTATCTGCTTTTGTAAAAATAATAGAAAACGGAATGCCATTTTCTCCCAACCATTGCATAAATTCTAAGTCTATAGGTTGTGGTTTATGTCTAATATCAACTAAAACAAACCCAGAAACTAATTGTTCCCGTAAACCAAAATATTGAGTAATAAACTTCTGGAATACTTTTTTTGAAGATTTTGAAACACGAGCATATCCATAACCAGGTAAATCTACTAAATGCCAGTTTTTATTAATTAAAAAATGATTAATAAGTTGCGTTTTTCCTGGTTTTCCAGATGTTTTTGCTAAACTTTTTCTGCCAGTAAGCATGTTTATAAGAGAAGACTTTCCAACATTACTTCTGCCAATAAAGGCATATTCAGGTAGCATGCTCTTGGGGCATTTAGCAACATCAGAATTGCTCATTACAAATTCGGCAGATTTTATTACCATTGTATTAATATTCTCTTAAAATTGGGGTTTTATTTAGAACGATCGCTCATTTAACCATTTCTCCATAATGGCATTAAACTCATCAGGATGCTCCATCATAGCAGCATGCCCACACTTATCAATCCAAAACAAGTCAGAATCGGGTAAAAGTGAGTGGAATTCTTCAGCTACTTCGGGCGGTGTAACATTGTCATTTTTACCCCATATAATACAAGTTGGAGTGTGCATTTTAGGCAAATCTTTTGCCATATTATGCCTAATAGCACTTTTTGCAATGGCTAAAGTTTTAATAAGTTTATTTCTGTCGTTTACTGTGGCATAAACATCATCAACAATTTCTTTAGTAGCAATTTCAGGGTTGTAAAAAACTTCTTGTGCTTTTTTCTTTATTACTTCGTAATCACTTCGCTTCGTGTAGCCGCCTCCCATAGCGCTTTCATAAAGCCCAGAGCTACCGGTAATTATTAATGCTTTTACTTTTTCAGCATAAAGTTTGGTATGGTATAAACCAATATGCCCGCCAAGGGAGTTTCCTAATAAAATTACTTGGTCAAAACCTTTAAATTCAATAAAATCGTAAAGGTATTTTGCAAAACTTTTTACGTTGGTTTTTAGCAGAGACATGCTGTAAATAGGGAGCTCAGGTATAATAACTTGATACCCTTTTTTGCTAAAAAAATTTATAACAGAGCTAAAGTTACTTAAGCCTCCCATAAGTCCGTGCAAAACAATAATGGGGGTTCCTTCACCTGCTTCTATATACTTGTAATTACCTTCTGTTTTTAAACTGTGCGTCATTAATCAGTTAATCATTTCGTTAAAAACAAATATAGTTATTTCATTCATATTTCATTCAATCATAAAATACAAATCAATAAAAAGTAGCTGTTAATAATATTTTGGGATGATGTCTAAAACTTTTAATCCTTTGATAGTCAGTATTGGGTGTTTTTTTATCGTTACTAAATGCCTTTTTGGGTGTGTTTACTCTAAAATTTATTAACAATGTGGTAAATTGTGGTAAAAAGTGGTAAATTTTTCAATATATTTGAATTTGGAATGGTGTAACTAATAAACCGCGTTTGAGCTTTTTAACAGGAACATATGAGTGCAAAGTAGATGCTAAGGGTAGGCTAATGATGCCGGCACCCTTAAAAAAGCAAATGGCTGCTGTATTAGCAGATGGTTTTGTGTTGCGTCGTTCTGTGTTTCAAAAATGTTTAGAGTTATACCCAATGGCAGAGTGGCAAACACTTATGCAAAAAATGAATAAGCTTAATAGGTTTAAAAAAAAGAATAACGATTTTATCAGAAGGTTTACAGCAGGTGTAAAAATGGTTGAGGTTGATGCAAATGGGCGTTTGTTAATACCTAAAGATTTAACGGTGTTTGCTAATATTTCAAAAAATATAGTTGTGGCTTCGGCTATCAACATTATTGAAATTTGGGATAAAGATTTATATGAACAAGCTATTGATGATGCAGCATTAGATTTTGCAGATTTAGCTGAAGAGGTAATGGGACAAGATGATGAAGATGGAATATCATAATCCAGTTTTGCTAAAGGAAACCGTTGATGGTTTAGAAGTTGTGCCAAATGGTGTTTATGTAGATGTAACCTTTGGTGGTGGCGGTCATAGTAAAGAAATTTTAAAAAGGCTTGATGAAAACGGAAGGTTGTTTGCTTTCGATCAAGATAAAGACGCTCTTGAAAATGCTATTGATGATCCTAGATTTACATTGATAAATGAAAATTTTAGATATGTAAAGCGCTTTTTAAGGCTACATGGTGTAAGACAGGTTAATGGGGTTTTGGCAGATTTTGGAGTTTCATCGCATCAGTTTGATGTTCCAGAACGTGGTTTTTCAACTCGTTTTGAAGCAAATTTAGATATGCGCATGAATCAGCAAAATAAATTATCTGCATTTCATGTAGTTAATGAGTATGAAGAGGAGCAATTAAGGCAAGTGTTTTCGCAATATGGAGAATTAAGGCCAGCACCAGCTATGGCAAGATTAATTGTTGAGCACCGAAAAAAAGAGCCTATTGTAACAAGTGAGCAATTAAAAATGGTATTAAGAAAATTTTTGCCACCGCGTCATGAAAACAAAGTGTTGGCTCAAATATATCAAGCTATAAGAATAGAGGTGAATCAAGAAATAGAAGTTTTAAAAGAGTTTTTGTTGCAAACACCAGAAATTTTAGTGAAGGGAGGGCGATTAAGCTTTATTTCATATCACTCTCTAGAAGATAGGTTGGTAAAGCGTTTTATAAGAAATGGTTTGTTTGAAGGAGAACCAGAGCGTGATGTTTTTGGGAATTTTGAAGTGCCACTTAAAAAAGTTGGGAAGCTAATTGTTCCTTCGCAAGAAGAGATTAAAATGAATAATAGAGCTAGAAGTGCAAAACTGAGAATAGCAGAAAAAATATAAATGAAAAAGAGCATTTATAACATATTAAAGGGAACATTTTTAGTAAGTGATGATTCTTTTAAGAATTGGAAGTTTATTCTGTTCATTTCGTTCTTATCAATAATAATGATTGCAAGTTCTCACAGTGCCGATAAAAAGGTTTATGAGATTGCAAGATTAAAAAATGAAGTGAAAGAAATTAGATCAACGTTTTTAGAAGGGCGCACCAAATTAATGCGCCTTAAAATGGAATCTAATGTTATTAAGATAATGAAAGATAAAGGAATTGCGCCATCAGTAATTCCTCCAAAAAAAATAAAAGTAAAATCTCAAAATAATTAGAAGGCATTGGCAGTTAACGAAAAAAACATATTAAATAGACTCTACTTTGTATCTGGGTGTATGTTTGTCTTTGGACTTGCTGTGGTGTTCAAGCTGCTTAGTATTCAGTTTATAGAAGGAGATAAATACAAAGCTTTAGCAGAAAAACGTGTTGTGAAAGATGTTGTTATTCCTGCTAATAGAGGTAATGTGTATTCGGCTAACGGAAATTTATTAGCTACTTCTATTCCAAAATATGATATTAGAATTGATGCTGTTACGTCATCTTCTAAAGATTTTAAAAAATATTTAAAACCCTTAGCAGATTCTTTAGCAAAGTTTACTGGTAAATCATCGAGTTATTATCAAAGAGAGTTAAGAAAAGCAAGGGCAAATAAAAATAGGTACTATTTATTGGTAAGAAACATTGGGTATTCAGACTATATAAGGATACGAAATTTCCCATTATTAAATCTTGGGGCTTTTAAAGGAGGTTTAATTGTTGAGCAAAAAACAAAACGAGAACATCCTATGGGAGGTATTGCTCAAAGAACTATTGGTTATGAACGTATTGATGAACAAGGTAATGTTACAAGACCTGGAATTGATGGTGCTTTTGGAATTAAATATTTGCGTGGGGTTGATGGTAAAAGAAAAAAGCAACGCATAGGTAAAGGGCAGTGGAAACCTTTAAGTGATGCTAATGAAATTGAACCTAAAGATGGGTATGATGTTTATACAACAATAGATGTAAATATTCAAGATATAGCGCACCATGCGCTTTTAGAGCAATTAGAAAAGTACAAGGCAGATCATGGATGTGTTGTTGTAATGGAAACCAAAACCGGCGAGGTAAAAGCTATTTCTAATTTAGGAAGAAGTAGCAAGGGGTATTATTATGAAAAAAGAAATTATGCAGTTTGGGAATCTCATGAACCAGGTTCAACCTTTAAACTTATGGCTATTACAGCTGCTCTTGAAGATAAAGTAATTGATACTAGTGATGTAGTAGATACAGGAAAAGGTGTTTTAACATACTACGGAAAAAAGGTGCGGGATTCAAAATATGGTGGTTACGGAAAAATATCGGTTTCTAAAGCTTTTGAGGTCTCTTCTAATACAGGAATTGTAAAAGTAATACATAAAGCCTATGCTAAAAACCCTGAAAAGTTTGTAGATAGGTTGTATGCTATGAATTTAAATGATACGCTTCAAATTCCAATAATTGGTGAGGGGAAACCTGTTATTCCAGACCCAAGAATTAAAAACGGACGTTGGAGTGGTATTGCGCTGCAATGGATGGCTTATGGTTACGGGGTGTCTTTTACACCGTTGCAAACCTTAACATTTTATAATGCTATTGCTAATGGAGGTGAAATGGTGAAACCTAGATTTTTAAAGGAAGTTAGAGAGTTTGATAAGGTTATAGAACCTTTTAAAAAAGAGGTTATTAATGAGCAAATTTGTTCTAAAGAAACTGTAAAAAAGGTTCAACAGCTTTTGAAAAATGTGGTGGAGAAAGAACATGGTACAGGACATAGATTGTATTCTAAAAATTTCTCTATGGCAGGTAAAACAGGTACTTGTCAAAAAGATTATAGCAATAAAGAAAAACTAAATTATATCTCATCATTTGCAGGGTATTTCCCTGCTGAAAATCCTAAATACTCTTGTATTGTGGTAATACATGAACCAGATAAAAGTGTAGGGTATTATGGTGCAGATGTTTCGGGGCCTGTATTTAAAAGAATTGCTCAAAAAATTTATACAGATACACCATTGGTTGATGAAGTTGAAACTTTAGAAGTTAAGCAACCATCGGTAGAAAAAGAGTATGAAGGTTATTACAATTTAGCTCAAAAATATAAAACCATCATGCCTAATGTAGTAGGCTTACCTGCTATGGACGCACTTTCGCTTTTAGAAAATATGGATGTAAAACTAAAAGTAAAGTTGAAAGGAAGTGGTGTGGTTAAAGAGCAATCTGTAAATAAAAGTGTGAAATTAAAAGATAATCAAACTGTTGTTTTAAGCGCTTCATGAAAATTTTAAGAGACATATTATATAGGGTTTCTATCAATGCGGTTGTAGGTGATACAGGTGTCTCTGTGCGCAACATTCATTTTGATTCTAGAAAAGTTAGTCAAGGCGATGTCTTTGTTGCAATTAAAGGAAGTTTAGTTGATGGGCATGACTATATAGAAAAAGCAATTGCCCAAAAAGCAATTGCTATAGTATGTGAAAAATTACCACAGGTTTTAATTGATGGAGTAACTTATGTTGAGGTTGATAATTCTAATAAAGCCTTAGCAGTTTTAGCTTCTAATTATTATGAGTCGCCTTCAGAAAATTTAAAACTGGTGGGGGTTACTGGAACCAACGGAAAAACTACTGTTGCTAGTTTGTTGTATCAATTATTCAAAAAAGCAGGTTATAAAGTAGGGTTATTGTCAACTGTAAAAATTTTAGTTGATAATAAGGAATATAAAGCAACTCATACAACACCAGATTCACTCACTATTAATAAGTATTTAAAAGAGATGAATGCAGAAGGTGTAGAGTTTTGTTTTATGGAAGTAAGCTCTCATGGAATCCATCAAAGCAGAACAGAAGGCTTGCATTTTGAAGGTGGTATTTTTACAAATTTATCACATGATCACTTAGATTATCATAACACTTTTGCAGAATATAGAGATGTTAAAAAAGCATTTTTTGATAAGCTTCCAAGTAGTGCCTTTGCTTTAGTAAATACCGATGATAAAAACGGTTCTGTGATGCTACAAAACACCAGAGCTAAAAAGTTTACTTATGCTTTAAAGAGTTATGCAGATTACAAGGCGCAAATTTTAGAAAATCAATTGGGTGGGCTGCTTTTAAAGGTTGATGATAATGAAGTTTGGACTAGACTCATAGGGAGTTTTAATGCTTATAATGTGTTGGCTATTTATGCTACAGCAGAATTGTTAGGGCTTGAAAAGTTTGAAATTTTAAGATTGATTTCTGATTTGGAAAGCGTTAGTGGCCGATTTCAATATTTAATTTCAGATGAAAAAATAACAGCTGTTGTTGATTATGCTCATACACCAGATGCTCTTAAAAATGTATTAGAAACAATTAACAGTATAAGAACAAAAAACGAAGAATTAATAACCGTTGTTGGGTGTGGCGGAGATAGAGATAAAACAAAGCGCCCTAAAATGGGACACATAGCAACAGAATTAAGTACCAAGGTCATTTTTACTAGTGATAATCCACGAAGTGAAGATCCTGAAGAAATTTTAAAAGATATAGAAAAAGGTGTAGAGCCTTATAATTTCAAGAAATCATTAACCATTGCAGATAGGGCGCAAGCCATAAAAACTGCATGCCAATTAGCGCAACCTAATGATATCATTTTAATAGCTGGTAAGGGGCATGAAACCTATCAGGAAATTAACGGAGAGCGTTTTGATTTTGATGATTTTAAAACCGTTCAAAAATTTTTAAAACAGTTACAAAAGTAATATGCTATACTATTTGTTTGAATATTTAGAAAAACAATTCCAATTTCCTGGAGCTACCCTTTTTGGTTTTATAACGTTTAGGGCAGCTTTGGCAATGATTCTCTCGTTGTTAATTTCTACAATTTATGGTAAAAGAATCATTCGTTTTTTACAAAGAAAACAATTGGGTGAAACCATAAGAGATTTAGGTTTAAAAGGGCAAGCAGAAAAAGCTGGAACTCCAACAATGGGGGGTATCATTATCATTTTAGCAACATTAATTCCAGTATTGTTATTATCAAAATTAGAAAACATATATATCATTCTTTTGATAATAACCACGTTATGGATGGGGGTTATTGGTTTCATAGATGATTATATTAAAAAGTTTAAAAATAACAAGGAAGGTTTAAAAGGACGTTTTAAAGTTATTGGTCAGGTAGGGTTAGGGTTAATAGTTGGTTTAACCTTGTATTTTCATAAAGATGTGGTAATAAAAGAAAAATTACCAATAGCAGAACAACAACAAATCTTAAAAGCTAATCCTGAAGCTACTGAGTCTGCATTCTTTAAACCAGAACAAAAATCAACCAAAACAACCATTCCGTTTGTTAAGAAAAATGAGTTTGATTATGCCGATTTAATAACATGGATACACCCCAATTTACAAAAATACGCTTGGGTTATTTTTGTAATAATAGCCATCTTTATTATTACAGCAGTTTCTAATGGTGCAAATTTAACCGATGGAATTGATGGATTAGCTGCAGGAACTTCGGCCATTATTGTACTCACACTTGGCATTTTTGCTTGGGTGTCTGGTAATATAATTTTCTCAGACTACCTAAATATTA
The DNA here is from genome assembly GCF_001971785.1 of Seonamhaeicola sp. S2-3. Taxonomy (NCBI): domain Bacteria; kingdom Pseudomonadati; phylum Bacteroidota; class Flavobacteriia; order Flavobacteriales; family Flavobacteriaceae; genus Seonamhaeicola; species Seonamhaeicola sp. S2-3. The sequence goes on along the minus strand of NZ_CP019389.1, from coordinate 544,271 downwards.
TGTACATCCCAAGAGTTGAAGAAATCACCATTTATATTGCCGCATTTGTTGGTGCCTTAATAGGATTTTTATGGTATAATACCTATCCAGCACAAGTGTTTATGGGAGATACCGGTAGTTTAACTATTGGTGGTATTATAGCGGTAATAGCTATTGCAGTACGCAAAGAATGGCTCATTCCTGTGTTGTGTGGCATCTTTTTAGCAGAAAATTTATCGGTGGTTATGCAAGTGAGTTGGTTTAAGTACACTAAGAAAAAATATGGAGAAGGACGTAGAATTTTTAAAATGTCGCCCTTGCATCATCATTATCAAAAATTAGGATATCACGAAAGTAAAATTTCAACCCGTTTTTGGATTATTGGAATTCTACTTGCTATCCTATCAATAGTAACATTGAAGATTAGGTAAATGGGAAAATTGGTTGTTCTAGGTGGAGGAGAAAGTGGTGTAGGTACAGCACTTTTAGCACATGAAAGAGGTTACCAAGTTTTTGTTTCAGATAAAGGAGAAATAAAAGAAAAATATAAAAAAGTTCTTATACATAATGAGATTGAATGGGAAGAAGGAACGCATTCTGAATTAAAAATTCTTAATGCAGATGTGGTTATGAAAAGCCCTGGAATTCCAGATAAAGTGCCTTTGGTAAAACAAATTAGAGAAAGTGGTATTCCGGTAGTTTCAGAAATAGAATTTGCTGCAAAATTTACCAATGCAACCGTTGTAGGAATAACAGGGAGTAACGGTAAAACAACCACAGCAAGTTTAACGCATCACATTTTAAAACAAGAATTGCAAGTGGGGTTGGCAGGTAATATTGGTGATAGTTTTGCTAAACAGGTTTTAGATGAAAATTATCCAAATTATGTTCTAGAAATTAGCAGTTTTCAGTTAGATGATATCATCAGTTTTAAGCCGCATATTGCTATAATCACCAACATTACACCAGATCATTTAGATAGATATGATTATCAGTTTGAAAATTATATCAAATCGAAATTTAGAATAGCAGAAAATCAAACTAAAGAAGATTATTTGATATATGATGCCGATGATGAGGTTATTACAAATCATCTTAAAAATTACCCAGTTCAATCAACATTATTGCCATTTTCATTAGAAAAAAAAGTGGAAAATGGTGCGTATTTAGATAACGATAATATAAAAATAACAATAGATAATAAACAGATTAATATGCCAACAAAAAATTTAACATTAGAAGGAAAACATAATATTAAAAACGCTATGGCTGCTTTAACAGTAGCACATTTGCTAAATATTAGAAAGCAAACTATACGAGAAAGTTTAGCAAATTTCCAAGGAGTAGAACATCGTTTAGAACATGTTTTAAAAATTAATAAGGTTAACTATATAAACGATTCTAAAGCTACTAATGTAAATGCAACCTATTATGCGTTAGAGAGTATGGATGCCCCAACCGTATGGATTGTTGGAGGAGTAGATAAAGGGAATAATTATGAGGAACTTTTTCAGTTTGTAAACGAGAAAGTAAAAGCTATAATTTGCTTAGGAGTAGATAACGAAAAGCTAATGAAAACGTTTGAAGGTATGGTTGATGTTTTAGTTGAAACTCAATATATGAGTGAAGCAGTAAAAATTGCATACAAAGTTGCAGATATGGGAGATAACGTATTATTATCACCAGCGTGTGCAAGTTTTGATTTGTTTGAAAACTATGAAGATAGAGGACGCCAATTTAAAAATGCAGTACGTAATTTATAGGTAAATGCAGGCATTGTTTAAAAACATAAAAGGCGATAGATTAATTTGGGCAATAGTGGCTTTGTTGGCAATACTATCATTCTTGCCCGTTTACAGTGCTGCCAGTAATTTAGCTTACAAGGGTGGTGGTAGTAATACCTTTGCTTTTTTTGTAAAACATTTTGTGCATTTGTTTTTAGGCTTTGCTATTATGTATGGGGTTCACAAAATTCCGTATAGGTATTTTAAAGGGCTTTCACTTATTATGATTCCGGTGGTGTTGGTTTTGTTAGGAATCACCATGTTAAAAGGAACTGTTATAGAAGGAGCTAATGCTAGTAGATGGATTCAAATACCTATTGTGGGTATGTCTTTTCAAACATCAACTTTAGCATCGGTAGTTCTTATGGTTTATGTGGCGCGGTACATGTCTAAAATTAAAGATAAAACAGTAACTTTTAAAGAATCTATTTTGCCACTATGGTTGCCGGTATTTTTAATAATAGCCTTGATTTTACCTTCTAACTTTTCAACCGCTGCCATTATTTTTTTAATGGTGTTTGTTTTGGTGTTTTTAGGAGGGTATCCTATTAGATATTTGGTGGTAATTTTGGGGTCTGGATTGGTTATGCTGGCAATGTTTATTTTAACAGCCAAAGCATTTCCTGATGCGATGCCAAATAGGGTTGATACTTGGATGAGTAGGATAGAAAACTTCTCTAATGGAGAAGATACAGAGGCCGATTACCAAATTGAAAAAGCAAAAATAGCCATTGCTTCAGGAGGTGTAAGTGGTGTAGGACCAGGTAAAAGCAGACAGAAGAACTTTTTGCCGCAGTCGTCATCAGATTTTATTTTCGCCATCATAATAGAAGAATACGGTTTGTTAGGAGGCTTAACAATCATGATTTTGTACATGTGGTTGTTGTTTAGAATTGTAATTGCGGCTCAAAAATCAGATACTATTTTTGGTAAGTTGTTGGTTTTAGGAGTGGGATTACCTATAGTATTTCAGGCATTAATTAATATGGGGGTAGCTGTAGAGTTGTTCCCTGTTACAGGGCAAACATTACCATTAATTAGTAGTGGTGGTACATCAATTTGGATGACGTGTTTAGCTATTGGAATTATACTTAGTGTAAGTGCAAAAAGAGAAGAGATTAAAGAAAAGGAGAATGAGGAAGAAAATCCATTAGAAATTTTATCTGAAACAATTTAATGAGTCATTATAAAATCATATTATCAGGCGGAGGAACAGGAGGTCATATCTATCCTGCAATAGCTATTGCTAATGAGTTAAAATCTCGTTATCCAGATGCTGAGTTCTTGTTTGTAGGAGCAAAAGATAGAATGGAAATGGAAAAAGTACCACAAGCAGGATATAAAATAATTGGTCTTTGGATTTCAGGAATCCAGCGTAGTTTAACGCTAAAAAATTTATCATTTCCGTTTAAGGTAATTAGTAGCCTTTGGAAGGCTCGAAAAATTATAAATTCTTTTAAGCCAAATGTAGCTATTGGTACGGGAGGTTACGCTAGTGGTCCGTTGTTATATGTGGCTGCTTCTAAAAATATTCCTAGCTTAATACAAGAGCAGAATTCTTATCCGGGAATTACCAATAAATTGTTAGCAAAAAAGGCTCAAAAAATATGTGTAGCCTATAATGATTTAGAGCGTTTCTTTCCTAAAGAAAAAATTATAAAAACAGGGAATCCGGTTCGTAAAGGTTTATTAAATATTGAAGAGAAAACAGTTGAGGCTAAAAAACAATTCAATTTAAAAGAGGGAAAACATACCTTGTTAGTTTTAGGAGGAAGTTTAGGGGCAAGAAGGATAAATGAATTAATTGAAAAAGAGCTAGATTTTTTTGATACTCAAAACGTTCAAGTTATTTGGCAATGTGGTAGTTTGTATTATCAACAATACAAAATCTACAATAACACAAAAAACGTACAAGTACATGAGTTTTTAAATAATATGGGTAGTGCTTACGCTGCTGCAGATATTGTTATCTCAAGAGCAGGAGCAAGTTCTGTTTCAGAATTGTGTATTGTTGGTAAGCCTGTGATTTTTGTGCCATCCCCTAATGTGGCAGAAGATCATCAAACTAAAAATGCTATGGCTATAGTTAAAAATAATGCAGCCATGATAATAAAAGAAGAAGATTTAGCTATTGATTTTGAAAATAAATTTTCACAATTAATAGCTTCTCCAGAAAAACAAAAAGAATTAGGAAAGAATATTAAAAAATTAGCATTGGTAAATGCAACAAAACAAATAGTTGACGAAGTAGAAAAACTACTAAATAAAGCATGAATTTAAAGAATATACATAACGTCTATTTTATTGGTATTGGTGGTATTGGTATGAGTGCTTTGGCAAGATATTTTAATGCTAATAAAAAACTAGTAGCGGGCTATGATAAAACGTCAACAGAGATTACCCAAACCTTAATGAATCTAGGAATTGATGTTCATTATGAAGATGCAGTAGCCAATATACCAACCTCATATTTAACGAAAGAAAATACTTTGGTTGTATACACACCTGCTATACCAAAAAATCATGAAGAGTTAACTTATTTTAAAAACAACAAGTTTAAGGTTTTAAAACGATCAGAAGTTTTGGGACTTATTACAGAAAATACATTTTGTTTGGCAGTAGCAGGCACACACGGAAAAACTACCACAACAAGTATTTTAGGGCATTTACTACATGAATGTGATGTTGAAGTAACGGCATTTTTAGGAGGAGTAACAGAAAATTATAACTCTAATTTAATATTAAAAGGAACCAAAGTTGCGGTTGTTGAAGCCGATGAGTTTGATAGATCATTTTTAACATTATCACCAAATATGGCTGGTATCACTTCTATGGATGCAGATCATTTAGATATTTATGGTGAAGCAGAGGCTTTAAGAGAATCGTTTGTTGAGTTTACAAAACGTTTAAAGCCAGAAGGGAAGCTGTTTGTGAAAAACGGATTGCCCATACCAGGAATTACTTATGGAATTGAGGATGATTCCGATTATTCCGTTCAAAATATAAAAATAGAAAGTGGCTCTTATGTTTTTGATGTTAAAACGCCAAAAACAGTGCTTAAAAATATACAATTTAACCTACCCGGTAGACATAATTTGTCGAATGCATTAATAGCCTTGGCGATGGCTGTAGAGTATGGTTGCCCTCACCAGCAGCTCGTTAAGGCTTTGGCATCTTTTAAAGGAGTTAAAAGGCGATTTACGTATCATATTAAAACTGATGAGTTGGTTTTTATTGATGATTATGCACATCATCCAGAAGAGATAAATGCGGTACATCAAGCAGTACGAGAAATGTATCCAAATAAAAGCGTATTGGCTGTATTTCAACCTCATTTATTTAGCAGAACTCAAGACTTTGCTAATGAGTTTGCAGATAGTTTATCTCAGTTTGATGAGTTGATTTTGTTAGATATTTACCCAGCTAGAGAATTGCCAATCGAAGGTGTTACTTCTGCTTGGTTGCTAGATAAAATAGATGTAGAAAAAAAGCAATTAATAAGTAAAGAAAATTTATTAGAAAAAATACAAGAAAGTAACGCTCAAATCATCCTAACTATTGGTGCGGGTGATATAGGTGAAGAAGTGAGTAAAATAAAAAAAGGATTAAGCATTGCGAGTTAATTGGAACTACATAAAAATGTTTGTTTTATTTGGTGTGATAGTATTCTTATACGCCTTTTCGTCGTATAAGAATAACGCAAGAAAAGTATCTAAGCCAAATATTGAATTTATTGGTGAGAACAACCCATATATAACCAGTGAAAATGTTAGTAAATTGTTAATACAAAATTACGAAGGCTTTAAAAATGAGTCAAAAGAAACTTTAGATTTGAATGTATTAGAAAATGCCCTAAAATCTAATCCATTAATAAAATCTGCAGAGGTGTATATGTCTGTAAATGGCACGCTTAATGCCAAAATTGAACAAAAAACACCTGTAGCCAGAGTAAGTACTAGCGAATCCTATTATATTGATGATGAAGGTTCGTATATGCCATTGTCAAGTAATTATTCTGCAAGAGTACCATTAGTTACTGGTAGCGTAAAAAAAAGTAATCTAAAAAATGTCTATTTGGTTGCCAAAAAAATAAAAAATGATGAGTTTTTAAAAAAACACGTTATAGAAATTCATCAAAACAAAAACGAAGTAATTTTTTTAAAACTCAGACAATGTAAGTTTTTAGTGCAGTTAGGAAATGTAAAATTATTAGATAAAAAAATAAATAATTTAAAAGCATTTTATCAAAAAAGTTTAAAAGAAAATACGCTCAATAATTATAAAAAAGTCAACTTACAATTTGATAACCAAGTTGTGTGTAGTAAATAAAAAACTATGGAACATAATTTAGCAGTAGGATTAGACATAGGAACCACCAAAATTGTGGCCATGATAGGTCGTAAGAATGAATACGGCAAACTTGAGATTTTAGGTGTTGGTAAATCTAAAAGTTTAGGCGTTCACCGCGGTGTGGTAAATAATATTACACAAACCATTCAGTCTATTCAACAAGCGGTTCAGGAAGCCGAAGTAGCTGCTGAAATGAAGATAGCAGATGTAACAGTAGGTATTGCAGGGCAACATATTCGTAGTTTACAACACAGTGATTACATTACCAGACCCAACTCAGAAACTGTTATAGATGATGATGATATTGATAGGTTAATCAATCAAGTTCATAAATTGGTAATGCTGCCTGGAGAAGAAATAATTCATGTACTACCACAAGAATACAAAGTAGATGGACAAGCCGAAATAAAAGAACCTATAGGTATGTATGGAGGACGTTTAGAAGCTAATTTTCATGTGGTTGTTGGGCAAGTATCATCTATCCGAAATATAGGCAGATGCGTTAAAAGTGCCGGATTAAATTTAGAAGGCATTACTCTAGAACCTTTGGCATCAGCAAATGCTGTTTTAAGTCAAGAAGAAAAAGAAGCAGGAGTAGCTTTAATTGATATAGGAGGCGGAACTACAGATTTAGCCATTTTTAGAGATGGTATTATTCGTCATACAGCAGTTATACCTTTTGGAGGTAACGTTATTACTGAAGATATAAAAGAAGGATGCTCTATTATAGAAAAACAAGCTGAACTTCTAAAAATAAAATTTGGTTCTGCATGGCCTGGTGAAAATAAAGACAATGAAATTGTGTCAATTCCAGGGTTAAGAGGAAGAGAACCTAAAGAAATTACATTAAAAAATCTTTCTAAAATTATTCATGCTCGTGTAGTTGAGATTGTAGAACAAGTTTATGCAGAAATTAAAAACTATGGGCACGAAGAACAAAAGAAAAAACTCATAGCAGGAATTGTTCTAACCGGAGGCGGTGCACAATTAAAACACTTAAAGCAATTGGTAGAATACATAACTGGAATGGATACTAGAATAGGTTATCCTAACGAGCATTTAGCTGGCGATAGTGATGATGATGTTACAAGTCCGTTATTTGCTACAGCCGTTGGTTTGGTGTTAGATGGCTTAAAACGTCAAGAAAGAAAAAAGGTTGAAGAAGAAGTAGTAGCGCAAGAAGAAGAGGAAGAGGCTAATGAAGAAGAGGTAAAAGAAGAACCTAGAAAAGCACCCAAATCGTTCCTAGATAAATTAACAGAAAGAGTAAAAGATTTTCTAGACAACGCAGAATAGAGAACTAGAAAAGATGCCAAGAGGCAAAAAAATAATTCATTGAAAAAAAGATAAGTACAAAACCCCAGAAAAAAAGAATTTATGAGCAGCGACAAAGAATTCGAAAGTATAGCATTTGATTTACCTAAGCACCAGTCAAATGTCATTAAAGTAATTGGTGTTGGTGGCGGTGGTAGTAATGCCATTAACCACATGTTTCAACAGGGTATTAAAGGCGTAGATTTTTACATCTGTAATACAGATGCACAAGCACTTCAAAACAGTGGTGTTCCTAATAAAATTCAGTTAGGTGTTAATTTAACTGAAGGATTAGGAGCAGGTGCAAACCCAGAAATAGGAGAGCAAGCCGCAGTAGAAAGTTTTGAGGAAATTTCTAGAATGTTAGATTCTAACACTAAAATGGTATTTATTACTGCCGGAATGGGAGGCGGTACAGGTACAGGAGCTGCACCAATAATTGCTAAAATGGCTAAAGATTTAGACATTTTAACCGTTGGTATCGTTACCATGCCATTTCAGTTTGAAGGTAGAATGCGTATAGAACAATCTCAAAAAGGGATTGAAAAGATAAGAGATGTTGTAGACTCTTTAATTGTAATTAATAACAATAAACTAAGAGAAGTTTACGGAAACCTTGGTTTTAAAGCAGGATTCTCAAAAGCAGACGAAGTGCTATCAACCGCTGCTCGTGGTATAGCCGAAGTTATAACACATCACTATACACAAAATATAGATTTACGTGATGCTAAAACAGTATTAAGCAATAGTGGTACTGCTATAATGGGGTCTGCAACGGCAGCAGGTCAAAATCGTGCCCAAGACGCCATAAGAAAGGCTTTAGATTCGCCACTATTAAATGATAATAAAATTACAGGTGCCAAAAACGTATTGTTGCTTATTGTTTCTGGTTCTCATGAAATCACAATAGACGAAATAGGTGAGATTAATGATCATATTCAAGATGAAGCCGGTCATGGAGCCAATATTATTATGGGGGTTGGTGAAGATGAAAGCCTAGAAGAATCTATTGCTGTAACTATTATAGCTACGGGTTTTAATATTGAACAACAAGATGAGATTTCTAATACAGAAACCAAAAAAGTTATTCATTCACTAACATCTGAAGATCAAGATTTAGGATCAGAAGAAAAAGAACCTGTAATTATTGCTCCAGCTGTAGAATTAGAAAAGAAAGAAGAGCCTGCAATTGTGCGTCATACTTTAGATTTAGACAGTGAAGAAGAAGAGCAACCAAAAGCTAAAAATTCAATAAAAAAAGAACCTTCTCGTACTCATAGTTTAGATTTAATTCCCACATCAGAAATTATTAAAAATATAGATGTGGTTTACAAAGAAGTAAAAGCAGTTGATGATGATGAAGACTTCATAATTAAACCAGTTACAAAAATGTCAGCAGATGTAGATGACACTAAAGATGTTGAAATAGCAGCCGATACAATTGAAGAAGAACAGCAAATAACTTTAACCTTTGATTTGCCACTTCCAAATAAAACAGAAGAGGAAAAAACCAAAGAAGAAGATGTTGTTTCTTTCAATTTAAACGAAGACGTAAAAGATATTAAAGTTAATGATTATACAGAACTTGTTACAGTAACAGAAACTAATGAAGATGGAGATATTCGTTATACCTTAGATGATCATATGGAGGTTGAATCTTCAATGAATAAAAAGAAGTCAACAGATGCTGTTGAAGAAGTTGATAATGATATAGTTTTTGAAAAGAAAATTGTTCATGAAAACGTTGTTGAAGAAGAAGTAGAAGAAGAAATAGACCCAATGAACACACCTATTTCAGAACTACTAAAAGAAAGAGCAGCAGAAAGAAGACGTAAAATGAAAGACTTTAACTATAAATTTAATAGTGCAAAAATTGATGATATAGAAAAAGTCCCAGCCTACAAACGTCAAGGTGTAGCTTTAGATGAAACCAAACATTCATCAGAAACAGATATGTCTAGAACAAGCGTTGGTTTAGATGATAACGATGATATTAAATTAAGAAGTAATAATTCTTTTTTACATGATAATGTAGACTAGTTTAGACTAACTAACTAAATTATTTACAAAACCCGAAAAGATTCCATCACCTTTTCGGGTTTTTAATTTCAAAAGAAGTAGTTCTTTTTTATCTTCGCATACTAAATTTTTTAAGATGAGTTTACAACAAGAAGTTATGTCTGCTTTAAAAGAAGCAATGAAAGCTAAAGACCAAACAGCTTTAACCGCTTTAAGAGCAGTAAAGTCTGCTATTTTATTAGCTAAAACTGAAAGCGGATCAGGAGAAGAGTTAACAGAAGAACAAGAGCTTAAATTACTTCAAAAACAAGTTAAGCAACGCAAAGATAGTGCTGCTGTTTATATAGAACAAGGAAGAGAAGATTTAGCAGCACCAGAGTTGGCAGAAGCTGAAGTTATTAGTAAGTTTTTACCAGAAGCGCTAACCGAGGAAGAAATAGAAAAAGTAGTAGTAGCTACCATAGATCAAGTAGGCGCTGAGGGTATGAAAGATATGGGAAAAGTTATGGGTATTGTTAGTAAAGAATTAGCAGGACAAGCAGATGGCAAAACTATATCTACCATAGTGAAAGCCAAATTATCATAAAAAGTTTCCTTGGTAAAGGAGTAAGGCCCAGTAGTTCAACTGGATAGAATATCAGATTTCGGCTCTGAGGGTTGGGGGTTCGAATCCTCCCTGGGTCACAGTTATAAATCCTAACACATGAAATGCGTTAGGATTTTTGTTTTTTTATAAAATAATGCGTCAAAAAGTAGAATTTACTTTTATTCTAATCTAGTATCACACCAATTAAAAAAATTGAATGCAATAACTATTATATTAGTGTTTTAAGGGTTTTTACAGCTTGTTCTGCAGTTATATCTCGTTGTGGGGTTCCAAACATTTCATAGCCTACCATAAATTTTTTAACCGTAGCACTTCGTAATAAAGGTGGATAAAAACTCATATGCCAATGCCAGTGGTCATTGTTTTTGCCATTGGTTGGTGCTTGATGAATACCACTAGAGTAAGGAAATGACGTGTTGAAAAGTTTATCGTAGGCTTTGGTTATTGTTGAAATAGCTTCGGCATATAAATAAGTGTCGTCATTGTTCATTTCTAATATATTGTTCTGATGTTTTTTAGGAACAATCATAGTTTCAAAAGGCCATATAGCCCAAAAGGGTACTAATACTACAAAAGAATCATTCTGAAAAATAATGCGTTCGTTTTTTTCTAATTCCTGGGCTAAATAATCGCCTAATAAACTGCTTTTCTTTTTATTATAGTAGTTTAATTGTTGTGTGTTTTTTTTAACAACTTCATTAGGTAATGATGATTGACTCCATATTTGTCCGTGAGGATGTGGGTTGCTACAGCCCATTACAGCACCTTTATTTTCAAATATTTGTACGTAGTTTATTAGGTCGTTATCACCTAATTCTTTGTATTGGTTTTGCCATGCAAAAACAACTTTTTGAATTTCACTAGGAGTCATATCTGCCAAACTTTTAGAGTGGTCTGGACTAAAACAAATTACTTTACAAATGCCTTTTTCGCTTTGCGCCATCAATAAACCATCTTCAACAGAAAAATCTGGGGAATCTTTTTGTAGTGCTGCAAAATCGTTAGTGAATATAAAAACGTCTTCATATTTAGGGTTTACTTCACCATTTATTCTTGTGTTTCCAGCACACAAATAACAGTTTTCATCATAAGTTGGTCTCTTTTTATTAGAGATTTCTTCATTTTGTCCTTGCCATGGACGTTTAGCTCTATGGGGTGAAACTAAAACCCATTCGCCTGTTAAAATGTTGTAACGTTTATGTGAAAAGTCTTGAAGATTAGAATTCATTTTTTATAATTTATAAAATAACTACTTTACTAGGTGTGTACCATCTGAAAGGTTTACAAAATAAACAGAGCAGTCTTTATTAAATTTTTCTTTATATGCTTTAGAAACGGTTTCTTTAAATATTTCGGCTTTACCTTTTTCAATTAAATTTATGGTGCAGCCACCAAAACCACCTCCCATCATTCTAGCTCCAATAACATAACCGCTTTCTTTGGCTTTTTCAACAAGAAAATCGAGTTCTTCACAACTTACTTTGTACTGCTTTGAAAGCCCTTCGTGAGAACCATAAATTAATTCTCCAAGTTTCTCAATGTCATTATTTTCCATAGCTTTAGAGGCTTTTCTAGCTCTTTCATTTTCTTGAATAACGTAAAGTGCTTTTTGGTAATTTGCGGGAGTTACTTCGTTTTTAATGGTTTCAAGGTCGTCTTCAGTAGCATCACGCAGAGCCTTTACATGTAAAAGTTTGGCAATGTGTTCACATGCCGATCGTCTGTCGTTATAAGCGCTATCAGATAAGCTGTGTTTTACATTTGTGTTTATTAATAGTAATTGATAGTTTTTAAAATCAATTTTATATGGTTTTGCTTTTATGGTTCTACAATCTAATAATAAGGCATGGTCTTTTATGCCAAACATGCTGGCGTATTGATCCATAATACCGCAATTTACACCAACGTAATTATGTTCTGCTTTTTGCGAAATAAAAATCATTTCTTCTTTGGTAAAACCTAAGTTAAATAATTCATTTAGACCGAAAACTACACTGTTTTCTAATGCTGCCGAAGAAGACATGCCTGCTCCACTAGGAATATTGCCTTTAAAGACAATATTGAAGTTACCAAGAACTTTATTTCTGTTTTGAATTTCTGAAATTACACCAAAAACATAATTCTCCCAGCTTCCTTCTTTTAATGGTTTTAAGGAGTCTAGTTTAAATTCAACCTTACTATTCATATCTAATGCGTAGGCAGTTGAAACTCCAGAATTACTTTTTTGAATAGCTGCAGCTATACCTTTATCTACTGCTGCTGGAAATACGAAACCTTCGTTATAATCGGTGTGTTCTCCTATAATATTAATTCTCCCTGGAGAGAATATTAGAACGGGCTCTGTGTTAAATTCTTTAACATAAGCCTCTTTTACATCATTTATTAACGCTGTGTTCATTGAAGATTTTAATTTATTTTTAAATGCCATGTTATGTTGTAAGAGTCACTTGCTTTTAATACTTGCAACCCTATTTTATTGTTAAAACTATCAGAAACTCCTGTAGTAGGTTCTATGGCTATGGTGTTTTCTTTTGGAGGTGTATATATTTGTAGAAAATTATTATCACCCGTAGCATTAAATGTTAAATTGTATTTTGGAGTTTTAAAAACTACTTCATCAGAATCTAAAATCCAGCAATCATCAAATTGTTGACCAGCTATTTTAATTTCTTGAGAGGTGTTTGTGTCTGTTATTCCTGTGGTGATACATCGCTCATCTAATACAATTTTTTTAGAGCTATTAAACTTAATTGAACTCTCAAACAAGTTACTACTTTGAAAATATGGATGCCACCCTAAAGTAAATGGAAATGCTTTTTCGTCGGTATTTTTTACTGTTACTTTTAAACTGAAATTTTCTTTACTAAAAGTGTATTCTAACTGAATATTATAGGTGAACGGAAATGCGTTACATTTGTTTGTTTCATTATATGCTAATGTAATTGATGCAGCATCATTAGTTACTTTTTTATCGATAAATTCAAAAGTTTTATTGAAAACTAAGCCGTGTAAAGCATTGTTATTATTGGGTTCGTTTATTTCAAATTGATAGGTTTTATTGTTAAAAATATACTTACCGTTTTTTATTCTATTAGCAAAAGGAAATAAGATGGATGATGCATAAGTATTTGTATAGCTTAAAGGCGATAAGTCTTTTATAATAGCATGACCGTTTAGTGTTAACTCTTGAAGGCAAGCTCCTTTATCTAAATAAATTTTAGCGTATAATTGATGATTTGAATTTTCAATTTCAAGAGTATTTAGTTCTCTATTTTGTTTTATATTATACATTAATAGGTTTGTTTTATAATGAGTTTCTAATAATTAAATTAATTGTGTTTTCTATCTGAGCGTTTTCTTTATTTAAAATCATTTCTGCAAGACGTTTGCCCATAGCGTTAAAATCTGTTGAAATAGTGGTAATCCCTCCTTCAACAATTTCTTTTAATAAGGTGTCATTGTACGATATTACCCCAATGTCTTTACCAAGAGACAGGTTAGATTCTTTCATTTTTTTAATGATTCTCAAAAGGTTTTCGTCATCAGGAATTATATATAAATCCCCTGTTGTTGGTTTCTTGTCTTTTAAGGTATTTAAAATTGAGAACTTAAAATTATAAGTTTTGCAAAATTCGGTAAAACCATCTAACATCCCTTGAGGTTGCTTATTATTGGTATTAACTAAAATTAAATGCTTATATTTTTTTATAAGATGTTTAACGTCATTTAGGTTATTATAAAGTGCTTTTTTAAAATTTTGATATATAGCCGGATAGTTTAACAAATCATCATGAATTTGGTCTAAAATGTAAACTTTATCGGGGGGGAGATTTTTAATGTCATTATAGGCTTGTTCTAAATTAGCAGGCATAATAACATAATAATTATAATCTCCATTGTTTTCTTGTATTAATTTACTAAAACTATTTCTGTTAAAATGATGGAAATAAATATCTACTTGTATATCATTACCAAGATTTTCTAAAAACGAATTATATAAATCTTCTTTAAAAGAATTAAGTTCATCAAATAGTAAAAAAATCTTCTGCGTAACATTAATGTTTTCGCTAGAAACGTAATATCCTTTTCCAACTACAGATTGAATAATGCCCCTGTTTTTAAGTTGATTAAAAGCCATTAATACCGTATCGCGAGATAGGTTGTGTTCATTCTTTACCTGATTTAAAGAGGGGATTTGGTCTCCCTTTTTAAGTTCGCCTGAAATTATTAACTCTTCAATTGAATTAATAATTTGTTTATACTTTGGGGTGCCAATTTTGTCTTTAATCTTTATCATAGTAGTATTTACAAATATATAAAAATAACAACAAAAACCTACTAAACCCTACTAGTTTGTTTTTTTTTACTTAAAATTTGATGTGATATATTATTAAATTTATATATTTGATTAACTTTAAAACCAACAAATAACTAAATATTTTATTATGACTGCGGGATTTGATACATGGGATTATGTAGTTTTTATTGCTTACGCTATTCTTATTTTAGGAGTAGGTTTGTGGGTGTCTAGAGATAAAGAAGGACATCAAAAAAATGCTGAAGATTATTTTTTAGCAAGTAAATCGTTACCATGGTGGGCTATAGGCGCATCTTTAATTGCAGCTAATATTTCTGCAGAACAGTTTATAGGTATGTCTGGTTCTGGCTTTGCAATTGGTTTAGCTATAGCATCTTACGAATGGATGGCGGCACTAACACTAATTATTGTTGGAAAATATTTTTTACCAATTTTTATTGAAAAAGGGTTATACACTATTCCAGAGTTTGTAGAAAAACGTTTCTCTACTAATTTAAAAACAATATTGGCTGTTTTTTGGTTAGGGCTTTATGTATTTGTGAACTTAACTTCTGTATTGTATTTAGGAGGTTTAGCTATTGAAACTATTATGGGTATAGATATGATGTATGCCATAATAGGTTTAGCATTGTTTGCAGCAGCATACTCTCTTTACGGTTGTTTATCGGCAGTAGCTTGGACAGATGTTATACAAGTAGTGTTTTTGGTGTTAGGTGGTTTGGTAACAACCTATTTAGCTTTAAATACGGTGTCTGGTGGCGAGGGTATTATGGCTGGTTTTTACAAGGTATGGGATGCGGCACCAGAAAAATTCCATATGGTGCTAGAAGAATTTAATAGCGATGGAAGTGCAAATGGTAATTATATAGATTTACCTGGTATTTGGGTGTTAGTAGGTGGTTTGTGGGTAGCTAATTTATATTACTGGGGTTTTAATCAGTATATTATTCAAAGAACCTTAGCGGCTAAGTCATTAAAAGAATCTCAAAAGGGCATACTATTGGCTGCATTTTTAAAATTACTTATTCCTTTAATTGTTGTAATTCCTGGTATTGCTGCCTATGTAATGGTTAATGATCCTGAGATTATGGCAAGTTTAGGGGAGGTAGGCATGTTAAATACACCATCATTAAATCAGGCAGATAGAGCGTATCCTTGGTTACTCCAGTTTTTACCAACCGGACTTAAAGGTGTTGCTTTTGCAGCATTAGCCGCTGCTATTGTATCGTCTTTAGCTTCTATGTTAAATTCTACGTCAACCATATTTACTATGGATATTTATAAGCAGTATTTTAATAAAGAAGCTGGAGATAAAAAAACTGTAAATGTAGGAAGGTTAACGGCTGCAGTGGCTTTGTTAATAGCGGTATTGGTTGCGCCACTTTTAGATGGTTTAGATCAGGCATTTCAATATATTCAAGAATATACAGGCTTAGTAAGCCCTGGAATTTTAGCGGTATTTTTACTGGGACTATTCTGGAAGAAAACCACAAACAAAGCGGCTATTTGGGGAGCTATTTTATCTATTCCAGTGGCATTAGTGCTTAAAGTTTTACCAAAGCACGTGGAGCCTTTTGAATGGTTAGCACCTTGGATGCATCAAATGGGACTAACAACATTACTTTCAATGGCAATCATTATGATTTTAAGTAATATTGAAACTAAAGGAGCTGATGATCCTAAAGGAATTCCTTTAACCAAAGGCTTATTTAAAACCACCCCTTTATTTAATGTAGGGTCATTTGTTGTCATGATTATTTTAGCTGTATTGTACGCTATTTTCTGGTAAAAGTATTAGTATAACTTCTTTTTTTAAGAGAAAACCACTTCTTTTCTAGTTAGAGAAAAAGTGGTTTTTTCTTTATTTTTATTATGTAACAAATGTTACTTAAAGCGCTTTTTTTAATGGTACTTTTAACTGTGTAAAGTATTCATAATGAAAGGACTTATTTACTTTTTATTTGTTTCTGTTTTATTTAGTTGTCAGCAAATAAAAAGGTCATCATATTCAATTAATGATGGTGTTTCTAAAGAGATACATCCTGGGAAAAACCTAATGGAAACTCAATGTATCATTTGTCATAGCGCAACAGCAAATCATGATAACCGATTAGCACCACCAATGATTGCAGTTAAAAAACGCTATGCTTCTTCTAGTACTACAAAAGAAGAATTTGTTAAAAGCATCCAAAATTGGTTTAACAACCCAACAGAAGGTAATGCAAAAATGTATGGTGCTGTTAAAAGATTTGGTGTAATGCCAAAATTATCAATTACTAAAGAAAATTTAAATCTCATTTCAGATTATTTATATGATAATGATATAGACCAACCAGAATGGTTTGAAAATCATTATAACGAAGAAAAAAGAAAAGGGTTTCCAATGCACAAACGTAAACAAAGTTAAAACCCAAACTAAACTATTAAATAGTATCAATTAAGACGTTGTGTCTTTGTGTTGACAGTTAAAAGTGCTTAATTTTTTAAGTGCTTTTTCTTTAATAATAATTGATACTTAAATATGAGAGTAACCTATGTTACAAACATCTGCACTAAGCTAGTTTAAATTTGCACCAAACAAATAATACTAATGAAACAAAGCATATATTATATTATTACAGTGTTGCTACTAACAACAGTATTCACTTTAAACGCTCAAGAAGTAATTTCTATCTCAAAAGAAGAAGTGTTACATATTGTTTCAGAAAAGAATATAGATTTAAAAATTTCTGAAGAAGAATTTAAACAGGCAAGAGCAGATTACAGACAAACCAATGCGGTTTTTCTACCCAACATTACGGTAAGTCATACTGGTATGGCTACCACTAACCCTTTAATGGCTTTTGGCTCTAAATTAAATCAGGAAATTTTAACCCAAAACGATTTTAATACAGATTTATTAAATGATCCTTCACAAATAGAAAATTTTGCAACCAAACTAGAAATACAACAACCCTTAATAAATCTAGATGGTTTTTATCAACGTAAAGCGGCAAAATCTAAAATGGAAGCAACCGCTTTAAAGAAAGAAAGAACTTCAGAGTATTTAGAGTTTGAAGTAGAAAAAGCATACATGCAATTACAGCTAGCTTACAAAGCTGTTGAGGTTTTAGAAAAGGCCTTAAAAGCAGCGAATGCAAATAAGAAATTAGCTGATGATAATTTTAAACAGGGTTATTTACAAAGAGCCGATGTTTTAAAAGTGGAGGTTAGAGTTACAGAGGTTAAAAACCAATTGCAAACAGCCAAAAGCAATGTTAAAAATGCCTCAGATTATTTATCGTTTCTGTTGAATGATGCTTCCTATGTGGTTTACTTACCGTCAGATAGTTTAACAGTAACTAATTTTCAAATGGCTAAAGAATCAATATCAGAAAACAGACCAGATATTAAAGCTATGGCTTTAGCAACTAATGCCTACAAAGCGGTAAACAAGGCAGATAAAATGTCTTTTTTACCAAAGTTAAATGCATTTGGGAGTTATGAATTATATGATGATGAAATTTTTCAAACAGGAGCTAATGGGTATTTGTTTGGAGCCCAATTAAGTTGGGACATTTTTCAAGGGTCTAAACGATTTGCTAAAGCACAAAAAAGTAAAGCAGCATACGAAAAATCTAGACTAGAATACACACAATATGTAGCAAAAAGTAATCTAGAATTAAACAAGGCAAAACGCCTATTTATTGATGCTAAAAACAAGTTAGATTTAACAACACTTGCATTACAACAATCTCAAGAATCTCTAAGAATCATTACTAATAGATTTAAAGAGGGACTAGAAAAAACATCAGATTTATTGTTGGCAGAAACAAATTATGCACAAAAACAATTAGAATATTATCAAACCATTTTTGAGTACAATTATGCTCAAGCATACCTTAAATTTTTAACTAAAGAATAATGAATCAAATGAAAAAAATACTATTTCTATACACGCTTATTTTTACTTTTTCACTAGCTACAAGCTGTGGTAGTGATAAAAAAAATACAGTAGAAAATGACGCGCCAGCAATAAAAGTTAAGGTAGAACAAGTTAGTACAAATGGCAATAATCCTTTTTTAGCAGTTAGCGGAAAAGTTCAAGCAGTTAATAGTTCCAACCTTAGCACTAGAATGATGGGCTATGTTAACAAAATTTATGTTAAAGTAGGAGATAAAGTAAAAAAAGGACAGTTATTACTTAGTGTAAATAACACAGATTTATCTGCAAAATTGGCGCAAGTAAATGCTAAAGTAACAGAGGCTGAAGCAGCTTTTAATAATGCTGAAAAAGATTATAACAGGTATAAAAACTTATTTAATGAGAACAGTGCTTCTCAAAAAGAGCTAGATGATATTACGGCCAATTATAACATGTCAAAAGCAAGATTAAAGGCGGCTAATGAAATGAAAAAAGAAGTGCAGGCTCAATTTAGTTACGCTAATATTAGAGCGCCTTTTAGCGGGGTAGTAAGCAATAAATTTATTAATGAAGGAGATATGGCAAACCCAGGAATGCCTTTAATAGAGGTAGAATCTCCTGGGAAGTTTCAGGTAATGGCTATGGTGCCAGAAACAGAGATTTCACAAATTAAAAATGGGGCTAAAGTAGCAGTTCAAATAAAATCTTTAAACCAAACGGTAAATGGTGAAGTTACAGAAGTTAGTTCTTCTGCTAAAAATACAGGTGGACAATATTTGGTAAAAATACTACTAGAGAAGTCTGATGTTAAATTGCTTTCAGGCATGTTTGCAACGGTACAGTTCCCTGTAGAAAAATCTAATCTATCTAGTACTGTGTTAATTCCTATATCAGCATTAGTTAACAAAGGCGAATTATCTGGTGTTTATACTGTTAGTCAAACCAATACGGCAATATTACGTTGGTTAAGGTTAGGAAGAACGCAAGGTGATAAAGTAGAAGTGCTTTCTGGTTTAAATGCTAACGAAAGCTATATCATTGATTCTGATGCTAAGTTGTTTAATGGTGCTAAAGTAACAGTTCAATAACAAAAATTATGAAAGAAGGATTAGCAGGAAAAATAGCCAAAGGCTTTATAGGATCTAAACTTACCGTATTACTCATGATTGTATTTATGGTCATTGGGGTATACAGTTCGTTTTTAATTCCTAGAGAAGAAGAACCTCAAATTGATGTGCCTATGGCAGACATATTTGTAGGTTATCCAGGAGCAAGCCCAACAGAAGTAGAGAGCAGAGTTATTAAGCCTTTAGAGAAACTTTTGTCAAACATTAAAGGCGTTGAATACGTCTATTCTACATCTATGAAAGAACAAGGAATGGTAATTGTTCAATTTTATGTAGGAGAAGATATAGAGCGTTCTTTTGTTAAACTTTATAACGAAATCAATCGCCATATGGATATTATGCCCAAAGGTGTAACCATGCCATTAATAAAAACACGGGCTATTGATGATGTACCTATGCTTGGGTTAACCTTATGGAGCGAAAATTATGATGATTTCCAGTTAAAACAAATTGCTAATGAGTTAAATAACGAAATTAAAAAGATTAATGATGTTTCAATAACTCAAAAAATAGGAGGGAGAGACCGAGAGTTACGTGTTGTTTTAGATAAAGATAAATTAGCGGCTAGTGGTTTAGATTTTTTGTCGGTTTCTAAAATGATTAACGCCAATAATCAACAACTTAGTGCAGGAACTTTTAAGAGAAATGATACAGAATATATAGTAAATACAGGTAGGTTTTTAGAAACCATTGAAGATGTTGAAAACCTAGTGGTAGGCGTTCAGCAAAACCAACCCATCTATTTAAAACAAGTGGCTAACGTAGTTAATGGTCCAGAGTTACCAAAAAACTATGTGTCTTTAGGTTTTGGAAAAGCTAGCGAGAAATCTGCTACTTTTCAATCAGAATATCCAGCAGTTACGTTGTCTATCGCAAAGCGAAAAGGAGCCGATGCTATGAAAATATCAGACATCATTCTAGAAAAAGTAGAGCATTTAAAAGCTACTTTAATTCCTAATGATGTGCATGTTGAGATTACCAGAAACTACGGAGAAACCGCTTCGCAAAAAGTATCAGAACTCTTAATGCATCTTATAGGAGCTATTATTGCTGTAACTTTTGTTGTAATGCTAGCCATGGGTTGGCGTGGTGGTTTAGTGGTATTTTTATCAGTACCTATCACATTTGCTTTAACACTGTTAAGTTACTATATGCTAGATTATACACTTAACAGAATTACATTGTTTGCCTTAGTATTTGTAACAGGAATTGTAGTTGATGATTCCATAATTATAGCAGAAAATATGCATAGGCATTTTAAAATGAAAAAATTACCTTTTAAAGATGCTGCTTTATATGCTATAAATGAAGTTGGTAACCCAACTATACTAGCAACATTTACCGTAATAGCTTCCGTATTACCAATGGCATTTGTATCTGGCTTAATGGGACCCTATATGAGTCCAATGCCAATTGGAGCCTCTATAGCTATGTTATTATCGTTGTTTGTAGCTTTAACTATTACTCCGTATTTAGGATATTTATTCTTAAGAGAGAAGGATAAAAAGGGAGAGGTTAAAAAAGAAAAAAATATGGAAGATACTTTCATCTACAAAATGTATGAAAAGTTTGAGCGTCCATTAATTGAGAATAAAAAGAAACGTTGGTTGTTTTTAGGTGTAACCATTGTGTTGCTTTTAGGGTCATTATCTATGTTTTTTACCAAATCGGTTGCGGTAAAAATGCTACCTTTTGATAATAAAAATGAATTTCAGGTGGTTATTGATATGCCAGAAGGAACCACACTAGAACGTACAGCGGTTGTTACTAAAGAAATAGCCCAATATCTGTCTACGCGTCCAGAAGTTGTTAATTATCAAAGTTACGTAGGGACTTCAGCCCCTATTACATTTAATGGTTTGGTACGTCATTATGATTTGAGAGGTGGTAGTAATATGGCAGATATTCAAGTGAATTTAACCGATAAACATGATAGGTCTGAACAAAGTCATGACATTGCAAAATTGTTGAGACCAGATATTCAAAAAATAGCTTCAAAATTTAATGCTAATGTAAAAATTGTTGAAGTACCACCAGGGCCACCGGTAATGTCTACTATTGTTGCTGAGGTTTACGGACCCGATTATGATAAGCAAATTGAGGTTGCAAATGAAGTTCAAAATATATTAAAAAACACACAGGATGTTGTTGATATAGATTGGATGGTTGAAGACAATCAAACCGAATATGAGTTTGTAGTTGATAAGGAAAAAGCCATGTTGTATGGTGTTGCGCCACAGCAAATTGTTTATACAATGAATTTAGCTATGGCAGAAAATGCTATTTCAACTTTGTATGACGAAGATGCCTCAGAACAAGTAGGTATAGTGTTGGCTTTAGATGAAAAAGAGAAATCTACACTTAGTGATATTTCTCAACTACAAGTAAAATCAAGTAACGGAAATATGGTAAGTGTAGGCGATTTAACTAATATAATAGAACGCACCAGAGCCAAAAGTATTTACCGTAAAAATCAAAAACGCGTGGTTTATGTTATGGCAGATATGGCTGGTAAGCTAGAAAGTCCTGCTTATGCTATTCTAGGAATGTCTGATAAATTAAAAGAAATAAACTTGCCCGAAGGTTATAAAATGGATGAGTTATATATAAAACAACCCGATTTTGAAGATGATTATACCGTTAAATGGGATGGTGAATGGCAAATTACACTAGAGGTATTTAGAGATTTAGGTGTAGCCTTTTTAGGGGTAATTGTAATAATATATATGCTTATTGTAGGGTGGTTTCAAAACTTTAAAGCTCCTATTGTAATGATGGTGGCCATACCACTTTCTATGGTTGGAATTATACTAGGTCACTGGATGCTAGGAGCCTTTTTTACAGCTACATCGTTTATAGGAATGATTGCTTTAGCAGGAATTATGGTTAGGAACTCGGTATTGCTCATAGATTTTGTAAACCTAAGGCTTAAAGACGGAATACCTATAAAACAAGCTGTTATAGAAGCTGGAGCTGTAAGAACCACACCAATATTATTAACAGCAGGAACGGTAGTTATTGGTGCATTTGTAATATTATTTGATCCTATTTTTCAAGGTTTAGCTATATCCTTAATGGGAGGAACTATAACGGCAACTATATTAACTCTATTGGTTGTGCCGCTTGTATATTACTTAATTGAACGTAAAAATTATAAATAATGAAACTAGTAATTGTAACAGTAGTTGATGCTTACAAAAAAGATGTAATAAAGCTATTTAAACAAGCTGAAATTAAAAACTTTAGTAATTCTGATATTGAAGGATTTAAAACCGCTGTTTCAGGAAAAATAGCATCAAATTGGTTTGCTAGTAATAGTAGTGGAGCAGATTCTGAAATGTTCTTTTCATTTGCTAAAGAAGAAAAAATAGATGAATTATTTAAACTCATAGAAACTTTTAATGAAAGTTTAAATACCAACAATCCGCTTAGGGCTGTTGTTGTTCCAATAGAAAGATATATTTAAAAAAATAACATTATGAAAAATAGATTAATTAGAGCTATAGCTGGTACTTTTGTGTTAATTAGTTTAGTGTTAGCAGTTAAGGTTAATATAAATTGGTTATGGTTTACAGCATTTGTGGGCGCAAATTTATTGCAGTCTTCAATAACAAAATGGTGCTTAATGGAAACCATTTTAGAAAAAGTGTTTAAGGTAAAAGATTGATTTTCTTTTTTTGATTTTAGGTTGGTTAGTGATTTTCTAGTCACCAAGAAAGCAAGTTAGCAATAGCTTGCTTTTTTGTTTTAAAATAGTGATTAAAAACTCAATCTAAAGCATTTTTGGTAACGTACCATCTCCAACCAATTATGGCTAACTGTATCTTACTGGCATTTGCTAAATCTAAACCTTTTTTAGTGTAGCTAGGTAAAACCGCTTTATTAATTTTAGCTAAAACTTTAAATACTTGCTTTTGCATTTTTTAAATCTTCTTTCAGAGATTAAAAATAGTAAAACTTATTCTAGAACTAAGTTTTACTTTTTTAGATTTAAAAGAATGATATAATAATTAAAATTACATCAACTACAATTTTGGTAAGTGTCATCATATATTCCAAAGGTTTTAAGGGTTAGTAAATAGTTTTTATATCAATGTTTTTTTAAGATATATATTTTGGAATATGACTGTCAAGTGTTTTTATAAAAATCGATGAAATTGAATACGAAATTGTAATCAATAAAATTAAATTGATTTTAATGTTTAGGTGACTGTCTTTGTTAAAGTTAAAAAATGTAATCTTTTGGTGTTGTTTTTGTTTCTATTTAAAACAATTTCAGGTGTTTTTTGGTGGCTGTTTTAAAAACCAAGGGGCATTTCATTTAAAAAATGCAATTTTTTTAAGTTTTATCTTTTTAAATAAATAGAAAAAGTAGCTGCTTAATTGACCTTCTCCCATTAAACAGTTCTAATTAAGGGAAGCCTACAGGGGCACAGACGCTTTATTTTAGTCTCAAAAATACCTTTTGCAACCTTATAAACACGCTTTTAAGACCTCTTAAAACACCAGAATTTTTAAGTGTATAAAAACAGAAACCGCCTTTAAAAGACGGTTTCTAATTATAATTTTGGATACATTATGGGCTTGTGCAACGGTTACCATTGTTGTGTGGCGTTTTTTTCTATTTTTCTTAATATTAATTTTTTCATACAGCCAAATCATCAGCTCTGATTTTTTTAGAATCGTTATCTTTTTGTTGCAACAAAGCAAATCCAAAAGTTAAAACTCCAACTCGACCAATAAACATTAAAATAATTATCAATGTTTTCCCAATATTAGATAAATCTCCTGTAATTCCTGTGCTTAATCCAACAGTTCCTAAAGCGGATGCTACTTCAAATAATATGCTTTCAAAAGAAAAGTTTTCAAAGTAAGAAAGTAAAAATGAAAACAAGAAAATTAAACTCGTATAAAGCATAAAAGTAGATGTCGCAACATATATTCTCTCAAATGGAATGAGTCGGTTTAAAAATGTGATTTTTTTCTGACCAAACAATCGGCTTTTCAATATCGATAGCATTGCCGTCAATGTCGTTATTTTCATTCCTCCTGCTGTTCCCGAAGGCGAAGCTCCGATATACATAAGAAAGGTTACAAGTAACAATATTGGCAAAGATAATTCACCGATAGGTATCGTGTTAAATCCAACTGTTGTCATAGCTGACATTGCTTGAAAGAAAGATGTGATTAGTGAACTATTTGAGCCAAGAATAGATGATGACTCTGTTGTGTAAATGAGTAACGTACCTAAAAAAAGCAAAAACAAAAAACCATAAACAATGATTTTAGTTGTAAACGAAATTTCTTTTGATTTACCCATAATTCGATACCACAAATCTGTAATTACAATAAAACCCAAAGAACCAGAAATTGCTAATACAGAAATAATTGTATTAATAAAAGTATTGTCTTGATAGCTTTCGAAACCATCATTAAACAATCCAAATCCAGCTGTGCAAAACGATGAAATACTATGAAAAATTGAAAACCAAATTGCTTTTAAACTTCCCATTCCTGAATTGGTAAAGGCAAAGTAGAAAAGTATAGCTCCAATAGTTTCCATTATTAGGGTAAAAACAATAACGCTTTTGATGAAATCTTTTATCTGAATTGTATTGGGTAAAGTAAATTCCGTACCTATTAACTTACTATGCCAATGAGTTATTTTTTTTGTGGTAAATATTAAATAGTATGTCGTTAGCGTCATATATCCAATTCCGCCAATTTGTATTAATGCCATAATAACAAACTGACCGAAAAAATTATAGGAATCGAAAACGCTTATAGTTACAAGTCCAGTAGTTGAAATTGCAGAAGTCGAAATAAACAAATTATCTAAAACGGATATGTCGGTTTTGTGAAAAAAAGGAATAGACAGTAAAATAAATCCAATGAGCGTATATAAAAAGAATCCCCAAACTAAATTCATTTGAGGTGATTTACTAATTTGGAATTTTCGGTACCAATTAGATATTTTCTTGTATGTTTTATTTTTCATTTTTTGTATTCAGGTTTTTGTTTGTAAATGTCTTGTCCTGAAATATGGCTACAGGTTAAAATAGAATTTACGCTGATAATTGATATACCATATTCGGTGTTTTGCAGTCTAAAGATAAGTGTAATCTTACTTCGTTGTATAAATTAATTGCATTTTTTGCAGCTCTCTTAGCATGAGCCACATTATCAAAGGTTTGGTCTAGATAAAATTCATCTTTTAAGATACCGTTTACACGTTCTGCCATGGCATTTTCATAACAATGATTTTCTTCTGTCATACTAATATCTATCTTTTTTCTCTTAAGTATTTGCGTGTAAACATTGCTACAATACTGTATTCCTCTATCTGAATGATGAATAAGTTGTTTAATGTCTTTAGCTTGATAAATAGCTTTATTTAACGCTCTTACACAACCTTTTAATTCCAGACTATCACTAAGATCATATCCAACAATTTTGCGAGAGTACATATCTGTTATTAAAGCCAAGTAGCAAAAACCTTTTATGGTTCTAATATAAGTTATGTCACTAACCCAAACTTGGTTTGGTCTGGTAACATCTATGTTCTTTATCAGGTTGTTATATTTATAAAAGCGATGATAAGAATTGGTTGTTCTGGCACTAGTTTTCTTTCTAAGAGTAAGCATATTGTGTTTTCTAAGGACGTTAAATAAGGTGTCTCTCCCGACTTTAAGATTGGCTTTAGTAAACTCATCATCTAAAGATTTTATGAGTTTCCGTACACCTTCTCTAGGAAGGGATTTACGTTTTTTACTGACTATGTTAATAATCTGTTGTTCTAGTTTTAAACGCTTATCAGCTCTAGATTTGTATTTATAATACGCATCACGTTTAAGACCAAAACAATGGCTTATAGTTGTTAAAGAGGCAAATCCCTTAGATTTTTCTTTAGCTATGATTAAGGCTTTATGCTTAACTTTTTTTTTAGTTCAGCCACAGATTTATAGCCTAGATCCTCAGCTGCTACTTCTAGGTAAGAATCTAATACCAAGGCATCGAGATCTTTTTTAAGCAACAGTTTTTTAAGCTGTTCTATTTCTTTTTGGAGTGCTTTAATTCGTGATATTTCGTCTTTGGTTTCCACTTTTACTCTGGTGTTCATTAAATCTTTACGATTATACTTTTTAATCCACTCATTGACTGTTGTAGGAGCAATAGAGTAGAGTTTACAAAGTTCGCTCTTTGTGTGTTTACCTTTACTAAGTTCATCTAGAATTTTTAGTTTAAAGGGTTCTGAATACCGTCTGATTACTTTGTCATTTTTGTACATAATGTTTAAAATTATGTAGCCTTTATTCAGGACGGGTCAAAATGGCATACAACGTGTTTATATATGGTTTGTTGCGTGGTTTAAGCACTAATTTAATAAATAATTACTGGCAAAGAAAATCCGCAAGGATTTTCGTAAGTAAGCAATAAGCTAGCAATAAATTATATATGGTGTGCCTGTTGCACAAGACTTGCTAAATATACAGAAATTTCGTATATTTAATAATGCAAGGCACAAAAATATTTCAAGAAAAGCTATTCAATCAATTTAGGCTAAGCGACCGCGTACCAGAAGAGAATTTCTACCGACGTCTTCGTGGAGCTATCGACCTTAATTTCCTTTACAAAAGGACTCAGAAATTCTATGGATCAAGCGGACAAAAAAGCATCGACCCTGTTGTATTCTTTAAGCTATGTTTGGTTGGTTATTTAGAAAATATAACAAGCGACCGTAAGCTTATATCACATTGTAGCATGCGCTTGGATATCTTGTATTTTTTAGGCTATGATATCGACGAAGAATTACCGTGGCATTCTACTATAAGCCGTACACGCCAACTATTTCCAGAAGCGGTATTTGAATCTGTTTTCACAAAAATATTTGGGCTATGTGTCTCGGCAGGTATGGTTGCCGGCCATACCCAGACCATAGATTCCGCCCCTGTAAAGGCCAATGCTTCTATGGATACTTTAGAACTGAAAGTGCCAGAAGAGGATTTAGAAGGGCATCTTCGGGAAATTCGTAACATCAGCCATCGAGATAAACAGAAGCCCTTAAGGCAATCTAAAGCAAACAAGGCCGATAAAGACCAACAAACCTTATCGGCTTCTACGAAAGAATTACAGGCCATAAAAAGGCGTAATGCCAAATGGGCAAAGGATCAAGATGCACGTCCAGGAGCTGGTGCTAAAGGCAGTCGCTATACCAGTAACAAGACCCATTACAGTCCCACCGATCCGGATGCGCGCATCAGTGTAAAACCGGGAAAGGCAAGAAAACTCAATTACCTTAGTCAACTTACAGTAGATACGGCAAACCATGTGATAAGTGATATAAGAGCGTACCATGCCGATGGCAAAGACAGTCAGCATTTACCAGATATCGTTAAGCGGGTAAAACAACGGCTTTGGAAAGCGGCACTGGTTTGGGAAAATTGTGTGGCCGACACGGGCTATAGCAGCGGCGAGAATTATGCCTTTCTAGAGGCAATAGGCCTAAAAAGTTTTATACCCGCCCACGGCACTTATAAGGGCGGTCCGGATGGATTTACCTATCACGAAAAGGAAGATTATTATACATGTCCTCAAGGCCAAATCATCCCCTTTAAAAAAGTGTTTATAGAAAAAAAGAACAACACCAAGAAGAAGGAATACCGCGGCTCAAAACCGTTGTGTTTGGACTGTCCAGTACGCACTGCATGCCTAGGGAAAACGGCACAGGAAAAGAAGTTTACCGTTACCTATTACCGCTCGGAATATGAGCGTAACATAGCCCGGGTAGAAAGCAACCAAGGGCGTTATATGAAAGGAAAAAGGCAGAGCACCGTAGAACCTGTATTTGGTACGCTCACACAATTTATGGGCCTAAGAAAAGTGAATACCATTGGAATTGAGCAGGCCAATAAATGCATGCAACTTTCTGCCATAGCCTACAACCTTAAAAAATATATGAAATTCATAGAAAAACGTACTAAAAGCGGAGCAGGGGCACAGACGCTTTATTTTAGTCTCAAAAATACCTTTTACAACCTTATAAACATGCTTTTAAAGCCTTTTAAAACACCAGAATTTTTAAGTCTATAAAAACAGAAACCGCCTTTAAAAGACGGTTTCTAATTATAATTTTAGGATACATTATGGGCTTGTGCAACGGTTACTGGTGTTGGGCTACGTTTTTTTTTCAAACCATTTTATAATTGCTTTTTCAATTTCAATACAGCTATTTTTAATTGAGTTGAAATTATTCAAACCAATTTGTTCTCTTCCTCTGATTTCTCCGTGTAAAAAATTGTTCCCTTTTACTGATTCAGGATATCTTAAAAGTTGATAATAATTATCGACATTACTATTATTACTTTTAAAAAAATCATAAAAAGGATTTTCCGAATTCAGTACTTTTCCTATTGAGACAATTATTTCAGGAATAAAAACAGAATTATTTTCTGAAATTATTTGAAAATAATCACTTAATTTATGATGTTTATTAGTTGGAAGTTTTCCTATTTCTTGAAGTAATCCTTTCATACAGAGCTCAAGTCCGTGATAAAAATTAAACAATATAGGAACTCCAATATTAAAGTCGTTCCATTTCGTTTTTTGATAGTAGTTTTGATGAGATTGTTCATCTGTTTCATTAGGGTCATACAAGGACATAATTAATTTTTTATTCCCTTGTTTTTCCATTTCATTTATAGACTCTTTGGTTAAAGTCCAAAATTGATATGATAAACCTAAATAATTTGCTCTTCTCAAATTAACTTTTTTTATTAAATTTATTCTTTTTCCAATTCAATTTTCACATCAGAAATAAAGTTGTTATCATTCAGTTCAATAACTTTCGTTTTGTAACCATATTTTCTGACTTTAATCTTTACTTTTTTATTAGGACAGATTCCGTAATTGTCAGATTTCATAGAAAAAACTCCAATTGAATCAGTGCTGAAAATACAGTTTACCTTTTCTGTAGCGACAGTAGAGCTAATTATTTCAGTACATTTTATATTCTCAAATTCAATCCAAGCTTTTGTTATTGGTTTCTTTGTTTCAGAGTCAATTACTTTTCCATCTATGAATACCCAACATTCGCAAGAAGTCAAAAAGAGGGTTAATAATATTAAAGTTAAATATTTTTTCATTTTTTAATGTAGCCCAACGGTTAGTATATGAAAAGTAGGCGATTTCGAAGCACCAAACTTTCGGTTAAACACAAAGTTTGATACGAGCCAAATGCCTTGAGTTTACTACTGTTTCGCCTATTTTTTATATACATTGTTACCTGCTGGCTTTTTTTATTTTTCGTCCGTGAGCGTTGGTGTGAAAGCTCTTTGCAACCGCAGGAACGAGGATTGCAATGTGCTTGAATTTGCGTTGGCTAAAATCCGTATAGTTCATTTATTAACTTGTTGTTTTCATTTTCAAGTTCTAAATCATAGTCGCCTGAAAGTTTAACTTGTTCAATTATCTGGTTTATGTTTTCTGTAATTATTTTCTCTTGCTTCGGTTTAGGTTTAAAGAATGGAATTTTCTTTATATAGTTAGAAGAATTATTTGTTGAAGGATTAATTGTTCTAATTAGTTTATTACAAGTTGGTGAATTGAAAAACGCTAACAAATAATAAATCAAATCTTCATTTTTAGGGAAAATTCCAACAATTGATTGGTCAAAAAGTCGGTTTTCTATTATCGCTCCAGTTATTGAACTTGAACTGACCATTGGTACTGCTATTCCTTTTCGGAAATAGTATGAAGAATTTTGATAACGTGCTTTTTTATCTTTTTTGTAGAAATCGACAATTTCTTTTGACCATTCCATAAACCAATTGTCTGCTTTGAAGTATTTTACATTTCCGCCTTTAACAATTGGAACATAAATTTTTTCAGTTTCAATCCCATTTAAAGGTCTTGAACTACAGTCATAAGTTATTTTGGTTTTATCAACTTCATCATACCTTTTTGAGTTTCTGATTGACTTGTTTAAAACTTTTAGTCTGTCCTTGTCATTACCCGAATAAAAACCTGTAACACAATCGCAAATATCTCCGATTGTTAATTCAGCACTTCTAATTGCATCAGAAACATTTTGGTTTTTGCTAGTTAAAAAAATATGAGCATCATTATTTAGAACATTTTCTTGTAGGAATTTCAACTTTGTCAAATGTTGTAATTCATTTTTCCCAAGTTCCACAACTGATTTAAAGTCTTTATAAATATTGAATGAATTATTAAGATTAGAAGAAATATCACTGCATTTTTCCAAAGCAATAATTGACAAGTTAGCATAGCCAAAATTTACTCCTGGGAAATATGAAGAAGGGAATAAAGAGATTTCTTTTATCTTGGTGTTGGTAAGGATATATTTTCGAATATCCTTGTGCATATTTAAGTTTAGATAAGTATCGGGAATAATAAAAACAAGTTTACCGCCTTCATTTAATGATTCTATACTTCTGTACAGGAATAATGAGTAGCTTTCTTTGGCATAAAAGCCATTAAATCTTCTTTTTAATGACGCTCTATCTTCTGTGTTTCTCCAAGCTCCGTATGGTGGATTTGCAATTACAGCATCATATTTCCCTCCCATTGAGCATAAAAATTCCAAATCCAAATCGGTTAATGTGTCGGTTTGTTTTATTGAAACATTTTCTAAATCAGAATATTTGTTTTTTAATTTATTGTAAGCAGAAAGATTAAGTTCAAAAGCATCAACTTTTACTGATTCATATTTACTCAAAATGGGGTCTAAAAAAACTCCATCTCCAGCACAAGGTTCAAAAATTGTTTCTGTACCATTAAGGTTTAACAAATCAACCATATAAGTTACTATTGGCTCTGATTTTGTATAGTATGCTTGAAATATTCTTTGTTCGCTTATCATATTACCAAGTTAAATATTGAGTTAAATCGTTGGATTCTAAATGCTCTACAAAGTCATCATCTAAATCTTCTGCCCAATTCACATTTTGGTTTATCCAAGAGCGAATGTCAAATCCAGAATATTTATAAAGTTCGTCATAGGTTTCTGAACCTGAAAAAGCACTCCAAATTCCAGAGTTTTTCAATGTGTTAAAGTAATTGTTGTTTTCGGCTGCTCTTACAAAAATTAGTGGTTCGTAGTTGTCTTCGAGGTTTTGGTAAATACTTGCAACTAATAATAGTCTATTCGTATTTCCTTTTTCATTTGAGCCAAATCCACTTTTAAAATCAACAACATATTTTTTCCCTTCAAATATGAAATGTAAGTCAAGTTCAAGTTGAATTTCTCCAGACATTACCAAACTCCATACTTTGTTATAGTATTTGATTAGTTGTTCTTTTTCTTCATCAGAAAGGTTAAGTCCATTAATGTAGTCTTCGATTTCATCCGCTAATTGCTTTTTTACGTCAGCAAATAAAGGTGGAACAAAAAGCTCTAAATCATTTATTGGATACTCAAAAGCTAATTTGCAAAATGGTTCCCATAATTCTCCTATTCTTCGTGAGAAGGCCATATATTCATAAGGCCAAACTGAATGGCGTACTTCAAGCATTACAACATAGTTACAGTAAGTAACCATTAAGACACATTCAAGTATTTCTTTATTCGACCAATTTTCTTTTTTTCCTTTCTGCTCAATTATTTCAATAATTGTAGTTCGTGCTTTTACGAGAAGCGTGTTTAATTTTTTTGCTTTCTTTTTGTATTCAGTATTACCGTATTCGCCATTAACTTCAGCCAAAAACTCACTTGACCTATCTCTAAAGTATTTTAGAAGTTGTTCTTTATTGTTGGCTGTTTCTTTAGTTATATTCATTGAGCTTTATGAGTTTTTAAGTATTCAATTTTTTGTTCAGCAACTTTCATAGCTGCTAATGCCAAATCTTCGTCTTGGATTTCGTAAACAAGCTTGTCACTTAACCAAGCAATTAAGACTTCATTCTTTTTATCTTGATAGAATTCAGAAAGAGCACTTACTTGTTCTTTTGTAGGCATTCTATCATTACGTTCTATTTTACTCAATAGAGTAGGGTCGATTGATAATGCTGCACCAACTTCACGTAATAACAAACCTTTTGACTCTCGTAATTCTCTTAATGTTTGTCCTATATTTTTCATTCGCCTATAATTGACTTGACAATATTTGTCAAATATAAGAATTCGTTTTGGATTTCAATCGAGTTTGTCATTTATTTTTTGGGTGGCGGTGGGGAAGTGAAAGCTCTTTTTATTTTGTGAGGTACGAACAAAATGAAATGTGCTTGAACGTACGGTTGGCTTTTTTCAGCTTGCAGGTAACGGTTAGTGTATGGTGCGTAAGGGATTGCGGGCTTCAAACCTATCAAGATACCACCCAAAATTGATGCGGGAGATAGCGCTCGAAAACCTCTGAAACCCTTATGCACTATACACATTGTGCCTGTTGCACAAGACTTGCTAAATATACAGAAATTTCGTATATTTAATAATGCAAGGCACAAAAATATTTCAAGAAAAGCTATTCAATCAATTTAGGCTAAGCGACCGCGTACCAGAAGAGAATTTCTACCGACGTCTTCGTGGAGCTATCGACCTTAATTTCCTTTACAAAAGGACTCAGAAATTCTATGGATCAAGCGGACAAAAAAGCATCGACCCTGTTGTATTCTTTAAGCTATGTTTGGTTGGTTATTTAGAAAATATAACAAGCGACCGTAAGCTTATATCACATTGTAGCATGCGCTTGGATATCTTGTATTTTTTAGGCTATGATATCGACGAAGAATTACCGTGGCATTCTACTATAAGCCGTACACGCCAACTATTTCCAGAAGCGGTATTTGAATCTGTTTTCACAAAAATATTTGGGCTATGTGTCTCGGCAGGTATGGTTGCCGGCCATACCCAGACCATAGATTCCGCCCCTGTAAAGGCCAATGCTTCTATGGATACTTTAGAACTGAAAGTGCCAGAAGAGGATTTAGAAGGGCATCTTCGGGAAATTCGTAACATCAGCCATCGAGATAAACAGAAGCCCTTAAGGCAATCTAAAGCAAACAAGGCCGATAAAGACCAACAAACCTTATCGGCTTCTACGAAAGAATTACAGGCCATAAAAAGGCGTAATGCCAAATGGGCAAAGGATCAAGATGCACGTCCAGGAGCTGGTGCTAAAGGCAGTCGCTATACCAGTAACAAGACCCATTACAGTCCCACCGATCCGGATGCGCGCATCAGTGTAAAACCGGGAAAGGCAAGAAAACTCAATTACCTTAGTCAACTTACAGTAGATACGGCAAACCATGTGATAAGTGATATAAGAGCGTACCATGCCGATGGCAAAGACAGTCAGCATTTACCAGATATCGTTAAGCGGGTAAAACAACGGCTTTGGAAAGCGGCACTGGTTTGGGAAAATTGTGTGGCCGACACGGGCTATAGCAGCGGCGAGAATTATGCCTTTCTAGAGGCAATAGGCCTAAAAAGTTTTATACCCGCTCACGGCACTTATAAGGGCGGTCCAGAAGGATTTACCTATCACGAAAAGGAAGATTATTATACATGTTCTCAAGGCAAAATCATCCCCTTTAAAAAAGTGTTTATAGAAAAAAAGAACAACACCAAGAAGAAGGAATACCGCGGCTCAAAACCGTTGTGTTTGGACTGTCCAGTACGCACTGCATGCCTAGGGAAAACGGCACAGGAAAAGAAGTTTACCGTTACCTATTACCGCTCGGAATATGAGCGTAACATAGCCCGGGTAGAAAGCAACCAAGGGCGTTATATGAAAGGAAAAAGGCAGAGCACCGTAGAACCTGTATTTGGTACGCTCACACAATTTATGGGCCTAAGAAAAGTGAATACCATTGGAATTGAGCAGGCCAATAAATGCATGCAACTTTCTGCCATAGCCTACAACCTTAAAAAATATATGAAATTTATAGAAAAACGTACTAAAAGCGGAGCAGGGGCACAGACGCTTTATTTTAGTGCCAAAAACACCTTTTACAAGGTTATAAACATGCTTTTAAAGCCTTTTAAAACACCAGAGTTTTTAAGTGTATAAAAACAGAAACCGCCTTTAAAAGACGGTTTCTAATTATAATTTTAGGATACATTATGGGCTTGTGCAACGGTTACCGGTGTTGGCACACGTTTTTTTAATCAGATTATTAATTTAAAATTCAAATATTATGTCAAAAAATCCAACTGCATTTATAGCAGAACAATTAATTAAACAAACTGAAGCTGAAAGTCCACAGTCTTTAATGTGGATGATTTCTGCTATGAACAGATTTTTATTATTAAATCCGTCAATGTCTCTTTTAGAATTCAAGCGTATTGTTGGTCAGTCAGCACCTGACACTTACAATACTTTTACATCTATTAGAAACTCAAAAGGTCTTAAAACAATAGATTAGGGTCTTTATATTTATAAAACCAAAAACCTTGTTCGTTTAGAATTTTTTTATGTCTATCATCTGGTGAAATAACAATATAATCTGTGAACCTATCATCGTAAGCTTGATAAGCTCTCATTTGTCTTATTAATTCGCCTAAACTTGGGATTTGGGTTTTAACTTCGATAAATACGTTTTTTGTGTAATCTTCATATTTATCGCTATCATTAAAATAAAATTTACCTTGAATACGAACCAAAATATCGATATAACCAACAATCATTTTGTAATTCCCATTTACGTACATCATTTGATGTTCCCATTTATTAGTAATAATCTTAAATGGATGAGGGTTTTTACTCATTGTTGTTTCAGAAATAACTTTTTCGATATTTTCGTATGCCCACGTTTGAATAATATCGTGTTTAGAGTCTTTCTTATCCTTTTCAGAAAATCCCAATTTCTCAAGATGTGTTTTAGCTTTGATTCTTCCCATAATGTTTTTTCAAATGTGTGCCAACGGTTCGTATAAGAATAGTTGCGCGGTTACGTGCGAGGATTTTCCGCAGGAAAATCAGACGTAGTAAACTCGCAACGACCTTTATTTAAGCCCAGAATTGAGCAATTATTTTTATACATTGTGCCTGTTGCACAAGACTTGCTAAATATACAGAAATTTCGTATATTTAATAATGCAAGGCACAAAAATATTTCAAGAAAAGCTATTCAATCAATTTAGGCTAAGCGACCGCGTACCAGAAGAGAATTTCTACCGACGTCTTCGTGGAGCTATCGACCTTAATTTCCTTTACAAAAGGACTCAGAAATTCTATGGATCAAGCGGACAAAAAAGCATCGACCCTGTTGTATTCTTTAAGCTATGTTTGGTTGGTTATTTAGAAAATATAACAAGCGACCGTAAGCTTATATCACATTGTAGCATGCGCTTGGATATCTTGTATTTTTTAGGCTATGATATCGACGAAGAATTACCGTGGCATTCTACTATAAGCCGTACACGCCAACTATTTCCAGAAGCGGTATTTGAATCTGTTTTCACAAAAATATTTGGGCTATGTGTCTCGGCAGGTATGGTTGCCGGCCATACCCAGACCATAGATTCCGCCCCTGTAAAGGCCAATGCTTCTATGGATACTTTAGAACTGAAAGTGCCAGAAGAGGATTTAGAAGGGCATCTTCGGGAAATTCGTAACATCAGCCATCGAGATAAACAGAAGCCCTTAAGGCAATCTAAAGCAAACAAGGCCGATAAAGACCAACAAACCTTATCGGCTTCTACGAAAGAATTACAGGCCATAAAAAGGCGTAATGCCAAATGGGCAAAGGATCAAGATGCACGTCCAGGAGCTGGTGCTAAAGGCAGTCGCTATACCAGTAACAAGACCCATTACAGTCCCACCGATCCGGATGCGCGCATCAGTGTAAAACCGGGAAAGGCAAGAAAACTCAATTACCTTAGTCAACTTACAGTAGATACGGCAAACCATGTGATAAGTGATATAAGAGCGTACCATGCCGATGGCAAAGACAGTCAGCATTTACCAGATATCGTTAAGCGGGTAAAACAACGGCTTTGGAAAGCGGCACTGGTTTGGGAAAATTGTGTGGCCGACACGGGCTATAGCAGCGGCGAGAATTATGCCTTTCTAGAGGCAATAGGCCTAAAAAGTTTTATACCCGCTCACGGCACTTATAAGGGCGGTCCAGAAGGATTTACCTATCACGAAAAGGAAGATTATTATACATGTTCTCAAGGCAAAATCATCCCCTTTAAAAAAGTGTTTATAGAAAAAAAGAACAACACCAAGAAGAAGGAATACCGCGGCTCAAAACCGTTGTGTTTGGACTGTCCAGTACGCACTGCATGCCTAGGGAAAACGGCACAGGAAAAGAAGTTTACCGTTACCTATTACCGCTCGGAATATGAGCGTAACATAGCCCGGGTAGAAAGCAACCAAGGGCGTTATATGAAAGGAAAAAGGCAGAGCACCGTAGAACCTGTATTTGGTACGCTCACACAATTTATGGGCCTAAGAAAAGTGAATACCATTGGAATTGAGCAGGCCAATAAATGCATGCAACTTTCTGCCATAGCCTACAACCTTAAAAAATATATGAAATTTATAGAAAAACGTACTAAAAGCGGAGCAGGGGCACAGACGCTTTATTTTAGTGCCAAAAACACCTTTTACAAGGTTATAAACATGCTTTTAAAGCCTTTTAAAACACCAGAGTTTTTAAGTGTATAAAAACAGAAACCGCCTTTAAAAGACGGTTTCTAATTATAATTTTAGGATACATTATGGGCTTGTGCAACGGTTACCATTGTTGGCAATAGTTATTTTATTCTTTTAAATTTTATTCCGTCAATTTCCAGAATATCAGAGTCTACAATTCTGATTTTTTTTAATAAGTCTTTTGATGAAATTGAATCTGGACTTGGTGGAGCTAATACTATGTTGATTTCTTGACTTTTTTCCATATCGATTGCAAATTCAAATTCTGCATATCCAACCTCTGAAATTACAAAGTACTTTAATCCATTGTCCTTTTTATCTTTCCAAATCCAATTCCCGTCAATATCGGTATAATTTTTTTCAAAGTCGAAATCCATTAAATCCATTTCTTTCGGATAAATTTTTGCAGCAATACCTATTCCATTTAGGTCGGTAACTTTTAGTTTTACCATAACAGAGTCTTTTGAAATTACACTTAAGTTTTTAAAACTTATACTGCTATTTTTAATTCCTTTTCCGCTATCAAAATTGAGTAATAGTTTATCGTTATTTAATGTATACTTTCCTTTTCCATAAGTTGATATTCCTAAACAACCAGACACCATGAATTCGAAATTGTTGTTTTCGATAAAATTATAACAAGCTACATCAGATTCGCCAATAGGAATTGTGCAAAATTCTCCAACAAGCTTTTCTTGGGCAATTAAAGAAAAACTAAAAAGTAATGTTATTATGATTATTGTTCTTTTCATAATTATTGCCAACGGTTTTGTATATGGCTCGTAGCGTGTAAATTAGCGATTATTTTCGGATTAAACACAAGCCAGATTTTTGAATTTTACTATTTATCCTTTTTGTTGGAAATCGTCAAATTTAAAAATTTGGCGACTTTCCAAATATGCCTTAACTTCGTTTAAGCAACTAATTAGCTATGAGCTATATACGTTTGTTGTAGCACGTTTTTATTTCGCAAATTCAGGATAAGATTTCAACAGCTCTTCAAGTCTTTCTTGTTCATCTTCGCCAAAATTATTTGTAGAATACAATTCATCACCATTGGCACCATCAAGTTGTGTAACTTCTACAGTTAAAATAGCGTCTTTAGGTGCATCAACTTCGCCCCAATCACTAAACATATTCGGTGCTAAATACCAAGTTACTTCTTCTCCAGGTTCAAGACCGCCAGAAATTTCATAATTGAAATCATCTTTAATCCAAGGTATCGTTCTTTCTGGACTTGCCAATGTTCCAGTAAAATAAGCTCGGGAAACTGCTTGGTCAGTTCCATTTTTTACAGTCAATTCTATAATCGGTTCTTTAGTTATATAATAAGTCCCACTTTTTCTGATGTAAAATCGTGAGCGCTTAACTTCAAATTTCGAAAGCATTTGTTTGTCCTTTTCTGCATTTTCTCTTGCTGAATAAAGTTCTAGTATTTCTGATTTCGCTTGTTCTTTTTTCTTCTGTTCAATTTGCTTTTTGATTTTCTTTCCTTCCTCAATGATGTCCTCTGCTGTCATTCCGTCTACTCTCGTTTTAAAGTCATTAGCCATATTTTCCGCTCCATCTTCTTTCATTAAATCAGCCAATTCAAGTCCGTTAAACATCATTAATTGCATTGATTCTTGAAATTCCTCTTTTTTCGATTCATCAAGCGATTCATTTATTTCTTCAATTGACTTTTTCATTGATTCTTCAGTCGAGCCATCAATTTTCTTTTGACACGATACAATTAAAATGGAAGTTAAAATTGCAAATAGTATTCTTTTCTTCATAATGATTTATTATTGGTTTTTAGTTTGGTCAAATGTGCTACAACGGTTTTGTATATGGTTTGTTGCGTGGTTTAAGCACTAAAGTTAGCAAATAAAAACCGAATAGAAAATCCGCGAGGATTTTCGTAAGTAAGCTTAAACTAGCAATAAATTATATACGGTGTTACCACACGTTTTTTAATCTTCATTATATTTCCATAATTGCCTTTCCTCCCAAAATTCCTTAGCTTTTTCATACCCATTCTCAAATGATTTTTTAATCCAAGATGCAGATTTTACCTTATCTATAGTTGTGCCATATCCATAGTAATAAGAGACACCAACTTGATATTGAGCCGCTGGATGTCCTCTATAAGCAGCTTCGTAATAATACTTGAAACCTTTTTTTTTATCGGTTAATGTTCCTTCTCCGTTACTAGTCATGAGACCCATCATATAATAGGCATGTTCATTCCCTTTTTTTAGAGCATCAATTTCGTAATGTAAGAAAGCTTTTCTTTTATCCATTTTAAAATGTTCACCGAAATAATACATCTGACCCAACATAGAATTGCAACCATAAAAAATGGGGGAATTGTTTCGGCTTACAGCTCCCATTTCATAATATTCTGAAGCTTTTTTTAAATCCTTTGTTATACCATAACCACCATAATAAAATATATCTCCCATTTTTTTATAGTCTGGCGAAACTCCTTTTTCATACCAATATAGTGCCTTTTTATAATCTTTTGAAACGCCTTCACCATAATAATAACAATCGCCTACTTGACTGTATGAGGCATATTGTCCAGCAACAGCAGCTTTATGGAACCAATAAAAAGCCTCATCATCTTTACCTGAATTTTTGTAATGTTGTCCAAGTGAATGAGAACAGGCCGAACTTGTAAGAGAGTTTCCTAAATTAGCTCCCTTTTTATACCAATATATTGATTTTTCAATGTCTATTGTACCATTTTTAACAACAGCAAAACTATAATTTTCACCAAGTTCATAACAGGCATCCTCATTCTTATTATTACATCCTTGTTCTAGCAAAGAAACACTTTTGTAAAAAAGTTCTTTTGCCTTTGATTTATCAATTACTTGAACCATCTCATGATAAAGTTTCATGTAAGCAGCACCTAACTGGTATTGTGTAATAGTGTTATTTCTATTTTTTAATGTAGACAGAGAATCTAATTCTATTATCAAATTTTTAATATCTGGATTGGTTTTTAGCTTTGAAGTCGATATAAATTCGGTTAAATTTTCTTTAACTAAAAAATTAATCGCTATTGAAAAATCGTCATCATTTCCTCCTGTTGCCAACACTTTTTTATTGTCATTAAAAATTAATAGGTTTTCTTTAATTGTATATGTTCCTATTTTATTAATTGCTGTTTGACCTAATAGTAAAGGTGCTTCAAGATTGTGTACTATCGTTGCATTAATATCAGTTAAAATAGTTCCACCAATTTCTATTGACTTTAGCTTAATTTTAGTTCCTTCTTGAATTTCTCCACTTGCAATTTTATAATTAATACTACCAATAAAATCACTCTCCTTTAACAACCCTTGTTTTAATAAAAAACCGGCCTCAATATAAGATATAGATACATCAGAAGCTCCGGTGTCAAAAATAAATTTCATTGGAATACCATTGACTTTGCATGGTATTTGATAGACTCCATTTATTTTCTCCATTTCTATTACCTTTTGAGAAAAGGCATTTGAAACGAAAAATAGTATTAAAAAGAAAGATATTGTTTTTTTCATAGGTTGGGTCAAAATGTGTGGTAACGGTTGAATAAACACAATTGTGTTTATTTACATTATATTTATTTCGGTAAATATAATTATTTTTCTTACAAATCTAATGGGTTTTTTATAAAATTAAAACTGCTTTTTGCTACATGGGTATAGATTTCTGTAGTTTTGGTTGAATTGTGTCCCAATAAAAGTTGAATGTAGAATCAAGTCCAAAAGTTGTGTGTAGATTGTATAAATAGTTAAATAAAAAGACAACGTATTAAAACTTGCTCTGGCCCCACTAAAGTTTGTATAATTATATCAGGATTTATTTATTAACCTGTATAGCTATTTTAGGACGGGTCACCACTCACCATTCACTATTCACTATTCACTTCTCACTCCTATAGATACCCTATAGATGTCCTATAGATGTCCTATGGATATCCTATGCTTTACCTATGAGTGAAATTATTAAATTTCGAATCAACCCCAAAAGTTGTGTGTGAATAAAGATAGTTTTAGTTTTGAAGTTTTAAAATTATTGTATTGGAACTTACCTTAGATCTATTAAAACTGTTTTTACCTGAATTCTTAATTAACAACTTCAATTTAGTGAAACACACTAAAACTAACGAAATTCTTCATTTGTATGAATTATGAATCATGATCCAATTTTTGCCTAAACACAACAATTGGTCATAATCCCATTAGAGCCTTAACATGAAAACACCTAACTTTATACACAACAAAAAACCTGAGAAGTTAAATTCTCAGGTTTAATTTAATTTATAAAAACTGTCAACCTATTTTAGAACAACTCAAAGTGATGTTTTTTTTTGTGATAAATATTTGAATAGCAATTAATTGCTATTCCTCAATCAAATACGTCTGTATTGCGTTTAGAATTGTCCCCTTAATCATTTATCAGAAAATAATCGATGTATTCAGGCAGTTTGGTTCCCAAATAATAGGGTAAGTTCATGAGTTTATATTTTTTCTTTTTGTTGGGGGTTTGATGTTCTTCTATACAAAAATTGCCCGCATATATCCGGATAGCGTACGGATGGTTGGTACGCTCTATAAATTCATGTAAGGATTTTAACGAGCCCGTTGGGCCTGATTTAATCTCAATTGGAATCAGCTTGTTTTCATATTGAAAAACCCAATCTACTTCAGAAGAAGCTTGTGATTTTTCGCGTACCCAAAAACAGGGTTTAGGGTTGTTTATGGTATTTAACGACATTACTTCTTGAGTAATGATATGTGGAATAACAGATCCTTTATAGGCTTTGCTTAAATCGTTAAGAGCTAGTAAATCGGTTTGAATTTTCAAGTCGTAATTGACAAGGCCGGTGTCTAAAAACTGTAACCTTGGCGACTTTTTCATATCGCGTATAATGGGAGGTTCTAAAGCTGTTGTTGGATAAATTAATTGAATAATCTGTGCAGCATCTAAATTTCTGAATGCTTCGCCTACTTCGCGGGAACGGTAATTGGAGTTGCCAAAATTTTGAAATTTAATGCGCTTATCAATATATAAATGTGCCACATTCATAATGTGTTTAATCACTTTGCGCTCGGTATCATTGGAAGCGTATTTTTCAACATCATTTTTATACGTAGCCCATATGCTTTCGTATACTTTGGGTAAATCGGCAATGCCGTTATTCGCAATATAAGTTCGTACAACTTCGGGCATACCTCCTATTATGGTATAGGTGTTAAACAAATCCAACAAGGTTTTATGAGCAAAGTCTTTTATAGGAATTTGATTTAACTGATCAACGGCTTGTTGTTTACCGGTAGCTAACAAAAACTCCTGAAAGTTTAGAGGATATAAGTACAGATATTCTATTCTTCCTACAGGAAAGTTTTTAACCTGCCGCATGGTAAATTCCAACAAAGAGCCGGCAGCGATGACATGTAATTCCGGAAGCTCTTCGTAAAAATAGCGCAGCTGTTGAATGGCTTTGGGCGATTCCTGAATTTCGTCAATAAACAGCAAGGTCTTATCTGCTTCGTTTCCGGGCACATTATGTTCAAAGAAAAGGGCTTCTTTTAGGATCTTTACCTCGTCATAATCTTCAAAAAAACGTATGTCTTTAGCTTTTTCAAGATTTAGTAAAATGCTGTGTTTATAAGTTTTGGCGAAGTTTTTAACTAAGGTGGTTTTACCTACCTGTCGGGCTCCCCTTATGACCAAAGGTTTTCGGTTATTGGAATCTTTCCAATTTGCCAACTGTGTATTTATATGCCGATTAAAGTTCAAGGTTTTGATAATCTTTGCTGAATGCTTTCATCAAAAATACACATTTGTAACAAAACAAAGGGTGTTTTATTTCTTTTTTGTAATAAAATAAATCATGTTTCAGTTTTTTCTTGTAACAAACCAAAGGGTGATTGGAGATATAAGCTCGAACTCAATCTGTTCGGGTGGAAGCGGCCAAACAAGCATTGGAGAGGGGAAGGGGATCGGTAACCGAAGTGATGTTCGACTGCGGTTATCGCGACCCTAAAGCCTTTCGGGATGTATTTAAAAACATTGTGGGGATTAGTCCGATGGAGTATAAGCGGAAGTATGAGCGCATTGCTATTGGCTGAAAATGGTTTATGCCAATTCATAATTGGTGTATTATTTTAAACCAGTTTTTAACTATACTTGAAAAAAGGGTGCAACTTTAGATAAAGTGAAACTCTCGATATATTTTTATTTACACACTTTAAGGGATAGTGCTAAACACCCCTAAAAAGGAGTGCTTTCATTATTACTGAAAACCTACTTTTGTTTACTTATCTTTTTTAGTAGTAATGATTATAACCCCATTTTTACCCTTATCACCATATTTTTTTATAGCCGATTCGTCTTTTAAAACATTAATAGACTCTATATCTTCTGGATTTAAACCTTTTATAGGGTCTTTTTCTACTTCTTTTCCGTCAATAATGAATAAAGGGTTTTCTTCTTCATCGCTCATAAAAACAAGTTTGCTTTTGTTTTTGTCACTTGCAATTGTTTTTACTTTAAAGGCGTTTTTGTCATCACTTTGTTTTTTTACTATAAATATTCTTTCCTCTTTATTTTTTGAGTCGTCATCATTTTCAATAATTACTTCAATGTGTTTTTCATGGTCATCGCCAGAAATAACTTCAACATTTTTATTTTTTTTAATAATAATGTTTTTGGCTTCTTTACCATTTGTTTTCCATTTTAAAGAATCACTTTTTATAATATGAATTTCTTTATGTGTTTCATAAACCCCATCATCATCAGAGAAGAAAAATACATCTTCAATTTTACCTATATCATGATTGTTATCTTTAGAAATAAAATAGGCTTTATGATGAGAAGCAGTTCCAATAGAAATACTTTTACCACCATCTTCTAAAGAAATTTTAATTGGTTTAATAGGGTCATTAGCACTTATATTGTAATTAGCGTTAGATTGTTTAGAACTTAAATTAATTTTAATAGCTATTATTTGGCCTTCGCTATTGCGTTTTATGCCTTTAAACTTAGCAGTAATACCTTTGCTTTTTAATTTTTCGGTCAGCTCTTTAAAATCGGTATCTGTAAATTCATTGCTTATTAAAAACATTTCTATGTCTTTGTTTTCAAAGGGTTTTTCAACTATAAATTCAGTATTCCAATTGGTTTTTATTGAGTCTGTATTTGTTTGTGAATTTTTATTCTGAAGGTTGTCCTGTAACAGACTTTCAGTATCAATAAAAACCTCTTTAGTATTAAAGCTCATTAAAAAAATGGCTAAAACAGGAATAACTAAAAGGTACTTTAATAAGTTTGATTTTTTTGATTTTGATTTGTGTAACATAACTATTCGTTTTTTGATTAATGAATTATAAAAATTATTAGTTAAAGCCAATTGATGAGTTGGCATACTTGTTTTTAATAAGGTGTATTGGTAGCTTTTTTTACAGCCAGATGTACGTTGTGCATTTTGGTCTGCAATAAATTCTAAGTTTTGCTTTAAGTCTTTGTTATATAGCCATATAAATGGGTTAAACCACAGTGCAATACTAGCCAATTGCGTTAATAGAATATCAATAGAGTGGTGCTGGCGGGCATGTACTTTTTCATGAGTTAAAATAAGTTCTAACTCGGTTTTATTAAATAAATTAGGGTTATAAACTATCCAGTTAAAAAACGAAAAAGGAGATGCTTTGCTTTTGGTTTTAACATACTTATATCTTCCTGTTTTTGTACTTTCATTCTTAATTAAAAGGCGTGTTAAAGAAGCCAATTGCACTAAAAATTTAATAAAAAAGAATAAGGCTCCAGCAAAATATAAGTAAGTAGCTATGTCTATAAAGTTTA
This sequence comes from Seonamhaeicola sp. S2-3, assembly GCF_001971785.1. Classification (NCBI taxonomy): domain Bacteria; kingdom Pseudomonadati; phylum Bacteroidota; class Flavobacteriia; order Flavobacteriales; family Flavobacteriaceae; genus Seonamhaeicola; species Seonamhaeicola sp. S2-3. The sequence goes on along the minus strand of NZ_CP019389.1, from coordinate 499,412 downwards.
AAGGTTCTTCAATAGGTTCGTTAGCAGAAACAGCATTAGCAAATACAGCATTATCTATTAATAACGGAGTTCTTTCAATGTAAACAGGTATTACAATTAAAGGAATTATAAACGCCGAAAATAACCCAATTAAAAGAAACCCTCTGTGTTGTTCAAAAAAGGTATCTCGTTGCAAGAATAATTTATAGCACAAATAAAAAATGGCAACAATAGCACTGGCTTTTAATAAGTATTCCATAGCTAGTTGTTTTTTTCAATAAGTTCAATAATTTCTTTTAGTTCTTCTACGCTAATCTTTTCTTCCTTAGCAAAAAAAGACACCATATTTTTATAAGAATCATTAAAATAATTACTAATAGCGGTGTTAATAAAGCGTTTTCTGTAAGCTTCCTTGGTAACAATAGGAAAATATTGGTGGGTTTTTCCGTAAGCATTATATCCCACATAACCCTTATCTACCAAGTTTCTAATTATAGTAGAAAGCGTGTTATAATGCGGTTTTTCATCTTTCATTTCGGCTAAAACATCTTTCACAAAAGCTTTTTCAAGCCTCCATAAAACATGCATTATTTCTTCTTCTTTGTTTGTTAATTTTTCCATGTTTTAATTTTTTGGGCGTTACCACGCTTTTGGCGTGGTCGGGCTTTACGTTACAAGTCCGCGCTCGTACCTCGCTGTGGGCTTTTCACTGCAATCCCTAACGCAAGTGTATTTGCTTAGTTTGTACTCAAAATTCAAGTACATTATCTATTAAAAAATCAATTTTAAAACAAATATAACTATTTTTGTAGTTATAAAACTATTTTAATAGTTATTTAACGAAATTTTTAGTTTTTGTACAAAAATACTTATTATAATAGTTGTTTTTAATTAGGGGTTTATAAAAACTTTTAACTTTTAACTTCTAGCTTTTAACTTTAATTTATCTTCGTAAAAAATAATTTTTATGAGTGTACTTTGGGTAATCCTTGGTTTTATTTTACTAGTTGTTGGTGGTGAGTATTTAGTGCGTTCTTCAGTAGCACTTTCATTTAAATTCAACATTTCTAAAATGGTTATTGGTATGACGGTGGTTTCATTTGCTACCTCTGCACCAGAGTTATTAGTTAGTTTAAATGCCGCATTAACTGGTTCGCCAGCAATAGCAATTAATAATGTAGTAGGGTCAAACATTGCTAATATAGGTTTGGTTTTGGGTATTACGGCTATGGTAGGGTCTATATCTGTAGATAAATCATTTTATAAACTTAACTGGCCCGTTATGATGATTTTTTCTATTGTACTGTATTTCTTTTTAAAGAATGATGACAAGCTATCAACCATAGAAGGAGCAAGCTTATTTGCGGGTCTTGTATTGTTTCTGTTTATATTAATTAAAAGTGCCAAAAAAGACATAGTAGTAGAGGAGGTAGATGAATCTTTATCGGTAGTGTCTAATTTTAAAATTATACTTTGGTTAATTATAGGGGCTGTAGCACTTTATTTTGGAAGTGAGTGGTTAGTTAACGGTGCTACACAAATAGCAGAAACCGTAGGTGTTAGTAAAGGTGTTATAGGACTTTCTTTAATTGCAATTGGTACCAGTGTACCAGAGTTAGCAGCCTCTGTAATTGCAGCTGCTAAACAAGAAAAAGCCATATCATTAGGTAACTTAATAGGCTCTAATATATTTAATATTGCATCGGTGTTAGGGTTAACGTCAATGGTTAAACCAATTCCTGTAACAGAAGCTAGTATTCTTACAAACGATATTTTTTGGATGTTAGGTTTTTCTGCGGTTCTTATACCTTTAATATTTTTACCAAAAAGACTTCAAATTAGCAGGCTTAAAGGCATGTTTTTAGTAGCGGGTTATGGGGTGTTAATGTTCTTAATTTTTACAAGAAGCTAGCTTTATTGTTTAGTTGCATTTTTAAATGCGGCATACCTTTTAAAGTTATAAATAGCTAAGCAGAACCAAAAAGTATACAAGATTCGAAAATATGTGTAAGACCTAAGCAGGTTGCCACTACTACCTTTGTATCATAATTTAAAAACTTAAAATATTAGGTTATGAGTACAACTAAATTTGGAAAAAAAGGGTGGACACCCGACAGAATAAAAAACTTAAACGGAAAAACATTTGTAATAACTGGTACAACAAGCGGTACCGGTTTTGAAGCTGCAAAAATTTTGTTAGCAAAGGGAGCTAAAGTGGTGATGCTTAATCGTAATCCAAAAAAATCTAAAGCCACTATAGCAACATTAAAACAAGAACTTGGTAATACAATTGATGTTATAAATATCAGTATGGATTTAGCATCTCAAGCATCAGTAAAAGAAGCCGCCGAAGAAGTGCTTAAAACGGTATCACAAATAGATGCCTTAATGCTAAATGCTGCCATTGCACAAGTGCCTAAACAAACCTTTACAGTCGATGGTGTAGAAAGCCAAATGGGTGTAAACCATTATAGCAATTTTTTATTACAAGCTTTACTTTTTCCTAGAATTGAAGCCTCAAACGGGCGCATTGTAACTGTTGGGAGTATGGGTTATAATTTAGGAATAAAAACCATTCAGTTCGACGATTTAAACTGGGATAAAAACTACAATCCTAACGGTGTTTATAGCCAGAGTAAATTAGCGCAAATAATGACGGCTTACGAACTACAAGATAAATTAAAACAAGCAGGAAAAACCAATGTAAAAACGTATGCTTGTCACCCAGGAGCTTCAAGCACATCATTAATTAAAACCAGTGGTAGTTTATTAACTCGTTTTGTTTGGCAAATTATGAAGTTAACACCTATGGTACAATCTGCAGAAAGAGGCGCATATCCAGAATTAATGTGTGCCACAGAACCAGATTTAGATCAAGCAGGGTTTTACGGGCCAACAGGGAGAAATTACTGGACAGGACCAGTTGGTGAGTGCAAATTAGAACCACACGCTAAAGACAAAGCTGTAATGGAAAAACTTTGGATGGTTTCTGAAGAAGCAGTGGGTATAAAATGGAATGTTTAAATTTAAATAAATCAACACATTAAAACAATGGATATACTTAAAATAGCTACAGATTGGGCAAAAGCCGAAGTATTCTCAACGAGATTCTTCATTATTTTTGCTCTTGGGTTTTTAATCGCAAGTTTAGGATTTTGGCAATTAGGAAAAACCGAAATAGCAAAAGCATATATAATTCCTACTTTAGTGGCAGGCGTTTTACTTTTAACTATTGGGCTTGGGTTATTTTACACCAATAAATCTAGAATTAAACAATTTGAAATAGCATATAATAATAACGCAGTTACCTTTGTAGAAAACGAACTTAAACGCGCCGAAAGCACTTTAAACGAATACAAAACCATTGTTTTTAAAGTCATTCCAATTATTGTTGCTAGTTGTGCCCTAGTTATAATATTTTTAAACACACCTATATGGCGAGCAAGTATGATTACAGCTATTGCTATGCTAACGGTTATTTTATTAATTGATGGTACGGCTCATGGCAGAATAGACAATTATAACAAGCAATTATTATTAGCCAAAAAAGAATTGAAAAATTAATATGCAACATTTTAAAACCCTATCGGCTTATTTAAATTATTTGGAGTTACCAAGATCAGAACACCCAATGTTTAGCGTATTTACGGCATCGGGCGATGGTTTTTTACCTTGCCCAAAAGAAAGTTCGCCACCCATTACAAACGATTGTTATTCCATTAGTTTAAAAAAAATTGTAAAAGGCGATTTAAACTACGGTAGAACTCAATACGATTTCACCAACGGCGCTTTAATTTTTATTGCTCCTAGACAAGTATTACAATGGGATGAAAGCGTGGTTTATAATCAAAAAGGTTTTTCAATTAATTTTCATGAAGATTTTTTAAAAGGAACAGAATTAGCGCATCAAATTAAGAAATATGGTTTTTTTTCGTATTCGGCAAACGAAGCACTTCACCTATCGCCAAAGGAAGAAAAGCAAATAGAATCTATTGTAGAAAATATTGATGTTGAATACCAAAATAATCAAGATCAATTTAGTAAAGACATTATTATTTCGCAATTAAGTACGCTTTTAAAATATGCAAATCGTTTTTACGAAAGGCAGTTTATAAACCGTAAAGAACTTTCAAATAATTTATTAGAGCAGTTTAACGAACAACTATCTATTTATTTTGAATCGGGTGAAATACAAGAAAACGGCATTCCTAGTATAGAACAAATAGCACATAAACTATCGGTTTCACAGCGTTATTTAAGCGATACGCTAAAAAAAGAAACCGGAAAAACCTCAACAGAGCATTTGCAACTTTATTTAATTGATGAAGCTAAGAATATGCTGTTAAATCCTAATAAAACCATTGCTGAAGTTGCTTTTGAATTAGGTTTTGAATATCCGCCATATTTTTCAAGATTATTTAAAAAGAAGGCAGGCATTAGTCCAACCGCTTACCGAGAAAAATATAGAATGAATTAAATTAAAAAAGCGCTTACATTAAAATATAAGCGCTTTTTTTATGAACAAAATCTATATAAATTAAATTTTAGCAGATTTAACAGTTTTAATAATTCTTCCTGCAATCTTGTATGGGTCACCATTAGCAGCTGGTCTTCTATCTTCTAACCAACCTTTCCAACCGCTTTCTACAGTTGCAACAGGAATACGGATTGATGCACCTCTATCAGAAATACCATAAGAGAATTCATCAATAGATTGTGTTTCGTGCTCACCAGTTAAACGTTGGTCGTTAAACTCACCGTAAACAGCAATGTGTTCTTTTACAACAGGACGGAAAGCTTCACAAATAGCTTCGTAAGTTGCTTTATCTCCACAAGTTCTTAATGTAGAGTTAGAGAAGTTGGCATGCATACCAGAACCATTCCAATCCATATCTTTACCTAGTGGTTTTGGGTGGTATTCAATATAGTAACCATATTTTTCAGTTAATCTATCTAATAAATATCTAGCAATCCAAATTTCATCACCAGCTTTTTTGGCACCTTTAGCAAATAATTGGAATTCCCACTGTCCGCAAGCAACCTCTTGGTTAATACCTTCAAAGTTTAAACCTGCTTCAATACATAAATCGGCATGTTCCTCAACTAAATCTCTACCGTGAGTGTTTTTACCTCCAACAGAACAGTAATACATGCCTTGTGGAGCAGGGTATCCACCAACAGGGAAACCTAAAGGCAATTGAGTGTGAGTATCCATTATAAAGTACTCTTGCTCAAAACCAAACCAGAAATCATTATCATCATCATCAATAGTAGCTCTAGCATTAGATTCATGAGGTGTTCCATCTGCGTTTAATACTTCAGTCATAACTAAGTAACCGTTTTTGCGTTCTGGATCAGGGTAAATAGCTACAGGTTTTAAGATACAATCTGAAGATCCACCTTCGGCTTGTCTTGTTGAAGACCCGTCAAAAGACCAATTACCAATTTCTTCTAATGTTCCTTTAAAGTTCTCATGCTCCTCTACTTTGGTTTTACTTCTCATGTTTTGAGTAGGCTTGTAACCATCTAGCCAAATGTACTCTAATTTAATTTTTGCCATAATGAATATTATATTAATGTAATCTAAATGTTATCAGCACAAATATATATTTTTATATAAATACTTCATGTTTTTGAGGGGTATTTTAGTATTTTGCTGTGTTATTTTTATTTATCCCCCATTTTTTTAGGGTATCTATTAAAAAAAGTATAGTTTTTTATATAAATACTGAAAAATTGTTAACACCCTATTTTGTAGTTTAACCACTATAATTATTTTTGTAATCTAAAATAAATTAAACTAATAAGTCAATGCCTACATTACGTTTTCACGCCATAAAAGAATCTCTTATACATAAACCAATTAATGTTGTTGAAACTGAAAAACGCTCTGATATTTTTGGTAAAAATGTGTTTAATATAAATACCATGCGTCAGTATTTAACCAAAGATGCCTTAGATGGTGTTATGAATGCTATTCAACACGGTACAAAAATTAAACGCAATATAGCAGACCAAGTAGCAGCTTCAATGAAAGATTGGGCGTTATCTAAAGGGGTTACGCATTACACACATTGGTTTCAGCCATTAACAGGGGTTACTGCAGAAAAGCACGATGCTTTTTTTGAAACAATTAGTGAAGGTGTTGCTATTGAAAAGTTTGATGGCGGTCAATTAGTACAGCAAGAACCCGATGCTTCAAGTTTTCCAAGTGGAGGTATTAGAAATACGTTTGAAGCTAGAGGCTACACTGCTTGGGATCCAACATCACCTGCATTTATATACGGAACAACGCTTTGTATTCCAACTATTTTTGTAGCGTATACAGGAGAAGCGTTAGATTATAAGACCCCGCTTTTAAGAGCTTTAAATGCTGTTGATACTGCAGCAACCGATGTATGCCGATATTTTGATAAAAATGTAAAAAAAGTATCATCATCATTAGGATGGGAACAAGAGTACTTTTTAATAGATAAACTATTGGCTGCTAGCAGACCAGATATTGCTTTAACAGGGAGAACATTACTAGGCCACTCTTCTGCCAAAGGGCAGCAGCTAGATGATCATTATTTTGGAGCCATACCTAACAGAGCATTAAACTTTATGCGCGATTTAGAAAACGAATGTATGTTGTTAGGGATTCCTGTTAAAACAAGACATAATGAGGTAGCTCCAAACCAATTTGAATTAGCTCCTATTTTTGAAGAAGCTAATTTAGCTGTAGATCATAATGCGCTTTTAATGGATGTTATGGGGCGTGTGGCATCACGTCATAATTTTAAAGTATTATTTCATGAAAAGCCATTTGCAGGAATGAATGGCTCAGGAAAACATAATAACTGGTCTTTATCTACAGACACTGGAGTTAATTTATTGGCGCCAGGAAAAACCCCCATGAGTAATCTTCAATTTTTAACATTTTTTGTTAATACCATAAAAGCGGTACATACTTACGAAGAGTTGTTAAGAGCTTCTGTTGCATCTGCAGGCAATGACCATAGGTTAGGGGCTAATGAGGCGCCACCAGCTATTATTTCTGTGTTTATTGGAGAACAATTAACTAAAGTTTTAAATGAATTAGAAGGGGTTACAAAAGGAAAACTGTCGCCAGAAGAAAAAACAGAATTAAAACTTAATGTAGTTGGTAAAATACCAGATGTGTTATTAGATAATACCGATAGAAACCGTACCTCGCCATTTGCTTTTACAGGTAATAAATTTGAATTTAGAGCAGTAGGGTCTACCACAAATTGTAGTAACCCTATGACGGTTTTAAACACCATAGTAGCCAAACAACTAATAGAGTTTAAAAAAGAAGTAGATAAGCTCATTGATGGTAAAGGGTTGAAAAAAGACGAAGCTGTTTTTAATGTGTTAAGAGAATATATTAAATCATGCAAACCTATTTTATTTGAAGGAAATGGTTATGGTGAAGCTTGGGAAAAGGAAGCAAAAAAACGCGGACTTAGTAATAATAAAACCACACCCGAAGCTCTAAAAATTAAAGTAGCTAAAGAATCAATTGATTTGTTTGAGGAAATGAACGTGTTAAGTGAAATAGAAACCAAAGCACGTTACGAAATTGAGGTTGAAGCCTACATTATGCATATACAGATAGAGGCGAGAGTATTAGGTGATATAGCAAGAAACCATATAGTACCAACAGCGGTTAAGTATCAAAATATTTTGATTGAAAATGTAAAGGGCTTAAAAGAAATTTTTGAAACCGATTTTGAAAAAGTATCCAAAGAACAAATTAATTTAATTAAAGAAATATCAAGCCATATAGAGGCTATAAACACCAAAGTTACCGCCTTAATTAATGAGCGTAAAAAAGCCAATAAGCTAGCCGATATAGAAAAGAAGGCTGCTGCTTATTGTAATCAGGTTAAACCTTTGTTTGAAGATATACGTTACCATTGTGATAAACTAGAATTATTGGTAGATGACGAAATTTGGCCACTAACCAAATACAGAGAAATGTTATTTACAAGGTAGTGAATTTTGAAAGTATATTTTAGCAGTGAGTAGGGGTATTAAACATATAATTTAGCGAATACAAACCGAATAGAAAACCGAGAAAATTTTGGAAAGTAAGTTATAGCTAGAAATGAATTACACGCATTTTTAGATACAGTTCAGTTACTACCATTTCCAATCTAATTCTGTTGAATATAAAATTTTACTTTTGCTAGCTATATTTTTAATCTTAACTCTAAAATCATCCATGTTTTTTATGCTTGATTTAGGAATAATAATATAAGAACCAGCTTTCAATACCATAAAGAAATGACTAGATGTTTCAATAATTTTTTCTAAAGCCGAATAGTTTATTTTAGATATTCCTAAGGCATTTTGAATTTCAATGGTATTTGTTCCAAATAAAAGATTAATTTCTTTTCCGTAATTATTTTTATAAACTTCATTAGTGTGCTTTAATAATTGTTTTTTTTGTATAAATTTAAAAAAGTAAGGAAAGCAAAGTATACCAATAATACAGGTGGGAATGGCTCCTAAATAATGACCCATTTCAATTGTATCGTTAGACACAGATAACCACAGAAAACTAAGAATTAAGATAAAAAACGTAGTAAATACCCATGCTCTTAATCGTTGTTTTTTAGCGTTTTTACTCATGGCATTAGAATACAAAACCTGGTGTAAATAATCTTGTTGATATAGTTTGTATTTCAGATTTATGTCCATGTGTTTCAATTATTTTTAATAGTGTGTTTTATGTGAGTAATTTAGCAGTATGTAACTTTACCCGCTATCCTTTTTAAAAAATATATTAGCAAAGTTATTTACATTTTATAAATTAAATATTTGAGTGATTTTAATATTTAAGAAAGTGATAAAACTTGCAGGTATGGGAGAATAAATGATTGTTTTAACTTATGGCATATCTAAAAAATTTAAATATGCTTTAATGATTTTTTTATATTTTTTTTCAGTCATTAATTTATTCTTTTCTATTTTTTTTCGATAAGTTTCAATAGCAAGTTTTGAAAAGCTAGTTGCCATGTCTATTTCATTCAAGGATATATAAATTTCTTTTAAAAAATTCATATAATTAAATTGGTTATATACCTCATATGTGTTGAATAATTTAACATTACCATGTTTAAAATCTGTAGGTCTAATATGTAAAAAAGGTTCTGGAAAATTATTAAACCGATTAAAAAAAGCTTCGCCATGATTGGTAATAGCTTCCCATAAAAGATGTATTTGATTTTCGTTAAATGCTTTGTTTTCTTTTAACGGCCAATAATATGAAGTATCAGTTACTTTATTAGGTGTTAATGTTACTAAAAATATTTGCTTGTTACTATCCATCAGTTTCTTCGGTGCATTCGAATTTTTGAAATTTGAATAGAGGGATAAATAGCAGTAAAAGTTGTCTTGTTTTACTGATTTCCTTATTTCAATACACTTGACAAGGTTGGAGGTATCGTTTTTATAAAACACAGGGCTAACTCCAGACCAATTTTCAGCTTTAAATTTGTTTTTTAAAAGTTTGTTGACTTCTAAATTAAAAATGACTTGATCGTTCATATCTCGGTAAGCTTTTTTAAAAAACGGGCCAATTAAAATTTTTGTTCTTAGAATCAGATTCCTCTAAAGCATCCACATCTATACCGCTTTCTTTGGCTATTTCATCTAAGGTATCCCAAAGGTATTCCCGTTCGCCAGTTGCAAAAAGGTTTAATTCTTCATCTATTTTGTCGAGGGCATTTACTGTGTCTTGAAAGAAAACTAATTTCTCTTCTGAGGTTTTATCTGAATGCTCTATTAATCGGTCGATTAATTTTTGAATTTGATGGTCTACTTTATTACAGTTTTTTTTGGTATAGGGCTCAGAGAAATCTTCATAACAATGAAATTTAAAACGTTTTTTAATAAAGGCTAAAGGTGAATCGCCAAAATAGGCTTTATATAATGCTAATCCTTCTTCATCTAAATGATTTAGAATATCTTTCCACTTAAATAATGTTTCTAATTTATTTAAAGATTTAAATTTTTTGGTTAATGGCAAATAACCATCTTTACTATTCACATACCATGGTAGTATATTAAGTGTTTCAATGTTTGGTAATTCAGAAATAAAGTTCAGGTTTTCAATAAAATCTATGATAAGCAACTCAATAGACGTAAGCTTGGTTAATTTGCTTAAGCTAGATGCGTTATGTACCTCCTTTACCTTTTTTAGTTTCAGGTGCTCTAAACTCGTGTTTTTTTCAAGTTGAGCACAATCTATACTTGGCATTCCTTCTAAAGTAAGCGATTGTAATTTGTTTAAATTAGCAATGTTCTCTAATCCGTTTATCTTGTTTTTAGAATTTATTTCTAGAACTTTTAGGTTCATATTGCTTGCTTTTGCAAGACTTTCCAGTGTGTTGATATTAGAAGAACCGGTAATTTTTAATTCAATTAGGTTGCTGTTTTCTTCAATGCCTTCCAATGATTCTAATTTGGAACGAGAGATTTCTAAGGCCTTTAAATTATCAAACTCGCTAAATGCTTTTAAGTCTAATTGAGGGTATTCTTCAATAAAAATGGATTGTATATTTTTTAGAGCCGAAAAGTTTTTTGTTTCGTTAGACCAACTATAACGTAATGTTTCCAACTGTGGGAACTGGCTAAAATCTAAAGCGCCTTTTGGTTCATATCCAGGATAAAAGGTTACCCAAAGACTCTTTAAATTGTTTAATGCGTTCAATGGGGTTAATTCCATGTTTTCTGAAGCACTTACGCGTATATTTTCTAAATCAGCAAAAAGAGGGTCGCTAAGAAATTGACATGGGATATTTTCAATGTATATAAGTTTAGGTTTTAAGATTTCATAGGCTTTGATACATAAATCAACACTGTGCTCTTCAAAAAATATAACAGGGTTTTTCTTAATATCATCTATTCTTACATATTCAAATTCTTTCCCTAAAATTTTTATTTTATCTGCGTTATTCTTTTTAGGCATATTACTTCAATTAAAATAGTTCTTAAAAGTTTTGGGTTACTAACTCTAGGTTTTCAGAATCAAACAAATAATTAAAATTACCGTTTTTTAATGCTATATTATTTATTTGAAAATCTGGAGATGTTATACGATATACTGCAATTTTTTGGTTAATACCTTTAGATGACCAATTCTTAAGTGGTTGTTTTATGGTATTGTTAAAGTCCCAAACAAATAAACCTAGTGGCGTTTTTTCTATGGTTCCAAATTCGTTAAAAAATACTTCGCCTTTCTTTGTTAAAGTACTTCTAAACACAATATCATCTGTTTTAATACGGTGTTTTACTAGTTTCACTTTTTTAACTTTAACAATTATTAGCTCATTTAAAGCAAGACTTTTAAAAGCTTTTGAAGTAGAATCCTGATAACTTCCCATTGCTAGTTCGTAGGTTGTTTTGTTAAGAGTAAATTTTGTGTTTTGAATTCTACCTGTGCTCCAAGTAATTTCAAAGCTATCTTGTTTACTAGTTATTGTGAAATAGAAAGTTTGTCTTTCCCATTTTGCATTGTTTGGTCCTTGTATTTTTTGATGTTTTGTGTTTTGAATGGTGAAATCAGGAAAATTTAGTTTTCTATTTAATCCAAAACATACCACCTCGTTGTATTTGTTTGTCTTTAGATTATTCATTATTTTATTGTTTCCAGCCACAATACACGACCTACTTATCGTGGAAATATAAAAAATTAAAGAAGCTTATTTTAGTTAATCGCGAGCCAAATTTTTGATTACATTTCCATTTTCATCAAGTATCTCAATTCTAGGGTTATTTTGTTTATCTACATATATTTTTAGTCGGTCTAATCCCATTTGGTCTTGAATAAAAACACCTGCTTGTTCATCCATTGTTTTGCCAATAAACATTCTTTCTGCACTAATTGGATTTCCTTTTTTAGACTTTTTTATTTTGTTAATAGCTTGTGGCATTGTCAAGCCTGTTTTTTGTAGCGAATCAATTTTTTTTGCAATAATAGGCATTGTGTAGTTTTCATCCTTATCCCAAAATTGAATACCGTATCGTGATTTTCCATCATTATTTTTTAAATATCGCATTTGCATTATTTGGTCTGTTTTGTATTGATCAACAGACAGAATCCAACTAGAACCGTCTTTTTTGTTTCCTTGATATAGCAAACCTCCAACTTCGTCTTGTTCTTCATTAAAGAAGATGATTCCTGCTGGTCTTTCTCGTTTTCCAAATAATAATTTCCCGTCAAACATTCCTGAATGTTGTTTGGATTTATTACTTATAACCATTTTTAAATCACCGTTAGGTTCTACAATGTTTATTCTTTCAACTGTAATCTCATCTAATTTTTCTGTTTTTGAATTTGTTTTAAATGATGTAAAAATTACAAAGGCTAAAACAGCTGTTAAGGTTAAAGAATATATTTTTAGTATAAAGTTTTCTTTGTTTTTGTTCATGTTATGAAGTTTTTTTTGAAATTGTGAAAAACTTAAGAATATATGTTGTTTTTAATGACTTATATTCAATGAAAAACGAAAGTAGTAGAAAATTTTATAAAATCAAGTAAGTTGTATGGTTGAAAAACTGTTAGTAAAACAAGATTAAAACCTATATAATTTTACTTTAAACAATTACCTTTGCACCACATTATATTATTATGAGTCAAGAAGTTTCTAAGCGCTACGCACAACGTGGGGTTTCGGCATCAAAAGAAGATGTTCACAACGCTATAAAAAATATTGATAAGGGTCTGTTTCCAAAAGCCTTTTGTAAAATAGTACCAGATTACTTAGCTAATGATGATGATTATTGTTTAATTATGCATGCCGATGGTGCAGGAACAAAATCATCTTTAGCTTATATGTACTGGAAAGAAACTGGAGATGTATCAGTTTGGAAAGGCATTGCTCAAGATGCACTTATAATGAATATAGATGATTTGCTATGTGTAGGTGCTACAGATAACATTATGCTGTCATCTACTATAGGAAGAAACAAAAACTTAATACCTGGAGAGGTAATTTCGGCTATTATAAACGGAACCGAAGAGTTATTGGAAGATTTACAATCGTTTGGGGTTACCATTCATTCTACTGGAGGAGAAACAGCCGATGTTGGAGATTTGGTAAGAACCATTATTGTAGATTCTACCGTAACCGCAAGAATGAAACGTATTGATGTTATTGATAACGCAAACATAAAACCTGGCGATGTTATTGTTGGTTTAGCTTCTTACGGGCAAGCTACCTATGAGAAAGAATATAATGGCGGTATGGGAAGTAATGGTTTAACTTCTGCGCGTCATGACGTGTTTAATAAATATTTAGCTGAAAAATTCCCAGAGAGTTTTGATGCTTCAGTGCCCGAAGATTTAGTGTATTCTGGTAATGTAAAATTAACTGATGCTGTTAAAGATTCGCCTATAGATGCCGGTAAACTGGTATTGTCTCCAACAAGAACCTATGCGCCAATAATAAAGCAAATACTCTCTAAATATAATAGTAATACTATTCACGGAATGGTACATTGCTCAGGTGGAGCACAAACAAAAATTCTTCATTTTATAGATGAAAATCATGTGGTGAAAGATAATTTATTTCCAATACCACCGCTTTTTAAATTAATTCAAGAGCAATCAAAAACCGATTGGAAAGAAATGTACCAAGTATTTAACTGTGGGCATAGAATGGAGTTGTATGTAACTCCAGAAATTGCAAATGATATTATTGAAATATCAAAATCGTTTAACGTTGATGCTCAGGTGATTGGTAGAGTGGAAGCATCAAAAGAAAAGAAGCTCACAATAAAAAGTGAGTTTGGAGAGTTTAGCTATTAGAATTTTTCCATTTATAGTTAAAATGGAATGATTGTTGATAAGAAAATAATTTATATTAACCCAACAAATAACCATGCGATACATTTTATTTGCTCTAGTGTGCCTCTCATTTCAATTTTCTAATGCGCAACCAGATTCTCTCTATTTAAAAGAAAAAAAGCAAAAGTCAAATGATGATGATATACCTAATCCGCAATGGGTTAAAAAAAATAAGGCTTCAATAGATTTAAGTGAAGTTGCTTTTGTGAATTGGAATTCTGGAGGAGCTAACTCTATTTCAGGGCTTATTGGTTTCCAGTCCTCAAGAAATTATTCAGATAAATATTTTTCTTGGAGAAATGATATTAAAATGCGTTATGGTGTTAATAAACAAGAATCTAGAGAATTAAGAAAAACAGATGATTTAATAGAGATAAATTCAAATTTAGGATATAAGCCAGATAGCTTGTCTAATTGGTATTATTCTGCAAGACTTAATTTTAGAACCCAATTAGCTAATGGTTATAAATATCCAAATACAGATGATCCTATTTCTAGGTTGATGGCACCTGGTTATTTGTTTTTTGGAGGCGGAATGGAATATGGTAAACGTATTGATAAATTATCTCTTTATTTTTCACCATTAACATTAAAGGCAACATTTGTTTTAGACCAAGATTTAGCAGATGCAGGTTCATTTGGTGTAGATCCTGCGGTTTTAGATGATGAAGGAAATGTAATTGTTTCAGGTAAGAAAATTAGAAAAGAGTTAGGTATTTTGGTTACTAATAGTTATGAAATGAAGGTGGCTGAAAACATAAACATGCAACATAAAGTAAATCTTTATACAGACTACATAAACAATTTTGGTAATGTAGATTTAGACTGGAGTCTAGATTTTGATTTTAAAGTAAACAACTATGTACGCGCTAAGTTTGGCTCACATATTAGATATGATGATGATGTTAAAACTACTAAAGAAACTGATGCTGATGGTGATGGTGAGTTTGATGAAGCCGGAGCAAAAGTTCAATGGAAACAGTTTTTAGGTGTTGGTTTTGCTGTAGATTTTTAAAAAATAATTATTTTATTTTTTTTAAAAATTTGTTAACTTTTTTATGTTAATAAATTTTTAAAATACTTAAAAACAGTTAGTTAGTTTGTTTTTCTTGTTAACTTTATGATTTGTGTCATGTTTTAAATTGTAAAGATTGAGTATATTCGTAATACGAATTTATTAATCTATATTTGAACTAAATCTTTACTAATCAATGAAACAAAACCTTACCAAAACGCTACCAAAAACCTATACCCAAGACCAAGCCTTTAACGCCTCTCTAGAATATTTTAAAAATGATGATTTAGCTGCACGCGTTTGGCTTAATAAATATGCCTTAAAAGATTCTGAAGGTAATATTTATGAACTTACTCCTAACGATATGCACCGTCGTATTGCAAAAGAGATTGCACGTGTTGAAAAAAAATATAAAAACCCTTTAAGTGAAGATGAGGTTTTTGATTTAATTAAAGACTTTAAATACATTGTCCCTCAAGGAAGTCCTATGGCGGGTATTGGTAACCCATATCAAATAGCATCTTTGTCAAATTGTTTTGTTATTGGTAACTCTGGAGATTCAGACTCTTACGGGGGTATCATGAAAATAGACCAAGAGCAAGTACAACTTATGAAACGCCGTGGAGGTGTTGGTCATGATTTATCGCACATTCGTCCAAAAGGTTCTGGAGTAAAAAATTCAGCATTAACATCTACTGGTATTGTGCCATTTATGGAGCGCTATTCAAACTCAACTAGAGAAGTTGCTCAAGATGGTCGTCGCGGGGCTTTAATGCTTTCAGTATCTATTAATCATCCAGATTCTGAAGATTTTATCAATGCAAAATTAGAACAAGGAAAAGTAACAGGTGCAAATGTATCTGTTAGAATTGATGATGAGTTTATGAAAGCCGTGAAAAATGGTACAGAGTATACTCAAAAATATCCTATTTTTAGTTCAAACCCTAAGGTTTCAAAAATTATTCAAGCAAAAGATTTATGGGCTAAAATTGTACATAATGCATGGAAATCGGCAGAACCAGGAATTTTATTTTGGGATACTATAATTAATGAATCGGTACCAGATTGTTATGCCGATTTAGGGTATAAAACCGTGTCTACAAATCCTTGTGGAGAAATCCCCTTGTGTCCTTATGATTCTTGTAGGTTATTGGCTATTAATCTGTTTTCTTACGTTGAAAACCCATTTACAGATAAGGCGTCTTTCAATTTCGATTTATTTAAAAAGCATATTGCTTATGCGCAAAGAATAATGGATGATATTATAGATTTAGAACTTGAAAAAATTGATGCTATTCTTGAAAAAATTGATTCAGACCCAGAACTTGATGAAGTTAAATCTGTAGAGCGTAATTTGTGGATAAACATAAAAAGAAAAGCAGAAGAGGGCAGAAGAACTGGTATTGGTATTACTGCAGAAGGCGATATGTTGGCTGCTTTAGGAATACAATATGGTAGTGAAGATGGTAATGCATTTTCTTTAGAAGTACATAAAACTATTGCTGTAGAAGCTTATAGAGCATCGGTACATTTGGCTAAAGAACGTGGTGCTTTTGCTATTTTTGATGCAGACCGAGAAAAAAATAATCCGTTTATAAATAGATTGAAAGAAGCCGATAGTAAATTGTACTATGAAATGTTAGAGTATGGCAGACGCAATATTGCACTTTTAACCATTGCTCCAACAGGTACTACTAGTTTAATGACTCAAACTACCTCAGGGATTGAACCTGTGTTTTTACCTGTTTATAAACGTAGAAGAAAGGTAAACCCTAATGATAAAGATGTGCGTGTAGATTTTGTTGATGAGGTAGGAGATTCATGGGAAGAGTACGTGGTTTTTCATCATCGTTTTAAACAATGGATGGAAGTAAATGGTATTGATACCAATAAAAATTTCACCCAAGAAGAATTAGATGAATTGGTAAAAAAATCACCTTATTACGGAGCAACATCTAATGATGTAGATTGGTTGAGCAAAGTGAGTATGCAAGGAGCTATTCAAAAATGGGTAGACCACTCTATAAGTGTAACCATTAATTTACCAAGTGATGTTTCTGAAGATTTAGTAGGAGAACTTTATTTAAAAGCATGGGACGCAGGATGTAAAGGTGTTACTGTTTATAGAGATGGATCACGTTCTGGAGTGTTAATTTCAAATGAAGAAAAAAAGGAGGAAGAAAACACCTTAACTACATTTCCAATAAAACGCCCACAAGTATTAAAAGCCGATGTAGTACGTTTTCAAAATAACAAAGAAAAGTGGATTGCTTTTATAGGGTTAATAGAAGGTAATCCGTATGAGATTTTTACCGGATTAGTTGATGATGAAGACGGTATTTTAATTCCGCGTTGGGTAAATGATGGTCTTATTATTAAAAATAAAAATGAAGATGGTACTACCCGATATGATTTTCAATATAAAGACAAACGAGGTTATAAAATAACTATTGAAGGCTTATCGCATAAATTTAATCCAGAATTCTGGAATTATGCTAAGCTCATATCTAGTACTTTACGCCACGGTATGCCCATTGAAAAAATTGTTGATTTAATTAACAGTTTACAATTAGATACAGAATCTATAAACACTTGGAAAAATGGTGTAGGTAGAGCTTTAAAACGTTATGTAGCAGATGGTACCAAAGCAAAAGGGCAAACATGTTCTAATTGTAATTCAACCAACTTAATTTATCAAGAGGGATGTTTAACTTGTCAAGATTGTGGTTCCTCTAAATGTGGTTAAAATTAAATGAAAGTAGTTATGAAAGGAAGTTATTTTAGCTTCCTTTTTTTGTTTACTGTGTATTAGAATACTTAAAAAAATAATAGGCTTCTTTGTTAGAATTAGTAATAGTATTTACTTTAGCTAACTTATTTTAATAACCTAAAGTGTATTAAGGTTTCATGTTTTTTTATGTCCCAAAATTAAACAGAGGTTTGTTGCTAGTGTTTATATGTATGCTATTATATGGTGATGTATTATTAGCGCAAATTTCGGTAACTGCTTCAGTAAAAAATATAGAAAACAACTTGCCAGTAGCAGATGTTTCTGTACAGGTTTTAAACACAGACAAAGGGGTTTATACTAATAAGGTAGGAATATTTAGTTTTGAAAATATAAATGCCAATGCTATTTTAAAATTTTCAAAAATTGGGTTTCAATCATATTCTATAGCAGTTAAAAATTTAGATGACATTGTGTATTTAACGCCCAAAGTTAGTGTTTTAGAAGAGGTAGTTTTAAGAAGTTTTTCAAGTAGTCAAATAAAAAAGGTAGTGCCAGACCAAGTGTACCTATCTCAAAAGGATATTGAAAAAATGCCCTTTATTTTAGGGGAAAAAGATGTTATAAAATTAATACAATACACACCAGGCGTACAACAGGCAACTGAAGGGCAATCTGGTTTATTAGTAAGGGGCGGAAATGCTAGTATGAATTTAACACTTATAGATAATATTTATTTACATAATACAGCACATTTAGGAGGTTTGTTTTCAGCTGTAAATTCTGATTTTGTTAATTCGCTAGAATTTTCAAAAGCGGGGTTTGATGCTTCTTACGGAGGAAGACTAGCTTCAATAACAGATATTAAAACATTAAAAATACCAGATTCAACTAATTACAATGGTAGTTTAGGGTTATTGTCTTCAAAATTAACAGGCAATATAAAGCTTAATGAAAATAATGGTTTATTACTTTCGGGAAGAAGAACTTATTTAGAAATTTTTAAACCTTTTTTTAGTAATAACAATACTATTTTAGGAAATGATAAAAATTATTTTTTATATGATTTTTTAGGAAAACATACGGCTAAACTTTCAGATAAAGACCATTTAGAGACTACTTTTTATACAACAAAAGATAATTTTAAAGATCAAACTAAAGGGAGAAACAGAAATTTAAACTGGGGTAATGTTTTATTTGGTAGCACTTATACACATAAGTTTTCTAGTGTTTTAAGTTCAAAAACAACTATATCAAACAGTTATTATAGTTTTATGTTTTCAGATGACGAGTTTCCTTTTAATTATAGTGCCAAAAGTACATTTAATGTATTAGGTGTAAATCATTATTTTTTATGGAAAAAACTAAATTACCTTTTTAAAATAGGAACTGCGTATAACAATACAAATATTTTACCAAAAAAAGTTAACGCTTTAGTTGATGAATTTCCTGTAAGTATTCAAAATCAAGAAACTTATAATTACGACACATTTAGTGTGTTTACAGATTTAGAAACACAGTTGTCAAAAAGAATAGAAGCAAAAATAGGTTTAAGGCTTTCTTCTTTTTTTGCTAAGCAAAATAGTTTAATAAGTGCATATCACTTTTATAGTGCAGAACCACGGGTTAGTATAAAATATCAATCTAAAAAAAATCAAGCTTTTAAGTTAAGTTACCAAAGGTTAAATCAATTTGTACATCAAGCTTCAATAAGTTCGTTTAGTTTACCTGCAGATTTTTTCATTATTAGTACTGATAAAATTAAACCTCAGTTGTCAAATCAATATAGTTTGGGGTATAGCTATGAAACTAACGGTTTACAACTAAATAGTGCGGTATATTATAAGCATGTTACAAATTATACAGAGTTTGAAAATGGTTCTGTTAACAATTTATTTTCAAATAATATATATGATGATGTTTTAGTAGGTAAATTTAAATCATGCGGTTTAGAGTTGAGTGTAAACCAAAAAGTAAACAAGTTAACTTTACAAGGGGCTTTGACGCTATCAAAAACAGTAGCTAAGTTTAATGAAATAAATGAAGGGAAGTATTTTGCAGCAACTTTTGATAGACCTATAAACATTAATAGTATTGCTCATTACAAATTAAATAACCGGATAGAGTTTGGTGCATTGTTTATATTTACTAGTGGGCAAAACTACACAAAACCTGCAGATATTAGGGTTGTAAACCAACGACCTATAATTAATTTTGAAGCTAAAAATGCCTCCAGATTTCCAAGTTATCATAGGTTGGATGTGTCCTGTACTTATTCTTTTAAGAAAAAAGGAAGATGGAATTCTAAAATAAATTTAACCCTTTATAATATTTACAATAATAATAATCCGTTTCAAATTTCTTATAGTACCGATGATGATGTTAAAGATGCTTTTATAGAAATTAAAGAGGAAAAAGATGGCTTATTTCCATTTTTGCCAACGGTTAATTGGTTGTTTTCATTTTAATTAATTTTATGAAAAAATTACTGCTTTTAAGTTTTGTGTTTTGTACAATGTCTTGCGTTACAGATACTGATATCTTACAAGATAAATTAACCATTGAAGGACAAATTAATGAAGGTGAATTTGCTAAGGTTTATTTAACTAATAGTCTACCTTTTAAAGGGATTATAGATTCTTTAGAGGTAGCAAAATCAATAGAATCAAAAGCAAAAGTAGAACTTTTTGATGGTGAAACATCAGAAATTTTAACTTTAAAGAGAGATAATAGTTATTTTCCGTTTTTATATTACCGAAGCAATCAAATTAAAGGTGAGTTAGGTAAAAATTACAAGTTAAAAGTAACCATTAGAGGAGATGAGTTTAATGCTCAAACAAGTTTGCCTGAGTTACCAAATGTTTTAAATATTGAATTTTTAGATGCTATAAGAGATGGTGAGTTAGTGTCTGGGTTTAAGGATTTAAGATTAGTGCTAAAGAACACCAACCCACAAATACCTAAGTACTTTAAGTTGCTAATAAAGAACGAAGAAGACACTATGTTTGAGTATGCCGATCCATTTATTTTTAATACCGAAAATATTTTTACAGATACATTTCCTATTATCATGCACCATAAGACTTATATGAATAACGAACGTGATGATATATTAAAATCAGGTGTTGTAACAGATTTAGAAGTGGTTGCTATAACAAAAGAACAGTATGATTTCTGGTTATCAGTTAAGGGTGATGTTACTATGCCCATTGAAAATGCTTCATTCTCTACAGTTGTTAAAAGCAATATTAGTAATGGGGCTTTTGGGTATTGGTCAGGTGAAAACAAAGCTGTTTTTAGGTTTCAAGTACCAGAGTAAAAAGAGATTATCTAAAAAGTAATTTTTAGGTGATTTTTTTCAGAATAGATTTTGTTTAGTTTTTGATTTAAGAAAAGGCTTGTTCTGTTTTCTTGAGGAATAAATATTGTGTAAATAGCTATAAATAAATGTCTTGAGTGAATTTGTAGATGATAACTAAAGGTGCCACCGTCTTTGTAGCTTGCTTCTAAAGCGTAATATCTAAAATGGTCAATAATTGTATTTACCATTTGAACAGGGTGATGCTTTAGGACTAAATCATCATAGCTTGGGGACAACAAACAAAACTGGTCTTAGTTATAGGGCTTGAAAACTACTTTTTTACGCATTCTTAAAGTTAAAAAAAATAGCTAAAAAAAATGTAAAAATAAAGGCTGCCTTTTCAGACAGCCTTTTTTATGTTTGTTTATTTCTATTAGATTTCTACGTCTTCAAAAAGTGTTTCGTAGGCTTCAAAAACGGCTTCAAACTTTTCTTCTAATTCAGTAAATGAACCCTCAAAATACGTTTCAAAATCACTTGAAGTGCCATCATCAAATAAGAATTTAACATTTATTATATCCTCAGTTACTTCATCCCATTCGTAAGACTCAGTGGTTTCGTTATAGATATAATCTGTATAGGTATCTTGGTCTTTATAAAAAAGGCTTTCAGCAATTAGTTTGTTGTTTATGCTTAATATAGCATTAACATTTTTGTTTAATAAATCAATTTGCTCATCAATAGTTAATTCTTCGTCTAAGTCAAAGTCATTGTCATTTGCGCTTACATTTAGTTTAGCATCAAGAAAGTTAAATGAAAAGTCAACACTGTCAAAAATATCAGTGACCTCACTATCAGTATTGTTAAAGTTTCCTTTTGCAGTATAGTTGTAACCAATGATAACCTCACTATCAATTTTGAAAGTAAATGATTGATCTATTTTAGCGTTGTTGCTATTGTTATAATTGGTTTCAAAAACAAAACCACCAATAGTAGTTTTGTTATTTATTTTAGTAGGTATTAAATTGTTATCTTGTAAAGTTGCAGTATAATCTTGAGAAAATACTGTAATGTCATCAATTTTTAAGTTAGCTTTAGCTAAAGTTGGTAGCTCTTCTCCTTCAACAGTTTTTGAAGCAAAATCAGTAAAGCTATAAATAGCATTTTTGTTTTCGTTGTATGATATTTTATAAATAATATCATCACTTTCACCAATTTTTTCAAAATCTTCAATATCTGCGTTCCATTCATAAACACCAGATTCAGCTTCAAAATCAAATATTAAATTATTTTTTGAGGCTAGCGCTAATGATTGTTTAGCATTAAATTCAATTAAACTATTTTTAGATTGAATGCTACTTGCATTTTCAATAGAGTTTAATGCTGTTGATTTAAAACCACTAAATTTAGTTGTGTTTGAAGAACTCAAATACTCAGCCAGTTCAATAATTTCATTTAAAGCATCGTCGTTTTTAAATTCTTCAATTTTGTTTAAAAGTTTAATACTGTTGTCTTCAAGTTGTTGTTTACCTTCTTCAACAGTTAAAGATCCGTCTAATTTGTTTGAATCTCCATCATCATTGTTGCTACAAGATGTGTTAAATAACATAGTAGAGATAAGGGCTAATGCAAAAATTTTTTTCATGTTTAATTTCTTGTTAAATTTTGCTCAAAAATATAGCTATTTACATTTTCTAACAAGAAAAAAATGATTTTTTTTGTGATTTAAATCTTACATTTTATCAATGCGTTTGTGGGTTAATAATGTGTTGTTTTTTTAAAAACAAGGGTAAGTGTGAAATATAATTTCTAGTATGTTGTGCATTAGAATCTTAATGAATGTGTTTGTAATCTTCAAGTTCTCTTAAATTATTTATCTGTTTTGTACATCCATTTTTAATAAGGTAAAGATTGTTGCACACGTCAATAACTTCAGAATATCTATGGTCAGTCAAAATGATGCACTTTTGGTTTTTTTCTAATTTAATTAAACTTTTAATTTTTTCAATATATAATGGAGCTACACCATTAAATGGTTCATCTAGTAAAATAATTTGCCTTGGTGTTTTTAGTGTTAAGTATATCTCAATAATTCTTTGTTCACCTCCAGAAAGTAACCCAAATTTCGTGTTTTTAAATATTGAAAGCGTTTCAAAATGTTCTATAAACACTTTCCAATCAACCTTATAAAGTTTAAAAGCTGTTTTTAGCTTAATATATTTGGGTATAAAATTATACTGTGGTAAATAAGAAACCAATTTGGTTTTGTATAGTGGTTTTAAAATAGGTGTAGAATTAATTCTAACAAGTTTATATTTTGGTTTTAAATTGCCAAAAATTATATTGAGTAAGCAACTTTTTCCGCAACCATTACTCCCTAAAATACCAGTAATTTCACCAGTTTCAGCTTTTAAATAAATACCATTTAATATTGGTTTCTTTTTAAAGTAAAGTTCAATACTATCAATTTCTAAAATCATATAAACTCTCTAAGAATTAAAAGAAAAGGAATGCTCAGAAATAAGTCTATAAGATACAGTATTGAAAATAGTTTAAAGGTAGAAATACCCAAGTTTTTGTAAAAAGTAAGTTTACGTTTTGCAGTTGTTTCATTAGTTATGTACCACAAAAAAAATACTAAAAAAACTTTAACTATTAGGATAATTACAGGCTCAATTTTAAAAAATAAAAGCGTAGTATTTATTCCTAAAGACCATAAAACTAGTGGTCTGTAAAAAAATAATATAGATAATAATTGCTGCATGGTAATCACAGAAACGTAAAATAGTTTAAAATATTCTGCTATATTAAGAATAGGCTTAATGAGAATAACCTAAAATTGATAAATTATCGTATTTTTGGAGACCAATTAAAAGAGGCAGATGTTAGAGAAATTACAAATAGTAAAACAGCGTTTTGATGAGGTGAGTGATTTAATCATTCAACCCGATATAATATCAGATCAGAAACGGTATGTTGAGCTAAACAGAGAATACAAAGATTTAAGAATTTTAATGGATAAGCGTGAAGCTTACATTGAATTAACTAATAATTTGGCTGAAGCCGAAGAAATTATTGCAGATGGTAGCGATCCTGAAATGGTAGAAATGGCCAAAATGCAATATGATGAAGCCAAAGAAGGTATTCCTAAATTAGAAGAAGAAATAAGAGTACTCTTAATACCAAAAGACCCTGAAGATGCCAAAAATGCGGTGGTAGAATTGCGTGCAGGAACAGGTGGAGATGAAGCTAGTATTTTTGCAGGCGACTTATATAGAATGTACACCAAATATTGCGAAAGCAAAGGTTGGAAAGTAAGTACGGTAGATTTTAGCGAAGGTACCAATGGTGGTTTTAAAGAAATTCAATTTGAAGTTACAGGTGAAGATGTTTATGGTACTTTAAAATTTGAAGCTGGCGTACACCGTGTACAACGTGTGCCACAAACAGAAACACAAGGGCGTGTACACACCAGTGCAGCTACGGTGATGGTATTTCCAGAGGCTGAAGAATTTGATGTAGAAATAGACCCAAAAGATGTTAGAATAGATTATTTCTGTTCTTCTGGTCCAGGAGGGCAATCTGTTAACACAACTTATTCTGCAGTGCGTTTAACGCATGAGCCAACGGGGTTAGTAGCACAATGTCAAGATCAAAAATCGCAACACAAAAACAAAGAAAAAGCCTTCAAGGTATTACGCTCGCGTTTATACGATTTAGAGTTAGCCAAAAAACAAGAAGAAGATGCAGCTAAACGTGGTAGTATGGTAAGTTCTGGTGATAGAAGTGCTAAAATTAGAACCTATAACTACCCACAAGGGCGTGTAACAGATCATAGAATTGGTTTAACCCTGTATGATTTGCAAAATATTGTAAATGGCGATATTCAAAAAATAATTGATGAACTTATGTTAGCTGAAAATACTGAAAAGCTTAAGGCTAACGACGAAACAATTTAATTTAAAAGGTGACAACAAGCCAACTCGTTTCAGAAATTAAAAAAAAGCAATCCTTTTTATGTATAGGGTTAGATGTAGATTTAGATAAAATTCCGCAACATCTTTTAAAAGAAGAAGATCCTATTTTTGCTTTCAATAAAGCTATAATTGATGCAACACATCACTTATGTGTGGCATATAAACCAAACACAGCATTTTATGAGGCTTATGGCTTAAAAGGCTGGAAGGCTTTAGAAAAAACCATTAATTATTTAAATGAAAAGCATCCTGAAATATTTACTATTGCAGATGCTAAACGAGGCGATATTGGTAACACAAGTACCATGTACGCTAAAGCTTTTTTTGAAGATTTAGCTTTTGATTCTGTTACCGTAGCACCCTATATGGGTAAAGATTCTGTAGAGCCCTTTTTAGCTTTTAAAACCAAACACACTATTTTGTTAGCGTTAACATCTAATCAAGGGGCATTTGATTTTCAAACAAAGGCTGTTAATGATAAAGAGTTATACAAACAGGTTTTAGAGACTTCTAAAACATGGAATAATTCTGAAAACTTAATGTATGTTGTTGGGGCTACCAAAGCTGAATATTTAGCTGATATTAGAAAAATAATACCCCATAGTTTTTTGTTAGTACCAGGTGTGGGTGCTCAAGGCGGAAACTTGCAAGATGTTTGTAAATATGGTATGAGTGATAATGTGGGCTTACTTATAAATTCATCAAGAGGTATTATTTACGCTTCAAATAATATCGATTTTGCTCAGGCTGCTGCTCTTAAAGCCGAAGAACTCCAACAGCAAATGAAAGTTGAATTGACGCATCATTTCTAGGGGTAACGGTGATGTAAGAATTTCTTTTTTAATAAATAGATTGCCACTATAAAACTTTAAATTTTCTTCGTAATGACACAATTAAAAGATCAAATTAATAGAGTCATTTCGTTTGAAAAAGCACCAAAACGAATT
The DNA here is from genome assembly GCF_001971785.1 of Seonamhaeicola sp. S2-3. Lineage (NCBI taxonomy): Bacteria > Pseudomonadati > Bacteroidota > Flavobacteriia > Flavobacteriales > Flavobacteriaceae > Seonamhaeicola > Seonamhaeicola sp. S2-3. The sequence goes on along the minus strand of NZ_CP019389.1, from coordinate 473,607 downwards.
GTTTCATTAGTGCCAAGTCAAACAGAATTGTTGTGTGATTTGGGGTTAGAATCTTCAATAGTTGGGCTCACAAAATTTTGTGTACATCCCGTTAAAATTAAATCAAAAGCTACCGTTGTTGGTGGTACAAAACAACTAGATGTTGAAAAAATAAAAGCTTTAAACCCAGATGTTATTCTGTGTAATAAAGAAGAAAATACCAAAGAAATTGTTGAGGCTTGTGAGTCTGTTTGTATGGTGCATGTTTCTGATATTTTTACACTTAATGATAGTTTGCAACTTATAAAACAATACGGGTATTTATTTAATGTAGAAGAAAAAGCATTGCAAATTTGTAATGAGATAGAATGGCAATATAAAGATTTTGAGTGTTTTGTTCAGAATAAAAAACAGCTTAAAGTAGTCTATTTTATTTGGAAAAATCCTTGGATGGTGGCAGCCAACAATACATTTATAAATTATTTGCTAACGCTTAATAATTTTGATAATTATTACAAAAGCCAACATAGGTATCCTGAAATAAATTTAGAGGTTAAACCAGAAATAGATTTAGTAATGCTATCTAGTGAGCCTTACCCGTTTAAAGAAAAGCATAAAAAAGACTTAGAAGCATTTTACCCCAACGCAGAAATAGTTTTGGTTGATGGCGAAATGTTTTCTTGGTATGGTTCTAGATTAACAAAAGCATTTGCTTATTTTAAAGCGCTTCGTTTAAATCTTTGTTGAATTCTACCTTGCTAATATCATCAACAAAATTAGCAATAGTTCTTTCAATTTCTTTTAGACTAATAGCCTTGTTTAAATTTGGTTTAATCTTGCCAACTCTACAAAAATGGGTATTCATAACATTTCTTTTTTATACTATAAAGTACGAGAAAAGATGTGATTTGGATGTAAGAAAAAAGTTAAAAAATTGCTAACGTTAAGATACTAATTGAACAGAATCTCTAGATAAATAATTTAGTTTATTTATTTTATGAAGAAGTTTAATTGCTCTATACTCAGAAATATCACTTAAAGCAGAGTCTGTCTGCCTAAAATTATAGGCTTGCTCTATAAGTTCTTTGTAACGCCTTTTTAAAGCATTTTTTTGATGTTTTATGAGTATTGATTTTTCCATAAAAAACTTAATATCAAGAACTTAAATATACGTTTTTTATTTTGTTATTCAAATTTTTTTTCTGCTTAGTTTGTATGCTAGTAATTATTTTTATTATAAATGAAAAAGCCGAATAGTTTGAGTATTCGGCTTTATTTTTAATAGAATATATGTGTTGTATACTAGTCTTGTAGAGCAAATACTTTTTTAAGTAAATCTGTAGTTCTAGATGAAACTTTATTTCTAATTTCTTGTTCTTCTATAGCAATCATTGTATAAACACCTTTAAGTGCTTCTTTGGTAACATAATCTGTTAAGTCTGGGTTTACATCATTTGTAAGTGGTATACTATTGTACTTTGTTATTAAGTTATTCCAAATAGTGTCTGCACCAACTTTAGAAAATGAGTTTTTAATTACAGGATTAAATTTAGCATATAAAGCGGTTTCAGTTTTAGTTGTTAAATACTGTGTAGCTGCATCATCATTTCCTAATAAAATATTTTTAGCATCGGCAAATGTTATTTCTTTTACGGCATCAACAAAAATTGGGGTAGCTTCTTTAACAGCATCTTCGGCAGCTCTATTTAATACTTTTAACCCTTCGTCAGCTAATTTACTTAAGCCAATATCACGTAGCGTTTTATCAACCTTTTGAAGTTCTTCTGGTAATAAAATTTTCACCAATTCGTTTTTATAAAAACCATCTTCTTGGGTAAGTTTGGTTACTTGCTTTTCAATTCCTAAGTCTAGAGCTTGTCTTAATCCAGAAGCAATTTCAGTATTACCAATGGTATTGCTTTGAGGTAATTCGTTTATTACTTGTTGTAACTCTGCACATGCAGTAAGATTGAAAATTAACAATAAGGTTAAGAGTTTTCGGGTCATAATATTTTTTGGTTAAATATATAAATTAAAAAGTGATTTATAGATAAAAATAAAGATGTGTTAAGTTGTTATTTGACTGTGTTTTAGTAATTGTTTTTTATTTGTTTTTATGACACAAAATAACAATTAAAGTCACTTTATAATTAAATTACCTATGGTTTATTAATGTGAATAATTTTTTAGCATAATATTTGTTATACTTGTATTAAATGTAAAAAAGTGAAGTTTAAAATAGTTGTTTTAATATTATTTAGTATTAATGTTTCAATGGGGCAAGTGCATGTTTCAGAATTTATTCGAGATTCTAACATAGCAAAAAATGATTACAACAAGCTCTATTTTATAGATTTTTGGGCTACTTGGTGTGCGCCTTGTATTCATGTTTCAAAATATTTAGAAACACTTCAAAATCAATATTCTGAAGATTTTTATATAGTTTCTTTAAGTCAAGAAAACCCAGATTTAGTAAAACAATTTATAAAACGACATAAGGTGAATCTTGCTGTTGCTATAGATTTTGAAGGGGAAACATTTCAAAAAAATAAAATTAATAGTCTGCCCTATGGTATTTTATATAACGCTTCAGGAAAAAAACTATGGGAAGGTCATCCAGCAGAACTAAAAGATTATCATGTAGCTAAATTTTTAAAACAGAATACTAAAAAAGCTAGTGTTAGCAATATGTTTATTGTTAATAACGTGAATTATACTCAAACCAATAACGTTTATAAACCTATTAATGATTTTGAATATTTAGAATTAGAAAGTGTTGCTGTTGATGGTTTACAAATAAAATATAAACAAGATTATATAGAGCTATCAGGAAGTTTGAAAGATATCTTAGCCTATTCAAATAAAGTGAATAAGAATCAAATTAAGATAGGGTTTGATTTAAATAAGAAGTATAAAATGTACTTTAAGTATCATTCTAATGCTTTTAAAAATATGGAAAAAACCATTTTAAAAAGCTTGAATTTGACTAAAGAAGAAGCTATGGGAAATGGTTATGTTTTGGTGTTTAGTTTTAACAATGCAATGCTGTGGGATAAACATCAAATTAATTGGGGTATAAATAATGAAAAATATCTTATTGGAGATACTCAGATAAAAGCAGATAATGTTTCATTAGAAGACATGATGTATAAGCTATCTAGTATTTTAGAAACCCCTATTGTTTACAATAAAAGCGGTTTAAGCCAAGAGCTACATGATTGGCAAATACACTATAAATACTATGATTTAATGGTTTCAAACCTATATGATACTTATGGTATAAAAGTAGAAAAACAAATAAGTAGTTATCCAGAATACATAATAAAAAAGGCACTCTAAGACGCCTTTTAACACTTTACACACTTGGTGAGATACCCTACCTTGCCTACTATCAGATACTACCTATTTATTTAAAATTGATTGAATATTGGGTTTAAAATAATTAGGCCCTTTAAGTACTTTTCCATCTTCTCTATAAATAGGTTCACCATCTGCTCCTAACTTACTCATATTACTACGCTGAATTTCTTCAAACACTTCTTCTATTTTATATTGTAAACCATGTTCTATTATGGTACCACACAAAATATAAAGCATATCTCCTAAGGCATCGGCCACTTCTACTAAATCACCATTATTAGCAGCGTCTAAATACTCTTCATTTTCTTCTCTCATCAACTTATACCGTAACACATTTTTTTCTATACCTAAGTTTGCTTTAGGGGTTTCTCTGTGGCCTATTTTAAATGCTGTATGAAATGCCTTAACGGCGTTTATTTTGTCTTGCATAAATTGGTTTTCTTTAATCTAAATTTATTTAATTTGCATAAAAGTAGTTATATGTTCAGTAAAGGTCAAATCATTTTTGGAGTTTTATTTTTTATAGCCTTCGCCATTATTATTGGTTTTACTTACCGTAAGGATTTAAAACTTCATAAACGGTTTTATGCTGGTAGTATATGGGTGTTAATTGCCTTTATTGCTTTTATCCTTTTTATTGCTGCTATTAAATTCTTTTTTAAATAAATTACTTTAACTTACTAGGAAATATTTAGTTAAAACTGTTATATAAATAAATTGTGTTAATTAACGCAACCTTTTTTAACCCCAAGCATCTATTTAATAACTAAATAAAACTGAATATAATGAAGACACTATTAATTATATCTATTCTACTCGTAATTAATATTTTACTTTTAATTTTTAGTGTAAACAAAAAAACAGAACCTTGAAAACAAGATTCTGTTTTAACTTAAAAAAAGGTTTTTAGTGTTAATTTACCTCTGGTAAAAAATTATAGTTTTTACTGTAATACAGCATTTGTTCTGCAAATGTTTTTGGCTGTGTTACTTTAATAGTTGTAATCTCGCCAGCTTCATTAGTTTCTGGTACTAAAACAGGGTTAACAAAACCTGAGTATGGAGCTGACTTAAATTGCTTATTACGTTCTAAAACTTCGGCATGAATAGCTTGGTCTACTTTTACGCCGTAACCTTCTACCAAAGCTTCTACAGCTTCGTAATCACCTTCAGATTTTATACGCTGTGTTTCACGTAATAAATCGCCAAAAAGTTCACGTAGTTTTTCATAATTGGTTATGTTAAAATAGGTTTTACCATTGCGTGTTACTTTTTCAATAACGTTGTCTGCTTTTCCTTTTTCATAAACCCATGCACTTACCCACTGTCTGTTACGCATATGTGCTTCTTCAACATCATCGCCTAAATTTAAACGAATTAATTGCATCATTAAGCCATTTCTTATGTAACCATCGTAAGCTGCTTTTCCTACAGATTTCCAATCATCAACAAGTCCTAGCTCTTGTAATTTGCTATCATATAAATAATATAATGCTACTAAATCTGCTCTACCTTCCTCTAAAGTAGATCTATAATTTTTAAGTGTTTCATTTACAGTGCCAACACCTGGGTTTATTTTTCCTGAAGCATGACCTATTACTTCATGCAATGCTGTGTGAAGTTTATCAGCTAATTGCCCATACTTTTCTTCTAACTGCAATTCTTCTTCATCATGAACAAATTCTTTTAAACGTCCTGTACTTCCTGCGTTGTTATAAGCATGGACAATGTTTCCTAAAGAAACAGATTTACTACCTACATTTGCACGAATCCAGTTGGCATTAGGTAAATTAACACCTATTGGTGTACTTGGAGATGCATCTCCAGCTTCACCAGCAACATTAACAACTTTATAAGTTACCCCTACAACATTTTCTTTTTTATGTTTATCCATTATAGAAGAATTATCTTCAAACCATTGTGCGTTATCTGATAATACTTTCATTTTTTGAGACATATCAAAATCATTTATTTGCACTATAGTTTCATAAGAACCTCTGTAGCCTAGTGGGTCGTTATAAACTTCAATAAAACTGTTTATATAGTCAATATTGCCTTCTGTGGCTTTTGTCCAAGCTACATTATAGTCATCCCAAGTTTGTAAATCTCCAGTTTTATAATACTCAATTAATACCCCAAGCGCATTGGCTTGTGCTTCATTTTCGGCAACACCTTTGGCAAGTTCTAACCATTTAACTATCTCATCAATAGCACTTCCATAAAGCCCGCCAGATTTATAAACGCGTTCTTTTACCACACCATTTTCTTTTACTAACTGAGAGTTTAACCCAAAAGACAAGGGTTTATTTGGGTCTGGAGACACTTTAGTTTTATAAAAATTTTGAACATCTTTATTAGTAACATTAGGTCCGTAAAAATTAACAGCAGATTCTGCTATGTTATCAATGCCTTTTTTCTTGTTTACTTTTTTAGAATCGACATCATTAAAGATAACATCAAAAGGCTCACCTTCTAAAACCGTATTAGTTTGTGTTAATAATTCTTTTAAATAATCTGCAGAAAATTCTGGTTTAATCTTATCATTTGAATAATGATGATGAATGCCATTACTAAACCATACACGCTTTAAATATACCTCAAAAGCTTTCCAATCATCAGAAGTTTTATCGCCTTTGTAATTAGTATAAATATTTTCAAGTGCTTTTCTAATAGTTAAATTATGACGGTAGTTTTGATCCCAAATAATATCTCTACCAGATAATCCTGCTTGGGTTAAATAGTACACCAACTTTTGCTCCTTTAAAGTTAGTTTATCCCAACCCGGAATTTGATATCTTAAAATCTTTAAATCTGCAAACTGCTCAACATTATAATTGAACTTTTCAGTTTCCACAATTTCAGAGGTTTCATTGGTTTTTTCAGGTTTGCCATCAACACAACCAAATAAAACAACAGAAATTAACACTACACTTAGAAAAAATTTTAGTTTCATTTTGAAAGTTTAATTGTTTTGTAATTCTTTTAATAAACTGTCAAATACAAGATTTTGATTATTATTTAAAACGATAAATCTTAATTTAACACAAAATCCTAATTTGAAGATTAGCAAATGTAATAATTTATTAACCGAAATGAAAAATGATTATCTTTGATTCATCAAACTCACCAAAACCCTCTTACGAATGAAAGCCTTTAAATACATTTTATTCCTTTTGCTCATTATCATTATAGGTACAGCTATATATATTGCAGTACAGCCAAACTCTTTTGAAGTTAGCAGGACTAGAACTATTAAAGCTCCAGCGCCAGTTATTTACTCTAATGTAATAGACTTTAAAAATTGGGAAAAATGGTCTTCTTGGGTTGAAGAAAATCCTGAAATGAAACTTACCTATGGTGAAAAAACTAGAGGTGTAGGTGGTTCTTATTCTTGGGAAGACAAAGACGGAATTGGTACCATGACTACTATAGAAACCATACTCAACACTACTATTACACAAGAAATGCAATTTGCAGAGTTTCCAAAATCTGATGTTTCATGGGAATTTAAACGTACTGATGATGGGGCAACCGATGTAACTTGGAAAATTTCTGGAAAAGACCTCCCTTTTGGTTTTAAAGCTTTTGCTACTTTTACTGGTGGCATGGACAAACAAATAGGTCCACATTATGAGCGTAGTTTAGAAAAACTAGATAGTATAGTTCAATTACGTTTAAAAGCTTTTTCTATAAATATTGATGGTATAACAGAATATGGAGGTGGTTTTTATATGTACAAAACCACATCTGCAACTGGTACTAATATTAGCCAAATAATGGGGAAACAATATGGTGAAATTATGAGCTATATGTCAAAAAATAATATTGTTGCCAACGGTATGCCTTTCACTATTTATAATGAAATGAATACCGAAAACGGAAATATTATTATGAGTAACGCTATACCTATTATGAGCAAAGTTACTGTTGAAAATGGTAGTGAAATACTTTGTGGTTACATACCCAAAACAAAAGCTTTAAAAACTACTTTAAAAGGAAATTATACCAACCTACCAAAAGCATGGGAAGCAACTATGAAACATATCTCTGAAAATGGTTTAGAAATGTCTGACATTAAACCTTTTGAAATTTACACTAATGACCCTGGAAATTTCCCAAATCCAGCAGATTGGATTACAGAAATATACATTCCTCTTAAATAGTCTATGAAACATTTATTATTGGTTTTTGTTGGTGGTGGTTTTGGTAGTGTATTACGTTACATTATTGGCAAATATTTAAACAGCAGCCAAACAGGAATACCTTATGGTACTTTTGCTGCTAATATTTTGGGTAGTTTGCTTATTGGTATTATTTTGGGTTTAGCTGCTAAAAATAATTCATTAAACCAAAGTCAAACATTGTTATTGGCTACGGGGTTTTGTGGTGGTTTTACAACTTTTTCAACCTTTGCCTATGAAAACCATGTGTTTTTAAAATCTGGCGATTTTACAAGTTTTGCGCTTTATACAATTGTTAGCTTTGTAATAGGTTTTTTAGCAGTGTTTTTGGGAATGTTTTTGGTGAAGTAGAAAGGTAGTCTTATTCAAAAAAGCTATAACCCCTCCCTTTTAATGAGAATTATTAAAAAGCCATTTAATTAAAATTTATAAGTGCTTCTTAAAGGCCTTTACGCCAGCTTCAATTCTAACTCTTAAATAGTTTTCTCTAGGAACAACAGGGCAAGAATATTTAGTATTATAAGCACAATAAGGATTATAGGCTTCATTAAAGTCAATTATCATAGTATCACCCGTTGGTATTTTAGCATCAACATACCTACCTCCTCCGTAACTTTCCTCTCCATTTGTTTCATCTAAAAAAGGTAAAAACAAATAATCTTCGTAACCATCTTCTTCAATTAAACCTAGGTTTTGATAAACATTTAGCTTTAAATCTTTCCCTTTTAATGTAAAATAAAGTTCGCCATATTTCACATATGTAGATCTTCTATTGGTAGTAGTTTTCATTTTAAAAGGCTTTTCATTAGGCGTTCTTTTAAATTGAGCTGTTACTACATATGCAGAATCAAACTTAAAAAAATCTAAGCCTGTAAAATGCTTACGGTCTTTTTCTGTTAAAGGAGATTTTGTTGCATCTTTAAACTGTGCATTCATTTCTCTTTGAAATTCAGTTTCACCTTGTATTGGCTTTTTATCTTGAGCACAACAAACTGTATTAATTAACAGTAAAAACAGAAGTAAGTTTCTCATTAATTTATTTTTTTTTCATTTCAAAAATACAACTTACAAATATTTTATTTAGCTTTGGTGCTTCAAAAGAATTAAAAATGAGACGTATTGTCATGATTTGTAAGAAGCAGTGGATGACTTCCCTAACCGGAAGATCATGTTGGGCTTATTATATATTGTGGTGATATTGACATAAAATATTACAATATTAAAAAGTCCGACTACTCAGTCGGATTTTTTATTTTTAGTTGATAATCAACTATTTAATTAAATCTATTATTTATGACTTAGAAAATTAGAACTCATGAAAACACTAATGAACAATTACGTAAACACGTTTAAAGGACTCTCAACAGAAGTATGGTGGTTAGCACTTATTACATTAATTAATAGAGCAGGCACCATGGTTATTCCATTCTTATCATTATATCTAACCAAAAGTTTAAAATTTTCGGTTACAGATGTAGCGTGGATTATGAGTGCTTTTGGTTTAGGTTCGGTTGTGGGCTCATGGTTAGGCGGTAAGTTAACCGATAAAATTGGTTACTACAAAGTAATGTGCTACAGCTTAATTAGCACGGGTATTTTATTTGTTGCATTACAGTTTTTAAGCACCTTTTTAGCATTTTGCATTGGTATATTTTTAGTTATGTTGGTGGCAGATACTTTTAGACCTGCCATGTTTGTAGCATTAAGTGCTTATAGCAAACCAGAAAACAAAACTCGGTCTGTTACACTAATTAGGTTAGCAATAAATTTAGGGTTTTCAGCAGGTCCTGCCATTGGAGGTCTAATTATTACTAGCTTGAGTTATAAAGGATTGTTTTGGGTTGATGGCATTACATGTATAGCTGCAACTTTAGTATTAATAAATGTGCTTAATCCAAAATTAACTAAAACTTTAGATGAAGTAAAAACTAAAAACCCAAAGTCTGCATACAATGATAAAGCTTTTATTATTTTCCTAGTTGCTATGGCACTTTTTGGAGTGGTATTTTTACAATACTTCTCTACAATGCCTATTTATTACAAAGATGTACACGCTTTAAGCGAAATGGAAATTGGATTATTATTGGGTATGAATGGGTTTATCATTTTTGTATTTGAAATGCCACTAATAAAATGGTTAGAAAACACAGCTTTCAAAAAAACAAGTTTAATGCTTTTTGGAGCCATTTTAACAGGATTAAGTTTTATTATTCTTAACCTTACTAATTGGGTTGGTATATTAGTAATTGGTATGCTTTTAATGACTTTTGGTGAAATGATAGCCTTCCCTTTTTCAAATGCGTTTGCTTTAGATAGAGCAAAAAAAGGAAACCAAGGAGAATATATGGCTCTTTACGCTATAGCCTTCTCTATTGCTCATATTTTTGGACATAATTTAGGACTACAAATGATTGGAAAATTAGGGTTTGACAATACTTGGTTTATTATAACAGCCATAGCAGCATTATGCGTTTTCTTATTATTCTTTCTAAAACAATACTTAAATGCTAAAAAAAAGACACGCATAAAAGCAATTGAAACTGAAGTTGAAGAAGAAGAAATACTATGGATTTAAACCAAATCACAATACCATCAAAAGATGTTGTAAAAGCAACAGAATTTTACAAAACCTTGGGATTGCGTCTTATTGTTGATGCATGCCCAAGGTATGTAAGATTTGAATGCCCCAAAGGAAACAGCACCTTTTCTATTCATAAAGTTGAAAAATTGCCTAAAGGCGAAGGCATTAGCATTTATTTTGAAAACGAAAATTTAGATGAATTGGTTAAAAACCTTCAGCAAAAAGGTATTAATTTTGTACAATTACCCGAAACCAAATCATGGCTTTGGCGTGAAGCTCATTTAAACGATTTAGACGGCAACAAAATTATTTTATACCACGCTGGAGAAAACCGAAAAAATCCGCCGTGGCACATAAATTAATTCTAATCACATGACAAAAGAAGCATTGCAAACAGAAAAAGATATTATAATTATTGGAGGCGGCCCTATTGGTATTGCCTGCGCTTTAGAATGTAAAAAAAGAAACTGGAATTACGTGGTTATAGAAAAAGGTACTTTAACAAATTCACTGTTTAATTACCCTAAAAACATGACGTTTTTTTCAACATCTGAAAAATTAGAAATAGACAGTATTCCTTTTATTAGCAACAACCCAAAGCCTAATAGAGACGAAGCTTTAGAGTATTACAGGCGCGTTACAACATCAAATAACTTAAACATTAATTTATACGAAACTGTTGAAACCGTAACCAAAACAGCAAATGTATTTGAAGTAAAAACAACTAAGTGTAATTACACCGCTAAACATGTAATTATTAGCACTGGTTTTTATGACATCCCTAAATTACTTAATGTTCCAGGTGAAAATTTAGACAAAGTAACGCATTACTACAAAGAAGCTCACAACTACACCTTGCAAGATATTGTGGTAGTTGGCGCAAGCAATTCTGCTGTTGATGCTGCTTTAGAAATTTGGCGCAAAGGCGGACGTGTAACTATGGTTATTAGAGGAGAAAATATTGGTGAACGTGTTAAATATTGGGTGCGTCCAGATATAATTAATCGTATTGAAGAAGGTAGCATAAAAGCCTATTTTAATTCTGAAATTAAAGAAATAACACCAAATTCTGTAGTTGTAAAAACACCTAAAGGCTTGGTTACATTGCCTAATGATTATGTAATTGCTCTAACAGGATATCTTCCTAACTTTAAACTATTAAAAAACAGTGGCATTACACTTTCTAATGATGATAAAAGTATTCCAACATACAATAGTGAAACTATGGAGTCTAATATAAAAAACTTATATTTAGCCGGTGTAATTTGTGGCGGAAAAGAAACCCATAAATGGTTTATAGAAAACTCTAGAATTCATGCAAAACGTATTGCAAAACATATTGAAACCAAATTAAATTAAGCTCTTATTTAGCTTTTAAATAGGTTTTATCTCACTTTGCTTTATAACTCTAGAAAGAACAATTTGCGTTTTACTTTCTCCGTAAACAATAAGCTGATCTATAAATGTTTCAAGGTGTTTTTGGTTTTTTAAAACCACTTCCATAACAATATTTTCATCACCTGTTATACGGTAACAATTAACCACCTCATCAAAAGTTTTTACTTTTTCTAAAAACGGTTTTAATTTCCCCATAAAAGCACGTAATGTTATTATGGCTTTAAATTGATAACCTATTTCAAACGGAGAAATTAAAGCTTTATAACCTTCTATGATACCTAAATCTTCCATTTTTTTGATGCGCTCTGAAACGGCAGGAGAACTTATTCCTACCCGACGCCCAATTTCGGCATTAGAAAGTCTAGCATTATGTTGTAAACACTTCAAAATCTTCTTATTAAGCTCATCTGTTTTCATTTAAAGATAAATAGCTTTAAAAAATTAAATTTTAAAGTAAAAATACAAATTTACTTTAAATACTAAAGTTAGATATAATTTCTTGTGAGTAATTTTGATAAAATTGTAGTGAAAAAAGAAACATGTTACATAATACCCCACCAAACCTATCGGAATTACCTATTTATAAAAAGGCACTAGAAATTTTTGCGCTTTCTCAAAGTATTTCTACCTACCTTCAATATGATTTAGCATCTCTTAAAGAAGATGGCTCTGAAGACTCAAACATTTATTTTTCTGGTGATATTGTACAACAATCTGTAAACTTAGCTCCTGAAATTGCTAATGCTGAATTGCAGCGTCATTCTGAAAGAAAACATAAGCATATTGCTTCTTTAAGACGCTTAACAAACTTACTTTATAAAAATTCTTATCGTTTAGAAAAGTCTAACAGTAACGGCAAAGATTTTTTGCCTATTTTAAGGCGTGAATTGCGTAAATTTAAAAAGCTACAACGCAGTTGGATGTTGAGTCTTTAGTTATGATTGCAAATTTTACAATCTGCTTTTTCTTTTAGTTCTCCAACAAGAAAACCTTGGTCGTTTACTTTAAAATCACAACAATCTATAAAGCCTTGAGCAATTAATTTTCTGCCACGTTGTATTTGAGATTTAACCGTGGCGAGTGGCAACTGCAATTGCTCTGAAATTTGTGTTTGTTTAAGTCCTTTTATATCACTTAAAAACAACGGATCTCTATATTTTTTAGGTAAACTTTTAATAATACCACGTAAACAATCGGCTTTGGTGTGTTCTAATTTTTGGTCTTCAAAAACAAAATCTTCATCGGTAGTTTCATAAACTATTTTTTTACTTCTAAAATAATCTAAAACCGTGTATCTAGCTATAGAGAAAATCCAAGATTTTAACTTGTTTTCATTGTTTAAGGTATTGAGTTTTGTGTGTACTTTAATAAAGGTTTCTTGTAGTAAATCATCTGTAACTACTTCATCTTTAACCTTACTTAAAATAAAGTGTTTTATATCTTCGGCATAGGTATTCCAAACATCTTTAGTCTTCATAAATCACTATTGAGAAACTGCGCTAATTCTAGTATAAATTTACTAAAATTAGCGCAGCTTATTTCTATCTAAAAAATGATTAACAATTACAGTTAGAACAAGTACAGTTAGTACAGGTACAGTTTTTACAGTTTCCGCTTTTACAACCTTCACAGTTGCATGTACAATTATTATTTTTCATGATATCTATTTTTTTAAGTTCATATAATAGACGTACATGTTTATAAAAAGATGCAAAAAAAATTACATTTTTTTTAAATGAATTTATTGCAACTTAAAGACTTTATCAAATTGTCTGTTTTCGTCTCCGTAAAACGTTACGTTAAGTGTAATTTTCCATTGATCATCTGATAGTTTTTCACCAGAAATTATTCCTGTTGGAGCTACATTTTTATCAGGTGTATCTTGAAAAAAACAAAAACATGACTTTGAAAGTACAACTTTTGCTGTAGTTAATGCTTCATCTGTAATTTCAAAACTATTTAAGTTAGAATCTATTTCAAAATAGATAAATTCTGAATACTCATCATCTGCAATTTGCTCTTCATCTTTAGCCTTATAGTAATACTTAAAAACTATTTTATCGCCCTCTGAAACAACACCATATTTCATGTAAGAATTTTCAATAGTATTTATAGTTAATTCACTATCCGAAAAAAAATGGTACTCATATTTTTCGCCAGAAACACCATCATTACTACAAGAAAACATAATAATACAAACAAGTAACACACATAATTTATTAATCATAGCTATTTTTTATTCTGAAGATACCAAAAAACCGCTATGGTTGCGTTGTTTTATTGAGTTTTATCTTTTTTTAAAACAAGCAACTATTACGCCTTTTAATTATTAACTGAAAATACGCCTTATTTTTATCCCTAAACAAGTTCGGGATAAGTGATTCACACAGGTTTTCAACTATCAAAAAATGTGCAAATAGCTTACATATTACGTCTGTACTGTCCTCCAACTTCAAACAGAGCCTTTGTTATCTGTCCAAGCGAACATACTTTGCTTACCTCCATAAGCACTTCAAATATATTTTCATTGTTTATAGCTGCTTTTTTAAGTTTGTTTAATAGGTCATCTGTTTGATTATTTTTATGAAGATTTTTTAATGTTTTAATCTGAAGTTGTTTTTCTTCTTTGGTGGCTCTAATAACTTCTGTTGGTACAATTGTTGGAGAACCTTTACTACTTAAAAATGTATTTACCCCAATTATAGGAAATGTACCTTTGTGTTTCAAAGTTTCGTAGTATAAACTTTCTTCTTGAATTTTACTGCGCTGATACATAGTTTCCATAGCTCCTAAAACACCTCCACGTTCTGTAAGTCTATCAAATTCAAGTAATACGGCTTCCTCTACCAAATCTGTTAATTCTTCAATTATAAAAGCGCCTTGTGTTGGGTTTTCGTTTTTAGCTAAGCCCAACTCTTTATTAATTATAAGCTGAATAGCCATGGCACGACGCACCGATTCTTCGGTTGGTGTGGTTATGGCCTCATCATACGCGTTGGTATGAAGTGAGTTACAATTATCATAAATAGCATATAAAGCTTGCAATGTGGTTCTAATATCATTAAAATCTATTTCTTGAGCATGCAGACTTCTCCCTGATGTTTGAATATGATATTTTAGCTTTTGCGCCCGTTCATTAGCACCGTATTTATATTTCATGGCTTTAGACCAAATTCTTCTTGCCACACGACCAATAACAGCATATTCTGAATCTAAACCGTTTGAAAAGAAAAAGGATAAATTAGGTCCAAATTTATTAATGTCCATGCCTCGTGAAAGGTAATATTCTACATAGGTAAAGCCATTTGATAAAGTTAATGCCAATTGGGTGATTGGGTTGGCTCCAGCTTCGGCTATATGATAACCCGATATAGATACCGAATAAAAATTACGCACATTGTTTTGAATGAAATACTCTTGTACATCACCCATTAATCTTAGTGCAAATTCTGTTGAAAAAATACAGGTGTTTTGAGCTTGGTCTTCTTTTAAAATATCTGCTTGTACAGTGCCACGTACCTGTGCAATGGTAGCTTGCTTTATGTTTTCATAAACATCTTTTGGAAGTACTTGATTACCTGTAACTCCCAATAACATCAACCCTAAACCATCATTACCTTCAGGTAGTTCTCCGTTGTATTTTGGGCGCTCTTTATCCTTATAAATTTCAGCTATTTTGGCTTCTACTTCAGTCTCTAAATGATGGTTTTTTATATAAATCTCACACTGCTGATCTATGGCTGCATTCATAAAAAAGGCTAATAACATTGGAGCAGGTCCATTAATGGTCATACTTACCGATGTTTTGGCATCGGATAAATTGAAGCCAGAATACAATTTTTTAGCATCATCTAAACAACAAATGCTTACGCCAGCGTTACCAACTTTACCATAGATATCGGGTCTTTCATCGGGGTCATTTCCGTAAAGTGTAACACTATCAAAAGCTGTTGATAATCGTTTAGCTGGCATACCTTTACTTAGGTAATGAAATCTTCTGTTAGTGCGTTCTGGTCCACCTTCTCCAGCAAACATTCGTGCAGGATCTTCGCCTTCTCTTTTAAACGGATACAAGCCCGATGTAAAAGGAAACTCTCCCGGTACGTTTTCTTGTAAAATCCATTGTAATAAATCACCCCAAGCACTATATTTTGGCAATGCTATTTTTGGAATTTGAAGGTGCGATAAAGATTCTGTATGCGTTTCTATATTAATTTCTTTATCTCTAACTTTAAAGGAATAAAGTGACGCTTTATATTTTTTTATTTTTGAATTCCATTGAATAATATGCTCCCAATTTTGAGGAGATAAATTCATTTTAACACGGTCAAACTCCTTAAATAGTAAATTTAAAAGTGTTTGATTTTGTTTGTTGTTACCAACTTGTTTCAAAATTTCATCTACATTCAACCCTTTTTGGTTTAATAATAAAGCATCATTAGAAATATTTAACACCGAACAAATAGTTTGGTAAATACCGTATAATTTTTGAGCAATGCTTGCCTGTTCGCGTACTTTATTATCGTAATGACGATTATTTTCTGAAATTTCAGAAAGGTAACGTGTTCTTGACGGCGGAATGATAAAAATCTTTTCACTTAAATCTTGCGTTAACGTGAAAGACGACTTGAAATCTGCCTGAGTTTTTTCAGCTAAAGCACCCATAACCGCTTTGTATAATCGGTTCATTCCTGGGTCATTAAACTGTGATGCTATAGTACCGTAAACGGGCAATTCATCTTCTTTGGTGTCCCATAAATTATGGTTGCGCATGTATTGTTTTTTTACATCGCGTAAAGCATCTAAAGCACCACGTTTATCAAATTTATTTACAGCAACAATATTGGCAAAATCTAACATGTCAATTTTTTCAAGCTGTGTAGCAGCTCCAAACTCGGGCGTCATAACATAGATTGGCAAATCGCAATGCTCTACAATTTCAGAGCCCGATTGCCCAATACCAGAAGTTTCTAAAACAATTACATCAAAATTTGAAGCTTTTAAAACCTGTATAGCTTCATCAATATGTTTTGATAGTGATAAGTTAGATTGACGCGTTGCCAGACTACGCATGTAAACTCTAGAATTATTGATGGAGTTCATTCTAATTCTATCTCCTAAAAGAGCTCCACCTGTTTTTCGTTTTGAAGGATCTACAGAAATGATACCAATGGTTTTTTTAGGAAAATCTATTAAAAAACGTCTCACTAATTCATCAACTAATGATGATTTTCCGGCGCCGCCAGTTCCTGTTATTCCTAAAACAGGGGTGTTTAAATTTTCTTTATCTATAATTTGAAGCTGCTTTTTTGCAACATCAGGAAAATTTTCGATAGCCGAAATTAATCGGGCAATGGCACCATGATTTTGTTTTTTTAACAAGTCTACTTCATTAGTTAATGAATTTCCAATAGCAAAGTCTGATGCTTCAACCAAATCATTAATCATTCCTTGTAACCCCATTTCTCTGCCATCATCGGGCGAATAAATTCTGGTAATGCCGTAATTCATTAAATCTTTAATTTCATCAGGTAAAATAACACCACCGCCACCACCAAAAATTTTGATGTGGTTAGCGCCTTTTTCCTTCAGCAAATCATACATATATTTAAAATACTCATTATGCCCACCTTGATACGATGTTATGCAAATGGCATTTACATCTTCTTGAATTGCGGTATTAACCACCTCTTCAACACTTCTATCGTGTCCTAAATGAATAACCTCTACACCCGTAGCCTGAATTATTCTGCGCATAATATTTATAGAAGCATCATGACCATCAAATAAAGATGCAGCGGTTACAATTCTAATATTATGTTTAGGTTTAAAGGGTTTAATTTGTTTCATTTTTAAAAAGAATACATTTTTACATATGCAATTTACGAAATATTCAAAAAAAACCACGAATTACAGAATATTTTCAAAATTTAAACACAGACTTAGCAAAACTCCTTTTTTAGGCTAATTTTACAATCAGAAATAATGAATTCTATTATGAATAAGATTACTATTTTAATTAATTGTAACGATAAACCTAACATTATAGCCTCTGTAACAAACTTTATTGCCCAACAAAACGGGAATATTGTTTATATAGACCAACATGTTGATAGAGAACAAAATATCTTTTTTATGCGTTTGGAAAGTGAATTTACTTCAGAAATCTTTTCAACAGAAGTGTTTAAAGCAACATTTAAGGCAGTATTGGCAGATAAGTTTGAGATGAAATGGCGCATTTATTCATCTGAAGTAAAACCTAAAATGGCCTTGTTTATTTCAAAATACGACCATTGTTTATATGATCTTTTAGGACGTTACAACTCTGGAGAACTTAATTTAGAGATTCCATTCATAATAAGTAATCATAACGATTTAAAATATATAGCAGATAATTTCAATATTCCCTTCTACCATATACCCGTAACCAAAGACACTAAATCTAAGGCTGAAGACGAGCAGTTAAAATTGCTTGAAGAATATAGTATAGATTTTATTGTTTTAGCGCGTTACATGCAAATTGTGTCTCCTAAGCTTATTGATAAATTTCCAAATAAAATTATAAATATTCATCATTCTTTCTTACCTGCATTTGTGGGAGCTAAACCATACCATTCTGCATATAAACGGGGTGTAAAAATTATTGGCGCTACTAGCCATTATGTTACTGAAGAATTAGATGCTGGCCCTATTATTGAACAAGATGTTACCCGAGTAACACATGCTCATTCCATTCCTAACCTTATTGCAAAAGGTCGTGATTTAGAAAAAATAGTTTTAGCAAACGCTGTTAAATTACATGCCGAAAGAAAGGTAATGGTTTATAATAATAAGACAGTAATATTCTCTTAATTTTATAATTATAAATTATTATAATCAGCTATACCTTAAGTATTTATAAGGGGTGTCTCTTATTTTTAAGCAGTTTTTTATTTGTTTTCATATATATAAATGTGACTTATGTTTTTTTTCGGTGTCCAAAAGTCGTGGAAAATATAACCATTAACTAAATTTTAATTTTTTATGAAAACAAATTTATTTTTATGTCTAACTTTTTTATTAGGCATTGGGTACGCTCAGGCACAAAATTTACCTGAAAACCCAGAACCAGGAAAGTGTTACGTAAAATGTATCACTAAAGACGAATTTAAAGAAGTAACAGAAACTATTGAAGTATATCCTGCCTATACAAAATTAGAAGTAGTACCCGCAACTTACAAAACTGTTGAAGAACGTGTTTTAGTTAAAGAAGCTACTAAAAAACTAGTTTATGTACCTGCTGTTTATGAAACTGTAGAAGTACCTTACGTTAAAAAAGAAGGTAGAAATGATTTAACTGTAAATCCTGCAACTTTTGGTACTGACTCTAAAACTTTTGAAGTATACCCAAAAACTTCTGGTTGGGAATACAAAGAAACTGCTTGTGGGTCTCCAAACAAAGAAGATTGTGTTGTAGCTTGTTTTGTTGAGTACCCTGCTCAATACAAAGATGTAAGTTTTACAACCTTAGCAAAAGATGCTACAACTAATGATGTTCCTGTACCTGAAATTACTACTACATACAAAAAACAGGTAATTAAAACACCTGCACGTATGGAGGAAATAGAAATTCCTGCTAAATATGCTGTTATTAAAAGACAAGTTTTAGAGACTCCAGCTACAACTAAAAGCGTAACTGTACCTGCTAAAACAAAAACAATAACAAGAACTGTTTTAGCTAAAAAAGGAGGTATTACAACTTGGGAAGAGGTAGACTGTGGTTTATTAGATGCTAATGTTTTACCTATTTTTTATGAATTAGCTAGTGCACGTATTACACCAGCTTCTAAAAAAGTGATAGACGAAACATTATTACCTTTATTAAAAAGCAAACCTGTAAGTATAGAAATAATGTCTCATACTGATTCTAGAGGAAATGATGACTATAACATGTCTTTATCTCAACAACGTGCTAATTCTGTTGTAAATTATTTAGTTTCTAAAGGAATATCAAGAAGTAGATTATCTGCAAAAGGATATGGTGAAACAAGATTAGTAAACCGTTGTTCTAATGGTGTTGAATGTTCTGAAGCTGAACACCAAAAGAATAGACGTACTGAATTTAGAGTTTTAAGTAACTAATTATATAGATAAGTTTAGTTTGTTTTAAAAGGCACCTTAGGGTGCCTTTTTACATTCTTGGAGAGAACCATCAAAGCTAAACAACTTCTCTTTTATATGGTTATAATATGTTTTTACTCAACTTTAAAACGCCATCCAAAAGGATCTTCAGATTTGTTTGTTTGAATATCTGTTATTTGTTTTTTAAAGAAATCGGCATAAGACTCATCTAATTTAGGTAGATTATAATCTACATCCTTATAACCAAAGGCAGCAATAGGAGAAACAACAGCTGCTGTACCTGCACCAAACATTTCTTTTAATGTGCCATTTTTAGCGGCTTCAATTACTTCAGAAACCAGTAGGTTTCTCACTTCAACATTAATACCTTCAGCTTTAGCTAATTCTATAATACTTTTTCTAGTTATACCATCTAAAATTCTATCACTTGTTGGAGCTGTAATTAATGTGTCGTTTATTCTAACAAAAATATTCATGGCACCAGCTTCCTCAATGTACTCATGGGTATTATCATCAGTCCAAATAACTTGATGATACCCTTTTTCTTTTGCTAATTGGGTAGGGTAAAATTGTCCTGCATAATTACCACCAGCTTTTGCAAAGCCTACACCACCGTTGGCAGAACGAGAATACTTTTCTTCTATTAAAACTTTTACGTCTCCAGAAAAATAAGAACCAGAAGGCGCCGTACAAATTATAAATTTATACTCATCGGCAGGCGAAGCATGAAACCCATTTCCAGAAGCAAATATAAACGGACGAATATATAATGAACTACCGTCTTTTTTAGGAATCCAGTCTTTATCAAGCTCTAATAATGTTTTTAAACCCTCCATAAAATAAGTTTCGGGTAATTCTGGTATAGCTAATCGTTTAGATGAAATATTTAAACGTTTAAAATTATCTAAAGGACGAAACAACCAAACATTATCGTTTTCATCTTTATAAGCTTTCATACCTTCAAAAACAGATTGACCGTAATGAAAAATCTTTGCAGCAGGATCTAAAGTAATGGGTTGGTATGGTGTAATTTTTGGCTCCTGCCACTTACCATCTTTATAATCACACACTAACATGTGGTCTGAAAATACACTTCCAAATTTTAAATCATCAAAGTCTACTTCATTAATTTTAGAAGACTTTGTTTTTATAATCTCAATATTATTGATTATTGTACTCATAATCTAGTAGTTTTACTTAGCAAAGTTAAATAAAAAGGTTTTTAAAAAAGAGGTATATTTACATAAATAGTTTAAAATTGAAATTTTCAGAATATGAAACCAGTAATTATTGCACTTATTTTTGTTTTAATGTTTAATGCTTGTAAAAATAAAGCAGATGAAACCCCAAAAGAGCCTATTAAAATTGAGTATGCCTCTTTTGGTAAAGACATTGTTGCAGATGATGCTATAGCTTCATCTTCAATGTTGTCTCATTACAAAGAAATGAATGTAGGAGACAGTATAAATTCAAAAATGACTGCCAAAGTACTTAAAGTTTGTCAAGCCAAAGGATGTTGGATGACTTTAGATTTGGGGGAAGGTAATGAAGCTATGGTAAAATTTAAAGATTACGGTTTTTTTGTACCCAAAGATATAGCAGGAAAAGAAGTTATTGTAAACGGAAAAGCTTATGTAAAGGAGGTTCCTGTTGATGAATTACAGCATTATGCCGAAGACGCAGGAAAATCACCCGAAGAAATTGCAGCTATAACTGAACCCAAAAAGACCTTTTCTTTTGAAGCTGATGGTGTTTTGATTGCTCAATAAAAACAACCAATTGAAACGAGAAATCATCATTACAGCTGATGGTTCTGCAACTATTCATATACCAGAATGGAATGAGCAGTACCATTCAAAACACGGAGCCATTCAAGAGGCATACCATGTGTTTATAAAACATGGGTTACAGCATATATGTTCTAAACCTAATCAAGCTTTATCTATATTAGAGATAGGTTTTGGTACAGGGTTAAATGCTTTAATCACATTACTTGAGGCAGAAAAACTTCAAGTTAAAGTAAATTATGTTGGGGTAGAGGGGTATCCTATTAATTCACAAGAGGTTAAAAAATTAAATTATGCTTCCGAACTAAAATCTAATATTAATCTGTTTAATGAACTTCATAATATAGCTTGGGAAGAGGAGCACCAACTAACACCTTATTTTTCATTACTAAAACAGAATAAGTTTTTTAATGAAATAAAAGATAAGGATAGTTTTAATCTTATTTATTTTGATGCTTTTGGGGCACGTGTTCAACCTGAATTGTGGACAGAGTCAATCTTTAAAAAAATGTACGAAGCCTTAAAAAATGAAGGGGTTTTGGTAACCTATTCAGCAAAAGGAAGTGTACGTAGAGCTATGCAAGCAGTAGGATTTTTTGTAGAAAAATTGCCGGGGCCACCAGGTAAAAGAGAAATGCTTAGAGCCACAAAACTTTAATTGTTTTAGCAATTGTTAAAGCTAATATAAAGTTTAGTTAATAGGTGCTTGATTTTGTATCTTTAATATATGAGGATATTAATAACAGGAGCTACAGGACTTGTGGGGCAACAAATTGTAAAAAGTTGCCATAGAGACAATATTGCTGTAAATTATCTTACCACAAGTAAATTGAAAATTAAAAATGACGATAATTATAAAGGATTTTATTGGAATATTAAAACCCAAGAAATTGATAGTAATTGTTTTAAAAATGTAGATGCCATTATTCATTTAGCAGGTGCTACAGTTTCTAAACGATGGACACCAGAATATAAAGAGAAAATTATATCCAGTAGAGTAAAGGGAGCGCAGTTGCTTGTTAATGCTTTAAAAGGAGAGTCTCATAGCATTAAGCAAATAGTATCAGCAAGTGGTATTAGTATTTATCCAGATTCATTGGTTAATTATTATGACGAAAGTTTTAAAGAATTAAACAAGTCATTTTTAGGAGATGTGGTAAAAGCTTGGGAGCATTCTGTTGAAGCATTTAAAACCGTTAATATAGCTGTTTCTAAAATAAGAATTGGTTTGGTATTAGCTAAAAATGGAGGTGCATTACCGCAAATGCTTAAACCTATTAAATATGGTGTTGGTGCTGCTTTTGGTAATGGTAAACAATGGCAATCATGGATTCATATTCAAGATTTAGCAGATATGTTTTTATATGTTTTAAAAAACGGTTTAATTGGTGTGTATAATGGTGTTGCTCCCAATCCAGTTACTAATAAAGAGTTAACCAAAACCATTGCTAAGGTTGTAAAAAGACCTTTAATTTTACCAAATATTCCAAAGTTTTTGATGAAAATAATGATGGGAGAAATGCATGTTCTTTTGTTTGATAGCCAACGTGTTAGTTCAAATAAAATTGAAAAACAAGGGTTTTATTTTAAATACCATCATTTAAAACCTGCTTTAGAAGATATATTACTTATCTAATTGCTTAAGGCCATCATAAACCACAATACTTACAGCATTTGAAAGATTTAAACTTCTAACGTGTTTGTTGTAAATAGGAATTTTATAAAGTTGGTCTTGATGTTTTTCAATAATTGATTTTGATAAACCAACCGATTCTTTTCCAAAAATTAAAAATATATCATCTTCAAAAGGAATATCTCCATAAGTTTTACTGCCATGGCTAGAAAGAAAAGCCATTTTTTTGTTACTATTTTTTTTGAAAAAATCTTCTACATTATCATAATAAATAACGTTAAGGTGCTGCCAATAATCTAATCCTGCACGTTTTAATCTAGAATCATTAATCTCAAAACCAAAAGGTTTTACTAAGTGTAATTTAGAGCCCGATGCTAAAGCTAATCGTCCAATATTACCAGTGTTGTTAGGTATTTCAGGCTCTATTAAAACAATGTTTAAAGGCATTAATTTAGTATAGTATCAACAAATTTATCAATATGTTTTGTACCCTCATTAGCAATATATTTTACAAACGCACTACCAATAATAGCACCTTTAGCGTACTTAGTTGCAGCAGTAAAAGTATCGTTGTTACTAATACCAAAACCAACAATTTGAGGGTTTTTAAGGTTTAAATTGTTAATACGTTCAAAGTATTTTGTTTGTTCATCACCAAAACCAGACTTAGCACCAGTAGTACTAGCACTACTTACCATGTAAATAAAACCGTTTGAAACAGAATCTATAAACCTAATGCGCTCATCGCTGGTTTGAGGTGTAATTAAAAACACATTTATTAAACCATATTTTTCAAACGTAGCTTGGTATTCTTCATGATATACATCAACAGGTAAATCAGGAATAATCAACCCATCAATTCCAATTTCTGCACATTTTTCACAAAAAGCTTCCACACCGTATTGTAACATTGGGTTAAAGTACCCCATTATAATTAATGGAATATTTACAGATTGTCGTATATCTTTTAATTGGTTAAAAAGCACCTCGGTAGTCATCCCGTTTTTAAGTGCTTGGGTAGAACTTGCTTGTATAGTTGGGCCATCGGCAAGAGGGTCACTAAAAGGTAAACCAATTTCAATTAAATCTACACCACTTTTTTCTAAATCTTGAATAATATTTACCGTGTCATCTAAATTAGGATAACCAGCAGTAAAGTATATAGAAAGAATTTTTTTGTCCTCTTTTAATTTTTTATTTATTCTGTTCATTATTATAATTTTTGGCGTTACCCACAAGGGGTCGGGCTTTCACTACTCGCTCCTCCTTCGTCGGGAGCTCAAACATACCGTTCAATCCCTAACGCATTAGTAAGGTTATCAATTTATATTTTAAAATAATCAATATAATTCTGTAAATCTTTATCACCTCTACCCGATAAACTCATTACCACAACGTCATCTGGTTTAAACTGTTTTTGCTTAAAAATGGCAAGGGCATGAGAGCTTTCAATTGCCGGAATAATACCTTCTAATTCACATAACTCTAGACCTGCTTTCATAGCCTCATCATCAGTAATTGATAAAAATTCTGCTCTACCAGTTTTTGCTAAATGCGCATGCATGGGGCCAACACCAGGATAATCTAAACCAGCCGAAATAGAGTAAGGCTCCGTTATTTGTCCGTCTGCAGTTTGCATCAACAAGGTTTTACAACCGTGTATAATACCTTCTTTACCAAGAACCGATGTTGCAGCACTTTCACCAGAATCTACACCTAATCCGGCAGCTTCTACAGCAATAATTTTTACATCTTCTTCATGAAGATAATGGTAATATGTTCCAGCTGCGTTACTACCGCCACCAATACAAGCAGCTACGTAATCTGGGTTTTCTCTACCTTCATGCTCTTTAAGTTGCCATTTTATTTCTTCAGAAATTACAGATTGAAACCGTGTTACCATATCTGGGTATGGGTGCGGACCAATAGCAGAACCAATAATATAATGTGTGTTTACTGGGTTGTTAATCCAATCTCTAATAGCTTCATTAGTGGCATCTTTTAATGTACGGCTTCCTGATAATGCAGGAACAACTTTAGCTCCTAACATTTTTATTCTGGCCACGTTTGGTGCTTGTCTTGCAATATCAATTTCACCCATATACACAATACACTCTAATCCCATTAAAGCACAAACCGTTGCAGTGGCAACACCATGTTGTCCTGCTCCAGTTTCGGCAATAATTCTAGTTTTCCCAAGGCGTTTTGCCATTAAAATCTGGCCAATGGTATTGTTTATTTTATGCGCTCCGGTATGATTTAAATCTTCTCTTTTTAAGTAGATTTTTGTGTTGTATTTTTTAGATAGGCGTTTGGCAAAATATAAAGGCGATGGACGCCCAACATAGTCTTTTAACAGTTGGTTAAACTCCTTTTGAAAGTCTGGTTCTGCCATAACCTTCAAATAATTTTGACGTAACTCTTCTACATTAGGATATAACATTTCTGGTATAAATGCGCCACCAAAATTGCCATAATAACCTTTGTCGTCTACATTATAATTCATTGTTTTATTATCATTAAGTTTATTAATGAATTCTCTTAAGTTTGAAGTGCTTTTTAGCCCAGGTTCTAATTCAAATTTACTGTTTACATCAATGGCGTAACAATATTTAGAAACTTCACTTTCTTTAAATTTTTTAATATCGGTTACATTATTTAAACCAATGCCACCACTTAAAAAAAATGGTTTGGTAGAAGGGTAGTCTTTTAAAACATTCCAATTAAATTTGTAACCATTTCCACCTGGAAGTTTTCCTTTTGTATCAAATAAAAAGTAATCGCATACATTTTCATAGGGTTCTAAAACTTCAAAATTGAATTCATCTTTTATTGAGAATACTTTTATAATTTCAATAGGTTTAGATAACATGGTTGTAGAGCGCAATATACTGCAATAATAAGATGTTTCTTCACCGTGTAATTGTACGGCATCTAATTTAAACTCATTAACTTTTTCAATTACTTTAGTAACATCTTCATCTACAAAAACACCTACTTTTTTTATACTTTTTGGAATCTCTGGTATTTTGGTATTGAAGTGCCTAGGTGTTTCTTCATAAAAAATAAATCCAAGATAATCAGGTTGCAATGCAGCAACTTGTTCTATATTATCTTGATATTTCATTCCGCATATTTTTAATTTCATCCTTCTAATGCTTTTATAAATTGTGTTGCGCTGGCTCCAGGATTCTCAGTTTTCATAAAATTCTCACCAATTAAAAATCCTTGGTAACCATAGGGTTGAAGTTCTTTTATGGCTTCAATATTACTAATACCACTTTCTGAAACTTTTACAAAATCATTAGGTATTAAACTACTTAATGATTTGCTGGTCTCTAAACTAACGTTAAACGTTTTTAAATTTCTATTGTTAACGCCTAGCATGTCTAGACTTGGCATAATGGATTTATGTAACTCTTCTTCGTTATGAACTTCTAAAAGTACATTAAGATTTAGACTTTTTGCAAACTCTGAAAATTGTTTAATTTCCTTTTTAGTTAAAATAGCGGCAATGAGTAAAATAACATCGGCACCATAGGCTTTGGCTTCAAGTATTTGGTATTCGTCTATTATGAATTCTTTTCTTAAAAGCGGTAAATTACAACTTGCTCTAGCAGTTAATAAATCATCTAAAGAACCGCCAAAATATTTTCCATCTGTTAAAACAGACATGCCACAAACGCCAGCATTCTCATATCCTGAAGCTACATCTTGTACATTTAAATTGTTGTTAATAACAGATTTTGAAGGTGAACGACGCTTATGTTCTGCAATAATACCAGATTTACTAGCGCGTAAATTGTTTGCCAAAGAAACGGTTGCTCTTGAGAATAAAACCGACTGTTCTAGTTGAGAAGTTGGAATTAATGTTTTTCTTAGACTAACTTCTTTACGTTTATCTATTACAATTTTATCTAAAATGTTCATTTTCCTAATTCAATTAAAGCGTCTAAACTTTGTTTTGCTTTTCCTGAAAATAACGATTCTTTGGCTAGTTCAAAACCTTCCTTATGTGTTAAGTGTTTGGTAGTTGCAATAGCTAAACCTGCGTTTGCACAAACTACATTGTTTTGCGCTTGGGTTCCGTTGCCACTAATGATATCTACAAATATTTTAGCTGCATCTTCTACGGTATTGCCCCCAAAGATGTCTTCTTGATTTACAGCAGGTAGCCCTAAATCTTCTGGTGAAAATAATTTTTCAGAATAATTTGAAACAATTTTTGCTTTGCCTGTTAACGAAATTTCATCGTATCCGTCTAGTGCATAAATTATGTTATAATTTTTGTCTGTATTTTGATATAAGAAACTGTAAAGGCGTAATATTTCTAGGTTGAAAACCCCAAGTATTTGATTTTTGGGGAATGACGGATTTACCATTGGTCCTAACATATTAAAAAATGTTTTCACACCCAATTGTTTTCTAATTGGAGCCACATTTTTCATTGCAGGATGAAATAAGGGTGCATGTAAAATACAGATACCAGCTTTATCTAAACAACGTTTTAGAAAATCTTCATTGTTAGAGAATTTTACACCTAAAGACTCCATAACATTTGATGATCCTGATGTTGATGAAACACCATAATTACCATGTTTAGTAACGTGAACTCCTGCTCCTGCAGTAATAAAAGAAGATAGTGTAGAAATGTTAAAGGTATTTTTACCATCACCGCCTGTTCCAACAATATCAATGGTATTAAAATCTTTTAAATCTATAGGAATACATAGTTCTAAAAGTGCATCTCTAAAACCTTGTAATTCTTCTATGGTTATGCTGCGCATCATGTAAACCGATAAGAAACAGGCTATTTGGCTTGGGTTGTACATATCTTTAGATATGTTAACTATAACTTGTTTGGCCTCTTCTGATGAGATGGTTTCATGATTTATTAATCTATTTAAAATATCTTTCATTTTTAGTGGCTTTTGGCTGTTTGCTAATAGCTAAATGTAATGAGTACATTGCTAGTTGTTTACCCAATTTTCTAGTATTTGTTTTCCTTGAGGAGTTAAAACAGATTCTGGATGATATTGTACACCTTTTACATCATATTCTCTATGTCTTAAAGACATGACTTGTCCGTTAGCATCATAAGATGTTGCTTCTAAAGCTTCAGGTAAATTAGCGTTAACTACCCAGGAGTGGTATCTTCCAACTTCAATTTCTTTATTTAAACCTTTAAATATGGGTTCATCATTCACGCAAATTTCAACTTTAGTGGCTACACCGTGATAAACTTCATTTAAGTTTACAATAGTTCCTCCAAAAACTTCACCTATGGCTTGTTGGCCTAAGCATACGCCTAAAATACTTTTTGTTGAAGCATACTCTTTAATGATGGCTTTTAATAAACCAGCTTCATCTGGTATTCCTGGACCTGGTGATAGTAAAATTTTATCAAAAGGTTTTACGTCTTCTAATTCTAATTTATCATTTCTATAAACTGTAACATTGCAGTTTAAGTCTTCTAAATAATGAACTAGGTTATAGGTAAAACTATCGTAGTTATCTATTACTAATACTTTTTTCATTTTAAACTTTCTAACTTCTAACTTGCGTTAGGGATTGAACGATTGTTGGAGCTCCTTGTAGAGAGCGACTCGTGAAAGCCCGCC
Source organism: Seonamhaeicola sp. S2-3 (assembly GCF_001971785.1). Classification (NCBI taxonomy): domain Bacteria; kingdom Pseudomonadati; phylum Bacteroidota; class Flavobacteriia; order Flavobacteriales; family Flavobacteriaceae; genus Seonamhaeicola; species Seonamhaeicola sp. S2-3. The sequence continues at coordinate 444,947 of NZ_CP019389.1, read as the reverse complement.
CCTTTGGGGAACGCCCAAATAATACTATATATCTTTAGCTAAGTGAATAGCTTTGTTTAACGCGCCTAATTTATTGAACACTTCTTGTTTTTCGCTCTCTGGATTTGATTTTGAAACTATGCCTGCGCCTGCTTGCCAGTTTAATTTATAATCTTTACTTAAAAATGTTCTAATCATGATGGCATGGTTAAAATTACCATCAAAATCCATAAATCCTATGGCGCCTCCATAAAACCCTCTACTTGTTTTTTCATATTTTTCAATAAGTTGCATAGCCATGTGTTTTGGCGCGCCGCTTAAGGTTCCTGCAGGAAATGTATCTGCAACTACTTGCATGGTAGAAGTGGTGTTATGTTTATGCCCTGTAACTTTGCTTACCAAATGAATGACGTGTGAAAAGAATTGAACTTCTCTGTAAGTTTCAACTTTTACATTGCTTCCGTGGCGGCTTAAATCGTTTCTAGCTAAATCTACTAGCATAACGTGTTCTGCATTTTCTTTGTCGTCTGTTTTTAATTTTTCGGCAAGAATTTCGTCTTGTTCGTCATCGCCAGTTCTTTTAAAAGTTCCTGCTATGGGGTGAATTTCTGCTAACCCATCGGTTACAATTAATTGGGCTTCTGGTGAGCTACCAAATATTTTAAAATCACCATAATCAAAATAAAATAAATAGGGTGAAGGGTTTATGCTTCTTAAAGCTCTGTATACATTAAAATCATCGCCTGTAAATTCTTGTGAAAAACTTCTAGATAATACTAATTGAAATACATCACCTCTGTGACAATGTTTTTTTGCATATTCTACATGTTGCAAAAATTCATCGTCGGTTAAATTAGATACTATATCGCCTTTTGGATTAAAGTTGAATGATGCAAAATTTTGAACGTTGATAAGTTTGTCTATAGCATCAATATTGTTTTCAACACCATCTGGACAATGTGCAAAAATATAGGCTTCGTTTTTAAAATGATTAATGGCTATAATATTTTGGTACACTGCATAATAAACATCTGGTATAGAAACAGAGTTTTCTTTTTTGCTAATTTCTATATCTTCAAAATATCTTACCGCATCATAAGCTGTGTATCCAAAAATGCCGTTGTTAATGAATTTAAAATCTTCTTTTGAAGCCACATTAAACCGTTTTGTGAAATTGTAAATTTCATCAACAACATTCACCTCATTTGTAATAGGTAAGTTTTTTGAAGTTCCATCAGGGAATGTTTCTATAACAACTTCGTTTTCAACCTTTATAGATGCAATAGGGTTAAAACAAATGTATGAGAAGTTTTTGTGGTTTCTGTGGTAATCGCCACTTTCTAACAAAATACTGTTGGGGTATTTGTCTCTAATTTTATAATAAACGGTAACAGGTGTTATAGTGTCTGTTAATATACGTTTATGATGTGTTGTTAAATTAAATGTTTTCATTTATTTGAAATTGATATCATATAAAAAAAGCCTGTCGTGAATGACAAGCCTTATTGATATTTTAATATTAAATATACTAGGTTTCTACTTCACGAACGTTGAGTTTCTGAAGCACCACCACCAAGTATTATTTAATTGTGTATTCATTTATTTTTTTTCTGTGAGTCAAATATAGAAATGAAAAAAGTATTTTACAAAAGAATAAACTTTTTTTTATTTAAAAGTTTGTTAAACTGCATATAATTTAAAGAGCCAATCTTTATTTTTACGTTTATGAAAACAAAACTATTATTTGTTGCTATTTTAATAATGGCAAGCTGTAACAATAACAATAAAGACAGTAAAACTAGTTTAACTGTAAAGGAAACTACAGAAAAAGAAGTTGTAAATAAAGGAGGAGACGATTTAGAAATTTATGATTTTAATGGTCTGCAACCGTTATTAAATAAAACAGATGATACAGTTTATGTAATAAACTTTTGGGCTACTTGGTGTGCGCCATGTGTAAAAGAGTTGCCTTATTTTGAAGACTTGTATGCAAATTATAAAGATGACAATGTAGAAGTTATATTGGTTAGTTTAGATTTTCCACATCAATTTGAAACTAAGTTAAAACCATTTATAAAAAAGAATAAGTTACAAGCCAAAGTAGTTGTTTTAGATGATGTAGATTCTAACAGCTGGATACCAAAAGTAAATAAAGATTGGTCTGGATCTATACCAGCAACTATTATTTACAAAAATGATAAGCGAAGTTTCTTTGAAAAATCGTTTACATACAATGAATTAGAAAATGAACTTAAAAAATTTTTAAACTAAAAAAAGATGAACAAAACACTTAAATTTTTCACTGTAGCCTTTGTAGCTTTAGTAGCAGTAGCTTTTACAGTACCTAATAACAATGTAGGTGATGGCTATAAAATTGGAGATATAGCCGAAGATTTTTCATTAAAAAACATTGATGGAAAAATGGTATCACTTTCAGATTACAAAGACGCTAAGGGCTTCATTATTACTTTTACTTGTAATACCTGCCCATATGCAGTTATGTACGAGGACCGTATTATTGAATTAGATAAAAAATATGCGCCAAAAGGATACCCGGTTATTGCAATTATGCCAAATAACACTTCTATTAAACCAGGTGATAATTTAGAAGCCATGAAAAAGCGAGCAGCAAGTAAAGGTTTTACATTTCCTTATTTAATAGATGCTAAACAAGAGGTTTTTCCAAAATTTGGAGCTACTAAAACACCACATATTTTTGTTTTAGATAAAAAAGAAAGTGGTTTAGTTGTTGAGTATATTGGAGCTATTGATGATAATTACAAAGATGCATCAGCAGTTAAAACTAAATATGTTGAAGATGCTGTAGATGCATTAATTAAAGGAGAAGAAGTTCCTCTAAAAGAAACCAGAGCTATTGGTTGTTCAATAAAGGTTTAAAATAAAATTCAATTCAATAAATATGAAATCTGAGGTACAATGCTTCAGATTTTTTTCGTCTATAATGATTAGAAGTACTAATTTTGCCAAATCAATAATAAAAAATAATAAATGGAAGATTTAACACAAGAAGAATGGGCAGAACAATTAGCAAATGATGATAATGCTGTTGTATTAGATGTAAGAACAAATGCCGAAGTAGCTGAAGGAATTATTCCTAATGCCATACATATAGATTTTTATTTAGGTGATGAGTTTGTAGATAAAGTTGACCAATTAGATAAAAGTAAAAACTACTATGTGTATTGTAGGTCGGGTAATAGAAGCGGACAAGCTTGTGCTATTATGGAAGAACTAGGTTTTGAGAATGCCTATAACCTTGAAGGTGGTATGTTAGAATGGGCAGGAGAAGTAGTTGATAAAGAATAAGAATGAAAAAATACATCATACTCAGTGGCGTTATTTTTTTTATGTCTTTCTTTAATTGTAAAGGTGGGACAAAAAATAGCGCCATTAATATTTCTCCCAATGATTTGTATACAGCACTTCAAACAGATAGTATTCAATTAATTGATGTTAGAACCCCTAAAGAATATCAGGCTGGTTTTATAAAAACGGCACAAAATATTGATTATAAATCATCAAATTTTAGCACTAATATAGAGGCTTTAAACAAACAAAAACCAGTATACATTTATTGTAGATCTGGTAAGAGAAGTGAAAAAAGTATTAAAATATTTCAGGAAGCTGGATTTGAAAAAATATATAACCTTGAAGGAGGAATACTTAATTGGAAACAAAAAGGATTAGACATCTTTAAGTGATAATATTATTAAGTAGATGTCTTGTAACTCATCTAGGTTTTAACTTTCATCTTTTTTTTAAGTACTTCATCTTTTTAATTTTAAAGTACTTACCTCTTTATTTATCTTTATATAAAGTTTAGCTTTTTCTTAAAATTTTAAGATTAAAGTAGGTTTAAATTTTGTTGAATTAATAGCACAAAAAAAGTTATGGATAACGGTTATATTATTTTGGGGATAATAGCCTTACTGTTTTTAAGTATGTATGGCTTTGCTTATTTTTCTGTTGCAATGGAAAAAATTAAGCAAAAGAAAGCTCAGAAAAAAGAGTTGGAGTTAGAAGAAATTAGAAGAAAACAGCGCGCTGAAAACCAAAAAATTAGAGAAGAAAAACTTCGAAAGTTTAATGAGCGAAAAGAAGAAATTCAAAGAGAACTAAGGCTTCTAGAAAAAATGAAGCTAAAACAAAAAGTTAGTTAACCAACTAATTTCTTGCTTAAAGAATATTGCCCATATAGTATTATATGGGTTTTTTGTATAAAAATATAATGATTTAAAACTCCTATTCTTTAGTATATTTTATAATTTTATTGCCCCAAAATTCTATTACATAAACTAACTAAAATACGTTTGAGATTTATCAAATGGGTTTTGTATTATGGTTAAAAATCTTTCTTTTTTTATAATTGTATTTGTTTTTTGCTCAAATCTATTTGCGCAAGAGGTAAGTATTTCTACACGCTTTTCTCAAGATGGAACTATATACAAAAACATCAATAAAAGTATAAATGAACTCATTCAGCCTCTAACAAGTTTTAAAGAAGGTCAGAAATGTATTGTTTTAGATTACCTTGGAAACGATAATTATAAGGTACAATTTAAAGATGATATTGGTCTTGTAACCATTGAAGACCTTGTTGTAAATGAAGAAATTGAAGACCTATATTTTGATTTTCAAGAAAAAGAAAGAGAGCGAAGAAAAAAAGAGGAGGAAGCAAGGAGGAAAAGAATTTATGAGATTGTAAATAAAGAAAAGATTGAAAAAGAAAAGGCAGAACAACGTCGTTTAGATTCCATAGCCAAAGCCGAAGAATCAGCCAGATTAGAAAAACAAAGGTTAGAGGCAGAAGCACGCAAACGAGCAGCCGCTATACGTGAGCAACGTCGTTTAGATTCCATAGCTAAAGCCGAAGAATCAGCCAGATTAGAAAAGCAAAGGTTAGAGGCAGAAGCTCGCAAACGAGCAGCCGCTTTACGTGAACAACGTCGTTTAGATTCTATAGCTAAAGCCGAAGAATCAGCCAGATTAGAAAAACAAAGGTTAGAAGCAGAAGCTCGCAAACGAGCAGCCGCTATACGTGAGCAACGTCGTTTAGATTCTATTGCCAAAGCCGAAGAATCAGCCAGATTAGAAAAGCAAAGGTTAGAGGCAGAAGCTCGCAAACGAGCAGCCGCTATACGTGAGCAACGTCGTTTAGATTCCATAGCTAAAGCCGAAGAATCAGCCAGATTAGAAAAACAAAGGTTAGAGGCAGAAGCACGCAAACGAGCAGCCGCTTTACGTGAACAACGTCGTTTAGATTCTATTGCCAAAGCCGAAGAAGCAGCTAGATTAGAAAAGCAAAGGTTAGAGGCAGAAGCTCGCAAACGAGCAGCCGCTATACGTGAGCAACGTCGTTTAGATTCCATAGCTAAAGCCGAAGAATCAGCCAGATTAGAAAAACAAAGGTTAGAAGAAGCTCGCAAACGAGCAGCTGCTTTACGCGAACAACGTCGTTTAGATTCTATAGCTAAAGCCGAAGAATCAGCCAGATTAGAAAAACAAAGGTTAGAAGAAGCTCGCAAACGAGCAGCTGCTTTACGCGAACAACGTCGTTTAGATTCCATTGCCAAAGCTAAAGAAGCAGAACAAAAGCGTATTGCGTTAGAAAAAAAGCAACCCAAAGAGAAAAAGAAGATTGATATTAAGGCTTTAGAAAGACAAAAATTTAGAAGAACTTGTCATTATGCAATGAATGAGTTTGATTATATATCTCAAGAAAAAATCATTTTAACTAAAAAGTATAACCTAAGTAAAAACTTATCAGTAGAGCTTTATAAAAAAGGAGGAAAGGTAGATGTTTTCTTTAACTCTAGTTTAAATTTAGGGTGTGTTAGTGGTTATTCAAGTAAAAAATCTTATGTTAAAGTACAATTAACAAACAATAAGGTTGTTACTTTTTACCATACTTATGGTACAAATTGTAGTGATTTTGAGTTTAAAGGAAGTTTGTCTAAAGAGCAAATGACAGTTTTAAAAAGTGCTCCTATTAAATCTGTTCTTTTAAAAGGTACGGAGGGCTCAAGTGAAATATCAAATATAGATTATAAAGAATTTTTTTTAGATAAATTAAAATGTGTAGAGTAAAAGATTTAAATAGAATTGTGTTTTAGATATTATTCTTTTCATAATCGGCAACAATTTCTTCAGAAGGCTCTACCCGATACAGAGATACGGCTACAGAAGCAGATATTCATGGGGCTTTATTTGGAATTTAGATTTTCAGTCGCCTTGGTATGTATGGAACGACGGCACTAACTGGAATCAGGTTTGGGCCGATAATGAGTTGAGTATATCGAAAAAGTTTGATTTGGCTATAGAAAACAACTCGGGCGGAGTAGGTATGTGGGGGTTAAATTATGATGGAGACCGTCCCGAATTATGGGAGTTGATAAACACAAAATTTGGGATAACAGCAGGGGTAGATGAGGTTGGTAACAACCTTGCTAAAATATTTACAAATCCAGCCAAAATGTAGTGACAATTTCAAGTTTAAATGATTCTAACCTAACTGTATGGTATTACAGGAAAATTAATAAAAGAAATACATTCTAGTAGTCAAAATATTAATGTAAATTACCTAGAAAAAGGTATATATTTTTTTAAAGTAGAAAATGCGCAAGGGCAAAAAGAATCATTCAAAATTTTAAAATCAAATTAAAGAAATTAACCGTTGTAATCAATGAAAAGCACTATAAAACAGTCTTTGAGCGAACTGGTCCATGTTTTAGAGGGGGAAGTTTTTCAAGACCATTTGCACAAAAGCATTTATGCAACCGATGCTTCTGTTTATAGAAAAATACCTTTGGGGGTAGCCTATCCTAAACACAGTCAAGATTTAAAAAAAATAATTCACTTTGCTTCAAAGAATAATATGACCCTTATTCCTAGAGCAGCAGGTACTTCTTTGGCAGGACAATGTGTAGGTGATGGCTTGGTGGTCGATATTTCAAAACACTTTAGAAGCATTTTAAATTTTAATGAAAAACATAAAACGGTTACGGTTCAACCGGGGGTAATCCGGGACGAATTAAATAATTATTTAAAACCTTATGGCCTTTTTTTTGCACCCAACACCTCTACAAGTAACAGGTGTACAATAGGAGGTATGGTAGGTAACAATTCTTCGGGAACAACATCGATTAAATACGGGGTTACCCGAGATAAGGTTATAGAGCTGAAAACGATTTTAAGTGATGGTTCGGAAGCTGTTTTTAAAGAATTGTCTGCAGACGATTTCCATAAAAAAAGAAAAGGAGGGTTTTTGGAAAATAAAATTTACAGCACGGTCTTTAAAGAACTGTCGGACAAAGACACCCAGCAGGAAATAAAAAAGGAATTTCCAAAAAAGAATATACACCGCAGGAACAATGGCTATCCTATTGATGAGTTATTGAAGTTTAAAGAATTTGGAGGTTCTAGAAGAACTATAAATTTAGCAAAGCTTTTAACAGGTAGTGAAGGTACACTGGCTTTTACAACCGAAATTACCTTGCAATTGGATGAGTTGCCCCCACAAAAAAATATCCTGGTGGCAGCCCATTTTAATAGCATAGAAGAAAGTATGAAAGCGGTGGTTGTGGCCATGCAACATAATTTGTACACCTGTGAGTTAATGGACAAAACTATTTTAGATTGTACCAAAAACAATAGGGAACAACTAAAAAACAGGTTTTTTGTCGAAGGCGACCCCAAGGCTATATTAATGCTTGAAATTTGTTCAGATAGCGAAGAAGAAGCCGAAGTATTGGCCAACCGGTTGATCTTAGATTTAGAAACTAATAAACTGGGCTATGCTTATCCTAAGCTAATAGGAAATCAAATAAACCAAGCAGCCGAACTAAGAAGAGCTGGTCTAGGCTTGTTGGGAAACATAGTGGGCGATAAGAAAGCGGTTGCCTGTATTGAAGATACAGCGGTCGATGTAAAGGATTTACCAGATTATATTGCCGAATTTTCCAAAATGATGGAAGATTTTGGCCAAGAAGCAGTGTACTATGCTCATGCCGGGGCGGGCGAACTGCACCTAAGGCCAATCCTAAATTTAAAAAAACAACAAGATGTTGCGTTGTTTAGGGAAATTACCACTAAAACAGCAGAACTTGTAAAAAAATACGGAGGCTCCTTTAGTGGAGAGCACGGAGATGGTATTGTTAGGGCCGAGTTTATTCCGTTAATGATCGGCGAAAAAAACTATGCGCTTATCAAACGAATTAAAAAAACATTCGATCCCAACAATATTTTTAACCAATGGAAAATTGTAAATGCCTTCCCTATGGATAAAAGTCTTAGGTATGAAGTGGATAGAAAAGAACCTGCCATTGAAACGTTCCAGGATTTTTCAGATAGTTTGGGAATTCTTAGGGCTACCGAAAAATGTAACGGTTCTGGTGATTGCAGAAAGCTTCCCAGTGCCGGAGGTACTATGTGCCCTAGCTATAGGGCAACGCTAAACGAAAAAGACACAACAAGGGCAAGAGCTAATGCTTTAAGGGAGTTCTTGACAAATTCAGAAAAGAAAAATAAATTCAATCATAAAGAATTATATGATGTTTTCGATTTGTGTTTAAGTTGTAAAGCTTGTGCTAGTGAATGTCCTAGTAATGTCGATGTTGCAACCCTAAAAGCAGAATTCTTGTACCAATATTACAAAGAAAACGGTATTCCTTTTAGAACAAGAATTTTTGCCAATAACGTTAAGCTAAACAAGTTGGGAAGTATGATGCCTTCTCTTTCTAATTGGGCGTTAAGTACTAAAATGGCTAAAAAGATCCTGGGAGTAGCCACAGAAAGAAGCATCCCTAGATTAGCTAATAAAACATTTTTTAATTGGTACGAAAAAAATAAAAACAGGTTGTCTTCTAAACCTAAATCTCAAGGGGAAATGTTTCTGTTTGTAGATGAGTTTACCAATTACTACGATGTGAATATAGGTATTGATTGTATAGAACTTTTAACAGATTTAGGGTATAAGGTCAATGTAACGCAGCACGAAGAAAGTGGAAGGGGCTTTATGTCAAAGGGAATCCTGGATAAAGCTAAAAAAGTAGCAGATTTTAACATAGGCTTTTTTAAAGGCAAAATTTCAGAAGAAAGCCCGTTGGTAGGTATAGAACCATCAGCTATTTTAACGTTTAGGGACGAATATCCTAGGTTGGCAGATAATAAAGAGGCGGCCAATACCATTGCAAAACACACATTTACCATAGAAGAGTTTATAAAACGGGAGTTTGATAAAAACCATATAACTCCCCAACGTTTTACAAACCGCTCTAAAACCTTAAAAATCCATGGGCATTGCCAGCAGAAATCATTGAGCAATATAAAATCAACCTTCAAGATGCTTACCATACCCGAAAATTATAAAGCAACCATCATTAATTCGGGGTGCTGCGGTATGGCAGGTTCTTTTGGTTATGAAAGAGAACATTACGAAATGAGTATGAAAGTAGGCGAAGATACTTTGTTTCCCAAAATAAGAAACACCAATGAGGAGGTTGTTATTGTGGCTGCAGGTACCAGTTGCAGGCACCAAATTAAAGATGGAACCAGCAAACAATCAAAACACCCTGTGAGTGTTTTGCGAGAAGCTTTATTGTAAAAAAATAAAAAGAAATCAGACTTTGGGTAGTATGCCAGTAGCAGATAATGAAGTATTAAGATTTGCTAGTACCAATGGGTCCAGACCAAGTATTGGAAAAACGTCAGGCCATATTCAAGCACCAATCGCAAAAGGATGGTGTTGTGTTTCAAGGAACCGATAGTAGAGAGTTTTGGCAACGCGCCGAAGACCGCAACAGTGAAACAGCCAATATATACCACCAATTAGGTTTAGCGCATTACGCTGCTATGGAGGCTTTTGTGAGATGGCATTATTAAAACCCTTTAGAATTTTGATTAATAGCTAATTATTATGTGTAAATGATTTAGGAAATAAAAAAAGAGGACAATTTTCAAAGATTTTCAAAATTGTCCTCTCAAGTGGAGTCGGAGAGAATCGAACTCTCGTCCAAACAAGTAACCAAAGGGCTTTCTACACGTTTAGTTTTTACTTAATTTTCGATAATAAGCCGGCTAAAAACTACCTACTTATTACTTAGCTTCTAAATCTCGAAAAGGTATCGAAGCTCTACCTAATCTTGGTTAATATTTACGATGCCTCTAAAAAGAACGCCATTAACCAAGGCTTTCTGGAGACATTTAGCTTGCACACCTTGTGTGCCGAGGCTAATCCTACTGTAATTCAGATTAAGCAGCTAAAGCGTAATTATTTTCGCCGTTTAAAGTTTGATTTAGCCTTTTAGGTGTTTCAAAATCATTACACCACGTGCTTACCGTTTAATTAATCTTGCTGTCAAAACCAGTCGACCCCATTAATACATAGTAAGATTTAAATGTTTTTTTGGCGTTACCCTATCGGGTCAGGCTTTCGGTAGTCGCTCTTTTCAAGGAGCTCCAACAAATACCTCAATCCTTAACGCAGAGGGCAAAGGTATTAAACTTTCAAATTTGTTCCTAATACAATTTTAATACAGCAAAAAATGTTCCAAAATAGTACTACAAATTAATAATAGTTTTTCTTATAGCTACCAAGTTAGTTAATAGTTTTTCCAAATTATCTAAGTGTAACATGTTAGCACCATCACTTTTGGCGTTAGCAGGATTAAAATGAGTTTCAATAAATAAACCATCAACATTATTAACAATACCCGCTCTTGCAATAGTTTCAATCATTTCTGGTCTTCCGCCAGTAACACCAGCACTTTGGTTTGGTTGTTGTAAAGAATGGGTAACGTCTAAAATTGTTGGAGCATATTGGCGCATGGTAGGAATACCTCTAAAATCTACAATCATGTCCTGGTAACCAAACATGGTACCTCTATCAGTTATCCACGCTTTATCACTACCAGAGTCTTTTACTTTTTGTACGGCGTGTTTCATGGCTTCCGGACTCATAAATTGTCCTTTTTTTAAATTCACTACTTTACCAGTTTTAGCAGCAGCAACTACCAAATCGGTTTGACGCACTAAAAATGCAGGGATTTGTAAAACATCAACATATTGAGCAGCTAAAGTAGCATCACTAACTTCATGAATATCAGTTACCGTAGGTACATCAAAAGTATTTGAAACTTTTTTAAGAATTTTTAAAGCTTTTTCATCGCCAATACCAGTAAAACTATCAATTCTGCTTCGGTTTGCTTTTTTAAAGCTACCTTTAAAAACATAAGGAATTTGTAATTTATTGGTAATAGTTACTACTTTTTCGGCAATTCTTAAAGCCATGTCTTCTCCTTCAATAGCACATGGGCCAGCTAATAAAAAGAAGTTGTTAGAATTAGTATGTTTAATCTTTGGGATATCTAAAAGATTCATTTGCTTAAAAAATTAAGCAACAAAGATAATCAATTTAAAAAGCGGTTTTTAAACTATTTCTTATAATCCAAGTAGCCATAAAAAAATTGGCTAAAACAAATAAGCCAGTATAAATTATTGCACTCAGCGTATTATGGTTATCAAATACAAAGCTAAAAACATCAGATAGATACACTAAAATTAAATATGAAGAAATACAAACAAATGTAATGCCTAGTATAAAGTTTAATTTATTATTGGGCTTAATAATTTGCCATAAAAAAGGAATGCCAAATAATAAAATGGGGAAAGCTGTTAAACCTTCGGTTTTGTTAATTTTAGTGAACCAATAAATTGTAATAGATATAAAATACAGATAGGGTACGTACTTTACGTATTTGTTAATTAGGGTCATAAAAATAAATTTTAGAAATTGAGAGTAAAATTGGTGGTTTAAATATAATAAACTTAACTTAAATACTTTAAGAAAAGTATTCAGCATTTTAAATTATAACATTTAATTAACTAAATGAGAAAATAAACGCTACCTTTGCACGCTTAATTTAAGGAGGCTCAGTATGAATACAATAAAAAACATTGCTATTATTGCACACGTAGACCACGGTAAAACTACTTTGGTTGATAAGATTATGTACCACTGTCAACTGTTTCGAGAAAATGAAAACACAGGCGATTTAATTCTTGATAATAACGATTTAGAACGCGAGCGTGGTATTACCATTACTTCAAAAAACGTTTCAGTAACCTATAAGGATACAAAAATTAATATAATTGATACACCTGGTCACGCCGATTTTGGAGGAGAAGTAGAACGTGTATTAAATATGGCAGACGGTGTTTTATTATTAGTTGATGCTTTTGAAGGCCCCATGCCACAAACCCGTTTTGTGTTACAAAAAGCTATTGATTTAGGATTAAAACCTTGTGTAGTTGTTAATAAAGTGGACAAGGAAAATTGTACGCCAGATGAAGTTCATGAGAAGGTGTTCGATTTAATGTTTGAATTAGGAGCAGAAGAATGGCAGCTAGATTTTCCAACCGTGTATGGTTCTGCCAAAAACAATTGGATGAGTGAAGATTGGCAAAAACCAACTGATAATATTGAGCCTTTATTAGAAATGGTTATAAAGCATATTCCTTCACCTAAAATTGAAGAAGGCACAACACAAATGCTTATCACATCATTAGATTTTTCATCATTTACAGGTAGAATTGCTATTGGTAGATTAACCAGAGGCGAGTTAAAAGTTGGTCAAAACATTTCTTTAGTAAAAAGAGATGGCAGTATTGTAAAATCTAAAATTAAGGAATTACACACTTTTGAAGGTTTAGGAAGAAAGAAAGTAGAAGCGGTGCAAGCTGGAGATATTTGTGCTATTGTTGGTCTTGAAGGATTTGAAATTGGTGATACTGTTGCCGATTGGGAAAACCCTGAAGGTTTAAAAACTATAGCCATAGATGAGCCTACCATGAGTATGTTGTTCACAATTAATGATTCTCCTTTCTTTGGAAAAGATGGAAAGTATGTAACATCGCGCCATATTAAAGAACGCTTAACTAAAGAGCTAGAAAAGAATTTAGCTTTACGAGTTGAAGAAACTGATAGTGCCGATAAGTTTATGGTATTTGGTAGAGGGGTATTACACTTATCTGTTTTAATAGAAACCATGCGTCGTGAAGGGTATGAATTACAGATTGGTCAGCCACAGGTTATTATTAAAGAAATAGACGGTGTAAAGTGCGAACCTGTTGAAGAAATGACCATTGATTTACCCGAAGAAGTATCAGGTAAAGCCATAGAAATGGTAACTATGCGAAAAGGAGAAATGTTGAGTATGGAGGCCAAAGGCGATAGAATGGTGTGCGAATTTGTTATTCCTTCACGTGGAATTATAGGGTTGCGTAATCAGTTATTAACGGCTACTGCAGGAGAAGCTATAATGGCGCATAGATTTAAAGAGTATCAACCTCTAAAAGGAGGTATTCCAGAACGTCAAAATGGTAGTTTAGTTTCTATGGAAAACGGAACAGCAATTCCTTATTCAATAGACAAGTTACAAGAAAGAGGTAAGTTTTTTATAGACCCAGGTGAAGATATTTATGAAGGACAGGTTATTGGAGAAAACTCTAGAGGAGATGATATGACGGTAAATGTTACTAAAACTAAAAAATTAAGTAATGTGCGTTCTGCTGGAGCCGATGATAAAGCAAAAATTGTTCCTGCTGTTAAGTTTTCATTAGAAGAAGCCTTAGAATACATTCAAAAAGATGAATACGTAGAGGTAACACCAAACCACTTACGATTAAGAAAAATATTTTTAAAAGAAGTTGAACGTAAACGAAATAAGTCTATCTAATGGAATTTTTAGGGGTTTCAATTGTTGAGTGGGTTGGGTATTTAGCTATGGCTACAGTGCTTTTATCATTCTTAATGAAATCTGTTATTAAGCTTAGAATGGTAAATTTATTAGGGTGTTTGTTCTTTGTTATTTATGGATTTATGCTTAGTCCAATTTCAAAACCTATAATAATAACTAATTCAGCAATTCTTATTATTAACTTATTTTACCTAGTGAAAAAAACAAAATAAAGGTAATCTAGTACACTTTATCTATTATAATAATTTAAAAGTATATTGATTTTGTATATTTGATTTTGTTCAAAATGAATTAGATAGACAAAGTTTTTAAATGAGAGAACTAAGTTGAGTGTATATTATTATAATAGGAAATTTGTATTAATTGAAAAAATTAATAGACTATATAAATAAGTTTGTACTAGTTAAAATAGCTTCTCTACAAACAGCATCTGTAATAACAAGAGTTATTGCAGGTTTGTTAACATCTAAAGCTATTGCTGTTTTTATAGGAGCAGAAGGGATGGCATTGATTGGAAATTTCCAAAACTTTGTAAGTTCATTTCAAACTATATCAATACTAGGGTTTTATAAAGGTGTTGTAAAATATATAGCCAAGTTTAAAGATGATGTTGCAGAGTTAAGTAAAACCATTTCTACGGTATTTTATACTGGTTTTATTGCAACTGTATTAGTGTCTGTAATTTGTTATTTCAATGCAGAATTAATTACAAGTATTATATTTCCTGAATACAACAACTACGCACTAGCCATTAAGGTTTTTGCTATAGTACTTCCTTTTTATGCTTTAAACATGTTTACCTTTTCTATAATGAATGGGTTTTCTAAGTATAAAATTTTAATTATAATAAATATTATTGGGCAGATTTTAAGCGTATCAGTAGCTCTATTATTAATTTATCAAGAGGCATTAAAAGGCGCTTTAATATCTGTAGCCATAGCAGAATCCTTAATATTCTTAATAACCTTGGTTGGTATTATAAACCGAAGAAGTTTAGTGCCTTTAATAAGTGTTAATAAATTTAGTTTTAGCTTTTTAAAGAAACTAAGACCGTATTCTATGATGGCACTTTTTTCGGCAGTTTTACTCCCGCTTGTAGCTATTGCTATTAGAAATTATATTATTGAAAATGTTGGCTATAAAGATGCTGGTTTTTGGGAAGCAATGACCAGAATATCTAAATATTATTTAATGTTCATTACATCATTAATGGCATTGTATATTCTACCCAGATTTACAGAAATAAATAATACTAAAGATTTTAGAAAAGAAGTTTTTGGATTTTACAAAACAGTAATGCCAATTTTAGCCTTTGGCTTATTAATAATATTTTTACTTAAACCATTAATTGTTTCGATAGTTTTTACAGAAGAGTTTAAACCTGTTGAAGATTTATTTTTATGGCAATTATTAGGAGATTTTGTTAAAGTACTTTCAATGGTTATTGCGTACCAATTCATTGCAAAAAAAATGTTTTGGCATTATATTTTAACAGAAACATTTTTAATAATTACGCTGTATTGCAGTAGTGTTTATTTTATTAACCATTTTGGGGTTAAAGGAGTAGTTATTGCACACTTTATAAGTTATTTAGTTTACTACGGCATTATTTTATCTATTTTTGGTAAATCGCTTTTTGGTTCTGTTAAAGAAAAAGCATAGCATAAAATTTTTACATGCAAGAATTTAGAATTGTTCAATATTCAAAAGAATATTTCCATGAATGGAATAACTTTATTCTAAACGCGAAAAATAGTACTTTCCTATTTAATAGAAATTTCATGGAATATCATCAAGATAGGTTTCAAGATTTTTCATTGTTGATTTTTAAAGAAAACAAGTTAAATGCTGTTTTACCTGCAAATAAAGTAGGTAGTACAGTTATATCTCATCAGGGCTTAAGTTATGGAGGCTTAGTATTTAATTCAGCATTAAAGTTTAACGTTGTAATAAAGATATTTACCCAAATATTATATTATTTAAAAACAGAGGGTATAGATAAATTTCAACTTAAAATATTACCTTCAATATATAGTAAATTACCAAATGATGAGTTACTATATTTAATGTTTTTAGTACAAGCAAAATTAATTAAAAGAGAAGCGCTTTCGGTGTTAAACTTAAAACAGAGAATTAAAATTTCAAACAATAGATTAGAAGGGTACAAGAGAGGAATTAAATATGGTTTAGAAATAAAAGAAGACGATAGTTTAGAGGCTTTTTGGAACACTATTTTAGTTCCAAATTTAAAAGAAAAACATAAGGCTAGTCCTGTTCATTCTTTAGAAGAAATAAATCAATTAAAAATTAAATTTCCAGATAATATAAAACAGTATAATGTATATTACAATGAAAAAATAGTAGCAGGAACTACGTTGTTTATAACTGAAAATACTGTGCGAACCCAATATATTTCTGGTAATTCTGAAAATAATAAATTAGGAAGTATAGACTTTATGTTTGTTAATATAATAGAAAAGTTTAAGAATAAATATTTTTTAGATTTAGGAGCATCAAATACCAATAATGGGAAACAAATAAATACTGGGTTACAATATTGGAAAGAAGGCTTAGGAGCCAGAACTGTTGCACAAGATTTTTATGAAATTGAGACCAAAAATCATAAATTACTAAAACAAGTTATGATATGATTAAGTTCTTAGATTTACATAAGATAAACAAACGGTTTGAAACCCAATTTCAAGATAAATTTCAACAATTCTTAAATTCAGGTAACTATGTTTTAGGTTCTGAAGTAGATTTATTTGAAAAAGAATTTGCAACTTATTGTGGAACAAAACATTGCATAGGGGTTAGTTCTGGTTTAGATGCACTACATTTAATTTTAGACGCATATAAAATATTAGGAAAGTTAACTGAAGGAGATGAGGTTATAGTACCTGCTAACACCTATATAGCTACAATTTTAGCAGTTTCTCATAAAGGGTTAAAACCAATTTTAGTGGAGCCTAATTTGCAAACTTATAACATAGATACATCAAAGATAGAAAGTGTTATTTCACATAAAACTAAAGCCATTTTAGGAGTTCATTTATATGGCTATTTATATAATGTAAAAGAATTAGAAAGAATTTCTAAAAAGCATAATCTATTATTAATAGAAGATGCAGCCCAATCTCATGGGGCAGTTAATTCAGACGGTAGAAAAGCTGGAAATGTTTCAATCGCAGCAGCTTTTAGTTTTTATCCTACAAAAAATCTAGGAGCCTTAGGAGAAGCAGGAGCCATTACAACAAATGATACTGAATTAGCCAAAGTTGTTTATAAATTAAGAAACTATGGACGCAAAACGTCTTATGAAAATGATTATAAAGGCTATAATTGCAGATTAGATGAAATTCAAGCAGCCTTTTTAAGAGTTAAGTTAAACTATCTTGATGACGACAATAAAAGAAGACAAGAAAATGCTAAATACTATTTAAGCAACATAAATTCAGAAAATATTGTTTTGCCGTATTTTAAAAATTTAAAAGAGCACGTGTTTCATTTATTTGTTGTTAGATCTAAAACCAGAGATGCTTTAAAGGATTACCTTTTTAAAAACGGCATTGAAACATTTATACATTATCCAATACCAACTCACAAACAAAACGCTTATAAAGAGTTTAATAAAGAAAACTATCCTATAACAGAGCAAATACATCAAGAAGTTTTAAGTTTACCAATAAATCAGCTATTAGAGGCTCAAGAAGTTGAAAAAATAGTTGAAGTTATTTCAAATTTTAAATAGTTTTTTGAACGAGAATAAAAACTCATATAAACAAATATTAAAAGCCACAACGTTATTTGGTGGAGTACAGGTTTATAATATTTTATTGTCTGTTATAAAAACTAAAGTAGTAGCTGTTTTAATAGGTGCAAATGGTTTGGGTATTTTAGGGCTATTTAACACCACTATTAGGTTAGTAGTTGATATAACTAAAGTTGGCTTAGATACTAGTGCTGTTAAAGAATTATCAGAGTTAAATTCTCAGAAGGGAATAAGTGAGGTTTCAGACTTTATATCGGTTTTAAATAAAGTTATTTGGGTTACGGGAATTTTAGGAGCAATTTTAGTAGTGTGTTTTTCAAAGCTACTAAGTATTTGGACTTTTGGGCATGATACATACACTATTCATTTTATTTGGCTAGGAATAGCTATTATATTCAGTCAACTTACAAATGGGAAAAAGGCTATATTACAAGGGACTCATCAGCTAAAAAAACTTGCAAAGGCAAATTTATTAGGTAGCTCTGTAGCGTTGATAATTTCCCTGCCTATTTATTATTATTTTAAGGTAGAGGGCATTGTACCTGCTATAATAGCCAGTTTTGTAATAACATATTTGGTGTTTTTAATGTATTCTAAAACAAATAAAACACAGGCAATTAAGCACAGTTTTTTTGAGGTTTACCAAAAAAGTAAAGCTATGTTTTCATTAGGTTTAACAATGAGTTTTACTTCTATTGTAGGGGCTTTAACTTTATGGTTAATTCAGATTTACATTAGAAATGAAGGTGGTGTTGAAGAGGTAGGGTTTTATAGTGCGGGCTTAGTAATTATAAATTCTTATGTAGGCATGGTTTTTAATGCTATGTCAACAGATTACTTTCCTAGGCTTTCTGCAATAAATAAAGATAATATTAAAGTTAAAGAAGTAGTAAATAAGCAAGCTAATATTGCTGTTTTAATAATAACTCCTATAATACTATTGTTTTTAACTTTTGATTTTTTAGTCATTAGAATATTATATACAAAGGAATTTCTAGTTATTTTAGGTTTAGTAACATTTGGGGTTTTAGGAACTTTATTTAAAGCTGTTTCTTTTTCTATTGGTTATGTAATTATAGCAAAAGGAGATTCAAAAATCTTTATAAAAACAAGTTTGTTTTTTAATACTTTATTATTTTTAATATGTGCGTTATCTTATAATTATGGGGGGCTTAAAGGTCTAGGAATTGGTTTATTATTGCATTATGTTATACACTTTACTGTTTTAAAAATATTAACCTATTATTTATATAACTTAACTTTAAATAAAGCATTTTATAAAACATTTTTATTTTGCGCTACGTTGTGTTTTTTAGGGTTTTTAGGAACGCTTATAGATTATAAATACATTCGGTTTTTAGTAATGGTTTTAATTGTTGCAATTTCAGTTATATTTACCATTAAGGAGTTTAATAAACAGATGAATTTAAAGGAAATATTACTTAAATTTTTAAAGATTAAAAAAAATAAATAGGCGATATGTTTGGGCTTGGAATAAAAAGAAAGGTTAAGTTTTTTATTAAAGTAAATTGGATAAAGACAGTGTATTTTAATTTTAAAATGTTTCCTTTTAAAATTGCAAAAAAACTTCCCGTGTTTTTTTATGGAAGCGTTAAATTTACAAGCCTTAGCGGAGAAATTGTTATTGATGCACCAATAAAAATAGGTATGATTGGTTTTGGGCAGCCATATGAAATGACTACTAGATCAAGAGGGATTTCTGAAATTAATTTATCAGGTGTATTGGTTTTAAAAGGTCATATTCAATTTGGAAACGATTTTTTTATATACATTAAGGAAAATGCTTATTGTGAAATTGGACATATGTCATCTATGGCAACATTAGCAAAACTTATATGTACATATAAGGTAGTTATTGGTAAGTGGGTAAGAATAGGTTCTGAATCTCAATTGATTGATACTAATTTTCACCAAATGAAAAACACCAAAACAGGTGAGTTATATCCAATGTGTAATCCTATTGAATTGGGTGATTATAATTATATAGGAAATAGAGTTTCTATAATGCCAAAAACAAAAACTAATAGTTACTGTACGGTAGCTTCTAATAGTATATTAAATAAAGACTATACAGATTTAGGAACAAATATTTTAATTGGAGGAATACCTTCTAAATTAATTAAAAACGATATTTCTAGAGATTGGGAAGGGGAACGAGCAAGGATTGAAGATTTCCTTATATTTAAAAAATAAAACGTTTAAAACAGGTGCTCTCTAAATAGAATCATACACTTTTTAATAAAGCCTTTAACCCTATGTATAAAAGTTTAAAGAGAAGCATAAATTCTCTGGCTTTTATAAATTTAAATATTTCAAAGTGCACTCTTTTAAGCATGATGCGGTATTCACTTTTTGAAGAATTGAGTTTAAGTATTTTTTCAAGAATTTTTAGAGTAGATGTATGCAATTTATGAGATAGATTACCCTTCTTTAAAAAATTAGCACTTAATGAATTTGATAATTCTCTTTTTTGAGCAAGCACTAATGGGATGTATTGAAAGCTATAATTCCTAGAAATTCGCACCCATAAATCTAAATCCTCATAAGCTAAACTTTCATCATAACCACCAACTTCATCAAAAACACTTTTTTTTATCATGGCAGCCACAGAACATATTTTTGTAGTTCTACCTATAACCATTTCATAAATATCTCCACTATTAGGTGTTTCGGTTTCATCATAATATATAGAAATATAGTTATTGTTTTCGTCTATTAAATCAATATTTCCATAAACAATAGCTAGGTCTTTATACTTACTTTCATTAAAAGCTCTAACTTGTTCTTCAACACAATTATTTAAAAGTATATCATCTGCAGCAAAATCTACAATGTATTCACCAGTGGCATATTTAATAGCATTATTAAATGTTTGTGTGTTACCAAGGTTTCTTTGATTTTTTAAAAAAAGAATGTTGCTATGTTTTTCTAGCCATTGGTTAATTTTTGTAACAGAATTATCAGTGCTGCAGTCATCAGTAATTATAATCTGGATGTTATTATAAGTTTGATTTATTATTGAATTTAAAGCTTCTAACACATAATCTTGGTGGTTGTAGCAAGTGCAAATAACAGATACTTGTGGGGTTAATGACATCAGTAAAAACTATGTTTTATATTTGTTACTAAAATAACCAAACCATAAGCATTGCAAAAGAAAAAACTAAAAATAGCAATTGTTGCTTATAATTTAGAAGTAGGAGGCTTAACAAAGGTAATAACTACTTTGTATAATTTACTTAATAGTATAGATGGGGTTAGTGTAGAATTACTGTTTTTAGATAATAATGAAGGTGTTGATTCTAATATTTCCTATAAAAGCTTTAATAGCACATCACAAAAAGGGCGTTTTTTTCAAAAATATCTTAAGTACATTCGTTTTAAAAAATATTTAAAAAGTACAGAATTCGATTTTATAATAGATCAGCGTTATAGAGTAAATGTGGTTTCAGAAATACTTATTACAAAGTATATTTATACAAAAGAAAAAGTTATATATAATATTCATAGTTCGCAATTAAAAACTTACTTGCCTTATTCTGTTAGGATAACAAAGTTTTTATACAAAGACGCTTATAAAATTGTTTGTTGTTCTAAAGCAATTAAAGATTTAGTAAAAAATAAATATGGATTATCTAATGTAACATGTATTTATAATTCTTTAGACTTAAATAGTTTTACAGAACAAAAAAACATTGCATTAGGTTATAAATATATAGTAGCTGTAGGCCGTATAGAACCAGTAAAACAGTTTGATAAACTAATAAAGGCATATGCAAATTCAATATTACCAAATAAAAATATCAAACTTGTTATAGTGGGTAACGGTTCACAGCTAGATACTTGTAAAAGAATTTCTAAAAAATTAAACTTAACCAAAAAAGTTGTTTTTACTGGTGTTGTTTCAAAACCTGCTCTTTATATGGTTAATGCTGAGTTTTTAATTTTATGTAGTAAATATGAAGGTTTTGGAATGGTGCTTTTAGAATCGTTGGCTTGTTCAACACCGGTAGTTAGTTTTGATGTAGTTGCAGGACCTAATGAAATTATCATTCCAAATGTTAATGGGGTTTTAGTTGAAAACCAAGATTTTGAATCTTTGACTAGAGTAATGAATAAAATGATAGAAGACGATGAATTTTTAAAAAACTGTAAAAAAGAAGCAAGAAATAGTATTATAAGGTTTTCAAACGATGAAATTAAAAAAACTTGGTTAGAATTATTAAAAATTACTGAATAATGATGATAGGTAAAAAAATACAAATACAAAAAATTGAAGACTACAGAGGGAACCTATCTGTTATAGAAAAAGAAATTTTACCATTTGAATTTAAGCGTGTTTATTATTTATACGATGTTCCTGCTGGGGCAGAACGTGGCGGGCATGCACATATTGAACAAAAAGAATTTTTGGTTGCTTTATCAGGAAGCTTTGAAGTTGTTTTAAACAATGCAAAAGCACAAGAAACAGTAGTTTTAAATAAACCGTTTGAAGGGTTGTTAATAGATAAAGGAATATGGAGAGAATTAAAAAACTTTTCTTCAGGTGCTGTTTGTTTGGTTATAGCATCAGATGTGTTTAAAGAAGAGGATTATATTAGAGATTTTAATGATTATAAAAATTACTTAAGAAGTTTTAATGATAAATTGTAAAATCAATGCCTTTTTTCCTTAAATAGTGTTTTACTTTTAGTAATGTTTGTAATAATTTAGGAGGAAGTTTTAATAAGATTTTTGATTTTAAATGAATATCAGATGTTATTTCTTTAAGTAATTCCTCAGATTTTGAAATACTACCAAATACTCTGTAATGTATAGCGTATTCTAAGCGGTAATGATCTAGAAATATTTTTAAACTTTTATTAGTTTTTTCTAGTGATTCAAATTTTTTAAAATCAATTAGTTTTTTTGATAGAATGTTTGTTTTAGAAAGCGATTCAAGAATTTCAAATCTATAAATAGAGGTGATTTCATTTGATATTGCCACATTGCAATGCGCAGCAATTCTAATCCATAAATCTAAATCTTGTCCGCTAGAAATATTAACATCAAACACCCCATATTTAGATAAAATATGTTTTGGAATAGCAAGGGCAGAAGTATGGGCTATTCTATTTTTTAAACTGGCTTTAAAAAAATCTGCAACAATGCCTTTGTAATTATCTTCAACACAGTTAGTTAAATCATTTTTAATAATTTTGTTTCTAGAAATTTTAGTTTTATACCTACTACAATAAAGACCACAATTTGGGAAATCGTTATAAAGATTTTTAAGAATTTTTAAATGATTGGGTAACCATAAATCATCAGCATCTAGAAAAGCTATTAAAGAGCCTTTAGCTAATGCAATGCCTTTGTTTCTAGCTGCAGAGGCACCAGCATTTTCTTGATTGTAAACACAAATTCTTTGATCTTTAAATCTGTTTGCTTTTAAAACACTCTCATCTGTAGATCCATCATTTACAATAATAACTTCAAAATCTTTAAAAGACTGATTTAAAACACTATTTACGGTGTCTTCAATAAAATTTTCTTTATTATACAAAGGAATTACTACAGAGAAAAACGGAGTCATTCATATAGGTTTTTAGCAAAAATACTATTTTTTAAAGGTATTCCTTATGCTTATTATTTTAAACCTTTAGATTTGCATAAATGTATAACAAAGCAATACAGATAGTTTCATTTAATAATCCTTATCCTCCAGATTTTGGTGGTGTTATTGATGTGTTTTATAAAATAAAGGCATTAAATGAGTTAGGAATAAAAGTCTATTTGCACTTTTATTATCATGACAGAAGTGATTTATTAGGTTTAGAACCTTATTGTGAAAAAATTTTTATTTACAAAAAGGATAATTCAATTTTAAAACATTTATCTTTTTTACCATTTTCAGTTTCATCTAGATATTCTCAAGATTTAATTGAGAATTTAGTGAGTATAAAGGCGCCAATACTATTTGAATCAATTAGAACTACTAGCATATTAAAAAAAGTAAAATTAAAACAGAAAATAGCAATTAGGTGTCATAATATAGAGCACAAATATAGTTGGGGTCTGTTTAGAAGTGAACAAAACATAATAAAAAAAATAGCTTTTTTAATAGAGAGTTTAAAGTTTAAACAATATGAGAACATTCTAAGTAAAGCAGATTATATATTCACAATATCTAACCATGAATATAAATATTTTGCCTCTCATTACAATAAAAAAA
Organism: Seonamhaeicola sp. S2-3; assembly: GCF_001971785.1. Classification (NCBI taxonomy): domain Bacteria; kingdom Pseudomonadati; phylum Bacteroidota; class Flavobacteriia; order Flavobacteriales; family Flavobacteriaceae; genus Seonamhaeicola; species Seonamhaeicola sp. S2-3. The sequence goes on along the minus strand of NZ_CP019389.1, from coordinate 421,186 downwards.
AGGTGATTAACCTTCCTGTTTTTCAGGAGAATGTTAATGTTTTAAGTAAAAATGGATATGGTGCATATGCTTTATATCATGGAGACTTAGCTGTCTCAGATAATATTAAGTCTGCTTTATTTATTATTGATGTATTTAAAGATTTAGATGAAAAATTGATTATAGCAAGTTCAAGAAAACCTTTTAAGGTTCTTAAAGAAATTAAAAAGTATGATAATATTTCATTTCAATTTATTTCAAAAAAAGAACAATTAGATACTTTAATTATAAACGCTCATATTAATACTTTATACTCCTTCCAGCAGTCAGGTACTAAGTTAAAAGTTTTTAACGCCTTGTTTAAAGGAAGGTACTGTATAATAAATGACAATATGGTTGATGATCCAAATATTCTAGATATTTGTGAGGTAATTAATAATAAAAAAGATTATCAAACAGCTGTAAAAATGTTGTTTAAACAAGAATTTATTTTAAATGAGAAAAGACGTCATGTTTTGAGTCAGTACAATACCAATATTATAGCCAATATTTTAATAAAAACTTTAATAAACTAATTCTTCCTTTGCACCACTTCATAAATTTTGTTGTCATCACATTTTAGTGTTTTACTTGGGTATTTTAAAAGTAAAGCATAATCATGTGTAGCCATTAAAATAGTATTGCCATTTTTGTTAATATCTTGCAGGACTTTCATTACTTCAACACTGGTTTGTGGGTCTAAATTACCAGTAGGCTCATCGGCTAAAATTAGTTCTGGGTTGTTAAGTAAGGCTCTTGCAATAGCAATACGTTGTTGTTCGCCACCAGAAAGCTCATGCGGAAATTTAAAGCCTTTTGTTTTCATATCTACCTTTGCTAAAACCTCTTCAACTCTGGCATTCATTTCGTCTTTATTTTTCCAACCAGTGGCTTTTAAAACAAATAATAAATTATCATTTATGGTTCTATCTGTAAGTAATTTAAAGTCTTGAAAAACAACACCAAGTTTTCGTCTTAAAAACGGAATGTCCTTTTCTTTTAAATGTTTTAAATTATATTCAACAATATGGCCATCGCCTTCTTTTAAAGGTAAATCACCATAAAGTGTTTTCATAAAACTACTTTTTCCTGTGCCTGTTTTACCAATTAAATATACAAACTCACCTTTGTTAATTTCAACATTAACGTTAGAGAGCACCAGACTGTCTCCTTGATAAATAGAAGCGTCTTTTAATTGTAAAATAGTATTTGACATAAAGATAAAGTTTGAAGATACAAGTTTAAAATTTAATGTTTAACATAACAAACACAAAAGCACATTTTTTGTTGTACTGAATAAAAATTATTATGCAGAAAACATCTTTTTTTTAATATTTAATAACTTGGTTTATAATTATGGCACGATTATTTCGTTATAGGCATTATAATAATTTATCTTTGGTTTTCAATTAAAAAAACGAATAGTCAATGACTAAAAAAAGTATTATTACCCTTTTAGTAGCTATCGGTTTTAGTCTTCACCTTTTAGCTCAACAATCAGCTGTATATACCAATAACAAAGTAGATTACCAAAAAGCACTTTCGTTATACAACAATCAGCAATATTTAGCAGCACAATCTTTGTTTGCAAGTGTGAAAAAAACAGCCAAAGAAGACATTTTACAATCAGACTGTGCTTATTACATTGCAAATTGTGCGGTTAGATTAAATCAACAAAATGCAGACCGACTTGTTGAGGATTTTGTAAAAGAATATCCTACTAGTACAAAACGCAATACTGCTTATGTAGATGTAGCCGATTATTATTTTGAAAACTCAAAATATGCCTATGCCAGAAAGTGGTATAACAAGGTAAATGAAGATGCTTTGGGTAAAACCGAAAAAGAAAAATTTTACTTTAATAATGGGTATTCTGCCTTTACAACCAAGCAATATAGTGATGCTAAAAAATATTTATCTAAGGTAGAAAGTTCTCAAGAATATGGTTCGCAAGCTAAATATTACATTGGTTATATGGCTTATGAAGGTGATGATTATGATGAAGCCAACGAGTATTTTGACCAAGTGAGTGACCAAGAACGTTACAAAGAAAAACTATCATATTACCAAGCCGATTTAAATTTTAAACTAGGCAATTTTGAAAAAGCTATAGAACTAGCAAAAGAAAGATTACCAAATAGTGATGAACAAGAAGTCTCTGAACTATCAAAAATAATAGGAGAAAGCTACTTTAATTTAGAAGAATATGAAGCAGCTATTCCGTATTTAAAGGCTTATAAAGGTAAAAAAGGAAAAAGAGAACGCACTGCAAAATGGAATAACACAGATTTTTACCAATTAGGGTACGCTTATTACAAGCAAGGTGATTATGAAAAAGCCATTTCTGAGTTTAATAAAATAATTGGCGGTAACAACGCTATTGCGCAAAATGCGTATTATCATTTGGGTGAAAGTTATATTCATTTGGGTAAAAAACAAGAAGCTTTGAATGCTTTTAGGTATGCCTCTCAAATGGATTTCGATTTAAAAATACAAGAAGACGCTTGGTTAAATTATGCTAAAATTAGTTATGAAATAGGAAACCCTTACCAATCGGCTCCACAAGTTTTGGCTGGTTATTTAGAAAAATATCCAGAAACAAGCTATAAAGAAGAAATTGAAACCTTGTTAATAGATTCTTATATAACTTCTAAAAATTACAAGGAAGCACTTAAGTTATTAGAAGGGAAAAAGAGTTTTGAAAGCAAGGTAGCATACCAAAAAGTAGCATTTTACAGAGGTGTAGAGTTATATAATGAAAATCAATATTTAGAAGCCAAAAAGTTATTTGAAGCCTCTTTAAAAGAACCTAGAGATGATAATTATACTGCTAGGGCTACATTTTGGAAAGCAGAGGCAGATTATAATTTAACCAATTTTGATGATGCGCTTATTGGGTTTAAACAGTTTGAACAAATGATTGTAAGTGCCCCAGAAACCGAGAATTTAGACTATAATTTGGCTTACACATATTTCAAATTAAAAAACTATGCTAAAGCTAGCGAGTATTTTAACAAATTCATTTCTAATAAAAAAGACGATAAGGTAAGACTAAACGATGCCTATTTACGTTTAGGCGATGTTAATTTTGTTACCAGTAATTACGGTAATGCAATAAAAGCTTATAATAACGCCATTAAGTTAAACGAAATAGAATCAGATTATCCAGCGTTTCAAAAAGCAATTAGTGTTGGGTACTTAGGGCAATCTTCAAAAAAAATTAAAGAATTAGAGCAATTTATTTCAGACTATCAATCGTCTAAACTTCGTGATGATGCCATGTACGAATTGGGTAATTCTTATGTAAAGGCAAACAACACTTCAAAAGCACTTCAAATTTACGACCGCTTAAATGCAGAGTACAAAATGAGTTCTTTTGTGCCAAAATCTTTACTTCGTCAGGGACTTGTGTATTATAATGCAAATGAAAATGAACAAGCTTTAACCAAGTTTAAAAAAGTGGCAAGTACTTATCCAGGAACTCCAGAGGCAGTTCAAGCAGTTTCAACAGCTAAATTAATTTATATAGATTTAGGTAGAGTAGATGATTATGCCAATTGGGTACGAACCTTAGATTATGTTGAAGTAACCGATTCTGAGTTAGATAATGCCTCATACACAGCTGCAGAAAAGCAGTATTTAGATGGTAATACAGACAGAGCTATTAAACAGTTTAATAGCTATATACATGAATTTCCTAACGGATTACACCTTTTACAAGCACACTTTTACCTAGGGCAATTGTATTACAAAAAAGGATTGGTTGCCAATGCTGCACCACATTATAAATACATAGTTGAGACTTCGCAAAGCGAATACACAGAAGAAGCTTTATCGCGTTTATCTCAATATTATTTAGAAGAAAAAAATTGGGAACAAGCCATTCCTATATTACAAAGGTTAGAAAATGAAGCCAATTATCCGCAAAATGTAGTGTTTGCACAGTCAAACCTAATGAAAGCAAACTACCAGTTAGAAAATTATGAAAAAGCAGTTTCATACGCCGAAAAAGTGTTGGCAAGCTCTAAAATTGATAATAAAATTAAGAGTGATGCTTACATTATTATAGCGCGTTCTGCTATTAAAACGGGTAATGAAGACAAAGCAAAATCTGCTTATGCTCAAGTTGAAAAAGTAGCAACTGGAGAAACCGCTGCCGAGGCCTTATATTACAATGCTTACTTTAAAAATAAAGAAGGTAACTATCAAGCATCAAACAATTCGGTTCAAAAATTAGCAAAAGATTTCTCTGGGTATAAATATTACAGTGCTAAAGGATTAGTAATTATGGCAAAGAATTTTTATGCTTTAGATGATGCTTTTCAAGCTACATACATTTTAGAAAGTGTTATAGAAAACTTTGAAGAGTTTGAAGATGTGGTGAATGAAGCCAAAGAGGAGTTAAGTAAAATTAAAACCGAAGAAGCTAAAACTAATTCATCAATACAGCCAGAGTAAAATCATCAATCGTAAATCAAAAATTGTAAATCAAAACATATGCGTAAGCACATAAAACATATATTAAGTGTCGTTATCATTTTAAACGTAACTGTTTCATTTTCTCAAGACAGAAATAAAGACACTATTAATACCGGTGTAATAGATGTTGTTAAACCTTATACGCCATCAATTTCAGATGCCTTTAAGGTAAAAGAAACGCCTACAATAGAAGATGAAACTACCCAAAACAAAAAGGAAGTTAAGTATAATATATTTTCGTTTCCAGTAGCATCAACATTTACACCTGCAAAAGGAAAAGCAGCTGGGATTGAAAAAAGAAAACCAATAAAACTTTATGATAATTATGCCACTCTTGGTGTGGGTACTTATACCACTATTTTGGGAGAAGTTTACTTGAACCATGCCATAAGCAGAACCGAAAGTATAGGCGGATACGTAAGTCATAATTCATCACAGGGTGGTATAGAAGATGTGTCTTTTGATGATAATTATTCCATTTCAAAAATCAATGTAAATTATGCTACAACCTTACGTGACTTATCATGGAATGTAGAAGCAGGTTATCAGCATCAAATGTATAACTGGTATGGAGTTTCAGAATCTTTTGTAGATACCGCTATTGCCGATAATATTGATGAAGAACACACCTTTAATAACGCGTATTTTGGTGGTAGTATAAATTTTGAAGATACTTATATTAACTCCGGAAACTTCTTTTTTAGACGTTTTGGAGACAATCAGGGCTCTGGTGAAAATAGGTTTTTAATTGATGCTAAAATTGATATTCCTATTGATAGAGAAGAGATTTCAACCACCTTTAAATTTGATTATTTAAAAGGTACGTTTGATAGAAGTTATGAGGTTGATGACGAGTTTAATTATGGCAATTTTATTGTTAGTGCAGCACCTTCTTATGAAATGAAACAAGACGATTTAACCGTAAATGTTGGTGTAACGGCTGCTTATTTAAGAGATTCAGAATCTAAAGAAAGCAAGTTTTTTATCTACCCCAATGTAACAGCAACTTACAGATTGGTAAACGATGTGTTAATTGCTTATGGAGGTGTTGAAGGCGGACTTAACCAGAACTCTTATTACGATTTTGCTTCAGAAAATCCGTTTGTATCACCAACGTTGTTTGTAATACCTACAGACCAACAATACAATGCTTATATAGGTTTAAAAGGCAAACTATCTAGTAATACAAGTTATAATGTAAGTGGTAGTTATATTGCCGATAGAAATAAAGCCTTATTTAAGAATAATGATATTACCTTAATGCCAGCGCAAGCCTACTCATACGGAAATTCTTTTGGAGTTGTTTATGATGATGTAGATACCTTTGGAGTGGCAGGTGAAATTAATGTTGATGTAAACCGAAACTTTAAATTAGGCATAAAAGCAGAATATTTTAGCTATAATACTGATACTGAAACCGAAGCTTGGAATTTACCAGATTTTAATGGCTCTTTATTTTTAGATTACCAAATAGACGAACATTGGTTTACAGGTGCCAATTTGTTTTATGTAGGCGAAAGAAAAGACCAGTATTTTTTAAACGATGGTATAACAGTAACCACACCTTTTACGGTTGTTTTAGATAGTTATTTTGATGCTAATGCTCATGTGGGTTATCATATTAACGACCAAATTTCGGTGTTTGCAAAGGTCAATAATATAGCTAATAATGCCTACCAGCGTTGGCAAAATTTTCCCGTACAGAGTATTCAGTTTTTAGCAGGTGCTACCTTTAAGTTTGATTTTTAAAAGTCTAAAATTAAATCTGTGATGGTTTTTTAAGTAATTAAATAATGGTTTGTGTATGAAAAGTAGCGTATAAATAAACCTATACTTTTCCGATTAAAATACCGTTATTAAACAAATACAACCTGGAAAACCAACACAAAATGCTTTTGTAGAACGTTTCAATGGAAGCTACAGAAGAGGTGTTTTAAACAAATATATTTTTGAGAGCCTAGAACAAGTTAGAGAGCAAACAAAAATTTGGATGGATGATTACAATCATTTTAGACCTCATGATGGACTGGAAAATTATCGCCAATAAATTATGCAGAAATTAATTCTAATCCATTTAGATCCATTCCAATTAAATATAATAAATTTAATAATATTAGAAATTTAAACAGTTCTAATTAAGGGAAGCCTACACAGAAAACGCCTTTAAAAGACGGTTTCTAATTATAATTTTAGGATACATTATGGGCTTGTGCAACGGTTACTGGTGTTGTGCGTTCGTTTTTATTATTTTAGTTTTTTATCAATATCCAATTCTTCCCAGAAATAGCCAAGAGTATTTTCAAATCGGTAAACTATCTTGTCAAAAGGTGATTCGTCTATGCCGTCATATTTACAAAATAAATGATAATCATTATAATAGGCATCTCCATCTTTCCAATCAATAATATTCTTGAAAGGGAGTTCTCCTAAAATTCTGATTTTAACTCGTTGAAACCCTTTGTCCAATTCTTTGTTTTTTTCACCATACTCTAGAACATACCATTCCATATTTTTATTGACTGCTGCCTCTGTACCAGAGAGTGCATCAAGCCAAATGAGTATACCTTTTTCATAAAAGTCATACATAAATGTTCTTGACCATTCGGAGTTTTCATCAACATTTGGATAGGACTCGTCCGAAATAGAACGTAATATAAAACGCGAATCTTTAAACTTATGAATTGGTAATTTTGCTAATTCTTCTCCGTCAATTTTCTCCCAAAAATTTTCTACGAGTAACTCCTTTTCTAATTCTTTTTCGATTTTTCTTCTCCTTAAAAACTCTCTTTGCGATACTTTTTTATTTTGAGAATTTTTTGCAGTCTTATTTGTGTTTCTCGGAAGTCCAGTATTATTTACTAAAATGTCCCGAATTTTTAGCAATTCGGTTTGCTGACATTTATCTTCAATTAATCCGCAAAATTCAGTGATATTGAAATCATAGTATTCAAAGTCCTGTGTACTTTTATTTTTTTTTGGTTTCGATTTTGTTGTAAATAATATTATCAATGTATTGAAACCATTTGGGTAATACTTGCTTTCAAATTGTTGGATAGTATTATCTTTTTTACTTTGTCTTTTATTTGATGTGATTTGGATGCAGATTTTGTTTTTATCATCAAATAAATCGTATGTGTCTTGATTGATTTTTGTCGCTTTTGTGAATACCCAATTATCTTTTTTATAGATTATATTAAATAATTCTTTAAAATAAGTTTCGGCGTATCTACTTATATCCGTATCTCCAGATTGATTAAAACATTCTAATTTATATGAAATTTCAAAGAGTTTGTTTTTAATCTGTTGTTGTAAGTGCTGAAAATCAATTAAGCTCATTTATTATAATGTTTTTTGGGTAAATGATGTCTTGTCCTGAAATATGGCTACAGGTTAAAATTTGTTTTAAGCTGATAATTGATATACCATATTCGGTGTTTTGCAGTCTAAAGATAAGTGTAATCTTACTTCGTTGTATAAATTAATTGCATTTTTTGCAGCTCTCTTAGCATGAGCCACATTATCAAAGGTTTGGTCTAGATAAAATTCATCTTTTAAGATACCGTTTACACGTTCTGCCATGGCATTTTCATAACAATGATTTTCTTCTGTCATACTAATATCTATCTTTTTTCTCTTAAGTATTTGCGTGTAAACATTGCTACAATACTGTATTCCTCTATCTGAATGATGAATAAGTTGTTTAATGTCTTTAGCTTGATAAATAGCTTTATTTAACGCTCTTACACAACCTTTTAATTCCAAGCTGTCACTCAGGTCATAACCTACAATTTTCCTGGAATGCATATCTGTTATTAAAGCTAGGTAACAAAAGCCTTTTACGGTTCTAATATAAGTTATGTCACTAACCCAAACTTGGTTTGGTCTGGTAACTTCTATGTTCTTTATCAGGTTGTTATATTTATAAAAGCGATGATAAGAATTGGTTGTTCTGGCACTAGTTTTCTTTCTAAGAGTAAGCATATTGTGTTTTCTAAGGACGTTAAATAAGGTGTCTCTCCCGACTTTAAGATTGGCTTTAGTAAACTCATCATCTAAAGATTTTATGAGTTTCCGTACACCTTCTCTAGGAAGGGATTTACGTTTTTTACTGACTATGTCAATAATCTGTTGTTCTAGTTTTAAACGCTTATCAGCTCTAGATTTGTATTTATAATACGCATCACGTTTAAGACCAAAACAATGGCTTATAGTTGTTAAAGAGGCAAATCCCTTAGATTTTTCTTTAGCTTTGATTAAGGCTTTATGCTTAACTTTTTTTTTAGTTCAGCCACAGATTTATAGCCTAGATCCTCAGCCGCTACTTCTAGGTAAGAATCTAATACCATAGCATCGAGATCCTTTTTAAGCAACAGTTTTTTAAGCTGTTCTATTTCTTTTTGGAGTGCTTTAATTCGTGATATTTAGCTTCGCTGAACCACTTCGTTAGGTTTCGTCTTTAGTTTCCACTTTTACTCTGGTGTTCATTAAATCTTTACGATTATACTTTTTAATCCACTCATTGACTGTTGTGGGAGCAATAGAGTAGAGTTTACAAAGTTCGCTCTTTGTGTGTTTCCCTTTACTAAGTTCATCTAGAATTTTCAGTTTAAAAGGTTCTGAATACCGTCTGATTACTTTGTCGTTTTTGTACATAATGTTTAAAATTATGTAGCCTTTATTCAGGACGGGTCACGGTGTTGACTTTAGTTGTTTTAGAATTCAACTGTTATTATTCATTCGTTTTTTTAAAATGTTTTGAATTCAAAATGTCTTTAATTGACATCTTTTGAGAGTAACTCATTTCATATTCAATATTGTTTTCAGTTCCTTCAATTTTTATTTCAACAGTTTTAGACTCATTGATTTTTTTCGCTTCATCAAAAGATATTTCTATAAAATTGGATTCTTTTATAAAGTCGCTACTCAACACTTTTCTGTTAATTTCAGATAATTCTTTTTTTATAACTTCATCATTGTCTAATAGGAAGTAAATTGTTTTTAAAAAATACCAGTTGTCATTATAAAAATCCAAAATTCCATAAATTTTTGATTCAGTAGGTTCAAATCTAAAATCAAGGTCTATATTTTTTTGATAACTTAATCCTAAATAAGAATATCGGTCAGAAATATATGTCGTTTGTTTTTTGAATTTATCTTCATTTTTATAAAATGGGTCTTTATTAATTTTAAATGAAATAATAGTTAATGTTGGGTCATCTTTAAAATTGTATTTAACAAGATATTGGATGTCTTTTAATTGATTAACGAAACAGTTTTCAAATGAAATATTCCAATTTAAATCAGAAGTTTTAATGGTGTTTTTATCAGTTAGTAAGAATTTTTCAATTACCTCAATATTTTTATATTTTTTCAAATGAAGTTTCATATAATAAATTTGGTCATTTTCAGCAGTAGAATATTCAACACTTTTAAAGTATTTTGATTTAACTTTAATTGGGTCTAGAATTTTCATTACATCTACTTTGTCTCCAATCCAATATGGTAAATTTTCAAAAACATTTTTTTGTCCAAAACTCAAGTTTGAAATAGTCAATAAAAGTAAAAATATTGTGTTTTTCATTTCGGAATTTTATTTGTAGTTCTGTTTTTCGCAATTAAAGGCAACGGCAGTCTGTCTCAAAACTACCAATTAAAGTTTAAAAATAGATTAAAAAGTGAATATTGTCAAAGAATTATCGTACAGTTTTAATTTGTGCTTAAAAGATGTCAATTGACCTCCTCCCATTAAACAGTTCTAGTTAAGGGAAGCCTACACCTTTTACAACCTTATAAACATGCTTTTAAAGCCTTTTAAAACACCAGAATTTTAAGTGTATGAAAACAGAAACCGCCTTTAAAAGTATAATTTTAGGATTCATTATGGGCTTGTGCAACGGTTACCGGTGTTGTGTGCAGTTATATTAGACTATTCTTTTTAAATGCAAGAAGATAATAAAGTCAATACAAAACTAACAAATCCTTATTATATTAATAAGTTAGTTCGTGTCAACTAAAAAATGTGTTCAAATCTAGATAAGGCCAATAAAGCGAATAATAGTGCTGATATTGCATAATGTCTTTTCTTTATTGACTTACAATTGTCTTCTTTTTTGTAGGAAATAGTCTTGTAAAGGAGAAACAAGTTATATAACGTACCTATACAAAATAGGCTAAATATAAATACATTCCACATAATTTATGGTTTTAATTAATAATTAATAAATTGATTAACGTAAAGGTAAATCAAATCCTAATCCTTGAGGCATTATATCACTCTCTATTGTTGATTGGTCTATACTCGTTCCTAATATTATGTCATTTTCGTGCCAAATATTGCATTCAGGATTTGCAACATCACCAAAATTGACAAGATATGAAGCATAGCCTTTAGTTGATGTAATATGAAAATCATTGTCCGAAATATAGTTAATATCTCCTTTGTATATGTAAACAGAAAGAAATGAGTTACCTTTTACTCTAAATCTAACTAAATCATCACATGAAATATCTTTTTGAAAAGGCACAGTAGTACTTATTTCTTCCGAGTTAAACGCTCCCATACAATCAGCAAAATCAACAATAGCAATAGCTGCGCCTACCCATCCAAGGTATCTTGATGCAACTTTTCCAAATAGTTTTAAAGCACCTTTCTTACCTAGTTTTTTTAAGCCGCCTTTGAATCCTTTTATAACTGCATTTACACCCAATGCTTCAAGTACGCAAGACCCTATCATGCTTTGGGCATATACGTTTTGACTTCCTATTAAAATGCTAGCTATATCGTAATCAATATTAGGGTCTAAATCTTCAATGACGTAACCTTCCTTAGCTAGTACTTCAGCCTCAAAGATTGCAAACGATACAATAGCGATGTTTGGAGAATCTAGACTGCCAAAATTTAGCATTAGTTTTTGATTAGAAAAGCCGTAAGATGTTAATAAATCTAATCCACTTTGAATTAATGGAGTTATTGTCACTTGTAATTCTGCATCAATTTGTTGATTGTTTTCAAGAGATAGATCTTTTGAACTTATGCTTTTACTCTTTTTTGATGCATTTAATTTTTCGTTAATGTTTTTAGCTACATTTTTTGCTGTATAGTAAAAGTCGTTTAACTCTTTTAAATTTGTTAATTCTCCATTTTCATAAAAATCATTATCGTTATTACATGATTGTATTGTAAATGATAGCCCTAAAAAGATAAGCTTGATAGTAAAAATAGCAAATACTCCTTTTATAAACTTGTTAAGTCCGTTTTTCATAATTTATTGTTTTTAAGTTTAATTTCTTACTCTTTCGATTTTCAGATACTCGGTTTTCTTATTCTTTAATTTCGGGTTCAACTTTCACATTCCGATTTTGGATGGTCAGTCCGTTTTTGACCGTTATGCTCGTTTTAATTGCACACAATGTGCCTGTTGCACAAGTCTTACTAAATATACAGAAATTTCGTATGTTTAATAATGCAAGGCACAAAAATATTTCAAGAAAAGCTGTTTTCACAGTTTCAGTTAAGCGACCGCGTACCGGAAGAGAATTTCTACCGACGATTAAAAGAGGTTCTAGACCTAGAATTTCTATATAAGCTCATGCGCACATATTATGGGGATAGCGGACAAAAAAGCATTGATTACCATTGGAATCTGCAGGCCAATAAATGCATGCAGCTTTCTGCCATAGCCTACAATCTTAAAAAATATATGAAATTCATAGAAAAACGTACTAAAAGCGGAGCAGGGGCACAGGCGTTTTATTTTAGTCTCAAAAATACCTTTTGCAACCTTATAAACATGCTTTTAAAGCCTTTTAAAACACCAGAATTTTAAGTGTATAAAAACAGAAACCGCCTTTAAAAGACGGTTTCTAATTATAATTTTAGGATACATTATGGGCTTGCGCAACGGTTACCGTTGTTGTGTGCTGGCATTTTTTCATTCAGTTTTTGGGGAAGCTTACATTGTACATCAATAAGTTTTAAGCGTGCATTATTTCGTAGCATTAATAAACTAGAACCTTCAAAATAATGTTCGTAACCAAAAGTGGGGTCAACTTCATAAAGTTGACTATCATCTACTTGCCAACCAGCGGCAATTCTTAAAGGTTGAAGGTTCATTTTTATTCTTAAGTTATATTAAATTGATAAGTATGTTTTATATGGATTTCAATTAATGGTTTTGCGTATGAGACGTATTTTTTAGTTATATAGCATTTAAAAGACAAATAAGCCATAGATGGTGTATTTACTTCACTATGGCTTATAAAAATCTTTAAGTTTGTCTTTTTGTTATTTTTCAATTAAATGTGTCCAATAAGCACCACTAATATCTGTAATTTTAAGAACATATTTACCACTAGCTAAGTTTGATAGTTTTTCTTTTTTTAAATTTAATTTAGCCTTAGCTCCCAATGGCACAATTAAACTATGTTTTCCAGGTTTAACATTAGCAATATAATAATTTTCAATATTTTCATTATTCAACTCAGCCAGATCTTTTTGTGAATATTTAACAATTGTTTTGTTGTTTTCATCAATTAATTCAATTGCTATTACCCAAGAACCATAAACATCAACACCTTCTGTTCTAAATATATTAAATGATAGTGTGGAGTTTTCAATTTTACCTTCTGTAATTTCTAAATTTGGTTTAACAGATTTATTGTGAAGTGTACCCCATAAGCCACCATGAAATACTTGGTTGGTAAATAAGGTCATTCCTAAAATAAATAGAGATCCTATTAGTACTACTTTAGGAAAAACACTTTCTTTAATAGGTATTATACCAGAACCAAGCCAAGTAAACCATTTCTTTTTGGTAATAGAAAAATCATTTATCATCAAATAATTATCTAAAGAATATTGTCCACTCCCAGTTAAGAATAAAACAAAGCCAGTGGCTATTCCTAAGACTCCTATTTGCCACTCATCAAGACAAGTTGTTCCTATCCAGCCTGAACCAAGGAGTATACCCATTGCTAAACCAAAAACACCAATACTCATTAGTCTAGTAAAGAGACCAAAAATGATAAATAGACCTACAATACCCTCTATTACTGTAAAAACAACCATATTTATCCAGAGCATATCTGGATTTTCTACTAGATATTGGATTATGGGCTTTATACCTAAGGCATTAGGTAAAAAATGATTGAATTTTTCTCCAATATAACCTGCTATTTCAGGGTCTAATTTATTGGCCAAAATTGTTCTTCTCCAAAAGGCTGAAAAATAAGTCCAACCAATAACAAGCCTAATTGCCAAGACTAATAATCCTGCATCATTCTTTATGTTTTTCATTTTTTTTAAGTTTATATAGTTAAAGAAATAAACCCTTTTTTAGTAAGTTGAAATCCATCTAGAATTCCATTTTTTGTTACTTCTATGGTATTAGGTAAGTCATTCGGGTCTATACCAAACTTTTTTAACGATAACCCACAGACAAAAACTTTTAAGTTTTGTTTTTTAGCCTGTTTTGTGAGTGAAATGAATTCTTTGTTTTTTGAAATATTTTGAACTGTTTTGCCACAAAAAATAACATAGAACTCTCCATATTTGTTACCATCTTGTTCAGCTAGTTCGGTAGCTGTTAGTATTACTGGTTTTAGTTGTTGAATGTTTTTTGAAAGCACTAAATAATTATTCTTTTCGTAATTGACTGTTTGCGCTTGAGAAATTCCTATTGTAAATAAGAATAGCTGTATTGTGATTATTGATATATTTCTCATTTTTTGTTAAATTTTATATTTGAATTTATACTAAAGAAAAGGAGACCTCCTAGAATAGCAATGTTCTTAAACAATGGTCCCAAAGTTGCCCATTGACCAACTTGTATGGTTAAAGTAATAGGTACTAATACAGCAATTAAAATTATAGCCGAAATTTTTGTTTTAAAGCCTATTAATAATGAAATTCCAGCAATTAACATAGTAATACCTGATAGTATAACTGCAATTTTAGGTGTACCCAATATATTGGCTATAAAGCCAAAATTAGCAGCTTCTATTCTTTTTACTGTTTGCTCTAGTTTAAAAAAATGGCTCATACTAGCCACAATAAAAATTAAACTTAGCATTATGCGAAGTATAACTACAGAAAGATAGCTAACTTCAAGTTTTTTTTCTTGAGTTTTCATTTTATAAGTAATTGATTATTAGAATATAACTAGGGAATAGTTTTTAAGAAGTAATCAACTACGAATAAATCTGAATGTTTTGATATAAAATGTAAAGAGGTACAGAAGGAATCAGCTTTGATTTGCTAATTAGAAGAGTATTATTAGCTTTTGATTGAATTGGAAAATAAAAAGTAAATAACTCCTCATTAATAAAGAAATCAAGTGCTTTTGTAAATGATGTTGAAGATGAATTATTAATTTCGGTAGCATCAAAAACCAAACAGTTTGTTGTTGAAACTGTGGTTTGACTTTTATTCAAAACTTTAGTTTGAGGGTAACCTAATTCAGCTTGAATAAAATTTCTAACCTTACAAGGCGAAAGTAAAAGCAATAATACCAGCCCAAACAAAGATAGAATTGAATGATATTTTTTTATGTTCAGCTTTCCTCTCATTTATGCAAATATAATGATAAACGTTTTTGTTTTTAAGTTATTGTTTTCATAATATAAGGTTAAATTTAGGGGGTTACACTGTTTTAATGTCTTACAACTTTAAATAAAGTTGGCAGACAATTTTACAAAGTCAAGTTTAGTAAGTTGAAGAAATAAATGAAAATAAAACTTTATAATGTTAAGCGGGCTAAATAATCAAAATGATCTCCTTCCTGTATCAATTCACACTGTAAACTAACAGTTTCACAGGCTAATTTTAAAGTGTTAAAATCAAGGTAAAGCCATTTCAAGGGCACTTCTTTTTCACCTTTATAGCTAATAAAATAATCTAATTCGCCATAATAATTAGCATTGGTATCAATCCAAAAACCACCATCTTCATCTTCATACATGTATTTTATATCAGAAGAATCAATGAGTATTTGTCCCTTAGGTTTTAATAGGTTTTTTAAGTGTTTTAAATATTTAGCAACTTTATTTAATTCTTGAAAAATACCTGTGCCATTCATAAGCAAAAGAATAGTGTCAAAGGTTTCGGTTTCATTTAAAATATCTAAAACTTCGGCATTAAAAACACCACGTAGTTTGGCAACTTCAATAGCGCCTTTAGAGATGTCAATAGCTTTTACTGTAAGTCCGTTTTTTTGTAAATACAAACTGTGGCTTCCAGAACCGCAGCCAACATCAAGTACATTTCCTTTAGCCAATTGTAACGCCTTTTGTTCTAATTTAGGCATTTCAGAAAAACCTCTAAATAAATAGGGGAGCGGAAGCTCATCATCTTCAGAAATATTGGTTGAGGTAATGATGTCTTCAGTATAATTATTCTTGTAATAATCTATGAGTGCCTTACCAAAAATGTCTTTCATTTAAATTACTTTTGTACTATGCAAGACATTATAGATAATCTTCCAAAGCAGGCCAAAGATAAGCATAACGAGAATAAAAAATTCTTTCAGAAATTAAAAAAGAAACCTCCAAAGAATTTAGATTATATAATGCAGGAGTTACACGAGGAAGAATTTGAAAGAACCGATTGTTTAAAATGTGCTAACTGTTGTAAAACAACGGGGCCGTTATTTACAGATAAAGATATTGAGCGTATTGCTAAGTTTTTCAGGTTAAAACCCAAACAATTTATTGAACAGTATTTAAGGATAGATGAAGACAACGATTATGTTTTGCAAACAGTACCGTGTACTTTTTTAGGAGCTGATAATTATTGCTCTATTTATGATGTAAGACCTAAAGCATGTAGAGAATTTCCGCATACCGATAGAAAAAAGTTTCAGCAAATTTCTAACCTAACACTTAAAAATGTGGCTATTTGTCCGGCAGCTTTTAATATTGTTGAAGCCATGAAACAACGTTTAAAATAAACTATGCGTGCATAGTTTATGGTTTTATTGTATATTTAGAAAAACTAAATAAGTCATGGAGGCGCTCTTAAATTACTTTGAAACCATACCATCGCTACACCGTGCAATAATTATAGTTGGAGGTTTAACCTTTTTCTGGTTATTAGAAGGTATCATGCCATTATTTGGCAAACCTTATAAAAAATGGCAGCACGCCATACCAAATATTTTCTTTACACTTACTACTGTATTGGTAAATTTACCGTTGGCCTTTTTACTGTTAAAATCATCAGATTGGGTGGTGAGTAATAGTTTTGGAATCTTGTATTGGTTACCAGAAATGCCACTTTGGTTATTTGCTGTAGTGGGCTTATTATTAATGGATCTTGTAGGTGCCTATTTACCTCATTTAATAGAGCATAAAGTAAAACCATTGTGGATGGTGCATTTGGTACATCATACAGATCATAATGTAGATGCCACCACAGCAAATCGGCATCACCCGCTAGAAAGTGTCATTAGGTATGTATTTACTTTGTTAGGGGTTTTTGTTATTGGCGCACCCATAGCATTGGTAATGTTGTACCAATCTTTATCGGTTGTAGCAACACAATTTAACCATGCCAATATAAAGTTGCCAAAACGTTTTGATACTGTTTTAAGCTACGTTATAGTGTCTCCAGATATGCATAAAGTGCATCATCATTACCGCTTGCCGTATACAGATTCTAACTACGGAAATATTTTCTCTGTTTGGGACAGACTCTTTGGTACTTTCATGAAATTAGATGCCAATAAAATTGTTTATGGCGTTGATGTATTTCCTAATGAAAAGAAAAATACCCATATAGGAGAGCTGTTAAAACAACCTTTTCAGAAATATGATAAGCCAACTATAAATCCAGATTTATAAATTAGTTTTTTTACGGGCGTTACCTAAAGGTCGGGCTTTCGGCAGTCGCTCTCTATGAGGAGCTCCAACAAATACCTCAATCCCTAACGCAAAGTAATTACAGATAAATTAAATACTGTTTTCTAATTGTTTTAAAATGTTCCAAACCTTCAGTCCAAGTAGCTTTAATGTCATTAGCATTTAAACCAGCCTCAATTTGTTTTTGCAACTTTTCAGTACCAGCAAGTTTAATAAAAAAAGCATTGAAAAATTTAGTTTTATCAGTAGTGTTTTGGTACGCTTTTATTAACCATTCAAGGTTAAGATAATTTAAATTAGCTTTGTTGTTTAGCTTTTCGCCATAGCAAATTTTACCTTGATGTTTTGGGTATTTAGCACCTTCATTGGGTTGAGGCGTAAACTGAAAATTAAAAACTTCGGCATTTAAAAACGGACTGCCATAAATTTGAAATTGTAAGTTGGTGCCCCTACCAGCACTTACGTTTGTGCCTTCAAAAAAACATAAACTAGGGTATAGGTTTATAGCAATATCATTAGGTAAATTAGGACTTGGTTTTATGGGTAAACTATATTTAGTTTGGTGTGTGTAATTTTTAATAGGAATCACTTTTAGCTCACATTGTACACCGTTTGCTAACCATTTTTCGCCATTAATCATTTTAGCATATTCACCAATAGTCATACCATGTACTACGGGTATGGGGTGCATGCCCACAAAACTTTTGTGTTTGGGTTCTAAAATAGGACCGTCAATATAATGTCCGTTTGGGTTTGGTCTATCTAAAATTAGTACAGGAATACCAGCTTCAGCACAAGCTTCCATAACGTAATGTAATGTAGAAATATAGGTGTAAAAACGTGCTCCTACATCTTGAATATCAAACACAACAATATCTATATTTTTAAGTTGCTCTGGCTTAGGTTTTTTGTTGTTTCCATAAAGCGATATAATAGGAATCCCCGTTTTGGTATCAACACCATCTTTAACCACTTCTCCTGCATCGGCCTTTCCTCTAAAGCCGTGTTCTGGAGCAAAAACTTGTTTAATATCAATATTTAAAGAACGTAATGAGTCAACAATGTGCGTGCTTTCATAAATAATTTTTTCAAATTTAGTTTCATTAGTTTCGGGGTCAACTAAAAACAAAGAATCTTTTTCTTTAAAAATAACACTAGTTTGATTTGCCACAATACCAACTCGTTTTCCTTTTAAAAGAGGTAAATACACGTTGGTTTGGTTAGCACCAACAATAACACTTTTGTCACCCTGAACTTGTTTAGGGGCATCCTCATCTTTTTTCACTTTAGAAGCACAAGAAATTAGTACTAAAACAAATAATAAAACTGTATTTTTGAAAACATTAAATCGCATTATAAAATTGAATTTCGAGTTTTTTATAGCTAAACGCATAATTAGTAGTAAGTCGTATAAAAGTAGTATTTCGGCGCCAATAATAAAAATTGGTATAGCTGCAATTGCTATTGGGTTGATTGTGATGATGATAGCTATTGCAACGGGTATTGGTTTACAACAAAAAATACGCGATAAAGTAGTGGCATTTAATGGGCATGTACTAATTACTAATTACGATAGTAATAATACAGAAGAAAGTATTACACCTATATCAATTAATCAAGAGTTTTATCCGGAGTTTAAAACTGTAGCGGGGATTTCGCATATTCAAGCTGTAGCTTCAAAATTTGGTATAATTAGAACCGATAATGATTTTGAAGGTGCCTATTTAAAAGGCGTAGGGGCAGATTATAATTGGAAGTATTTCAAAGAATTTTTAATAGAAGGAGAACTGCCCGATTATTCAAATAAACGTAACGAGGATGTTTTAATATCGCAATATTTAGCCAATAGGTTAGAATTAAAGTTGAATGAAACGTTTCAAATGGTGTTTCCAAAAGAAGACCCAGAAAAACTACCAAACATTATTACATATACCATTGTTGGTATTTATAATTCTGGATTTCAAGATTTTGATGCTAACTTTATTATTGGCGATATTAGGCATATACAGCGTATTAATAAATGGGAAAATGACCAAATTGGAAATTTTGAGGTTTTTATTGATAATTATAATGAGTTAGATACAAAAGGTGAAGAAATTTATAAAAGCATTCCATCGGTTTTAAACACCCAAACTATAACCAATAAATACAGTTCTATTTTTGAATGGATTAAAATTTTTGATACTAATATTTATGGTATTATTGGTATTATGATTTTGGTAGCGGGTATAAATATGATTACTGCATTATTGGTTTTAATTTTAGAACGTACCCAAATGATTGGTATTTTAAAAGCCTTAGGAAGTAGTAATTGGAGTATTAGAAAACTATTTCTTTACAACGCTTCTTATCTAATAATTCTTGGTTTATTTTGGGGCAATATTTTAGGGCTAGGGCTGCTTTTTGCACAAAAATATTTAAAACTATTTCCGTTAGATCCTAGTGTGTATTACGTTACAGAAGCTCCTGTTTATATTAGTTTTGGTTATGTATTTGCCTTAAATATTGGTACACTTTTACTGTGCTTATTAATGCTTTTAATACCTTCTTATATTATTACAAAAATATCACCTGTAAAGGCTATTAGGTTTGATTAGCTAAAGTTTAGTATCACTGAATTAATAACTTTAGGAAAGTACGGTTTTGGAAGTTTTGTTTGGTGGTTATGTATAAGATATAGTGTGGTTTTGTGCGCGAGGATTTTTCGCAGGAAAAACAGAAGTATTAAAAGAGCACTGACTCTTGATTAAGCATAGAATTAAACATTATTTTTGTGTGACTTGTAGTATACAGTATTTTTTAAGTTTCTTTATTTTGTTTTGTACAAATCCAACCTTCAATGTACGAAAATAGAATTTTTGTTATTTCAATCATTCCATTTATGGCTTCAATTCTCAAATTGTCGTTTATAGTGATGTCTTTTTTGCTTATACTTAATTCAATAATATTTTCTTTACCGTCAATTAGTTTTGTTGCTGCAAAAAAATGCTTATCACTTAAATGTATGAAACCTGATGTTTCCTTATAAACATTTTCTATCCAAGGAAACTCTTCATTCATTTTATTTCTTAAATACCAATCTCTTAGATAGTTTCCCTCTCTATCTTTAATTTTGTCCATTTGCTTTCCTTTAATAATTTCGGTCGCAAATGTGTGAGGGTTTTCAACTAACCAAGCAGCAGAAAAACGAAGTATATTGTCTAAATGACACCTAACAAGATGACAAGCAGCAATATAGTTTTCGTTTCTAATTAAAGCAGTAAAGCCAAAAATTAGTTTTAAACTTCGATCCAGAACTGAGTTAGCTAAAAGGTCAATAGGAAACGTTTCTCCCTTGTGCATTTCCTTTCCTAGTGAGATAATTTCTGATTCCAGTTTTTCTAGTTCTTTTATTTTTTTATCGACCTCTTGGTTCATCTCCAATATTGTGTACAACGGATTGTTATGAAATCGTTTCAATAGTTCATATCCAAACCCAAACGAAGTTAGTTGAAAATTATTACAAAATCAAGTTTGTTAACTGTTTTCAATATCGCTAATATGATGTTCTAAAGCTTTTACCGAAATTTGAATTTCTACAATTAAAAGCGCTAAAGAGGCTATTAATAAAAGTAATGCAACACCAAATACCCAAACTGCAATAATTTGTTGATCTATGTAAATTAAAAACATGGTTAGCACACATAGTAACAAACTGCTAATGCCTAAGATTTGCATAGCGCGCGTTAAATAAAGTCTTTTTTTTATATTTTCTATTTGAGCAATTAATACACTTTTTTTATTTTTCACGTATTTATCGTGTAAATTTCTAATAGTTGCTGCATATGCTAAAAACCTATTGGTGTAAGCTAACATTATTAATGATATTGCAGAAAATAATAAAGCGGGTGTTGTTAATGTTAATGCTTCCATGATAAAGATTAAATCTGTGTACAAATTTAGAGAACTTTTCATATTTTAGAGAGGTGCAAGAAGATTTTTTACATTATATCTGGAAATACAAAAAGTTTCAATTTCATAATTTAAAAACAACCAACGGAGAATCTGTTGTAATTAGTTCTGTAGGGCAACACAACTTAAATTCTGGACCAGATTTTTTTAATGCTCAAATTAAAATTGATGGGCAACTTTGGGCTGGTAATGTTGAGATTCATATTAAATCATCTGATTGGTTTTTACATAATCATGAAAATGATAAAGCCTATGATAATGTAATTTTACACGTAGTTTGGGAAGATGATACCCAGATTTTTAGAAAAAACAATTCTGTAATTCCCACTTTAGTGTTGAAAAATTTAGTTGAAGCTAATATTTTAAATAACTACCAGAGTTTGTTTTCTAAACAAAATAAGTGGATTAATTGTGAGCAAGATTTTGCCCAAACTGATGATTTTGTTCTAAACAATTGGCTAGAACGTTTGTACTTTGAACGTTTAGAAACAAAAGCAAAAACCATAGAACAACTGTTGAAGGATTCTAAAAACAATTGGGAGTCTGTTTTGTTTAAAATGATAACCAAAAACTTTGGATTGAAAGTTAATGGCGAATCGTTTTTAAGTATAGCACAATCGGTAGATTTTTCGGTTATAAGAAAAGTACAATCCAATCAACTAGCTTTAGAGGCACTTTTATTTGGGCAAGCTAGTTTATTAAATGATGATATTGAAGATGCGTATTTTATAAACTTAAAACGCGAGTATCAGTTTTTAAATCAAAAATTTGGTTTAAGCAACCAATCAGTCTTACCATTACAGTTTTTTAGGTTGCGGCCTTTAAACTTTCCTACTATTAGGTTATCGCAATTAGCCAGTTTGTATCATGAACATCAAAATTTGTTTTCAAAAATTAATGAAACTAATAAAGTAGAAGACTTTTATAAATTGTTTAAAGTATCGGCTTCAGATTATTGGAAAAACCACTATACTTTTCAAAAGGAATCAAAACAAGCATCAAAAACATTGTCAAAATCGTTTACAGATTTATTATTGATTAATACCATTTTGCCAATAAAATTTTGTTATTCTAAACAAAAAGGAACGCCTATAGATGGTGTTATTTTAGAAATAGCCAATAACATAGCTTCAGAAAATAATAGTATAATTTCAGCCTTTAATAAATTAAAAAAAGTATCAAAATCTGCATTACAATCACAGGCTTTAATTCAGCTAAAAAAAACGTACTGTGATAAAAATAAATGCTTACAATGTGCCGTAGGTAATTCAATTTTAAATAAATAAACTTTTAAACTTGTAAACTAAAGTTTAAATTGCAGCATGAATGTTTATAAACCTTTATTATTTTTTCAAAAACATGGCTATTATGTATGCCAGCGTATAGCAGATAGGTTAGGTATTAGGGCAAAAGTTGTACGTACATCATTTATGTATTTAACATTTGTTACACTTGGCTTTGGGTTTGCTTTGTATTTATTTTTAGCATTTTGGATGCGTATTAAAGATTTAGTTTACACCAAGCGTTCGTCTGTTTTCGATTTGTAAATGTATGAGTAACCCTTTAATTAGACTTTTTAGATCTAAAATTTATACGTCCATAATTTTACTAGTTTTTTTAATGCTAGTTGGTATTGTGGGGTTTATGACAATTTCAAATTACTCTTGGGTAGATTCTTTGTACATGACTGTTATTACCATGACTACCGTAGGTTTTGGAGAGGTAGAACCACTAGATGAACAGGGTAAAATATTCACAATATTTTTAATTTTAGCTAGTATAGTTATTGTAGGTTATGCGCTTTCTATTATAACAGAGTACATTTTAAGCAGAAATCATTTTGAAGAAATAAAATACAAAAAGATG
This sequence comes from Seonamhaeicola sp. S2-3, assembly GCF_001971785.1. Lineage (NCBI taxonomy): Bacteria > Pseudomonadati > Bacteroidota > Flavobacteriia > Flavobacteriales > Flavobacteriaceae > Seonamhaeicola > Seonamhaeicola sp. S2-3. The sequence continues at coordinate 398,017 of NZ_CP019389.1, read as the reverse complement.
CAAAAACAAATAGATGGTTTTAGTAACCATGTTGTAATTTGTGGTTACGGAAGAAACGGAAAACAAGCAGCTAGAAAGCTTATGGCCCATAATAAATCGTTTGTCATTATTGAAAAAAATAAAGAAGTTGAAGAACGTTTGCGCTTAGATGGAGTTCCTTACGTTATAGGAAATGCTAATGAAGACGAAACATTAATGTTAGCTGGTGTTGATAGAGCCTCTAGTTTTATATCGGCGCTTCCTAATGATGCCGATAATTTATTTGTAGTACTATCTGCTAGACAAATGAATGAAAATATTAATATAATTAGCAGAGCGTCTCAAGAATCATCTTATAATAAATTAAAATTTGCAGGAGCTAATAATGTTATTTTACCAGATATGATTGGTGGAGATCATATGGCATCTTTAGTTGTGGTTCCTGGTTTAATGGAGTTTATTGATAATTTGTCAATTGTAGGAAAATCTAATATTAACATTGAAGAAGTTGCTGTTGAAAAGCTACATCATTCAAATGAAATACAAACCATAAAAGATTTAGATTTAAGAAAAAAAACAGGCTGTAATATTATAGGTTACAAAGACGCAAAAGGAGATTATGTTGTTAATCCTGAAGCAGATACTGTATTAGAACCAAATTCTAAAATTATAGTTTTGGGGCGTCCAGAACAAATAGAAGAGTTAAATTCTGTTTTCAATATTGAAAATGAAACCCATTGATTAACAGTTATAATTTTAAAAAATCAATTATTTTTAGCATCTTGCTAGCTTAAATGGTCGTTTTTTCTAAAGAAATTAATTAACTCAATATATATTATGAAGAAATATCTTCTATCTCTTTCTACAATTATTTTTCCATTATTAACATTTGCTCAAGAATCAACCTCTGAAAAAATCGATAGGGTTTTTAAAGAGTATACAGGGTGGTTTGTTGAAGCTGTCTTTTATGAAATTCCATTTTCTGATGAATATAAAATTCCATGGGTATTAATTGTACTTATTGGTGGCGCTGTGTTTTTTACCATATATTTTCGGTTTATAAATGTTACAGGTTTTAGAACCGCTTTAAGAGTAGTACAGGGTAAATACGAAGATATTGAAAAACACGGAGCAGATACTTTATATGGAGATCCAACAGATAATGTTGATCACAATGTTTTTGAAACCTTAAGAGATGATAGTGCTCATGGTGAAGTATCGCATTTTCAAGCTTTAACAGCTGCTTTGTCTGCAACTGTGGGGCTTGGTAATATTGCTGGAGTAGCCGTTGCGCTTTCTATTGGTGGACCCGGTGCTACCTTTTGGATGATATTAGCAGGACTTTTAGGTATGGCATCTAAGTTTGCAGAATGTACTTTAGGTGTAAAATATAGAGATGTTGGTCATGACGGAACGGTTTACGGTGGGCCAATGTACTATTTAACAAAAGGTTTTGGAGAAAAAGGTTTAAAACCTCTAGGTAAAATACTAGCAGTACTATTTGCCATTTTTGTTATAGGAGGGTCCTTTGGTGGTGGAAATATGTTCCAAGCAAACCAAGCAGCAGCACAATTTGTTAAATTATTCAATTTTGAAAGTGATAATGCTGGTATGTATTTCGGTATAGTTATGGCTGTTATTGTTGCCATTGTTATTATTGGTGGTATTAAACGAATAGCCTCTGTAACTGAGAAAATTGTACCATTTATGGCTGGTATTTATGTTTTAGCAGCTATAATAATTTTAGCAGCCAATTGGAGTCTTATTGATGATGCTTTTATGTTAATTTTTGAAGGGGCATTTTCTGGACTAGGAATAGCAGGCGGATTAGTAGGTGTGATGATTCAAGGAGTTAGACGAGGTGCTTTTTCTAACGAGGCAGGTGTTGGTAGTGCAGCTATTGCACATTCTGCCGTACGTACAAAGTATCCAGCAAGTGAAGGTATTGTGGCACTTTTAGAACCTTTTGTTGATACCGTAGTTATCTGTACCATGACAGCCTTGGTTATAGTAATTACTAATTTTGATGGTAGCTTTATGGAATATGGAGTGCCTATTAAAGAGGGGGTAGAACTTACAGCCACCGCTTTTGATAGTGTAATTCCGCATTTTTCAATTATATTAACAATAGCTGTTATATTGTTTGCTTTTTCTACCATGATCTCATGGTCTTATTACGGTATGCAAGGTTGGGTGTTTTTATTTGGAAAAGGAAAAGTAAGTGATTTGATATATAAAATATTATTCTTATTTTTTGTTGTGGTAGGTTCGTCTATTAGTCTTGGTGCAGTAATAGATTTTTCAGACGCTATGATTTTTGCCATGGTAGTTCCAAACATAATTGGAGTTGTTGTATTATCTCCAATTATTAGTAGAGAACTTAAAAAATACTTAAAAGCTATTAACGTTAAGCATGATGCTATGGATGAAGGAGCAGAAGACTTAACAAAACATATGTAAAACAAAATTTATAAAAATATGAAATCTCATTTCACGTTTACTAAAGAACAGCGGAATGGGATTTTTTTATTAATATTACTCATAATCCTTTTTCAGTGTGCTTATTTTTTTATCGATTTTTCTTCAAAAGATATTGTTGTAAACCAAAAAGCACTCACTAAGTTTACAAACGAAATAGATTCTTTAAAACAGATTGAAATAGAATCTAGAAAACCAAAAATATTTCCTTTCAATCCAAATTATATTACAGATTATAAAGGGGCTACATTAGGAATGAGTAATGAAGAAATTGATAGGTTGTTAGCTTTTAGAAAACAAGGTAAATGGATTAATTCTACCCAACAGTTTCAGCAAGTAACTAAAGTTTCAGATTCTCTTTTAAAAACCATTTCACCATATTTTAAGTTTCCAGAATGGGTAACAAATCCATCACCTAAATCAAAAACAAACTACAAGTATAGTAATACTCCAAAAACCTTCAGTCAAAAAAAAGATTTAAACAAAGCTACTGCTAAGCAATTACAACGCATAAATGGTATAGGAGAAGTACTTTCAGAAAGAATTGTAAAATTTAGAAATAAGTTTGTAGGTGGTTTTATTGCAGATGTTCAATTATTAGATGTTTATGGTTTAACACCCGAAGTTATTGAGCGTATTACCAATGAGTTTACTGTAAAAACACCAAGGCAAATAGAAAAAATAAACTTAAATACGGCAACCGTAGAGCAGTTGGTAACCATTCAGCATATAGATTATGAAGTAGCTCATAATATAGTGGAGCAGCGCATATTAAGAGAAGGATACAAGTCTTTAGATGAATTATTAAAAGTAAAAGACTTCCCAGTAAATAAAATAGAGATAATTAAATTATATTTGTCGCTCTATTAAAAAAGTGTGCAGATGAACAGTATGTACTTCACCGAAGAACATAACCTTTTTAGAAAAAGCCTTCAAGATTTTTTAAAAAAAGAAGTGGTTCCAAATATAGAACAATGGGAGCAAACAGGTAATATAGATAAATCTATTTGGAAAAAATTTGGAGACATGGGTTTCTTAGGAATTAGTTATCCAGAGGCTTATGGCGGCTTAAATTTAGACATGTTCTATATGGTAATTCTTTTAGAAGAGCTTCAAAAAGTTAACTCAGGAGGGTTTGCAGCAGCATTATGGGCTCATGTTTATTTAGCTATGACCCATCTTAATACTGAAGGAACTGATGCTATAAAACAAAAATATTTGACTCCAAGTATATCTGGAGAAAAATTAGGTTGTCTTTGTATTACAGAACCATTTGGTGGTAGTGATGTGGCAGGAATAAGATCTACAGCAGTTAAAGAAGGAGATTATTATATCTTAAACGGGTCTAAAACATTTATTACTAATGGTGTATATAGCGATTATTTAGTGGTTGCTGCAAAAACAAAACCAGAATTAGGTAATAAAGGCATTAGCATATTTGTTGTAGATAGAGAAACACCTGGGATATCTGCTACTAAACTAGATAAGTTAGGTTGGAGAGCATCCGATACTGGAGAAATAGCCTTTGATAATGTGAAAATACCAGCCAGTAATTTATTAGGAGAAGAAAATAAAGGCTTTGGCTATATTCTTCAGCATTTTTCTTTAGAAAGATTAGTAATGGGGGTAAACGCTCACGCCAGAGCAGAATATGCTTTAGACTATGCAAAGCAATACATGGCAGAACGTTTAGCGTTTGGTAAAACCATAGATAAGTTTCAAGCTCTTCGTCATAAATTATCAGATTTATATGCAGATATGGAAGTTTGCAAAGAGTTCAATTATTCAGTTGCCTATAAACTTAATAAAGGAATGTATGTTGTAAAAGAAGCTACCATATCTAAATTAAAATCTACACAAATGGCAGATGATGTTATTTATAATTGCTTGCAATTTTTAGGAGGCTATGGATATATGGAAGAGTATCCAATGGCAAGACTTTTAAGAGATAGTAGGTTGGGACCAATAGGGGGCGGTACTTCAGAAATTTTAAGAGAAATTTTATCAAAAATAATAATCGATAAAAAAAGTTATAAACCAGTAACATAATTTTTTTTAATTAAAAATTCTGAATTAGAAATAATTTTTATATTTGCACTCCAAAATTTTAAAAGAAGGGAGGTTAAGACACTATGTTAATAATACCAATTAAAGAAGGAGAAAATATAGATAGAGCGTTAAAACGTTACAAAAGAAAATTTGATAAAACAGGTAGAAAGCGAGCGCTACAAACACGTAAGCAATTTACTAAACCTTCGGTAGCACGTAGAGCGCAAATACAGAAAGCGCAATACATTCAAAAATTAAGAGATGCAGAAGATATTTAGTCTTTCGTGTTCATATAAAATTTAATCCCGCTTTTTGCGGGATTTTTTTTTGCTTCAAAATAAAGTGCTATCTTTAACAAAAGCCCATTTCAGTACAATGCCATTATCTCCTTTTACAGATTATTTATTGCTAGAAAAAAAGTATTCAAAGTTAACAGTAAAAGCTTATCAAAATGATTTAAATAGCTTTTTACAATTTGTAAATTCAGAATATCAAACTAACAATATTAATAATGTAAACTATTCACAAATTAGAAGTTGGATAGTATCAATGGTAGAAAACGGAGTATCTAACCGAAGTATTAACAGAAAAGTTTCTGCACTAAACACCTACTATAAATTCCTCTTAAAAGTGGGAGACATTAAAATAAATCCACTAGCAAAACACAAAGCTTTAAAAACAAGTAAAAAAGTGCAAGTGCCCTTTTCAGAAAAAGAAATAATAGCGGTTATAGATGATTTTAATGAAAATGATTTTGAAGGCATAAGAGATAAATTAATAGTAGAACTATTTTATTCAACAGGTATTCGTAGAATAGAATTAGTTAACCTAAAACTGTCTAGTATAGATTTTGATAATAAAACGTTAAAAGTACTAGGTAAAAGAAATAAAGAACGCATGGTGCCGTTATTATATTCAGTACAGCAAACAATGCGTAAGTATATAGAAATAAGGCAAAAATTAGAAAATATAAAAGATACCAATAGTTTGTTTTTAACAAAAAAAGGGGTTAAAATTTACGAAACACTTGTTTACAGAATAATAAATAACTATTTTAGTAAGGCATCTTCAAAAGTAAAAAGAAGTCCTCACATACTAAGACATTCTTTTGCAACACATTTACTAAACCAAGGTGCCGATATTAATGCTGTAAAAGAACTTTTAGGACATTCTAGTTTGGCTGCCACACAAATTTATACTCACAACAGTATAGCTGAATTAAAAAAAGTGCACATTAAAGCACATCCAAGAAGCAGAAAATAACAGCATGAAATTATTGTCTAACCATAAAAAGAAAAGTATGAAAGTAAACACGCAGTCCGTTAATTTCAGCGCAGACAAAAAATTATTAGATTTTATCCAAAAAAGAATGGATAAGCTTGATTTGTTTTATGACAAAGTAATTAAATCAGATGTTTATTTAAAATTAGAAAATACTAGTGACAAAGAAAACAAAGTTTTTGAAGCAAGAGTAAGCGTTCCCGGAGATATTTTTGTAGTAAAAAAACAATGTAAATCGTTTGAAGAAGGTGTAGATATGGCAGTTTCATCATTAGAAAGACAGCTAAAAAAACGAAAAGAGAAATTAAGAGCACATTTATAAATAAAATTTCTTAAAAAATGTTTTGAATAAAAAAATAAATCAATACATTTGCAGTCCGTTAGAAATAGCGGACTTTTTTTATGCAAAAAAACGTATAAAAACGCCGATGTAGCTCAGCTGGCTAGAGCAGCTGATTTGTAATCAGCAGGTCGTGGGTTCGAGTCCCTCCATCGGCTCAAATAAAAGAAGATAAGTTCTTTAAAATACTGGATATTAAATTGGGAAGATACTCAAGCGGCCAACGAGGACAGACTGTAAATCTGTTGGTTTTTACCTTCGCAGGTTCGAATCCTGCTCTTCCCACAAGTAATTTTAAATTAAGGAGTTGTCAAAAGTTCACTTTTGTAAAGCTGCATTTTAAAATTATTTGAGTAGGATTTCTAATCTAGGTTCGTTGAGCGTAGTGAGGTAATTCTAATTAAAACCAAGCAACTAAAATAGTTTGCGAAAATGCGGGAGTAGCTCAGTTGGTAGAGCGTCAGCCTTCCAAGCTGAATGTCGCCGGTTCGAACCCGGTCTCCCGCTCTAAATTCCTGCGAAGGCAGGAATCTCATTTAAATTAAATGAGGATGTAAACACTTTACGCCGGCGTAGCTCAGGGGTAGAGCGTTTCCTTGGTAAGGAAGAGGCCACGGGTTCAAATCCCGTCGTTGGCTCAATTTTGAAAAGAATTTAGAATATACACTAATATTATTATATAACTAAGATTAAATTATTTTAACATGGCAAAAGGAACTTTTGATCGTTCAAAACCACATTTAAATATAGGTACTATTGGACACGTAGATCACGGTAAAACAACTTTAACAGCTGCTATTACAAAAGTATTAGCAGATGCAGGTTTATCTGAAGCTAAAGACTTCGATCAGATTGATAATGCTCCAGAAGAAAAAGAAAGAGGTATTACAATTAATACATCTCACGTAGAGTATCAAACAGCTAACCGTCACTATGCACACGTTGACTGTCCAGGTCACGCCGATTATGTAAAAAACATGGTAACTGGTGCTGCTCAAATGGATGGTGCTATCTTAGTTGTTGCTGCAACTGATGGTCCAATGCCACAAACTCGTGAGCATATCTTATTAGGTCGTCAAGTAGGTATTCCTCGTATCGTTGTTTTCTTAAACAAAGTTGATATGGTTGATGATGAAGAGCTTTTAGAGCTTGTTGATATGGAAGTTAGAGATTTATTAAACTTCTATGAGTACGATGGAGATAATGGTCCTGTAATTTCTGGTTCTGCTTTAGGTGCACTTAACGGTGAGCAAAAATGGGTAGATACGGTTTTAGAATTGATGGAGGCTTGTGATAACTGGATTGAAGAGCCAACAAGAGAAATTGATAAAGATTTCTTAATGCCAATAGAAGATGTATTCTCTATTACAGGTCGTGGTACTGTAGCAACTGGTAGAATTGAAACTGGTATTGCTAATACTGGAGATCCTGTTGAAATTATTGGTATGGGAGCTGAAAAATTAACTTCTACTATTACAGGAATTGAAATGTTCCGTCAAATATTAGATAGAGGTGAAGCTGGTGATAACGCTGGTATCTTATTAAGAGGTATTGAGAAAACTCAAATCTCAAGAGGTATGGTAATTTGTAAACCAGGTTCTGTAACTCCACATGCTAAATTTAAAGCAGAGGTTTATATCTTGAAAAAAGAAGAAGGTGGACGTCATACTCCATTCCATAACAACTACCGTCCTCAATTCTACGTACGTACAACTGATGTAACAGGTAATATTTCTTTACCTGATGGAGTTGAGATGGTTATGCCTGGTGATAACTTAACTATTACTGTTGAGTTAATTCAGCCAATTGCAATGAATATTGGTTTACGTTTTGCTATCCGTGAAGGTGGTAGAACTGTAGGTGCTGGTCAGGTAACTGAAATTTTAGACTAATACAGTTAAATATAGTGTAAGCCTAAGGTATTCCGTTTTTGTCGGAATACCTTGACTTATGTTTACGGGTTTAGCTCAGTTGGTAGAGCACTGGTCTCCAAAACCAGGTGTCGTGAGTTCGAGTCTCGCAACCCGTGCAAATAAAATTATAAATGGCAGGATTTGTAAATTATATTAAAGAATCATTTAATGAACTTAAGACTAATGTAAGTTGGCCAACTTGGGCAGAAGCTCAAAGTTTAACCGTGCTAGTAGCTGTATTTACAATTGTTTTCTCTTTAGCAATATGGGGAGTAGATACAGTGTTTAGTAAAGTTATTGGTTTTTACTTTGATTTAATTAAGTAGTTAATAAAAAATTATGTCTGAAGTTAGCGAAAAAAAGTGGTATGTAGTTAGGGCTGTAAGTGGTCAAGAAAACAAAATTAAAACTTACATTGAGAATGAAATAGCTCGTTTAGGTTTACAAGATTATGTTGATCAAGTATTAGTGCCTACCGAAAAAGTAATTCAGATAAGAAACGGGAAAAAAATAAGTAAAGAAAAAGTTTATTTCCCTGGATATATTATGATTCAAGCCAATTTATCGGGAGAGGTTCCTCATATTATCAGATCTGTTACTAATGTAATTGGATTTTTAGGAGAAACCAAAGGAGGAGATCCAGTGCCGTTAAGACAATCTGAAGTAAATAGAATGTTAGGTAAAGTAGATGAACTATCGGTAGAAGAAACTACTAATGTAGCCATTCCATTTACAAAAGGTGAAACTGTTAAAGTTATTGATGGTCCGTTTAATGGATTTGATGGTACCATTGAAAAAATTAATGAAGAAAAGCGTAAGCTTGAAGTAATGGTAAAGATTTTTGGAAGAAAAACACCATTAGAACTAAGCTATATGCAAGTAGAAAAAGTATAATAATTGTTACACTATATAATAGATGCATTCTTAAGCTTCCAACTTATAAGAACTGTATCAAACTAAATTATTAAAAATGGCAAAAGAGTTAAGTAAAGTAGTTAAGCTACAAGTTAGGGGAGGTGCTGCGAATCCATCGCCACCGGTTGGACCCGCTCTAGGTGCTGCTGGAGTTAATATCATGGAGTTCTGTAAGCAATTTAATGCTAGAACTCAAGATAAAGCAGGTAAAGTATTACCAGTTGTAATTTCGGTTTATAAAGACAAGTCTTTCGACTTTGTAATTAAAACCCCTCCAGCTGCAGTACAATTATTAGAAGCGGCCAAGGTGAAGAAGGGTTCTGGAGAACCAAACAGAAAAAAAGTAGCTAAAGTTTCTTGGGATCAGGTTAAAACTATTGCAGAAGACAAAATGGTTGATTTAAATGCATTTACTGTTGAGTCTGCTATGAAAATGGTTGCTGGTACAGCAAGAAGTATGGGAATCACTGTAACAGGGGAATTCCCTAATTAATCTTTAAAACATTAGAAATGGCAAGATTAACAAAGAAGCAAAAAGAAGCTGTAGCGAAAATTGAAAAAGGAAGACTTTATTCTGTAGATGAAGCTTCAGCATTAATTAAAGAGATTACCAATACTAAGTTTGATGCATCAGTTGATTTAGCAGTACGTTTAGGTGTAGATCCTAGAAAAGCTAATCAAATGGTGAGAGGCGTGGTTTCATTACCTCATGGTACTGGTAAAGATGTGAAAGTATTAGCATTAGTAACACCAGATAAAGAAGCAGAAGCTAAAGAAGCAGGTGCTGATTATGTAGGTTTACAAGAATACCTTGATAAAATTAAAGGTGGTTGGACAGACGTTGATGTTATTATTACTATGCCAAGCGTTATGGGTAAATTAGGGCCTTTAGGTCGTGTATTAGGTCCTCGTGGTTTAATGCCTAACCCAAAAACTGGTACAGTAACTATGGATGTTGCTAAAGCAGTAAGAGAAGTAAAAGCTGGTAAAATTGACTTTAAAGTTGATAAAACTGGTATTGTTCATGCTGCAATTGGTAAAGCATCATTTAGTCCTGATAAAATTGCTGGTAATGCAAATGAATTATTACAAACATTAATAAAACTTAAGCCAACTGCGGCAAAAGGAACATACGTAAAAAGCATTTACATGTCATCTACTATGAGTCCTAGTGTTGCTATTGACCCTAAGATTGGTTAATTAACCTTAGTTAAAAACTTTTATTATGACAAGAGAAGAAAAATCACAAGTAATTGAGGAATTAACTGGCGAATTAGCTAATAGTACAAATATCTATTTAACAGATATTTCAGGGTTAAACGCAGGAACAACCTCAGATTTACGTCGTGCTTGCTTTAAAGCAAACGTAAAAATGGCCGTAGTTAAAAATACATTACTAGAAAAAGCCATGGAAGCTTCAGATAAAGATTTTGGAGACCTTCCTACGGTTTTAAAAGGAAATACATCTGTGATGTATTGCGAAACTGGTAATGCACCAGCTAAGTTAATTAAAAACTTCCGTAAAAAATCAGATAAGCCTTTATTAAAAGGAGCATTTATTGAGGAAGCTATTTATATTGGCGATGAACAGTTAGACGTATTAGTAGATATCAAGTCTAGAGAAGAGTTGATTGGTGAAATTGTAACATTATTACAATCGCCAGCTAAAAACGTTGTATCTGCACTTCAATCAGGAGGCGGAAAACTGGCTGGTATTATTAAAACTCTTTCTGAAAAAGAAGGGTAGTATTAAAAAGTACGCACTTATTACAATTATATTATTATTAAAAATTTATTAAAACGATAGAAAAATGGCAGATTTAAAAGATTTCGCAGAACAATTAGTTAACTTAACAGTAAAAGAAGTTAATGAGTTAGCTACTATATTAAAAGATGAGTACGGTATTGAGCCTGCTGCTGCAGCTGTAGCTGTTGCTGCTGGTGGAGGTGCTGCTGGTGGAGGAGAAGCTGCAGAAGAAAAAACTGAGTTTGATGTAATCCTTAAAGCACCAGGTGGATCTAAATTAGCTGTAGTAAAATTAGTTAAAGAATTAACTGGTTTAGGCTTAAAAGAAGCTAAAGGATTAGTTGATGAGGCACCAAGTGCTATTAAAGAAGGTGTTTCTAAAGACGAAGCAGAAGGCTTAAAAGCTTCATTAGAAGAGGCTGGAGCTGAGGTTGAGCTTAAGTAAGTTAAGTAACCTAAAAACATAAAGGTTTAGGTCTGGAGGATGATTCTCTAAGACCTAAACCATTTTGCGTATATAAAGAGTACATACGCTATCACTATTTTTTTTAATCAAAATTCCGTTCATTGATGTTGTCAACACAAGCTGAAAGATTAAATTTCTCGTCTATTGTAAATAGAACAGAATATCCAGATTTCTTGGATATTCAAATTAAATCCTTCCAGGATTTTTTCCAATTAGAAACAAAGTCAGAAGAACGAGGTGACGAAGGTCTTTATAATACCTTCATGGAAAATTTTCCAATCACAGACTCTCGTAATCAATTTGTTTTAGAATTCTTAGATTACTTCATAGATCCACCTAGATATACTATTGAAGAGTGTATTGAAAGAGGACTAACTTACAGTGTTCCCCTAAAGGCAAGACTAAAATTATACTGTACAGACCCTGAACATGAAGATTTTGAAACTATAGTTCAAGATGTTTATTTAGGAACCATTCCTTACATGACACCTAGCGGTACATTTGTAATCAATGGAGCAGAACGTGTTGTAGTATCTCAATTACATCGTTCACCAGGGGTGTTCTTTGGGCAGTCATTCCACGCCAATGGAACAAAATTATATTCAGCAAGGGTAATTCCTTTCAAAGGTTCTTGGATTGAATTTGCTACAGACATCAATCAGGTAATGTATGCTTACATTGATAGAAAGAAAAAGTTACCTGTAACAACATTATTCAGAGCTATTGGCTTTGAACGCGATAAAGATATTTTAGAAATTTTTGATTTAGCTGAAGAAGTTAAAGTATCAAAAACGGGATTAAAAAAGTATTTAGGCAGAAAGTTAGCCGCACGTGTACTTAACACTTGGCATGAAGATTTTGTTGATGAAGATACAGGTGAAGTAGTATCTATTGAGCGTAATGAAATTGTGCTTGATCGTGATACTGTGCTTGAAAAAGAGCATATTGAAGAAATTTTAGGTGCAGAGGTTAAAACCATTCTTTTACATAAAGAAACACCTGAACAAGGTGATTATGCTATTATTCATAATACACTTCAAAAAGATCCAACAAACTCTGAAAAAGAAGCTGTTGAGCATATTTACCGTCAATTACGTAATGCAGAACCGCCAGATGAGGAAACTGCTCGTGGAATAATTGATAAATTATTCTTCTCAGATCAACGTTATTCTTTAGGTGAAGTTGGTCGTTACAGAATGAACAAAAAATTAGGTCTTGATATTGGAATGGACAAGCAAGTGCTTACCAAAGAAGATATCATAACTATTATAAAATATTTAATTGAGTTAATCAACTCTAAAGCAGAGATAGATGATATTGATCACTTATCTAACCGTCGTGTACGTACGGTAGGTGAACAATTATCTTCTCAGTTTGGTGTAGGTTTAGCTCGTATGGCACGTACTATTCGTGAGCGTATGAATGTTCGTGATAACGAGGTGTTTACGCCAATAGATTTAATTAATGCAAAGACTTTATCGTCTGTAATTAATTCATTCTTTGGTACCAACCAATTATCTCAGTTTATGGATCAAACAAATCCATTAGCAGAGATTACTCATAAGCGTCGTTTATCAGCTTTAGGACCAGGAGGTTTATCTCGTGAGAGAGCTGGTTTCGAGGTTCGTGACGTTCACTATACACATTACGGTCGTTTATGTCCTATTGAAACACCAGAGGGACCAAATATTGGTTTAATATCATCTTTATCGGTATTTGCAAAGGTGAATTCTATGGGATTCATTGAAACACCATATAGAAAAGTAACTGATGGTGTAGTAGATATTAAAAATGAACCAACTTATTTAAGTGCAGAGGAAGAAGAAGAAAAACTAATTGCGCAAGCAACTGTTAAAGTTGATGATGATGGTAAGATTTTACACGATAAAGTTATTGCCAGAATGGAAGGTGATTTCCCTGTAATAGATCCAAAAGAATTACATTATACAGATGTTGCACCGAACCAAATTTCGTCAATATCAGCGTCATTAATTCCTTTCTTAGAGCATGATGATGCAAACCGTGCATTGATGGGGTCTAACATGATGCGTCAAGCTGTACCTTTATTAAGAGTAGATGCTCCTATTGTTGGTACTGGTTTAGAGCGTCAAGTAGCTAAAGATTCTAGAGTATTAATAAATGCAGAAGGATCAGGTGAGGTACTTTATGTTGATGCAACTAAAATTAAAATTAGATACGACCGTACAGAAGATGAAGCTAAAGTGAGTTTTGATTCTGATGTTAAAACGTATCCTTTAGTAAAATTCAGAAAAACGAACCAAGGTACTTCTATCAACCTTAAACCAATTGTTGTTAAAGGTGATAGAGTAACTAAAGGTCAGGTACTTTGTGAAGGTTATGCTACCCAAAAAGGAGAATTAGCCCTTGGTAGAAACATGAAAGTAGCCTTTATGCCTTGGAAAGGGTATAACTTTGAGGATGCCATTGTGATTTCTGAAAAAGTAGTACGTGAAGATATCTTTACATCTATCCATATAGATGAGTATTCTTTAGAAGTTAGAGATACAAAATTAGGAAATGAAGAGTTAACTAATGATATTCCTAACGTTTCAGAAGAAGCTACAAAAGATCTTGATGAAAACGGAATGATTCGTGTTGGTGCAGAAGTTAAACCAGGTGATATCTTAATTGGTAAAATTACACCAAAAGGAGAATCTGATCCAACACCAGAAGAAAAATTATTACGTGCTATCTTTGGTGATAAAGCTGGTGATGTAAAAGACGCATCATTAAAAGCTTCACCATCATTAAATGGCGTTGTAATTGATAAAAAATTATTTTCTAGAGCTGTAAAAGATAAACGTAAAAGAGCACAAGATAAAGATGATATTTTAGCTTTAGAAGCTGAATATGATAGAAAATTTGAAGAATTAAAAGCTGTTTTAGTTGATAAATTATTTGCTATTGTAAACGGTAAAACTGCTCAAGGTATTTATAATGATTTAGGTGAAGAAGTATTGCCAAAAGGTAAAAAGTTCACTTTAAAAATGTTAAATGCTGTTGATGATTATGCACATTTAGTGTCAGGTAAATGGACAACAGATGAGCATACCAATCAATTAGTAGCAGATTTAATTCACAACTACAAAATTAAGGAGAACGATTTACAAGGAGCTTTAAGACGTGAAAAGTTTACTATTTCTGTAGGTGATGAATTACCAGCAGGTATCATCAAACTTGCTAAAGTTTATATTGCTAAAAAACGTAAACTTAAAGTAGGTGATAAAATGGCAGGACGTCACGGTAACAAAGGTATCGTAGCACGTATTGTTCGTCAAGAAGATATGCCATTCTTAGAAGATGGAACACCAGTTGATATAGTATTAAATCCACTGGGGGTACCATCACGTATGAATATTGGTCAGATTTATGAAACTGTTCTTGGTTGGGCTGGTCAAAAATTAGGTCGCAAATTTGCAACTCCTATTTTTGATGGTGCTACTTTAGATCAAATTAATGAATTGACTGATGAAGCTGGAATACCACGTTTCGGTCATACATACTTATATGATGGTGGAACAGGAGAGCGTTTCGATCAGCCTGCTACAGTTGGTGTAATTTACATGCTTAAATTAGGCCACATGGTAGATGATAAAATGCATGCACGTTCTATAGGACCTTACTCATTAATTACTCAACAACCATTAGGTGGTAAAGCACAATTTGGTGGTCAGCGTTTTGGTGAGATGGAAGTTTGGGCACTTGAGGCATACGGTGCATCAAGTACCTTACGAGAAATATTAACTGTAAAATCTGATGATGTTATTGGTAGAGCTAAAACATACGAAAGTATTGTTAAAGGTGAACCAATGCCAGATCCTGGATTACCTGAATCATTCAATGTATTAATGCATGAATTAAAAGGTTTAGGATTAGACATTAGATTAGAGGAGTAATAAAAAATAATAGTTACAGTTGGCAGTCAGCAGTAGGCACTGCGCACTGAATACTGAATACTGAATACTATAAAGAAATGGCAAGAAAACAAGATAAAAATACAGTTAAGAGATTTAATAAAATCTCTATTGGTTTAGCATCACCAGAATCTATTTTAGCAGAATCTAGAGGTGAGGTTTTAAAACCAGAAACTATTAATTACCGTACGCACAAACCAGAACGCGATGGTTTGTTTTGTGAGCGTATTTTTGGTCCTGTAAAGGATTATGAATGTGCTTGTGGTAAGTATAAGCGTATTCGTTATAAAGGTATTGTTTGTGACCGTTGTGGTGTTGAAGTTACAGAGAAAAAAGTACGTAGAGATAGAGTAGGGCACATTAACCTTGTTGTGCCTGTGGCACATATTTGGTATTTCCGTTCTTTACCAAATAAAATTGGTTATTTATTAGGATTACCATCTAAGAAATTAGATATGATTATTTACTACGAACGTTACGTAGTAATTCAACCAGGTAATGCTAAAAATGAAGAAGGAGAGCCATTACAAAAAATGGATTTCTTAACAGAGGAAGAATACTTAAATATTCTTGAAACCCTTCCTCAAGAAAACCAATATTTAGATGATTCAGACCCAGAAAAGTTTATTGCTAAAATGGGAGCTGAATGTTTAATTGAGCTTTTAGCTAGAATAGATTTAGAATCATTATCATACGAGTTACGTCATAAAGCAAATACTGAAACGTCTAAACAACGTAAAACAGAAGCTTTAAAACGTTTACAGGTTGTTGAAGCTTTGCGCGAATCTAACCAAAACAGGGAAAATAAACCAGAGTGGATGATTATGAAGGTTATTCCTGTTATTCCACCTGAATTACGTCCGTTAGTACCTTTAGATGGTGGTCGTTTTGCAACATCAGATTTAAATGACCTATACCGTCGTGTTATTATCCGTAACAATCGTCTTAAAAGATTAGTTGAGATAAAAGCACCTGAGGTAATTTTACGTAATGAAAAACGTATGTTACAAGAATCTGTAGATTCATTATTTGATAACACACGTAAATCTTCAGCAGTAAAAACAGATTCTAATAGACCATTAAAATCATTATCAGATTCATTAAAAGGTAAGCAAGGGCGTTTCCGTCAAAACTTACTTGGTAAACGTGTTGATTATTCTGCACGTTCTGTAATTGTTGTTGGTCCAGAATTAAAATTATATGAATGCGGATTGCCAAAAAATATGGCAGCAGAACTTTACAAACCTTTTGTAATTAGAAAACTAATTGAAAGAGGTATTGTAAAAACTGTAAAATCTGCAAAGAAAATTATAGATAAAAGAGAGCCAGTAGTTTGGGATATCTTAGAGAATGTTCTTAAAGGACATCCTGTATTACTAAACCGTGCGCCTACACTTCACAGACTTGGTATTCAAGCTTTCCAACCTAAATTAATAGAAGGAAAAGCTATCCAGTTACATCCATTAGTGTGTACAGCATTTAATGCCGATTTTGATGGAGACCAAATGGCGGTTCACTTACCATTAGGACCAGAAGCTATTTTAGAATGTCAATTATTAATGTTGGCATCTCATAATATCTTAAACCCTGCAAATGGTTCGCCTGTAGCGGTACCGTCTCAAGATATGGTTCTTGGTTTATATTACATGACCAAAGAACGTAAATCTACACCAGAAATGCCTATTAAAGGTGAAGGCTTAACTTTCTATTCTCCAGAAGAGGTAGAAATTGCATTCAACGAAAAACGTGTAGATTTAAATGCATCAATAAAAGTGCGTACCATTGATATTAATGAAGAAGGTAAGCTAGACAGAATGCTTATTGAAACTACTGTTGGACGTGTATTATTTAACCAACATGTTCCAGAAGCAGCTGGATTTATCAATAAGGTATTAACAAAAAAATCGTTAAGAGATATTATTGGTGATATTTTAAAAGCAACATCAGTTCCAGAAACCGCAGATTTCTTAGATGCTATCAGAACTTTAGGATTTAACTTCGCATTTAAAGGTGGTTTATCATTCAGTTTAGGTGATATTATTATACCACAAGAAAAGCAGTCTATGATTGATGCTGCTAACAAACAAGTTGATGGTATTATGGGTAACTATAATATGGGACTTATTACCAATAACGAACGTTATAACCAAGTTATTGATATTTGGACTTCTACGAATGCTGAATTGACAGAATTGTCTATGAAACGTATTCGCGAAGACCAACAAGGTTTCAACTCGGTGTTTATGATGCTTGATTCTGGTGCTCGTGGATCTAAAGAACAGATTCGTCAGTTAACTGGTATGCGTGGATTAATGGCAAAACCAAAAAAATCTAACGCAGGTGGAGGTGAAATTATTGAAAATCCAATTCTTTCTAACTTTAAAGAAGGTCTTTCAATTCTAGAATACTTTATTTCAACTCACGGTGCTCGTAAGGGACTTGCAGATACGGCTCTTAAAACGGCCGATGCTGGTTACTTAACACGTCGTTTGGTAGATGTTTCTCAAGATGTTATTGTTAACACAGAAGATTGTGGAACCTTAAGAGGTGTTGAAGTTGAACCTTTAAAGAAAAATGACGAAGTTGTTGAAACTTTAGAAGAAAGAATTGTAGGACGTGTATCATTAAACGATGTTTATGATCCAGTTACTGATGAATTATTAGTTGCTGCTGGTCAATTAATTGATGATGACATAGCTAAAAATATAGAAAATTCACCAATTGAAAGTTTAGAAGTACGTTCGCCATTAACTTGTGAAGCTACAAAAGGTATTTGTGCTAAATGTTACGGACGTAACTTAGCTACAGGTAAAATGGTACAACGTGGTGAAGCAGTAGGTGTTGTTGCAGCACAATCTATTGGAGAACCTGGTACGCAGCTTACCTTACGTACATTCCACGTAGGAGGTATTGCGGGTAACATTTCAGAAGATAATAAACTTGCTGTTAAGTTTGATGGTAAAGCCGAAATTGAAGATTTAAAAACCGTTAAAGGTAAAGATAACGAAGGCAATGAAATTGATATTGTTATTTCTCGTACATCTGAAATCAAATTAATTGATGAAAAGACAGGAATTGTTTTAAGTACAAATAATATTCCTTACGGTTCTTATTTATTAATTAAGAACGGACAAAAACTATCTAAGGGCGATGTAGTTTGTACTTGGGATCCTTATAACGGTGTAATTATTTCAGAATTTTCTGGAAAAATTAAATACGAAAACATTGAACAAGGTGTTACTTATCAGGTAGAAATTGATGAGCAAACAGGTTTCCAAGAAAAAGTAATTTCAGAATCTAGAAATAAGAAATTAATTCCAACCATCCATATTCAGGATGATAAAGGAGAAACCATTCGTTCATACAACTTACCAGTAGGAGCTCACATAATGATTGATGATGGTGAGGAAATTAATGTAGGTAAGGTGTTAGTTAAAATACCTCGTAAATCTGCTAAAGCAGGTGATATTACAGGTGGTTTACCACGTGTAACCGAGTTGTTTGAAGCACGTAACCCATCTAATCCAGCTGTGGTAAGTGAAATTGACGGTGTTGTTTCTTTTGGAAAAATTAAGCGTGGTAACCGTGAGATTATTGTTGAGTCTAAAACTGGTGATGTTAAGAAATATCTAGTTAAACTTTCAAATCAAATTCTTGTTCAAGAAAACGATTTTGTAAAAGCAGGTATGCCTTTATCTGATGGTTCTGTAACACCAAATGATATTTTAAATATCAAAGGACCTTCAGCTGTACAACAATACTTAGTAAATGAGGTACAAGAAGTATATCGTTTACAAGGTGTGAAAATTAATGATAAACACTTTGAAGTAGTTGTAAGACAGATGATGCGTAAAGTTAGAATTATAGATTCTGGTGATACTATTTTCTTAGAAAATCAATTAATTCACAAAGCAGATTTCATAAAAGAAAATGATGATATTTTTGGAATGAAAGTTGTTGAAGACGCTGGCGATTCTACAAACCTTAAAGCTGGTCAAATTGTATCGCCACGAGAATTAAGAGATGAGAACTCTATTTTACGTAGAGAAGATAAGAAACTTGTTGAGGCTAGAGATGCTAAACCAGCAACTGCAACTCCAATATTACAAGGTATTACAAGAGCATCACTTCAAACTAAATCATTTATCTCTGCGGCATCGTTCCAAGAAACCACTAAGGTTCTTAACGAAGCAGCTGTAGCAGGTAAAGTAGATTCTTTAGAAGGACTTAAAGAAAACGTAATTGTTGGTCATAGAATTCCAGCAGGTACAGGTATGAGAAATTATTCTGATATCATTGTAGGTTCTAAAGAAGAATTTGATGAAATGATGCAAGTAAAGCAAGAGTTAAATTATAATTAATAATTTTCCTGCGAAGGCAGGAGTTTATAAAATAAAAAGCCTTCATGTTTAATTACTTGAAGGCTTTTTTAATTAAAAATATAATAATTATGGCAGACGAAAATAATAAACCCAAACAAGGGCAAATTAACATTGAATTAGATGAAAAAGTAGCTGAAGGAACTTACTCTAACCTAGCTATTATAAACCATTCGGTTTCAGAATTTGTTGTAGATTTTGTAAATATTATGCCCGGTGTTCCTAAGAATAAAGTAAAATCTAGAATTATATTAACACCACAGCATGCAAAAAGATTGCTAAAAGCTTTAGCAGATAACATTAATAGGTTTGAAAGTGCCCATGGTGAAATTAAAGATTATGAGCAACCACCAATGCCTCTTAATTTTGGGCCAACTGGTGAAGCTTAAAAATAAAAAGGTTGAATTTATTAAGTTCAACCTTTTTTTATGAGACTTGTAGCTCTTCTTTATTTTTGAAATATTTTAAAGCACCAGACGGACATCGTTTTATTTGTTCAATAATTCGTTTAGTTTCGGTGTTTTCTAAATTCACCCAAGGAATAATGGAATTACTAAATACTTCTGATAGTTCTTTGGAACATTTTCCAGACAATGTGCAAATACAAGGATCGTAAGTAACCGTAATATCTTTATTACTGAATTCTTTAGAATTTATTTCCATGGTATATCAATTTGGGGTTGACTAACAAGTTCAATTTATAAATTGAAATTTTTCTTGGTTTAAAAAATCGTTCAATCACAAAAAAAAGATGTTTAAAGAACAAAATTCGAAAAAATACAAGGTTAACTTTATTCAAATTCTGAGGTAAAATGAAACTTAATACTTGGGTATTTTTGCTGTGTCATTTGTAAAGAAAACAAGGAGTCTGCTAAAAATACTAATTGTCCTTTTTTGTCTTTAGCAAGAAACCGTTGTTTTACTTGGCTAAATTCTTTATACTCGTCGTTTTTATCATCTTCAGGGTCTACCCAACAAGCCTTAGCAACATTTAAGTTTTCATAAGTACATTTGGCACCATATTCATGCTCAAGTCTATATTGAATAACCTCATACTGTAGTGCTCCTACGGTTCCAATAACTTTTCTTCCGTTTAATTCTAGAGTAAATAATTGCGCAACACCCTCATCCATTAGCTGGTCAATACCTTTAGCTAATTGTTTTGATTTTAAGGGGTCTGCATTATTAATATATCTAAAATGTTCTGGAGAAAAATTTGGAATTCCTTTATATTGTAATATTTCACCTTCTGTTAATGTGTCTCCAATTTTAAAACTACCAGTATCTTGTAAACCTACTATATCACCTGGATACGAGATATCTACTATTTCTTTTTTTTCTGCAAAAAATGCATTTGGACTAGAAAACTTTAGCTTTTTATTATGTCTAACATGCAAATAAGGTGTATTACGTTTAAATTCACCTGAAACAATTTTTACAAACGCTAGCCTATTTCTATGGTTAGGATCCATATTAGCATGAATTTTAAACACAAAACCGGTAAATTTTTCTTCCTCGGGTTTAACTAAACGTATATCACTTTGTTTAGGTCTTGGTTTAGGAGCAATTTCAACAAAACAATCTAATAACTCTCTAACACCAAAATTGTTTAATGCCGAACCAAAAAATACAGGTTGCAAATCGCCATTTCTGTAAGCGTCTTTATCAAAACTAGGATAAATGCCTTCTACTAATTCTATTTCTTCTCTTAAAGTATTGGCAGGGTCTTCACCAACTAAGGTGTCTAATTCAGGTGAAGCTAAATCTGATATTTCAATAGTTTCTTCAATATCTTTTCTACTATCGCCACTAAATAAATTGACGTTTTTTTCCCAAATATTATAAATACCTTTAAATTCATAACCCATGCCAATAGGGAAACTTAAAGGAGTAACTTTTAATCCAAGTTTTTGTTCAACTTCATCTAACAAATCAAAAGCGTCTTTACCTTCTCTATCTAATTTATTTATAAAAACAATCATGGGTATGTTGCGCATTCTACAAACTTCAACTAATTTTTCAGTTTGTTCCTCTACACCTTTGGCAACATCAATAACCACAATAACACTATCAACAGCGGTTAATGTTCTAAAAGTGTCTTCGGCAAAGTCTTTATGCCCGGGCGTATCAAGGATATTGATTTTAATATTATTGTATTCAAATGCTAATACCGATGTTGCTACCGAAATACCACGCTGGCGTTCAATTTCCATAAAGTCGCTAGTAGCACCTTTTTTAATTTTATTACTTTTTACAGCACCAGCCTCTTGAATGGCTCCACCAAAAAGTAACAATTTTTCTGTTAAGGTGGTTTTACCAGCATCTGGGTGAGATATGATACCGAAAGTACGTCTGCGTTCAATTTCTTTTAAAAAACTCATGTTGATATTCTTGAATGGCTGCAAAGATACTATTATTTGACATAATTAATGTGAATGAAAGTGGATCCTTTTACAACTTATAACTTTCATTATTTTTTATATAGTTAAATGTTAACATATTTTTATCACGTATTTGAATATTATTTTAGAAGGTGAAAAACTTAAATTTTTCAAAATGTTAAAGTTTTTCTATAGGTAAATTGTAATTATCTGTGAATCAATTGTTCTTTTATTTGTAATAAAAAAAAATGCTTTTTGTCGGTTTTTTTGTTTGTTTTGTCGATTTTTTGTTTTTATGTTTGATTAATTTTAATTCTAACTTAATTATAAAATGAAACAAATTTTACCCAAAATTTTTAAAGTAATTTGCATTACTGTAGTACTAAGTTTTTTTCAACAACTCAATGCTCAGGGCATTGGACCAGGAGGTGTTTCTTCAGGTTTGTCTATGTGGTTAAAAGCTGATGCTGGTTTTTCTGAAAATAGTAGTACAGACGTGGAATGGCAAGATCAATCAACCAATAACTTTATTTTAAATTCTAACTTAGTTTCAGGAAGTGATGGAATTTCTGCTCCAAATTTTAATTCAAATAGCATCAACTATAACGCTGGTATTACTTTTGATGGCGTAGATACAGGAATGTCAACTGCAATAAATACAGTTAATTTTAATTTTTCTAACTGGACTGTATTTTCAGTACAAGCTATTAAGAACAACACCATCTCTAATTGTATTTGGCATTATAACAACGATGGAAAAAATGATTTAGCACTTTTTATAGATCCACATGGAGACGGATTTAATTTTGCTGTTAATAATGTTTCAGATGGAATTATAACATCACCAACTATAGATGATGGTAAACCGTATTTGGTTGTACACACTTCAAATAATTCAGCTACTTCAACTTTTGTTAATTCCGATTTAGTTAATACAGGCTCTGTAACAGTACCCTTGCCTGGAAATGGAGCTTTTATGGTGGGGTTAGATGCAGATGGGTCAGAGGCTAATGATGGTGATAATCATTTAGATGGTGATATTGGAGAAATTATCATTTATAACTATAATCTATCTAATGTAGAAAGGCAGAAAGTTAATACCTATTTAGCTCTGAAATATGGAATTTCACTAGACCAAACAACAGCTACAAATTATGTGAGTTCAAATGGAACTACCATCTGGAATGCAACAACAAATGTAAGCTATAATACTGATATTTTTGGTATTGGTGAAGATACTAACTCAGGTTTAGACCAAAAAGTTTCGCGCTCCGTGAACAATGTAAATAGCCCTATTTTAGCAACTACGCAACACTTTACAGAAGCAAATAGTGATGCCTTAAGAAGTACAAGTTTAGGAGATGGAAATTTTATAATGATGGGACATAATAATGGAAGTTTAGCGTTTGAATCAAGTTACAATGGAGGCTCAAACAATCTATTGTCTCGCGTTTGGAAGGTTGATGAGACAGGAACAGTAGGTAATGTTTATTTTGCTATTCCTAAAGCATACTATAATTTTCCTTCAAGTGTAATACCTGTAGTAGTGATGTCTGATGATACTACTTTTAGTAATACTGATACAGTTGTTAATTTGATTGATGATGGAAGTTTTTATTGGGCAGAAATAAACCCTTCAGATGGACAGTATTTATCAATAGCATTTACAGAACCAAGTTTTACAGTAAGCAAATCGGCATTAACCATAGATGAGAATGGAGATACTGATACTTTTACCGTAGTTTTAGATGTGCAGCCAAGAAGCAATGTTGTTATTGAAGTAGCAAGTGACGATACAGATGAAGCAATGGTAGATACGGCAACATTAACCTTCACAACTTCTAATTGGAACCAAGCACAAACAGTAACAGTAACAGGCGTAAATGACGCAGTTAAAACTGAAGATTCAGCAACAATAACAGTATCAGTTAAGGATGCAGATTCAGATGATGTATTTGATGTTTTGGAAAATCAAACAGTTATAATAACTCTAACCAATGATGATGCTAGTTTTTCATTGCCATCAATATCCAATGAGTTAATTTCAGAAAACACCGCATATCAAAGTATCACACCTTCATTGTCTGGAGATGCTCCTATTGGTAATGTTGTTTATACATTAAGTGGTGACGATGCTACTAAATTTACCGTAAATTCTGAAACAGGCGTGGTTAATATGGTAGCTAGAGACTTTGAAAATCCAGAAGATAACGATGCAGATAATAAATATAATGTAACATTGATTGCTACAGATACAAAAGGAAATTCAAGTAATACTAGTTGGTTTGTAGCTATTATAGATGATGATGGAATTGAAGTTCTAACGCAAATAGGCTTAGAAGCAGATAGCCCAGATACTGTAAACTCTGTAGTTACAGTAGAGCAATTAAATACAATTAAAAATTTAACAGGTGTAATTGAAGCTAATGAAACAGCTTACCAAGATTATATAGATGCAAATCCAGAAAGTTTTTCTTCACCAGCTCTCCTCTCAGAAGTGCAAAGTATGGTTAATAATGTAAATGCTACTTTGGGCGTAACTAAAAATCAAACAGAATCATTTGTTATTTATCCCAATCCTGTTAGTAGTATTTTGAATTTAGAGTTCAATAATACAGATGTAGGATTGGTAGCTATTGAAGTTTATAACACAGTTGGACAAAAAGTAATGACAAAAACACAAGACAAAGGTCAATCAATAGATATAAACGTAACATCGTTAAAATCGGGTGTTTATTTTATCAAGGTTTCAACTAATAAAACAGAATTTACAAAAAGAATAGTAAAAGAGTAAAACAAAAACATTATTGAAATTATAAAAAGGTATTCATTAATTTGAATGCCTTTTTTTGTGAGAATATTTAATATTAATTTATGATTGGTGTTATTAATAAATTAAGGATAACCAATTAAATTAATAAACCAAAATTAGATAAAAAGGATAGATATTCTTGAATGGCTGCAAAGATACTTTATAATTTAATATTTCATCATCCTCAAATTTAGTTTTTCTCATAAACATTATATATATTAACTATTACTTGGTATTTTTGTTTATCACTAAGTGATATTAAATTGTTATGAAAGAAGAAAAAGTAATTCTTGTAAACGAAAATGATGAACAAATTGGGCTTATGCCCAAGATGCAAGCTCATGAAAAAGCGGTTTTACACCGTGCTTTTTCAGTTTTTATTTTTAATGATAAAAACGAATTGATGTTGCAGCAACGTGCATTTAATAAATACCACTCTCCTGGACTTTGGACAAACACTTGTTGCAGTCATCAAAGAGATGGAGAAACCAATATTGAAGCAGGAAAGCGTAGGTTACAAGAAGAAATGGGTTTTGTAACAGAGTTAGAAGAATCTATTTCTTTCATATACAAAGCACCATTTGATAATGGTTTAACAGAGCATGAATATGACCATGTTTTGTTGGGGAAATATCAAGGCGAACCATTAATAAATAAAGAAGAAGTAGCCAGTTGGAAATGGATGCCATTAAAGGCAGTAAAAGAAGATATTAGCTTGCATCCTAAGTTGTATACTGAGTGGTTTAAGGTAATATTTGATAAATTCTATGACCATATAAACGTAGTTGAAAATGAAAGTAACAGTTAGTAGAAAAGGGCATTTTAATGCAGCTCATAGATTATACCGAAAAGATTGGAGTGATGAAAAAAACCATGAGGTTTTTGATAAATGTAGCAATCCTAATTTTCATGGACATAACTATGAAATAATTGTAAGTGTTACAGGAGAAGTTGATAAAGAAACAGGCTATGTAATAGATATAAAAACTTTAAAAGACATTATAAAAGAAGAAGTAGAAGATGCCTTTGATCATAAAAACCTAAACCTTGAAGTAAAGGAGTTTAAAAATTTAAACCCTACGGCAGAAAATATTTCTATAGTTATTTATAATAAAATTAAACCAAGAATTAAGTCTGGTTTAGATTTAGAGATAACACTATATGAAACCCCAAGAAATTTTGTTAGCTATTCTGGCAAATAATTCTTTCTATTTATTTACCTATATTTATTAAAATTTAAAAAACTAAAAAAATGGCAAGTGTAAGAGACCTTAAAAAAGATATCAATTATGTACTAGGAGATATAATTGAAGCAGTGTATGTTTGGGAATATGAAAACACCGATAAAGACACCAAAAAAAGTGAAGCAATTATTGATGAAGCTATTGAAACATTTGATGAATTGATAGCCAAAGTAAACACAAGAAATATTGATGATGCAAAAGCCCACTATAAAGCAATAAATAATGAGTTAGAAACCAAAGGAAGAGCATTAATTGAAAAAATTAATAAACTAGGATAAATTTTTTTAAAGTTGTTCTTGTAAATTATATAATTGCTATTATATTTGCACCCGTTAAAACGCCGATATAGCTCAGCTGGCTAGAGCAGCTGATTTGTAATCAGCAGGTCGTGGGTTCGAGTCCCTCTATCGGCTCTTAAAACAGAAAAGCCTTTCAAAAATGAAAGGCTTTTCTGTTTTAAATAATTTTAAGCTATTCTTTCGCTTTTATTTGTTTTATAAATTTATCTAACTCTTTACCGTATTTAGATGCTTTTACTTTTGGAGTAAGCGATTTGTTTATAGTGTCTAGGAAATTTAGTTTTGCATTATATATTTCAGTTAAAGCTAAGTAAGGAGCTACCTCACTATCTTTATTATTTAAAGCAAAATTTACAGTATATAAATATTTACGTTTAATAGAGTTATCGTAATCTTTTTTTATTTTATTCACTTTGGCTGTATCACCTTTTATTTGGGCTTCAAATTTTTCTTTTATTAAATCTAAATTGTTGTTATTTAATCTAGACATAATAGTTAAATATTCTTCTAAAACTTTTTGTTGTTCACTGCCAGTAATTTTAGCATCAAAAGCAAAATTTTTAAGTGTTGTATTTATTTCAGTTATACCCTTATCTGCAAAAAAGGTAATTCTATCTTCTTCTTTACTATTTTTATCTAAATACAAGTAAAAAACTTCGGGAGATTCAATGTCACTATATAATTCAAACTGAGGGTTACCATTAACAACAACAGAGTCTACAGTAACTAAATTAGTATCTACCACTTTTTTTAAGTAAACAATACCTTTTTTTAGACCTTTAACATGTGTTTTAACAATTAAGTCGTGTTTTTCCTTTCCGCAAGAAACAATTAAAAGTGAAAGGATAAAGAATGCAATGTTTTTCATTTTAGGTTTTAGTTTGAGCGCAAATATCTTATAATTATTAATTATATACTAGCCACTGGCAGCAATTTTCATTAACTCAGCACAAAGCATTGCTCCGTAAGTACCAACAACATAACCGAAAACAGCTAAAAGAACACCAACAGTAGCTAAAGAAGGATGGAAAGCAGCAGCTACCACAGGAGCAGAGGCAGCACCTCCTATATTAGCTTTACTACCTACAGCTAAAAAGAAATAAGGGGCTTTAATAAGTTTTGCTACCAAAAATAATAGGCCAACGTGTATTGCCATCCACACTAAGCCAACAAAAATTAAACCTGGGTTTTCAACAATTTTGGTGAGATCCATTTTCATGCCTATACTTGCCACAAGTATATAAATAAATACACTACCAATTTTACTAGCTCCAGCACCTTCATATTGTCTAAGTTTTGTAAATGAAAGTAGAATTCCAAGTGCCGTTGCTATTGTTATCATCCAGAAAAATTGAGAACCAAATGAGGACATGGCAGAGGATTTATCTCTAACCGATTCAAAATTAGAAGATAAAAATTCTGAAATATTATTAGCACCAAAATGGGCAATACCAACAACGGTAAATGCTATGCCTAAAATAACCATAAAATCGCTTAATGATGGATTTCTTGATATTTTATCGGCATAAGAAGATACTTTTATTTTAAGCGCTTCTATGGCGGAATTATCGGCCTTTAACCACTTATCAATTTTCTCTGATTTTCCTATTCCTAGTAATAAAATAGCCATCCAAATATTGGCAACAACAATATCTACAATGACCATGCCTGCGTAATTATCTGTATTAAACTTATAAATTTCTAGCATTGCCGCTTGATTAGCGCCTCCTCCAATCCAACTACCAGCTAGGGTAGCCAAACCACGCCATACGGCATCAGGACCTGCGCCACCAACTGTTTCGGGAGAAATCATAGAAATTATTAGAATTGCAATAGGACCACCTATAATAACACCCACAGTACCTGTTAAAAACATTATTAAAGCTTTAGAACCAAGATTATAAATAGCTTTTAAATCTATACTTAGTGTCATTAAAACTAGGGCTGCAGGCAATAAAAACCTACTAGCTACATAGTATGCTTGAGATTTGTGTTTTATTATACTACCAGTATCACCTACAGATGTCCACTCAGGAGCAATAATACCAAAAGTGGTTAATGCTCCAGGTAGCATATAAGCCATTAATAATGCGGGTATATACTTGTAGAATTTTTTCCAAAAAGAATTTTTACTAGACGATGTATAAAAAACAAAGCCTAAAGTTAGCATTAATAGCCCAAAAACAATAGTATCATCAGTAAATAAAGGTTGGTTATTCATTTAGTAGAAATTTTAAAAATATAATGCAATATAAATAAAATAAATGAAGGGTTGTTTATAGTTTGGCATGATGATTGTGTTATAAATAACAACATTCAGTTACAAATAGTTTATTGAGTGGTTACTTTAAACTAGTAATTGTAATTCATATTTTTGGTTGGTTAGTTAGTAAAAAAAGCATCTTAAAAAGATGCTTTTTTTTATTTGTTTAAAATAAATTTAATGTATTTCATCGATGAAATGCATGTTTTAAACTTGTTTTGTTAAAATTTTACGTATTTCATCGATTATAAATGTTTTTTGTCGTGTAAATTGAAATATAATTTTACATTTGGAGAGTACTAAATAACATACTTTTAGTTCAATGGATTAATTAATTAATATTTGCATTATGTTGTTGATATAGAGACCCTAAATCTACTTCGTAATAACAAAGCAAATTAAGAAGAGACCGAGTTTGAGGGAACTCGGTTTTTTTGTGCTCTATATTTTCTTCTAATTATTTTGGATCAAGTCTAAAATCTGGGTTTTTACCATTTTAAGAATATAATTTAATCAAGCGATATAAGAAGTATTCCGTATTCCTGACTCCCCTAAATTGAGATCTAAAAGCCTTTACTTTGGCATTAAAGGATTCAGCTGAAGCATTAGTACTTCTGTTTATAAAATAGTTGAGTACAGAGCGGTAATTTAAAGTAATACTATTGGCTACCGTTTGGAAGCTCTTAAATCCTGACTCCTCTACATCTTTGTACCAGTGGGCTAGTTTGGTGTAAGCTACTTTAATATCTATGGCTTGGTTAAAAATATTCCTCAAGCCTTGAACAAGTCCATAAGCTTTCTTTAATTCTGGGTATTCATTAAACAATATCTGTCCCCTCTCTTTCTGATTTGGAGTCCATTTATCTGGGGATTTATACAGTAGATATCTACTCCTGGCCAGGAGTTGTTTTGAGCTATCACCATTAGAAAAAGTTACAGGTTTAAATTCTTTGTCGGCAGCTCTAGATAGCTTTATCTGTTCATTTTCTTGATCCAAAGCTTCCCATCGGTATTTGATACGAAGATCTTGGAGCGCCTCTATTGCCAGCTTCTGTACATGGAACCTGTCTGTTACTTGGATGGCTTTCGGGAAACATTTAGTGGAGATCGTTTTCATAGAGTTAGCCATGTCTAAGGTGATCTCTTTCACTTTAGCACGCTTCTTTGCTGGGATCTTCAAGAGTTGTTCGATAATAGGCTCCACTTTAGTTCCGTGGAATATCCCAACTAAAGCCCCTTTCTTTCCTTTGGCCTTCTTATTGGTAATGATGGTATAGAGCTCTCCCTTGGACAGCGCTGTCTCATCAATGGATAAATAAGAACCTAAGTTTTCAGGGAAAACAAGCCACTGTTTAGCATGACTCTTATGCTCCCATTGCTTAAAATCACTTAAGTGATCCTTATAATGTCTTTGAAGCCTTTTTCCGGACATACCATACTGGTGCCCAAGTTGTTGGCTGCTCAGAGCAGTATTATCAGTCGATTTCTTTTAAAAAAGCAGCAAACTCTTTTGATATTCGAGTTCCCTGTGCAATAAATTCATCCCATTCACGACTTACTTTAATCCTCTTTTTATCAAGTAGAACGTCCCAACGCCTTCGTTTAAGATTTAATGATAGTAGATTGTCTCGAACGGGATAATCCTCGATTATTCGAGGCTCCATGAAGCCACTGGCTTTATACTTGCAATCCTTGTACTTAGATGGTATTTGTTTTTTCTCCTCCAAATATATCGTTAGACGGTTCTCATATAAAACATGCTTTATAGGCTTCTTATCGAATCCAACAATATCAAAATACTCTAATATTCCTTCTGGTAATATTAAACTTAACAAGGATAACTCAGTGTCTTTATTCATCAATATAATTTAAAGTACAAAGAAAATTATTTTTCTCTTTAGACCCAACTTTTGAGATTGATCCATTATTTTTTCTAAATTTATGTTTATGAAATCATTTATTAAACTGATTATATTTTTAGGTTTTTTAAACACTTTTGGTCAATTACCTAAAGGGTTTGTATATGTTAATGAAATAATACCAGATTTAGAAGTAGAATTACGTTATTATACCGATAATAATTTTGTAGGAACCCGTATTGATGGTTACAACGCAAATAAATTAATTTTAACAGAAGAAACAGCTTTAGCTCTAAAATTGGTGCATGAAGATTTGCAGAACAAAAACTTGTGCTTAAAAGTATATGATGGGTATAGGCCACAAACTGCAGTTAATTATTTTATTAAATGGGCTAAAAAGTTAGATGATACTATTAATAAGTCTACATTTTATCCAAATGTTAAAAAAATAGATTTATTTAAAGAAGGATACATTGCCGCAAGATCTGGACATAGCAAAGGAAGCACTGTAGATTTAACCATTATAGATGCTAATACAGGAGATCCAATTGATATGGGTAGTGTTTATGACTTTTTTGGTAAACAGTCTTGGGTAAATTATGCAGCAATTACAGATGAGCAAAAAGCCAATAGGCAGCTTTTGCAACGTGTTATGAAAAAATATGGTTTTAAGAATTACTTTAAAGAGTGGTGGCATTTTACGCTAAAAAATGAACCATTTCCTAATACTTATTTTGATTTTCCTATAGAATAAAACCTGCCTTTCAAAAAAAAGAAAAACAGGTTTTAACTTTTTATTATAAATTAAATCTTTTAATCATTAAACATAAGATGTT
Source organism: Seonamhaeicola sp. S2-3 (assembly GCF_001971785.1). Taxonomy (NCBI): domain Bacteria; kingdom Pseudomonadati; phylum Bacteroidota; class Flavobacteriia; order Flavobacteriales; family Flavobacteriaceae; genus Seonamhaeicola; species Seonamhaeicola sp. S2-3. The sequence goes on along the minus strand of NZ_CP019389.1, from coordinate 366,841 downwards.
TCTTTGTTTTTAGCCATTTCTTTACGCATTTGTTTAATAGTTAAAGTACTACCGTCATGACTCCAACCAGGGGGACCAAAAGCATACATGAATTTATGATAAAGATTTGGACTCTTTTTCATGTCATTCCAAATATCTTTGTACTCGTGTGTTAAAATTATTAGCGGGTTATAAGAATTTGGTGGTTTAGTAACGCCAAATTCTATATCAATATTTTCATCTAGTTCTTTCCATGTTCCAAATATTTTATCAAAAATGTTTAAAAATCCACCGTGATTTTTATCCATATATTCTATGTTTTTAGCATGATGTACTTGGTGCATGGTATGGGTATTCAATATTTTTTCAATAAAACCCATTTTGGGAATATACACAGAGTGAAGCTGAAATTGCCAAAGCGCTTCAATACCTAAGCAAACAACAACCATTTCTGGCGGAAAGCCTATAGCAGGCAACCACATATAAAATAATGGTTTATATAAAATGGTAAACCAACCGTTACGTACTGCGGTTCCTAAGTTATAATTATCTGATGAGTGGTGCACTATATGAGCAGCCCATAAAAATCTAATCATATGATTTTGGCGGTGAAACCAATAATAGGTAAAATCATCTAAAAACTGGCAAGCTATCCAAACATACCATGCATAACCAAAAGATTCATAACCTAGAATATTTGTTCTAATACCATTAACCATTGGGTTGCATAATTCATACAAATAATTAAAAATAATTATAGCAGAAATAGTTTTTATAAGTGGCGCTAAAACCACCGAGCCTATACCCATAAACAGGCTAGAACCTAGGTCTTTCCAATCATAGAGGTCTTTTTTTTTATGTGTTTTGCTGTATGTAAGTTCAACTAGTATAAGTCCTAAAAAACAGGGTATACCGTAAACTAACGGATTGGTGAAATTCATTTATAAATAGGAGTAATAAGTGTTAGTAAAGACATTTTATGATAATTAATCGTGGTTTGTAATATATAACAGATTTTTTAATGAAATAGTGTAAACCTCTTATTTCTTTTAAAATTTTATAGAAAAGTTTTTAATTTATCTCTTTTCTTTTGAGGTAAGGCTTCATTATTTACAATTAATTTAATAAGGTTTTTGTCTTTTTCTTTGGCATATATTAGTTGGAATAGTTGAGCCGTTGTAATGCTTTTTTGTGGGCGTTCAATAAGAGTAAATTCATTATTAATTTTAACAAAACCTTCTTCTAAAACTTGAATATAGGTGCCAGGGTAGCCATAATTAATAAACTGTTTTAACACGTCTTGTGAGCCAAATTTATAACCAAACTTAAAACAAGGTTCGCGGGGTTGGGTTATTTGTACTAAGGCTTCACCTACTTTATAAATATCACCAATAAAAATCTTATCTTCATTTAGTCCATTTACCGTTATGTTTTCACCAAACATACCCCAATCCCAATTTAAATTAGGATATAAATTTTTCCAATATTGATAATGATTTTTAGAAAACAAATAACAGGCTTTAAACTTACCTCCATGATATTTTCTATCAATTACGGTATCATTCTTAACGTCATATTTACCTAAATATATAGGAGTATTTGTTGGTGTTTTGTAAATACCAGTGGTTATTTTTTTGCCGTTCCAAATAAAAGTTTTTGGTTCAGCAATATTTGTAGATAGAATTTTCATGTATTAAAAATAATAAAAAAACCATCTTGCTTTTAGCAAAATGGTTTGGAATATATATAGAATACTGACAGGGTCAGTATGACAAAGTCTTTACTTTATCATATCATAACTACGTTTAATAAAGTTTGTAAGTTCTTCACCTTTAAGTAAACCTTGAGATAAACGAGCTAAATCTAAACTTTGGTTAATTAAACGTTCTTGTTTTTTACGAGTTTTTGTGTTTAATATTTCGCTTATTAAATCATGGTTAGTGTTAACTACTAAATTGTACATTTCTGGCATATTGCCCATGCCAAACATGCCTCCACCACCAGTAGCTTGCATTTCTTTCATTCTGCGCATAAACTCTGGTTGGGTAATGATGAATGGACTTGCTTCACTATCCATGGCTTCTAATTGAACCATGAATTTTTCAGAAGGAATTACTTCTTTTAATAATTCATCAAGTTTTTTCTTTTGGTCTTCATCTAATTTAGAAACGGTGGTATCATCTTTCTTAATTAAATTATCAATATGGTCACCATCAACACGTGCAAACGAGATGTTTTCTTTAGTAGTTTCTAGCTTTTGAATTAAGTGTGAAACAATTGGAGAATCTAATAATAATACTTCGTAACCTTTAGCTTTAGCAGCTTCAATATAGCTGTGTTGTGCATCTTTATCGGCTGCATAAAGAATTACTAATTTGTCATCTTTATCAGTTTGGTTAGCTTTAATTTTATTATATAATTCTTCGTAAGTGTAGTATTTACCATCAACGGTTGGATACAGAGCAAAGGCTTCGGCTTTTTCAAAGAATTTTTCTTCAGAAAGCATTCCGTATTCAATAACTACTTTAATGTCATTCCATTTAGCTTCAAAATCTTCACGGTTATTGTTGAATAACGATTTTAATTTATCGGCTACTTTTCTGGTAATGTAAGATGAAATCTTTTTTACCGCACCATCGGCCTGTAAATAAGAACGCGATACGTTTAAAGGAATGTCTGGAGAATCTATAACCCCACGTAACATGGTTAAGAATTCTGGTACAATACCTTCAACATTATCTGTTACAAAAACCTGATTTTGGTAAAGTTGAATTTTATCTTTTTGAATGTTTAAATCGTTGGTCATTTTAGGGAAATATAAAATTCCCGTTAAATTGAATGGATAATCAACGTTTAAGTGAATGTTGAATAACGGCTCTTCAAACTGCATAGGGTATAGCTCTCTGTAGAAGTTTTTATAATCTTCATCTTTTAAATCTGCAGGTTGTTTTGTCCACGCAGGTTCAGGATTGTTAATGATATCATCAACCGTAATTTTTCTATGCGGTTCTTTGGTTTCTTTACCGTCTTTATCTTTAATTGTTTTTGGTTCATGCTCTGGATCGTTAATTTCTTTGGTGCCAAATTTAATTGGCACAGGCATGAACTTATTGTATTTGGTTAATAACTCACGTATTCTGCTGTCTTCAAGAAATTCTTTTTCATCTTCAGAAATATGTAAAATTATTTCGGTTCCTCTTTCTTTTTTGTCTGCAGGTTCTAAGGTAAACTCAGGCGATCCATCACAAGTCCAATGTGCAGCAGGTTCGTCTTTATAAGATTTTGTAATGATTTCAACTTTATCGGCTACCATAAAAGCTGAGTAAAACCCTAAACCAAAATGACCAATAATACCAGAATCTTTAGCAGAATCTTTGTATTTATCTAAAAACTCTTCGGCTCCAGAGAAAGCAACTTCATTGATGTATTTTTCTACCTCTTCGGCAGTCATACCTAAACCTTGATCTATGATATGAAGTTTTTTGGCTTCTTTATCAATTTTAACTTCAATTTGTGGATTGCCGTATTCAACTTTAGCTTCTCCAATATTGGTAAGGTGTTTTAGTTTTAAAGTGGCATCTGTAGCATTACTTATTAACTCACGTAAAAAGATTTCGTGATCGCTATATAAGAATTTTTTAATGAGAGGAAAGATATTCTCTACCGAAACATTAATATTTCCTTTTGTCATGATATATCTGTTTTATCTATTTATTATTACGATTCTGTAATAGTCAAAAAAAATACCAAGGATAAAAAAGTGACAAACTGACACAACTATATAAAAAATTGCATTTTTATTGTATAATTGGAATTTAAAAACAGTTATTGTACTTTGATAACCTAAACTAGATAGCTATGTATAATTCTAAAATAATAGGTCTTGGTAAGTATCTGCCAGATAATGTGGTAACTAATGATGATTTGTCTAAAATGATGGATACCAATGATGCGTGGATACAAGAAAGAACTGGTATAAAAGAAAGACGTTGGATAAAGGAAGGAACAGGAGATACTTCTGCAGTTATGGGGGCTAAGGCTGCTAAAATAGCTATTGAACGTTCTGGTTTAACTAAAGATGATATAGATTTTATTGTGTTTGCAACCTTAAGTCCAGATTATTATTTCCCAGGATGTGGTGTGCAAATTCAAGATATGTTAGGTATGAAAACTGTGGGAGCCTTAGATATAAGAAATCAGTGCTCTGGTTTTATTTATGCCATGTCTGTTGCAGACCAGTTTATTAAAACAGGAATGTATAAAAACGTTTTGATTATAGGTTCTGAATATCATTCTGGAGGATTAGAGAAATCTACCAGAGGACGCGGTGTAACGGTTATATTTGGCGATGGAGCAGGAGCTGCTGTTTTAAGCAGAACAGAAGATAACACCAAAGGTATTTTATCATCACATTTACATTCTGAAGGAAAATATGCCGAAGAACTTACCGTTTTAGGGCCTAGTATTAAACATTGGGTGCCAGAAATTTTAGAAGCTAATGATCCTGATGATACTTCATATTACCCATACATGAATGGCACTTTTGTATTTAAACATGCTGTGGCGCGTTTTAGTGAAGTTATTATGGAAGGTTTAGTTGCTAATAACCTTAAAAAAGAAGATATTGACATGTTAATTCCGCACCAAGCTAATTTGCGTATTTCTCAATTTATTCAAAAGAAGTTTGGGTTGCGTGATGACCAAGTGTTTAATAATATTCAAAAATATGGAAATACAACGGCAGCTTCTATTATTATAGCTTTAACAGAGGCTTGGGAAGAAGAAAAAATAAAAGAAGGCGATACGGTTGTTTTAGCGGCATTTGGTAGTGGTTTTACCTGGGGAAGTGTTATTATAAAATGGTAAGAACTAGATTTAATAAATACAAAAACCCAAAACGTTTAAGTTTTGGGTTTTTCAGCTATTAATCAACTTCAATTAACACTAATTTGAAGAATCATAATTATTAGACGAAGAAAACTTCTTTTTATTGCACGCAATTAAAATATTTAACTTTTTTTAACATTTTATAAAAAACTCGAAACCGTAAGTTTCGAGTTTTTTAGTGAATATATACAAATCTTTAATACGAAATTTAATGTGTAAGACGACTAACTCTAAATAATTATTCTTCGTTTTTGGCTAGATTGTATATTACGTTTAACGTAAAGTTATTTTGCTTATTGTGTGATAGTTAAACTTTTTTTTAATAAAAACCCCAAAGTTGTAAAACTAAGGGGTTTCTCACTTAATAGCCTTATTTAACCACTAACCATAAACTATTATAAAGACTATTAAAATGAGTTTTTATAAAAAACCTCCGCTTTCTTGTTTTGTATTATCATCACGTTGTTTTCTTTTTAACGCTCTGTATTTTCCACCTCCAAAGCGGTATGATAAAGCAACATTCCAAGTATTGCTTTCCCAGTTAAACTGGCCTTGATTAGGGAAAGGACTTGTGCCATCAAATTCAAAATTCATAGTATTAAAAATATCGCTATAGTTAAAACTAAAAGTGGCTCGTTGGTTTTCTAAGAATGAATAACGCATACCTGTATTTAGCATAAACATGGGTTTTCTAGTAAATTGAATGCCTTTTTGTTTTCCTCTATACATTGAAAACAAAGAGAAGCTAAGCTTTTTTGAAGCTCTAAAATTATTGAAAATCCTTAAATTCCATACTATATTATCAACAACGGTTTCGTTGGTTTTAATGTCTGCTATGGTAGCATTTTGAATATCAGGATTATCTATATATTCTGTTATACCACTTTGTTCTTGAGAAAATAAATCAAAACTACCGTTTACACTCCACCATTTTGTTGGACGGTAATTACTAGAAAGTTCAATTCCGTATGCGGTTGTGTTATCAAAGTTATCATATGATAAAATAACATTTCCAGAGGTTACATCTGTTCTGTCTATACGTACATAACGGTTAATGTTATCTTCAATGATTCTAAAAAACACACCTCCGGTAATACTACCTTTGTTTAATTTACGCGTATAATTTGCTTCTACAGAATTGGTGAATTGTGGTTGCAATTCTGTGTTTCCAAAAGATGAAACTCTTGGGGTACTCCACTCTCGTATGGGGTTAACTTGTTGTAATCCTGGTCTATCAACACGACGACTGGCACTTAATTGATAGGTGTTTTTTTCTGAAGCGTTGTAACTTATAAATATTGAAGGATATACCTGAAAATAATTGTTTTCAAAAGGAGTTATTTCTGTAGTACCATCATTAAAAGTTTTTAAAGCATTGGCTTCTTCGGTTACAGATTCTAAACGAGCTCCAATTTGATAATTCCACTTTTCAAAATTCTTACTGTAAGTAGCGTAGGCAGAATAGATATCTCTGTTATATTCAAAATCGGTACTTGGTGTTGGAATAAGATTGCCTTGTTCAGAATAAGTTTGTCCGGTAGAATTGTAATCTACATCGGTGCCAAATAAGCGCACTTCAGCACCTAGTTCTAGTTTAGATTCCTTATTTAAAGGTTTTACATAGTCTACGTTTATGGTTGTTTGATCTCTGTTGGTGTTAACAAAATCCATGTAGTTTGTTGGAAATGTAAAATTTATATAGCTAAAATTGGCATCTTCATCATTTGTAAAATCATTGTAATCTATTTCAATATCTAAGGTTTCATCTTCATCATTAAACTCATGTTTATAAGCAAAGTTATATTGTCCAGAATGATTTTCTGAAAGGTTGTTAAACAATTGCCATTGTGTTGTGCTTGGATATGTTATGGTAGTATTGCCAAAACCATCTCCGTTAAATGAGTTTTGATTGGTAAAGAAAGAGAATGTATTCTTTTCGTTTAGGTAAAAGTCTACTCCAAATTTGTATAAATGCGATTGGTTATTGTTACCAAATTTAAAATCTTGACGCGAATTATCATCTAATCTGTTAATATATCCAAAGTTGTCATATTTACCAATATTGTTACCGTAATTACCATAAAGATTAAATTTTCCGTTGCGGTAATTCATGTCTATTGAGCTGTTAAATTTTGCAAATATTTCTTTGGTTAATCCAACGTTTAGGTTTCCGTTAAATCCTATTTGCGTGTTTTTATGCAATTTTATATTGATGATACCACTCATGCCTTCAGGATTATATTTTGCAGATGGATTGGTGATAAGTTCAATAGATTTTATAGAGGTTGAAGGTATTTGCTTTAATAACTGTGCTATGGGAACATTACTAAGTTTGCCATCTACCATTACTCTTACATTTTCGTTTCCTCTAAGGCTAATGTTTCCTGTTTGTTGGTCTACGTTTACAGATGGTAAATTGTTCATAATATCACTTGCTGTAGCGCCTGCAGTGGTTAGATCTTTACCTATTGTAATAACTTTTCTGTCTACTTTTTGTTCTATAGTAGAAACTTCTGCAACTACAGTTACGGCGTCTAAGCTTTCGGCTTCTTCTTCTAAATAAATAGCTCCAAGATTTACATTGTAACTCCCTTTTTTAAGAGTTATATTTTTGTTGTATGTTTTGTAACCTATGTATTGAATGCTTATTGTAATATTGCCTTCATCAATTTTTTCAATTTTAAAAGTACCATCGTCGGCGGTAATTCCACCGGTAAGGGTCTTGTTATTGGTGTCTTTAATAATTACATTTACGTAAGGTAAGGGTTGTTTAAGTGTTGCGTCTAATACGGTTCCGAAGATAGACCCTTTTTTATCAATGTTTTTTTTGGGATTGGTATGTGCTTTTGCTATAAAAGAAAGCAATAGAAAGCACATGAAAAATGCGTTTTTCATTTGATTTGATTGTTTTTTGATTGATTTCAGTTATGTTTAAGACGTTTAAGAGTAGGTTATGTTACCAAATTTTTACATATTAACAACATTTTAACAGATGAATAAGAAAACCTTAGTGCTTGGAGCTTCATTAAAACCCAATAGATATTCTAATTATGCTATTCAAAAATTAGTAGCCAATAACCATGAAGTTGTAGCTTTTGGATTGAAAAAAGGAACGGTAGCTGGAGTGAAAATTGATACAGAACTATTACCATATAAAGATTTACACACAGTAACATTGTACCTTAATCCTAAGCGTCAAAAAGACTATTATAGCTATATAGTATCTTTAAAACCAGAGCGTGTTATTTTTAATCCAGGAACAGAGAATCCAGAATTGTTTTCTATTTTAAAAGAAAATAATATTCATTTTGAAGTAGCTTGTACTTTGGTGTTACTTTCTACTAATCAGTATTAAACCAATAAAAGTTATTAAACCATTTATGGGCAGTAATTCATACCCTAAAACGTAACCGCCTATTTTTTCTGGTGGAATATTTCCAATAATAGTAATTATAACAACGGCGCATAAAGCAACTATCCAAACATATTGGTCTTTAACTTTACGTTTAGTAAAAATACCAAAAGCAAATAACCCAAGTAGCGGCCCATATGTGTAGCCAGCAACAGTAAGAAGGCTATCTATAACATTGCTATTAAGTACATATTTAAAAATAATTATAACAATTACTAATAAAATGCTCATACCAATATGAGCTTTTTTTCTAATGCGTTTTTGCTCCTTTTTTGGTTTTTTATCAATATTTAAAAAATCTACACAAAAAGATGTTGTTAATGAGGTTAATGCACTATCTGCACTACTGTATGCTGCTGCAATTAAACCAAGCATAAAGGTTATTGATAATGTAATACCTAAACCGCTATTTAATGCAATTTCAGGAAAAAGTAAATCGGTTTTAGGTTTGCCATTCATAAGCGGAATAGCAATTTGGTGTTTGTTGGCATAAATGTAAAGTAAAGCTCCTAAAAGCATGAATAAAAACGTAACAAAAACAAGTACAATGCTAAATGAAATCATGTTTTTTTGAGCATCTTTTAAAGATTTACAGGTTAAGTTTTTTTGCATCATATCTTGGTCTAGACCTGTCATACATATAGTAATAAAGATGCCGCCTAAAAACGATTTAACAAAATGATTTCGCTCTAAAAAGCTATCAGTAACAAATATGTTGCTATAAGTTTTAAGTTCATTAGAAGCTAAAAACTCACTAAAACTCCATCCTAAACTATCATTAATAAAATATATAGAAAGTATTACTGCTAAAACCATAAACAGCGTTTGTAAAGTATCAGTCCAAACAATAGTTTTTATACCGCCTTTGTTGGTGTAAATCCAAATGAGTAAAATGGAGATGATAACAGTAATTTCAAAAGGAACATGCCACGCATTAAAAACAAATTGCTGTAATACTATAGCAACTAAAAACAATCTAAAAGCAGCTCCTAAAACTCTAGATATAAAAAAGAAAAATGCACCTGTTTTATGGCTTACTACACCAAAACGTTGTAACAAATATTCATAAATAGAAGTAACATTTAATTTATAATAAATGGGTAATAGAACATATGCAATTATAAAATAGCCAAACATATAGCCCAAAACCACTTGAAAATAGCTGAATTTAGAGCCTTCAATCCATCCTGGAACCGATATAAAAGTAACACCAGATAGTGAAGCGCCCACCATACCAAAAGCAACTAAATACCAAGGAGATTGCTTGCCTGCTTTAAAGAAATCATCATTATTATCGTTCTTTCCTGTAAAGTATGATATAACTAAAAGCACCCCAAAATAGGCAGCAATAAGTAGAAGAATTTGAGAAGCACTCATATAATGATTTATTTGGTTTTCAAAATACAAATTAAAAGTATCAAAATCTAAATTCCACTAAAAAGAAGCAGAAACTCTAGTAATCAATTCATATAATATTGTATTTTCGTGGTCATGGAATTTTCTTCAAAGTTACTAGAAAAGGCTGTTAATGAAATGTCTCAATTACCCGGAGTGGGTAAGCGTACTGCATTGCGTTTAGTGCTGCATATGTTACGCCAACCAAAGGAACAAACTTTAGCTTTAACAAAAGCACTACGGTCTATGAGAGAAGAGATTAAGTTTTGCAAATCTTGTCATAATATAAGTGATGATGAATTGTGCGAAATTTGCTCAAGTAAAAACCGAAACGAAGAAATAGTTTGTGTGGTAGAGGATATACGAGATGTTATGGCAATTGAAAATACCAGCTCTTATAAAGGGTTATATCATGTGTTAGGAGGGAAAATTTCACCTATGGACGGTATTGGTCCGCATGATTTAAATATAGATTCTTTAGTTGAAAAAGTTAAAAGCGGGAAAATAAAAGAACTCATTTTTGCGTTAAGCTCAACAATGGAAGGAGATACTACTAACTTTTACATATTTAAGCAAATTCAAGATTATAATATTGTTACATCAACTATTGCTAGAGGGATTTCGGTAGGAGATGAACTTGAATATGCCGATGAAATTACCCTTGGCCGAAGTATTGTTAACAGAATTCCTTTTGAAACCTCCTTAAAGCTTTAGTCTCTCAATTTGAAACTTTCTGTAGTCATACTAAATTATAATGTTAGGCATTTTTTAGAGCTTTGTTTAAAAAGTGTAAAAGCAGCCATTACAAATATTGATGCAGAAATAATTGTGGTTGATAATAATTCTGAGGATGAAAGCTGCTCAATGGTAAAAGAATTATTTCCAGATGTTATTTTAATAGAAAACAAAGAGAATTGTGGGTTTTCTAAAGGAAATAATATTGGGGTAAAAAAAGCAAAAGGAGATTATTTATGCATTTTAAATCCAGATACTGTTGTTGCAGAAGATACCTTTGTTAAACTTTTAAAATTTAGTGAAAACAAAGAGAAACTAGGAATAGTAGGTTGTAAGTTAATTGATGGAGTAGGTCGTTTTTTACCAGAAAGTAAACGCAATATTCCTTATGTAAGTGCCGCTTGTAAAAAAATATTAGGTAACTCTAAAAAGTACTATGCAAACCATTTGACTGAAAATGAAACGGGTAAGGTAGATATTTTGGTGGGGGCTTTTATGTTAATGAAAAAAAGCATTTATGAAGACATTGGAGGTTTTGATGAAGATTATTTTATGTACGGAGAAGATATTGATTTGTCTTATAGGGTCTTAAAATCCGGATATCAAAATTATTATTATGCCAATACTACTGTTGTTCACTTTAAAGGAGAAAGTACTTTAAGAGACAAAAATTATGCGCGTAGGTTTTATGGAGCCATGCAAATATTCTACCAAAAGCATTTTAAAAAGAATGTTTTATTTGATTTGTTTGTTTTTATAGGAATATGGTTTGTTTATTTTTTTAGAAAAACACCAATTCACAAAATTAAGCGCGTAAATAGGTATGTGCTTATTTCAGATAAAATGATAGAAGGTTTAAAGACCTCATTACCTAATAACTTTACTTTAGAAAGAAAAGTAGGTAATTATGATAAGGCAACAGAAATTATACTTGATGCCAATTATTTATCCTACAAAGAAATAATTGATATAATGCTCAACGCTTCGGTAGTTAAGAAGTTAACCTTTAGAATTTTACCCAATAATTCTAAATTTATTTTAGGAAGTGATAATGTAATAAGTAGAGGAGAGGTTATTACTTTTTAGCTTATAGATTTATACAATGCTGCTTATATTTGTTATGAATAACTAACAAAAATCGCTGTATTTTCGTTAATTTTGCAAGCGAAAATTAAAAGAACTATTACATTATTGATATGGCAAAATTTGAACTTAAGTTACCAAAAATGGGAGAAAGCGTTGCAGAAGCAACCATAACATCTTGGTTAAAAGAAGTTGGAGAAACAATTGAGCTAGATGAACCTATTGTAGAAATTGCTACCGATAAAGTAGATAGTGAAGTACCTAGTGAAGTAGATGGCGTTTTAGTTGAAAAGTTTTTTAATGTAGATGATGTGGTGCAAGTAGGGCAAGTTATTGCCATTATTGAAACCGAAGGCGAAAATGAAGTAGTCTCAAAACCTGAAGTTGATGAGGTAGAGCCAGAAACTATAGAACAAATAGAAGAAACTATTTCAGTAGCTAAAGAAACTGTAACTCCAGTTGTTTCTAGTAGTAACCGGTTTTATTCTCCCTTGGTTAAAAATATAGCAAAACAAGAAGGCATTTCGCAAGAAGAGTTAGACGCTATTTCTGGTACGGGTAAAGATGGAAGAGTTACCAAAAATGATATTTTAGCCTATGTTGAAAACAGAAGAGTAAAGCCAGAGCCTCAAGTTATAAAAGAAGAAGAAACTCCTCAACCTAAAATAGATACAACACCAAAAACAGTAGCTGCTCCTCCAGTTGTTCCAAGTGGTGAAGATGAAATTATTGAAATGACGCGTATAGGTAAACTCATTGCGCATCATATGACGGAATCAATTCAAACATCGGCACACGTTCAAAGTTTTATAGAAGCCGATGTTACCAAAATTTGGAATTGGAGAAACAAAGTAAAAAATGATTTTGAAAAACGCGAAGGTGAAAAATTAACCTTCACCCCAATTTTTATGGAGGCAGTTGCCAAGGCATTGCGAGATTATCCTATGATGAATATCTCAGTACAAGGTGATACTATTATAAAAAAGAAAAATATCAATTTGGGTATGGCAGCAGCATTACCAGATGGTAATTTAATAGTGCCTGTAATTAAAAATGCAGACCAGTTAAATTTAGTAGGAATGACCAAACAGGTTAACGATTTAGCTACTAGAGCAAGAAATAATCAATTAAACCCAGATGATATTCAAGATGGTACGTATACCGTAACAAACGTAGGATCTTTTGGTAGTATTATGGGGACTCCAATTATAAATCAGCCCCAAGTAGGTATTTTAGCGTTAGGAGCTATTAGAAAAGTGCCAGCAGTAATTGAAACTAATGAAGGTGATTTTATTGGTATTCGTTATAAAATGTTTTTATCACATTCTTATGACCACCGGGTAGTAAATGGCGCTTTAGGAGGTATGTTTGTTAAGGCTGTAAAAGATTATTTAGAAGCTTGGGATGTAAATAGAGGGTTTTAGTGAAACAGTTAAAGATTGCAATCTACTCTTATTGAGTTTTGTTTTATAATTTTATTTTAAAATATCTAACTTACTAAAATTAAATTTCTTGTGGTTATAAATATCAATTTTGAAATAAAACTTTTGAAATTAATTATTGTATTGTTAGCTATTATGCATTCACCTATGCTGTTTGGACAACAAGATGTTATACACATTGATGAAAATGGTAAAAGTATTTCAGCTAATGTTTTTAAAACTAAGATAAGTTCTTCTATTTATCATGGGGTAAGGTATGATACAGATAGTTTGGTGTTACAAGAAATTAAGTATAATTATCGTTTTGGAAAATTATTACCAAACGCAAAAAAACAATTATTTCAACTTTTGAGTTTAAGACATCAAATTGATACAACTAGGATTTTGATGATTCATTATATAGATACTTTACGAGCAGTTTCTGAATTTCCTAAAAAGTCATCTACTATTCTTTATGATAGCTTAAATCAAGAAATAAAGTCAGTTCAAAAAACAATAACTTATCCACTAGGAGGTGTTAAAATTGATTTAAGTAATAATCAAAAAGTTTATAAACAAGAACATGTTTTGAACTACAGAGATTTTATAAACTCTTATAAAAGATGTTATAGAAGGTATAGGAAGTATAAACAAGTAAGTGTTTTTCATTTTTATGATTATAATAATGGGCATCCAAATGAATTAAAAAAATTGAAATGGTTTCAAGATTACGGGGGGGTGTTAAAAAAACTATTTTTTAACGAAAAAAGCAGGGGCTACAATGTAATTATTAAACCATCTGGAGAATTTTTTATAGAATATCGTGAAAATCATATTACTTTTGATGATTTGATAAATTCCAAAAAATGGAATGAAATGAAAATTAACTTTGATAAAGAAATTAAAGTTTTAAATAATTACAGAAACTAAACATGCAATTAAACCTAACAAAACCCATTTGTTTTTTCGATTTAGAAACTACAGGTGTTAATATAACAAATGATAGAATAGTAGAAATATCCATTCTTAAAGTACACCCTAACGGGAAGGAAGAAAGCAAAACATGGTTAGTAAATCCAGAAATGCCAATTCCTAAAGAAGTAACTGCTATTCATGGTATTTCAGATGAAGACGTTGCAGATAAACCTACCTTTAAAGAATTAGCCAAAGAAATCTATAACATGATAAAAGACTCAGATTTAGGCGGATTCAATTCTAACCGATTTGATATCCCTTTATTAGCTGAGGAAATGTTAAGAGCCGACATAGATTTCGATATGAAAAACCGTCAAGCCATAGATGTACAAACCATATTTCATAAAATGGAACAGCGTACTTTAAGTGCAGCCTATAAATTTTATTGTAATAAAAGTTTAGATGATGCCCATAGTGCAGAAGCAGATACAAATGCTACTTATGAGGTATTAAAAGCACAATTAGAAAAGTATGATGAATTAGAAAACGACACCAAATTTTTAGCAGAATTTAGTTCTAGAAAAAAGTTTGCAGATTTTGCTGGGTTTATAGCATATAATAAAGATGGCGAAGAATGTTTTTCATTTGGTAAACACAAAGGAAAATTGGTAACAGAAGTATTAGAAAAAGAACCCGGATATTTTGGGTGGCTGTTAAATGCAGACTTTCCGTTATATACAAAAAAAGTGTTAACCAATATTAAACTTAGAGGTTTCAATAATAAACTGTTTTAAAATTAAATGAAACTAATTTGTATCGGTCGTAATTATACAGAGCATATTGAAGAATTGGAAAATGAAAAACCATCAGAACCGGTAATTTTTCAAAAGCCAGATTCAGCCATTTTATTAAAAAAACAGCCCTTTTTTATCCCCGATTTTTCTAACGATATCCACCATGAGGTAGAAATTTTAGTAAAAATTAATAGAATAGGTAAGTATATAGATAAAAAATTTGCTCATAAATATTACAATGAAATTGGTTTAGGAATAGACTTTACAGCCAGAGATTTACAAAGTAAATTAAAAGCAAAAGGCTTGCCTTGGGAAAAAGCAAAGGCATTTGACGGAGCCGCTGTAGTTGGAAAATGGATACCCAAAGAAGAACTAGGAGATATTAATAGTATTGAATTTTCTTTAAAAAAGAACGATAAAATTGTTCAAAAAGGAAATACAAGTCACATGCTTTGGAAAATTGATGAAATAATAGAATATGTCTCAAAATATTTTACTTTAAAGATAGGAGATATTATATTTACGGGAACTCCTGCCGGCGTTGGTAGAGTAATTCCTAATGATAAATTAATAGGATTTATAGGAAACACAGAAATGTTTTCAGTAACAATAAAATAATGGAACAACATTACAAATTATTTAGGGTACGCGAGTTAGCAGATAACGATGAAGATTTTATAAAAAGTTTAGCAGAAGCTTTTGTAGAAGAAGTTGCTCCAGATTTAGAGCGCTTAAAAAAAGCCGTGGCAGCAGAAGATTACACAGAAGCTTATCAAGCTGCACATAAAATGAAACCAACTGTAGACTTATTTGAGTTGGGTGTTTTAGATACCTTAATTGAAGTACAAGATTGGGGTAAGTTTACCAAAAAAGGAGAAGATATTACACCACAGTTAGAAATAGTTGTAGATGCCGTAGAAAAGGCATTGGTAGAGATAAAGTCAGATTTTAAATTATAATGAATGCAAGCAGAGATAATTACCATTGGCGATGAACTCCTTATAGGTCAGGTAATTGATACTAATTCTGCTGATATAGCAAAGCAACTCAATAAAATTGGTGTTTCTATTTATCAAGTAACCTCAGTTCAAGATGATAAAAACCATATTTTAAAGGCTTTAAAAGATGCTGAGGAGCATTCCGATATTGTTATACTTACAGGCGGTTTAGGGCCTACAAAAGATGATATCACCAAGAAAACTATAGCAGAATATTTTAATGATACCTTAGTTAGAAATCAGGCTGTTCTACAAAACATAGAACAGCTTTGGGCAACCAATGTAAGCGATAAAATACTTCAAGTAAATAAAGATCAAGCTTTAGTACCATCAAAATCTAAGGTATTAATGAATAAACTAGGTACCGCTCCAGGTATGTGGTTTGATAAAGGAAACAAAACATTTATTTCACTTCCGGGAGTTCCCTATGAAATGGATGCTTTAATGGAAAACGAAGTAGTGCCTAAGCTAAAAGAAAAATACAATTTTCCTTATATACTACATAAAACACTTTTAGTATATGGTATTGGCGAGAGTGCTTTAGCTGCAAGAATTGAAGACTGGGAAGAGGCTTTACCTCCAAATATAAAACTAGCCTACTTGCCTAATTTAGGTAAAGTAAGACTGCGTTTATCTGCTAAAGGATCTAATAAAAAAGATATTGAAGCTAAAGTAGATACAGAGATAAAAAAATTATTACCATTAATTAAAGATAAGTTTTTTGGTTTTGAAGATGAAGAAGGGTCTGTAGAAATCATTATAGCAAAACAACTAACCAAAACAGGAAAAACTTTAGCCATAGCAGAAAGCTGTACAGGCGGCACTTTAGCTGGTCAATTCACAAAACACTCTGGAGCATCGGCTTATTTTAACGGCGGTGTAGTAACTTATTCTACAGAATCAAAAGTGAATGTATTAGGTGTTTCTTCAGAAGTTATTCAGGAACACTCTGTGGTAAGCGGGCAAGTAGCAGAATCTATGGCAAGCAACGCTTTAAAATTATTTAATTCAGATTTTGCAGTGGCAACAACAGGTAATGCAGGCCCTACAAAAGGGGAGTCTGATGCAGATGTTGGCACTGTGTTTATTGCTATTGCTAGTAAAGATGGCGTTTTTTCAGAAAAATTTTCTTTAGGAAATCATCGTATAAAAGTAATAAATAAAGCAGTTAACAAAGCCTTAGAAATGCTGCTAAAAGAAATTTTTAAAAATTGATACAATTTAGATTGTCATAATCTAAAGAATTTGTATATTTGCACCTCGATTTTAAGCAATAAAAAAATTAAAGTTATATATAATGTCAAGAGTTTGTGAACTTACAGGGAAAAAGGCAATGGTTGGTAACAACGTGTCTCACGCATTAAATAGAACTAAGCGCAGATTTAACGCTAACTTAGTTAAGAAACGTTTTTACATACCAGAAGAAGATAAATGGATAACTTTAAAAGTTTCTACATCTGCTTTAAAAACTATTAATAAAATAGGAATTTCTGCAGCAATTAAAGAAGCTAAAGCTAAAGGGTTTTTAAAATAATAGCTGTATTTAAAAGTATTAAGAAATGGCAAAGAAAGGCAATAGAATTCAGGTGATATTAGAATGTACTGAGCATAAAGCTTCTGGATTACCAGGAACTTCAAGATACATTACAACAAAAAATAAAAAAAATACGCCAGATAGATTAGAAATTAAAAAATTCAACCCTATCCTTAAGCGTATGACAGTTCATAAAGAGATAAAATAATTAAGTCATGGCAAAAAAAGCAGTAGCATCGTTACAAACAGGATCAAAAAGGCTAACTAAAGCTATAAAAATGGTTAAATCGCCTAAAACAGGAGCTTATATGTTTGTAGAGTCTATTATGGCTCCAGACCAAGTTAATGACTTTTTAAACAAAAAGTAAACACAAGCTTTTCTTACAATATACAAACTGCTTTCTAATTTTAGAAAGCAGTTTTTTTATGTTTATATTTGAGAGATTATCTGCTAATATGGCAGAATAAAAAATATGGTTAAGTATTTGTAATGTATATTTGGGCGTTACCACGCTTTGGGCGTGGTCGGGCTTTCGGCAGTCGCTTCCCAATTTACAATTGGGAGAGCTTCAACAAATGCCTCAATCCCTAACGCAATTAATAACTTAAGTTTTAAAGCAAAATGAGTCTTTTTAAAAAAATATTTTCTTCAGATAAAAAAGAAACTCTAGACAAGGGTTTAGAAAAATCTAAAACAAGTTTTTTTGGTAAATTAAGTAAAGCAGTAGCCGGAAAATCTAAAGTAGATGATGAAGTTTTAGATAATTTAGAAGAAATTCTTGTAACTAGTGATGTTGGCGTAAATACCACTTTAAAAGTTATTGAACGTATTGAAGCTCGAGTAGCTAAAGATAAATATTTAGGTACAGATGAACTTAATCAAATTCTAAGAGAAGAAATAGCTGGTTTGTTAAGTGAAACCAATATTGGCGAAGAAACAGAATTTACAGTTCCTCAAGATAAAAAACCATACGTTATTATGGTTGTAGGTGTTAACGGGGTAGGTAAAACAACTACTATTGGTAAGTTAGCATATCAATTTAAAAAGCAAGGGTTAAAAGTGGTTTTAGGTGCAGCAGATACCTTTAGAGCAGCAGCTATAGATCAGCTTCAAGTTTGGGCAGATAGAGTAGATGTACCTATAATAAAACAAAGTATGGGCAGTGACCCTGCATCTGTTGCTTTTGATACCTTACAAAGCGCTGTAAAACAAGATGCCGATGTGGTTATAATTGATACTGCAGGACGTTTGCATAACAAAGTAAATTTAATGAATGAGCTTACCAAAGTAAAACGTGTTATGCAAAAGGTGGTAGATGATACTCCAAATGATGTTTTATTAGTGCTTGACGGCTCTACAGGACAAAATGCTTTTGAACAAGCTAAACAATTTACAGCAGCCACCGAAGTAACATCTTTAGCAGTTACCAAATTAGATGGAACCGCTAAGGGAGGCGTAGTAATTGGTATTTCAGATCAATTTCAAATTCCTGTAAAGTATATTGGTGTTGGAGAAGGCATTGAAGATTTACAAGTATTCAATAAATACGAATTTGTAGATTCTTTTTTTAAGTAAATTTTTTGTTTTGCAACAAGTCCAAAAAAATATTCTCTTTCATGCTCATAAATAGACTATCATCTTAAAAAGTGAATTGTTGAGCCTTTAGTGAGCATATTAAAAGGAAATAGAGTAAAATAACAAAATGATTTTTGTTATTTTATAAAAAACACTTAAACGCACACCATCTAATTTAACTTTTTTAAATTATCATAAGATTTTCAAGTAAAATCACAATCAATACTTAAGATATAAAGATGAAAAAATATTTTATTCTTGTTTTAATAGCTCTCAATTATTTAAGCATCAATGGTCAAAATGATGCCTATTGGCTGAGGTATCCAAGTATTTCCCCGATGGTTCAACTATTGTGTTTAGCTATCACGGTAATTTGTATTCTGTTGATGCAAATGGAGGTAATGCAGTAGCAATAACTACTGGGGATGCGTATGATGGATATCCGGTTTGGAGTCATGATGGAAAAACCATTGCTTTTGCAAGTGATCGTTATGGTAATTTTGATGTCTATACAATGTCTGCGCAAGGGGGTAAACCAACAAGACTAACCTATAATAGTGCTAATGATTTTCCTTATGACTTTACAATAGATAATAAATACGTTCTTTTTGGAAGTGGAAGAGATGCACCAGCATCAAGTGTCCGTTTTCCATCTCCTAGATTGTTTCTTAATCTCTATAATATCCCAGTTCAAGGAGGAAGACCTATTTTAGTTTCTGCAGCTGGAGCTGAAAGTGCACACTATAACAATGATGGAACTAAAATAATATTTCAAGACAGAAAAGGATATGAAGATGATTTTAGAAAACATCATACGTCTTCTGTTACCCGCGATATTTGGATTTTTGATATAAAAAATAACACCTATAAGCAAATTTCTGATTTTAAAGGAGAAGATAGAGAACCTGTTTTTAATAATGATGGCTCATCTGTTTTTTACCTTAATGAAAAAAGTGGGACTCAGAACCTATATAAAAGAGTATTAGAAACAAACAATGAAATAGCATTAACTAATTTTAAAGACTTTCCTGTTAGGCATTTAAGTATAGCAAAGGATAACACAATGGCTTTCTCTTGGAAAGGAGAAATTTATACCATTTCAGAAGGAAGTGAACCTAAAAAACTTTCAATTAAAGTTAGAGACGATTCTGCATACGAAACTTTTAAAAATATTGATATTAGCGATGTAAGTGAATTTAAAGTTAGCCCAAATGGTAAAGAAATAGCCTTTGTTAATAGAGGAGAAGTTTTTGTTACCGGTGTAGACGATTCAAGAACTAAACGTATTACTAATACACCACAACAAGAACGTATGATTAATTGGTCTCCAGATGGTAAAACCTTGTTGTTTTCTGGTGAGAATGATACAAGTTGGGATATTTATAAAGCAACAATTTTGCGTCCAGAAGAAACTTATTTTTATGCAAGCACAATTGTAAAGATTGAGCCATTAATAGCTACTATGTCTGAAGAATATCAGCCTGAATTTTCACCTGATGGGAAAAAAGTAGCCTATGTTAAGGATAGGAATATTTTAAAGGTATTAGATTTAGAATCAAAGAAAGAAGTTACAGTATTGCCAGAAGGACATAATTATTCTTATTCAGATGGAGACTGGGGATTTCAATGGAGTCCAGATAGTAAGTGGCTTTTTGTTTCAGATCAAAAGGGATATGGATTTGATACTAATACGGCCTTATTAAAAGCAGATGGAACAGGTGAATTTATATATCCGGTAAATAGTGGTTTTGGAGAAAGTGGTGCAACATGGGCGCTAGATGGGAAAATGATGGTTTATAAAAGTTCGCGTGATGGTGAGAAATCGCTTGCTGTTAACGGAAGTAGTGAGAGCGATATATATGCTGTTTTCTTTGACCAAAAGGCTTTTGATACCTACAACCTAAGTAAAGAGGAATATGACTTATTTAAGGAGCAGGAAGAGAAGGATAAAAAAGATTTAGAAGAAAATGAAAAGGATGTTAAAAAAGACAAAAAAAACAAAATAGATAAGAAGGTTGAAGATTTAAAAATAAATTTAAATAATTTAGATTACCGTAAAGTTAAATTGACAATAAATAGTTCGCATATAAGTGGTTATGCGCTTAATAAAGATGCTAGCAAATTATTCTATTTATCTAAATTTGAAAAAGGATATGATGTTTGGGTTACAGAACCTAGAACAAAGAAAACTAAAATTTTAGCAAAATTAGGAGGGTCGCCTAGTGGTATTCAAATAAGTAATGATGATAAAATATTGTTTTTAAGTAATAAAGGAAAACTTGTTAAAGTTGATGCTGAGAGTGGAAAAATTACAGGAGTAAAAATTGATGGTGATATGGTGTTGAACCCTTCTGGAGAACGTCAATATATTTTTGAACATGCATGGCGCCAAGTAAAGGAGAAGTTTTATGATCCAAACCTTCATGGTATTGATTGGAAAATGTATCATGATGAGTATGTTAAGTTTTTACCACATATTAACAATAACTATGACTTTCAGCAATTGTTGAGTGAACTTCTTGGAGAGCTTAATGCTTCTCATACAGGAGGAAGATATACACATAGAGCTAAAAATGGAGATATAACAGCTTCATTAGGTTTGTTGTTTGATGAGAAATATACAGGTGAAGGAATCAAAATCAGTGAAGTTCTTTCAGGAGGGCCATTAGATAATGCTAATAGTAAGGTTAAGAGAGGTGATGTTATTTTAAAAATTAATAATAAGGAAGTAAAAGCTGATGACAATTGGAATAAATATTTAAATAACATTACAAATAAAAACATACTGTTAACTCTCACGGATGGGAATGTAATATTTGAAGAAAAAACTAAACCAGTATCTATGAGCACTCAAGCAAGATTAATGTATAAGCGTTGGGTGAAAATAATGGAACATAAAGTAGATTCTCTAAGTGGAGGTAAATTAGGTTATGTGCATGTTAAAGGTATGGATGATGACAGTTTTAGAGAGGTTTATGACAATGTTATGGGAAAAAACAAAGAAAAAAAAGCCCTTGTTGTTGATACAAGATTTAATGGGGGAGGCTGGCTTCATGATGATTTGAATACGTTTTTAAGTGGTACTCTATATTTAAAATTAGCACCTCAAGGTAATTTGCTAAAAGGGGGTGAGTCTTTAACACGTTGGACCAAGCCTAGCATTGTTATTATGAGTGAGTCTAATTATAGTGATGCTTATATTTTTCCTTATATCTACAAACAAAATGGTATAGGTAAACTTGTAGGAATGCCAGTTCCAGGAACTGGTACCGCAGTTTGGTGGGAACGTCAAATAGATCCAACTATAGTTTTTGGCATACCAATGATTGCAACTATTGGTGCAGAAGGTAGGCCTACTGAAAATTTACAGGTTAATCCAGATATTGAAGTTAAATTACTATATAATGATTTTTTAAATGGTAAAGATTCTCAATTGCAAGCGGCTGTTAGTGAATTGCTTTCAGAAATTAAAGACTAGTTTGTAAATAAAAAAGAGCTCAAAGAGAAAGGCTTTGGGATTTTTTAAATTAATCTATCAATGCATTAATTTTATTCCACAATTCATCATCAAAACTTGAAAGTGCAAAGTTCTCTTCGCTAGCAGCATCTCCCATTCTAACAATTACTAGTTCTTTGCTTGGTATAATATAAAGTTTTTGGTCGTTTTTACCCAAGCCAGCAAACATGTCGTCTGGGGCATTGGGTATAAGTTCGCCGCTAAATTCAAATTGGGTTTGCGGTAAATGGTAACTCGATTTTCCGTTAAGCCACCACATGTAGCCATAGGCTTCATTAATGGTTTGCGAGGTATTTATAGCCTCGTTTAAATATGTTTCAGGAATAATTTGATTGTCTTCCCATTTTCCATTGGCGTACATAAGCAATCCAAATCTAGCCATACTACGGGTATTGCTCCAGTATACATTGGTGCTTTCAAACGGTAACCAAAATCCGTTCATACCAATTTCATCTTTTAGTTTTGTGTTAAAATAGTTGTTCCAAGTATCGTTAGTAGCTTGTGCAACCACATCTTGTAATTTTAAAAATACACCGTGGTATGCCCAACGTGTTCCAGCATCGGCTAGGTAATTTAAGTTTTCTGCCGAAATATCATCGTTAGAATCATCTAAACCAGAGGTCATGGTTAGTAGGTGTTTATTGGTAATTAGGTTTTCTTTTTCTAGTGGCGCATTTGTCCAGCCTGTTCCTAAATAATCAGATACTTTATCATTTATATTTAAAAAACCTTCATTTTGGGCAATACCAGTAATGGCTGTTGTTAATGTTTTTCCTGCACTTGCCCAATACCAAAGGGTGTTAGCATTATGTTCATTCATATACGCTTCAACAACAATTTTTCCGTTGTGAAGTATCATAAAACTTTTGGTATTAAATGCTTCTAAAAAATCTAATAATGGCTCAAGTTGATCTTCATTCCACTCTAAGTCGCTTATAGATTTTGTTTCCCAACTATCAGAATCTAAAGGAGGAAAATAAATTTCAGTTTCGGTAGGGTTCGTATTTTCGTTAGTTGCTTCTTCTGTAGAGCAGCTAAATACACTAAAAAGCCCTAGAAATAGTAAGTAGATTAAGGTTTTCATAAGTTAGATTTGGTAATTAAGACCTTCAAATATATAAAAGGTTTAATTAAGTTGTATCTTTGCGCCCTGATTTATAGAAACGTATGCGTACAAAAACTCTTAAAAAGAACAAGATAAACGTTGTAACCTTAGGTTGCAGTAAAAATGTTTATGATAGTGAAGTGTTGATGGGACAACTTAAAGCTAGTGGTAAAGAAGTTGTGCATGAAGAAGAGGGGAATATTGTTGTTATCAACACTTGTGGTTTTATTAATAATGCCAAAGAAGAAAGTGTTAATACCATTTTAGAGTATATGCAGAAAAAGGAAGCTGGTTATGTAGATAAGGTGTTTGTTACCGGTTGCCTTTCAGAGCGTTATAAGCCAGATTTAGAAAAAGAAATACCAGATGTAGATCAATATTTTGGCACCACAGAACTTCCTGGTTTGTTGAAAGCTCTAGGAGCCGATTATAAACACGAGCTTATTGGCGAGCGTTTAACTACTACACCAAAAAATTACGCCTATTTAAAAATTGCTGAAGGTTGCGACAGGCCCTGTAGCTTTTGCGCCATACCTTTAATGCGTGGTAAACACCGCAGTACACCTATTGAAGATTTAGTTACCGAAGCAGAAAAATTAGCTGCTAAAGGCGTAAAAGAACTTATTTTAATAGCACAAGATTTAACTTACTACGGATTAGATTTATATAAAAAACGAAATTTAGCCGAATTACTGGAGGCCTTAGTAAAGGTTGAAGGTATTGAATGGATTCGTTTGCATTATGCATTTCCAACAGGATTCCCTATGGATGTTTTAGATGTTATGAAGCGCGAACCTAAAATTTGTAATTATTTAGATATTCCGTTGCAACATATTTCTGATGCTATATTAAAAAGTATGCGTAGAGGTACTACTAAAGAAAAAACCACTAAACTTATAAATGAGTTTAGATTTAAAGTGCCAGAAATGTGTATTCGTACAACGTTAATTGTGGGATATCCTGGTGAAACCGAAGCAGATTTTGAAGAGTTAAAACAATGGGTAAAAGCTATGCGTTTTGAACGTTTAGGTTGTTTTACCTATTCGCACGAAGAAAACACACATGCTTATAATTTAGAAGATGATGTGCCCGAAGATGTGAAAATAGACCGTGCTAATCAGATTATGGAAATACAATCTCAAATTTCGTGGGAACTTAACCAAGCTAAAATAGGGCAGGAGTTTAAAGTGATAATTGATAGAAAAGAAGGGAATTATTTTGTTGGTAGAACCGAATTTGATTCGCCCGATGTTGATAACGAAGTTTTAATTGATGCCCGTAAAACGTATCTAAAAACAGGAGAATATACTACGGTAAAAATTATTGAAGCCGAAGATTTTGATTTATATGCTGAGGTTATAAGTTAGAGTAATCATGCAGTTAGGTGAATTTTCTAAATTTTTAAAAACACTTAGTTTAAAACCTATTCAAGTACTTGATGCTTCAATAGCGTTGTCAAAATATGTTCCCTTAAACCTGTCTGTAACTAATAAAAGTTTAAAGTCTGTTAATATTGCTTCAATTTCAGAATTAAGTCAGTTTATAAAACATAATATCCTACAGCAAAAAGGTAAAGTAGCGTTTGGAGGTTATTTAGAAACGCGTAATATTTACAAACGAAGTGGTCATTTTAAAAATGATATAACAGAAGAACGTAATATTCATTTAGGAATAGACTTATGGAGCGAAGCTACAACAGTAGTTCTTACACCCCTTGATGCTAAAGTACATAGCTTTAAAAACAATACTAATTTTGGTGATTACGGACCAACAATTATATTAGAGCATAACATTGATGGTGTTGTGTTTTATACACTTTATGGGCATTTAAGTTTAAAATCTATTGAAAGTTTAAAAGTTGGTCAGGTTTTTAAACAAGGCGAACCAATAGCAACTTTAGGAGATGAGACTGTTAACGGTAATTACCCACCACATTTGCATTTTCAAATTATTAAAGACTTACAAGGTAATTTTGGCGATTATCCAGGGGTTTGTGCTAAAACAGATTTAGATTTTTATTCTCAAAATTGCCCAGACCCTAATTTGATTTTAAAAATTAACTGAGAGTTTCGTTTAACGGTTTTGGCTATGAGTATTTGCGTGGGTTAGCTCTTAAATTTGCAAGTACACACCAAGCTGAAAATCCGAGAGGATTTTCAGAAGTAGGCGAAAACAAGCAATTACTTATAGCCATTGTGTCTGTTGCACAACCATGAATTCCGTCAATATGTACTTGTTATGCTATTTTTTGTAAAACATAACTAATTGATAAATGGGGCTTTTAATTATTTTTAATAATTCAAAAACTATCCATTTATTCCTGATGACGAGTTGTGCAACGCTTACCGGTGTTGGGCACTGGCTTTTTTATTTGTTATCTTTTTTTAAAAATACTCTAGGGTCAATTACAGGTAACATATATTTATCTTTATAAATAGTAGGACTTATTTCAGTCGCTAATAAAGCTCTTGCGTGAGAGTAAGCAATGCTAAATAACTGAATGACTAAACCATCAGGAAGATCAAAATTATTTTCACCTTCATTATAAACACTATCTAAACCTTTTACTATATAAACTGTTCTACCAGAATGTTCAACTAAAACATTTTCTTTTTCATTGTCAACTAATTGTGTGTTAATATCAATTATAATAGTTGATTTCTCTTTATCAATATTCAATGACGTGCTCGTGTTTAAAGCTAAAGCATTTTGGGTTTCAAATAATTGATTCAATCTTTCTATTTCAATGTCTTTAAAAGAGAATTTTAAAGAATGAATTTGAGAAATTCTGTATCCAATATTATCTTTATTTGTATTTGTTTTTTTAGCCATTTTAAAGTGCTAATTGTTTTGTAAATTCATTATTACTGTAAAGATGAATTATTTTACTATCCTTTTTATTCTTCGAGTAAACTTCAGAAAAGCTGTCATTTTCATAATAGCTTAAATCTTTTGTTTTATGATTATTAGAGTTTAAATCATCTAAATAAGAATTCTTATCTTTAAGTTCAAAAACTGGAAATTTATTAACCTTTAAAGCTATTTGAACAACTTTTTCAATACTAAAATTAATCTCTCCATCATTTAGGATTTGAGAAACTCTGCCTTTTGATATTCCAAGATGACTTGCTAATTCAGTTCTATTCATATTGTTATCTTCCATATATTCCAAAATAGCATTATAGAGAAAGCTATTTATACCTTCAACCCAGTAAGATGGTTGATTTAAAATTTTTTCGCGTATACTATCTCTATTTCTCATCATTATATTCTTTTATAATTTTCAAAATTGCTTTTATGTCTTTATCTTGATTATCTTTTAGTCCACCAGTTATTATGACTCTACCTGTTTTTTCTTCGTGAAAAAGATATACTCTAATAATATTAGATTTAGCTTCATATACTTTGCAGCTTAAGTTATGACCTTTAAGTTCTCTAAATTTTGTTTTTGGATATCTTTTGAGGTTAGAAGTTTCTTCAATAATTCTGAGAGCTCCAGCCAACTTGTCAAATAAGTAGCCATCTTTTTCAATTTCATCAACGAACGGTTCAAAAAGACTTTTCCCATTTTTATTTAATTCATAAACACTAATTTTTGTAGTGCTTGTAATATGCGGTGACAAACTTAAGGAAAATTTCTTCAAAATGTTTAGTTATAGCTAAATTATTAACAATTTATTATACCTGCTAAAATAATTATTAACTTTAGAATATTAAGATATAGTGTGATTTTTTTAGCTTGTGCCTAACAAAATCAAGATAAAATCAGTTTTAATTGAATTTATCGACTGTTAAACGAAGTTCGTGAATTTTTCTGACAAAGTCAACCTGTTATTAGAAGACATAAAAAAATCCCGATAGGTAATTATCGGGATTTCATTTTTATTTATGTAGTAATTTATTTAGTCCTCAACCAAAACCCAATCACCTTTAGCAATTAAAGGTTCGGCTTGTTTGTATTTTAAGGTTTTGTTTTCACCATTAATAACGTGTTTTATAGTAACACGGTCGTTACGTCCTATTTTAGGCTTGTCTCTCACTATGGTTTCTACTACTTGTTGTTGGCGTTGGGTATTACCAGCAGCTCTACTTTCGGCAGCGCGTTCATCTAAATTAGGAATTTCTTCTTTTGTGGTTTGTACCTTTTCTTGTTTTCTAGCTCGAGCTTCTTGAATGTTATCTTGTGTTTCTTGAGGTAATTCTCCTTTAAATAAGAATGAAATAACATCTTTGTTCACTTGGTCTATCATGGTTTTGAACAATTCAAAAGCTTCAAACTTATAAATTAAAAGCGGATCTTTTTGTTCGTGAACAGCTAATTGAACCGATTGCTTTAACTCATCCATTTTACGTAAATGGGTTTTCCAAGCATCATCAATAATGGCTAGTGTAATGTTCTTTTCAAAATCTGTGATAAGCTGTTTACCGTTGGTTTCATAAGCTTTTTCCAGGTCTGTAACCACATTTAAACTTTTTACACCATCGGTAAATGGTACTACAATGCGTTTGTATTTATCACGCTGATTTTCGTAAACATTTTTTATTACAGGGAAAGCAATATCTGCATTGCGTTCCATTTTATTACGGTAATGTTCAAAAGCGGCTTTATAAATTTTAGACGTTAATTCTTGCTCAGACAATTTACTGAATTCTTCTTCGGTAATAGGAGAACTCATTGAGAAGTAACGAATTAGCTCAAATTCAAAGTTTTTATAATCGTTAGCAGCTTTATTGGTTTGTGCAATACCTTCGGAGGTATCAAAAATCATGTTAGCTAAATCTACACGAAGACGCTCACCGTGTAATGCATGACGACGACGTTTGTAAACTACCTCACGTTGGGCATTCATAACATCATCATATTCTAGCAAGCGTTTACGAACCCCAAAGTTGTTTTCTTCAACTTTTTTCTGTGCACGCTCAATAGATTTAGAAATCATAGAATGTTGAATAACTTCACCTTCTTTCAATCCCATGCGGTCCATCATTTTGGCAATACGTTCACTACCAAAAAGGCGCATTAAATTGTCTTCTAAAGACACATAGAATTGTGAGCTACCTGGGTCTCCTTGACGACCAGCACGACCACGCAACTGGCGGTCTACCCTACGAGAATCATGACGTTCTGTACCAATAATGGCTAAACCACCTGCTTTTTTAACTTCATCGGTTAATTTAATATCGGTACCACGACCAGCCATATTGGTAGCAATAGTAACTTGTCCGCTTCTACCTGCTTGGTCTACAATTTCGGCTTCTTTTTTATGTTGTTTTGCGTTTAATACGTTATGCGGAATTTTTCTAATGCTTAGCATTTTTCCTAATAACTCCGAAATTTCAACCGAGGTTGTACCAATTAACACTGGGCGACCTGCTTTTGATAATTCTGTTACTTCATCAATTACGGCATTGTATTTTTCGCGTTTTGTTTTGAAAACTAAATCTTCGCGGTCATCACGGGCTATAGGTTTGTTGGTAGGAATTTCAACAACATCTAGTTTGTATATTTCCCAGAACTCTCCGGCTTCTGTAACCGCAGTACCCGTCATACCAGAAAGTTTGCGGTACATTCTAAAGTAATTTTGAAGTGTTACGGTAGCAAATGTTTGTGTAGCATCTTCAATTTTTACGTTTTCTTTAGCTTCAATAGCTTGGTGTAAACCGTCAGAATAACGACGACCATCCATGATACGCCCCGTTTGTTCATCAACTATCATTACCTTATTGTCCATCACCACATATTGTGTGTCTTTTTCAAATAAGGCATAGGCTTTAAGTAATTGATTTAGCGTATGGATACGTTCTGATTTTACACCAAATTCTTTATAAAGTTCTTCTTTAAGATTGGCTTCTTCTTCTGGAGGTAACCCTTGACTTTCAATTTTGGCAATTTCCATACCTATTTCTGGCATTATAAAGAAATTAGGGTCATCTTTTCCAGATAGGTAATCAACGCCTTTATCGGTTAATTCAATCTGATTGTTTTTTTCATCAATCACATAGTATAGTTCTGCATCAACCTTAGGCATTTCTCGGTTGTTATCTTGCATGTAGAAGTTTTCAGTTTTTTGAAGTAGTTGTTTTACACCTTCTTCTGATAAAAACTTAATAAGCGCTTTATTTTTTGGCATACCACGGAATACACGAAGTAGTTGGAATCCGCCTTCTTTAGTGTCTCCTTCTTTAATAAGTTTTTTGGCTTCGGCTAAAACCCCTGTTAAATATTTGCGTTGTACATTAACAATGTCATCAACTTTGGGTTTTAATTCGTTAAATTCATGATGGTTTCCTTTAGGAATAGGACCAGAAATAATTAAAGGTGTACGTGCATCATCAACTAAAACCGAGTCAACCTCATCTACAATAGCATAGTGATGTGGGCGTTGTACAAGGTCTTCTGGTGAATGTGCCATGTTATCACGTAAATAATCAAAACCAAATTCATTGTTGGTTCCGTAAGTGATATCGGCGTTGTATGCTTTTTTACGAGCATCGGAGTTTGGTTGATGGTAATCAATACAATCTACACTTAATCCGTGGAATTCAAAAATAGGAGCCATCCACGCGCTATCACGTTTAGCTAAGTAATCATTTACAGTTACCAAGTGTACTCCTTTACCAGAAAGCGCATTTAAGTATACGGGTAATGTTGCTACAAGTGTTTTACCTTCACCAGTTTGCATTTCGGCAATTTTACCTTGGTGTAGTGCAATACCACCAATTAGCTGTACATCGTAATGTACCATATCCCAAGTGATAGGTTTTCCTGCAGCATCCCAAGAATTTGCCCATATTGCATGGTCTCCATCTAGGGTTACATAAGTTTTTTCACCAGAAAGTGTTCTGTCAAACTCATTAGCTTTTACGGTGATTTCTGTATTATTAACAAAACGTTTTGCAGTTTCTTTAACCACAGCAAAGGCTTCTGGTAAAATATCGTTTAAAACCCCTTCTGTAACTTCATACACATTGTCATGAAGTTTATCTATTTGTTCATAGATATCTTCACGAGCGTCAATATCATCGGTGTTTTCTGCTTCTTCGGTAAGTTTATCTATTTGATTGTTTAAATCTTTGGTAGCTTCGGCAATTTTATTTTTAAACTCAATGGTTTTATTTCTCAGTTCATCATGAGATAATGCTTCTAGTGCAGCCTCAAAGGTTTTTATTTTTTCTACTATTGGCATTATAGCCTTAACGTCTTGTTTAGATTTGTCTCCTACAAATACTTTTAAGACAGAATTTAAAAAATTCATGATTTAATGTTTTATATTTACTAGGTTCTCCTAGGATTCTTAATTACTTTTTAATGTAAACAAATAAAGCAATCAAAGATACATTTTGTTATTATGTTTTGAGTATTACGGGTAAAAAAAAAGCCTCAAACAGAGACTTTTTAACTAATTTTTATGTTTTTATTTAATATTCATCTTCATTCCAAAGATAATCTTCATCTGTTGGATAGTCAGACCAGATTTCTTCAATAGAATCGTACGAATCTCCTTCGTCTTCAATAGACTGTAAGTTTTCTACAACTTCTAACGGTGCACCAGTTCTAATGGCATAGTCAATTAACTCATCTTTTGTTGCAGGCCATGGTGCATCACTTAAATAAGATGCTAGTTCTAAAGTCCAATACATTTCTTATACATTTAATTTTTTGCAAAAATAATTTTTTAGTTCAAACGTGCAAGAAAAAATTGCATTATTTAATCATTAATTAAAAGAACGTATTTTTTAATTGTTAAAAACGTTTAAAAAAATCTAGAAGTTAGTGGGGTACATCTATAAATTTATTTCTTTTCAGGAATCCATTTTACTTCATTTGCTTGTAAGTCATAAGTCAACTTTCGTGCCAACACAAAAAGGTAGTCAGAAAGACGGTTTAAATATATTAAAGAAAGCGAGTCTATAGGTTCTATTTCATTGAGTGCTGTGGCTAAACGTTCGGCTCTACGGCACACACAGCGCGCAATATGACAGAATGACACGGTTTGATGTCCGCCAGGTAAGACAAAATGTGTCATAGGAGGTAAGTCTTTATTCATGGTGTCAATTTCTGTTTCTAAAAGCGCAATATCTTCATCAGAAATTTTATTAATGTTTAAACGTTCTTTACCATTTTTTAAGATAGCTTTTTCTGGGTCTGTGGCTAAAATAGCACCAACAGTAAAGAGTTTATGTTGAATTTTAATAAGTATGTTTTTGTAATGCTGGTTAATGTCTTGGTCTCTAATTAAGCCAATGTGAGCATTTAGTTCATCAACGGTTCCGTAGCTTTCAATACGTATATGGTGTTTTGGTACTCGGGTGCCTCCAAATAGTGCTGTAGTACCTTTATCGCCTGTTTTTGTGTAGATTTTCATGTTCTGCAAGTTAATAAAGTTTTATGTGAAATAGTGAATAGTGAGAAGTGAAAAGTGAATGGTGAATGGTGAATAGTGAAAAGTGAGAAGTGAGATGTGAATGGTGAATGGTGAGTGGTGAGGAGTGAATGGTGAATGGTGAGAAGTTAAACTCTTATTGTAAAGTGCTCTTTTGCTTGTTCTTTTCTAAAAAAGACAAAACCCCAGTGAAATGTATTAATGGTAACGGTAACTTTTGGGTGTTGTTTTATAGTTTCCCATGCTTCTGTCATCTGTTTAGACCAATAAATATCATCAAAAATAAAAACTGAGTTGTTGTGGGCTTTGGGTAAAAGGGTTTCAAAATAGTGTAAGGTTGCTTCTTTTTGGTGGTTGCCATCAAAGAAAACAAAATCATATTTGTTGAGGTTTAATTTTTGTAAGATGTTAGAAAAATCAGCATTTATAAGATTTATGTTTTTGAATGTTTTTAATTTTTCTTTTGAAAAAGCGGAAATATTTGAACAGCCTTCAATACTTGTAATTTTTGCATCTAGATTTCCTAAACTCATAGCTTGAGTGGCAATACCTAATGACGTGCCTAACTCTATAATGGTTTCTGGTTGAAAATAGTTGGTTAGCCTAAATAATAGTTTTGCATGTTTAAGGCTAGAGCCAGATGTTTTAGCAATTTCAGAAACTTGTCGTTTGTTAGATTTAGTTTTTTTAGAGCCCGAACCTAAATCTGTAATTTCTATAACATGCTTGTTTTTTAAAAGACTTTTTCTGTATTTTTTTATCTGATTGTATGCTGGATAATCATTTTTATTATAAAAACATTTGGTAACTAAATTAAATACAAAAGGGGAGTGTACACCATGTTGGTTGGTAGATTTAATTAAGAATTTTATGTATTGAATGATTTGATACATTTAAGTTCCAAGTTCCAAGTTTAAAGCTATAAGTTCAAAGTTTATTAGTGTTAGCCTTCTAATTTTTCAGAGAGTTCAAACCAACGTTCTTCTTTAGCTTCAATGGTGTCTATAATTTTTTGAAGTTCATCAGACAAGGTATTTATCTCTTCCTGAGTTAAATCTGGGTTTAGGAATTTGTCTTCTAATTGTTTTTTATCGTAAGCTAAAGATTTGAGTTTACTTTCAATATTTCTGAGTTCTTTTTCTTCGTTAAAAGATAGTTTAGAAGCTTCGTTTTGTTTCCAAGATTGTTTTTCTTTTTTATCTTCTGAAACTTTAGAGATTACAGGTTGACTGTCTTCATATACTCTGTAGTCTGTGTAATTACCAGGGAAATCTTCAATTTCGCCTTCGCCTTTAAATACAAACAAGTGGTCTATGACTTTATCCATAAAATACCTGTCATGAGATACTACTATAATGCATCCAGGGAAATCTAATAAGAAACTTTCTAAAACATTTAGCGTAACAATATCTAAATCGTTGGTAGGCTCATCAAGAATTAAAAAATTTGGATTTTGAATTAATACGGTGCATAAATACAGGCGTTTACGTTCGCCACCACTTAATTTTTCAACAAAATCATATTGCTTTTTTCTACTGAAAAGAAAGCGCTCTAATAATTGTTGTGCACTAATTTGGCGTCCTTTTTTTAAAGGGATATAATCACCAAATTCTCTAATAACATCAATAACTTTCTGTTCTGGTTTTATGGTAATGCCATTTTGTGTATAATAACCAAATTTAACGGTATCTCCTTTAACCACTTTACCACCATCTGGCTGTGTTGTTTGTGTTAAAATGTTTAAAAAAGTGGTTTTACCAGTGCCATTTTTACCAATAATACCTACGCGTTCGCCTTTTTTAAAGGTGTAATTAAAGCCATTTAAAATGGTTTTATCTTCAAATGCTTTAGATACATTATGAAATTCAATAATCTTGCTACCCAAGCGTTCCATATTGAGTTCTAACTGAACCTGATGTTCTTTTCTGCGTTGGTGTGCTCTGTGTTTTATATCTTTAAAATCATCTATTCTAGATTTAGATTTAGTGGTACGTGCTTTGGGTTGGCGTCGCATCCAATCTAATTCTTTTTTAAAGAGTTGTTTGGCTTTTCCAGTTTCAATGGCTTCACGTTCTATTCTAGCATCTCGTTTTTCTAAATAATATGAGTAGTTGCCTTTATAGCTGTAAAGTTTGCCTTCGTCTAACTCTAAAATTTCATTACACACACGTTCTAAAAAATAACGGTCGTGTGTTACCATAAACAGGGTTATGTTTTCTTTGGCAAAAAAGGCTTCTAACCATTCAATCATTTCTAAATCTAAATGATTTGTAGGCTCATCAAGAATTAATAAATCGGGTTTGTTAATTAAGGCGTTGGCAAGCGATAGTCGTTTTTTCTGTCCGCCAGAAAGCAGTCCTACTTTTTGGTTTAAATTTTCAAGTTTTAGTTTAAAAAGTATTTGTTTGTATTGAGTTTCAAAGTCCCAAGCATGGTGTTGTTCCATGTTTTCAAAGGCCTTTTGGTAGGCTTCGGTATCTTCTGGATTTAAAAGCGCTTTTTCGTAGTTTCTAATAACTTCTAAAATGAGATTATCGCTAGCAAAAATAGTTTCTTCAATAGTTAAATTGTTGTCAAGCTTAGGGTCTTGAGATAAAAAGGACACTTTAATATCTTTTCGGTAAATAATATTACCAGAATCTGCTTGGTCATTGCCAGATAAAATATTTAGAATAGACGTTTTTCCCGTGCCGTTTTTAGCAACAAAGGCTATTTTTTGATCTTTATGCACACTAAAAGAAAGGTTTTCAAAGAGCACCAATTCTCCGTAAGATTTCGATATGTTTTCTACAGTTAAATAATTCAAAACCTTTTTTTTTGCAAATAACGAACAAAATTCTATAAAATTAGGCATCTGTTTTATTATTCGTAATGAAAACCTATATTTGTGATATCTCAAAATCACTAGTTAGTGATAGCTCAAACCACTTTGAATGAAACATTACTTTTGGCTTTATATTATATTCTTTAGTTTATTGTTTTCTTCATGTATTACTAATAAAGATGTTGTTTATCTTCAAGAAAAAGGCACTTTAGCCAATGATTCTTTGCAAATACAAGCACTATCAAAACCCTATAGGGTTCAAGTCAATGATATTTTAAGTATTAATGTAAAAGCTTTAGACGAAGAGTTGGTTAGCATTTTTAATCCTGTAGAAACTACGGCTACTAGTGGCGGACAACAAGGGCAATCATCGCTTTATTTTAATGGTTTTACGGTAGATTTACATGGTAATATTAAA
Source organism: Seonamhaeicola sp. S2-3 (assembly GCF_001971785.1). Classification (NCBI taxonomy): domain Bacteria; kingdom Pseudomonadati; phylum Bacteroidota; class Flavobacteriia; order Flavobacteriales; family Flavobacteriaceae; genus Seonamhaeicola; species Seonamhaeicola sp. S2-3. The sequence continues at coordinate 331,864 of NZ_CP019389.1, read as the reverse complement.
TTTCCAATTTTAGGAGAAATAAATGTTTTAGGCTATACCATTAAAGAAATTGAGGCACAAGTAAAAGCCGAATTATTAAAACAGTACTTTAAAGAAACTGCTGAAATTTTTGTAACCGTAAAACTTGCAGGATTACGTTATACCGTAACAGGAGAAGTAGGCGGAACCGGTGTTTATACTTTATACCAAGATAGAGTGAATATAATTGAAGCCCTTGCTAATGCTGGCGATATTAAAAATACGGGTGATAGAACAGACGTTTTGGTTATTAGGCAATATCCCAATGGGCAACAAATTCATCATATAGATTTAACAGATGCAGCGGCTATGAAATCGCCTTACTATTATATACAACCCAATGATATGATTTTGGTGAAACCATTAAAACGTAAAGCTTTAGGAGCCGGAGAAACCGCTTCTCAAACTATTACCACTATAGCCTCTATATTTTCAGTTTTAGTATCTACTTATTTTTTAACTCGAAACCTGTAATATAAAGTTATGAATGACGAGTTTGAAATATCAGAATCTGGTTCAAATTTCGATATAAAGAAATTTTTATTTAGGGCTTTAAGCTACTGGAAGTTGTTTGTAATACTACTAGCTGTAGCTATTTTTTACGTGTATCAAAAAAATATAAGAGAAGAGTTTTCATATCGTCTTAGTACAAAAATTTCGGTAGAAGATGATAGTAACCCGCTGTTTACCTCTAATGCTAGTTTAACTTTTAACTGGGGCGGTGTTACTGCTAAGGTGCAAACTATGGTAGTTACATTAAAATCGCGTTCGCACCATGAAAAAGTAGTAGAACGTTTAGAGTTTTATAAAAGTTATTTAAAACAGGGGCGTTTTAGAAAGCAAGATATTTATAAATCGGCACCTTTTAGATTTCATCACGATTATAATTTTTCTCAACTTATAGGTGTTCCCATAAAAGTAACCTTTTTAGAAGCAGATACCTTTGAATTAGAAGTTGAATTTCCTGGTAATACGGCTTCAACACAAAACTATGTATCTAAAAAAATAAGTACGGTTGATGTATCTCCAGGTATTTTTAAAAAGCAATTTAAAATAGGTGCGCCTATTGAATTACCATTTTTAAAAGGTACTTTAGTTTTAGCAGAGAATAGAACTGTAAGTTCTGGAGCAACTTACTTTATTCAATTTAATAATTTTGATGGTGTAGTAGCAAGTTATAAAGGGCGTACTTCGGTTTCTAATCCTGCTAGTTCTCCCATACTCGATATATCTTTAATAGATAAGAATACCGAAAAAATAGTAGATTATTTAAATACGGTTGTTGCTGTTTTAAGAGAAGATCAATTAAACAGAAAAAACCAATACGCTACCAATGCTATTAAGTTTATAGATGAGCAGATTTCTAGAGTAAAAACCGAGTTGAGTAAAAACGCCGAAGATTTAAACGATTATAGAAAGAAAAACAAAATATTCAGTTTAGATAATGAAAGCGTTATATTAAACGAAAAACTTACCGAGTTAGATGCTGAAAAAGATAATATAAATAGGCAGCTTAATTATTACGCTAACTTAAAAAACTATTTAGCCACCAGCAGTTCATTTACAGAAATTCCAGCGCCATCTATAGCTGGTATAAGTGATAGTAATATTTTAAACAATGTGTCTAAAATTAACGAACTTTCGGTACAAAAGTCTAAACTTCAATATTCTGTACGTAGTGATGCTTCTATTTTTAATGATTTAAACAGGCAAATAGAAGGTTTAAAAAATGTATTACTTGAAAATATAAGTGCTGCTACCGATGTTTTAAAACGAGAGGCTAAACTAGTAAACAGTAAATTAAGTAGTGTAGAGTCTCAGTTTAGTAAATTACCAGAAGATCAACAGCGATTAATAACTATAGAGCGACAATACTCATTAAGCGAACAAACTTATAATGTGTTTTTAGCTAAACGGGGCGAAGCAGAAATAATTAAGGCTTCTAATGTATCGGATATTTTAATAATAGATTCAGCAAAAAATACAGGCGCTCAAGTATTGGGTAGAAACTTAAATATTAGGTATGTTTTTGCCTTTTTTGCTGCTTTATTAGTGCCGCTATTATTGGCTTTTGTTTTTACTTTGTTAGATAATAGTGTTCACAGTCCTATGGATGTTGAGCAATTGTCGCCCATCCCCATTTTGGGGGTTATAGGAAAAAATCCGTTAGATAATAATTTAATTGTTCATAGAAAACCAAAATCTGCCGTAGCAGAGGCATTTAGGTCTATTAGGTCTAATCTTCAATATTTTTATAAGTCTAAACATTTAGAAGGCGCTAAAACGCTTTTAGTAACCTCATCGGTTAGTGGAGAAGGTAAAACTTTTTGTTCTATAAACATAGCAACCGTTTTTGCATTAAGCGGAAAAAAGACCGTGCTTGTTGGTTTAGATTTAAGAAAGCCTAAGATTTTTGACGACTTTCACATAAAGAATGACGTTGGGGTTGTTAATTATTTAATTGGTCAAGAAAGTTTAGAAAAGGTAGTTCAAAAGACCGATGTTGAATTTTTAGATGTTATTACTTCGGGTCCCATTCCTCCAAACCCGGGAGAACTGCTTATTAGTCCTAAATTAAGTGAATTAATAGGAGAATTAAAAAAACAATATGATTACATTGTTTTAGATACGCCTCCTATGGGCTTAGTAGCCGATGCTTTAGAGTTGTTTGATTTTGTTGATACCTCTTTATATATGGTTAGGCAAGATTACACCAAAAAAGGGATGCTTAATTTTATAAACGAAAAGTATAGAACAAAACAAATACAAAATATTAGTCTTGTTTATAATGGCTATGACCAAAAGGCTAAATATGGTTATGGTTACGGTTATGGTTACGGCTATGGCTATGGTTATGGTAATTATGCTAATGGTTATCATGAAGATACTAAAACAAAATCAGGGTTATTAACTAGATTAAAATCAGTTTTTAAAAAATAAATTGCTAACATTTTAAGTTTTTGAGTAAGGATAATACAAACGAGTGGTTATTTACAATTTCCTCTAAACGCAAATTAATAGATTTAAATTTTAAGGAAGTTTGGAGGTATAGAGATTTATTGCTACTCTTTGTAAAACGTGATATAGTGACGGTTTACAAGCAAACCATTCTTGGGCCTTTATGGTATTTAATAGAGCCTTTATTTACGTCTATAATTTTTACATTAATTTTTAATAATGTAGCCAATATATCTACAGGAACGGTGCCTTCGTTTTTGTTTAATTTGGCAGGTATTACCATTTGGAACTACTTTAAAGTGTGTTTTATGTCAACCTCCAATACCTTTTCTGCTAATGCCGGTATTTTTGGTAAGGTGTATTTTCCGCGTATTATAGTGCCTTTATCGGTGGTTATTTCAAACTTATTAAAGTTTGGTATTCAGCTGCTTGTTTTTGGTTGTTTTTATGTTTATTACTACTATCAAGGAGCTGAAATTTCATTTAATAAACATACTTTTCTATTTCCTTTAATCATCATCATTATGGGTATGCTAGGTTTGGGCTTGGGTATGATTATTTCTTCATTAATAACCAAATATAGAGATTTAAGGGTGTTAATTGGGTTTGGGTTGCAATTACTCATGTATGTTTCGGCAGTTATGTACCCCGTTTCTTTTTTTAAAGAACAGCTTCCCAACTATGTGTGGATTGTAGAATATAATCCCTTAACTTTTGTTATAGAAAGTGTTAGGTATATGTTGTTAAGTACTGGTAGTTTTAATATTAACATGTTTATTTATACGTTGTCTGTCACTTTGGTAATATTTTTTATAGGTATTATTATATTTAATAAAACTGAAAAGAATTTTATAGATACGGTTTAGAGTAGTGAATAGTGAGTAGTGAATGGTGAGAAGTTAGTAGTGAGTGGTGAATAGAGAATAGTAATAGTTTGTTATGGATCATAAAGAATTGGATGTTTGGAAAAAGAGTATGGATTTGGTTGAGCTTGTTTATAGTTTAACTTCTCAGTTTCCTTCTGATGAAAAATATGGTTTGGTGAGTCAAATGCGAAGAGCTGCAGTGTCTATTCCTTCTAATATAGCTGAAGGTGCATCAAGAAAAAGTGATGATTGAAAGCAAAACATTGCTTTTAGGTTTTAGAAATTATATAGAAAATAAAAATAATTAGTTTTGATTTGTGACTATTCACATTTCACTACTCACTTTTCACTAAATAATGAGTGATATTATATTAAAAGTTGAAAATTTAAGTAAGCAATACCGGCTAGGTGTTATTGGTACGGGTACCGTTAAAGATGATTTAAAGCGATGGTGGTATGGTATAAGAGGAAAAGCAGATCCGTTTCAAAAGATAGGAGAAGAAAATGATAGAACTGCCAAAGCTAATTCTAATTACGTATGGGCCTTAAAGGATATTAATTTTGAAGTTAAACAGGGCGAAGTATTAGGTATTATTGGTAAAAATGGTGCAGGTAAATCTACGTTGCTTAAAATACTATCTAAAATAACAAGTCCTACAACGGGTTGCGTAAAATCTAAAGGAACTGTAGCATCTCTTTTAGAAGTTGGAACAGGGTTTCATGCTGAACTTACTGGTAGAGAAAATATATATCTTAACGGCGCTATTTTAGGTATGACCAAAAAGGAAATAAGCTCTAAAATTGATGAGATTATTGAGTTTAGCGGTTGTGAGCGTTATATAGATACCCCTGTAAAACGTTATTCCTCAGGTATGACAGTTAGGTTAGCCTTTGCGGTAGCAGCTTTTTTAGAACCCGATATTTTAATCATTGATGAGGTTTTGGCTGTTGGTGATGCCGAATTTCAAAAGAAAGCTATTGGGAAAATGCAAGACATAAGTAGAGGTGGCGGTAGAACGGTTTTGTTTGTGAGTCATAATATGGCAGCGGTTAAAAGCTTGTGTTCAAGAGCTATTCTATTGCAAAATGGCAATATCATAAAAGATGGAAGTGTTGAAAAAGTCGTTGATAACTACTTAAGTATGGATTCTCATATTTATTCGACGGAATTTGAAGTTTCACAAATACCTTTAGATAAACTGGTTTATATTAAAAAATTTAAAATCACTTCCCAGATTAAAACTGGAACAACTTTCAATTTTTATTATGAAATTGTTTCAAATGTGGAGAAGCAAGTTGATATTGCAGTCAGTTTTAAATCAAACCAAGAAGTACCTATCTACCAAATTTACAGTGGTCATACTAATGAACAGTTGGTACTGCATAAGGGAATTAATCGGATTACAGGTGCCGTAAAGGAATTACCTCTCATACAAGGTGATTATAATATCTCATTATGGATAGGTTCTGGAGCGATTACTTTTGATTTTTTTTCTTCTATATTACGGGTAAAAGTATTAGAAGGTGGATTTAAAAAAGAACATATAGCTGAGTATAGAAATTTTCCTGTTATAGCAAATGCAAAGTGGTATTTAAATGATAGATAAAAAATATATAACGCATCAGAGAGAACCGTTTTTTGATATAGCTAAAGAGCTTATCGAGACCGATAGTATTGTACTTGATATTGGCCCAGGAGATGGTAGTTTTGCAAAATATTGTAATAGGACTGATTTTTTTCTATTTGAAGGAAACCCTGATAGTGCTAAACGGCTTAAAGATAAATATCCAAATACGGTTCAGGGACGATTGCCACAACTTCCTTTTGAGGATGAAATGTTTGACGTAATACATATGAGTCATGTCATTGAACATCTTCAGCCACAAGAGGTATATGATACCTTAAAAGAATTAGATCGTTGCTGCAAGGTGGGTGGTGTTATTGTTATATCAGCTCCATTATTATGGAGTGGGTTTTATGATGATCTATCGCATATTAAGCCCTATCCGCCTGAAAGTTTTGTTAAATATTTAACCAAATTAGGACGAAACCCCACAAGAGCTTCAATCTCTGAACAATATTCTGTTGAACGGATACAATATCGTTATGGTCCATTAAATGAGAATATTAGATTTAGAAGAGAGTCTAAATTTGTACAAAAAATATTATATAAATTGGGTACACTTATTAGATTGTCAGAATCTTTATTTACAAAAACAGGATATACTCTGGTGTTAAGAAAATCTTCTTGATTTAATAACTAAATTTTGTGATATTATTTTCTGTTCTTATAGCTTATTATAATAACGTATATTTTGTTTGATTGGGGGGGGACTTCGATAGGGCTTCGACAGGCTCAGCCTGACAGTTGGACTTTGATGGGGTTTCGACAGGGCTTCGGCAGGGCTTCGGCAGGGCTTCGGCAGGGCTTCGACAGGCTCAGCCTGACATAGCTCAGTCTGACATTTGGGCTTCGATAGGGCTTCGACAGGCTCAGCCTGACAGTTGGGACTTTGATGGGGTTTCGACAGGGCTTTGACAGGGCTTCGACAGGACTTCGACAAGCTCAGTCTGACAGAGGGACTTTGGCAAGGCTTCGACAGGCTCAGTTTGACATAGCTCAGTCCTAAAGGCTCAGTCCTAAAGACTCAGTCTGATATGGTGAATTTGGTGAGGGAAATGAAACAATAAAATAAATAATTGGTTAGTTAAGTGTGTCAAGCTGAGCTTGACGAAGCTGAGCTTGACGAAGCTTATCAAGAAACGTAAAAAATAATGAAAAGTTTTTTTGTTTACATCGTTAAATGTAAAGATGATTCATTTTATACTGGGTTTACAAATAATCTAGAACGGAGATTATATGAACATAATGCGGGAACCGATAAAAATGCTTATACTTATAAAAGACGCCCTGTAGCGTTGGTTTGGTATGAAATGTTTACAGACCCTTCTCAAGCTATTATGTTTGAGAAAAAAATTAAAGGATGGAGTAGAAGAAAAAAACAAGCATTGATTGATGGCGATTGGAATCGGTTGGTGCAATATTCTAAAAATTATACGGAATATGGTAAGGGGGAAGGGGAGTAGATAAAAGAGGGGGGGACTTCGGCAGGGCTTCGAGGGGGCTTCGACAGGCTCAGCCTGACAGTTGGACTTTGATGGGGTTTCGACAGGGCTTCGACAAGCTCAGCCCTAAAGGCTCAGTCTGACAGTTGGGGCTTTGATGGGGCTTTGGTAGGGCTTTGGTAGGGCTTCGACAAGGCTTCGACAAGGCTTCGGCAAGACTTCGACAAGCTCAGTCTGACATTTGGGCTTCGGCAAGACTTCGACAGGCTCAGTCTGACATTTGGGCTTTGGTAGGGCTTCGACAGGGCTTCGACAGGGCTTCGACAAGACTTCGACAGGCTCAGTCTGACATAGCTCAGTCTGACAAGTTTGGTTTGATAATTATAATGCAAAAAACGGATGCTTGTGCATCCGTTTTTTTTTTTGGTTACAATAACACCTTTCTAAATAATTTCAATGAGTTGTAGTGCGTTGAATGTGCCGTTTCTGAGTGGGTATTGTACGCTATTAATCTCTTGAAAAAATGCTACTTTTAAAAAGAAAAAGTTTTGTCCGGACCCGGTTGCGGGTGTTGGTGGTGTTAATGTTACTGTGGTAGGGGTTCCGTTAATAGGTAGGTTTACCACGGGGCTTATTTGTAAGTCTTTGGTGTTGGTTTCTAAATCTAAATTTAAAAACGCACTACTAAAGCTTATGTGTGTAGCACCGTCAGGAACCATTAATTGTTGATTGGGGGTGAAATCTGTTATAATAATTTCACCAGAGCTGGTATCTAAACTGTATTCTGCTAGTAACACGCTCTCTAATTTGGCATTTGTATTAAAGTTGAATCCTTTTAACCAGGCTTTACCTAGGGCTGTTGAGAGGCCGTTGGCTACGTTGCGTTGGCCTCTAGCCGAAGTTAGATCTTCGTTTTTTACTTTACTGAGTACTTTGGTAAGTCTAGAAGTGATACGATTATCTTTTGCATCGGCCATAAGGCTGCTAATAGCTCGCCTTATATGTTTACCACTGGTAGCAGTATTACCAAATTCTGATAGGTTTTCGCGTGTTCTTGCATAATTAGGGTCGTTTAAAATACGGTTTTTGTTAACGCCTCCTTTGTTACGTACGTAGTATCCGTCTTTGCCTTTGTAGAAGGTTACATCTCCAATGGTTCCTTCTACTTTAAATATGGAATTGTATTTTGCCATAATTGATAATTAAACTTTATGTATAGCACTGATAATTTTTGGCTATACTGTTAAACTTATTTTTTTCGATTAAAACTTACTTTTGAAGTTTAGCGCTTACATGTGCACCTATAAGGCCTGGTTTCAACAGTTTTTTTAATTCGATGGTGTAAATGTATTGTGAAAATGAACTGCTATTTTTTTTAGTTCTGGTTTGTGGCGGTTTAAGAGGTTTATTTCTTGTTTTTCATTTTTTCTTCTTTTTAAGGGTTTAAAAGTTCCTTTTTGTTCCGTGTTATTTGTGTAAGTGTTTGATTTTTAAGTTTTTAAAATAAGTGTTTTTTGATGTCCTTTTTTTTAAAATGCCTTTGTGTTTATTTAATATGGCTTTATAGGATTACCATAGGACATCCATAGGACATCCATAGGACATCTATAGGACATCTATAGGAGTGAATGGTGAGTGGTGAGTGGTGAGAAGTGAGTGGTGAATAGTGAATGGTGAGAGGTGAGAGGTGAGAGGTGAGGAGTGATTAGTGAGTGGTGAGAGGTGAGAAGTGAGAGGTGAGGAGTGAATGGTGAGAGGTGAGAAGTGAGTGGTGAATGGTGAGTGGTGATTAGTGAGTGGTGAGAAGTGAGAAGTGAGAGGTGAGGAGTGAGGAGTGAGGAGTGAGGAGTGAGGAGTGAGGAGTGAGGAGTGAGGAGTGATTAGTGAGTGGTGAGAAGTGAGAGGTGAGGAGTGAATGGTGAATGGTGAATAGTGAATGGTGAGTGGTGAATGGTGAGAGGTGAGGAGTGAATGGTGAATGGTGAGAGGTGAGGAGTGAATGGTGAATGGTGAGTGGTGAATGGTGAGAGGTGAGAAGTGAGTGGTGAGAAGTGAGAGGTGAGAAGTGAGAGGGGGATGGGGTGAGTAATCTCAGTTTTAAAAGATTGGTTATAAAGGTTTTGTGTGAGTTCTTTTTTGAATTTTTTATTTAAAAAATTATTGACTTTTTATTGTTTATAAGTTTTTAATGTATTGATAAACAATTGGTTGTGTGTATTCTTGTTAATAGTTGCTAATAAGTTGTTACGAAAGCATTAATATCATGTATTATTTTTGTAAGACATTGAAACTAGACTGTGCGTTTATACTTATATAGAGAACATATAGAGCGTTTAAATGAGGTAAGTGATAAGGGAGCCCTAAAAATCATGAAAGATATTAGGGAAGAATATAACTTGCCTCATACCCGCTATATAAGTATAAAAGCGTATTGTGATTATTTTATGTTAGACCGTGAAGATGTATGGGCGTGTTTAGAGCATACTAAAGCTAGTTAAGGTTATATATTCTATTAAATTTTTAATTATAATTTATATTTTAGCAAGATACGTATTGCTTATGCATGAACCTCTGTTTTCTATTCTCATAGCCCATTATAATAACGGACATTTTTTTAAGGATTGCTATAAAAGTATCGTGTCACAAACTTATAGCCATTGGGAGGCTATTATTGTTGATGATGCTTCAACAGATGATTCTATTGAAATTATTAATAATTTGATAAAAGGTGATGATAGGTTTACATTATATTTAAATGAAACCAATAAAGGCTGTGGTTATACTAAGCATGCGTGTGCAACTTTTGCAAAAGGTGAATTGTTGGGTTTTTTAGATCCTGATGATGCCTTGGTTCCAGATGCTTTGGCGGTTATGGTTAAGGCACACCTTAAAAATAAAGATGTTGCTATAGTTACCTCAAAATATGAGTTTGTTGATTTAGAAATGAATTTTACTAAACCAAGTCTTTATGGAAGTAACATTCCTAAAGGAAAATCGTATTTAACCTATGCTAAGGGAGCACTAACTCATTTTGCTACTTTTAAACAAGAAGCATATACACAATCTGGAGGCATAAATCCTTTTATGAAACGGGCAGTTGATCAAGATTTGTATTACAAACTAGAAGAACAGGGTAAGCATTTGTTTTTAGATAAGGTTTTGTATCGCTATAGAGTGCATGAACATAGTATTTCAAATAATGAGAACCTTTATAAAGCCGAATATTGGCATTTTTATGCCATAGTTAATGCCTATAAACGACGGAAAAAGCTGCGCCTTAAAATTGATAACTTTTCTAAAAGTTATATAAAGACATTAGCTTCTAATTATTACATAAAACGGTTTGAACGTCTTAAATTTTCTAATAAAAAATGTTCTCAATACTATTTGTTATACAAGGCTTTTATAGCGTATCCATTCCATAAGTTGCCGTTTAAAATAAAAAGTTTAATAGTTTTAATATTGGGCAGGATATGAAAACACCCTTAATATCTGTTGTACTTCCTGTTTATAACGTTGCGCCTTTTATAAAGGAAGCTTTAGATTCTGTTTTAAATCAAACCATACAAGATTTTGAAGTATTAGTTATTGATGACTGTTCAACAGATGATACTTTAAAGATTGTTAAAGATTTTAAAGATGACAGAATACGAATCATTGAAAAGCAACAGAATAAAGGCCTTATTGATAGTTTGAATATAGGTTTTAAAGAAGCCAAAGGGCAATATATTGCTAGAATGGATGGCGATGATATTAACGTTTTAAATAGATTTGAAAAACAACTTAATGTTTTGCAAAATAACCCAGAGATAAAAGCCTGTGGGTGTTGGTTGCAACAATTTGGAAATGTAAACAAAACTATAAAGCATAAAGAGTTTCATGATGAAATTGTTGCTAGAATGTTATTACATTGTTCTATGAGTATGGGGGCTGTAATGTTAGAAAGAAAAGCTGTTAGTGAATATAAATTTGATACAAGTAGAGTACATGTTGAAGATTACGATTTTTGGGCAAGAATTGCTTGGAGTTGCAAATTTTACAATATTCAAGAGGTACTATATTATTATCGGGTTCATAATAATCAAGTAACACATGTTCATAAGGGATTCCAAATAAAAGCCGACATTCCAATAAAATTATTTTTGTTTAAAAAACTTAAATATAACACCGAATTATATTCTGATAAATTAATAACTAAAATGTTGTTGTTAAATCAATACGTTGAAGTAGATGAAGTTAAGTTGTTTTTTGATTGGTTGAAGGCATTAAGTAAATTGAATATTAAACAGCAAGTTTATTCACAGAAAGAGTTATTAAAAGTATTACAGAGTATACTTAGAATTTCTGTGTTTTATTTCTATTTCAAAAAAAATGCTGTTGGTATTGATAAAAAATGGAGAAAACAGATGTTTTTTAAATTACCTAAAAAAGAAATGCTTTTTGTTATAAGATTAAAAGCTAGAGAAATTAAAAAGCGTTTGTTTGTGTAATGATTAAAAAGAAAAATACTTTTATAAACGGCAATTTGAGATTTTTAAGAGTAATTTCTAACATTTAAAAGAAAATTTTCTGAAATAATTAATAAAACCATAGCTTTTTTAAAACGAATTATAAAACCAATATTTAAAAGAATTTTCAATAAAAATAGAAATGAGTAGATTTAAACAACTGAGAAAGATTTACAGGTTTTTTTTTCCAGATAATAGACCTCCCGAAGAAAAATTTAAGAGCTTTCTAATGAAGAATTCGGAAATAGCTAACTTTAATTATGAAAATAACATATATAATATAGACACTAAGTATGGAATTAAGTTAAAAATACGAGATTATCAACATAGTGATTATGATGTGTTTAGACAGATTTTTAATTTCGAAGAATTTAAAATAGTATCTACGTTAATAAATCTCAATTTTGATAATTCTGAAAAATTGGAAGTAATTGATTCTGGAGCCAATGTTGGCTATACTACATTGTATCTTAATAAACATATAAATTCAAAAGATTTATATATCTATGCTGTAGAACCTTCGCCAGAAAACGTTAACTATTTTAAAACTAATGTATTTGAATTAAATAACCTTACTAATGTTAAAATATATGATAAAGCATTAAGTCATAAACAGGAAGTTAATTATAACATATCCAATGGGTTTAGAGATGGTAAAGATTGGTCTATAGAAACAATAGAAAACTCTGAAGGAGAAATTGAAGGAATTACTGTTAATGAAATTATAAAGGAAAATAATATAAAGGTTGTATCCTTATTAAAAATTGATATTGAGGGTGCTGAACGCTTTATATTTAATAAAGAAAGTGATATGTCTTTTTTAAACAAAACAAAAATATTAGCTATAGAAATACACGATGAATATGATATCAGAGAATCAGTTTATGATATATTAAAATCATATGGATTCTTTATTTTTGAATCTGGAGAATTAACAATTGGTTTGAATAAAACATATATATAATGGGGAAAATGCCAGTAGTTTCTGTTATTATGCCTGTTTACAATTGCGAAATGTATATTGAAGAGGCTATTTATAGTATTTTAAATCAAACATTTGAAGACTTTGAATTACTTATAATAGATGACTGTTCTACTGATAAAACTAAAGACATTATTAAGCGTTTAGATGATAATCGTATTATATTCATTGAAAAAACAAAAAATACAGGGTATACCAATAGCTTAAACCATGCATTACAATTAGTAAGAGGTAAGTATATTGCTAGAATGGATGGAGATGATGTTAGTTTGTTAGATAGGTTTAAAGCACAAGTAGATTTTTTAGAAAGTAATGTAGATGTTGTTGCCTGCGGAACCATTTTTAAATATCTAGACACTGATACAGTTATTAGCTTGCCAGAGTATGATGATGAAATTAAACTAGCAATGCTAAAGGGTAATTCCATGGCACACCCATCTATAATGATGAGGAGTTCGGTTATTAAAGAAAATAACATAAAATACAATGAGGAAAGAGAACCAGCAGAAGATTATGATTTATGGGTAGAACTAATGGCATTTGGAAAACTTCATAATTTGCAGAAGGTTTATTTAGATTATAGAAAACATACTTCGCAAGTATCAGTAGTTAGAAGAAAGCAACAAAATGAAAGTGTAATAAAAACACGTATTAAATTACTTAAATACGTTTATAAAAATATGCCTCAATATCATGAAGAAAACCTAATTGAGATTTATAGGCAAGGGCAAAGAACTTTTGCAGAGGTAAAACAATACTTAGACTTTAAAAGAGAGTTTTTAAGTAAAAACAATGGTTTTTTCAAAAAAGAAGGATTGTTAGTTTATTTTGATAATGTAGAAAAAAAACTTTTAAAGAACTACCTATTAAAAAGAAGTCATTTTTCTTTTAAAACGCTTTTTGAATATTTAAAATTAAGAAATATGGTTTCCTATAGAAGTACTTTTAAAGAAAGTCTTAAACTTGTAATAAAGTCGTTTATGCTATATAAATATAGAATCTGTTTTTAACAGAATCTTTATTAGTATAAAGCGTTTATAAAATTTGTATTTCCTACCAAAAGAATAATTTTATTTAACTGAACATTTAAGTGAAAAGCATTATTTTTAAAATACCTGAGTTTCCTCATCTGTCAGAAACTTTTATTGTTGCTCAAATAGAAACAGCTATAACATTAGGTTATGATGTACAGATTTTAACAAGAAGATTGATTGAAACCGAAACTTCTAAAATTCCATCAAGAATTCTTAAATATGGTTTGTTAGATAAGGTTATTGTAGAAAACTATAAAATTCCGAAGAACAAAGTATTAAGATTGTTAAAATGGGTATTTCTAATTGTTGAGAATTTTAAATCTATAAAAGCCATTTTTAAATATCATAGTGAGTTTTCAAAGTTTAGTTTAACTTGGTTGTATCAACTACATTTTTACAAACAATTTAATACAGCTCATGCTATACATGTACAATATGGTACTAATGTAAACCCATTAGATGTTCTTAAAAAAGTTGGTTTTTTAAAACCTTCGTTAATTGTTACATTTCATGGGCACGATGTGTTTTTCCCTATAAGTGGATATATTCACAATAATGGTTATTATGATAACTTGTTTGGTTTTGGCAACCTCATTACAGCTAATACGCCTTATTTGGGAGATAAGATTTTAAAATTGGGTTGTCCTAATGAACTTTTAAAACTAATTCCAGTAGGAGTAGATACAGATTTCTTTTATCCTATTACTTCTACACAAAATAGAAAGGATGTACTAAGGTTAATAACTGTTGGTCGTTTAGAAGAAGTTAAAGGACATAAATATTGTATAGAGGTAGTTAAAACTTTGGTAAAGCAAGGGAATAAAGTTGAGCTTACAATTATAGGTGAAGGCTCAGAAAGATTAAATTTACAAGCTATAATAAAAGAATACCAGTTAGAAAAGCATGTCAATTTATTAGGAGCTAAGTCTCAAGAAGAAGTAAGAAGTGAATTATGTAAACACGATGTTTATTTATTACTTAGTGTTATCTCATTTAATGGGTTACGAGAATCTCAAGGTTTAGCAACGTTAGAGGCACAAGCATGCGGGCTTCCTGTAATTGTTTTTGATTCCGGGGGAGTTAAATATACACTAAAGGAAAATCACACAGGTTTTATTTGCAATGAATATGATACGGAAGAAGTATCTTTGAAAGTAAAAGAATTTATTATTAATCCTGCAAAATTAAATGCAATGAGTGATAATGCAATAGAATTTGTAAAAAACAATTTTTCACAAAAGGTTCTTAATGAAAAATGGAGAACTATTTATCAAGAATTAAATAATGGATAGAAACAAATTGGTCTCAATTATTCTTCCCGTTTATAATGGAGAAAAATTTTTAGCTACATCTATTAAAAGTTGCTTAAATCAAACTTATAAAAACATTGAACTCATAATTGTTAATGATTGTTCTACAGATAATTCTCTTGAAATTATTAATGGTTTTTCTAAGTTAGATAATAGAATTAAGGTTATAAATAACCAAAAAAATTTAAAACTTCCAGCAAGCCTCAATGTTGGTCATGAAATTGCAAAAGGAGATTTTATAACTTGGACGAGTGATGATAATTTTTATGAACCAATAGCTATAGAAGAATTGGTGAAAACCTTAAAAGTTAAAGACTCAGACATTGCATATAGTAATGTTTATATGATTAATAATGATGGCCAAAGACTAAGGGAAGTTAATTTTCTTAGTATTGAAAATTTAATTTTTGGTAATCATATAGGTTCCTGTTTTCTTTACAAAAAGTCTGTTTACAAGAACAATAGAGGGTATAATGAAAATTTGTTTTTAGTTGAAGATTATGATTTTTGGTTAAGAGCATTAGTGCATAGTAAGTATACACATGTAAATAAACTACTTTACAATTATAGAAAACATGAAAATAGTTTAACAAATCAAATTCATGTAGATACAGAAAAGTTTAATTTATATAGAGAAAATCTAAAAACAATGTATGCTAATTTTTGGGAGTTGATTTGTAGTAAAGAAAATACATTTATCACAGAATTTTGTCTTAAGGTATTAACACATCAAAAAATAAATTTTAAAACCGTTGTTTTAAATCATAAGTCTATTAATGCAGTACAAGAAGATCTTATGAAAAATTCTAATTTTTCTAGCATTAGTGAGTTAAAAAGAGTTTTTTTAAGGCAATTAATAATTTTAATTGTCAATCAAAAAGATGGTTCAAACTTATCAAAAATATTGTTCGTTTTCAGAAAGTATTTTTTTGTTTTAGATATGCCTTCTTTTAAAACACTAGTTAAGTACTCTATAAGATAAAAATGGAAGAAAAAGTAAGTATCATAATGGCCACATATAATAGAGCTCATTTTATTGTAGAAACCTTACAATCTATACAAGCGCAAACGTATACCCATTGGGAATGTTTAATTATTGATGATGGTGGTTCTGATAATACCGAAGCGGTAATTACACCTATATTAAAACAAGATACCAGGTTTAAATTTTTTAAAAGACCCCATACCTATTTAAAAGGTTTGCCTGGGTGTAGAAATTATGGTTTAGATATAGCAACTGGAGATTACATTATATTTTTTGATGATGATGATATTGTACACCCACAAAATTTAGAGCTATGCGTCTTAGAACTTTTACAAAATAATGTGTTTTTTTGTAGATACAAACGTTCTGTTTTTTCAGGAGATTTTAATTATGATTTTGATTTATCAAAAGAATATGAAACCTTCTACATAAAAAAATCAGATGTAAGCAAGTTAATTACTAATGAACTTCCTTTTAATTCATGTGCAGTCATGTGGAAAAAAGCGTGTTTTAACAATTGTAGGTTTAATGAACGTTTAATGTATGCTGAAGAATGGGAATTGTATTCTAAAATTTTAAGTGAAGGTTTTGAAGGGGTTTCTATTGAAAAAGAATTATTTTATGGTAGGAAGCATCAAAGTTCCAATACAGGAGAGTTTTATCAAGGAAACTCAGTTAGAGTAAATTCTAAAAAGGAGGCTATAAAATTGGTTATTTCTAATTTATACAACAAAGGATTGCTTACGCCTTATTTATTTAAATACTTAATGAATTTAGCTATCTCATTTAGGGATTTTAAACTAATAAAAACTATTATTAAGGAAACAAACCCCAATATAAAATTTAGGGTGTTTTATCAGTTAAAGTATGTTTTGTACCCTATTTGGAAAAAAATATTTAGATTTAAAAAACAACTTCTTAACTCAAAAAAACAAAATTGAAATTACTCATCTGTTTTGGTACACGTCCTGAAGCTATAAAAATGGCTCCCGTTTGTTTAGAGTTGGCTAAACAAAACATACCGTTTAAACTCTGTGTTACAGCACAACATAGAGAAATGCTTGATCAGGTATTGCATTTTTTTAGCTTAACACCTGATTTCGATTTAAATATTATGCAGCCAAACCAGAGTTTAAATGTATTAAGTTCTAAGATATTGTTAGAAATGGACGCTATTTTTAAAAAGGAGTCTTTTGATATGGTTTTGGTACATGGCGATACCACTACATCAGCATTGGTAGCATTGGCTGCTTTTCATTGTCATATTAAGGTGGCTCATATTGAAGCAGGTTTGCGTACTTACAACAAGCAATCACCATTTCCAGAGGAATTAAACAGGCAACTCACAGGGCGAATTTCAGATTATCATTTTGCACCAACACAACAAGCAAAAAATAATCTTTTAAATGAGGGTGTTAACGAAAATAAGGTTGTGGTTACTGGTAACAGCGTTATAGATGCTTTAAAAATTACTTTAGAAAAAATTAAACATGGCTATACCAATACTTTTATTGAAAATTTAAAATCTAACATAAATTTTAAAAATAACATTATTTTAGTAACAGGGCATAGAAGGGAAAGTTTTGGTGTAGGGTTTGAAAATGTTTGTGAGGCTATTCTAGAAATATCAAAACAAAAAGGCGTTGAAATTGTTTATCCGGTGCATTTAAACCCCAATGTGCAAGGTGTAGTTTATGAAAAATTATCGAATGTTGAAAATATTCATTTAATACCTCCTTTAAATTATCCATCGTTTGTTTGGTTAATGAGTCAATCTAATTTAATTATATCAGATTCGGGAGGTATTCAAGAAGAAGCCCCTTCATTAAATATCCCTGTTTTAGTAACACGAAACACTACCGAACGTGAAGAAGGTATAAAGGCTCAATGTTCTTTTTTAGTAGGAACAGATACTAAAAAAATTATAGACACAGTAAAACAAATAATGGGGAAATCAAAGACTAAAAAACTATCTAACCCTTACGGTAGTGGCGATGCAGCCATTAAAATAGTTAATTATATTAAAAATAACCTTTTTGATTAATGGCTTCTAAAATACTAGTTGTAGTAGATTCTATAGATGTTAATGATAGCAGCGGTTCTAAAGCCAATGTGGGTTTAATTAAAAACTTAGCTAACATTGGTTATAAGGTTACTGTACTGCATTATACAAGAAAAGTTGTTGAAATAGAAGGGGTTGATTGTATTTTAATACAAGAAAAAAAACATACTATATTCTATTTTTTAAGTAGAGGACAACGGGTAATACAAAGGCATTTAAAAATTAACTTAGCAAGGTATTTAGAGCGTGTTTTTGGTTTTTCATTTACATTTTTTAATGATGTAAGCAGTATTAAAGCAGCTATTAAAAAAAATGAAGTATCAGCATTTGACTTAATTTTAACACTTAGTAAAGGCGCAAGTTTTAGACCGCATTATGCTTTAAATAAAATGCCAGAATTACACAATAAGTGGTTAGCTTATATACATGATCCTTATCCTTTTTCTTGCTACCCACAACCATACTATTTTAAAGAACCAGGATATAAAATAAAAGAAAAGTTTTTTAAAGAAGTCACAACAAATGCTAAACATACTGTGTTTCCTAGTTTATTGTTAAAAGATTGGATGGGGCAATTTTTTGATAGCTGTATTAAAAATGGTGTTGTTATGGCACACCAACAATTTGAACTAGACACAACAGATATAGAGCTTCCAGACTTTCTAGATAGTAAAAAGTTTAATTTACTACATGCAGGAGGTCTTTTAAACGCACGTAATCCAGAAGGTCTTTTAAAAGGTTTATTAGCCTTCTTTAAAAAGCACCATCAATATAGAGATGATGTTAGGTTAATTTTTATTGGTAATACTACGCGTTTTTCAAAAATGTTAAGTGATTATAATAAGGAACTACCAGAATTAATTGTTATAGACAAAACTGTTTCTTTCAATTCTGTTTATGCCATTCAAAAGTTAGTATCGGTTAACGTTATTCTTGAAACTAAATCAGAGATTAGTCCTTTTTTACCTGGTAAATTTCCACACTGTGTAACAGCGAATAAAAAGATTATCTCTTTATCTCCTTCTAAAAGTGAAGTAAGGCGTCTTTTAGGTGAAGATTATCCATATGTAGCCGAAATAGATGATGAAAATAAGATTGCTAAGATTATTGAAGACTTGTACTTTTTATGGAAGAAGAACCCAGACAATCTTTTGTTAAATAGAGAGGATTTAGACTATTATCTTTCAGAGAAGTATTTAAAAGAAGTTATTGATAATTTAGATAACTAAACTAATTTTGTTTAATGAATAAATTAGCAGTTATACTACCCACTTATAATTCAGTACATTTTCTTAAAGAATCTATTGAAGCCATATTAAATCAAACCTTTAAAGAATTTGATTTATATGTAATTGATGATTGTTCAACAGATAATACAGAACAGTTTGTTGAAGGTTTTGGTGATAATAGAATTAAATATTTAAAAAATTCTCAAAACCTTGGTCTTGCATCAACTTTAAATAAAGGATTAAAACTACTAGTAAATAAATATGAATACATAGCTAGAATGGATGCGGATGATTGGTGTTTTGCAAATAGATTTGAAAAACAAGTTTCTTTTCTAGAAGCAAATAGTAATATAGTTTTATGCGGAACACAGGGATATTGGCTTAAGGATATTAATAACTTGAACAGTTCTTCTTGGACTTACCCTACAGATAACATGGAGATTAAATATAATTTACTTTTTACGGCATGTTTTGGGCACTCATCTGTGATTTTTAGAACTGCTTTTCTAAGAGATATTAAATTATGGTATGACGAAAGTATTGCCACTTGTGAAGATTGGGATTTATGGACGAGAATAGTTAAAAAAGGAGAAGTAGCTAACTTACCTGAATTTTTAATGAAGTATAGAATATTTGAAGGAAGTAATCATAGAGCCCAAGAAAATAGAAAAAAGCATTTAAGAGAAAGGTCTAAAGTAATAGCCAATTATTGGGGGAGTTTTAATATCTCGTGTGATGCCAACTTTATTTATGACACATATTATAATACTAATAAAGTTACAAAAGAGGTATTTAAGAAAAACATATCTAAGCTTATTGATATGTTTAATAAATTACATATTTGCGCTTCTAGAGATTTAAATAAAGAAGCTTTATGTACTCTTGAATATAGATTTTTAAGAAGTATATTAAGAAGCTGGTTAAATTCAGGAATATCAAAGAGTTCGTTGAGTGTTTGGTTTTTAATTCTTAAAAAGGTAGAGTTCTCTAATAAAGTTAAGGTGATAAAAAGTATTATTAAATGATTGAAACTTCTGTCTTAATAGTTTCTAAGAATAGAAAATTAGAATTGGAAAAAACTATTTCTATTCTAGAGGGGTATATTGATAAAGAAAAACATGAGCTACTAGTGTTCTTGGATGGTTGCACAGATAATTCAATTGTTCTTAAGCAAAATTTTCCTTGGGTTTTATGGGAAGAGTCTAGTAAAAGTGTTGGAGCTTCAAGAGCTAGAAATATATTGTACAAACAAGCCAGAGGAGAAATATTAATTGGTCTAGATGATGATGCTCACCCATTAGATGAAAATTTTATAGATAAGGTTAAACAAGTTTTTAAAGCATATGAAAATATTGGAGTTATTGCATTCAATGAAATAAGAGGTGTTTTTGAATCTGATGAAAAAGCTTTAAAACATAACTTAGAAAAAAATGAATATTTATGTAGTGAATTTGTGGGTTGTGGATTTGCTATAAAAAAAAATGTATATCAATCTACAAACGGTTTTCCTGTTTGGATGGATATTTATGGAGAGGAGGCGTGTGTTTCAATAGAAGTTATTAATAATGGCTATGATATTTTATATACAAGTGCCATTTCTGTTAACCACAGATTAGATAAAAATGTGAGAAAAAAACAAGGAAATAATTACTTTAGGTTTGGTAGACAGTTAAGAAATTCGGGTTTTTATTTTTTAGTTTATTATAGATATCCTATCAAAAGTATTTTAAAGCTTTTTGCTAGAAATTTCATGAAATATGCAATTTTAGATTTCAATTATTTTATAACCTACATTACAACTGTTTTTATTTTTTTAACTAGATTTCCAAAGATTTGGTTGTGCCACAGACAGTCAGTTGCAAATAAAACATTAATAAAGAAGAGGAGACTTCCTTTACCAGGGAAATGATTTGAGTTTTTGCTAGTATGAAAAAGAAAAGAATCGAAGTTTTAGATGGCTTTAGAGCTATTGCCATTTTAATGGTAATGTTCTTTCATTTTTTTTCTAGATGGGCTAATTTATACCCTTATTCAGATTCGTATGATTATTTTTGGTTTGGTAGATTTGGTGTACACTTTTTTTTTATTATTAGTGGTTTCGTAATCTTTTATTCTCTTAATAACACTAATTCCTTTAAAACTTTTTGGAAAAATAGATTAATTAGATTGCTTCCTTCAATGGTCATAGCAACACTAATAACTTTTATTTTTGTATTGCTTGTTGATACTACCAAGATATTTCCTCATGCTCATTTAGTAAAAAATATTTTTGCAAGTATAACTTTTGTACAACCAGAATTACTATCCACTTTGTGCAACAGAAAAATTGAATTTGACTATATAAACGGAAGTTACTGGAGTTTATGGCACGAAATACAGTTTTACTTTTTTATTAGTTCTTTGTATTTCTTTTTCAAAAAAAATTTTTTGAAGGTGTTTTTTATAACATCTATTTTATTAACTTTTTTTGGGTTTTATATAACTTATCTAGATTCTACAGAAACATTTTTTTTAAAAAAACTTAAAGCAATATTAGGGATGTTTAACCTAACTAAATCATTACCTCTATTTTGTTATGGTGTTTTTTATTATCTATTATATAAAGGAGAGTTTAAAAAATATATACTAGTTTGCGTATTAGTAATGTTCTTTTTGCAATGTTCTTTATTTTGGCATGATAAAGTAAGAATCCTATCAATGTTTATATTTCATATTTTATTTTTATTATCAATTTATAGAAGTCATTATTTAAGCTGGTTAAAAAGTCCAATTCTTATAAAAATAGGAGGCGCATCTTATTTTTTATATTTAATACATGAAGTAATAGGAGTGGTGCTAATTACCAAGTATGGTAATTTTGGGTATAAAGCGTTGTTGTTTGTTCTTTTTCTAACAATACTATTAGTTGGTTTAAGTATTTTATACACTCAAAAGGTTGAGATTAAACTAGGAAAGTATTTAAAGAAAAAAATTAGTTAGTTGTTATAGTGTTAAAAAAAGAGTGTTTTTTATAAAAATTTGGAACATTAAATTGTTAACACATTTTATATCTCTTAAAAACTTTTATCTAAATGTTTTAATAACAAAAGTTCTAGTTAATCACAGGATGTGTTATTTTTATCTTTTGGTTTAAAGAAATTATAATTTATTTTTTAAAGCTAATTTTTGACAAAAGAATTTGAATGCAGGTAAAATTAATAGCAGAAATAGGGCAAGCCCATAATGGGAGTTTACAAAAAGCCCATGACTATATTGAGGCCATAGCCACAACAGGTGTTGATGCTATTAAGTTTCAAACCCATATAGCGGCGGCAGAGAGTAGTATTTACGAGCCATTTAGAGTGAAATTTACAGATGAATATGCCACTAGATTTGACTATTGGAAAGCCATGGAATTTACGCTTAAAGAGTGGCAAGGGTTAAAAGCACATTGTGATGATGTAGGCTTAGAGTTTATGAGCTCGCCTTTTAGTAATGCTGCTGTAGATTTATTAGAAGCAGTAGGGGTTACTTGTTACAAAATAGGTTCAGGAGAGGTTAATAATTTTTTGTTACTAGAAAAAATAGCACAAACCGGAAAGCCCGTTATTTTGTCATCTGGCATGAGCTCTTATCAGGAATTAGATGAAACTGTTGCATTTTTAAAATCAAAACAGGTAAGGTTTGCTATATTGCAATGTACTACGGCTTACCCAACACAACCAGAAGCCTATGGTTTAAATGTGATACAAGCATTAAAAACAAGGTATAATGTACCTGTTGGATTTTCAGATCATTCGGCAAAAATAGAAACTAGTATTGCAGCTGTTGCTTTAGGGGCAGACATTTTAGAGTTTCATGCTGTTTTTAGTAAAGATGATTTTGGGCCTGATGTGAGCTCTTCATTAACAATAGAAGCGATAAAGGTATTAACCCAATCTGTTAGAACTATTGAAAAAGCACAAAATAATCCTGTTAATAAATCTGATAATACTAAATTTACAGAGCTTAAGAGCATTTTTGAAAAATCATTGTCTATTAATAAAGATTTAAAAGCAGGACATATGATTCAATTTGAGGATTTGGAAGCCAAAAAACCAGCCAATAAAGGTATAAGAGCTTCTAAATTTAAAGCAGTGATAGGTAAGGCATTGGTGCGTGATATGAAGCAGTGGGATTTTTTAACACAAGAAGATATTACATGAGTAAAAGAAAAATATGCGTAGTTATTACCGCAAGACCATCGTATAGTAGGATAAAAACCGCTTTAGCAGCCATAAAACAGCATCCTAAATTACAATTACAGCTTGTTGTGGCGGGGTCTGCACTGTTAGATAGGTACGGAAATGCCGTAGATTATATAGAAAACGATGGTTTTAAAATAGATGCTAAGGTTTTTATGGTGTTAGAAGGTGAAAACAAAACCTCTATGGCTAAAACAACGGGCTTGGGGGTTATGGAATTAGCCAATACTTTTTATAATTTAAAACCAGACGCGGTGGTAACTATTGCCGATAGATTTGAAACTTTAGCAACCTCTATAGCGGCTTCGTATCAAAATATCCCTTTAATACATATTCAAGGTGGTGAGGTTACGGGTAATATAGATGAAAAAGTACGTCATGCCAATACCAAATTAGCAGATATACATTTAGTAGCCTCTGAAGATGCTAAAGCTAGGGTAATAAAAATGGGAGAGGATGCCCAATATGTTTTTAATACGGGTTGTCCGTCAATAGATATAGCTTATAAAGTAAAGAAATCGCCAGAGTTAAATTTCAATCCTATTGAAAAGTATGGTGGTGTAGGGAATGATATAAACTGGCAAACGGGTTATATAGTGGTTATGCAACATCCTGTAACCACAGAATATACAAAGGCCAAAGAAAATGTATTGTCAACTTTACGGGTGGTTCATAAATTGGGCATACCTGCATTTTGGTTTTGGCCTAATGTTGATGCAGGTGCCGATGGTACATCAAATGGTATTAGGCTATACAGAGAAATTTATAAGCCAGAGAATATTCGTTTTTTTAAAAATATGATTCCTGAAGATTTTCTTAGATTACTAATAAATAGTCAATGTTTAGTAGGAAACTCTAGTGTAGGCATTAGAGAGTGTGCTTATTTAGGGGTGCCTGTTGTTAATATAGGAACGCGCCAACAAGGAAGAACACGTGGTGTTAATGTTTTAGATGTGTCTTATAATGAAGGTGATATTGAATTAGCTATTAAAAATAGAATGGCGCAAAAATCTCTAATACCAAGTGACTCAATTTATGGTAATGGCAATTCAGGAGAAAAAATAGCCAACATTTTAGCAGATGTAGCATTACGTTTTCATAAAACCATATCGTATTAATGAAGATATTAGGACTTATACCAGCACGTGGCGGTTCCAAATCTATTCCAGGAAAGAATATTAAAAAGCTAAAAGGCAAGCCCTTGTTGCAATATACCGTTGAAGCTGCTAAAAACTCTAAAAAATTAGCTCATTTAATTTTAAGTTCTGATGATGATGACATTATTCATGTAGCTAAAGAGTTAAGCTTGGAGGTGCCTTTTGTAAGGCCAAAACACTTAGCGGAAGATGCATCACCAACTTTGGGGTTATTCAGCATGCTTTACAATTTTATAAAGCACAAAACATATTTTTTGATGCTGTTTGCCTACTGCAAGTAACCAGTCCGTTTAAAACAGGAGCTTTTATAGATGAAGCTATTGATACATTTGAGAAGTCTGATTGTGATGCCTTAGTATCGGTTCAAAGCGTGCCAGATGCATACAATCCGCATTGGACTTTTAAAGAAAATAATGAAGGTTACTTAGAATTAGCAACAGGTGATAAAACAATAATTTCTAGACGTCAGGACTTGCCCAAAGTTTATCATAGAGATGGGCTTATTTACATTACAAAAACCGAGGTGTTATTAGAACAACATTCACTTTATGGTACTAAGTTGGCTTATATAAAATCACCTTTAGACTATACTATAAATATTGATACTCTAGATGATTGGAAACAAGCGGAGCTGTTTTTAAATTCTAAAAATACATAGCATGTGTGGTATTGTTGGAGTTATAGGAGAAGATTATTATCAATATCGAATAGATGATATGCTGAGGTCTCAGCATCACCGAGGTCCGGATTTTACAGGTACTTATTTTGACAGTGGATTTGCTGCATTAGGACATAATAGATTGTCTATTATAGATTTAACATCTAATGCTAATCAGCCATTTCAAGATGCATCAGGAAGGTTTACCATTGTTTTTAATGGCGAAATTTATAATTATTTAGAGCTTAAAGATAGGTTAAAAGATGATTATAACTTTCAAACATCATCAGATACCGAAGTATTATTGGCTGTTTTTATCAAACACGGAAAAGCATGTTTAAACATGTTAAATGGTATGTTCTCGTTTGCTATTTGGGATTGTTTAAAAAAAGAGCTTTTTGCAGCAAGAGACCGTTTTGGTATTAAACCATTTTATTATACTAAGCATAATAAAATCTTAGTTTTTTCTAGTGAAATTAAAGCCATACATAAAGCAGGTATTAAAAAAAATCCAAATGAACAGGTATGGTCTGGTTATTTTGTTAATGGTAGTTATGGCTTGCCTAATGAAACTTTTTGGGAATGTATCCATCAATTACCTGCGGGACATTTTTTAGAATATGCTCATGGTATTTTAAAAATTGAACAATGGTATGATTTTGTAAAAGCAGTACACCATCAACCCAAAATAAAAGATTACCAAGAGGCGAAAGCTGTTTATTTAAAGCTGTTAATTGATAGTGTAAACCTTAGGTTTAGAGCCGATGTGCCTATTGGTTTTAATGTTAGCGGCGGGTTAGATAGTTCTGCACTTTTAGCCTTGGCCAATATTTCTCAAAGTGATATTTCTAAAATACAAGCGTTTACGTTTTATACCAATAATAAAAATTATGATGAATTACCATGGGTAGAACAAATTATAGCCGCTTATAAAAATCCTTTAAATAAAGTTTTGTTACAGCCTCATGAAGTAATGACATTATCAGAAGAAATTTCAGATATTCAAGATGAACCTTTTGGCGGCTTACCTACATTGGCCTATTCTAAATTATTTGCTTCGGCATCAAATAAAGGTGTTAAGGTGTTGTTAGATGGTCAGGGAATGGATGAGCAGTTAGCTGGTTATGATTATTATAGAAACGTTTCAAATGCTACCATACAAGGGGTTTCAAAAAGTCCGTTTAGAGCCAATATGCTACATAAATCATTTGTAGAACTTTCTAAAGGCAATACATATCCTAAACCTTTTAATTCATTAGAAAAAAACCTTCAATATAGAGATTTGTTTTACACAAAAATACCTAGAGCTTTACGTTTTAATGATAGAGTTTCTATGGCTTATTCAACCGAGTTAAGGGTTCCTTTTTTAGATTATAGATTGGTAGAATTTGCTTTTTCGTTACCTAAAGAATTCAAACTTAAAAACAATCAAGGAAAACAGCTTTTAAGAGATGTTATTTCAAAATATATAGATAGTAACGTTACTTATACTCCTAAGCGACCTTTACAAACACCACAACGTGAATGGTTGGGTGATGATTTAAAGGAGTTTGTTCAAGAGCGTATTAATAGTATTAAATCTTCAGAATACAAACACTGGTTTAATGAAAAAGCATTAGATTTAGAGTGGCATAGGTATTTAGCAGGTGATAATCAATCTAGTTTTCATATTTGGCAGTTGGTTAACTTCTCATTGTTAATAGTTTCATAGGCCATTTTTGTTTCTAAAAATGGTATCTTTAGCCTTTTAAATTCAATTAAAATTTGAAGAAAAAAAAATCGAAACTAGGATTAGTAATTACTGACGGGGTTGGCTTTAGAAACTTCATTTTAAGTGATTTTTTAGATTATGCAAACCAAACTTTTGATGAGGTGGTTATTTTATCGTGTTTGCCAAAATCAATTTATAAAACACATACTAATTTAAGGGTTATAGAGTTACATGTATTTGAGGAAACTTTTAAAACCTGGTTTTTTAGAAAAGCCAAAGAGATTGCCCACCTTAAATTGAATAAGGAAGGTAACTTTGGGATTTTAGATAATTTAAAAGCCAACCATTCAAAATTAAAAACAACACGAGGGTACGCCACCCGATTTATTTATAAGCTTACCACTTTATTTCATTCAGAAGTTACTATTCAGCAGTTTCAAAAGCTACAAGATTTTACATTTAGGCATCATAGCATAACCAAAGCCTATTCATCAATTTTAGAAAACGAGCAATTTAGCCTATTGTTTTTTACACACCAACGTCCGCCATATATAGCCCCTTTGGTGTACGCCGCCAAAAAGAAACACATAAAAACCGCGGCGTTTATTTTTAGTTGGGATAATTTAGCCTCAAAAGGGCGCATGGCATCAAACTTTGATTATTATTTGGTTTGGAGTGATTTAATGAAACAAGATTTGTTGAGGTTTTATAAATCTGTTAAGGAAGCTACCATTAAAGTAGTAGGAACGCCTCAATTTGTACCTTATGTAATGGATGTGTACAAGATGCAAGCCTCTGAATTTTTTAAGGATTTTGATTTGAATCCGAAATTAAAAACCATTTGTTTTAGTTGCGGCGATATTTCTACCAGTAAAAATGATGCATTGTATATAGAAACCATTGCTAATGCTATTAAAGCAGGAGCTATAGAACCTGTTAATTTAATAGTTAGAACTTCGCCAGCAGAAGACCCTATTCGTTTTAAGGCTATAGTTGAAAAATTTCCATTTATAACATGGCATTTCCCTAAATGGACACAAGTAAGGCCTAATCATCAAGAAGCATGGTCTCAACGTATTCCAACCGTAGATGATGTTAAGCAATTAAGAGCTTTATTAGAATATTCTGATTTAAACATTAACATGCTTTCAACCATGAGTTTAGATTTTATGATGTTTGATAAACCCGTTATTAATCCTGTATTTGGAAATAAAGATAATGGGTTGTATGATGATCAGCGCTTTTTAGGTTATGAGCATATTCAGCATTTAGTTAATAGTAAAGCTACTAGGGTTGTAAAAAATGAAGCGGCATTAATAAAAGCTATTTCAGAGTGTTTATCGGGTAATGGGGGTACAGAAAACCGAAAAGCATTTATTAATCAGCAGGTAGGTATGCCTTTAAAAGCAACTAATAAACAATTGGTTAATAGTTTATTTTCATGGGTTTAAAAACAAAGAAAGTTGCCATAATATGTAATTATAAATTACTGCCCAATAGAGTAGGGGGTATGGATTATTTTTTCTGGGCCTTTGATAAAACCTGTAAAGAGCATAATGTTGAGGTTGATTGGTTTTTTCCTAATACTTCTAAACATGGCGATTATTCAAATTTTAAGATTATTTCTCCAGAGCATGAAACCTCTTTAGAACCCTTTGTGTTACATACCATTGAAGGTTCATATGATGTGATATTTACCCATTTTGTAGAGCTTTGTACCTCATTTTATTGTCAGCTTAAAAAGAAAACAAAAGCTAAAATTATAGCCGTAGATCATAACCCGAGACCACTGCATGGGTATCCTTTAAAAAAACGCATCAAGAAACGTTTAAAAGGGTGGTTGTATTCACGGTGTATAGACCAGTTTATTGGGGTTTCTAAATACACTACCAATGAGATATTTAGAGATTTTGGCAGCCATTTAAAAACGAAAACTTCGGTTATTTATAATGGAATTATTGTTAAAGATATTAAGCCCAATTTAAACCGAAATGTTACATGCCCAAAGTTTATAGTAGCTTCTCATTTAAGAGTTTCTAAAGGTATTCAAGATCTTATAAAAGCAGTTAGCTTATTACCAGAGTCTATAAAAACAAATCTTAAAATTGATGTTTATGGATCGGGACCTTATGAAGCAGCACTTAAAAAGCAAGTAGATGATTTATTGTTAAATGCGGTATTTAGTTTTAAAGGCAGTGTTGCTAATCTTAATGCGGTATATTGTGATTATGACTATATGTTACAGCCCACTCATATGGAGTGTTTTAGTTTATCTATTTTAGAAAGTTTAGCGGCCAATGTACCTGTAATTACAACACCTGCTGGTGGTAATTTAGAAGTGGTTACGCATGGTGTGAATGGTTATATTTTTAAAGCTGAAGCTATTTTAGATTTAAAGGATATTATTGAGGCTGTTTATTTAGGTAAAGAACAGATAGCAATAAATACTAGAACATTAATAGAAACGTCATTTTCTATAGATAATATGGTGACACAATATTTTAAACTTATTTCATGAAAATAGCTTTTTTAACCCCAGAATTTCCGCACCCTAAAACCGGTAAATCTGGAGGGATAGGGACTAGTATTTTTAATTTATCTAAGGCGCTTGTAAGTTTAGGACATCAGGTTTGTGTTGTTGTGTACGGTCAAGACGCGGATGCTTATTTTCAAGATAACAACATTCATTTTTATAAAGTTAAGAATATAAAAGTTAAAGGGGTATCGCTTTTACTTACTCAAAATAAGGTAGCACGTTTATTAAATTCGTTATATGAAAGTGGTAAGATTGATATTGTTGAGGCCCCAGACTGGACAGGGTTTACATCTTTTGTCATGACCAAATGCCCACTAGTTGTTAAACTTCATGGTAGCGATACTTATTTTTGTCATTTAGATAAGCGTCCCGTAAAATTCAAAAATAAGTTTTTAGAAAAACGCGCTTTAAAAAAAGCCGATGGTATTATAAGTGTTAGTGCCTTTACAGGCCATTTAACCAATGAATTATTTGGACTTAACAGGGCGTTTACAGTGATACCTAACAGTATAGATGCCCATGCTTTTACGCCAGAACAACCCAAAAGCAAAACCTTGCGAATTCTTTATTTTGGAACTTTGATAAGAAAAAAAGGGCTTTTTGAGCTTCCAGAAATTTTTAATTTAGTAAATGAAAAGCAAAAAGAAGTTGAATTGGTATTAGTAGGAAAAGATAGTGGCGATGTTAAAACCGGAGCACCTTCTACTTGGGAACTTATAAAACCCCTGTTTAGTAAAGCGGCTATAAAGCAAGTACAATATATGGGGGCTGTTAGCTATTCTGAAATTGAAGCCTTAATAAAAGAAGCCACCGTATGTGTGTTTCCTACGTTTGCTGAAGCTTTACCAGTATCTTGGTTAGAGGCTATGGCTATGGAAAAAGCTATTGTAGCTTCTAATATTGGGTGGGCAAAAGAAATGATAGCGCATGGTAAAGAGGGCTTTTTGGTACACCCTACCAATCATAAAGATTATGCGGCATGTATTTTAGAGTTGTTGGAAAATTTAGAAAAACGGCATCAGTTTGGTGTTGCTGCAAGAGAAAAAGTAAAAGCAAAATTTAGTCACGATTTTGTTGCTAAACAATCGGTGGCATTTTATAAGTCTATAATCGATTGTGTTTAATATAAAATGTTTATTGTGAAAATGGTTGTTTATGATTGTAATGTTTGGGGGCTTCGATGCACTTCGATAGGGCTTCGACAAGCTCAGCCTGACAGGACTTCGATAGGACTTCGATAGGACTTCGACACACTTCGACACACTTCGACACACTTCGACAGGCTCAGTGTGACAAAGCTCAGTGTGACAATGCTCAGTGTGACAAAGGTTGGTGTGAGGGGGCTTCGACAAGCTCAGCCTGACAGGACTTCGATAGGACTTCGATAGGACTTCGACACACTTCGACACACTTCGACAGGCTCAGTGTGACAGTTGGATTTGACGGGGCTTCGATGGGGCTTCGACACACTTCGACAGGACTTCGACAAGCTCAGTCTGACAAAGGTTGGTGTGATGGTGGGAATTTTGTAGGGCAATAAGCATAACATATTAAAAAAAATAATAACATTTGTACGTATTACAATTTTGATGAATTTAAAAGAATATATCACACCTAGCGGTCATGTTTTATTATACCAAGGGCAACCTGATTTAACGTTGCTTAATGAATTGGCCTTAGGCGAAGGTGATGTGTGGCATAGTGCCTTAGACCAAGGGTACAAAAATGCTTTTCCAGAGATTATTTATCAAACGGTGGTGTATTTTTGGTATGCTAATGATTTTGATAATCTAGATAAATGTGTTAGTTGGCGTATTAATCCGCATGCTTTTGCTATACGGAAGCATGTTTGGGATGCATTTGGAGGTTTTGATTTTGATTATGAGACTATTGAAATGTCTGCTCTAGATTTCGGATTTAACACTTTAAGGTATCAAGGGGTTATTCCTTTGTATGTAAAAGGTTTGTTTCCTTCTTCAAATGAAACAGTTCGTTTATCCACAAAAGATATTTATACGTTTTACAAGAAAAACTTTAAAAAAGCACATAGTATTTATATGCTTTTTAGACGTGGTTTTTTGAAACCCAAAGACCTACATGGTTATTTGTTTGCTAATAAACATTATACGTTTAAACATAAAACTTTACAATTAGCACCTAGGGCACTTCAGCCTATAAAGGGAAGTCCAAAAGTAAGTTATATTATTCCCACTATGTTACGTCAGGAGTTTACGCTAAACCTTCTGAACGATTTAGAACATCAAACCTATAAACCTTATGAAGTTATTGTAGTTGATGCTACTCCAAAAGATAAACGTAACGTCTCTTTGTATAATCCTGAAAAGTATTCTTTTAAAGTGGTTTTTAAATGGCAAACCACCAAGGGTAGTTGTAGAGCAAGAAATGAAGCCATAGCTTTATGTACGGGTGATTATATAGTTTTTGGCGATGATGATATTAGAGTGCCGCCAGAATTTATTGAAAACCATATTAAATTATTACAGACTTATAATGCGGAAGCTTGTAACGGACTGGATATTAGAGCCGATCATCAACAGCAAGATTTAAACGATTTAGACGTTAAATTGAAAGCCTTGGGCGCAC
The DNA here is from genome assembly GCF_001971785.1 of Seonamhaeicola sp. S2-3. Classification (NCBI taxonomy): domain Bacteria; kingdom Pseudomonadati; phylum Bacteroidota; class Flavobacteriia; order Flavobacteriales; family Flavobacteriaceae; genus Seonamhaeicola; species Seonamhaeicola sp. S2-3. Next base: position 299,956 of record NZ_CP019389.1, on the reverse strand, counting down.
AACGTTGGAAGGTAGGGGCGAGCCAAAGTTTTAGTAATGCTAATTCATGCGTATCTAAACGGGTTGTAGATATTTTGGTAGGCAACGATATAAATTATGATGGTGGCTATGGCGAAGATGCCGATTTTGGCTTAGAAATAACCAAACTAGGGGTTACCGTTTTACACAATCCTTTTTCGGTAAACCTTCATTTAAAACCACCTGAAGGCGGGTATAGGTTTTGGGGTAAGCAATCTAGTATTAAGGGGAAGCAACGAAAAAAGCAACTTTGGGAGTTAGATACCCCTGTAAAGCGTATTGTGCCCAAACCAAGTCCTACCATTATGTATCAACTATTTAAGCATAATACGCAGCGGCAACGTAAAGAGTATAAAATTAAGTATTTTGTATTCTATTTTACTAAAGCACCCAAAGCCACATTATTATTTAGGTTATTTAGGTTGCCTTTAAGTCTTATTCAGTTCAATAAATCTGTATTTTATGCCAAGAAATTAATGGCTTTAGGTAAGCGCACTCAATGATATGAAATTTTCACTGGTTATTTGTACATATTTGAGACCGCAATCGCTTTTAGAATTACTACATTCTATAAAGGCTCAAACCTTATACCCTAATGAGATTATTATTGTTGATGGCTCTACCAATGATGATACAGGGATTCTTTTAAAAGAACATAGGTTTAAACATCTTAAATACTTTAAAGTTGATGCGGAACACATAGGTTTAACCAAACAACGAAACTTTGGGATTAAAAAGGTTTCAGTTGACTCTGAAGTTATTTGTTTTTTAGATGATGATATTATTTTAAAACCAGATTATTTTGAGGAATTAATTTCAACTTATACAAAAGAACCAGAAGCTTTGGCAGTAGGAGGTTATATAACTAATGAAGTATGTTGGGAGCAATCTGATGAGGCGAACAGTGGTAACTATTTTTATTATGATGGTTGGAAGCGAAAAGAACCCTCTCGTTTTAAATTAAGACGAACATTTGGTTTATTACCAGATGCTAAACCGGGTTATATGCCTACATTTTCTCATGGGCGTTCGGTGAGTTTTTTACCGCCTTCGGGTAAAATTTATCAAGTAGAACAAATTATGGGAGGGGTGTCGTCTTACAAAAAAGAGGTTTTTAAAACTATGCAGTTTTCAACCTATTTTGAAGGTTATGGATTGTATGAAGATGCCGATTTTTCATTGCGATTATCAAAAAAAGGCAATCTTTATGTAAATACTGCCGCACAATTAGCGCATCATCACAATAAATCAGGGAGACCTAATAAACTCAAGTATGGTAAAATGGTGATAAGAAATGGCTGGTATGTTTGGCGGGTTAAATACCCCAAGCCTTCTATTAAGGCTACATTAAAATGGCATGCTACCGCTTTTTTATTAACAATAATTAGAAGTACCAATACATTAACAACAGATTCTATAAAAAGGCAAGAAGCCTTTACCGAAAGTTTAGGCAGGTTTGTAGGTTGGTTGTCTTTAATTTTTAATAAACCCAAAGTAAAGGCATGAAGTTTTTAATCATTACACATGTTCTACATAAAAAAAAGGATGACACCTACTTTGGTTACGCACCTTATGTAAGAGAAATGAATTTGTGGTTAAACCATGTGGATGAGGTTCATGTTGTTGCTCCGTTAATAAGGGGTTCTATTTCTGAAATTGATTTAGCTTATAAACATGCTTCATTACATTTTACAGAGATTCCTCAAATTTCATTTATATCGGCTATAAGTGCATTACGTTCGGTTTTTAAACTTCCAACTATTTTGTATGCTATTTATAAGGCTTGTAAAAAAGCAGACCATATTCATTTACGTTGTCCTGGAAATATTGGTTTATTGGGGTGTTTGGTGCAACTATTTTTCCCAAAGAAGATAAAAACAGCTAAATATGCTGGTAACTGGGACCCCAAAGCCCAACAACCGTTGAGTTATAAATTTCAAAAATGGCTTTTAAGTAATACATTTTTAACCAAGAATATGCAGGTGTTAGTTTATGGGCAGTGGGAACATCAAACTAAAAACATTAAACCGTTTTTTACGGCGTCTTTTTATGAAAATGACATTGAAGATTTAACACCCAAAGATTATACAAAAACACTACACATGGTATTTGTAGGTAGTTTGGTTGCAGGAAAAAAACCGCTTTTTGCTATACAACTTGTAGAGCAACTTATAAAACAAGGAAAACGTGTTTGTTTAAATATGTATGGCGATGGGGTTTTAAGGCAAGCATTACAAGATTACATAAATCATAACAACTTAAAGTCATTTGTATTTTTACACGGCAATCAATCTAAAAACGTTATAAAAAATGCTTTAAAACAGGCACATTTTTCTATATTACCATCAAAATCTGAAGGTTGGCCTAAAGCCATTGCCGAGGCTATGTTTTTTGGCGTTATACCTATTGCAACCAAAGTATCTTGTGTGCCTTATATGTTAGATTTTGGAAATAGAGGTATATTAATTGAACCTGAAGTAGATTTAGCAACACAACATGTTTTAAATCACTTAAAAGATATTGCAGCATTGGAAGCTATGTCTAAATTGGCAGCAACATGGTCTCAAAACTATACTTTAGATTATTTTGATTCTGAGATAAAAAAGCTAATAATTAATTAATGCGTGTCATTCAAATAATAGATTCTTTAGAACCAGGTGGCGCTGAGCGTGTTGCTGTTAATTTTGCTAATGCTTTGGCAGATAAAATAGACCAGTCTTTTTTATGTGCTACTAGAAAAGAAGGGTTACTTAAAGCAAGCTTAAATAGCAATGTTGGTTATTTGTTTTTAAATAAAACAGGCACGTTAGATTTAAAAGCGGTATTTAAGTTACATACATTTTTAAAAAAGCACCAAGTTGATATTATTCATGCCCACTCCAGTTCTTTTTTTATTGCTACTATTATAAAGGTTTTAAATCCTAAATATAGACTTGTATGGCATGATCATTATGGGAATAGAGATCAAGCATCGTGGATAAATAAGTTTGTGCTAAAATTGTGTTCAAGATATTTCTCTGCTATTATAGCAGTTAATCAAAAGTTGAAAAATAGATCTCAAAAAAGCCTCTTGTGTAAACATGTCTACTTTTTGGTAAATTACCCTATAGCTAGCTTAAACTCAGAAGTAACGAAACTTAGAGGTTCTTCTGGTAAGCGAATCGTTTGTGTAGCTAACATGAGACCCGATAAAGATCATGGCACATTAATTAGAGCTTTTAATGAGGTGTTAAAAACGTATCCAGATTGGACGCTTCATTGTGTTGGAAAAGATTTTAATGATGCTTATTCTAAATCTGTTAAACGTTTAATACACAACTTAAAACTAGAACCTCATATTTTTATTTACGGCAGTTGTCCTGATGTTTTTCATATTTTAAGTCAATCTACCATAGGTGTTTTATCATCAAAATCAGAAGGATTACCTTTGGCATTGTTAGAATATGGAATGGCAGGTTTACCAAGTGTAGCCACCAATGTAGGCGATTGTAATTTAGTTATTTCAACAAAAGATACAGGTGTTTTAGTTGAAAAAGAAGATGTAAACGCTTTAAAAGAAGGTTTAATTACGTTTATTGCAAATGAGCGATTGAGACAAGACGTTGGTGAAAATTTTAAAAAAAGCGTTATTCATTCTTTTTCTGAAGAAGCACAAATACATAAACTCATAGAAATTTATAAACTTCACAAGAAATGAAGTTATCAGTCTATTATAAACTTATTATTTTTCATGTATTATTAGGCATTTTAATATTTGCTTTTAAGCCTTTAGCTACGCCATATTTTTTATTTACTACAGTTTTTTTTACCTATAAAATTATAAGAGTTTCTAAAAAAAGAAAGGCATTTTATGTGTTACTAGCTTGTTCTTATGTTGTTGGTATTGAGGTGTTTTTAAGAATGAACGGGGGAACCATATCTTATGAAGCTAGTAAATATTTAGTGATATTGTTTATTTTGTTAGGTATGTTTAGCGTTAGCTTTACAAACAGAGCTTTAATTTATGTACTTTATATATTATTGCTTATACCAGGTATTTATGTGGCTATTGCAGAAATGGGGTTTGAAACCAATATACGTAAAGCCATAGCTTTTAATTTAAGTGGTCCTGTGTGTTTGGGATTGGTGGCTATTTTTTGCTACCGCCGTAACATTACATTCAACCAAATAAAAATTATTCTTTTAGCACTTTTATTACCGCTTATAAGTATGACGGTATTTTTAGTGTTATACACGCCCGATATTGAATCGGTAATAACAGGAACAGCTTCAAACTTTGCGGCTTCTGGTGGTTTTGGCCCAAACCAAGTAGCTACAGTATTAGGTTTGGGGTTGTTTGTTTTGGCAGCTCGTTTTTTTATGTCTAGAGAGCATTTGTATTTACGACTTATAGATTTGGCACTTTTGGCACTTATGGGCTTTAGGGCTATTGTAACTTTTAGTAGAGGAGGGGTTATAACGGCATTGGTTATGATTTTAAGTTTTATAGCTATTTATTATTTAAAAGTTAACAAAAAGAAACGGCTACAAATACAACTGTCTGTGTTTTTGTTTTTAGTAGTAGCACTATTAACTTGGTTTGTAAGTTCTATTCAAACCCATGGTTTTATAGATAAGCGTTATGCTAATCAAGATGCCGCAGGTAGGTCTAAGGGCGATGTTACTACCGGTAGAACCGATTTATTAGCTTTTGAGTTTAAAGAGTTTGTAAATCATCCTTTTTTAGGTATTGGTGTTGGTAAAGTAAAAGAAGTACGGTTTAATGAAACCGGAATAGAAGCGGCCTCACATAATGAAATGAGTAGAATAGTTGCAGAGCATGGCTTGTTTGGGGTTTTTGCATTTCTTATTTTATTAATAGCTCCGTTAGTTGTTAGGTTAAATAACAAGTCTAATATATTTTTCTATTCGTTTTATGCCTTTTGGTTACTAACTATTAATCATTCCGCAATGCGAATAGCAGCTCCGGCATTTGTTTATGGTTTGTGTTTGCTTAATATAACTTATAAAAAACCACAAAAAAGTAAAAACGTGTTGCAACCAAACCGATTAAGTGCTTAATATTATGCCTAATATATAATAAATGAAAAACCTTCTTTACATAGGCAACAAATTACAGGGGCTACATACTACTGTTACTACTATAAGTACTTTAAGTAATAACTTAAAAAAAGCAGGCTATAACGTTATTATAGCATCAGGGAAAAAGAATCAAGCAATCCGTTTGTTAGATATGCTATTTCATATAGTAAAATACAGAAAGCAAGTAGATTATGTTTTAATTGACACCTACAGTACCTTAAACTTTTACTATGCTTATTTGTGTGCTGTGTTTTGTAGATTTTTAAATTTAAAGTATGTGCCTATTTTACATGGCGGTAATTTACCAGAACGTTTAAAAACCTCTCCTAAACTATCAAAAGCCATTTTTAAAAATGCAGCAGTTAATATAGCACCATCACTTTATATAAAATCAATATTTGAAGATTTTGGGTTTGTTAACATTACTTGTATTCCAAATTTTATTGATATTGAAACATATTGTTTTAAAAAGCGGGAATTTAAAAAGGTGAAATTATTATGGGTACGTTCATTTTCAAAAATTTACAATCCTTTGTTAGCTGTAAAAGTTGTTAAGGCTTTAAAAGATGTTAATATAGAAGCAACACTTTGTATGGTTGGCCCTGATAAAGATGGAAGTTTGCAAGCCACTAAAAAGTTAGCTAAAAAATTACATGTTGATGTTAAATTTACAGGTAAATTATCTAAAGAAGCATGGATTACATTATCTAAAGATTATAATATTTTTATAAATACCACTAATTTTGATAATATGCCCGTTAGTGTTATAGAAGCTATGGCTTTGGGGCTTCCGGTAATATCAACTCAAGTGGGAGGTATGCCTTTTTTAATAGAAGATGGTGTTGATGGGATATTAGTAAAATCCAATGATGAAGCTGCATTTGTAAAAGCCATTAAAACGCTTATGTCTCAAGAAGATAAAACTAAAAAAATAGCTGAATTAGCAAGAAAAAAAGTAGAAAATTTTGATTGGGAGGTAGTTAAAAAACAATGGCTTAACGTTTTAAGCTAATATGTGTGTTGTAATAAAATTACTTCTTATCTTTATAACCTCTCATTAGCCGCTAAAATGTCTAAAAACAGTATTCATTTTAATATATCAGAACGTAAAGTATTACTTCGTGTTTTTGATATTGTTTCCGTTTTACTAGTACTGTATTTTGTTGGGAATACCTTTGAGTTTGATTACTTTTCAATTACCAAAAAACATTGGCGTTGGGTTTTTGTTCTTATTCTTTATATCTCCATATTTGGTACTATTTTCGAGTTGTATGATTTACAAAAATCAAGTCAAATAGAAAAAATATCAACCAGTATTGTATTTACCGTATCAGTCACCGTTTTATTCTATTTTTTAACGCCATTTTTAACCCCATTACTACCAGGGAATCGTTTACAAATTGTTTATTTTTATTTTGCTATTCTCTTTGCTTTAGTTTTATGGCGGTTGGCTTACATTACTTTTATTGTTTCTCCAAGGTTTTATAGAAAGGTGATTATTGTTGGAGAGGTTTCTAGTGTTGAAACTATAATTGAAGCTTTTAAACAAGCAGATCCTAATTATCAAATTGTAGGCTTTGTAAATTGTGAAGCTAGTAAAAAGGATAATATAAAGTTTAAAAACATAAAAGAGTATAGCCCTAAGCAGCTAAAAAAAGTAGTTAAAGACGAGCATATATCAGAAATAGTTGTTGCTAGTTATAATGCTGATACCATAACCTATGAAACTTATTATGCGCTTATTTCGCTTTTAGAAGAAGGTATTCCCATTAGAGAATACACACAGGTGTATGAAGATTTAACCCAACGCATTCCTATTCAGTTTGTAGGAAGAGATTTTTATAAATATTTTCCTTTTAGCCGAAGTAATCAAAATAAAATGTATTTATTTTTTCACCGGTTGTCTGATATTTTAATTTCGGCTTTGGGTCTTGTTTTTTGTGCATTATTTACGCCATTTGTATTGTTAGGCAATCTTATTGGTAATAGAGGACCACTGTTGTATACCCAAGAACGTATTGGTAAAAACGGACGCCCGTTTAAAATTATTAAATTTAGAACCATGATTAAAAATGCGGAACAAAATGGTGTTACATGGGCAAAGAAAAAAGATTCTAGAATCACTCTATTTGGAAAGTTTTTAAGGAATACCAGACTAGACGAGATGCCTCAATTTATTAATGTTTTAAAAGGTGATATGAGTTTGATTGGTCCCAGACCAGAGCGTCCGTATTTTGTAAAAGAATTATCAGAAATGCTTCCGTTTTATGAAACTAGACATATAATTAAACCCGGACTAACAGGTTGGGCGCAGGTGAAAACAAGATATGGTTCTTCTTATGACGATAGCTTACTTAAGCTTCAATACGATTTATATTATATAAAACACCGTAGTTTTTTACTTGATATAAATATTCTTATTAAAACCCTAAGTACGGTGATTTTCTTTAGGGGGCAGTAATTTTTAAATTGATTATAGACTATTGATTGTTGAGGGTTGCGTAGTATTTTACTAAGTAAATATACCTAATAAATAAGGCTATTAATAGAGGGATTAAACCAACGGCAAATACCTGAACACCAATAATCCAGTGTAGTGTAAGTAGGCAAAGCATTATTATTAAAAATTTTACATATTTAATAAACCATGTTTTGGGTTTTTTATTTACCAATTGCCCAATCATTAAAATATTTAAAGCGAAAGCCCAAAGCAGATTGTAGTTTTGGTGCGTGCCTGTATGGTCTGTTGCAAACCAGAGTAGTAAAATAAGAATGCCTATAAGGCCTGTAAAGCTAAACAGTGTTATATCTAGCCACTGCGTTTGTTTTTTGTTTTTAAAATCTTTATAAGTAATAAATATAATAACCAAAGCTATCATCCCTAAAACAAAGAGCGGACTGCTAAAAAAATTATTTGAAATATTAGTAGGTCTTTTAGTAAAAATGATATTGCTTTTTTTTACTAATGGTGTACCATCTTTTTTGGTTGCAGCTTCAAAGAATTTATAGATGTTTTCTGGTAAAAACATTTGTTCTTCTGGCGTTGCTTTTCTATCTATTACAGCACCTAATGCCATGTCTATACCCAAACTACCCCATGTGTTTTTATTTACATTGTTGTAAATTAAGCTTCTAAAAGTTTTTGGGGTATACGCTTTTGGTAAATTAAATTTAATGGAATTTTTGGTAGCAATTTTAGTTACATCTTTAATACGTGTAGCACAATTATCAAAAAAGAACTCATACAAATACCCTCGGTTTTCGGGTTTGTAATTATTAATTAAATAGTTGTATAGGTTTTGTTTTTCGCTTTGCGATAAATTTAAAACTTGCTCTTTAACAGTGCGGTTAAAATAAACATATACTTGGTAAAACCTACTAAAGCTGTCTTTACTAAGTAAATAATTTAGTTTGCCACGGGCAAATTTTAGGTAAAAGTTAGGAGCATCAAAATCATACTCGCCATAGCCATAAACCACATCTAATCTGTTATTTGGGTCTTTTATTCTAAAAGCACTATGCCCGAAAGCATCATTTAAAGACGTTCCAGGGCCAACCGTTAAAACACTAATTTCTGCCGTGTTAGAGAGGGTTATTTGTTGCCCATAAATGAAAGAAGAAACTACTAAAAGAAGAAAACGTAATTTTTTTACCATTACCTAAAAATACTAAAATCTAGTTTTAATGAAAATACATTAGAGTACAACGCCACACTTTGGTCGCCAATATCTGTAAACGCATAATCAATTTGAATGCCATTGTATTTAAAACCAACACCAAAACTTGGTTGAAAGGTGAGCTGTTCTGTGTTGTCTATTTGCAGTTCATTTTGAAAATTACCCATGCCAGCACGCAAATACACCATATCAATATATCCAAATTCAAAACCTAAGGCGGGATTTATACTAGCAAAAGATGATGAAATAATATCATTATTTTCTTCAAATCTAACATTTAAATTGGCAGCAGCTAGTAAAGTATAATCATAATGAAAACTAAATAGTTTAGAAATGCCTATTTGCAGTTTAGGAATGGTAATTTCGGTGCTTTCTGGTAATTCTTGGTTTTGCCCTTCAACAGCATCTTTAATGGTTTCAAATTCATCTTCATCAATAGCCCAAGCATTAAACGTGGTTGTAATATCTCTGGCCATAACACCAAATTTCCAGTTGTTGTTGGTTTCAAATTGAATACCCGCATCTAAACCAAAACCCCAAGACGATGCAAAATCACCAATAATTCTTCGAATAACTTTGGCATTAACACCATAGTTTAATCCTTGAACAGGAAGTTTTCTTGCATAAGAAAATGTTAAACCATAGTCTGCAGTAGAAAACAGGCTAATTCTATCATAATTAATATTGCCTTGATCATCAATTAATTGGGTTGTGTTTAAAATATCATCAACAGCAAACCTAATTAGAGATATTGCCATAGCACTATTATTGTCTATAGGCATTGCATAAGCTGCATAATCGTAATTGGCAATATTAGCAAAATAGCTAGAGTGCATAAGCGCTAACTGATTGTCTTCTAAAGCTAAAAGACCCGCAGGATTCCAATACCCAGAATTTACATCGGCGGTGTGCGATGTAACAGCACTACTCATACCTAGAGCAGCAGCATCAACACCAATGTTCATAAACTCATTAGAATATTTTCTAGTAGTTTGACTAAAGGCGGATACTGATATTACACAGAATAAGGCGGTTATATAAGCTTTCAATCGCAAATTTTTTACAAAGATGCACATAATTTATAAACCTATAAACTTGAATTTATATTAGATATTGCTTTAGAGTAAAATTGTTTGTTATTTTTACAGAAATTAAATTTATTACATGAAGCGATATATTCCGAATGCTCTAACCTTACTAAATTTATTTTGTGGGAGTATTGCTGTAGTTTTTGCTGTTAATAACCACTTTGTTACAGCTGCCTTTTTAGTGTTTTTAGGTATATTTTTTGACTTTTTTGATGGTTTTGCAGCAAGAAAACTAAAGGTTGAAAGTGATATAGGTTTACAATTAGATTCTTTAGCCGATGTAGTTACTAGCGGATTGGTGCCAGGAATAATCATGTTTAAGCTTTTAGGCTTAACGCAAACGGGTTGGTTTGATGCTCATCAAAATGGTTTTGAAACAAGCTTATTTGAATTAACAGGAGGTGGTTTTTTACCTTTTATAGGACTTTTAATAACATTAGCATCAGCTTATAGGCTTGCAAAATTTAATGTAGATACCGAGCAACAAACTTTTTTTAAAGGTTTGCCAACCCCAGCCAATACGTTATTAATTGTATCGCTCCCTTTAATTTTAGAGTATCAAAATAACGATGTTATTAATGCTATCATTTTAAATAAATGGTTTTTAATAGCAATGACCATTTTAAGTTGCTGGTTACTAAACTCTGGCATTAAATTATTTGCATTAAAATTTAAAAGTTGGAGCTTTAAAGCAAATGCAACACGCTACATATTTATTATACTTTGCGCTGTATTGTTAATTGTACTATGGTTTGCAGCCATACCATTAATTATACTGTTATATATAATCATGTCTGTTTTAGACAATTTAACCACAAAATAATATTAATACATGGCATCAGGATTTTTTGCGCTATTAGATGATATAGCCACCCTAATGGATGATGTGGTGGTAATGAGTAAGATTTCTACCAAAAAAACAGCTGGAATTTTAGGGGATGATTTAGCTGTAAATGCAGAAAAAGCTACAGGATTTATGTCTTCTAGAGAGCTTCCTGTTTTATGGGCTATAACCAAAGGATCTGCATTAAATAAACTTATTATATTGCCTATTGCCTTTTTACTTAGTGCCTTTGCGCCATGGGCCATAACCTTAGCTTTAACTTTTGGTGCTATTTATTTAGCGTTTGAAGGGGCAGAAAAAATTTATGAGTTTTTTGTGCCACATGCGCCCAAGGCCGATTCTCATAGTGATTTGAATGTAGAACTTACTAAAGAAGAGGCTTTACTTTCTGAAAAGAAGAAAATAAAATCGGCTATTTTTACAGATTTTATTTTATCTGTTGAAATTGTAATCATTGCGCTTGGAACGGTATTAGAAAAACCTATATTATCTCAAATACTAGTAGTTACTATTGTTTGTATAATTGCTACTATTGGAGTTTATGGTATTGTAGCCCTAATAGTTAGAATGGACGATTTTGGTTACAGACTTGTAAAGTTTGGTAAAAGAGAAAAAAGCGTATCAAAATTTATTGGAAATTTTTTAATAAGAGCCTTACCTATTGTTATAAAAAGTTTATCTGTAATAGGTACTATTGCTTTAATACTTGTAGCAGGAGGTATTTTTAATCATAATGTAGATTTTATTCATCATTTAGTAGCGGGCATGTCTATACCAACAATGTTAATAGAGTTTGTTATAGGCTTAATTGTAGGGTTTATTGCTTTAGTAGTGTTTAAAGCTATTAAATTTTTAATTGCAAAGGTTAAAGGACAATAATAAAAGAACAGCATCAATTTAGTAAAAATACTCCTAGAAAAAGAACCTATTCTAAGCTAACAGAAACTAAGGTTAAATTAATTAAACGGAAAATTAATGACCCTAACAGAAGAACCCGTTTAAAAATGATAGCAAAACAGTTTGGTATTTCTGAAATGCAACTTTATAGAATAAAAACAGGAGAAAATTGGGGGTCAGTAACAGAGTATTAAAGATAGAATAGAAACGTTAGTCTCTAATTTTCTTTTTACGCAACTCAAAGTTTTGACCTAAGTACACTTTACGCACCATTTCATCGTTAGCAAGTTCTTCAGGATTACCGTGTTTTAATATACCACCTTCAAACATAAGGTACGTTCTATCTGTAATAGCAAGGGTTTCTTGTACGTTATGGTCTGTAATTAAAATACCAATATTTTTTTTGGTAAGCTGCGCTACAATACGTTGAATATCTTCTACAGCTACGGGATCTACACCAGCAAAAGGTTCATCTAAAAGAATAAAATTAGGGTCTGTTGCCAGAGCGCGAGCAATTTCTGTACGTCTGCGTTCTCCACCAGAAAGTAAATCGCCTCTGTTTTTTCTAATATGCCCTAAACCAAATTCTTCAATTAAAGATTCCATTTTATCATGTTGTTGCTTTTTACTTAATTTGGTAAGCTGAAGCACACTTAAAATATTATCTTCAATGCTAAGTTTTCTAAAAACCGAAGCTTCTTGCGCCAAATACCCAATACCATTTTGAGCACGTTTGTACATAGGGAATTTAGTAATCTCAGTATTATCAAGAAAAATTTGTCCACCATTAGGTTTAATTAACCCAACAATCATATAGAATGATGTTGTTTTACCAGCACCATTAGGTCCTAACAACCCAACTATTTCACCCTGATTTACCTCAAGAGATACGTCTTTTACTACTTTACGTCCGTTGTAGGACTTCATTAAATTTTCGGCTTTTAAAATCATACTTGCAATAACGTAAATTTTAATTAATTATTGGCTAATAACTAAGCATGTTGTTCTTCTTTTCTTATTTGATTTCTAACAACAATTTTAGATATATAGATACTAACTTGATATAAAATTAAAATAGGAATAGCTACAATGACCTGACTAGCAATATCTGGAGGTGTAATAATTGCAGATAAAATTAGCACAATTACCAGTGCATACTTTCTGTATTTTTTTAGAATTTGAGGAGTAACCAAACCAATTTTAGTTAGAAAATAAATGATGATAGGCAGCTCAAAAATGAGTCCGGAAGCCAAAGCAGAAGAACGCACAAGAGCAATGTAAGAGCTAATATCAATTTGGTTGTCAACGGTTTCAGAAACACTATAATTAGCTAAAAAGTTTATAGATAAAGGTGTTACAATATAATACCCAAATAATACTCCAAGAAAAAACAGTGCCGATGAAATTATGATAAACCCTTTAGCGTGTCTTCTTTCATTTTCATGTAAACCTGGGCTTATAAAGCTCCATAATTGATAAATTACATAGGGGAAAGCAATTATAAAACCACCCAAAATTGCGGTCCAAATATCTGCAGAAAACTGCCCCGCCATGGTTCTGTTTTGAATAATCATAGGTACTTCATCATTACAAAATGTAGTATCTACCCCAATAAATGTAGCTGCTTTACACAAAAAATCATAAGTAGGGAAACTCATGTTTAATGGCGCAAAAATAATTTCATCAAAAATAAAGCGGCTAAAAATAAAAGCTAGTGTAGCAACAATAACTACCGCTAAACAAATTCTAATTAAATGCCATCTTAAATCTTCGAGATGATCTAGAAAAGACATCTCATTTACATTTTTCTTTGCCATTATAAAATGCCTTCTTTAATTAAATCGTGTAAATGAACAACCCCAGCATATTTACCGTTTTCTTCAACTAAAAGTTGAGAAATGCCATTGGTTTCCATAATATCTAGGGCATCAACAGCCATGGTTTCTGCTTTTACACGTTTTGGGTTAGCACTCATGATATCTTTTGCTGTTAAGGTTGAAAAATTATCAACTTTACTAAGCATTCTTCTTAAATCACCATCGGTTATAATTCCAATAATTCCATCATTTTCAACTACAGCCGTAACTCCTAACATTTTTTCAGTTATTTCAACAATAACATCTTTAATACTGGTATTAGGTTGCACTTTTGGTTTTTCATTAATAGATGAAATATCATGCACTCTTAAGTAAAGTTTTTTACCTAAGGAACCACCAGGATGGTATTTTGCAAAATCATTACTAGAAAATCCGCGCATTTTTAATAAACAAATGGCAAGCGCATCACCAACAACTAATTGAGCTGTGGTGCTAGTTGTAGGTGCTAAATTGTTTGGACAAGCTTCTTTTTCAACAAAAGCATTTAAAACAAAATCAACCTGTTGCGCTAAAAAAGAGTCTTTATTCCCAGTTATAGCAATCATTTTGTTTTTAGCATTTTTAATTAGTGGTACTAAAACCTTAATTTCTGGTGTATTACCACTTTTAGAAATGCAGATTACCACATCATCTTCTAAAATTAAACCTAAATCGCCATGAATAGCATCGGCAGCATGCATAAATACAGCAGGTGTACCCGTAGAATTTAAGGTAGCTACTATTTTGTTTGCAATAATGGCACTTTTACCAACACCGGTAATTATAACGCGTCCTTTAGAGTTGTAAATAAGTTTAACAGCTTCAGCAAAATCATTGGTAATTAGGTTAGAAAGATTAAAAATGGCTTTACTTTCTGCCTCTATAGTTTGTTTAGCAATTTGTATAATAGAATTCTCGCTATTCAAAATTTATATATTTTTAGTTGATGCTTTTAAAGATTTTATTATCTTTAATCTTATTCAAATCCAAATTTTATTGTAATTTGGATTTTCGTTACAAAACTAACGAAAAAAAATATGAGGGTTCTTCAAAATATGCTAATAAAATTATTCGTATTAATTTTGAATTTTTAGTGTATTTTTAAGTAGGTTAACTAATTATTTAATTTATCCATGTTAATAGCTAAAAGTGACTTGCACTCCGCTCTTAAAAAATATTTTGGATTTAATAAATTCAAAGGATTGCAAGAAGACGTTGTAGAAAGTATTTTATCGGGCAATCATACGTTTGTAATAATGCCAACAGGTGGTGGTAAATCGCTATGTTATCAATTACCAGCTTTAATGCAAGAAGGTACAGCCATTGTAGTTTCTCCATTAATAGCATTAATGAAAAATCAGGTTGATGCTATAAGAGGTGTTTCTAATGAAGAAGGTATTGCTCATGTATTAAATTCATCGTTAAACAAAACAGAGGTTAAGCGTGTTAAGGAAGACATTGTAAATGGCGTTACTAAATTATTATACGTAGCACCAGAATCTTTAACCAAAGATGAGAATGTAGATTTTTTAAAAAGCGTAAAAGTATCTTTTATGGCTATAGATGAAGCGCACTGTATTAGTGAGTGGGGGCATGATTTTAGGCCAGAATACAGAAATTTACGTCATATAATTGGTAGAATAGGAGATAATATTCCTATTATAGGTTTAACCGCTACCGCTACACCAAAAGTACAAGAAGATATTATAAAAAACCTTGGTATTACTGGTGCCAAAACATTTAAAGCCTCATTTAACAGACCTAATTTGTATTATGAGGTAAGGCCAAAAACCAAAAATGTAGATGCCGATATTATTAGGTTTATTAAGCAAAACGAAGGGAAATCTGGTATTGTTTACTGTTTAAGTAGAAAACGTGTAGAAGAATTAGCCCAAGTATTACAAGTTAATGGTATAAAAGCCGTACCCTATCATGCCGGTTTAGATGCTAAAACCAGATCTAGCCATCAAGATAAATTCTTAATGGAAGATATTGATGTGGTTGTGGCAACCATTGCTTTTGGTATGGGAATAGACAAACCAGATGTTAGGTTTGTAATTCATCATGATATTCCTAAAAGTATAGAAAGTTATTATCAAGAAACTGGAAGAGCTGGTAGAGATGGAGGCGAAGGGCATTGTTTAGCATTTTACTCTTATAAGGATATAGAGAAACTAGAGAAGTTTATGTCTGGTAAGCCCGTAGCCGAACAAGAAATAGGTCATGCGCTGTTACAAGAAGTGGTGGCTTTTGCAGAAACTTCTATTTCTAGAAGAAAATTTATTCTACATTATTTTGGTGAAGAGTTTGACAACGAAACTGGTGAAGGTGGCGATATGGATGATAATGTTAGGCACCCTAAAAAGAAACACGAAGCCAAAGAAGATGTTGTTGTTTTATTAGAAACCATTAAAGATACCAATCAAAAGTATAAATCTAAAGACTTAGTTAGTGTTATTATAGGAAAAGAAAATGCTCTAATAAACTCACATAAAACCAACGAGCAGCCGTTTTTTGGTAGGGGAAAAGATAAAGATAGAAAATATTGGATGGCACTATTAAGGCAAGTGCTAGTAGCAGGTTATCTTAAAAAAGATATAGAAACATACGGTGTTATTAAGTTACAAGATGCAGGAAAAGCATTTATAGAAAACCCCGTGTCTTTTATGATGACCGAAGATCATGTTTTTGAAGGCGAGCAGGAAGACGGTACCATTGTTACAGCAGCAAAAGGGAGTGGAGCTGTAGCAGATGAAACCCTCATGAACATGCTTAAAGAACTCAGAAAGAAGAATGCTAAAAAGCTAGGAGTGCCACCTTTTGTGATTTTTCAAGACCCTTCACTAGAAGATATGGCGCTTAAATATCCAATTTCATTGTCAGAACTAGGAAACGTTCATGGTGTTGGTGAAGGTAAAGCAAGAAAATATGGTAAAGATTTTGTAGAACTTATTGCCAAATATGTTGAAGAAAATGATATTGTGCGTCCAGATGATTTAGTAGTTAAATCTACAGGAAGTAATTCTACAAATAAATTATATATTATTCAAAGTATTGATAGAAAACTGCCATTAGACGATATAGCTTCTGCCAAAGGCTTAGAAATGAGTGATTTTATTAAGCAAATGGAAGCCATTGTTTATTCTGGTACAAAGTTGAATATTGATTATTGGATTGATGAAATTTTAGACGAAGATCAGCAAGAAGAAATTCATGAATATTTTATGGAGTCTGAATCTGATGCCATTAAAGATGCTATTGAAGAATTTGATGGCGATTATGACGATGAAGAACTGCGTTTATACCGTATAAAATTTATTAGTGAAGTAGCTAACTAGTTAAATATTTTTTCGGGTAAGGCTTTCGGGTAGTGGCTACCTCCTACGTTGGTGAGGTTTAGTAAATCTGTACTGAGCGTAGTCGCAATTAATTATACACGTTCTTGTGCTTTCGTTATTTATAATTTAATCATTTTGAGTTTCCTTAAGAATTTTATCAATCAATTGGTCTAATTCTATAAACAGATTTTTGTTATCTACCATCCAGTATAAAAAATTGTCAGTAAGATTTTCGAATTCAATTTCTTTAAAAATTTGAAGTTTATCCACCTTCAGGTTTGATTTTTCTTTCCAATTTAATGGACCATAGGTATCGATATCTTTATAGGAATATTTTTTTGATAAGTATGGAGAAATATGGTTATCAGATATTGAAGTAAATCTTGTTGTTCTATCTGTCAACGCCTTCATCGTTCGTCCCCAATTATATATTAAATTAACTAATTCCTTATTTTGGAGCAAATCCAAACGTCCTGATTGTATGAGCCCAGAAATGGTGTTTTCAGAGGGTCTGAATATAGGAGGGTCAAAGGCAATAAAAAGTAAACTGTCGATATTTTGCTTTTTAAGATAATCTTCGTCTTTACCCATAATGTTCATTAATTGTTTAAGGGCTGCCTCACATAATTCAGCTTCCTCAATTCTTCTTTTTATAATCGTTTTGTTTTGCAAATATTCAGTATGAATGTTCTTTACAAAGGTTTGTTCTTCAAGCTTCTGGATTCGTTCTTGGTTCCAATTATTGATTGACAATGCAATCAAAATTCCAATAACAACTAGTACAATTTCTCCAATGGCATAAATTAGATATTTACTGAATTTGTTTTCAGAGAGTAGTTTCTGTCTAATTTTTCTAAAGAATTTTATCATTGGTTAATTTTTGGTTGGTTTGTTTAACTTAAAGGATATACGTTGTTTTAATGACTTATATCCAACGTTAAACAAAGTTCGGCAATTTTTCTCACAAAGTCAATAGGATTTACCATTGCATTAAAAGTATTAAAACCAATTAAAATCCATGAAATCAAGCTGTAAAAATTACCATGCTTTCCCTATCTTTGCACTTTCTTAAAAATTAGAACAATGCAAGACGGATTATACGCAAAATTCAACACCACAAAAGGCGAAATTTTAGTTGCTTTAGAATACAAAAAAACGCCTGGTACCGTAGGTAACTTTGTAGCTTTAGCAGAAGGTAATTTAGAGAATGCTGTTAAACCTCAAGGTACGCCTTATTATGATGGATTAAAATTCCACAGGGTAATTCCAGATTTTATGATTCAAGGTGGCTGCCCACAGGGTACAGGTACAGGAAATCCAGGTTACCAGTTTGATGACGAATTTCACCCAGATTTAAAGCATGATGGCCCCGGTGTACTTTCTATGGCCAATGCAGGACCCGGTACTAATGGTAGTCAGTTTTTTATAACACACGTTGAAACCCCTTGGTTAGACAATAACCACACCGTTTTTGGTAAAGTTACAGAAGGACAAGACGTGGTAGATGCTATTGCTCAAGGCGATACTATTGAGACTTTAGAAATTCTTAGAGTAGGAGCAGAAGCAGAAGCTTTTAATGCTGTAGAAGCTTTTAGAACTTTTGAAGGTGCTAGAGAAAAACGAGAAGCAGAAGCAAAAGCAAAAGCAGAGACCGAATTAGATAAACTTGCAGCAGGTTTTGAAAAGACCGAAAGTGGTTTGAGATACCAAATTATTCAAAAAGGAGATGGAGCAAAACCAGAAAAAGGTAAAACCGTTTCTGTTCATTATAAAGGACAATTAGCTGATGGTACTGTTTTCGATTCTTCTTACAAGAGAAATCAGCCTATAGATTTTCCAATTGGCGTAGGGCAAGTAATTCCTGGTTGGGATGAAGGTATTCAATTATTAAATGTAGGTGATAAAGCCCGTTTAGTAATTCCTAGTCATTTAGGATATGGCAGTAGAGGCGCTGGTGGTGTTATTCCTCCAAACGCTACACTAATTTTTGATGTAGAATTAATGAATGTAAAATAAGAAGCATTATTTTTTTTAATATAAGAAAAGCATTTCGTAAGAAGTGCTTTTCTTTTTGTTTAGAGGAAATTCTACAGTGTTCATCGAGTTTTTTTTACATATATAAAAAACTATCCTAACTTTAAGTAATAATGATTAGTGTTAAAAAAACAGTTTTTTATGCCGAAGTTTTAAAGGAATTAAATTATCCTTATGCTACTGTGTTTATTTTTAAAGGTTTTATTGTTGTTGAAGTTAATGAAGGTATTGAATATACATGGGACAACCACGGAAAACCAATAGCAGATGATGTTGCCTGTTATTTAGGAACCGATGGAAAAGATTTAATTTATATTTCTAATAGAATTCACTCTTACTCTGTTGTTGCTCAAGATTGGTTAAAGTTTTTTAGAAGCAATTATAAGTTAAAAGAATATTACGTTGTAAGCGCTACTCCTAAAGGAAAATTCAATTTAATATTTGAAAATTTATTCTTTTATAAAAAAATTAAAAATTTTACTTCATTAAAGGAAGCCATTGAATTAGCAAAAAGTTCGGCAGTTAAAGTATTTTAAATTTGAATTATCCTTATTTTAGGAGGGTATAAAATTTATATTTATGGATGCTGCAACGTTACAACAATTAAAATACCCTATTGGACAGTTTGAATGTCCTGATACCATCACAAAAAAACATATAGATGATTGGATTTCGGTTTTAGAAAAATTTCCAATTACATTTGAAGCCTTAGTAAAACATTTAACAAAAGAACAGTTAGATACTCAATATAGGCCAGAAGGGTGGACCATTAGGCAGGTAGTGCATCATGTGGCAGATAGTATTCATCATAGTTATACGCGTTTTAAATGGGCTTTAACCGAAGATAAACCAGTAATAAAACCCTATAATGAAGCAGATTGGGCTGCTTTAAATGATAGTAAAACGGCACCAATACAAATGTCTTTGGAGCATATCAAGGCCATTCACTACAAACTCGTTTATTTGTTAAAAGGATTATCTCAAGAAGCGTTAAATAAAATTTTTATTCATCCAGACAGCAACTCAGAAGTATTACTATCTTACAATATAGGTTTTTACGCGTGGCATAGTAATCACCATTATGCACATATAGAAAATTTGCTTAAACGTAAAGGTTGGATGTAAATGGTTAGAAGTTTTAAAACTGAAGATACACAGCAACTCCTTGATATTTATAACTACTATGTAGTAAATTCTGTTGCTACGTTTGATACAGAACCTGTTGCTTTTGAGGTGTATTCTGAAAAATTGCATAGAATAAATAAAGCATACCCTTTGATAGTTTTTGAAGAAGATAACACTATATTAGGTTTTGCTTACGGAAGTAAGTTTAGACCCAAACCAGCCTATAACGGAACGGTAGAAGCTACCGTTTATGTAAAGCATACAGCACACGGAAAACAAATAGGAACCATACTTTACACAAAGTTATTAAGCCTATTAAAACAACAAAATTTTCATTCTGTAATGGGAGTTTTAACCATTCCCAATGATGCTAGTGTTAAGCTTCATGAAAAATTTGGTTTTAAACAAGTTGCCGAATTAAAAGAAGTAGGATTTAAGTTTGGTAAATGGCAAAATGTGGGCTTTTGGCAACTAAATTTTAATTAGTTTTCCATTTAATATTACATCCAAGACTAGGTTTTTGTAAAGCTGTATTTTCTTTATTTTCTATTAAACAGTCTAAAGCATGCCTTAAGTCTTTACCATTTAAAGGCTTCCCGTTTTCGGGTCTAGAGTCATCTAATTGGCCTCTGTAAACCAATTTTAAATGGTTATCAAAAACATAAAAATCTGGCGTACAGGCAGCGTCATAAGCTTTTGCAATTTCTTGAGACTCATCATATAAATAAGGAAACGGATAGCCTTCTTTTTTTGCATGAATTTTCATGTTTTCTGGACTATCTTGTGGGTAGTTTACAACGTCGTTACTAGAAATTGCAACAAAACCAATTCCCTTTTTTGTATAGGCATTAGCTATAGCAACAATTTCAGAATTCACATGAATAACAAAAGGGCAGTGGTTACAAATAAACATAATTACAGTACCTTTTTCACCTTTAACATCGTTTAATCCAATTGTTGCATTAGATATGGTGTCAGGTAATGAAAAATTAGGAGCTGAGGTTCCTAACGGAAGCATATTTGAAGGTGTTCTTGCCATAAAAAAATGATTTTATTTCAAAGTTCGTGATTATTTGTATTTTTAAAAAATGAATAAGACAATAACTTTTGAAGATTTTACCAAAGTAGATTTAAGAGTAGGAACCATTATTGAGGTTAATGATTTTCCTGAAGCTAAAAAACCAGCTTACCAATTAATAATAGATTTTGGAGCTTTAGGCATTAAAAAATCTTCTGCTCAAATTACTTCACTATATAAAAAAGAAGATTTGTTACAAAGGCAAATTGTAGCTGTAGTAAACTTACCTAAAAAGCAAATAGCCAAATTTATGAGTGAATGTTTGGTTTTAGGAGCTGTTAAAGATAAAGATGTCATGCTTTTAAACCCAGAGAGTAAAGTGGTTAACGGCAGCACGGTATCTTAAAGTATGCAAGAACTAGACTCTGTAAAAATTAACTTTGATAGCGGTGGGCTGTGGGTGCTAAATATAGCATTAGCAGTGGTGATGTTTGGGGTAGCTTTAGGAATTACACTAAGCGATTTTAAAAATTTATTGAAGCAACCCAAATTGGTTTTTGTTGGTGTATTGTCTCAGTTTATATTGCTGCCTTTTGTAACATTTTTATTAGTTAGCTTTATTAAACCACAACCAAGTATTGCTTTAGGTATGATGATGGTGGCTGCTTGTCCTGGTGGTAATATTTCTAATTTTATGACGCATTTGGCAAAAGGCAATACGGCACTGTCTATTAGTTTAACCGCATTTGCAACATTTTTTGCCATTGTTATGACACCGTTCAATTTTCAGTTTTACGGAGGTTTGTATCAACCTACAACACAATTATTAAAAGAGGTAGCGTTAAACCCTTTAGAATTAGTGAAATTGGTGACTTTAATTCTTGGGATTCCTCTGGTTTTAGGTATGGTATTAAGGCATTTTAAAGCACAATTGGCATTAAAGATTTCAAAAATTTTAAGGCCATTGTCAATATTTATTTTTGCAGCTATAGTAGTTATTGCATTTTCAAACAATATTGATATTTTTAACAGCTACATACATCATGTACTGGTTATAGGTATTTCACATAATATATTAGCTATTTTATTGGGGCTTGCCGTAGCTATACTATTTAAGTTATCTTTTAAAAATAGAAAAACCATAGCCATAGAAACAGGTATTCAAAATTCCGGATTGGGCTTATTACTTATTTTTACATTTTTTAATGGCTTAGGAGGCATGGCAATTTTAGCTGCTTTTTGGGGAATTTGGCATATTATTTCGGGGTTAACACTAGCTTTTTATTGGTCTTCTAAAGGTAATTAAGCAATACAATTTGAAAAAAATTTGGTTATATAGCGTACGCATGTATTTAAGGTTAGGAATGTTTTTCTACTTTAAAAAAGTACTAGTTCATGGTATTAACAATATACCAAAAGATAAACCCGTTTTACTTTTAGGAAATCACCAGAATGCGCTTTTAGACCCTTTGTTAATTGCCGTTTACGCTAATAGGTTTTCTTTTTTTCTTACTAGAGCTGCCGTTTTTAAAAAAACGCTTATAAGTAAAATTTTAAAGAGTTTACAAATGCTTCCGGTGTATAGAATTAGAGACGGATGGCATAGTTTAACAAATAACAATGCCATTTTTGAAACATGCTCTAAGTTGTTGTACCAAAACGAGGCAATTGTAATTTTTCCTGAAGGCAACCATAATTTAGAAAGACGCGTAAGGCCGCTTAGCAAGGGCTTTACTAGAATAGTTTTTGATACTTTAGAAAAATATCCGAATATAGATTTACAATTAGTCCCGATTGGATTCAATTATCAAGATGCTCTAAATTTTCCTGATAGCACCTCTTTAATTTTTGGGAAACCTATAGCAGCAAAAGAATTTATTTCAAAAAATAGACATGATAATGTTAATGCTCTAAAAGAGGCTGTTTATTCAGAATTAAAGAAACTAACTACTCATATTCCACAGGAACATTATGAGGATGTTTTAAACAAGTTAAAGGCTTTGCATGTTGATTTTTTAAAGCCAAAAGAAGTAAATAAGTGTATTGAAAGTGGTTTTATAAGCTGTAACAAAAAAGAAACATCTAAAGTTAGTGGTTTAAAAAGTATCTTCAAATTATTGCTTATAATTAATTTAATAGTGCCTTACACTATTTGGAAATTAGCTGTTCAGTCAAAAATTACAGAGTTAGAGTTTGTGTCTACCTTCAGGTTTGTGATTGCAATAACCTTAGTTCCTTTTTGGGTTTTAATAATATCTGTTGTATTGCTATTAAATTTTGGATGGTTTGTAGGTTAATTTATTTTGTTTCAAGTTTAGTTTTAGCACTTTTAGCAACTAAGCTATAACAAAAAAATGCAACATTGTAACGGTTTTTTATGAATGGAATTATCCTGTCTTGAAATAGTTTTAAAACAAGAGAGTATTATAAACTAAAAATCCTGAACAATAAACTTATATTGTTCAGGATTAATAAATTATTTTTAATCCTTTAATAACTTGTATCAGTTATTTAGGACTTAGGCATTGTCTTTATTTCTGTACGATACTTTTATTTTTTTTTTCAAGTACACTAGCTTTACTAGAATCTACCACCAAACCTTTAATTTTTAAAGCAACAGTAGGTGTTTTAGCATTAGAAATTACTGTAATAGTTTTTCTAATAGGACTCACTCTGTTAGTGTCATATTTTACCTTAATTTCTCCTGTTTTACCAGGCATAATAGGGTCTTTTGGTTTAGAAGGAATAGTACATCCACAAGATGATTTAACATTAGAAATTATAAGTGGGGCATTTCCAGTATTCGTAAATTCAAAAACCCTTACACCATCAGATCCTTTTTCAATAGTTCCATAGTCTATCGTTTCAGTTTTAAACTTTATTTCTGCCTGTTTTTCTTGAGCAGTAATAGAGAAACTGATTAAACCGATAAATAAAATTGTAATTAAATGTTTCATTACTTTTACTTTTTTAATTCTTTGTAAACATAGGTACTTTTTCTATAATCAGCAAAAAAAATAGATGAAATACACTTATGTTGACATATTTAACTTGGTTAAAGGTACATATTACTTTTCTTAGATTACTTTAAAAAATCGTTAAAATTATTAGTCTTTCAAAAGCGCATAATAGTTTTTACAGAAAAAGAAATATAAGTACTTTTGCCAATTATTATTCAAAAACTATTCCAAACATGAGTATTCCATCAAAATACGATGCACAACAGGTAGAAAATAAGTGGTACGACTACTGGATGAAACATAATTATTTTCATTCTACACCAGATGATAGAGAGCCGTACACTATTGTTATTCCGCCACCAAATGTCACAGGAGTACTGCACATGGGGCATATGTTGAATAATACTATTCAAGATGTATTAATTCGTCGTGCACGATTACAAGGTAAAAATGCATGTTGGGTACCGGGTACAGACCATGCATCTATTGCAACCGAAGCTAAGGTAGTTGCAAAACTTAAAGAACAAGGCATAGATAAAAACGATTTAACTAGAGATGAGTTTTTAAAACACGCTTGGGATTGGACGCATGAATACGGTGGTGTAATCTTAGAACAATTAAAAAAACTAGGTTGTTCTTGCGATTGGGATCGTACCAAATTTACTATGGACGACGATATGAGCGAAGCCGTAATAAAAGTGTTTGTTGATTTATATAACAAAGGTTTAATTTACCGCGGTTACCGTATGGTGAATTGGGATCCGGAAGCAAAAACAACACTTTCAGATGAAGAAGTTGAATATGTAGATAAGCAAGGTAAATTATATCATATAAAATATCAAATTGAAGGTAGCAATGAGACGTTAACTATTGCTACAACACGTCCTGAAACTATTTTAGGAGATTCGGCAATTTGTATAAATCCTGAAGACGAACGTCACTTTAATTTAAAAGGAAAAAAAGCCATTGTACCAATTTGTAATCGCGTTATTCCTATTATTGAAGATGATTATGTAGATATAGAATTTGGAACAGGTTGCTTAAAAGTAACACCGGCTCATGATGAAAACGATAAGGTTTTAGGCGATAAGCACAACCTTGAAGTGATTGATATTTTTAATGAAGATGCTACTTTAAATAGCTACGGTTTACATTACGAAGGAAAAGATCGTTTTGTAGTTAGAAAAGAAATTGTAAAAGAACTTGAAAGCTTAGGTTTAATAGAAAAAATAGAAGACCACAACAACCGTGTTGGTATTTCTGAGCGCACAAAAGCCATTATTGAACCTCGATTAAGCGACCAATGGTTCTTAAAAATGGAAGGATTGGTAAAACCTGCTATTGAAGCCGTTTTAGGTGATGATGCCGATATTAAATTATTCCCTAAAAAGTTTGAAAACACCTATCGTCACTGGATGGAAAACATCCGCGATTGGAATATTTCACGTCAGTTACTTTGGGGACAACAAATTCCTGCTTATTACTATGGCGATGGAAAAGAAGATTTTGTAGTTGCCGAAACTATTGAAGACGCTGTAAAGTTAGCTCAAGAAAAGACTAGCAATAAACATCTAACAGTCAACGACTTACGTCAAGAAACCGATGCGTTAGATACCTGGTTTTCATCTTGGTTATGGCCAATGTCGGTTTTCGATGGTATTCGTAACCCAGAAAACGAAGATATAAAATACTATTACCCAACAAACGACTTGGTAACGGGGCCAGATATTTTATTCTTTTGGGTTGCCCGAATGATTATTGCTGGTTACGAGTATCAAGGAGAAATGCCTTTTAAAAATGTTTATTTAACAGGTTTGGTACGCGATAAACAACGTCGTAAAATGAGTAAATCTTTAGGGAATTCACCAGACGCCTTAAAACTAATTGAAGAATACAGTGCCGATGGTGTTCGAGTTGGGTTACTGTTAAGTAGTGCTGCCGGAAACGATTTGTTGTTTGATGAAGCATTGTGCCAACAAGGAAAAGGTTTTGGTAACAAAATTTGGAATGCCTACCGTTTGGTTGATGGTTGGAAAGTTTCCGAAACTATTGCGCAACCAGAAGCAAGCAAAATAGCGATTGAGTGGTACGAATCTAAATTTCAAAAAGTATTAATTGAGATAGAAGATCACTTTAGTAAATACCGTTTAAGCGATGCGCTAATGGCTATTTACAAGTTAATTTACGACGATTTTTGTGGTTGGTTGCTAGAAATGGTAAAACCAGCTTATCAACAGCCAATTGACGCGAAAACATACAATGCTATTATTTCAATTTTTGAAGATAATTTAAAAATTGTACATCCGTTTATGCCATTTTTAACTGAAGATCTATGGCATTACATAAAAGAGCGTACACCCGAAGAAGCTTTAATTGTAGCTAGTTGGCCAACAACTAAACCAATCAACGAAACCTTAATTTCTGAATTTGATTTTGCTTCGGAAGTAATCTCAGGTATTCGTACTATTAGAAAGGAAAAGAATATATCCTTTAAAGATGCGATTGGTTTTTCTGTAATAAATAACGAAAAATCATCGACTACATTTGATGCTATTATTACAAAAATGGGGAATCTAGAAGCTATTGAGTATGTAGATGAAGCAGTAGAAGGCGCTTTAACCTTTAGAGTAAAATCTAACGAGTATTTTGTGCCAATGGTTGGTGCTATTGATGTTGAAGCCGAAATTAAAAAACTAACCGAAGAGTTAAATTATACAGAAGGTTTCTTAAAATCGGTACAGAAAAAACTATCAAACGAGCGTTTTGTAAACAACGCACCAGAACAAGTTGTTGCTAGTGAGAAAAAGAAAGAAGCAGATGCTTTAGCTAAAATAGAAACTTTAAAAGCTAGTTTAGCTAGTTTGGGATAAGATTAAAAACCTAAAAAGAGATTATTATTCTCTGTATAAAAAGTATTTATTAACTAGTTCTATATACTTTATTTTAGCTTCATCTTGAGAGATGTCTTTTGCTTGAAATAAAGCGTTTGTTTTAAAAGCATTTATTAAAGCTTCTCTGCTTTTTGGTCTGCCGTAATCATTTGTAGCCTTTTTGTAATAGGCGTAAAGTTTCAATAGGGTGTCGGCAGGAAAAGGCTCTTTATGAGCATTAACTCTAGCCACAGCTTCTTTAAATTCTATGTCTAATTCTTCACTACTCATTACATTTCAGCAATAATGGTTTCGCCACCGCGAACTTTTTGATTTAATTCAACTTTTAAATTAGTATCCAAAGGTAAAAATAAATCTACTCTAGACCCAAATTTAATAAAACCAGCATCATCACCCTGTTTAGCAGTTTCATTTACTTTAGCATAATTAACAATGCGTTTTGCTAAGGCACCAGCAATTTGTCTATACAATACTTTTCCGTAGGTATCATTCTCAACAACAATAGAGGTTCGTTCATTTTCTTCACTTGCTTTAGGATGCCATGCAACTAAATACTTACCAGGGTGGTATTTGCTAAAAATAATCTTACCGCTAATAGGATAACGTGTTACATGAACGTTTATTGGAGACATAAATACGCTTACCTGAAGGCGTTTTTCTTTAAAATATTCTTTTTCAAAAACCTCTTCAATAACTACTACTTTACCATCAACCGGAGCAATAACTTGTTTGTTGTTAATAACCGTTTTTCGTTTAGGATTTCTAAAAAATTGAAGTATTAGTAATAATAAAACTAAAAAGGCTATCATTAGTAATGTGCGCAACCAATAGATAGAAATAAAGCTATCAATTAATAAAAATGATGCCGCAACAATAACAAATGTTATAATAATTATTTTATGGCCTTCTTTATGAAACATACTGTAAAAGTCTTAAAAATGAATAAATAAATGGTGCCGCAAATATGATACTATCTAATCGGTCTAACAAACCACCATGACCAGGCATAATTACACCGCTATCTTTAACACCTGCTTGTCTTTTAAATTTAGATTCTATTAAATCTCCTATGGTACCAAATACACTAATAATTATACTTAAAATTAACCAATTACTAAAGTTTAAAGTTTCTGTAAAGTTAGCAATAAAATAGCTTGCTACGCATGAAAAGAATAAGCCTCCTAAAAAACCTTCAACTGTTTTTTTGGGTGAAATTTTTGCAAACAGTTTTTGTTTACCAAAGTTTTTACCAACTAAATAGGCAAAAGAATCGTTTACCCATATGAGGATAAAGGCTCCAAGTAATATTGTAGAATTGTAACTATTTTGATAGTTGGCAATTAAAATTATAAAAACAAAAGCACTGGATAAATAAAAGGTTGTTAACAAAAATTTTTTTGATGCAAATAAGGGGATGGTTTTTTCTGAAAACAAATCTTTAATTAGAAAGAGTTCAACAAAAATGGTTATTACCATAAGTATTTGAGTAGCTTCATCTAAACCTAAATGGGTGTTTAATACTAGTTTCCAATAGACGAAAATAAAGTAGAGAACCACATAAAAAATATACGGAAAGATGCTTTTTAATTGAATAAGCTTTTTAAATTCTGCTAAACAAATAAAACCAAACACAAAAAAAAGAATGATTAAGGCATGTTCATTTTGAAAACAACCTATTAGTAGTGAAATGTAAAGAAGGCCAGAGAGACCTCTTATTAGAATTTCCTTCATTCTATAAATCTTCTAAAAGTAGTAAGTATAGATCTTTAGCACTGCTACCATAACTTAAAAAGTCTTTTTCATCTCCAGATTTAAAGTGTTTAATGGTAGTAATATTGGTAGGGATTTTTTGTTTGTTTTTAGATTTTATACCACGTAATCCTTCACCAATATTTTCAACTATTTGGCTAGTGGTTGCAAAAACTACAAAATTAATAGGGAGTTCTGGTAGTTTTTTTTCGAAAATTTGTTTTGATGATATTAATAACGACCCATCATTAGCAATTAAATTTTCACAGGTAGTAAAGAAAAAAGTAGATTCGCTAATA
This sequence comes from Seonamhaeicola sp. S2-3, assembly GCF_001971785.1. Classification (NCBI taxonomy): domain Bacteria; kingdom Pseudomonadati; phylum Bacteroidota; class Flavobacteriia; order Flavobacteriales; family Flavobacteriaceae; genus Seonamhaeicola; species Seonamhaeicola sp. S2-3. The sequence continues at coordinate 271,080 of NZ_CP019389.1, read as the reverse complement.
TTTAGAGTAGGGTTTAAGTCAGAATTTTTGAATTTGTCCTTTAAATTGTCATCTAAAAGCAACACTTTTTTATCATGCCATTTATTTTCTTCTATAATATTGTCTAGATTTTGATAGATTTCATTTAAGTTTTCACAATAGAGAAATTTACCACCATTAGCCTTAAAGTTTATTGTAAACCTTTCATCTATAGGTAGTTTAATTTCTGGCATATATTTGCCTCTTTCTTCAGATTTTAATTCCTCTTTTGCACTTTCAGATTTGGAACCAAAAATTTTTCTAAAAAGACTCATGGAGTGACTGCTATTAACCTATTTTTTGTTGTTTACCAAATATAAAAAATCTTAAATTAAACTTAAGTTTAATTTAAGATTTTTATTAAAAGCTTAACGAAATAAGCTGAATTCAATTTATTTTTCAGAGTTTTCTGTACTTTCAGAGTCCTTTAGTTCTTCCTTTGTACTCGCTTCTGTTTCTTTTTGGTCTTCTATTTTTTCTTTATCAAAAGCACGTTTACCAAAAATTCTTTCTAAATTATCTTTAAAAATAACTTCTTTATCAAGTAATTCCTCAGCAAGTTCGGTAAGCTTATCTTTGTTTTCTTCTAAAAGTTTAACAGCTCTTCTGTATTGCTCTTCTATAATATCTGAAATTTCTTTATCAATTAACTCAGCAGTTTGTTCGCTGTATGGTTTGGTAAACCCATATTCATTTTGGCCTGAAGAGTCATAATAGGTAAGATTACCAATTTTATCACTAAGTCCGTAAATAGTTACCATGGCTCTAGCTTGTTTGGTAACTTTTTCTAAATCGCTTAATGCTCCAGTTGAAATTTCATTAAAAATAACCTGTTCTGCAGCTCTTCCTCCTAAGGCGGCACACATTTCATCTAACATTTGTTCTGGGCGAACAATTAGTCTCTCTTCTGGTAAATACCAAGCAGCTCCTAAAGAACGTCCACGTGGCACTATGGTTACTTTTACAAGTGGCGCAGCGTGTTCTAACATCCAACTTACCACGGCATGACCTGCTTCGTGAAAAGCAACTGCTCTTTTTTCACTAGGAGTAATAATTTTATTTTTCTTTTCTAATCCACCAATAATTCTATCTACAGCATCAAGAAAATCTTGTTTATCAACTTCTTTTTTACCGTTTCTAGCAGCAATTAAAGCGGCTTCGTTACAAACGTTAGCAATGTCTGCTCCAGAGAATCCTGGTGTTTGTTTAGAAAGAAAATCGGTGTCTAAATCTTTCGCTTTTTTAAGAGGCCTTAAATGCACCTCAAAAATTTCTTTACGTTCTCTAATATCTGGTAAATCAACATAAATTTGTCGGTCAAATCTACCAGCACGCATTAAGGCTTTATCTAAAATATCGGCTCTATTGGTTGCGGCAAGTACTATAACATTTGTATTAGTACCAAAGCCATCCATTTCTGTAAGAAGTTGATTTAGTGTGTTTTCTCGTTCATCGTTACTCCCAGACATGGCATTTTTACCTCTTGCTCTACCAATAGCATCAATTTCATCAATAAAAATGATTGAAGGCGATTTTTCTTTAGCTTGCTTAAATAAGTCGCGTACACGAGAGGCACCAACCCCAACAAACATTTCTACAAAATCTGAACCAGACAGCGAGAAGAAAGGTACTTTAGCTTCGCCAGCAACAGCTTTAGCTAATAAGGTTTTACCAGTTCCTGGAGGGCCAACAAGTAATGCGCCTTTTGGGATTTTCCCTCCAAGTGTGGTGTATTTTTCGGGGAATTTTAAAAAGTCTACAATTTCTTGAACTTCTTCTTTAGCACCTTCTAGACCAGCAACATCTTTAAAAGAGGTTTTAACTTCTGTATTCTGATCAAATAATTTTGCTTTAGATTTTCCTATGTTGAAAATTTGCCCACCAGCAGCACCACCGGCACCTCCAGACATTCTTCTCATTATAAAAATCCATACTCCAATTAATAAGATAAAAGGGAGGATACCAATTAAAAGGTTTCCAATAGTATCGGTTTCTGTATCGTATTCAACTATAGGTTTAGTATCTAAATTATCTATGATACTATTTAGTTTATTTTCAAAATTCTGAAGGTCTCCAAATTCAAATTCATAGTTTGGTATACGACCAACAGTTGGAATAAACGTGTGTTGTTTAGAATTTTTGTGTTCATCTTTAGCTTCTGCCTCTGTGGTTAAATAAACTCTAGCAACTCTTGTGTTTTTTATAATATCAATTTTTTCAACATCACCATCAGCTAAAAATTTAAAGAAATCTGATGTTGTAGTTTTAGACCCTCCACTATTACTACTGCTTCCAAATAATTGAAATCCTAAAAATAGGGCAATTAAAATGCCGTAAATCCAATACGGGCTAAATTTTGGTTTTTTGTCTTTTATGTTTTTTTTATCGTTTGCCATGTAATTTTCTTAATAACTAGTTTCTATTATTGTTGTTTTTGCATCGCCCCAAAGACTTTCAATGTCATAATATTCTCTAACATGTTTTTGAAATACATGTACAACAACATTAACATAATCTATTAAAACCCATTCAGCATTATCTTCGCCTTCAGTATGCCAGGGTCTGTCTTTAAGTTCTTTGCTTACTTTTTTTTGTACGGAGTTAACTATGGCGTTTACTTGTGTGTTAGAGTTTCCTTCACATATAATGAAGTAGTCACAAACGGTGTTTTCAATATCTCTTAAATCTAAAATATTTATTTCTTGACCTTTAACATCTTCAATGCCACTAATTATTACAGATATTAACTGGTCTGCACTTATTTTTTCTTTCGCCATTAATTTTATTTAATTTGTGCAAAGTTATTATTTTTTTAGTTCTTTACACTTTAAAATAATTATAAGATTTTAAAGACTAACAATAACCTTTATATGCATATAATCAAACTTAATGCCACTGATTCTACAAATAGTTATTTACGTAGGTACGTTGCAGAGAATAAAGTTGAAGATTATACCATTGTTGTAGCAAAAGAGCAGACACAGGGTAGAGGGCAAATGGGTACTGTTTGGGCTTCTGATGCTTGTAAAAATCTTACTTTCAGTGTGTTTAAGGATTTGAGTGGGCATGTTGTAGAGTTTCCTTATTATATAAGTATGGCCATTTCTTTAGCTATTTTAAAAGCTTTAAAATCATTAAATATTCCTAATTTAAGTATTAAATGGCCTAACGACATTTTGTCAGCAGATAAGAAAGTTTGTGGGATTTTAATTGAAAATGTCATAAAAAATAAATTAGAATCTACAATTATAGGTATAGGGGTTAATGTAAACCAAACTAAGTTTGATGGTTTGCCTAAAGCTACATCTTTAAAAAATATAACAGGAGTTCATTTTGATTTAGATGAAGTGTTATTTAGGATTATAACCTATACAAAAGAATATTCAACATTACTTCAAGCGGGAAAATACGAAGCGGTAAAGAAAGAATATGAATCTAATTTGTTTAGAAAAGACAAGCCTTCAACTTTTAAAGATGCAGAAGGTTCTTTATTCTCTGGTTTTGTTAAAGGTGTTACTAAATACGGAAAGTTAATGGTTATTTTAGAAGATGAAATTTTAAAAAAGTTTGATCTTAAAGAAATTACAATGCTTTATTAAATAGCTTTAGGAATACTAGTAGCTAATGTTTCAATAAATTTGGTAATGGGGCTTTTAATCATCATAGCCATCATGGGGTTAAAATCTCCGGCAAATTGTAATTGTACTTCGCTTGAGGCATCCCCTGTTTTAACAATATTTCCAGTTAATGAAAAATCTATTTTACCACTAGCAGCACCTAAAACAATTTTGTTAGGAGCTTCAACAGCTTTCTTTTCTAAAACTATTTCTGGCATTCCTTTTAATGCAAAAACAAATTTATCTTCTCCTAAAACTTCAAATTTACTAATGTTTTCTGGCATTAAGCTTTTAAAATTTTTAACATCGGCTAAAAATTCAAAGACTTCTTCTGGAGATTTTTCAACGTTTATTTTTGGAGATTCTAAATTCATAATACTGAGGCGTTATAGTTTGTTAATTTGTTAAGTTGGTTGTTTAAAACATTTTACAAAAGAGTAAAATCAAATACCATTCCATTCACTTGGGTTGGTATTCCATTCAGATAAAGTTTTTAATTGATCTTCAGAGATATACTTTGTTTCTAAGGCTTGTTCTAAAAGGCTTTCGTAATTACCTAAGGTTTGTAGTTTTACGTTAGCTTCTTCAAAATTTTTGGTAGCAACATCAAAGCCATAAGTAAAAATAGCAATCATACCTTTAACATTAATACCAGCATCTCTTAAAGCTTTAACGGCATTTAAACTGCTTTTTCCGGTGCTTATTAAATCTTCTACAACTACTACGTTTTGTCCTTTTTCTATAAAACCTTCAATTTGATTTTTCCTGCCATGACCTTTAGCGTCTGGCCTTACATAAATAAAAGGTAAACCTAAATATTCTGCAACCAACATACCAATACCAATAGCTCCTGTGGCTACACCAGCAATAGCATCGGGTTTTCCATATTGTTTTTCAATTTGTTTACCCATAGTTTCTCTAACGTAGTTACGAATGGGAGGAAACGAAAGGATAATTCTATTATCACAATAAATAGGCGATTTCCAGCCAGAAGCCCAAGTAAAAGGTTCTTTTGGGCTAAGTTTAATGGCATTAACTTGCAATAAAACTTCGGCCGTTTTTTTAGCGGTATTTTTATTAAAAATCATGTTGACAAAAATAAGGATAAATTTAATTTTATGTTAAAGAAGCGTTATTAATAAAAATATTTTTTTTAACAATTGTTGGTTTGTATCTAAAAGTGATATTTTTACCATGCCTTAAAAATGTAAATACAAAGTATGCATAAAATTTTTGTTGGAGATAAACCTATAATTTTAACCACTAAGGTTGAACAAGAAACTAACTTTAAAAATTATTTACTTGATACTGTAAATATTGGTAAAGTTATTAAAGAACTTAAAAATTCATCATTGAATGAAGTTAGGCTTATTCATAAAAATGAAGATAAACTTTTAAGTAAATTTTTAAAAAAACTACCTAATGTAATAGCAGGTGGAGGTAAGGTTTACAACCAAAAGGGCGAAGTATTATTTATTTATAGGAATGATAAATGGGACTTACCAAAAGGAAAGGCCGAAAAAAAAGAAACCATTGAAGAAACCTCCATTAGAGAAGTTGAAGAAGAAACAGGTGTTGAAGGATTAAAAATAACAAAACCACTAAAAACTACTTACCATATTTTTAAGCGTAATGGTCGTCATAAAATAAAAATAACTTACTGGTTTGAGATGAAAACTAACTTTAATGGTAAATTATATCCGCAAGAAAAAGAAGGAATTACCAAGGTGGAATGGCTAAACAAAAAACAAGCTTTAAAAGCCCTTAAAAACTCTTATGCTAACATAAGAGAATTGGTTTAATTTTTAAACTAACATAAACTTTTTTATAATCTGAAAAATTAAAAATAAAATAACTATTTTAGCTAATAAGCTTATAGTTTAAAATTGCTAAAAGATTACTTTTTTTTGAAGTGTTTGTAATTTTTTAAATCTCTCTAAATTAGGATTTTATATGAAAAGTTATGAGCTATCTTTTGGCATAATAAACATTATTAAAAATAACTTAGCAGAAGTTATTGTTAACGAAGGCGTGGTGATGGATGAACTTATTATAGATGAGTACCATGATTTTTTGCTAACCAATTTAGAAGCGCCATTCTCATTACTAATAAACAAAAAGCATTCTTATACATACACTTTTGAGGCTCAAAAAACAATAGCCCATTTAGATCAAATAAACAAAATGGCAGTTCTTTTTACAACCTCGGGAGCCTATATGTCTACCAAAACATTAATGAGTGTAAATACTGGTATTGATAGTAAAATTAGAATGTTTCAAAATAGAGATGAGGCCTTAAATTGGCTAACTAATGTTTTAACAAAGACTCAAACGTTTTAGTATTCTTGTTTGTTGAATTATAGTAAATTACTTGCTTCTTCTTTTTTTACCATTAAATTTGCACCTTCAAAAAAAGAGAGTCATGACGGAATTTATTCAAAAGCGTGCTAAAAATGCTAAAAATGATATTTTAAGTGGGGCAACAGTAGCATTAGCATTAGTGCCAGAAGCCGTAGCTTTTGCTTTTGTAGCTGGTGTAGATCCGCTAGTTGGATTATATGCAGCCTTTATGGTTGGGCTAATAACTTCAATTTTTGGTGGACGACCAGGTATGATTAGTGGAGCTACTGGAGCCTTGGCTGTTGTAATGGTGAGTTTGGTAGCAGAAGGTAACGCTATGGGGGCACCAGATGAAAATTTAGGACTTTACTACTTATTTGCTACTGTTATTTTAATGGGGGTAATACAAATGTTAGCAGGGGTTTTAAAACTTGGTAAGTTTGTTAGACTCATTCCTCATCCAGTAATGATGGGCTTTGTAAACGGTTTAGCTATTGTTATTTTTATGGCACAGTTAAAAATGTTTAGAGATGCAGACGGCGTGTATTTTACTGGTTCAGAATTATGGACAATGATTGGTCTTGTGGCATTAACAATGGGTATTATGTTTGCTTTACCTAAGTTTAAATTAACCAAAAAGTTACCAGAAGCTCTTATTGGTATTATAGTAGTTTCACTAATTGTAGTTTTTGGAAATTTAGATGTTGCTACCGTTGGTAGTTTTATTAGAGATGGTGGTGGAGAAGGTTTAAAAGGAGGTTTACCGCAATTTCAAGCAGATATATTTAGTAAAGTGCCTTTTAATTGGCAAACCATTAAATTTATTGGTCCGTATGCCGTAATATTAGCAGCTATTGGGTTAATAGAATCTTTAATGACACTTAATTTGGTTGACGAATTAACCGAAACCAGAGGTAATGCTAATAGAGAATGTATGGCTCAAGGTGGTGCCAATATAGTTACCGGATTTTTTGGTGGTATGGGTGGTTGCGCTATGATTGGGCAATCTATAATCAATATTAAAGGTGGTGGTCGTGGTAGGCTATCAGGTATTACTGCTGCTGTTTTATTGTTAGTTTTTATACTGTTTGCATCTACTTATATAGAACAAATTCCTATTGCAGCTTTGGTAGGTGTTATGTTTATGGTTGTAGTTGGTACCTTTGCGTGGAGTAGCTTTAGAATTCTTAGAAAAATACCAATAAGTGATGCCATTGTTTTAATAACGGTATCATTAATTACTGTTTGGAAAGATTTAGCGGTAGCTGTAATAGCAGGAGTTATAATTAGTGCATTGGTGTTTTCTTGGGAAAATGCCAAACGTATTAGAGCTAGAAAACGTATTAAGGATGATGGTACAAAAACTTATGAGATTTGGGGACCACTTTTCTTTGGATCTATTAAGGCCTTTAATGAGAAATTTGACGTTAAGAATGATCCTGAAAAGGTAGAAATAGATTTTGTTGAGTCTAGAGTTAGTGATCATTCTGCTATTGAAGCTATTTACAATATAGTAAACAAATATGAAGCCGAAGGGAAATCAATAAAACTAAAACATTTAAGTGAAGATTGTAAGCTGTTACTTTATAAATCGAGTCCTAAATTTAGAGAAGTTATCATAGAGGATATTGATGACCCAAGGTATCATTTAGCTGAAAATCCAGAGGCGTTTACCAAAGGACTATCAGAGTATAATTTTTAAAAATTGTTTATTTTATTCTAACGCTACTAGGTACTAACTTGGTATAATCGCCTTTGTTTCTTATTACATCACGCACAATAGATGATGCTATATAAGAAGTACGAGCAGCTGTTAATAAGAAAACGGTTTCAATTTCAGATAAACTTCTGTTGGTATGAGCAATGGCTTTTTCAAATTCAAAATCGGCAGGATTTCGTAAACCACGTAAAATAAATTCAGCATCAATTTCTTTGCAGAAATCAACGGTTAACCCTTTGTAAGTCATTACTTTTACTTTGGGTTCATCGGCAAAGGCTTCTTCAATAAAAGTTTTTCGTTGTTCAAGAGAGAACATATATTTTTTATCGGCATTTACACCAATGGCAACAATAATTTCATCAAAAAGGGTAACTCCTCTTTTTATAATATCATAATGTCCTAAAGTTAATGGGTCAAAAGACCCTGGGAAAATGGCTCGTTTCATTTTATAAAAATAACTTTTTTATTTCAAAGCTTCTTCAATAGCATTGTCAAATAAATTTTCTAAAGAAATTCCTGCGGCAGCGGCTTGTTGCGGCAATATACTTTCTTTGGTTAGTCCAGGTACAGTATTAATTTCTAATAGATGCGGTTCACCATCTTTAAAAATATATTCACTTCTAGAAAAGCCTGTCATTTTTAAAGTTTCATAAACTTTTTTAGCTATAGTATTAACTTTATTTTCTTGTTCTTTACTAAGTCTTGCGGGGGTGATTTCTTGTGATTTTCCTAAGTATTTTGCTTCGTAATCAAAAAAATCATTTTCAGAAACAATTTCTGTTATGGGTAATACCTTTGTTTTGCCTTTATAGGTTATAACGCCAACAGAAACTTCGGTTCCATCTAAAAATTGCTCAATAATAATTTCGTCATCTTCTTTAAAAGCAACATCAATAGCTTTTTGTAAATCTTCTTGTTTGTGTACTTTGGTTACACCAAAGCTACTACCAGCTTTATTAGCTTTTACAAAACAGGGTAAGCCTACTTTTTTAACTATGGCAGCTTCATCAATAGTATCACCTAAATTTAAATAGTAGGATGCCGCAGTTTTTATACCGTAGGGTTTTAAAACACTTAAACAATCGCGTTTATTAAAAGTAACCGAGGCTTGATACATAGGGCAGCTAGTGTGTGGAATACCTAATAATTCAAAATAGGCTTGCATATAACCATCTTCACCAGGCGCACCATGAATGGCATTAAAAACACAGTCAAACGTAATTGTTTTATCTTCTGTTTTAACCGAAAAATCGTTTTTATCAACTGGAAATTCAGCATCATTTTCATCAACATACACCCATTTGTCTTTAAAAATATGAATACGATATGCGGTATATTTTTGCGGGTTTAAGGTTTCAAAAACTACATTTCCGCTTTTAAGAGAAATTTGATATTCGCTAGAATAGCCTCCCATAATAATGGCTATATGTTTCTTCATTAAATTAAAATTATGTTTTAGTATTCATCTAAAACTTACAATAATTTCGTATTTATTATAAGTTAAGCTAAAATATCATATATATTGCAAAAGAAAAAGCAGTTCTGTTTTTATATATTTGCGGTATTCAAAATTCAATACATGAGCATTGTTAAATTCTTAGTAAGTAAAACATTTTTAAAGCAAATTTTATTGGCTATTGTAGCAGTAGTTGTACTGTGTTTTATAATGTTGTGGTGGTTAAAAGGCTATACACATCATGGTGATTTTGAAACGGTTCCAGATTTAAAAGGAAAATCTATTAGTGTAGCTCAATTAGAGTTAAGTGAGAATAATTTAGTTATGCAAATTCAAGATTCTGCTAACTATAACCCTAATTACCCTAAATTTTCGGTAATAGAGCAAGAACCTGCTGCAGGAACACAAGTAAAAGAAAACAGAAAAATATATTTAACGCTTAACCCATCTGGTTACAGAAAAGTTGAAGTGCCAGATTTAAGAGAACGTACCTTTAGGCAAGCAAAACCAAATTTAGAAGCTTTAGAGTTTAAAGTTGGAAAAATTACTTATGAAGATAATATTGGTAAAGATTTGGTATTGAAAATGTATCACAAAGGAAAACTTATAAAACCTGGTGATAAACTTGCAAAAACTTCTGTAATAGATTTAGTGCTTGGTAACGGGAAACGCCCGTAAATAATTAGTTTTAACGTATTTAATGGAAAACCTTAAGCCACAGTTGCCCGAAGAGGATAACCTCTATGAACATTATACTTTTACAGTTAAAGAAGGGCAAACTCCATTGCGTATAGATAAATACGTAATGAATTTTGTTGAAAATGCCACAAGAAACAAAATACAAACGGCAGCAAAAAATGGAAGTATTTACGTTAATGGTACCCCAGTTAAACCAAGTTATAAAGTAAAACCTAACGACCAAATAAGGGTTCTTTTTACACACCCTACTTACGAAAATTTATTGGTAGGAGAAGATATTCCGTTAGATATTGTTTATGAAGATAATGAGTTGCTTGTAGTTAATAAACCAGCAGGTATGGTGGTGCATCCCGGTCACGGAAATTATTCTGGCACCTTAATAAACGCTTTAATTTATAGGTTTGATAACTTACCAAACAATTCTAGTGAACGTCCCGGATTGGTACATAGAATTGATAAAGATACTAGCGGACTTTTAGTTGTTGCGAAAACCGAAGAAGCCATGACTCATTTATCTTTACAGTTTGCTGAAAAAACTAGCGAGCGCGAATACGTAGCGTTAGTTTGGGGAAATGTAGAAGCAGATGAAGGTACCGTAGAAGGCAATATTGGGAGACACCCAAAGAACCGATTACAGAACACGGTATTTCTTGGTGATGATGCCGAAAAAGGTAAACCAGCGGTTACCCATTACAAAGTTTTAGAGCGTTTGGGCTATGTTACCTTGGTGTCTTGTAAGTTAGAAACAGGGCGTACCCATCAAATACGCGTACACATGAAACATATTGGGCACACGCTGTTTAACGATGAACGCTATGGTGGCGAAAAAATATTAAAGGGTACCACCTTTACCAAATACAAACAGTTTGTAGATAACTGTTTTAAAATACTGCCAAGACAAGCGTTACATGCAAAAACACTAGGTTTTGTGCATCCCAAAACAGGTGAGTTTATGCAATTTACTTCAGAAATTCCAGACGATATGCAACAGTGTATTGAAAAATGGCGAGGATACTCAAAGCATATTGAGGGGCTTTAGAGTTTTTAGGGGGGTAATGGTCTTGTATACAATATAGCTTTTGAGTTAGCTTTAATTTTTTTTAATACCGAAATAGAAAACCATGAGGTTTTTTTGTACGTGGGAGAATCAGCTTTAATTGATTAACTAAAAATTAGTTTTATTATTTCCATTTTCTTTAATAAACTTTATGCTTAAATTCCACCATTCTCTACCTTTTTCAACTTTTCTTAAGTCATCTTCTGAAATTTTAAACTCTTGGTCAAATTTTGGGTGGGTTACTCTATTTCTTATTTCAATAGATTCTTTAAAATCAGACCATCCATTTGAAAATAAGTTTTCAGTTATATTAAATTCCTCACAATAAGTTTTTAAAACGAACTTGACCATATTTGCAAAAGGTGTTTGATTAGGTCTTTTATTTATTTTTCCACTTTGGTTTATTTTGGCAGACTCATCCATTAAAGAATAAAATTTATGCAGATCAAATGACTCTCCATATTGTGCTTTACTCCAAATTCTATCAGCAATAGATTCTCTTAGATTTGCAATTATAATTTCGTATAGACAAAAAAGTGATCGAATATAATTTCTCTTATTTAATTCTGAGTCTTTTTTTTCAAGTCGTAAAAAATTTTCTTTAGCATCACTTTCAAATTCTTTTACAAGTTCGTTTCGTAATTCCCAAAAATTTTCACTCATATCCTGTCTTGTTCTTATAATGTTTTATAACTTTTTTCAACTTGTTTCAACCACAGAACATTCATCATTCTTAAATGATTTATATCCTATACTAAACAAAAATAGCTAATTTTTCGTACAAAATCAATAATGTTTATTACTTTCAAAAGTCTATTAGTAATTGTAACTTTGATAAGTAAAAATCTTATTTATGAAATTAGTAATATCTCCTGCTAAGTCGCTAAATTTTGAAAGCGAGTTACCAACAAATATATATACCGAAGCCTGTTTTTTAAAAGAAGCCGAACGTATAAACAAACTGCTTAAAAAGAAATCTGCAAAAAGTTTATCAAAACTGATGAATATTTCTGATGCGTTAGGCCAATTAAATTATGAACGCAATCAAGAATGGAGTTTGCCATTTACACCAAAGAACGCAAGACCTGCTGTATATGCCTTTAGTGGCGATGTTTACAAAGGGTTAGATGCTTATACCATTCCAGAGGATAAACTTAAAAAACTGCAAGATACAGTTCGTATTATTTCTGGTTTATACGGTTTATTAAAACCAACCGATTTAATACAACCTTACAGGTTAGAAATGGGAACTAAATTCCCCGTAGGGAAAAATAAAAACCTATATGAATTCTGGAAAAAAACAATAACTACAGCCTTAAATGATGAGTTAGAAGATGGTGAGTTATTTTTAAACCTTGCCAGTAATGAATACTTTAAAGCTATTGATGTAAAAGCCTTAAAGGTACCCGTTGTAACGGCTAATTTTAAAGATTTTAAAAATGGTAAGTATAAAGTAATTTCGTTTTTTGCAAAAGCAGCACGTGGTATGATGGCACGCTATATAATAGATACTAACGCTAATACTGTAGAAGATTTAAAAGGCTTTAATTATGAAGGCTATGGTTTTAGCGAAGATATGTCAACCAACACAGAGTTAGTTTTTATTAGATAGTCTATTAGCTATATGGTTTACTATTTAATTTTAGCGCTTCAAGCATATTGTATTTATCACATGATTAAATACAGAAACCCTTACTATTGGGTGTTTTTAATTCTGTTTTTACCAGTAGTAGGTTCTATAATTTATTTAATAACACAGGTTTATAATAAACGTGATGCTGAAAAACTTACAAGTGAGATTACCAATATTATAAACCCAACTAAAAAAATTAAAGATTTACAAAAAAAGTTAGAGTTTTCAGAAACTTATCAAAACAGAGTAAATTTAGCCGATGCTTATTTAGAAATAGGAGACTACCAAAAAGCCATAATGTATTACAAAGATGCTTTAGAAGGTAATTTTCAAAATGATTATTATGTTATTAATAACATGGTTGAAGCGTTTTACAAACTTAAAGATTACAAAAACGTTTTAAAATATGCCGAAAGCATTAAAGAACACAAAGAATTTAATAAATCTAGAATTCAATTTTTATATGGCTTATCCTTAGAGAAAGAAGGCAAACTTGATGAGGCAGAAGCAAATTTAAAATGTATTGATATAAGGTTTTCGTTTTATAATGAGCGTCTTATTTATGCAAAGTTTTTATTAAACAGAAATAAATACCAAGAAGCCAAAGAAATTTTAAATGCTTTAATATTTGAGGGACAACAAATGACCAAACCTCACAAGCGTATTTACCACAGTACCATAACAGAGGCAGAACGTATTTTAAAAGAGTTAAAAAACCCAACTACTTAGGTTGGGCTTTATTATCTACACTTATTTTAGTTTCAACAGAAGTTTTCTTTTTTACCCTTGGGCGTCTTACACCAAAAGTACCTCTGTAAATTTTACCGCGCTTAGTTTTTTTATCTCCTTTTCCCATATTATTTGTAATTTTTTGTTTCTTTCAAAATAATAAAAATTTAAAAATGAGTCAAGAGAAATGAGTTAGCATTTTATCTGTATCTAATTGAATAGTCTAAAAAACAAAAAACCACCTTAAATTTAAGATGGTTTTGTTAAAAGCGATATTTAAAAATTTAAGATTTTGTAGCCTTTACAGAAATTTTAAGCTCAATGTCATCGTTAATAAATTTATCACCTAAATCATCAAAAAACGATTTAGAACCATACTTAACATTCCATTTAGAGCGGTCTATAGTAAAAGTTTCACTTGTTAAACTAAGAGTACCGTTTTCATTAGAAATACTCACAGGAAAAGTAACATTGTTGGTAGCATCTTTTAAAGTTAAGTTACCAGAAAGCATGGTTTTACCATCGGCTTCTTCTAAACCAGTAATTTCAAAAGAGGCATTAGGGTAGGTTTCGGTATCAAAAAAATCGGCACTTTTTAAATGTCCGGTAAGTTTAGCATTCCCTTTTTCTTCAGCAGGAATATCTAAAACAACAATAGAATTCATGTCTATTTTAAAAGAGCCACCAACAATTTTATTATCAGCAACATCAAAAGCCCCTTCAGTTATGCTAATAGTACCATTATGCTTACCAGTTGGCTTAAAACCTGTCCACTCAATACTAGATTCTGCAACATTAGCAGTATACTTTTCTGTAGCTATTTCAACTACCTTAGTTTCTTGTGCAGCTTTAGTTTCAGCTTCTTTGGCTTTGTCTTTACAACTAAAGGTTAAGGTTGCCAAAATGCAAATAGATAAAAGACTTTTTTTCATAAAAATTTTATTTAGTGATTTAGGTGTAAAGTTACTTAATTGAACTCACAAAAAAAATATAAAAATAATTAGTGACATTTTGACATTTTTATAATAATGGCAGTACTTTTGCCAACCAAATATTATGTAATTGTATAATGTAAATGTTACTATGAGTAAAAAGAAAAAAAATACAGATATAGAACAAGAACAAGTAGAAGCAACTCAAACCGAAACTGTTGAAGTTAAAGAAAAAGAAGAAACATCTGCAGAAGAACAAACGGTAGAAGAGCAAACAATTGAAGAAAAACTACAAGAAGAAGTGAAACAGGAAAAAGATAAATTTTTGCGTTTGTTTGCAGAGTTTGAAAACTATAAAAAGCGTACTTCTAAAGAACGTTTAGATTTGTTTAAAACCGCAAATGAAGAAGTAATGGTAGCTTTGTTACCAATTATAGACGATTTTGAGCGTGCTTTAACACATATTGAAGAAGATAAAGAAGCCGAAGAACTACGCAAAGGAGTAGTGCTTATTTATCAAAAAATGTTATCAACCTTAGAACAAAAAGGACTAGCACCAATAAAAGTTGAAAAAGGAGACGATTTTAATGCCGATGACCATGAGGCGGTAACTCAAATTCCAGCACCGTCAGATGACCTTAAAGGTAAAATTATTGATGTTGTTGAAAAAGGTTATAAATTAGGCGACAAAGTAATACGTTTCCCAAAAGTTGTTATTGGGCAATAAAAATAAAACATGGCAAAAAGAGATTATTACGAAGTATTAGGAGTTAGCAAAGGAGCCAGTGCTTCAGAAATTAAAAAGGCATATCGGAAAAAAGCGATAGAGTTTCATCCCGATAAAAATCCAGATGATAAGGAAGCCGAAGCAAAATTTAAAGAAGCAGCTGAAGCCTATGAAGTATTAAGTGACCCTGATAAAAAAGCTAGATATGATCAGTTTGGTCATCAAGCCTTTGAAAATGGCGGAGGCTTTGGTGGCGGTGGCATGAATATGGATGACATATTTAGTCAGTTTGGTGATATATTTGGCGGCGCCTTTGGTGGTGGTTTCTCTGGTTTTGGTGGCGGTGGCGGCCAACGTAGGGTAAAAGGAAGTAACCTACGCATACGTGTTAAGTTAACTCTTGAAGAAATTGCTAACGGCGTTGAAAAGAAAATAAAAGTTAAGCGTAAAGTTAAAGCTGCAGGAACCACTTATAAAACATGCTCAACTTGTGGAGGTACAGGGCAAGTTACTCGTATTGCCAATACTATTTTAGGTAGAATGCAAACCTCTTCAACATGTAATGTTTGTGGGGGTACTGGTCAAGTTATTGATAAAAAACCAGCCGATGCCGATGCTCAAGGATTAAAAGTTGTTGAAGAAACCGTATCTATAAAAATACCAGCAGGTGTGGTTGATGGTATGCAACTTAAAGTATCTGGAAAAGGAAACGAAGCTCCAGGTAACGGAATTGCTGGCGATATTTTAGTGGTTATTGAAGAAGAAGCACACCATAAATTACAACGCGAAGGTGATAATTTACATTACGATTTGTATGTAAGTTACCCCGATGCAGTTTTAGGAACTTCAAAAGAAATAGATACGGTTACTGGTAAAGTGCGTATTAAAATAGAACCAGGAGTACAAAGTGGTAAAATATTACGCTTACGCGGAAAAGGAATACCAAGTATAAATGGTTACGGAAAAGGAGATTTGTTGGTGCATGTTAACGTTTGGACACCAAAAACACTTAACAAGCAACAAAGAGAGTTTTTTGAAAGTATGAGAAATGACGAGCATTTTGATCCAAAACCACAAAGCTCAGATAAATCATTCTTTGAAAAAGTAAAAGATATGTTCTCTTAAAACTTTAAGTTTTAAGGTAAAAACAAACAATTTTTAGTCCTTAATTGTAATCGAAAAATTGCAAGTTATAAGCTAGATTTGTTAATAATATAGAAAAAAAAACTATATTTGAAGTATCACTAAATTTTTAGTGGTAATTTTTCTTTTTCATAGCAATTTTTTTCCCATCCTTAAATATTGTTTTAAGGGTGGGTTTTGTTTTTATACCCATTCAAAAAATAATTAATAATTATTTACTAAAACTCTCAGTTAAACATTTAATATATTTACAACCTATTCAAGACTGTTAAAAAAATATGAGCAACTTATTAGAAGTTCATGAGGTTTCTAAAAATTTCGGAGATTTTAAAGCACTCAACAATGTATCAATCAATGTCCCTAAAGGAAGCATTTTTGGGCTTTTAGGGCCTAATGGGGCTGGTAAAACAACTTTAATTAGGGTCATTAATCAAATTACTATGCCAGATTCTGGTACCGTGCATTTAGATGGCGATTTACTAAACCCTTCACATATAAAAGAAATAGGGTATTTACCAGAAGAACGTGGTTTATACAAATCTATGAAAGTTGGAGAGCAAGCTTTGTATTTAGCCCAATTAAAAGGCCTAAGTAAAGCCGAAGCTAAACAACGTTTAAAATATTGGTTTGACCGTTTAGAAATAGGCGATTGGTGGAACAAGAAAATACAAGAACTTTCAAAAGGGATGGCTCAAAAAATTCAGTTTGTAGTTACCGTATTGCACAATCCTAAATTGTTAATTTTTGATGAACCTTTTTCGGGTTTTGACCCTATAAATGCCAATTTAATTAAAGACGAAATTTTACGCTTACGTGAAGAAGGCGCAACAGTAATATTTTCAACACATAGAATGGAATCTGTTGAAGAATTATGTGATGATATTGCTTTAATTCATAAATCAAATAAAATTCTTGAGGGCAAACTAATCGATATAAAAAGACAATATAAAACCAATACTTTTGAAGTAGGTTTAGAGGCTGAAAATAAAATCTTATTAAAAGAAAGTTTAACCGAAAAATTCACAGTGTCTGAAGCCAATTTTAAATCCTTAAATAACGATTTAAAGTTAAATATTAAACTTAAAAATGGAGAATCGGCGCAAGATCTTATAGCATTTTTAAATCAAAAAGCACAAATTAATCACTTTGTAGAAGTAATACCTAGTGCCAACGATATATTTATTCAAACTGTACAGAATAACTAATTATGAATCATCTTTCACTTATCATTAAACGTGAATATTTAACTAAGGTTAAAAATAAATCATTTATAGTAATGACTATTTTAAGCCCTATCATTATGATAGCGCTTATAGCAGTAGTAGCCTATTTATCAAATTTAAATAATGAAAAGGTAAGGGTTATTTCTGTGTTAGATGAATCTGGTTTGGTAAAAGATATTTTTAAAAACACAGAGCATACAACTTATGATATACTAGAAAACGTATCGTTAGATGTAGCAAAAAATATAGTAAATGAAACCTCAAGTTATGGGTTGCTTCATGTTGAAAAATTTACAGAATTAGATTCTGTTTCAAAACACATTAAATTTTATTCTGAAGAATCTCCTTCATTAACAGTAATTTCAGATTTAGAAGGTAAACTAGAAAGCGCATTTACCAATTTAAAAATGAAGGAAGCTAATATTGATGTTTCTAAAATAGAAGCATCTCAAGTGCACATAAACATAGGACAGGAGAATTTTTCTGGCGAAGAATCTTCCAAAATTGATAGTGTAGTAAAGCTAATTTTTGGTTGTGCAGCTGGTTATTTATTATTCATGTTTATCATTATTTATGGTAATATGATAATGCGTAGTGTTATAGAAGAAAAAACCAGTAGAATTATAGAAGTAATTATATCATCTGTAAAACCAGTACAATTAATGTTAGGTAAAATTATAGGTACTTCTTTGGCAGGTATAACGCAGTTTGTTGTTTGGGTTATTTTTGGAGGACTTTTAATGACCATTGTTTCTCTAGTATTAGGAATAAGTTTATTTGATTCTTCAGTGCCACAACAAGAACTCATAGAAATGGCATCACAAAGTCAAGGGATAGAGTTTTACTTTGAATCTTTTAAACAAGCTTTAAGAAATATGCCATTAATGAATTTAATTGGGGCTTTTATATTTTTCTTTATTGGTGGGTATTTGTTGTATAGTTCGTTATATGCTGCTATTGGTGCCGCAGTAGATAATGAAACCGATACTCAACAATTTATGCTACCTATTTTAATGCCATTAATTTTAGCAGTTTATATCGGGATTTTTACTGTTATAGAAGATCCGCACGGAACAGTTTCAACAGTATTTTCATATATTCCATTAACATCGCCTGTTGTTATGCTTATGAGAATACCGTTTGGGGTACCTATTTGGCAACAGTTACTTTCTTTGTTAATTTTAATTGGTACATTTATGTCTACCGTTTGGTTTGCAGCTAAAATTTATAGAGTTGGCATTTTAATGTATGGTAAAAAACCATCCTATAAAGAATTGATAAAATGGATTAAATATTAATATATGGAGAATTTAAAAGCCTTTCTTAATGAGTCTATAAGTATTACAGATAAAATAAGCATTTCAGTAAAAGGTATTATCCTTGTTGTTTTAGTAATTTTTATAACCTCTGTTTTACTTAATTTGGCAAGAAAGTTGCTTACCAGAAAACTCCCAACAGATGATAAAGATAAGTTTAAAGTACTTTTTGGCTACGGAAAATGGCTTGTATATCTTATTATATTGCTTATAACTTTTAATGCTATAGGGGTTAATGTAACCGCAATTTTTGCAGCATCTGCTGCCTTACTTATAGGTGTTGGTTTAGCGTTACAAACATTATTTCAAGATATAATTGCTGGGGTTTTAATTCTTTTAGATCAAACTATTCATGTAGGAGATATTATTGAAATAGATGGAAAAGTAGGAAGAGTAGATGAAGTAAAATTAAGAACCACAAGAGCCGTAACTATAGATAATAAAGTGCTAATAATACCGCATCATTTATACCTAACTAATAGTCTGTATAATTGGACACAAAATGGTACAATAACCAGAGAAAGTATAACTGTAGGGGTAGCTTACGGAAGTGATGTAGAGTTGGTTAAAAAGTTGTTGATAGAAGCAGCAAATAATCATCCTGATATTTTAAAACAACCAGAACCACTGGTATTATTTAATAACTTTGGTGATAGTGCATTAGAGTTTAAATTAATTTTCACATTAAGTGATAGTTTTCAAGGAGGAATACCTAAAAGCGATTTGCGTTTTGAAATAGATAGAGTTTTTAGAGAAAACAATATTTCTATACCATTCCCGCAAAGAGATGTTCATATTATTCAGAAATAAATAATTAAATATGCGTAAAATACTAGTAATTGAAGATGAAGCAGCCATTAGAAGAGTACTTGTAAAAATACTTTCAGAAGAAAGTGATACCTATCAAGTAGACGAAGCTGAAGATGGTTTAGCCGGAATTGAAAAAATAAAAAAAGACGATTTCGATTTAATTCTTTGCGATATAAAAATGCCAAAAATGGATGGTGTTGAAGTATTAGAAGCTGTAAAAAAAATAAAACCAGAAATTCCTATAGTCATGATTTCGGGTCACGGAGATTTAGATACAGCAGTAAACACCATGCGTTTAGGGGCTTATGATTATATTTCTAAACCACCAGATTTAAATAGATTACTAAATACAGTTAGAAACGCCTTAGACAGAAAAGAACTTGTTGTAGAAAACAAAATTCTTAAGAAAAAGGTTAGTAAAAAGTACGAAATGGTGGGTGAAAGTGAAGCTATTTCTCAAATAAAAGAAATAATTGAAAAAGTAGCCCCTACAGATGCTAGAGTTTTAATTACTGGCCCTAACGGAACTGGAAAAGAAATTGTAGCGCATTGGTTACATGAAAAAAGCGAACGTTCTAAAGGTAACATGATAGAGGTAAATTGTGCTGCTATACCAAGTGAACTAATTGAAAGTGAGCTTTTTGGTCATGTAAAAGGTGCTTTTACCAGTGCTAATAAAGATAGAGCCGGAAAATTTGAAGCAGCCAATGGTGGTACCATTTTTCTTGATGAAATAGGTGATATGAGTTTATCTGCTCAAGCTAAAGTTTTAAGGGCGCTTCAAGAAAATAAAATACAACGAGTTGGAAGTGATAAGGATATAAAGGTAAATGTGAGAGTAATTGCTGCTACCAATAAAAATTTAAAAAAAGAAATTGAAAACGGTAAATTCCGTGAAGATTTATATCATAGACTAGCAGTTATACTCATAAAAGTGCCTGCTTTAAATGATAGGCGAGAAGATATTCCGCTATTGGTAAATCATTTTGCAGCTAAAATAGCCAATGAGCAAGGAACCGCTAAAAAATCGTTTTCTGATAAAGCCATAAAATTACTTCAAGATTATGACTGGACGGGTAATATTAGAGAATTACGAAATGTAGTAGAACGATTAATTATACTTGGCGGAACAGAAGTTAGTGAGCAAGATGTTAAACTATTTGCTTCAAAATAAAAGAAAGGCTCTGTAATAAATCAGAGCTTTTTTTATTACATATTATTTAACTCAGCTAAATAAGAATTTGTAGCTTCTTTAATGTGGGTTAAAAAGTAATCTGTTATTTCTTCTTTATTCTTAGCTAAGAGTTCATCTTCACTTGTATTGGGTGGTAAAATCTCAAAACTACTCCCATATTGTTTTAAAACCCTATTGTAAGTTTCAATGTTTAAAGAAAGCGCGTCTTTGTATTTGGTAATTATAGCTTTCTTTTCAAGTGTTGCTGCTTTTTCTTTTTTGTTTAGCCAATTTTTTGGCAATAGCAGCTTCTTTTTGTTTTAATTCAAGTTGTTGCTGTTCAAGTTTTTACTTTTCAATTTGTAAAGCACTTAAATTATCGGTTTCCTCTTGTTCTGTATTGTTGTTTGCTGTAAATTCATTCAAAGAATCAATAGTGCTTTTAGCAATTTCTCTAGCTCTTTTTACATAAAAGCGTCCGTCTTCAAAAGTTTCTTGAGATGCTACTTTTGCTAGTAATTCAGCGCCATCATACGCTAAATTATAGGCACTTTCACAACCACATTTTTTTAGATTGGTTTTTGCTTTTTCAAACGATTTTAAAGACTTTTCTGAGTAATACTTAAGGTGGTCTAAATTATTAGATTCATAAGCAGATTTTACATTAGAATAAGCATAAATAAGATTAGAATCGGCATCTGCACAATAATCTTGAGCAAAAAAAATTAGAAATACTTAAAAGTGATAATAAAAAACAAAGGTGTTTTTCATGGTATTTTGGTTGGTTAATAAGTAGGTAAACCAAATGTATAAAAAACATAATTAATGAGCTTGCACTTCATCGAAATTTTGGTTTTAGTATATTTATAAAAAATTAAAAAAATACATATGAGAGAATATAAAGTGACTTCTAAAATTTCATTAAAAGATAGACCCACTAAAGTTGTAATAGATGATGCCAAAAAGCAATTAAAAAAAACTAGAAAGAAACTAGGTAAACTACAAGATACCTTATATGCTCACGGAAAATATGCTGTTTTAGTATGTTTACAAGGTATGGACACCGCAGGAAAAGATAGCTTAATAAGAGAAGTTTTTAAAGATTTTAACGCCAGAGGTGTTGAGGTACATAGTTTTAAAGTGCCTACAGAGTTAGAGCTTAAACATGACTACTTATGGAGACATTATTTAGCACTACCTGCTAGAGGTAAATTTGGTGTGTTTAACCGTACACATTATGAAAATGTATTAGTTACACGTGTGCATCCTGGTTATATTTTAGGAGAAAATATTCCTTCTGTAAATACTGTTGAAGATGTTAATGATGCTTTTTGGGACAAGCGTTTTGAACAAATAAATAATTTTGAAAAGCATGTTGCCGAAAACGGAACCATAATTTTTAAGTTCTTTTTAAACCTATCAAAAGAAGAACAGAAATACAGACTTTTAAGACGATTGAATAAACAAGAAAAAAACTGGAAATTTTCACCAAGCGATTTAAAAGAACGTAAGCTTTGGGATACATATCAAGAGTGTTATGAAGATGCTATTAATAGAACTTCTAAAGCATATGCACCTTGGTATACCATTCCTGCAGATGATAAACCTTCGGCAAGATATATTGTAGCTAAAACTATATATGATACACTTAAAGAATATACTGATATTGAAGAACCAGAGTTAGATGATGATATTAAAGCTAATATTGAACAATACAAACAACAATTAAAAAATGAATAATATTAAAAAGTTGGTTGTTGCTTTTGTATTATTGTTTTTAGTACAAAACATAATGTCACAAGAAGTGAACAATTTACCATTTAGAGAAATACCAGAATATCCTGAAGAATACACGTCTAACTTATTAGTAGCTAGAATGGTAGATGGTTTAGGCTTTAGATATTATTGGGCTACCGAAGGATTGAAAAATACAGATTTAGCTTATAAAGCAAGCGAATCTGGGCGTACAAGTTTAGAAACTATCAATCATATTTATGGGTTGTCTAAATTTTTAAGAAATAGTGTGTTAGAAAATGATATAGATGATAATAAAGAAGAACTCAGCTTTTTAGAATTGAGGGCAAAAACGTTAATAAACTTCAAGAAAGTTTCTGATAGATTAAAAAACGCTAATAAAACGTTTAAATTTGAAGCTACTGCGGTGCCTTTTTGGAATATCATTAACGGACCAATTGCAGATGCGTTGTGGCATTGTGGACAAATAGTGATGTTGCGAAGAGCTTCTGGAAACCCGTTTAATTCTAAAGTTTCGGTGTTTAGTGGTAAGTTAAAAGATTAATTACAAATAGCTTAACCACCATTTTTGCTTATTATTTGCTTTGTAAATCATGTATTTTTTACTAGGTAAGTAAAGTAGTGCTACAATACCTATCCAAACTAAATACACAACAAAAAGCGAATAGCCATATTTTGCAAGTCCTATAATAGATCTGTCAGAGATGTTTGAAAGAATGTCTCGCCAACCTTCATTAAATAAAATAACACCAATAATTGCAAAACTGTGAATTACAAATATGTGTAAGAAATAATAGAAAAGTGGCACTCTACCAAATACTAAAAAGAAATCGGTTATTTTATTTTTAGCTTTTTCAATAGCTAATAAAAAGAGTAATGAAGGCCCTATGGTTATTAATATATATGATAAAGATGGCGGGTATTTAGTTACTTTAAAAAAAGACATTACGGTTTTTGTAAAAGTATCTTGCGTAGACCACGGTGTTAAATCTCCATACATATTAGTACCTCTAATAATAAAAAACAGTACAATAGCACCAATACCAAGTGATAGTAACCATTTTTTTCTAGTTTCAGCACAAAACCCTCTAGTATAAAATGAACCAAAGCAATATCCTAACGCAATGAGCCCAATCCAAGGAATAACAGGATAAATAATATAGGCAAATCTAGTTCCACTTATTGGAATACTATTAGGTTGATGTAACATGTACCAAATGATAGATTGAAAACTAGTACCTTCAGCAATAGTTTTATCTAGAAGGTTATGACCCGCAACTAGAATAATACCAATACCAAGAATAACTTTTTTAGGTAGTAAAACAAGAAAAGAAAGAGCAATCATACCTATACCTATAGCCCAAATAACTTGTAAAGCTATTAAACTGTAAGTGTAATCAAAAGTCCAATTAAAGCTATTAACAAAAATTTCAAGAAATATAAGCCATAAACCTCTAGTAAATAAGAATTTAAAAAGTTTAGGTTTTGTTTTATTATTGCCATAAAGAAAAGCCGAGGTTCCCGCTAAAAACACAAAAACAGGTGCACAATAATGCGTTATAAACCTAGTGAAAAACAATATAGGAGTTGTGGTTTCTATATTTGTAGGATTATTTAAAGAGGCATCCAAATGAAAATAATCTCTAGTATGATCTAAAGCCATTAACACCATTACAACACCTCTTAAAATATCAATAGATTGAATTCGGGTTGATTTTATAACGCTCATACTACTAAGGTAAGTTTTAATTTTGAATATAAATGATTTCAGCTTTGCACACTTAGTAAGATACTACCATTTAAAATTTTAGTGCTAAATTCATTCTTTTATAAAAAGAACCAAAAGCAGCTTTAATAATGAAAGCTACTTTTGGTTTAAAAAGGTTGGTTATTTGGCGCTTAATAGAGCTCTACTGTAATAAATCATTTCACTTGTAATTTTCCCATCGGCATCAAAACTATTGCTAAAATGCATAGGAACTGTAATTTCTTTCTTGTCAGATTTACGTATTAAATGGTAGTTCCACCAAGATAATACTTCGCGTCCTTCGCCCATTTCATATTCTAAATAATCAGGATACCCAATCATATCTATACTTACTATTTCAAAATTTTCTAGAAACTGTTCCCATAAAGCTTTTATTTCAGATTTTGGTGTTGAATCTCCCACTTGATTGTGAATACTGTGAAAAGTAGCATCATCACTATAATAGCTTAAACATTTGTCTAAATCTAAGTTTTCAAAGGCATACATGCCTTTACGAATGGTATTTATATTATCATGATGGTTGTAAATAGTACCATTAGTTCTATTAACAAAACTGGCTCCTATTTCATCAAAAATACTTTCGTTAGTATAATTTATTATAGCTTGTATTTTGTTGTTTTTATTTAGAATAAAAAGTCTGTGTAACGGCATGTTTACTTTTACACCTGTTTTTTTGTGTACGCCTTTTATGTCTTCCCAATTTTGTACCCAAACTACATCTTCGTCATTATCTTTTTTATACTCAATGGCATCTGGATAGGCTCCTTTTGTCTGTGTTATAGAGAAATAATCAAGAACATCATTCCAGACTTTTGCAGAACCAGCAAATGATGCTTTGTCTTCTCCTTTAGGTTTGGTTGCTAAACCTACGCCATTCCAAGCCTTAAAATCATCAGCTAGGTAACTTGCAACTTTAGAAGAATCGCCTGCTACAAAGGCTTTGTTCATGGCTTGAACAGTTTCAATGGCCGGATGTTCAATATAAACAGTTCCATTTGATTTTTTTTGCCCAAAAGCAGTAATTAAACTTGAAAGGGCAATTACGAATAATAATGTTTGTTTTTTCATTTTATTGGATTTATGGTTAATTAATTTCTTCTTAATTTTTAATTTGAATAACTATTTAAAGTGTCTTTTACAGGTTTAAAATGAATACCTAAATCGGTTTTAGCTAAATCACTTCTATAAATAATTTGGGGATGATTTTTTGCAGGTTTGTGGTTAAGCATTTTATGCATATCTGAAATTTTATAAGTTTCACTGCTTAATAAATAATCTTTACCATGTAGGCCTTTTTTGGTTGCTATTTTGTAAATGGCTTTAGCTACATCTTCAACATCTACTATGGCAAATGGTACGTCATTATCAAAAAGGAGTTTAATAAAATTGTTAGGAGCTATATTGTTTTTTACTAGATATTGCAGATTTCCAGAGGTAGAATCTTCTCTGTTTGATAGTGCTTTCCCCATAACGGCTACAGGGGAAACTGTGCTGATTTCAAAATGAATATTTGGGTTGTTATTGATGAATTTTTCTACTACTTGGTTTGCTATAAATTTTGCTTGGGCATATGGGTGACTTTCAGTGCTTGAAAACCGAGAGCTAGATTCATCAATGGTATCTGTGAAATTTTTGCCATTTGGCGGAAACGGAAAGTTTGTATTCCAACCCGCTACTGATGCAATAAAAACAACTTTTTCAATGCTTGGTGTAAGAGATATAACTTCTAGAAAATTCTCGGTACCTTTAATTATAGGATTGAATAATTGGGTTTGAGGGTTTTCAACATCTAAAATAAATGGTGTGCCACCATGAACAATAATATCACAATCGCTTACAAACGCTTTTAAAGAGGTTTTGTTGGTTATATTCATTTCGCTTATATACAAATGGTCAGTATGTTTAAGGGTCATTAAATGTCCGTATTTGTCTTCACGAGAAATATCAGTAGTTGACACTTTTACTTGATAGCCTTTATTTAAAAATGCTTTGGTGACGTGGCTTCCTATAAACCCTGAACCGCCTATGATTCCTGCTTTTTTCATTCCATTTTAAATTAAAAAACCTACATTTTAATATTGACAAATGTTAGTTTCAATGCATGTAGGTTTTTTGTTTTTTTGATTGGTTACTTAATAAAAATGACTAACTCAAGTGTCATAACTTGTATCTAAATAAGGCATAAAAAGAGTAGGGGAAAAGCGATTAAGGACGAAACAGGTATAAAATTGAGCAGAAGCGGTGATTTATTTATCGAAGGATTTAAGTGCTTGTAAATAAATAATTTATATGTTTATGAAGTGGCTTTTAATTGAAAGTCAAAAATAAAAGTGGTGCCATTTTTATTTTTTTCTGTCATAGAGCCATTAAGTTGAAGGGTAAGTAAGGATATTAATTGCGAACCAAAGCCGGTGCCCTGTATAACGTTGGGTTTACCAATGCCATCATCGGCAACTTCTAGGTGTAAAACATCATTAGTTTGTTTTTCCATTTTAATGGTTATAGTACCATTTTTGTTATCAGGAAATGCATATTTTACGGTGTTGGTTAACAACTCATTAATTATTAAACCTAAAGGAATTGCTGTATCAATATCTAAGTCTAGTTTATTCATTGTTAGAATTAGGTTTATCTTTTTTTCAGCATTTAAACTATCTAAAATATTTTCACTTAAATTTAAAACATAATCTTTCATTTCTATAGCACCTAATTTTTCACCTTGATATAATTTTTGGTGCACAATACCAATAGAATTCACTCGGTTTTGATTTTCTAACATGGTTTCTTTAGTGGTTAGGTCGTCTATTTGTGCAGATTGTAATGAAAGTAAGCTAGATACAATTTCTAAATTATTTTTTACTCTGTGGTGAACTTCTTTTAGTAGTAACTCAATTTTAGCATTTTTTTCAGCTAAAAGTTTATTTGTTTTACTTCGGTTTTGGTAACTTATAAAGACAAAAACTAATACCCCAAGTAAAAGCGCAACCATACCAAAACTTAGGGTTTGAATTACGCGTTGTTGAGAAATTTTAGTTTGTTGAATTACAATGGTTTCTTCCTTCTTTTTTGTTTCGTATTGAGTTAATAGCTCAGACATTTTAGCATCGCTTTCTATTGAAGCAATACTGTCTCTAAGAGTATAAGCTTTTTGTTTAAAGTTTAAGGCTTCTTTGTAGTTTCCTAGTTTATTATAAATGGTACTAACGTGGTTGTAATTTTCAATTAAATTTGAAACGTCTTTGTTTTTTTCTTGTAGGTTTACGGTTTTTAATTGATAGTTTAATGCTGTTTTGTAATTTCCTAGAAGCATATTTACTTCGCCCAAATTTGCAATAACAGTACTTGTGGCATTGGGGTAGTTAGCTTTTTTGGCTAAAGCTAAACACATTTTATAACTTTTTAAGGCCTCTTCATATTTACCAAGTCTTTTATAAGCATTGCCAATGGCATTAGTAACATCAGATTCTGTTGGTAAACCTAAATTTTGTTCTTGTGCTATGGTTAAGGACTTTTTATAATAATCTAAAGATTGAGCATAATTATTTTTTGCCATAGCTACATTACCAGCATTAAAATTAACATAGAATTTCTCTGAGGTTAATTGGTTGTCTTCTGCAATTTTTATGGCTTTTTGGGCATATTCTAAAGCTTCATTTAATCGGTTTTGGTATGTTAGGTCTTCAGATACCCGTGTTAAGCCACTACAAATACCTTGTTTATCATCTAAAGTTTCCATTATTTTTAAGGCAGAAAGATCTTTTTGTAGTGCAGCATCTAGATTGCCATGTTTTTTATCAACCCAAGATAATTTAAAAAGTGTGGTGGCTGTTCCTCTTTGGTTATTAATAGCCTCATAACCTTTTAGGGCTTTGTTAAAAAAGATAATTGCAGAGTCTAATTGTAACAAATTAGCGTGCATTCTACCTTGCATTTCGTAAAATTTAGGTTGCCAAGTTTTGTTTTCTACCTTATCTGATAATTGTACACCAAGTTTAGAAAATTTTAATGCTTTGCTCATATCCTGGTTAAAAGCAATATCTACCATATTGCTAATTATCTCAAGCTGTTTTGCAGGGTTTGTTTCGGAATTTAATTGTTGTTGAAGTTTATTTATTGTGGAATGTTGACTATATCCTATAAAATGTAAAATTAAAAATAAGAAAAGGGCATTTTTCATAGATGAGAGATAGAGTTTATTACACTTTTTGGATAAGTTGAAGCAATTGTTTTTTAGAATCTGTACTTATTGGAATGGCTTTTTTTGAAATAACAATATGGCTAGTGGCTATTTCATCAATGTTTGAAAGGTTTACAATAAACGAGCGGTGTACCCTAATAAAGTGTTGGTGGGGTAATTTGTCGTTCATATCTTTAAGTGTTGTAGATAATAGGTACTCTTTGTCTTTACAGTGTATCCGGCAATAGTTTCTTTCGGCTTCAATGTAGAAGATGTCTTTTATATTAACACGTACCATTTTTTCATGATGGCGTACAAAAATACAATCGTTTAGAATAATTGATGATTCTTTAGCTTTTAGAGTTGAAGTGTTTGGTGCTTTTTCAGGCTGTATTCTATTTATGGTTAATTCAATAGCACGTTGTAAATCTAATTTTTTAAACGGTTTAGAAATGAAAGCGTGTGGGTTGGTTTTTATAGCTTTTTTAAAATGCGTGTTATCTGAATTTGCCGTTACGTAAATTATAGGAATCTTGTAATCTTGTTGAATAATTTGTGCCGTTTCTATACCAGAAAGCGCGCCTTTTAAATTAATATCTAGTAAAATAATATCGGGCGTATTTTCTTTTATATGTACTAAGGCATCTTCGCCTTTAGGCATAATACCTGTTACATCATAACCTAAATTGGTAAGCTGTAATGATGTATTTGCAGCAATAATCATCTCGTCTTCAACAATTAATATTTTAATTGCTTTTTTCATTAGAGATGGTGACGAGAGTAATAAAAACTACTAAAATAATTGAAACACAATTTACACATATAAGTCTTTTTATTAAGTTGCTATTATTTAAAAAGACCTAGGGAGGAATTATAAATGTAGATATAATCTTTGGATAAAAAAAATGCCCAACATAAGTTGAGCACCTAAAGTAAAGTTTATTGTTGATTTATTTAGCTAGTTCTTTTTCCTTTTTTGAAGAAAAATCTACTTCAATTTGGTTTCTAGTTATATCTTCAAAAGTTTCTCTTTTTCTAATTAAATGGGCTTTGTTATTATACCATAAAACTTCGGCAGGTCTAAACCTAGAGTTGTAATTACTAGCCATAGAAAAACAATAAGCGCCCGCATTTTTAAAGCGAAGAATGTCACCTTCGGTAATTTCATTAATACGTCTGTTATTTCCAAATGTATCTGTTTCACAAATATAACCTACAACAGTGTAGAAACGCTCTCGACCTTTAGGGTTAGAAATATTGTCAATTTCATGGTGAGACCCATAAAACATGGGGCGTATTAAATGATTAAAGCCAGAATCTACTTGTGCAAAAACAGTTGAGGTTGTTTGCTTTACGGCATTAACTTTAACTAGAAAATTACCAGATTCGCTAACTAAGAATTTACCAGGTTCAAAAGCTAAGGTTAACTCTTTACCGTATTCTTTGCAAAAGTTGTTAAATCTTTCTGATAGTTTTTTGCCTAATTCTTCAATATTGGTTTCAATATCACCATTTTTATAAGGTACTTTAAAACCAGACCCAAAATCAATAAAATCTAAATTTTTAAATTGTTTAGCGGTTTCAAATAATATTTCACTGGCATATAAGAAAACTTCAATGTCTAAAATATCACTACCAGTATGCATATGAATACCGTTAATAGTCATATTAGTGTTTTCAACAATACGTAAAATATGAGGTATTTGATGAATTGAAATTCCAAATTTAGAATCTATATGACCAACTGAAATATTAGCATTTCCACCTGCCATTACATGAGGATTTATTCTAATACAAACAGGAATATCAGGATGTTTTGTTCCAAATTGTTCTAAAATAGACAGATTATCAATGTTTATTTTAACGCCCAATTTAGCAGCTTGTTCAATTTCTTCTAAAGACACACCGTTTGGAGTAAAAATAATTTGTTCTGGGGCATACCCCGCAGCCAAACCAAGCTGAACCTCTTGTAATGAAACCGTATCTATACCAGAACCTAAAGCATGCAATAACTTTAATATTGAGATGTTAGATAATGCCTTAACAGCATAATTTATCTTTAAACTTTTTATACTTTTAAAGGCATTAGTTAAACGTTTATATTGCGATTCAATTTTTTCGGCATCATAAACATAAACAGGGCTTCCAAAATCTTGTGCTATTTTAAGCAATTGATTTTCCGTCATAACTTTTCAAATTTTTGCCAAAGATATTTTATTCAAGTGAATAAAAAATAAATAACTAAAAAATAATACAAACTAAACAAGATGTTAAATAATTAACAAAATATAAAAGTTTTAAAATAAAAAAAGTTTTAAATAATAATTATTAGCGAAAGTAATCGCTATTATCTACATTTGCTTTTCTTATAAATAATGAGCGAATTATGAATTTACACGAATATCAAGGTAAAGAAATATTAAGCAGTTTTGGAGTGCGTATCCAACGTGGTATTGTTGCCCAAAATGCTAATGAAGCTGTAGCTGCTGCAAAACAATTAACTACTGAAACTGGTACTAGCTGGCATGTAATTAAAGCACAAGTACATGCAGGTGGTCGTGGTAAAGGTGGCGGTGTAAAGCTTGCTAAAAACTTGCAAGAAGTAGAGGATATTGCTGGTGAAATTATTGGTATGAACTTAATTACACCTCAAACATCTGCTGAAGGTAAAAAAGTTCATCAGGTTTTAGTAGCAGAAGATGTTTATTATCCAGGTGAAAGTGAAACAGAAGAATATTATATGTCTGTTTTATTAAATAGAGGTACTGGACGCAACATGATTATGTATTCTACCGAAGGTGGAATGGATATTGAAACGGTTGCCGAAGAAACCCCTCATTTAATTTTTACTGAAGAAATTGATCCATCAGTGGGGTTATTACCATTTCAAGCAAGACGAGTAGCTTTTAATCTTGGATTATCTGGAACTGCGTTTAAAGAAATGACCAAATTTGTAATGGCACTTTATACAGCTTATGTGAAATCTGATTCATCTTTATTTGAAATTAACCCAGTTTTAAAAACTAGTGATAACAAAATTTTAGCTGTTGATGCTAAAGTTACCATAGATGATAATGCGCTTTACAGACATAAAGATTATGTTAATTTAAGAGATTTACGTGAAGAAAATCCAATAGAAGTTGAAGCCAAAGAAGTTGGTTTAAATTATGTTGATTTAGATGGTAACGTGGGGTGTATGGTAAATGGAGCAGGTTTAGCCATGGCAACAATGGATTTAATTAAACAAGCAGGAGGTGAGCCAGCAAACTTTTTAGATGTTGGTGGTACCGCAGATGCGGCTCGTGTAGAGGCTGCTTTTAAAATTATTTTAAAAGACCCTGCAGTAAAAGCTATTCTAATTAATATTTTTGGTGGTATTGTACGTTGCGATCGTGTGGCGCAAGGCGTTATTGATGCTTATAAAAATATGGGTAATATAAATGTGCCTATTATTGTGCGTTTACAAGGTACCAATGCAGATATTGCTAAAGAATTAATTGATAATTCTGGTTTAGCAGTTTTAAGTGCTACAGAGTTTCAAGAGGCCGCAGATAAGGTTCAAGAAGTGTTATCTTAAACTTTTAGGACGGGACAACTATAATAAAAAAAGCAAATCGATAAGATTTGCTTTTTTTATTTGATGTTTTACTTTATTATAAAATTTTACTCTTGGTATTAAGTTTTTGATATAAATAATAGTAACAATATCATATTAATATTGTTCTAGGTGTTTTAACACCTCTTTTTTATAACCTCTACTTATTGGTAAAGTCTTTTTTAAAATAGTAATGTGTTCATTGGTAAATGATGTAATTTGCTCTAAAGCAATGATGTAAGAACGGTGTATTCTTAAAAATTTTTGTTTAGGTAATTTTGCTTCAATAGCACTAATGGTTTCTCGTGTTATTATGGTTTTGTTATTTAAATGAATTTTTAAATAATCACTATAACTTTCAATATAAACAATGTCATCAAAATTAATTTTAATCATTTTTCTATCTGCACGAACAAAAATAAATCCGTTAAAGTCTCTACTATTCTCTAATTGTTTTTCGTTGCGCTGTAGCGTTTCAAAGTAATTATTAACCGCTTTTAATAAACGTTCAAAAGCAATGGGTTTTAATAAATAATCAACGGCTTTAAGCTCAAAACCTTCTACAGCATAATCTCTGTAAGCTGTTGTAAAAATAATTTTAATGTTTTTGTTTATAGATTTAGCAAACAAAATACCCGATATTTCCGGCATATTAATATCTAAAAAAACAAGATCTATTTTGGTTGTGTTTATCCAATTAAAAGCTTCTAGAGCATTACTACAACTTGCAACAACACTTATATTATTAATTTTTGAAAGATGTGTAGCTATAACTTCTCTGGCTATAATTTCGTCATCAACAATTAGGCACGATATGGAGGTGTTGTTTATCAAAAATTCAGAATTAATTCTACTTTAAAGTTTGGTGTATTATCATCAATTTTTATTGAGTATTTGTTGGGGTAAAGTAAATCTAAACGTTTTTTTATATTTTCTAGCCCAATGCCATTAGTATGTGTTTTAGATTTTTTACTGGTATTAATTATTGAAAAATAAATTTTATTGGGTTTGCAAGTTAAATTAATATCAACATTTAAAACACCATGCTTTATAAAACCATGTTTAAAGCTATTTTCAACAAAAGGTAGTAAAAGCATGGGAGCTATTTTTTGAGTAACATCAATATTAGTTGTTTTAAAAGAAATTTTTAATGTATCATTAAATCGCATTTCTTCTAAAGCAATATAATCTTTTATATGAGCAATTTCTTCAGTTAAAAGTACAAATGGTTTATCTGCTTGATATAATAAATAGTCTAGTAAATTTGAAAGTTTTAATATCATTTCTGGGGTTTCGTCTGCTTTTTTTAAAGCAAATCCATACATGGTATTTAGGGTGTTGAATAAAAAATGCGGATGTATTTGCATTTTTAAATAATTCAATTCTTGTTCTTTTAACTTTAGTTGTGTGTCTAAAATTTTTGTTTTTAGAGTACTGTTTTGTTCAGCATTTTTAAAATTAAGCTTTAATAATTTAAAAGCACTTACAATAAAAGCTACCAAATATACTGCTGTAATAACAAACAGCATGTTTTTTGTAGCAGGAGCCATTTGTTCATATTTAAAGTTTGATATGTAAATCAAACTAAAAAATATAGAAACCATAACTAAATATACCGAAACTATAAAGGTGTAACTACTGTATAGAATAAAAAGGGCGTACCGTTTTTTTACCAAATAATCTGGGATTAATTTATATACAGATACATAAGAAACTGCTATGGTTATTGGCATTAAAAAACCAGCAAACCACAGTGTATCATTAAAGTTTTTACTATCTGCACCAAAAAGATAAGTAAAAAATAAAAGTACTCCCAACCAAAAGAGCAAGTGTAAAAACGCGTGCCCAATTTTATTTATAATAAACTGTTTTGAAAGCATTATTGCATGTATTCATACAATAATAGTATATTTTTACATGCTAAATCTTATTTTGTAGACGAATAACCAATTTAAGGACGGATTTTGCAATACTGTTATTTCCTGTGCTAATTTGGTTATTGGTCTCATTTTAATTTTCAAACCTATAAAAGGCATTAAGTTTGGGTATGTTCAATTAAAAACCGTTAATTATGAGTTTATTTTTAATTTCTTTGTTTGCTGATAAATTGGTTATTACCTTGCAATTTGTTGATCGTTTTAATGAGGGCGGACCATTATTTATGTCTTTAATATTAATATGCCTGCTATTATCTGTATTTTTTATTATTATGAGTTTCATCAATCTAAAAAAAAACGAACTACTTTCAAAAAAATACATAAAGTTAACTACAGACTCTAGCTTGCTAGGTTTAGTTTTAGGTTTTCTAGGTTCAGTAATAGGATTAATTACAGCGTTCGATTCAATTGAAGCAATGGGAAGTCCTAGTCCTGAGATTTTTGCGGGTGGTCTTAAAGTATCACTTCTAACTGCTACATTTGGGTTGTTTTCATTTGTAATTGCTAGATTGGGTATTCTTATTTTAAGATGGTTTAGTAACGCAGATAAAGAAGTTGCTGAATAAATTTTATGCTAACACTAAATTAAAAAAGTGAATCATTAGGTTCACTTTTTTTATAGCAATATTGTATGCATTTTTAAGAATAAAACTTATGTTTTAAAGTCTAAAAAAATTATTGGAAGGAATTAGTTAAAACCTCATTTAGTCTATCAAAAGTAATTTCCTTAAAATCTTTAATAACCATATCAGCTTTAGAATAGTCTTGGTTTTTAGAGTGAAAACTATCATAACCAACACAGTAAATACCTGCAGCATGTGCAGCATGTATACCATTGGTTGAATCTTCAATAACCATACATTCTTCTTTTTTGAAACCAGAGGCTTCTGCAGCTTTTATAAATATTTCGGGGTGTGGTTTAGATTGCTTTAAATCGGCACCACTTAATTTTGCTTTAAAATATTTGTCCAAATCAAATCGTTCAAAAATCTGATTAATGCTTGTCATTGCAGCAGATGAACCTAAAACTAAGGTTAAACCATTACTGTGATAATCTTTAATTAAATCTAAAACACCATCAATAAGGGTTAAATCAGAGTTTGTTTCAAAAAAGTGTTTATAATACTTTCTTTTTAAAGCCACTAAAGTTTCTGGAGATTGTTTAAGATTAAAATGATTGCACAAACGTTTGCAAATATTTATGGTAGATTGCCCTGTAAATGACTCATATAATTCTGTTGAAACTTCAATACCAACATGATTAAACATATCATTGTAGGCTTTATTATGCAGTGGTTCACTGTCTATAATAACCCCATCCATATCAAAAATAACTGCTTTAAGCATATTAAATTTTTTTTTTGACGAAGATAAGCAATTGATAAAAGTTGCCTGTAAAATATTTTGGTGTTTTAGAATTATATAAGCACTTTAGCTAAATTAATTTTAAACAATTAGGGTGACTTCACAATTGCATCATAAAAACAAGCATAAATTTGGTTATGATTTTGATGTTTTATGCAGCGTATTTTCTAGTTTAAAATCTTTTGTATTTGTTAATAAATACAAAACACAAACTATAGATTTTTCAAACCCTAAAGCAGTTAAAGCGCTTAACACGAGTTTGTTATTAGCGTATTATAACGTTAAGTTTTGGGAATTTCCAGATAAAAATCTATGTCCGCCAATTCCAGGTAGAGTTGATTATATTCATTATTTATACGATTTATTAGTTGAAACTAAAATATCTGAAAAAATTAAAGTTTTAGATATAGGAACAGGTGCTAGTTGTATTTATCCTATTCTAGGAAATGCTGAGTACCAATGGAATTTTGTTGGAACTGACATTGACAAAAATTCTTTAAAACATGCACAACATATTATTGATAAAAATGATTTAACAAATGATATTACATTAAGATTTCAAGAAAACAGTCAACACATTTTAAAAGGTATTTTAACTTCTGCAGACAAATTTTCAATAACCATGTGTAATCCACCTTTTTACAAATCAGAACAAGAAGCTATAGCTGCTACTGCTAGAAAATTAAAAGGATTAAATACATCTCAAGACAAACTTATTAGAAACTTTTCTGGTAAACATAATGAACTTTGGTATAAAGGGGGTGAAAAAGCATTTCTTCATAATTATATATATGAAAGTTCTTTATACAAAAATCAGAGTATCTGGTTTACATCATTAGTATCTAAAAAAGAATTGATTAGAGGATTGAAAGTATCTCTTAAAAAACTTAACGCTAAAACTGTTAAAGTTATTAATATGGGGCAAGGCAATAAATTATCAAGAATTATTGCTTGGACATTTCAAGAATAACTACTCTGTTTTTTTTCTAAAATCTACTTTGTAAAAGAATCCTAGTTGTAATCTATGTAAATCTAAGCCACTTATTTTTCTGTTTAAATAACCAACTTGAAGGTTGGCAGATTTAAAAACATTAATACCTAAGGCTCCGTAAGCTCTGTTTTCTGTAAAGCCATCATTCTTTTTGGTTTCAATAGTCCAAATAAATTCATTATTCAACCTAATAAAAAGGGTTTTGTTTAATGTTATTTTGGTACCTATTCTATAACGCATACGGTTGTGCATTACGTTTTCTATAGGAGCAGGTTTGTTTAAAAATCGTTGTTCTAACCTTAATCTATGGTCAAAAGGAAGATTAGCTAATTTATGTTTGTAGCCTAATTGTTCATAAATTCTATTTTCGTAGGTGTGTGATCCACTTTTCTCAAAACCGCTATCTATATCCGTCCAACCATAAGATACAGAGGTAGTAAACTTAGGAGAAACGTGATAGTTAAAAGCTAAATTGGCAAGAAAAAAATTGAAATTATCAGCAATTTCGTAGTGCCATGACTGTACAACGTTGCTAACACTAATTTTATCTGAAATTCTATAAGTACCACCATAGGTAAACCAAGAACCTATTTTATCTTCAACAGGAGATTGTGCAAAAGTATTTAAACTTAAAAAAAGTAATATAAGGGCTAAATATTGTTTCATTCTAAATTAAAATAAAGGTTAATTATAAAGGGAGTTCTTAAGAACTCCCTTTAGTTTTTAATAAAAACCTATTAAAAGTGTTCGTGTAAGTGATGGTGTTCATCAATTAGTGGACCACCTTCAATTATTTGTGTTGAAGCTTGACTAGCAAATTTTTCGAAGTTTAAGTGGAATGAGTGTGCTAACTGTATAGCTTTTCCAACATAAGCTCCTTTTTGTAACCAAGTATTCATTGGGTCTAAAATTTCAGTTGGTACACCAGGACAATATTTAGGCATATATAATCCAAAAATAAAGTTTTGGTCATAATCTACATTGTCTAATTCACCGTTTAGAATAGCAGTAATCATGGCTCTAGTGTATTTAAGCTTGATACGAGATCCAACACCGTAAGGTCCGGCACTCCAGCCTGTGTTTATTAACCAAACGTTAACGCCAGCTTCAGTCATTTTTTTACTTAACATTTCGCCGTAAACTGTTGGGTGTAATGGCATAAATGGTTCGCCAAAACAAGCAGAGAATGATGGCACAGGCTCAGTTATTCCAGCTTCTGTTCCAGCAACTTTAGCTGTATAACCAGAGATAAAGTGGTAAGCCGCTTGACCAGGAGTTAATTTTGAAACAGGAGGTAACACACCAAAAGCATCACAAGTTAAAAAGAAAATATTTTTTGGGTTGTTTGCGTAAAGTGTTTCTTGAATATTATCAATATGATAAATAGGGTAGCTTACACGTGTGTTTTGTGTTATACTGCTATCTAAATAATCTGGTTCTCCGTTTTCTTTTAAAACTATGTTTTCAAGTAAAGCACCTGGTTTAACAGCTCTAAAGATGTCTGGCTCTTTTTCTTCAGATAAATCGATTACTTTTGCATAACATCCACCTTCAAAGTTAAAAATGGTGTTGTCTGCAGTCCAACCGTGTTCATCATCACCAATTAATTTTCTTTCTGGATCTGCAGAAAGTGTTGTTTTTCCTGTTCCAGATAATCCGAAGAAAATAGCCGTATCACCTTTTTTGCCTACGTTTGCAGAGCAGTGCATTGGTAATACGTTTTTTTCTACAGGTAAAACCATGTTCATAGCAGAGAAGATACCTTTTTTAATTTCTCCAGTATATGCAGAACCACCAACTAATGCTATTTTTTTGGTAAAGTTTAGAATTGAAAAGTTTCCTTGGCGGATGCCGAAAGCTTTTGGGTCTGGACATTCATAACCAGGAGCACAAAGTACTAACCAATCTTCTTTAAAGTTTTCAAATTCTTTTTCGCTAGGTCTTAAAAACATGTTATAAACAAACATATTAGACCAAGGAAGTTCGGTTATCGTTCTAACATTTGTTCTATATTCAGGCTCTGCACAAACATAGCCATCTCTTGCATAAATTTCTTTTCCAGAAAGATATTTGATAATTTCTTTTTCAAGTTTATCAAAATTTTCAGGAGATACTGCTTTATTTGTTTTTCCCCACCAAACTCTTTCTGCAGTATAGTCATCTTTTACAATAAAGCGGTCTTGAGGAGAACGTCCTGTAAATTTTCCAGTATTAACGGCTAAGGTACCATTAGCAGTTTCTTTGCCCATTCCTTTTTCAACTGTGATTTTTTGAAGTTCTTTTGGAGATAAATTCCAATGAACTGTTGCGTCTTTTAACCCATATTTAGATAGGTCGTGGGTTTTTTTAGAAGTCATAGATGTATTCATTTTGTTCAATTTTAAGGTTCTTACTAAATAATTTTATTAAAATGGCCATATAATTGGCACGAGTATTAATGAGATAATTAAGAATAATAATAATAATGGTGCTCCAACTTTTAAGTAATTCATAAACTTGTAGCCACCTGCCGTCATTACCATGGCATTTGTTGTAGTACCTATTGGCGTTAAAAATGCTGTAGAGGCACTAATAGCAACAACTATCATGAATGGTTCTGGAGATAGGTTTAATGATTTGGCTGCAAGTATGGCAATAGGAGCCATAAGTACTGCTGTTGCAGAGTTGTTTATTACCTGACTAAAAGTAGTTGTTAATAAGAATACGCCACCAAGTAATAAAACGGGATGAATAGACCCTAAATAACTTACTAGTCCATTTGCTATTACTTGCGCAGTTCCTGTTTTTTGTAACGCTATACCCATAGGTATCATAGCGGCAATCATAATTACACTAGTCCAGCTAATGCCTTTATAAGCTTTAGCCATAGGAATACAGCCTGTTAACAGTATAATACCAGCAGAAATTAAAGCAGCAATAGAGCCTGGTACAATTTTAAATACCATAAAAATAATCATGAGTAATAAAGATCCTAAAGCAATCCATGATTTATGGTTTAAACTTTCTACATTTTTAGCCATTCCTTCAGGGCTACCACAAATTACCAAGTTACCATGTTGGGTTTTAAGGTCTTCAATACTTTTCCAAGTACCTCTAAGTAAAAAAGCATCACCTACTTTTACTTTAATTTCTTTGTCTAGTAAAGGTTTGTTGTTTCTGGAAGCAGCTAGTAATTGAATACCAAACCTTTTAAAATAATCACCTAGTTTATAGGTTCTTCCAACAAAAATGGAATTTGGGTTAACAATTACCTCTGCCATTCCAACCTCTTGGTTAATAAGGTTGTGTTTTAATTCATCTGTCACAGGTTCTAGGGGTAATAAACCTAGTCTAAAATTAATCATGATTCGGTTAATAGCTTCTGTATCACCTTTAACAGTTATAATATCATGATATCTTAAAACAGTATTAGGATCTGGAAACTCAACAAACTGAGGTATTTTTTTCAATACGTTTGGATGTCTTCTTTTCAATCTAATAACTGTAACATTAAAATTTTTCTCAAAATCCCATTCGCTGAGTTTCGTGTTTATAAGGGGAGATATAGATCTTACACGTAATCTATAATAATCTCCATCAATTCTATAAGCTTCAATCCAATTATGTAGTGTAGATTCTATATTTACAGGTTTATTATTTGTGTGGTTTTTTGGTAATAATTTAAACCCTACATATCTAAAATATAGTAAAGCAACTATTAAAAGAGGGACTCCAATAAGACCAAATTCGAAGAAAGAAAAGCCTTCAAAACCAGATTCTACTAACGCATTGCTTGCTATAATATTAGGAGGAGTACCCGTTAATGTAAGTAAGCCACCAGTATTAGAACCAAAAGCCACAGGCATTAACATTTTAGAAGGTAAAGTACCAATGCTCCAAGCAGATGAAATAGTTAAGGGCATTAAAGTTGCTACGGTACCAGTATTACTAACAAAACCAGATAAAACACCAGCACCTAAACTTACAATAACTAGTAGTTTAGGAACGCTTTTACCAGCCCATTCTACAAATTTCTTACCAGCCATAGCCGTCCAGCCTGTTTGCGCTATACCTTCACCTATAATAAAAAGAGCGGCAATCATAACAACTGTAGGGTTACTGAATCCGCTCAAAGTTTCTGGCGCTGTTAAAATACCCGTTAAGTACAACGTTATCATAGATATTAAGGCTACAATATCTGGTGTAAATTTTCCCCAGACAAAGAGACCTATTGTGACAACTAAAATGAAGAGCATTAAATACATAATTTTTGTGTTTTCTGGTTAATTTTTTATTGATTTGTTTTATCTGCTATTAATTATATGATAAAATTACTACTGCTTATTGCTATTTATTATGACGAAAGTCATACTTTACATAGAGTCATTATTTTTCAATAATTATTATATTTATCATATAAAAATTAAAGAAACCACTAACGAAGACGTTTTCGTAATTATGACTTTTGCGAGTTTACTACTTTCTTTTGAATAATTAAACATAAGAACATTCAATAAACTAATAAAAAAATAAAAAATCACATAATATTTAAATTAAAGTTAAGTATTTATGTGAAAAAAATTAAAAATATGAAATTAGATATATTAGCCATTGGAGCGCATCCTGATGATGTGGAATTAGGTTGTGGAGCTACCTTAGCCAAAGAAATTTCAAATGGTAAAAAAGTTGGTATTATAGATTTAACTAGAGGAGAACTAGGTACCAGAGGAACAGCTGAAACCAGAAAAATAGAATCTGAGGAGGCTAGAAAAATTTTAGGAGCTTCAGTTAGAATAAATATGAAGTTTGCCGATGGGTTTTTTACTAATGATAAATACCATCAAATAGAACTTATTAAAATGATACGAAAGTATAAACCCGAAATAGTGTTATGTAATGCCATTGATGATAGACATATTGACCATGGAAAAGGAAGTAAACTAGTTAGTGATGCTTGTTTTTTAAGCGGGTTGCTTAAAATAGATACTAAAATTGATGACGATGATGCGTGGCAGGAACCTTGGAGGCCAAAATATGTGTATCATTACATTCAATGGAAAAATTTAGAACCAGATTTTGTTGTTGATGTTTCTGGATTTATAGATAAAAAAATAGAAGCGGTCTTAGCATATAAAACACAATTTTTTAATACTAAGAGTAACGAACCTGAAACCCCTATATCTAGTAAAAATTTTAAAGATAGTGTTGAGTATAGAGCAAGAGATTTAGGGCGGTTAATAGGGGTAGAGTATGCCGAAGGGTTTAATGTTGAAAGATATGTTGCTGTAGATAGTTTGTATGATTTAAAATAATTTGATGATTTATTGCTTAAAATATTAAAAAAGTCTTTGCAGAAAAATTGAAATCCGTTACATTTGCACTCGCATTGTGAAAATGCATTTAAATGGTGGTTGTAGCTCAGTTGGTTAGAGCGCCTGATTGTGGTTCAGGAGGTCGTCGGTTCGAGACCGATCTTCCACCCAAAAATACAAAGCCTTTCAATTTCTTGAAAGGCTTTTTTTGTTTGCTAATTTTATGATTAGTTCTAAATATTTTTCGGATCAAGTCCAAAATCTGGGTTTTTACCATTTTAAGAATATAATTTAATCAAGCGATATAAGAAGTATTCCGTATTCCTGACTCCCCTAAATTGAGATCTAAAAGCCTTTACTTTGGCATTAAAGGATTCAGCTGAAGCATTAGTACTTCTGTTTATAAAATAGTTGAGTACAGAGCGGTAATTTAAAGTAATACTATTGGCTACCGTTTGGAAGCTCTTAAATCCAGACTCCTCTACATCTTTGTACCAGTGGGCTAGTTTGGTGTAAGCTACTTTAATATCTATGGCTTGGTTAAAAATATTCCTCAAGCCTTGAACAAGTCCATAAGCTTTCTTTAATTCTGGGTATTCATTAAACAATATCTGTCCCCTCTCTTTCTGATTTGGAGTCCATTTATCTGGGGATTTATACAGTAGATATCTACTCCTGGCCAGGAGTTGTTTTGAGCTATCACCATTAGAAAAAGTTACAGGTTTAAATTCTTTGTCGGCAGCTCTAGATAGCTTTATCTGTTCATTTTCTTGATCCAAAGCTTCCCATCGGTATTTGATACGAAGATCTTGGAGCGCCTCTATTGCCAGCTTCTGTACATGGAACCTGTCTGTTACTTGGATGGCTTTCGGGAAACATTTAGTGGAGATTGTTTTCATAGAATTAGCCATGTCTAAGGTAATCTCTTTCACTTTAGCACGCTTCTTTGCTGGGATCTTCAAGAGTTGTTCGATAATAGGCTCCACTTTAGTTCCGTGGAATATCCCAACTAAAGCCCCTTTCTTTCCTTTGGCCTTCTTATTGGTAATGATGGTATAGAGCTCTCCCTTGGACAGCGCTGTCTCATCAATGGATAAATAAGAACCTAAGTTTTCAGGGAAAACAAGCCACTGTTTAGCATGACTCTTATGCTCCCATTGCTTAAAATCACTTAAGTGATCCTTATAATGTCTTTGAAGCCTTTTTCCGGACATACCATACTGGTGCCCAAGTTGTTGGCTGCTCAGAGCAGTATTATCAGTCGATTTCTTTTAAAAAAGCAGCAAACTCTTTTGATATTCGAGTTCCCTGTGCAATAAATTCATCCCATTCACGACTTACTTTAATCCTCTTTTTATCAAGTAGAACGTCCCAACGCCTTCGTTTAAGATTTAATGATAGTAGATTGTCTCGAACGGGATAATCCTCGATTATTCGAGGCTCCATGAAGCCACTGGCTTTATACTTGCAATCCTTGTACTTAGATGGTATTTGTTTTTTCTCCTCCAAATATATCGTTAGACGGTTCTCATATAAAACATGCTTTATAGGCTTCTTATCGAATCCAACAATATCAAAATACTCTAATATTCCTTCTGGTAATATTAAACTTAACAAGGATAACTCAGTGTCTTTATTCATCAATATAATTTAAAGCACAAAGAAAATTATTTTTCTCTTTAGACCCAACTTTTGAGATTGATCCTATTTTTCTAATCTAATTTAATACGTTCTTCTCTATTAGCCAATTCCCATGCCGTGTAAAAAATGAGGCGTGTTCTAGTTTCTAAAAGTTCATATTCAATTTTATCTGGCGTATCGGTTGGTTTATGATAATCTGCATGTGTACCATTAAAATAGAAGATAACTGGTATGTTGTTTTTTGCAAAATTGTAGTGGTCAGATCTGTAATAAAAACGGTTAGGGTCATTAATAGCGTTATACGTATAATCAAACGTCATATTGATATATTGTTTATTAACGGCCTCAGACAAGTCATGTAGTTCTTTACTCAATTTATCAGACCCAATTAAATATAAGTAATTAGGGTTATTTTCATGTTTGGAATCTACGCGTCCAATCATGTCAATATTTAAATCTGCAACAGTATTTTCTAAAGGAAAAATAGGGTCAACATCGGTGTAATATTTAGAACCGTAAAGACCTATTTCTTCTCCTGTTACGTGTAAAAATAAAATAGAACGTTTTGGTCCGTGACCATTATCGGCCGCTGTTTTAAAAGCTTCTGCTATTTCTAAAACAGCTACTGTGCCAGAGCCATCATCATCAGCTCCATTATTTATTTCTCCATTTGTGTTTACCCCAATATGATCTAAGTGTGCAGAAATAACTATAATTTCATCGGGTTTTTCAGAACCTTTAATGTATGCTAAAACATTTTCAGAAGCAGCATTTGCATGACCATTAAAAAAAGATTCAGGTATTTCTTGAAAATAATCGCCTTCAGCAATTGGAGAAGGTATTTTATTAGCTATATAGTGCTCTTTTATAAATTCAATGGCTTTTTTT
Organism: Seonamhaeicola sp. S2-3; assembly: GCF_001971785.1. Classification (NCBI taxonomy): domain Bacteria; kingdom Pseudomonadati; phylum Bacteroidota; class Flavobacteriia; order Flavobacteriales; family Flavobacteriaceae; genus Seonamhaeicola; species Seonamhaeicola sp. S2-3. Next base: position 227,078 of record NZ_CP019389.1, on the reverse strand, counting down.
TGTCCAGGTTCACCTGTTTTTCTGCCTTCATAGTCGTCAGATGCGTAGGTGTAAAGCATATCTTTTAACTCATTAGCAGTTATAGTTTTTGCATAATCTACAGGGTTTGCTTCTTTGTTTTCTTTGTTTTTTGAAGAGCTACATGCCACTATTAAACATGATGCTATTAGTAGTAACGTTAATTTCCGCATATTGTTTATTTATTAATGTAATATTACAAAAAAGTTATTTATTTAATTTAATAGTTTATTATTTTCATCTAATAGAACTCTTTGTTCCTGATTGGCTATTTGCCATGCCGTAGCAAAGACTAGTTGTGTTCTTCTTTTTAAAAGCGGGTAGTCTATCTTATCTGCAGTATCGGTAGGCTTGTGGTAATCGGCGTGTTCACCATTAAAATAAAAAATTACAGGAACACCATTTGCAGCAAAGTTATAATGATCTGACCTAAAGTAATAATTATTTCTATCTCTTAATGAATTGTATTTATAGTCTAGATATATGTTGAAGTAGGCATTATTTACCTTTTCCGACAGGTAGTGTAATTCTGTACTCATTCTATCAGAACCAATTAAATAAATATAATCTTTATTCTCTTGATGTAAATCATCAACTCTTCCAATCATGTCTATATTAAGGTTTACTACGGTGTTTTCTAACGGAAAAACGGGGTGTTCAGTATAGTATTCAGAGCCTTTTTTTCCTATCTCTTCAGCAGTAAAATGAAGAAAAAGTATGCTTCTTTTGGGACCTAAACCTTTGTTTTTTGCTAAGTTAAAAGCTTGAGCTATTTCCATAAGCGCTACCGTTCCAGAGCCATCATCATCTGCACCATTATTTATTTGTCCGTCTTCCTCAATTCCTAAATGATCTAAATGTGCAGAAATAACCACTATTTCATCTGGTTTTTCAGAGCCTTCAATAAAAGCTAAAACATTGTTGGTACTTTTAATGTTATTAGATAAAAATTCTGCTGGAATGGTTTGAAAATAATTACTATTACCAAAGGCAGATTGTATGTTTTCGTTTTGGTAATATGTTTTTAAAAAATGGGCGGCTTTTACATGACCTGGTTCACCAGATTTTCTACCTTCAAACTCATCTGATGAAAAAGTATAGAGGTGAGTTTTTAATTCTTTGGCAGTAATTGTACTAGCGTATTTTACAACATGTGTACTATCTACCAGTTGAATATTATTTTTTAAGTTTTTAATTTTAGTTGTGTATTTGGGTGTAGCACAAGTACCAACTAATGAGAGCGCTGAAAGCAAGAAAAGGATTTTCATCTGGTAAATTCTGTGTTTTTGGTGTCAGATGTACTAGTATACTAAACTGAGTATCCTAGTTTTAGTCTTGCCAAATATACGAATAACCCTGAAAATGATTGCGTTATAACTCTATATCTTCTAGTTCAGATTCGTCTATCTCAATGTCATCAATTTCTAACTCTTCCAGTTCTTCTATAGCATCTTCTTGAGATTTAGTTTCTGTGGCTTCTAAATCATCGGTATTAGCTACTTCGGTTTTTGTAAAAACAGCTTTGTAAGTGGTAATGGCTAGTGCCATGATAGTTAAAAAGAAGGTAAACTGAATTATTTTTTTTACTTGTCCAGTTTTTTTTGAATAATAAAATGCCAAAAGTCCGAAAATGAGGGCTAAAACAGCTGGAATTATGGCTAAATTAGAAACAGGTAAAACAGCTAAAATAATAGCTAAAAAAGAAGTTATTAGTGCTAATACGGTAAATACTTTTTTCATTTTGTTTAATTTTTTAATCCAGAGGCAGATTTTATTTTTAACTCACCATTTCCAACAGGTATTTTAAATTTACCATATACTATTATTTTGTTGGCATCTGCAGTAAGCCACAATACATTATTGTTGCTTCCTTCTAAAATTTTAGATTGACTTCCTATAGATATTTTGTAACAAGTTTTTGTGCCAATATCAGTGTTAATGGTTTCTTTTCCTAAATAAGTAATGTAGGCTTTGGTTTCTTTTCGGTCAAAAATAATAGTAAGTGTTTTTTGACTGCCTTTATTCATGCCTTCAAAATTAACCAACCTAATATTGTACAGTGTAGATACAATGTCTTTTGCACCTAGGCTAAATTTGAAATCTTTGTTTTCAACATGATTTTTCTTTTTAGTTTGTACAGATTTAATGGTGCTAGTTTTATGGCTATAAGTGTATTTCATGGCCTTAAAATAACTACCTTCATTAATGTTTCGTTTGTATAAATAGGGTTTTAAAGTTTTAGGGCTAACGTAACTTTCATACAAATCTCTAATTCTAAAAAAATTATCCCATTTGCTATATGTGGCGGCAGTACATTTTAATCTTAAAAGTGTTGCTTTTGATGTTTGTACGTTGCTAGTTTCCATGGTTACTTGTGCAATATCAGTAAGAATTCCAGACATATTGTACGAAGCCGTATAAACAAGCTTTTCATTGGGTGAAACAGCCGTATTTTGCGCATTTATAGTAAAAGACCACAAAAAAATAAGTAGGTAAAAAAAACGAGCCATTTAGTAATATTTATGGTTATAACGGTTCAATAATCATTTATTGTGCCGAAAATACAATGCTTTATATTATTTTACTAATTTTTAGTTTTATAGTTTGTAACCGGTTGTGTAACTGATATTTGTCATAGTTTTATGAGATTGTTAATGTTAAATTTACTTAACATCAAAATATTGAAGTTATGAAAACTATATTATTACCTACAGATTTTTCTAAAAATTCTATTAACGCTATTAAATATGCAACAGAATTGTTTAAAAATGAAGTTTGTGATTTTTATGTTTTAAATGTTCAAAAGGCGTCATCATTTATTTCAGATGATATGATGTCTGTATCAACTTCAACAACAATATATTCAACCTTAATTGATGCCGCAAAAAAATCAATTTCTAATATTATTTCTGGTATAGAAATAAAAAAGAAAAACAGCAATCATAAATTTCATTCTATAGTAGATTATGATAATTTTATAGATTCTATAAATCAAACTTCAAAAAAACATCAGGTAGATTTAATAGTTATGGGTACTAAAGGAGCCTCTGGTTTAAAACGCGTTCTTTTTGGAAGTAACACAGCAAGAGTTATGCAACGTTGTAATGTACCTGTTTTAGCAATTCCAGATGGGTGTAAGTTTTCTAGCTTAAAAAAAATAGCTTTTACTACCAATCATATTAATATATTTACAATTGAAGAATTAGAAACTTTAAAATGGCTTGTAGCGTTCTGCAAATCTGAACTTTATATTTTACATGTGGCCGATGAGCATCATTTAGCACAAAAACAAATGCAAAATATGGAATTTTTTGATGCATATTTCCCAAATGCTTTTCATGACTTTATTGATGTTAATTACAAAGACATGTTTGATACCGTACATAAATACCTAACAGATAACAACATTAATTTACTTTCTATGATTAGTGAAAAGCACTCATTTTTAGAACGATTATTTACCAGACACGCCTTAGAAACGTTTGCATTTAGTATAGATGTGCCGTTTTTAGTAATGGAGCGTGCTAATGAAAAAAGTTAGTGACTTAAAGTTATTTTGTAGTAAGACTTACTGGGGCTAGTATAGGAATAGTAGCGGATTAGAACACACTAACCTTTCTGATAAATACTAAATTTTTTGTATTTACTTACTTTTTTTTAGCGATTAAATCGCTATTATTTTTACACATTGCTGTGTTTTTTTTCTTTATTGTGGATTAGCAAAAATATACTTTTTTGCAATTTTTGGTTTGTATGTTGACTGTAGAGACTTGCAAATGAGTATGACTTTATGCGTTGGCTTATCCATTCACAAATATATGATTCGTAAATAAAGTGTGTGGAGCACTTACTAAATTTATGTCAAATTTCAATGATGGTTCAACTCTTGAACTCGCATTATGAATTCTAAAAGAAATCTGCCAACCCTCATTCAAAGAAACTAACAATGTTGTTGTTGAATTTTCTTGGTAAACAACTTCGATTAATCTTGTTGGTAATTTTAATTTTGGAATTTTGGCTTTTGGTTTTACTTTTTCAAAAGGCAAATTCAAAGTTCCGTGTAAATTGTAAGCCTGAATCTCGACTTTCTTTTTACCTTTAATTACCTTGTAAAAATCCTTATTCCCAATTAAATATTGTACCAAATTTTCTGCTACAATGTTTGGGTTTTCTTTATCTAAACGAAGTAATTCTTTACGGAAAGCATCTAAAATTGGAATATAAACTACTTGGTGCATATTTTCAATCGAAGTCCATTTAGTAGCTTTGTCCTTTGCTCTCAAATCAGCAAGCATTGTAAAAACCGGGTTAATTTCCTCGAAGTAATTGTCTGAACAAGAAACACCTAACCATTTTTCTCCAAAGTTGATTTTATTTGATAACCTTGAATGTTTAACTGCTCTATGATTATTCTTTGCTGAAATTCCAATTTCCCATTTTTGTAGAGAACGAATCATCAAAATATCACGAACATCTCCAGTTTGTCCAGTTTGGTCACTAACTAATTCCAAAACTAAAATATCATCTTTGCTAATACCATTCGATAATCTCGGTTCAATGTCAATTAGAAAATTAATTGAAGCACTGGCGGTAATTCTAAAAGTATCTTGATCTGGTTCGCTAAAACCATCGAAAAATCCTTTAGCCGTTTTATAAGGTTCGTTTTCAGTTATTGAAACGCTTGTTATTGTCTTTAAACGTTCATAAAATTCAAATAGCAATGCATATTCAAATGCCTTACCGTTAATTGTTTGACTTGCCATAAATTTATGAAAGAGTATTTTCTAATTCCAATTTTTTCTTTACAACTCGTTTTGGTTCATTTTCTGCATTCTCAATCTGAGACTTAATACTTATGGCAATATGTTTTGCAAGATTAACAGGAACTGCATTTCCAATCATTTTGTATCCAGCTGAAATATTGTTATAATAGAATATGAAGTCATTTGGAAAAGTTTGAATTCTTGCGCACTCTCTAACACTTAATCTGCGATATAAATCCTCTTTACCTGGAACAAAAACGCGAATATTTTGCTCAATAAATTTCATCTTTGGTGCTTGTGGATGAATAGGGGCGTGTCTTCCTCCTGCTTGAATAGTGAATGACTGTTCGTCCCAACTTCTTACTCTATTCCTTGACATAAACATTGAAGAGAATCCGCCAATCATATATTCGTGATTTGGGATTTTACAATTTTCTTTATTTGTCTTATTTCCATCTTTTGCTGGAACAACAGAATCTTTTAAATCAGCTATTGCCTGTTCAAGAGTCACTTTCTTTTTTAATGGTTTAGGAAATTTAAATTCAAAACCAAGGTCTTCTCGAATACCTACAAAAAATACTCTTTTTCGGTCTTGGGGAACATCAAAGTCAGAAGCATTTAATAACTTAAAGGACAATCTATATCCAGCATTTTTAAACATTTCCTTAATATTATTTAAAGCTTTTTTGTGTCTTTCTAATAACATTCCACTTACATTTTCAGCAAGAAAGAATTTTGGCTGTTTTGCTTCTAATATTCGGATAAAGTCATAAAATAATTGTCCTCTTTTGTCATTTATTCCACGTAATGAACCTGCTTCACTCCAACTTTGACAAGGTGGTCCACCAATTATTCCATCGCATTCGGGAACTTCGTCAGACTCTATGTTTACTATACTTCGTCTGTCGAGTATCGTTTTTTTATGATTTTTCTCATAAGTTTCCCAAATATCTTTGTCATATTCGTTTGCCCAAATAACATTAAATCCTGCTTTTTCAAATCCTAAATCGAGTCCGCCAGCTCCTGCGAAGAATGATACTATATTCATATTTTATTATGCTTGTAGTGTTTTATTAAGTTTTCTGCGATATTCTGCTTTTTCTTCTGCGACTTGTAAAAGTTGTTTCGTACAATTAGTTTCGTAAATATGTTTTCCAATTTGGTCAGTTACATATTCATTCCGTAATTCCGTTAGATTAAGCTTGAAGATTTTCGCAAGTTTTGGTAAGCGTTTTTCATCGAAATCTCTTTTTCCATTCTCTATTTTGCTCAAATTTGCAGAATCCAAGTCCAGTTTGGCTGCAAGTTGAGTTAAGGTTAATTCGTTTTTGTTTCGTAAAAGCCGGATGTATTCTCCAAATGTGGTTTTCATAAGACTTGTCATTTTTTGACAAACTTAAATCTTTTTGTCAATATATTCAATTCGAGCGATGGGAAATTTAAGTTCTTTTAGTTTTTAGAGCTTTGGGATTGAACGTTGGCAAAAACCAAAGTGCTAAAATATGTGGTTGGTATTATGAAACATAATTAAGGCTATAAACCTTTTCAATACAGGAACAAGTTCAGCACAATTAATTTATATCCACTAATAAGCTAATCTAGAATTTTCTTACTGAAAAATCTAATTGATTTTTAGATAAAACATTTGTTAGTAGATATAAAAAAATCCTGATAGAAAATATCAGGATTTAAAAATTTGGTTTTTGTTATTTATTAAACTTTCAGAATATGTATTAAGAATTTAGCATTACGGGCATTACAAGCATAGTAACTTGCTCACCTTCATCTAAACCATCAATTGGTGTTAAAATACCGGCTCTATTAGGCATGCTCATTTCTAGTTGTACTTCATCAGAGCTAAGGTTGTTTAGCATTTCGGTTAAAAAACGCGAGTTAAACCCAATTTGCATATCGTCACCTTGGTAATCACAAGTTAAACGCTCTTCGGCTTTATTGCTGTAATCTACATCTTCGGCAGAAATATTTAACTCGGCACCTGCAATTTTTAAACGTATTTGGTGGGTTGTTTTGTTAGAGAAAATGCTAACACGTTTTACAGAGTTTAAAAATTGCGTTCTGTCTATCACCAATTTATTAGGGTTTTCTTTAGGTATTACCGCCTCATAGTTGGGGTATTTACCATCAATAAGCCTACAGATTAAAACAGAATTTTCAAATGTAAATTTAGCATTAGATTCATTATATTCAATAACAACTTCATCTTCACTAGCAGCTAAAATACCTTTTAAAAGATTTAAAGGTTTTTTAGGCATAATAAATTCTGCAACCTGATTTGCTTGTATATCTTCTCTAGTGTATTTTACTAATTTATGAGCATCGGTTGCTACAAATGTTAGTCCTTGTTGTGAAAACTGAAAAAATACACCACTCATTACAGGGCGTAAATCGTCATTTCCAGCAGCAAAAATTGTTTTGCTTATGGCTGTTGCTAAAACATCTCCAGTAACAACGGTTTTACTAGGGTCTTCTAAGGCTACGGCTTTAGGAAATTCGTTTCCATCGGCGTAAGCTAGGGCATATTTACCGTGGTTAGAGCTAATTTCTACAGTGTTGTTATCTTCTATAACAAATGTTAAAGGTTGCTCTGGGAAGGTTTTTAAAGTATCAAGTAACAAACGCGCAGGAATAGCAACGCTTCCGGTACTATCACTTTCTACATCAAGGGTAGAAGACATGGTGGTTTCTAAATCACTTGCCGAAACAGTAAGTGTACTGTTATCTAATTCAAATAAAAAATTATCTAAAATAGGTAAGGTATTAGAATTATTTATAACGCCACCTAAAACCTGCAGCTGTTTCAATAAATACGTGCTAGATACTATAAATTTCATGTATGTTAATGAATTTAATTTTTTTGAATAAAATGCTATCTACAAATATATTCGATACAGATAAATAACCGAAACAAACTTATTAACATTTAAGAAGCGTATTTTTTCTTTCTAATAAAATTAAAGATAAATCCAAAAATACCTAGTAATACCAGTGGTAATAAGATGTTTACGAGTTGCCACTTGGTTTTTTCTGAAGCTATTTTTTGCTGATTTAAGAAAGCTACGGCTATTTCTTTAGAACGAATGTTTATAAGTCCGTCATCATCTAGTAAATAATTTACGGCATTAAGTAAAAATTCTTTGTTACCGTAAGTTTGTCCGGTCCATCTATCAAAACCTAATTCTTGTGGTTTGTTTTTAAGCACATCATTTTTAATAACATCGCCATCGGCAATAATTATCATTTTGGTTGGTGTACTTTGGTCTTTTATTGTTGATAATTTTATGGGTTTAATTAGATTATGATACACAGAGGTAAACTCACCTTCTAAAAGAACAGCCAATGTTTGGTTGCCTTTATTAAACAATTTAGGGTCTTGTGGTTTAGTAACTAAATCTAAACTAATTTCGCGCGGGGTTCCTTCTAATTTAGTAAGTGGCGCAGATTCTAAAAGGATAGTCTTTTTTAATGCGTTCTTTAAGGTGTCTATTTGGTTAGCAAAGTCAAATTTTACAAGATTTAAGTTGTTTACAATAGGGTGCTTACTGCTAGAACCGGCTAAAGGTGAATAAGGCCATTGTAAATGCTGAAATTGCGAATTACTACCTTCGCCAATAGCCAATGTTATTGGGGCAGAGTAGAGGGAACTAACAATATTTGGATTTATGCGCACACCGTATTTAAAAAAGAAATCGGTTAAATTTAAATCTCTAGAAATGGCATAATTTTTACCAGCTTCGTTATACAAACTATCTTTTTCAATAGCTACGGCATCTATTAACCAGAGACTTTTACCACCATTCATGGTAAATTGGTCTAAAACTAATTTTTCTTCTTCTGTAAATGGTTGGGTAGGTTTTGCCGAAATAATTAAATCAAAATCCTTTAAATCTTCTAAAGTTTTTTGAGCATTATTAGATACACTATCTAGGGTAAAAGGTGCAATAAAATAGTATTCACCTAATTTTTTAAGAAAATCTGCAATGTAAATATCGTCTAGTTGTTGATTGCCTTTTAAAACTGCTATTTTTCGGCGTTTGGGTTTGGTGAGTTTGCTAAAACCATCAGCAAAGGCGTATTCTAAGTGCTGAACAGAATTACTTACTAACTCTTGTTGTGTGGCTCCAATTTTATTTTTTATAAGCGGAATGGCAACTGTTTGCTCATTAAAACTTGCTAATGCCCATGGAAATATTACAGCTTGTGATGACTTACCACTTTCTGTAACGCTTAATTGCATGGGGGTTAAACCACGATTGTTGAGTTGTTTAATGTTTCTATCTTTAGTAGCTTCGTCTTCTAACGGATTGATAAAACTAAAAACAATATTGTCATTTACATTAGAAAACTCTTCTAGTAGTTGTTTGGTTTCAGCTTGTAGGCGCCTAAATTCTGAAGGAAAATCTTCACCTTCTAAAAACACATCAATAGTAATAGGAGACTCTATGTCTTTTATGATGTTTATAGCAGATTTGCTTAAAGTGTAGCGTTTGTCTTTTGTTAAATCAAAACGTTTGTGTATAGAATTAGAAACAATATTTAGTCCTATTAACACAACAAAAGCAGTAGTTATTTGTGACAGGTGTTTTTTCTTAAAAGTTTCATTTTTAATAGCAATAACAGTAAGTACAATAAAGAAAATGGTAACACTTAAAAAGTAAATAATATTGGTAGTATCTAACACGCCTCGTCCCATACTTTTAAAGTGGTAACTCATGCCTAATTGTTCAATAAAATTGCTAGATGTAAAATCGGCAATACCTTCAAAACCAATGTAGAACAGAAAACATAAAAACACAGCAATAATAAACGCCACAATTTGATTATCTGATAGGGTAGAGCTAAACACCCCAATAGCGGTATAGGCAGCAGCTAAAAACAACAAACCAAAATAAGACCCTAGTGTGCTACCAACATCTAAATTTCCAACAGGGTTTCCTAATTGATAAACGGTATAAACATAGAGTAGTGTTGGTGTTAATGCTATAATAATGAGTATAAATGCACCAAAATATTTACCTAAAACTATTTTTAAATGAGATATGGGTTTGGTTAAAAGTAACTCTAAAGTGCCTTGTTTTTTTTCGTCAGAAAAGCTGCGCATGGTTACGGCAGGAATAAGAAAAATAAGTATCCATGGTGCTAATAAAAAGAACGATGATAAATCTGCAAATCCATAATCTAAAATGTTAAACTCGCCTTTAAAAAGCCATAAAAACAAGCCATTTAGTAATAGAAAAATAGCTATTACTAAGTACCCAATGGGTGAGGCAAAAAAGGAATTTATTTCTTTTCTTAAAATTGCTAACATTTATTTTAAAGTTTCTAGTTTATCAACACTCCAAGCTTCTGGTTTTATGTTAAAAAGTACTTTGGTTTTGTTCCAGACATTTTTAAATAATTCAGACTGCCTGTATTGTTCCAAATCGTTTTCAGTTTCCCAATAACTGTAAGTGAAAAATATATTTGGATTATTTTTATCTCTGTAAAGTTCTAAAAATTTACAACCCTTAAAGTTTCTAATTTGTTTTTTATTAGCATTAAAATTTGATAGAAATGTATCAATATGCATTTCATGAAATCCCATTTTTACAATTCTAACAAGCATAAATTATTCATTAATAAATTTAACGCTAACGGTATCCATAAGTCCTAATCCCATTAAACTACTAGCACTTCCTACAGTGGCAGAATTACTTTTGTAAACTGCAATTTCTAAAAAGTTTCCAGAGTTAAAAACCACCAAGCCTTTGCCTTCATCATTTCTTTTACCTTCGGGTATTTCAAAATTTACAATATCGCTATATTTTTTATAAATGGTATTAAACTTATAATTTCTAGCATAAATTTCAAAAGCACGTCCTTTTTGTATGGTTTCAAAAAAACTCTTTTTAATATTAGTTACCACATTACCATAATTATCAACATAAATAATCTTGCCCATTATTTGGTTTTTTTCATCATTAACATAAGGTAGAATATTTTTTATGGGCTTAATTTCATTAATGGTTTTACCAATAACCTCTAGGGTACCACCTCTTGCAATATGGCAAGCTACTTTAACAAAAACATCTAAAACAGGAAAACTAGTTTGAATTTTATCATGTATGTTTATTTCTACAATTTTTTCTGGAGCTATTTCAGAACAAATCATACTCATAATACCATTATTGGCGCAAATAAAATAATGGTCGTCTAGCTTCATAGCAATGTGTTTGTTTTCCTGATTTAATTCAGAATCAATACCAATAACATGAATGGTACCTTTAGGAAAACTACTATACGCATTCTGTATAATATAGGCCGCCTCTAAAATATTAAAAGGCGATACAGTATGTGAGATATCAACAATTTCAATATTAGGTAGTTCACTATAAATAGCGCCTTTTATAGCGCCAGCAAAGTAATCTTTTTCCCCAAAATCGGTTGTTAAAGTAATAATTGCCATAGACAAAATTGTTGATATGTTTTTAGCGTTAGGTCACTCAAATTTGCTTATTTTTGAGTTTTACAAAACTAAGCAAATCATTTTATCTGATTAAATATAATTTCATAAGTAATTAAAATAATCTACGCCTTTGAATGAATTAATTTTTGAACTTGAAGAAATCACTCCAAAAGAATTTTTTGGAGCACACAATGTTAATATTGAGCTTTTAAAAAAGTACTTTCCTAAACTTAAAATTGTAGCCAGAGGCAATAAAATAAAAGCCTTTGGTGATGAAGAACTTTTAGAAGAATTTGATAGGAGACTCACCATGCTTTTAAAGCATTATGCAAAGTATAATAAACTAGATGAAAATGCTATAGAACGTGTTTTAACAAGTGTAAATAGCGAAGAATATAGCACGTCTAAACAAAGTGGCGAAGTCATTGTTCATGGTGTAGGCGGTAAAATAATAAAAGCACAAACAGTAAATCAGCGTAGGTTAGTAGAAAGCATGCGTAAAAACGATATGGTTTTTGCCATAGGTCCGGCAGGAACAGGTAAAACCTATACAGGTGTTGCATTAGCGGTACAAGCATTAAAAAATAAAGAAGTAAAACGCATTATTTTAACGCGTCCCGCTGTAGAAGCAGGAGAAAATCTTGGGTTTTTACCAGGCGATTTAAAAGAAAAGTTAGACCCTTACATGCAACCCTTATATGACGCTTTAAGAGATATGATTGCACCAGAAAAATTGGCGCATTATATAGAAAATGGTACCATACAAATAGCGCCATTAGCTTTTATGCGAGGTAGAACTTTAGATAATGCATTTGTTATTTTAGATGAAGGACAAAACACTACCCACGCCCAAATGAAAATGTTTTTAACACGTATGGGTAAAAACGCCAAATTTTTATTAACAGGAGATCCTGGGCAAATAGATTTGCCACGGCGCACCATATCAGGTTTAAAAGAAGCCCTTTTAATCCTTAAAAATGTAGAAGGCGTAGGCATTATATTTTTAGATGATAAAGATGTAATTCGTCATAAACTTGTTAAAAAAGTAATAGAAGCCTACAAAAGTATAGAAAACAGAGAGTAGTTTGTTAAGAAGCTATTTCCCGCTTTCGGCAGTCGCTTTTTTGTGTTGCATAGGTGCAACAACACAAAAAGAGCTTCAACAAATGCCTCAATCGGGGCTAGGGTTTCGTTAAAAATAAAAAATTACAGTGCTAGAAGCTAAAAGCACATAGCAAAAAGCAATAAACAATGAGTAACACAATAATAGATACCAACTTTAATTTCCCAAAACAAAAAAGTGTTTATAAAGGAAAAGTACGAGAAGTTTATAACATAAATAATGAGCAATTAGTAATGATTGCTACCGATAGGTTATCGGCTTTTGATGTAGTAATGCCTAAAGGAATTCCTTATAAAGGACAAATACTAAACCAAATAGCTACCAAAATGATGGCAGCTACTGAAGATTTAGTTCCTAATTGGTTAACAGCCACACCAGATCCTAATGTAGCTGTAGGGCATTTATGCGAACCTTTTAAAGTAGAAATGGTAATTCGTGGGTACATGTCTGGTCACGCAGCAAGAGAGTATAAAGCAGGTAAACGCATGCTTTGTGGCGTACCAATGCCAGAAGGTATGAAAGAAAATGATGCCTTCCCAGAACCCATTATAACACCAGCTACAAAAGCAGAAATGGGCGATCATGACGAAGATATTTCACGAGAAGATATTTTAAAACGCGGTATTGTTTCAGAAGATGATTATGTTGTTCTAGAAGATTATACACGCAAACTATTTAAGCGTGGGTCTGAAATTGCAGCTTCCAGAGGTTTAATTTTAGTAGATACCAAATATGAATTTGGTAAAACTAAAGACGGAAAAATAGTATTGATAGATGAAATTCATACCCCAGATTCTTCGCGTTATTTTTATGCTGAGGGGTATGAAGAACGACAAGAAAAAGGCGAGCCTCAAAAACAGTTGAGTAAAGAGTTTGTTCGTCAATGGTTAATCTCTAATAACTTTCAAGGTTTAGAAGGACAAACCGTACCTTTTATGAGTGATGAGTACATAGAAACGGTTTCAGAACGTTACATAGAACTTTATGAAAATATTACCGGAGAAACTTTTGTAAAAGCCGATGTTTCAAATATTCAAGAACGTATAGAAGCAAATGTTTTAGCTTATTTAAAAGGGTTATAATATATCAAGCAATTCTATAGGTTTATCTAAAATATAATCGGCACCTTCATTGGTTAGTTCTTGTTTGTCTCTAAAACCCCAGCTAACACCAACAGCTAGCATATTGGCGTTTTTAGCGGTTTGAATATCAATATTAGAATCGCCTACAAATATGACCTCTTCTGGCTTTAAGCCTAAATTATTAATTAAGTTTAAAGCCTTAGCAGGATTTGGTTTTTTTAACGCTTCGGTGGTTAACCCTAAAACCTGATGAAAATATTTTGGTAAAATAGCATTTGCTACTTTTTTGGTTAAAGTTTCATCTTTATTAGAGAATATATTCAATTTTAAGTTTTTTGAGTTTAAAATGTCTAATAACTCTAAAATGCCGTTGTAAGCATGTGTTTTAATGGTACAATGGTTGCTATAAACCCGCATCATTTCAGAGAGGCATTCATCTACTTCTGCCTCATTTGGGTTTTTGTTGGGTAAAGCATTAATTACCAAACTTCTAATACCACTACCAACAAATAGTTTGTAGGTTTCATAATTATGAGTAGGGTAATGACGCTTTTTAAGTACTGTGTTCATGGCATCTGCTATATCTTGTATAGAATTTACCAAAGTGCCATCTAAATCAAAAATTATGGCTTTATAATTCATATATTTTAATTGTTTAATAGTGATAATTAACCACTCTACCGTTTAAAGCTTGCTCATTACGGTAGTTGTTTACAGGCATATTATTTTTAAGTTTTAATACTTCATCAACCGATAAAATAATAGGTTCTTTAAACACAATCCAATTCACATTTTCAGTACATGGAGGTGTAGTTAAAGAGCCATCGTATGAGTAATAATGTTTGTCTTCTAAAAACAAACTTGATAAATCAATTTTTTGATGTATTTCTTTAACAGCGCCATTTTTAAGCGGTAAAAAACTTTCAAAAAACTCAAACAATTGGCTTTCTTCGCCTTCTTCACCTAAAACGCCTAAAACAGTAATTTCCCCTTTTTTACTTACATGAACTAAGTGCATTTCAATAGGGTAAATTATACCGTTAATTCTGTGTTCTGAAGGTTCATGAAAATGAATTTGTTTTAAGTAAAAGGTTTTTCCTTTGTAATTTATGGAGTCTCCAGCTTCAAAATCAAATTGAATAGAATGTCCGTTGTTTTCAACTTCACTTATTAAAGTAGCGGGTGTATAAAGTATTTTTAAATCATCGTTAATTTTTACTGAATCTACATCCTTGTGTATAATATTTATAGGTGATTGGTAATTTCCATCACAATCAGAATTCTTTTCAATTTCGGCCCAATGAATAGGAGCGGTTTCACCTTGGTAACTCCAGTGATGTTCCTCTGTGTGGTTTTGGCTTGTTGTTTTATGGGTTTTGTTACAAGCTACTGTAAATATTACAAGAAGACCTGTTAAAAGTTTAATTGTAGTGTTCATTCTGGTTTTTTTAAGCAATGATTAAGATGCTAAAATTAATGCCGATATAAATGATAAAAGCTAACTAATATCAGGTTTTTTTAAGTTTTTGTATAAAGTTTTTAACTATTACGTTTTCTTTAGTTTATTTATTTTTTTAGTATTAAACTGAAGTAAGAATATATACATTAAAGCAAATAAAAAAATTACACTGCAGGCTAGTATAAAGTAAGGTTGTTTTTCAGGTAAATATAGGTTTTTCCAAATGGCTATTCCGTTGTATAAGATTACAAATTCCATTAATAAAAATCCTAAAAGATAGAAGTTAAGACAGCCTTTTGTTAATTGAATAAACTTAAAATAATTTAGAAAACCTAATAATAGAAAGCTGCATACACCTAAGAAAATCCAATGTAAATATCCAATTATTAAGTGAATATTTGAAGCGATGGTACTTGATATAGAAGGTAAAGTTCCAGTAAATTGTAATAAAAGTTTAATGCTAAAGAATATTAAAACAATTTTAAGTATGCTTAGGTAGTTTTTTGAAAATGAATGTTTAATTTGATGGTTTAGGGTAATGATTCTTTTTACTAAAATACCAAATGCTAATATTTGAAAAAGCGCTCCAATACCAGCTATAATATTGATATAAGTGTGGACTTTCATCCAGAGTATTGAAATTGCTAAAGTTAATACTACTCCAATATTCATTAATACAAAGAAACGTTTAAAAGTATTATTTGAAACCTGAATGTTGTTTTGCTTTAGCGTGTAAAACAAAATACCAAAAAGAGCCATAATAAACCAACCGTTATACTGAAAGTGCAAGTAAAAGTAAATAGCATTTCTATACCAACTAGAGGCACTACCCATAGTACTCATAATAATACCTAACGCTAAAGGACCAAGGCTAGATATGACCATATACCATAAACCAATTTGAACACATTTATATGAATTAGTTTGTTTCATTTTTAGCGGTGTATGCTTAAAAACCATATGGCAGAATGCATAAGAAGCTACCAAAAACAATGTAGAAAATAATATAGAAAAGAAAGCATACCCAGTAAAAGGAAATGATAGAAGCATACCTAAAATAGTAATTTGGGTAACCCAAAACAAACGCTTGAATTTTTTGCTAATACTAATGTTATTTAGATATAATTTATAAATTAATATCATTAAAGCAGTATACACCCATCCTAGAAGCGCTATATGTGAATGTGTATGAACCACATATTTATAGTTAAAGTTAAAATTTGATACACTAAAACTACGAAGTAGTACTCCTAATAAGGCTATAAGAAAAAAATACCCCAAAGCTAAAAGGCTGTATTTTTTTAAGTTAATCATTTGTAGTTATTTAACAGCTTGATGTTTTTTGCGTTTTAAAGCTACTAATATTGTAATTAATATCATGCTAAAAAATATAACATATACAAACTTTGGTACAGGTACAGAGTCTCCTGCGGCATAACTATGGAGCCCAGATAAGTAGTAGTTTACACCAAAAGAAGTCATGACAATAGACCAAAAAGCAAACATACTAGCCACATTTAAAACGTAAAAGTTGTTTAGTTTAGGCACAAAACGTAAATGCAATACAATAGCGTAAATAATAATACTAATTAATGCCCAAGTTTCCTTGGGATCCCAAGCCCAATAACGTCCCCAACTTTCATTAGCCCATACACCACCTAAAAAAGTACCTACAGCTAGTGTAAATAGACCAATAGTCATAGAAAGCTCATTAATATAAGTGAGTTCCTTTATTTTTAAATCTATTATTGTTTTTGTCTTTTTAGTTCTAAATAGCATAAGTAATAATGCCATAATACCTAAAACAGCCGATAGCCCTAAAGGTGCATAACTGCTAACAATGGTAGCTACATGTATTTTTAACCAATACGATTTTAATACGGGCATTAGGTTTGTAATTTCAGGATTTAACCAATCTAAATAACTTACAAAAAGTAACGCACCAGAAAAAAGCGTAGCCAATGGTAGCGAGAAGTCTGATTTTCTAAATGTTATTAGTCCACTTAGTAAAAGACACCAAGCAACAAAAACAAGCATTTCATAGCCATTACTCCAAGGTGCGTGTTGCGCAACATACCAACGTAGAATAATGTTAAAAGTGAATAATAAAAACGAAGTTAATGTAAGTAAAATTAATACATTCCAAATAATATTTATTGCTTTATTTAACGTAAACATTTTAATAATAGAAACTATTAAAAGCAGAAAGCCAATTGTAAAAAACACTTGAAACAACCAAAAATTTATATTGGCTTTGTTATACCATAATTCGGCTTCAATACGTTCGGAAGAAGGGATGATACTAGCACTAATAACCTCTTGATATTTTTTTAGATAATTAAGTTTTTTAAACGCTTCATTATATTGTCTTTGACTTAAATCATTAAAATATGCAGGCAGAATAGTTTTTGCAAAACGGCCATCTTCTTCTGTAAAATCGTTAAAGTTATGAGTGTAACTGTGCCATGTGTTATTAGTATCTTCTTTATTAGGGAAAATTTTAAGATAATTACCCGTAAACAAGTTATAAAGTATATTAAAGCGTTCATCAATTTTCAAAACTTCTTTATCAAATTCATTCCGTTCAGAAGGTTTCTTTTTATTTGCGGTTTCGGCAGCTTCAGAAAGTA
Organism: Seonamhaeicola sp. S2-3; assembly: GCF_001971785.1. NCBI lineage: Bacteria > Pseudomonadati > Bacteroidota > Flavobacteriia > Flavobacteriales > Flavobacteriaceae > Seonamhaeicola > Seonamhaeicola sp. S2-3. The sequence continues at coordinate 209,540 of NZ_CP019389.1, read as the reverse complement.
TGTAGCTACCATCACTTTTTAAAAAGTCAACAAAAGCATATAAACCGTTTTTACCCACTTCTAAATTATTAAGTAAGTCTCCTGTTTTATCAGTATCTGCTTTAATAATAGGAATGCGTTGCCATACTTGTGGAGCCATATGCATTCCTAAAAATACTTGGTTAACATTTAACTTTAATGTTTTTTTATTTGAAGGGTATTTAAAATACGCTTTTCTTGAAACTTTCCTGATACATTCAGAGGCGAGTGTGTTTATTGGTTTTATACGTCCGTCTAAATCTTGAACTAACAAACGTCCAAAAAGTTCAGCTTGTTGTTCATTAATTTGTTGCGATTGTACTAGTGTTTCTATTGATATTTTTGGAACACTATCTTGAATTATTGTAGCATGAGATTTTTGACTAATAACAGAAATTAGTGCAGCAATAAAAATAGTTGTATGTTTTTTCAACTTTTTTAATTTCCTATTTATAATTTGAAAACGTGATGTTTTGCCAAAGAGAGTAAAAAGCATGCCTATACCCATTAAAAAGTACCCAATATAAGTTGTCCATGTACCTAAACTATCGTGGTTTACAGATAAAACAGTGCCTTTTTCATCAGTATCATAACTAGCTTGAAAAAATCTGTATCCCTTGTAATCTAGTACATTGTTCATATATATTCTATAAGGTATTTGCTGGTCTTCATCTAAAATCATTACTTCACTGGCATATGTCGATGGACTAGAAGACCCCGGGTACCGTTCTAACTGGAAATCATTCAATTTTAAAGAAAAAGGTGTTTGAATTGCTCCAGACCCATATGATAAAATAACTTGTAAATTATCATTAAATTCTCCTACGTGTTTTATAGGTAAAAAGCCTTCACGGTATAAAAGATTGGTTTCTTGTGTGGGTTGGTTATCTACTTTTACATTAACAATTAAGGCATCATCTAAAGTTTTATCGTTATCAGTTTTAGATGTAGCAGAACTTTTTAACTTAAACTTTCCATATGGATGATAAGCCGTTGGAACAAATGAAAAATCACCAGAGCGAAACAGTGTTCGTAACACAATATTTTGCAGTGTGTCTTGTTTTATTTTACCAGCTTGTTGACTGGCCATTATAAAAAAGTCAATATCATGAGGTGATTTAATTTTAAATAATCCATTTTCTTCATAAATATTAATAATATTATCCTTATCAGATTCAAAACCAACTTCGTGTTGGTGCAAGCCAATACGTTCAATTTCTCCTTTTTGTAAATAGAGTGTATTTCGTCCGTTTCCAGAGGTAGCAACCATTTCTAAGAGAGGGGTTCCGTTAATACTATCGGTAACCACTTCTGGAGCAGCATCAGCAATATAATCATTAAACGTTATGCTAATTTTTTTCCCATGAAAATTAGTGTTTATTTCAAAATGATTATTCTGTAACGGAGAAAAACTAAATTTTTTATGAATGGTTTTTTCGTTTTTACCATCTGTAATAGTTGCTGTTAGTAGTTTGGTGTCTGATATTATGATGTTAGAAGAAGCACCTTCTCTAATTCTCATAATACCGCTATAAGAGGTATATCTTGTAATTCCTGCACCAAGCACAATAATTATAAATGCTACATGAAATAAAAATATAGGCCACTTTTCTTGTCTAAAAAGTTTGTATTTAACAATATTGAATATAAAACAAATTGTTAAGCCAACCATAACAATTTCAAACCACCAAGCATCATAAATACTAGCCCATGCAACTGCTGTTCCATAATCGTTTTCAACAAACGTAGCTACAGCCATAGCTATAGCAAAAACTAATAGCAAGATTAAAGCTAAAGTAGATGATGAAAAGAATTTATATAATTTGTTCATAAATTTTTATTTGAAAAAAGATAATCTTTGAAGTATGGTGTGCTCCAAAGATTATCTTTATTAACTCAAGCAGAGTTTTTACTATTAACTAGTTATTAAATTTTTATGTTATTTTGCTACAGAAACTTTGTTAGTTCCGTAAGTTGCTTCGCGTTTTTTGGCAGCTTCTAACCATTTAGGTAAAAGGTTTTCTTTAAACTCTTCTTTTTCCTTAGTTAGTTTTTCCATATCTAAGCCAATATATTCTTGTGCTTTTTCTTTAGTAGAAAGGTCTGGCATTTCAACAGGTTTATTATGACCTAATTCTGCTAATAAACGCGCTAATTTTACTCTACCTTCTGTAGCTTTATCTAAACCACCATTTAAAACACGTGCAATTTCTACAGGAGAGTGAAATGTAGCCCCGTGTGAAGCAGCAGCATAATCCCAACGCCATTGCGCATGGCGTATATCCATTAAAATATCTTTCATTTGCTCTTCAGTAGCACCTAAATCCCAACATTTTTTAGCTTCAACATGCATTTTAACAAGTGCATCTTCTAGTTTTAATCTGCTTTCGGTTGCTTTTTGTTGACGCTCATACACATTAGCTCTTAATTTTTCGGCTTCTTCACGATGACACACTTGGCAAGAGTTAGCTACATTATTAAGAGGCGATTGTATGTGGTGGTCTGTAAATTTTTGTCCGCCTTCACTTTTATAAGGCATATGGCAATCTGCACAAGAAACACCTCTATCTGCATGTACGCCAGTTAAATAGGTTTCATAACCCGGGTGTTGGGCTTTAAGCATTGGAGCTCTACTTAATTTGTGAGTCCAATCTTTAAAGTCCATATCATCATAATACTTCTCCATAGCTTCAACAGACATACCATTTTTCCAAGGTAATGTTAAATAAGGTATACCTTCTTTTCCTGGTAAGTTTTTATTAAAATAGTACTCTACATGGCATTGTGCACAAACCAAAGATCGCATTTCTTGGTGTGTTGCTTTATTAATGTCTTTGCCCATAGCTTCAAAAGCTTCAACTAAAGCAGGACGAGTAATGGTAAGTTTCATGGTTTTAGAATCATGACAATCTGCACAACCTATAGGGTTAACTATTTCTTCACCTTTATCTGCCCATTTACCACTGTAAAATTCTGCAATACCAATTTCATTCATTAACCTAGGTACATCAGGACTTTTACATGTCCAACAAGTAGCAGGCATAGGGCCATCACCTTCTCCTTTAGGCCCTCCCGTTCTAAGAGTGTTATGAATATCTTCAATGGCGTGTTGATGTCCGCGTCCTTGGCTGTAATCTTTAGAAAAACCATAACCAGCCCAAAGTACTACTAAACGAGTGTCTTCTTCTAGCATGTCTCGCATAGAACTACCGCCTTGAAATGAGGTGAAGTCGCCTTGTTCAGTTTGTAAAAATGATTGGTATTCTGCAGGAAAATTTTTCCCCCATTCTTCATTTCTGGGTTCATTTTCGCTAATTTCTACTTGTGGAACATATTTATATTTAGCTTCATTTTTTCTATTTACAATACTAGAGGCTAATAACCCTAAAAGGAAAACTACAATTATAGTTACTATAAATAATACTTTGTTTTTCATCTGATTAAAGTTTGCAGGTCTTGTTAATTAGTTTTTTTCTTTTATTTGATTGTTTAACCATTTAGGAATAACCGTGGTTAAAGTGTCTGTAGGAATAGGAGCAATGTTGTTTCTTATAGTAGAAATACCATGAACAGTACCATGTGGTATTTCTTGATGACATTCCCAACATTGTCTTTCGGTTCTATTTTCTTTATGGCCTTCTATCCATCCATCATATTTAGTTTGTGTAACTTGTTGTACATGGCAACGTATACAGTTATTTTGTACTACTTCTTGAGAAGCTTCTCTCATAAACATAACCTCGGGCTCCATTCTTGCTGTAAAAACTGATGCATGAAATAAACCATCTTTTGCTTTAAAAAAATATTTATTAGCTACATTATTGTGTGGTACATGGCAGTCATTACAATTAGCATATTCTCTGTGTGAACTATGCATCCAACTATTATACATTGGAGTCATTACATGACAGTTAACGCATGCCTGAGGATCGTTAGACATATAAGAAACTAAAGAGGCTTCTTTTGCCATAAATAAACCTAAGCCAATAAGAGAGCCAATCATAACTACAGCAACAGGACGCCATTTAGACTTTTTGTTAGGGAATATTTCTTTTCTTTTTAGATTCAAGTTGGTTGATTCTTTTAGTTTTACAGGCTCAAAAATACCAAAATGATAAAATTCAAAACCTTACAAATATCATGTTTTAAAAAAACATGCTTTTAGTAACTAAATTTATAATAAGTCTAAATAAAAGATAAAAAAATCTTAAATTTTTAAACATTAATTTTTATTAAAAATAAGATGTTTTTTCTAATATAAATAAAATTATTTAAAGAGTTAAAGATTATTTAATAATAGATTGCTTCTTTGAAACCTTAATTTATTGCATACAAATTTAGGATAGCATAAATCCTTAAATTAATTTAAGATAATGTATAATTGGCGTTAAAATTATATGAAAATTAAAATTTTTGTATAAGTTTTGTGTAAAATTGTTAATACACATTATATATTAGCAAATCAACTAACCTAAATAAATTATGACTAAAAGTAAGGCAAAAGCCTATTGGAAAGAAAACATTCGCTATGTTTTATTGTTACTCGCTATTTGGTTTTTAGTATCCTACGGTGCGGGTATTATTTTTAAAGATGAATTAAATGCTATAAAAATTGGAGGTTTCAAACTAGGATTTTGGTTTGCCCAACAAGGTTCTATGTATGTGTTTGTTGTCATCATTTTCGTTTACGTTCGCCTAATGAATAAACTTGATAAAAAGTACGGTTATGATAAATAGTTTATTCATTTCAGCTATAGCTGTACAGGATTGGACCTATATTTTAGTGGGTATTACTTTTTCAATTTACATAGGAATAGCCATATGGTCTAGAGCAAGTTCAACCAAAGATTTTTATGTTGCGGGTGGAGGTGTTTCATCATGGGCAAACGGAATGGCTACTGCTGCAGATTGGATGAGTGCCGCTTCTTTTATATCTATGGCGGGCATTATCTCTTTTGCTGGTTACGATGGTGCAGTTTATTTAATGGGCTGGACAGGAGGTTATGTGTTGTTAGCACTACTCTTAGCCCCTTATTTACGGAAGTTTGGTAAATTCACTGTTCCAGATTTTATAGGAGACCGGTATTACTCTAAAACAGCAAGAATTGTGGCGGTATTTTGTGCACTTATTGTGTCTTTTACCTATGTAGCTGGTCAAATGCGTGGTGTAGGTATCGTGTTCTCTCGTTTTTTAGAAGTAGACATTAATACGGGAGTAATTATAGGAATGCTCATCGTGTTGTTTTATGCTGTATTAGGTGGCATGAAAGGCATCACTTATACACAAGTTGCACAATATTGTGTGCTTATTTTTGCCTTTATGGTACCTGCTATTTTTATTTCGTTTCAAATGACAGGAAATCCTATTCCTCAGTTTGGATTTGGTGACCAATTAACAGATGGCTCTGGATATTTGTTAGATAAATTAGATGGATTAAGTACAGAACTTGGATTTTCTGAATATACCGAAGGTTCTAAAACCACTATAGATGTATTCGCTATTACTTTAGCGTTAATGGTTGGTACTGCGGGACTTCCGCATGTTATAGTAAGGTTCTTTACAGTTAAACGAGTTAGGGATGCACGAAAATCTGCTGGTATCGCATTATTGCTTATTGTATTACTATATACTACGGCACCAGCAGTGGCGGTATTTGCAAGAACTAATATGATTGAAACCGTTTCTAATAAACCATATAAAAGTATGCCAGAATGGTTTAAAAAATGGGAAACTACTGGTTTAATAACTTTTGAAGATAAAAACAATGATGGAAATATTCAATATGTAGCCGATGCATCTAAAAACGAATTAACCGTTGACAGAGACATTATGGTATTAGCTAACCCAGAAATTGCCAAATTACCAAATTGGGTAATAGCTTTAGTAGCAGCAGGAGGTTTAGCAGCAGCTTTATCTACGGCAGCTGGCTTGCTATTAGTAATTTCAGCTTCGGTTTCTCACGATTTAATTAAAAAAGTTATTAAGCCTTCTATTTCAGAAAAAGGCGAATTAGTTGCTGCACGTTTATCGGCAGTAGGAGCTGTTGTTGTAGCAGGCTATTACGGTATTCACCCACCAGGGTTTGTTGCTGCGGTAGTGGCTTTAGCTTTTGGTTTAGCAGCCGCTTCGTTTTTTCCAGCCATCATATTAGGAATTTTCTATAAACGTATGAATAAAGAAGGAGCTATTGCGGGAATGGTAGTAGGTATTGTAGCTATGTTATTATATATGATTAAGTATAAATTAGGATGGTTTGATGATGTTGTCCCCGATAAAAGTGAATGGTGGTTTGGAATTTCTCCTGAAGGATTTGGAACTGTGGCAATGGTACTTAATTTCATTGTTTCAATTACCATCATGAAATTTACCAAAGCGCCCCCTGAAGACGTTCAGGAAATTGTTGAAAACATTAGAATTCCAAGTGGAGCAGGGGAAGCCGTTAATCATTAAATTAATATGTAAAACTTAATTCTATGTAGATAGTCTTCTGCTGTTTGTAGAAAAACTTGGTAAGTTTTCATCAAATTAGTTATTTTAGAAGACAACTAAATTTTTGACGTTAAATTTAATTATAAAACAATGAGTAATTACCACATAAAACATTTAGAAGAATATTATCAAGTTTACAGAAAATCTGTAAGAGAACCCGAAAATTTTTGGGAAGAAATTGCCGAAGAACATTTTATGTGGCAAAAAAAATGGGATAAGGTATTAAGTTGGGATTTTTCTAAACCAGAAATAAAATGGTTTGAAGGGGCTCAATTAAACATTACAGAAAATTGTATAGACCGCCATTTAGCCACTAGAGGAGATAAAACAGCTATTTTATTTGAACCTAATGATCCTAACGAACCTGCAATCCATATAAGCTATAAAGAGTTAGCAGAACGGGTAAATAAATTTGCTAATGTTTTAAAAGGTCAAGGTATTAAAAGGGGAGATCGCGTTTGTGTTTATTTGCCCATGATTCCAGAATTGGCGGTAGCTATTTTAGCTTGTGCAAGAATAGGAGCCATCCATTCGGTGGTATTTGCAGGGTTTTCTTCTACAGCTTTAGCCACAAGAATTAATGATTCTGAATGTAAAATGGTATTAACTAGTGATGGCTCTTATCGTGGTAAAAAAACAATCGATTTAAAAGGTATTGTTGACGAAGCTTTAAAAGACTGCCCTTGTGTAGAAACTGTACTAGTTGCAAAACGTATTCATTCTGATATCCATATGGAAGCCGGAAGAGATAAATGGCTACAACCCCTGTTAGATGAAGCTTCTGCAGAATGTAAAGCTGAAGTAATGAATGCAGAAGACCCTTTATTTATTTTATATACATCAGGTTCTACTGGTATGCCAAAAGGTATGGTGCATACCATTGCAGGATATATGGTCTATACAGCTTATACTTTTAAAAATGTATTTCAGTACAGAGAAAATGATATTTACTGGTGTACTGCCGATATAGGTTGGATTACAGGCCATAGTTATATTGTTTATGGACCTTTAGCAAATGGAGCAACTACAGTAATGTTTGAAGGTGTTCCTAGTTATCCTAATTTTGGACGTTTTTGGGAAATTGTAGAGAAACACAAAATTAATCAGTTTTATACTGCACCAACAGCCATAAGAGCTTTATCTAAGCAAGGTTCAGAATTGGTTGATAAATACGATTTGTCGTCATTAAAAACTTTAGGCTCTGTAGGAGAACCCATAAATGAAGAGGCGTGGCACTGGTATAATGATAATGTTGGTAAAAAGAAAAGTCCTATTGTTGATACCTGGTGGCAAACCGAAACGGGTGGTATTATGATATCACCAATACCTTTTGTTACACCTACAAAACCAACCTATGCTACTTTGCCATTTATAGGAATTCAACCTGCATTAATGGATGAAGATGGAGAAGAGATTAAAGGTAATCAAGTAGATGGGCGATTATGTATAAAATTCCCATGGCCTAGTATGGCAAGAACCATTTGGGGAAACCATCAACGTTATAAAGACACGTATTTTTCGGCGTTTGAAAATAAATATTTTACAGGTGATGGTGCTTTACGTGATGAGGTAGGATACTATAGAATAACAGGAAGAGTAGATGATGTTATTATTGTTTCTGGTCATAACTTAGGTACAGCGCCTATAGAAGATGCGGTGAATGAACATCCAGCAGTAGTAGAATCAGCCATTGTTGGTTTTCCTCACGATGTAAAAGGAAATGCACTTTACGGCTATGTTATTTTAAAAGATACAGGAGAGAGTAGAGACCAAACCAATTTACGAAACGAAATAAATCAAATTATAACAGAGCATATTGGGCCTATAGCCAAATTAGATAAAATTCAATTTACAAGTGGTTTGCCCAAAACACGCTCTGGTAAGATAATGAGACGAATTTTACGTAAAATAGCGCATAAAGACATTAGTAATTTAGGTGATACCAGTACATTATTAAATCCAGAAGTAGTACAGGATATTATAGATAATGCTTTATAGTTAAATTGAAATGTAAGCATAAAAAAGCTACCAATTGGTAGCTTTTTTAGTTTTATGATGAGATAAAAAGGTGTTAAACCATTTTAAAATCTAAAAGTAATTCTCCTTCAATAGAGGCTTGAAAATGATCATTATGTGCCGTTTCTCCAACACCTGATGCTGGAGTACCTGTAAAAATTAAATCGCCTTCTTCTAAAGTCATGTAAGAGGATACAAAAGCAATAATTTCGGCAAAATTATAAATCATCATATCTGTATTGCCTACCTGCCTAGATTCACCATTAATTTTTAAATCGAAATTAATATTATTTAATTCCGGGAAATCAGAAACAGGTTTAAATTCAGAAACAGGAGAAGCTCCGTCAAACCCTTTTGCAAGTGCCCAAGGGCCTTTTTTATCTCTACTTTTTGTAAGTACATCTTTAGCAGTAAAATCAATACCAATTGCTATTTCAGAAATGTAAGATGTAGCGTCTTCCAAAGAAATATCTTTACCTTGTTTTCCTATTTTTGCAACCAGTTCAACTTCATAAACAAGTTGATTAGTGATTTTAGGAAAAGGGATGTTTTTGTTATTGGTAACTAAGGTTGAATTAGCCTTAACAAAAATGGTTTGAAACCCCGTTTTTATGGCTTCAATTTCAGATTTATCGTTCACATAATTTTTTCCAATACCTATTATTTTCATATCAGTTTAATTGATTTAATTAAAATGTAAAAATACTAAATATCCTACCAAACTGGTAGTAACTTCCTAAAAGAATTAGGCTTTTACAGACTTTGCATTTTTTCTTAATAGAACAAAAACGAATACTGATAAAACTCCAAATACGGAAAACCCAATAAACAACGGTAACACAGAAGAAGAAACATAATTACCTATAAAATTAGCAATAGGAACAGCCATAACAGTACTAACAAAACCATTTATAGCAGCACCAATACCAGCAATATGACCTAAAGGTTGCATTGCAATGGCTCTTAGGTTTCCAAACAGGAATCCAACTGCTAAAAATTGCAATGCGAAAAAAATAAGTAAAACGTAAATACTAGGGTTTTTACCCGAGTAAAATAGAATAACGTACAATAGAGATACAACAGAATAAGCTATTGCAGCTGTATAGGCCATACGCCACATACCAAATCTCTCAACCAGTCTGCTATTTAAATAAGTAGCTACTCCTAAAGAAACTGCTAAACTTGCAAAAATATAAGGGAACATTTCTGCCAATTTGTATTGCTCCTGAAAAATTTGTTGAGAGGTACTTAAATATACCATAAAAGACCCTGTTATAAAACCAGATACAAAGGTAAAGGCTACGGCTTCTCTATGTTTTACAAATTCTTTTACACCATCTATAAAAAGATGAGAAGAGAACTTAATTCGGTTTTGTTTTGGAAGGGTTTCAGTTTGCCTTATAGCAAACCAAATCATTATTAAAACACCAAAAATTAAATTAAAATAGAAAATAGATTGCCAGTTGAATAATTGTATAAGCCAATGTCCTAATGTTGGTGCCACAACAGGTACTAAAATAAAAAACATAACAACAATAGACATTACCTTGGCCATATAATCGCCATCATATAAGTCTCTTATCATTGATAAAGAAATACTACGAGGCGATGATAATCCCACACCTTGTAAAATACGGCCAATAAGCATTAGCTCAAAACTTTTGGTATTAACACATATAAGGCTAGCAACAATAAATAAAGCAAACCCAGCATAAACAATGGGTTTTCTTCCAAAACTATCAGAAAGTGGGCCGAAAATAAGCTGGCCAATTCCTATGCCTAAAAAAATCATGGTAATTAACAGTTGGTTATCTTTACTGTTAACCACAGCAATATGATTTCCTATTTGTGGCAACGCAGGAAGTAATGCATCTATAGAGAGTGCTACAATAGACATTAAAGATGCCATTAATGCAACAAATTCAAATTTTAAGGGGCTGTTATTTTGCATGGCGCAAAATTAGCCTAATATTATTTATTTTAGAGCTAATATGATGAAGGAAACGTTAAAGAATTCACAAATTTTAAATTGATTTTCACGGGTTGTTTTATCTTCTACTTTTACCATTTAAAAACTGTATTATGTTAGCCGAAACATTAATTAAAATAATAACGCGAGATCTTAATAATTTAAAAGTAGAGATTAATGCTTATAAAAATGAAAACAATTTATGGATTATAAAAAAAGGCATTAAAAATACAGCAGGTAATTTATGTTTACACCTAGTAGGTAATCTTAATCATTTTATAGGAAATGTACTTGGTAATACAGGTTATATAAGGGAAAGAGATTTAGAGTTTTCTATAAAAGGTATTTCAAAAAAAGAATTAATTAATCAGATAGAGGAAACTATTATAATGGTTGAGAAAGTTCTTAAAAATTTAAATGAAGAAAGTTTTAAAGAACAATACCCAATTAAGGTGTTTAAAAATAACATGACTGTTCAACATTTTTTAATTCACCTTTCTACCCATTTGGCATACCATTTAGGGCAAGTAAATTATCATAGACGATTATTAGATTTATAATAATTAACCTTACACTAAAACTGTAACAATTATATCTATTATTAGTTTGTGTTTTGTAACTCTATTTAAACAGTAAAAAGTATTCTTAAATGTGTTCATAAAATTCTGAAAATTGTGTATTTTATCTTACATTTGAGGATTGTTTTATTTAAAACCGTATTCTTTTGTTTAGTTCTCCCCACAACAAGATTAAAACAAAAGGGCTGTTTATTATTTTTAATCTTGTAATTTTTTTATTGCAGGCCCAAAATAGTTATGAGCGCCTTATAGATTCTGCCGATAATCACCTAGGAGGAAACGCTTTAAAAGCATTACAGTTTTTAGACTCTATTCCAAAACCTCTAGAAACAAGTATAGAGGGAAGTATAGCAGATTATTATTCCGTCAAAGCTTTAATTCATGATGAGCTTAATCAAAGAGCAAAAGTTTACAAGAACTATCTTTTAGCACTTAAATATGCGAAAATTGAAAAGAACTATCAAGTAGCAGGAGATTCAAGTTTAGAACTTTTTGCAAATATTTATATAGTATATGAAGATTCCACAGCATATTCTTATTTAGAGCAAGCAAAAAAATATTACGAATTAAGTGGTTATAAAAATGGAAATTTAGAAGTTGAATTAATAGAAGCTTATGCCCATTTTTTAGATGGAAAAATAGATAAATGTAATGGTTTATTATTAAGAAAATTAGATATATATAGAAACACTAAAGATGATGTCTATTTTTACATGTTTGCGTTATATATGTTAACTTCTAATTATCTATATCTTAATAATCTTGAAGAAGCCAATAAATACTATGAAAAATTTAAATCTTTAGAAAATAATTCTACTATTGATCCTTATAACTATTCTTCTTTTGATGCTAATATTAATTTGTCTTACGCAGAATTATTCTATAAAAAAAAGCAGATAGACTCTACATTATTTTATTTGTCACAAGCTGGAATAAACCAAAAAAGTATGTCACATGATGCTTTAGAATCATATTTTACAATTAGTTCTAAAGTATATAGTCTTTCAGGAAAGATTGATAAGTCTAAGGCTTATTTAGATTCTTTAAGGTTTTTTCAAGAAGATATGTTTAAAAATCTAATAGATGTAAGTTATCATATAAATCGTTCACTTATTAAAGATGAAGTGACACAAAAAAAAGAAAGTGAAAATTTCTTAGGTGTATTTGGAATTTTATTAATATGTCTCATCTCTATAATTAGTATTGCGTATTTTATTTATTATAAAGAACAAAGGCAAAAATTAAGTTATTTAAGTAACCAAACCGAAAATTTAACCTACTTAAAATCTAATAACGAAAAACTAGCAGTTAAGGTACAGGGTTTAGAAGATTATATCTCACAACTTAAATTACAAGTTAAAACAATAGCAACAATAGATGATGTTGTTTTACAAAGAGAAAAAATAAAAGACTTTTACAAAGAGTTGCATTTAAGTTCTACAACCTTACTAGAAGAAAGTAAAAATCATTTAGAATTAGTTAATAATTTTGATATGGAATTTTTTAAGAAAATAAAAAATCTTCATCCAAAATTAAATGACTCTGAAATTATTATTTGTTACTATGTTTCTGTAGGTTTTAAAAACAAAGAAATAGCCGTTTTCTTAAACACTTCAGTTAGAGCTATTGAAAGTAAACGCTATAGAATTACAAAGAAAATGGGCTTAAATAAACAAGGAATTTCTCTTGTAGAGTACTTAACACAAACTTTTAAAAAGCCAAATGCGTAAACTTCATAATATGTTATAAAAGCGTGTAAAATGTATAAAATATCATAAGTGCGTAATAAGTGCGTAGTGATATTTGTATGTTTTTTGTTTTATTTATTGATATTTGTCAAAGCTATTAATCGACAATTATATATTTCTCGCAAGAGAGCCTACATTATTGTTTTATTTTGGTTGTGACTAAATAAAAGAGTTTATTTAGTTGAGAGATAAATTATAAATGTGTAGGAAGTTAATTGTAATAAACTTTAATAGTTTATTCGATTACAGGTTAAATTAAAAGGAGGCTAGTTAGGGAGCCTCCTTTTTTATTTTATAAAGGAATATTACCATGTTTTCGGTTTGGTTTATTAACCTTTTTATTTTCCAACATAGCAAAAGCCTTTAATAGTTTTCTTCTAGTGTTTTTAGGGAGTATTATTTCATCTATAAATCCACGTTGTGCTGCTTTATAAGGATTAGCAAATTTTTCGGCATATTCTGCTTCTTTTTCAGCAAGTTTTTCTTCAGGGTTATTGGCAGTAGCTATTTCTCGTCTAAAAATAATTTCACTGGCGCCTTTAGCTCCCATTACAGCTATTTCTGCTCCAGGCCATGCATAGTTAAAGTCAGCGCCTATATGTTTAGAATTCATAACATCATAAGCACCTCCATAAGCTTTTCTGGTAATAACAGTTATTCTTGGTACAGTGGCTTCACTTAAAGCATATAATAACTTAGCTCCATGTACAATAATGCCATTCCACTCTTGGTCTGTGCCTGGTAAAAACCCAGGAACATCAACTAAAACAAGTAAAGGAATATTGAAACAATCGCAGAAACGCGTAAATCTAGCAGCTTTTTTTGAACTTTTAACATCTAAAACACCTGCTAAAAACATAGGTTGATTTGCAATTATACCAATACTTCTACCTCCTAAACGGGCAAAACCTACAATAATATTTTCGGCATAATCTTTATGAATTTCATAAAAAGAATCTGTATCAATAATTCCAGTAATAACCTCGTGCATATCATAAGGTTTATTAGGGGTTTCTGGAACAATATCAGATAGAACATCTCTTATTTCTTCAGAAGGAGAAAAATCTAACTTTTTAGTAGTTTCAGTATTGTTTTGAGGTAAATAACTAAGTAGCTTTTTTACATCTTCTAAGCATTCAATATCATTTGCTGAAGTTTTATGAGCCACACCCGATTTTGAAGCATGTGTATAGGCGCCACCCAATTCCTCGCTACTAACTTCTTCATTAGTAACCGTTTTTACTACGTTTGGGCCTGTTACAAACATATAACTAGTGTTTTCTACCATAATGGTGAAATCTGTCATGGCTGGTGAATACACTGCACCACCAGCACAAGGACCCATGATGGCAGAAATTTGAGGAATAACACCAGAGGCTTGAACATTTCGGTAAAATATGTCGGCATAACCACCAAGAGATCTTACTCCTTCTTGAATACGAGCACCACCAGAATCATTTAACCCAATAATGGGAGCACCAACCTTTACAGCCATATCCATGATTTTACATATTTTTTCTGCATGTGTTTCAGATAAAGCGCCACCAAAAACAGTGAAATCTTGGGCATAAACATATACTAACCTGCCGTTAATAGTACCGTAACCTGTTACAACTCCATCTCCAAAATAAACTTCTTTATCCATTCCAAAATCGGTGGTTCTATGAGTAACTAAAATGCCTATTTCTTCAAAAGAACCTTCATCAAGTAAATAGTCAATACGCTCTCTAGCGGTTAGTTTTTTCTTGGCATGTTGCTTATCAATTCGTTTTTGTCCACCGCCCAATTTGGCTTGTTCAATATGGTTTTTTAGTTTATCTATTTTAGAATCCATAAGTTACTAATTTGGTAGTTTTAGTATTTTTTGATCTGCTAAATATTGTTTTAAGGCAAGTAAAGCAGCAATTTTAGCTTCATTTTTAGTTTCTTTTTGTAAGTATTCTGGTGAATAATATTTTTTAACAAAATGGGTATCGAAATTTCCAGAGCAAAAAGCTTCATGATTGCAAACAAATTTTCCGAAAGGTAAAGTTGTTTTTACGCCTTCAATATGATAATTTTCAATAGCTTTTGCCATGAGTTGAATGGCTTCTTCTCTTGTTTTTCCGTAGGTGATTAATTTTGAAAGCATGGGGTCATAATAAATGGGGACATCCATACCTTCTTCAAAACCATTATCAACACGAATACCTTTTCCAACGGGTAATTTGTAAGTACTTAAATTGCCAACACTAGGTAGGAAATTATTCAACGGATCTTCAGCATAAACGCGTAATTCAATAGCATGACCACATATTTTTAAATGTTCTTGTTTTATTTCAAGTTTTTCTCCTCTTGCTATTTTTATTTGTAGTTCTACTAAATCTATGCCAGTAATTAGTTCTGTTACAGGGTGTTCTACTTGTAAGCGGGTGTTCATTTCTAAAAAGTAGAAATTATGGTCTGCATCTAATAAAAACTCAACGGTACCAGCGCCAACATAGTTACAAGATTTAGCAACTTTAATGGCAGCTTCTCCCATTTCTAATCTTAGCTTTTGCGTTAAAACAGATGAAGGGGCTTCTTCAACAACTTTTTGATGTCTGCGTTGTATGCTACATTCGCGTTCAAAAAAGTGTAATATATTACCGTGACTATCTGCAACTATTTGAATTTCTATGTGCCTAGGAGAGGAAACATATTTTTCTATAAAAACAGAACCGTCACCAAATGCTGAGGTAGCTTCGCTTATAGCGCGTGTCATTTGAGATTCTAAATCACTTTCTTTTTCAACAATACGCATGCCTTTGCCACCGCCACCAGCCGAGGCCTTTATTAAAATAGGGAAGCCAATTTCTTTTGCAATATTTTTAGCTTTTTCAACATCTGTGATAGCCTCATCAATTCCTGGAACCATTGGGATGTTATATTGCTTAACAGCCTCTTTAGCTGCTAATTTACTACCCATAATTTTTATGGCTTTTGAATGTGGACCAATAAAAATGATGTTGTTTTTTTCTGTAAGTTCTGCAAAATCGGCATTTTCACTTAAAAAACCGTATCCAGGATGAATAGCATCAACATTTAATTGTTTTGCTATTTCAATAATTTTATCGCCCCGTAAATAGGATTGATTTGAAGGTGCTTCACCAATACAAACGGCTTCATCAGCAATTTTTACATGTGGAGCGTTTCTATCTGCAGTAGAGTAAATAGCAACGGTTTTAATACCCATTTTTTGTACAGTTTTCATAACTCTAATGGCTATTTCGCCTCTGTTTGCAACAAGAATCTTTTTCATAAATTATTGAAATTCAATTAATAATTGGTTTTTTAGAACGGTTTCTCCTTTGTTAACGGTTAATGTTTTAATAATACCATCTCTTGGCGAGGTAATTACATTTTCCATTTTCATAGCTTCTAAAATTAGTAAAGAATCTCCTTCTTTTACTTCTTGTCCAATGTCAATATTAATATCTAAAATAAGCCCAGGCATTGGAGCTTTTATAGAATTAACGTGTTTAGTAGCACCTATTGTAAACCCTAGTTCTTTTATTAATACATCTAATTCATTAATTATATTAACATTATAGGTGTTGTTGTTAACTTTAATTTGATAGCTTTTATTATTAAAATTAGACTTAACAATTTCTGCGTTGTAAGGCTTGTTATTGTGAAGAATATGAAATTTTGATTTTGAAACATTTAAGGCATCTAAAGCAGATACGTCTTCTTTTCTTATTTCAAAATCATAAGCATTATTAACCTTAGTTTTGAAAATTTTGCCCATAATTAGAATAATTGATTTAAGTAAATATAATCATAATGTGTTAGATATTTATTTACAGAAATTAGAGTAGAATTTTATTTAAATATTGCGCTTAAAAGGCGTTGTAGTTTTAAACCCTAAAATTTGAGTTTTTTTGATGCCTTTTTATAGCCTTTCTAGACAAAAGAATACCAACAATTAAAGAAGCTAAGGCACCTAACCAGATACCTGGGATAAAATCTATAAATAAAAAGAAATCATAAGCGCCGTGAAAAAGCATTGCAAGTAATAACCCCATTAAATTTAATTGGGCTCTATTTTTAGAAAATTTAGCTTTACCCATAAAGTATCCCATTAAAATACCAAATGTGGCATGTGCAGGAACAGCAGTAAAAGCTCTTAAAATAGCTGTTTGATATCCGCTTTCTAAAACGTAAAAAATGTTTTCTGTTGCGGCAAAACCCATAGATACCATAACGGCATATATTATACCATCAAAAGGTTCGTTAAATTCAGAATGACGCTGTGCAACATATCTAACTATTATGTACTTACTGAATTCTTCGGTTAACGCTACAACAAAAAATGCCCTGATAAATTGTTGAAAAATACTTGTGTGATTAAGTACAAGTACCATATCAATTGCAAAATAAATAACTGTGGTAAGTAAAATGCTAACAACCGCACCTAAGATAAAGTTATATAAAAGTAAGCGCTTAGGTTCTTTTTCGTATTTATCTTTAAAATATACATATAAAATAATGATGCAAACGGGCGCAATGGCCAAGAGTAATAAATTCATTTACTTAATTGTTCTTTATTTCCTCAAAATTATTTCTTATTGACTGAATGCTTATAGGCTTGAGTTATTGAATAAATATACATAATATATTTAGGAGCTAAAATATTAAATACATTGTTAGTTAGCTTTAGTAAATGTTATTTCTAGTAGTAGAAAAGATTTAAATTGTTTTTATTTTTTAAGGTGCATAAAATCAATTATTTACCCCGATAAATTAATATTTAGCTTTACTGTATTAAAAATCACACCCAAAATACGAATATGACAAAATAAATCTAAAAAAAAGCCTTATTTTATCAAAAATAAAATTAAAACATGATTTTTATCATTTTTCCTCAATACTAAAACGTTGTAATTTGCATTATAATTAAACCACATAATGTCATGAATACACAAATAAATATTTTACGAAAATTGTTCATCTGCATCGTTTTAATAGGACTAGTTTTTAATAACGCACAAGCCCAAATGTTGCATTTAGAAAATGAAAATTCTTTTTTAACAGTTTTTGGTTCTTCTAACCTTCATGGATGGAAAGTTGATGCTAACACAAAAAATGGATTAATTAGTTTTAATAATCTTCAAACTTGTGACATAGAGTCTTTAACCTTTGCTGTGCTAACTGAAAGCTTAAAAGGTGCTAAACCTGGAATAACTTCTACGGCAGCCAAAGCGTTAAAAGCAGACAAATACAAAAGTATATTATACTCGCTTGTTGAAGTTAAAAATGTAATAGACAAAGGAAATGGTGTTTTTGAATTAGAAACTCTAGGAGATTTAGTTATTGCTGGTACTAAAAAAACAATTCCTTTAAATTTTAATGTTGCTATTAGTGGTCAAAAAGTAACACTTAACGGTAAAGTACAATTAAAGTTAACAGAGTTTAATATAACGCCTCCAACAGGTATGTTAGGAGCAGTTCAAGCAAAAGATGATGTCTTTGTGAAATTTGAAACAAGCTTTATAAATAACAACTTAGTAAATAACATTTTATAATTGAATTTAGTCAAAAAAAGCCTCCTTGCTAAGGTTTCGTGAGAGATTCTTATAGCAAGGAGGCTTTTGAATTTTTAAGTAAAAATTAAACTTGTTTTTTTAAATGGTTATATACCAATTCATAATAGGCTTTATTTGATGGTACAAAATGATTATTGTTATCATTAATGTTTTTAATAAGTGTTTTAAAAACATCAAGAGATACAAGTTTTAGAGCTTCAACTTCATCTTCTTGAGGTGTTAATTCTGATAATGAAGTATTTAATTCACAGATAAAAGTGTTGTGAAACTCATTATCTTTAATACCATTGCCATAGCTTTGAAAGCATTTAAAAACTCCAATTTTAATTAAATCAGGTTTTAAAATAGTTAAACCAATTTCTTCTTTGGTTTCTCTAATGGCTGCTTGTTCTGGTGTTTCACCCGCATCAATATGACCCGCAACGGAAACATCCCACATGAGCGGACAAATAAGTTTTTTAGCCGACCGTTGAGATAACAGTACCTCACCATTTTTAGTATAAAACCATATATGCGCTGTGTTATGGTAATACCCTTTTTGATGAATTACAGATTTTAATGCTGTTTGTCCGGTGGGTTTACCATTGGCATCTACTATGTCTATGAGTTCATCCATGTTAAAAAAGATAACGTAGCCTAATAAGTTGAGTATCTGCGAATATAAACTAAGTTATATTTACAAAACATAGACTGTTAGCTAATTAATCAAAATAACTAAATGTATCTCCGTCTTTTATGTTTAGAAGTGATTCATAAATTAATCTAATTACGTTTTCTACATCTTCTTTATGAACCATTTCAACCGTGGTATGCATATAACGAAGCGGTAATGAAATTAAAGCAGAAGCAACACCACCATTGCTATACGCAAAAGCATCGGTGTCTGTTCCAGTGGCTCTTGATAGTGCAGAACGTTGGAAAGGAATTTTTTTAGCTTCGGCTGTATCAATAATTAAATCGCGTAATTTTTGTTGTACAGCAGGCGCATAGGCTACAACCGGACCATTACCAATTTCTAAGTGACCTTCTTTTTTCTGTTCAATCATTGGGGTAGTGGTATCATGAGTTACATCGGTAACAATAGCCACATTTGGTTTAATGGTTTGAGTAATCATTTCAGCACCTCGCAATCCAATTTCTTCTTGCACTGCATTGGTAATGTATAAACCAAAAGGTAATTCTTTTTTGTTTTCTTTAAGTAAACGAGCCACTTCGGCAATCATAAATCCACCCATGCGGTTATCTATAGCTCTACAAACAAATTTATCGCCATTTAAAATATGAAATTCATCAGGATAGGTAATAACGCATCCTACGTGAACGCCTAATTTCTCTACCTCTTCTTTAGTTTTACAACCACAATCAATAAAAATGTTGTCAGGTTTTGGAGGTTCTTCTTTTACTCTGCTTCTTGTATGAATAGCTGGCCATCCAAAAACACCTTTAACAATACCATTTTTGGTATGAATATTTACTACTTTACTTGGAGCAATTTGATGATCACTACCACCATTTCTAATAACATAAATAAGTCCGTTATCACTAATGTAATTAACGTACCATGAAATTTCATCGGCATGCCCTTCAATAACAACCTTATATTTTGCTTTAGGATTAATTACACCAACTGCGGTTCCGTATGTATCTGTAATAAATTCATCTACATAAGGTTTTAGGTAATCCATCCACAGTTTTTGTCCGTCCCATTCATATCCTGTTGGGGCAGCATTATTTAAATATTTTTCTAAAAAGTCTATTGATTTTTTGTTTAATATTTGCTTTTTCGCCATTTGTAAAAGTTTTGCACTAAAATAAGAATATTAATGAAAGTAGTATTTAATCAAACTAAAAATATCCGGTATTAAAAACCGTTTTAAAAGTTGTAAATTGTTAATTTTGGAATATAAAGCCTCAGAAACAGATTAATGAACTCAATAAAGTACATCTTCTTTTTATTACCAACAGTTTTATTGGCTCAAATTAATGAGGTTGAAAATGATTCTATTTCTACCATAGAATATATAATTATTGAAGGCGATTCTGTACCTAGAACTTCAATTGATTTAGATGAGGTTAAGCTTTTACCTAAACTAAGATTTGATAGTAGGGAAGAAAGAATAAGGTATTTAATATTGCGACGTAAAACAATTAAAGTTTACCCATATGCCAAATTAGCTGCAGAGCGTTTAGATTCTATGAACAAAAGGTTGGCAAGTATAAAAAAGAAACGAGACAAAAAACGTTATACTAAACGCGTACAAAAGTATATTGAAGGTGAGTTTTCTGATGAATTAAAAAAATTATCGCGTACAGAGGGACAAATTTTGGTAAAACTAATTCATAGGCAAACCGGTACAACAGCTTTTGATTTGGTTAAAGAACTACGTAATGGTTGGCGAGCTTTTTGGTATAACACAACAGCTAGTATGTTTGATATTTCGTTAAAAAAGGAGTTTGATCCAGAACATGAAAAAGAAGATTATTTAATTGAAGATATTTTATTACGAAACTTTCAAAGCGGAAGATTAGAAGCTCAAAAATCGGCTTTAGATTTCGATTTTTATGAATTAACAACGAAGTGGGTTTATAACAAAAATCCTGAAAATTAGTAATGAGGCAACAATCTCTTTTTGAAGAAAAACTTAATGCTACTACCCATGCTTTTGGTGCTTTATTTGGAGTTGTAGCTTTGGTTTTACTCATACTTTTTGATACTCATAAAACCAATTTTAGTTTAGGTAGCGTTATTGTTTATGGCATATCTATAATAGTTTTATTTACCGCTTCAACCTTATATCATTCTGTAAAAAACGAAAAACTTAAACACTATTATAGAATAGTAGATCATATTAGTATTTACCTTTTAATAGCAGGTACTTACACACCCGTTTTGCTCATAACTTTAAATGATAGTTTGGGGTGGATGCTTTTTTATATTGTTTGGGGAATTGCTGCTTTTGGTATTATATTAAAACTATTTTTCACAGGGCGTTTTGAAGTTTTTTCAACCCTATTGTATCTTTTAATGGGCTGGTTAATTGTATTTGATTTTTCTAATTTTTCTAAATTAGTATCTAGTGATGCTGTTTTATTACTCTTTGCCGGTGGTTTAGCTTATACTGGTGGTGTTATTTTTTATGCTATTGAAAAAATTCCGTTTAACCATGTTATATGGCATTTATTTGTGTTAGTAGGAGCCATTTGCCATTTTTTTATGATATTTTTTTACATAATTTAATAGTGTATGATAGAGATTGTAGTAGCAAATAAATCAGAGCATTTTAACAATATAGCAACCCTAGCCGATATTATTTGGCAAGAGCATTACATTCCAATTATAGGGTTACCACAAGTAAATTACATGCTTAAAAAGTTCCAATCTGCAAAAGCTATTAAAGAACAAGTAGAAGGCGGTTTTGAATATTATCTTCTTTCTTTTAATAAAATTCCCGTTGGTTATATTTCTATAAAAAAGGAAACCGACACCTTATTTTTAAGCAAATTGTATGTTGTTAATTTGCATAGAGGAAAAAAAATAGGCAAAACAGCTTTAAATTTTGTAGCAAATAAAGCTAAAGCATATAATTTAAAACGTATTAGACTTACCGTAAATATCAATAATGTTAATGCTATAAAAGCCTATGAAAAAATGGGTTTTAAGAAAGAGAAACCAATTGTGACAGATATAGGAAGTGGATTTATAATGGATGATTTTGAGATGGTTAAGGAGATATAAATAACTTGATTAGTTGAGTTTATAGGTTTTGTGTATTAAAAGTAGGGGGTCTTGAAAGCCTAAACTTTCAATTAAGTCCGAAATTCTATTTAACCCACAAGCCTTAATCTTACTACTATTTCGTATATTTTTTCTATAGATTGTATCGTTGTTGTATAAGGTTTGTTGCGTTGGTTTAACAGTAAAGTTACTAAATAATTACAGACGAATAAGGTCCGCGAGGACTTTCGTAAGTGAGCAAAAAGCCAGCAATAAATTATATACACAGGTCTGACTCCATTAACCAGACAAAGCGGAAGTAGTATAAATGGACGTTCAAGGATAAGTAAAATAGGCAATCAAAAGCTTCTAAAGTTATTGTTTATGTGCAGTTTTAATGCTTGTAAATACAACAAAGTCTGACGAGAACTTTATGAACGAATTGTTGCCAAAGGAAAGCGCAAAAAACTAGCCTTAATAGCTGTGTGTAATAAGTTGCTAAAACAGGCTTTTGCAATTGCAAAATCAGGATTGATATATGATGATGCTTATAAAAGTACTTTAGCGAAAAATTAATGGAGTTTTACTTGTTTTTTACCATAGTGCTTTGTTATGGGCAACGTTTATTATTTCAAAGATTCAATTATATGTTCGACATCAATTTGATTAAGTTCAAACCACTCTCCACGTACTCTTTTTTCAACATATGTTTCGTGTAATGACTTTTCAAAACTTTCTGCTATTTTTCTAATTGGAAACTTTTTTGCAATTATCAATTCGATTGTGGGTTTCTCACTTTGTAATGTTCTCTCTCTATATTTTGGTTGGTTTGAAATCCCAATTTTATAATAACCATTAGTACTATCTTTCATTAAGTAAACGAAACAATGTTTATTTTTTGACTCATTAATATTTGATGTTTGTCTAATTTTTAAAGGTTGATGTTCAGGAATTGTTCTTTGAACAATATCTATATAATCATTGGCATATTTCTTTATAGCAATAGTTAGATTATTTCTAGATTCATAACTTTTGTATCCTCCAATTTCACCTCCTAATATTTCTCTTTTACCACTTGATAGAGTTAATTTCCATTTTCTAAAGTCCGTATTTGAAAATAGATGTAATTCACTTTCTGTTATTATGGTTTTATAAACTAAAATTTTATTATTTAATTCATTTTTAGACAAAGTCGGTTTATTTTTTAACACAAATTCAATAATTTCTCCATTTTCGAAAAGTAAACTTATTTTGTCATTTTGCTTTGGTTTGATTTGTTTGGGATCGAAATAAAAAACTAAATAATCATTATTTTGTTCATAATTGAAACAGAAAACTAATTCAGTTTTAAAGTCATCAGATTTAGATTTTATTCCTCGACTAATTAGAAAATCAGAACTAACTCGTTCCCAAATAATTTTTTTAGAGTTGTTAAATTCATCAATAATAATGGTTGGTTTATTAATGAATTTTCTATCTATTCTTTTTTTGTCATTTTCCCTAATTACATACATTAATTGATTTTTTGGAATATGTAAAGATTTATTTGTAAAGTATAAATCTATATAACCACTTTTTTCCGCTTTATGTCTTATTAAAGTGTAATTAGGTTTAGCTCCTAATAGCGCTAATTGTGAATTCACAATTATAGATTTTGAATATTCATAAATATCTTCACCTTCTTTTACAAAACTTCCATCTTGAACTAGCCAATTTTTGAATGAAAATTCCAGCTGATAATTTGGAAAATATGATTTAAACTCAAATTCTGAATTATTGTTCATGGTGTTCTTTTAAATTACGCTATTAAAATAAGCCTCTACAATTGCAAAATCAGGATGGATATATGATGATGCTTATGAAAGTACTTTAGCGAAAAATTAATAGAGTTTTACTTGTTTTTTACCACAGTGCTTTGTTGGCAAATCGTTTTTTTTAATCATTAATCATATTTGGTAATTCGTAGATGAATTTTAAAAGCATTTCTGTAAATAATAATATTTTCAGAGCCTCATCTTTTGTTTTCAAAACGATTTTATGATTTGCTGTATTTCCGTGTTTTCTTATTTCGTCAACCCATTTTAGTCCGTTTGGTGGAATGTAATTATTGTCTTTTAAATAGTTTACATAATCAACAAAACTTAAACCTTCTTTTGCTCCTTCGCTAACTGAAATGTTCATTAGTAATTTTCGGCAGCACATTACTGTCGAAGTGTATGAGTGTGAAGACATACATCTACGAGCTTCTTGGTATAAGTCTTCGACTTCTTTTTCATTTATGTGTTTAATTAAGTTTCCAAAACTTGTGTCAGGATATTGTTCATTATCCTCGTCAAAATATGTTGGGTTTTTACAATTATAACATATATAAATACTGCCTTTAATTCCCTCGTAAGATTCGTGTCTTCCGTGTTTATTGGCACTTACTGTTCCGATTGCAGCAAATCCAAGTTCAGACGCGATTTCTCTTTCGCAGAATCCGCATTTATATTCTTTTGATGGTACTTTATATGCTTCTTTCCACTTCATTTTTCAAATGTTTGCCAACGTCCACTGTGTATGGCGTAGTAAGGTACACCTCACAGATAGCCATAAAGTGGGTTTTTGTTTACTCTGATAAATATAAAAAAATAAACAAAAAGACGCAATGAACAGTGGACGATGGTATGTCATTAGTAGAAGGTAAGCGTTTGCATAACGGGATACTGTATGTTGTGGGTAATAAACTCTATTACGAGAAGACAAATTGAGTTCTCGATACAATTTGTTCGTACCTCACAAATCACTCGAACTGACGGGGAGAGGATTTATCAATTTAGTGCAGGAATGTCATTACCCAGCTCGTCACGTCGAGTGTTTTCACGGCACGAAAGTAAGTCGTGAAAATGTATCGAGACGCGTCACTGCGAAGAGGAAGGACGAAGCGTTCTCGATACAATTTGTTCGTACCTCACAAATCACTCGAACTGACGGGGAGAGGATTTATCAATTTAGTGCAGGAATGTCATTACCCAGCTCGTCACGTCGAGTGTTTTCACGGCACGAAAGTAAGTCGTGAAAATGTATCGAGACGCGTCACTGCGAAGAGGAAGGACGAAGCGTTCTCGATACAATTTGTTCGTACCTTACAAATCACTCGAACTGACGGGGGAGAGGCTTTATCAATTTAGTGCAGGAATGTCATTACCCAGCTCGTCACGTCGAGTGTTTTCACGGCACGAAAGTAAGTCGTGAAAATGTATCGAGACGCGTCACTGCGAGGAGGTACGACGAAGCAGTCTCTTTAAACTTAGAGATTGCCACAGCCTATCGGCTTCGCAATACCCCCAAAACCCTCACCAATTTACCCCAAAAAAGCCATAAACACCTACTTTTCTTCCCATCTTCTTCGAGTTTTCTTCGGGCTTGCTTCAACAAAAATCGATTTTTAAAAAATACAGTCGAACTTGAGGCGAAGGATTCTCGAACAAAACTCGAACAAAACCCCCGAAAATTCAAAATTTGTGTCAATATGATAATATTAGAAATTTAAACAGTTCTAATTAAGGGAAGCCTACACCTTTTACAACCTTATAAACATGCTTTTAAAGCCTTTTAAAACACCAGGATTTTTAAGTCTATAAAAACAGAAACCGCCTTTAAAAGACGGTTTCTAATTATAATTTTAGGATTCATTATGGGCTTGTGCAACGGTTACCATTGTTGTAAAACGTTTTTTATTCCGTTAAAATCGGTATCCAATTCTTAAATGTAAATTCAAAGCAGCTTCTCCTTCATTTTCTAAATATCCGACACTTTTAGCGAAAATATACCTGTATCCAATTCCAATTCCAGTTTCGTATGTAAAATGGTTTCCAATATTTCGTCTAATTCCCCAAGTTGGTATTATGGAAATTTGGTCAGCCACTTCCACATTATCATAATTTGAAATTACAAACCAATTCGGATTATAGCTTGTTTGTAATGTTAAAAAATTCCCACTGTTCCCGCCAATATTTCTTGATTTAGATACTCTTTTGTTAAGATTATAATACCATCTAGGTTCTAATCTAATTACAGGTGTCATTAAATATCCATTTTCAGGATAGAAACTTCCTCCCCAAAAACCAGCATCCATTCCGATTTCTGCTCTTAAAGCTATTTGATTTGATAATTTCGTCTCTTTATGAGCCCAAATCCCTAAAACTCCTGTTTGTATTCCGTAGGTAGATTGTTTTACACTTGCGGTTTGTGATTTCGCAATTAAAGTCAGTCCGCAAAATGTCAAGGTCAATAAGATTTTTTTCATTCAGTTTATTTTTTGCTATTAAGTTTATTTTTTGGTCAAAATGCACTACAACGGTTTAGTGTATGATTTCGTTGCGTGTTTAAGCACTAAAGTTAGCAAATAAATCACAGATAGAAAGTCCGCGAGGACTTTCGTAAGTAGGCTATAACTAGCAATGAATTATACACATTGTGCCTGTAGCACAAGTCTTGCTAAATATACAGAAATTTCGTATATTTAATAATGCAAGGCACAAAAATATTTCAAGAAAAACTGTTCCCACAGTTTCAGTTAAGCGAACGCGTACCAGAGCACAATTTCTACAGACGATTAAAAGAGGTTCTAGACCTAGAATTTCTATATAAGCTCACGCGCCCATATTATGGGGATAGCGGACAAAAAAGCATTGATTACCATTGGAATCAAGCAAACCAATAAATGCATGCAACTTTCTGCCATAGCCTACAATCTTAAAAAATATATGAAATTCATAGAAAAACGTACTAAAAGCGGAGCTGGAGTACTTGCGTTTTATTTTAGTCTCAAAAATACCTTTTACAAGGTTATAAACATGCTTTTAAAGCCTTTTAAAACACCAGGATTTTTAAGTCTATAAAAACAGAAACCGCCTTTAAAAGACGGTTTCTAATTATAATTTTAGGATTCATTATGGGCTTGTGCAACGGTTACCATTGTTGTAAAACGTTTTTTTAATTCCATTCCACATTCAGTTTTTCCAATTCCTTGTTTAATTCAGCGAGAGAGTTTGGGTCAATAATCTGAGTGTTAATTGTCAGTTCATTTTTGTCCGTTTTTAAGATATAATCTCCCGCAAACTTTTTAATCCGTTTTATTTCAGTCAGATTTAGTTTTTTTCCGAACGGTCCATTCACGTTTATAATTCCGTTTTCAATGGTCAGATATTTGTAATTTTTTTGGTAGAAGTAAAGTCCTAAATACATTATCGAAATTACAATCCATCCATAGTCAGTCCAATTCGGTTCTTTTTTTTCAAAAACTCCGACAAAGAACCAAATTAACCATACGAGTCCTAAAATTAAATTCACATTTAAGTGTTTCTTTTTGTATCCTATTTTCATTTCGTAAATGTTTTACAACGGTTTAGCATATTGCCTACAACGTGTTTGGCTAAGGTTTCGTTGCGGAAAAATCCGCAGGATTCTTTCCGCCGTAAACCAAACTTAGTGAAAAGTTAGGAATTTTCGGCAGAAAATTCCGTAGCAATGAACTTTAGCCGGTGTGCCTGTTGCACAAGACTTGCTAAATATACAGAAATTTCGTATATTTAATAATGCAAGGCACAAAAATATTTCAAGAAAAGCTGTTCTCACAGTTTCGGTTAAGCGAACGCGTACCAGAGCACAATTTCTACAGATGATTAAAAGAGGTTCTAGACCTAGAATTTCTATATAAACCCACGCGCCCATATTATGGGGATAGCGGACAAAAAAGCATTGAATACCATTGGAATCGAGCAGGCCAATAAATGCATGCAGCTTTACAATCTTAAAAAATATATGAAATTCATAGAAAAACGTACTAAAAGCGGAGCAGGGGCACAGGCGCTTTATTTTAGTCTCAAAAATACCTTTTGCAACCTTATAAACATGCTTTTAAAGCCTTTTAAAACACCAGGATTTTTAAGTCTATAAAAACAGAAACCGCCTTTAAAAGACGGTTTCTAATTATAATTTTAGGATTCATTATGGGCTTGTGCAACGGTTACCGGTGTTAGGTGTAGTTTTTTTATTATGATATTAGCGACTCAACTAATCCTTCTTTTAAAATATTACCTGTTTTCAAAAATTGATGTAAAGCGGAAATACAGTATTCAGAATTAATATAATATCGTTTCATTTCTGAGGTGTAATTGATTCCGTCAATAAAATATGCTTTCTTACTAGTTTTGCTTACATATACCTCACCCTTTAATCTATCATCGAAACGAACTTTGTAAGTATCCCAAATTGGACCGAAAAAAGCTCTTTTACTTTTTACTTTTTTAATTTCATAATTATTATTTAGTCGTGTATTTATGCTTTGGTCATTCTTGCTTAAATAATTTTCAATTAAAAAGTCATTTATATCTGCGATGCTATTAATTTCAAATCCATATTTAGATTCATTAATCAAAAAAACATAATTGTCTTTACTATCCATTTTTAATGCAAATATGTTTTCGTCCAAAAAACCATGTTTGAATAAATAGCTTTCACCATCAATATCAATTAGTAAATTATTTTCTCCTATATATTCCCAGCTTTCTTTTTTTACTTTTCCGTTTTTTGAGATTAAAACTTGGTTTTTATCGCGGAAAATAAAAACATTTTTGGTGTCACTAGATTCATCTATTAAAACCCAATTTTGATTTTTCAATAATGTTAAATCATCAAGTTTTTTTGAAAATTGCTTGATTTTAGGAATGACATTTGAAAAGTATGCTTTCAATTTTATTTAGTTTTTAAATTACTGCCAACGTTTATGTATAAGAATAGTGCGGTTTTGTGTGCGAGGATTTTCCGCAGGAAAATCAGACGTAACAAAAGTGCACGGACTCTTGATTAAGCACTAAACTAAGCATTATTTTTATACGGTGTGTCCGTTGCACAAGACTTGCTAAATATACAGAAATTTCGTATATTTAATAATGCAAGGCACAAAAATATTTCAAGAAAAGCTCTTCGCATAGTTTCGGTTAAGCGAACGCGTACCGGAGCACAATTTCTACAGACGATTAAAAGGGGGGCTAGACCTAGAATTTCTATATAAACTCACGCGCCCATATTATGGGGATAGCGGACAAAAAAGCATTGATTACCATTGGAATCTGCAGGCCAATAAATGCATGCAGCTTTCTGCCATAGCCTACAACCTTATAAACATGCTTTTAAAGCCTTTTAAAACACCAGAGTTTTTAAGTGTATAAAAACAGAAACCGCCTTTAAAAGACGGTTTCTAATTATAATTTTAGGATACATTATGGGCTTGTGCAACGGTTACCATTGTTAGGCACAGTTTTTATTCTTTTTTTATTTCTCCGTTTTCGTTAAATAGAGTCCTTTTTGTTAAAATTCCATCTTTGTCATAAGTAGAAATTTCTTTTATTTTTCCACTTTGATAATACCTTTTTAATTCTCCAATTACAAGTCCGCTTTTAAATTCCGCTTTCAGTCGAATTGTTCCGTTTGAGTAATAATCAGTTTCAATTCCATCACAAACCTTATCGCAATTCATAAACTTATTATTAGGAATTATACCAAGTTTCTTGAGTTCTTCTTTACTCGTGTTTTTTGTAAAAGAAACATTAGTCATTTTAATATACTCTTCAATTCTCGGTTTAATTAAAGTGTCAGAATTTATTAGTTTGTCAATCACAATTTTATGTGTTTCTCCAATTTCAGTAGCGACAAGTTCATACTCTCCTTTGGTCGGAAGTATTATTGTTCCGTTGTCAAATTCCGCTATATGATATTCCGTTCCATTTTTTTCAAGATGATAGTTAAAACTACTTTCAATGCTATTTGAACAAGAATCTTTTAAAAATAGATTGAATTTAATTTCTTGACTAAACCCAGAAATGGTAGAAAAAAGTAATATCAAAATCGTAATCTTCATTGGTTTGTCAAATTGTGCCTAACGGATAAAATATAAATAAAGTGCGGCACAATTCCGAAGGAATTTGCCAGCACGATAGAAAGAATTATAATTAATAACCAAACACCAAATAAGCATTTTGTTTATATTGTGTTGTAAACTGTAAAAATTATGAAGCACGAAATTAAAATAACACCCAATTATTTTGAGGCGGTAAAAAAAGGAATAAAACCTTGGGAAATTAGAAAGAATGACAGAAACTATAAAGTTGGTGATAATATAATACTTAAAGAGTACGACCTGAAACTTAAAAAATACACAGGCAGACGTATTAGTGGTTGGATAGAATATATATTAGAAGGCGGAAAATATGGTCTTTCACAAGGTTTTGTGATAATGACAATAAAATACACTTAATTTTTATTGTTTGACAACAATTGAATAAACACAATTGTGTTTATTTACATTATTTTTATTTCGGTAAATATAATTATTTTTCTTACAAATCTAATGGGTTTTTTATAAAATTAAAACTGCTTTTTGCTACATGGGTATAGATTTCTGTAGTTTTAGTTGAATTGTGTCCCAATAAAAGTTGAATGTACCTTATGTCTGTTCAATACATAAAAATTATTTTCTTTTATTTAGACTCGTGGAGGGATTAATTCAAAATGCTAGTTCAAAATTAAAGAAACAGAAGACATAACAAATCAACTTTGGGATGTTTTTGAAAAAACGATTTAGTATTAATATTTTATACCTAATTAAGGTATTGCAAAATAGCAAATTAGGAGAAAAAGTTTTTAATAGCATTTTGTAAAAGAGGAAAGGTATAAAAGACTTATAAAAAGGGTTTAAAAAAGGTTTTTTCGTTGTTCAAGCACTTCTACAACGCTTACCAGCTTAAGTTTGATTTTTTTTTAATTGGCTTAAAGTTTATTTAAGTGAACTCTTGTTCCATATTTCATAATAATTAAAGAAGTAATTTCATTCGAGCTATCTCTTATAAACTCTCCTTTAAAGTAAATATCAGTTTGACCAAATATCTTATTTGTTGTTTCAAAATAGAAAAAATCCATATCTTCAAGATTTCCATTCATAACGCCTATTAAATCATTGTCTTGTATCTGAATTTTATAGTTCATATCAGGAAATTGACCATCAAAACCTTCAACCTTTACAACCTTAAAAGTACCCACATATTCTTTTAGTTGTGCCTTTGTTAGATGAATTAAATTATGTGGTATAAAATCGGGAAGCGGTTCATTACTTTCAACAAGTGTGTTAATTTGTTTGTATGCATTAATTGCGTTTTCTCTAAATTGCATAACATGATAGCTTGCCAAATTTTCACAGCCAGCATTTTGGTATAGATTTACATCATTTTTATAGTAAGGGTCATTCAGAAAAAAATCAATCATCTCATCTTCTAATTGAGGTCGATCTAATCTGTAATACCAATCTTTACTTTTGGCTAACTCGTCCATCACCCTATCAGTAATCAAGTCCATGCGATTATCGAACTTGTCTATTTCGTATTTGTTATAAATATAAATCTCGTTTAATGGCTCAATAACTGCTTGTAGCTTTTTTGGAACATTATCAACATTTTCTGTGAGGTTAGTATATCCATTTTCATGAATTTTCATATGAAAAGCGTCCATAATAGCATATCTTAAAGCATTTTGATAATCATTTTGATAATCATCATAGGTTAGTTTATCTGTTTGTATTAAGTTGATGATTGAATCTTTTGTTTTATAATAGGCAATTAGTTCGTCCGATTTTTGAATATCCAGTCCTAAATCATGTTGTACTTCTTTTAAAATAGAAACAATCTTATTTTCGGTTTTACGCTGTTCGTTTTTATTATTTATTTGAAGTGCGATAAGAATACCGATAATAACAAGTACAATCTCGCCTATAGCGTATAGTAAGTATTTGCTTAATTTATTTTCTGAGAGTAGGTTTTTGCGAATTTTTCTAAAGAATTTTATCATTTGGTTAGTGGTTGGTTATAATGAAGTATGATGGTAAATATGTTACTAGTATGCGATTTCGAAGCACTACATTTAGTATGGGCCAACCCACTTTTATTTATCTACATTTTGCCTATACATTATTTGGGAGTACTTATTTTGCCAGTATTTCATTGATATATATTGAACGATATTTTTGGGGATATTCAATTTGTACTCCGTGAGTTCCATCTTCAAATAAAAACCATTTTTTAGAGGGTGCAATAATTGAATCGAAATACGCTTTTGCTACAGCCGTTTCGGTAAAATGGTCGTTGTCTCCTTGTAATATATAAACGGGTACTTTTAATTCTGGAACATCACGCATTAAATTCATGTCTATTGCTGTAGGTTGTAAAATCTTAGCGGCTGGATAGTAGGATTCTGGACTATTTATCATGTCAGTAAATTTTTCCTTAAACGTTAATCCGTTATCTAAAAACATACTTTTAATAAAATTAAAATTGGTTTCTAATTTTACTGGAGCATACTTCATTATAATTTGTCGTTCTATTTCAAAGGCTTCGGTTACTGAATTTTTTGAATTTTCTACATAAGGAGGTCTTCCAATTTGTTTTAATTGATTGATTGAAATGGTATCATTATGTTTTTGCGATTCTGACATTGCAAATTCATAAGATAATTCTTCTGAAAGCGATAGATTCGCCATAAGACCACTACCAATATAGGCGTGATATAATTCAGGCTGTTTTTGAACCATATAAGCAGCTACAGCAGTACCCCACGATAAACCTTCGATGTAAATCTTATCTTTTTTGAAAGTCTTTCTTAAGTGATTTGATAGTTCCAAACCATCATCTACAATATGACTTAGGGTAATGGACGAATCTGGTATGCTGTCATTATAAGCAAGTCCAGAGCCTCTTTGTTCCCAATAACAAACCGTAAAAATATCTTCCAAATCAACTCCCGTGAGTTTGTAAATTACCGGTAAAATTGGTGCGCCTGGTCCCCCGTGAACTATTAGTAGCACGGGATTATTCTTGTCTTTTCCTCTAATGGTAATCCTTTGTGGCACTCCATTTATTATCATATCCTCGTGCATAGCGATACTATTTGGAAGCACATTGCCCTTTTCGTCTAAAAAAGGTTCTTCATTTCCAGAACTATTGATTCGGATTACTAGTAAAACAACTAAAATGAAAGTAATAAATGCTCCTACTAAAATCAAAAACCATTTCCCTATTTTCTTTAATATTTTCATATGTTCTTAATTGGTTATATGGTTTTTTCTTATTACCTCCAACGCTAAGCATATGAATCCGTTTCAATATTAAAAACAGTTTTAATGTAGGAGATTTATATGCACCAATAGGCTAAGTTAGAATTTTCTTAGCGAAAAGTTCATACATACTTACATATAAATTTTTATTGATATGATTTTGAGATGATAAAAGCAGTTTAGTCGGTCTCAATTAACTTTATTTCGCAATCTGTAAGGATATAGTTAAAATGTTCTACATCATCAACGTTTAGTTTAAGTGTTCCTGTTACCGTTACAATATCATCGGTTCTAAGGTTTTGTCTTTCGCTAAACTGAAGTTCTATAGCTGTTTCTGGGCCACCAACACCACAAAAAAAGCAAGCAGACATTGGGCCTTTAGACAACATATACAATTTGTCTTTTGGTGAAATATGTAAAAAATAACCTGATATATTTACGGTTTTTCCATCTAAAGCTTTTACAGAATCTGAAAATTCAGGAACTAAATAGCTTTCATCATATTCTTGATAGTACTTTTCAACAAATTTTACTTTAGCTAAATCATCCCAAGTTATTTTTTGTTGGGAAAAACATGAAGAAAACGTTAGAAAACAAAGCAGTATTATGATGTTATTTTTCATTGCTTAAAATTGTTGAAATATTCATTTTTAAAATAGGGTAAATAGCCAATGATACCGACAAAGTTACCATTATAAAAACTAATACACCAATTTGTGATATGTCTTGAATGCTTAACTCTCTAATAATGTTTTGTTTAAATCCAAAGTTTGTGAATTTTAACATAAGGTGCAAGCCTATTTTTACAAGTATAAGCCCTAATGCAAAAGCTGAAAATGCAACAATTAGTGCTTCATAAGCAACCATTTTTATAATTTGAAAATTACTAGCGCCGTAGGTTCTCAATAGAGCCAAATCAAAAGCGCGTTCTTTAATCATTTTATACAAATTAATGAAAATAGTAATACCAGAAATTATTAGAATTAAGTAGGCTATCCAAGTAATGGTTTTAAAGCCAACACTTGTGTATTGGTATAACCTATCTAATTCATACCTAGGGATTGCGGCCTGCAAATTACTACTTTCGTTAACTTTTCTTGGAAAAGTTAAAAGTGCTGCCGGACTTCTAAACCTTATTAATAAAGAGGTGATTTCTTTGTCTTCATCGTGGTGTTCATGTTCGTGTTCATGGTCATGTAGCTCTTTGCTATGGTTTTCATGTTCATTATGTTCTTCATGATTATGTACATCCCAAACACTTTGTAAATTAGTAATAATTAAGCGGTCTATAACTTTTTGTGTAGGCTTTAAAATACCTACTACGGTTAATTTATCATCATGAACATCTATAGTGTTTTCTACTAAACCGTGAGAGCTTGTAAAGGTATCACCAATTTTAAGGTTTAATTGTTCTGCTAAATTACTGCCAATAACAACTTCCATAGATTTTTGTACCATGCGTCCTTGTTCTAATTCGGCATTATAAAAAGAGAAGAATTCATTGGTAGTTCCCACAATTCTATAACCTTTATAATTATCGCCATAAGAAATGGGTACAGCAGATTTAATTAAAGGGGTTTTGCTTAATTTTTTGGCTTCATTATAATTAATATTTCCAGTAGGATTATCTAAATGTAGAACCGAAGCTAAAATAAGTTGTAGTGGACTTCCTTTGGCTCCAACAACCAAATCAATATCACCTAAATTATTGTCCATTTGGTATTGAAATGAGCTTTTAAGTTGCTGAATACCTAATAGAAGTGTAATACTTAATGCTAATATAATGATACTTAAAAACGTATAAAACGATTTAGATTTTAGATTTTTTATACTAATCTTCCAAATGTTCATAATGTTATTGTGTTTTGAAAGAATGGTTTAATTCTTTGATCGTGCGTAATTACAATTAAATTGGCTTTGTTTTTTTTGGCTTGTTTTTTAAGAAGATTTATAACAGCTTTACAGTTTTCATCGTCTAAACTAGAGGTAGGTTCATCTGCTAAAATAACTTGCGGATTGTGTACTACAGATAAAGCAATGCCTAATCTTTGTAATTGTCCTTCGCTAATTTGGTTTATTTTACTGTTTTTACAGTTGCTTAAATTTAATTCTTCTAGTAATGTGTTAATTGTATTTTGTTGATCACTTTTTTTACAAAAAAATAAACGCGCTTGTAAATTTTCATAAACGCTTAACGATTGTATGGCATGTTTTTTTTGAAACACTAAACCAATGTTTTTACCTCTAAACGTGTCTAATTTACTATTGCTAAGTGTATTTATATTAACATTGTTAATAGTAATGTTACCAGTTTTGGGTTGTAATAAACCAGCTAGTAAGTGCAGAAGCGTTGTTTTACCTATACCAGAATTACCTAAAATAAGTAAGCTTTCTTCTTCCTTTAAGTCAATTTTAGGAAAGCTAAAAATCTGTTCTTTATTTTTATATTTAAACGTAAGATTATTGGTTTGTATCATCTTAAATTTTAAGTATTTTGTAAATAAACGAATTATTTTGCCAATTTATATAGGCTTTAATAGCATTTTCTAAATTTGATTATTCACAACATTTAAAAATTCATTACGATATACTTTTTCTTCAAAACACCCACCATATTCTATAGTTGTGGTAAAACTATCTTTATCTTTTATACCTCTAGATGATACGCATAAATGTTTAGCAGAAATCATGACTATAACATCTTTAGTCTCTAAAGTGTTTTGAAGGTCTTTTAATATTTGAAGCGATAAACGTTCTTGTACTTGTGGGCGGTGTGCGTAATAATCAACCAATCGGTTTATTTTAGATAAACCAATAACTTTGTTATTGGGTATATAAGCAATGTGTGCGTGTCCTGTAATAGGCAAAAAATGGTGTTCGCAAGAAGAATCTATGGTAATGTTTTGTTCAACAATCATTTTTTTATAATGATATTTGTTTTCAAACACCGATAATTTAGGTTTGTTTTTTGGGTTTAAACCGTAAAACAATTCTTTTACATACATTTTAGCAAATCGATAGGGGGTACCAGATAAGCTGTCATCTGTTAAATCTAGTCCTAATTCTTCCATAATTTTAGAGAAGTGAAACTGAATTGCTTTTATTTTTTCATCATCAGGTTTATTAAATGCAGTTTTAAGTATTGGTGTATCTACACTAGATGCAATGTGATTGTCTCCTATTATTTCAATTTGTTTTTTATCCATTGTTTATACAGCATGAATTGTTATTACATTGACAAAATTTAAGATTATAAATATGAAGCAAAATAAGGGCAAGAGCAGGCATGTAATGTAGGTATTCAGGAATGTGAATAAACTCAAATTTTTCATTTATTATAACCCCAAAAAGTAGTGTCCAACTTACCCATAAAGCAGGTTTCATAATTTTTTTAGAGGTGTTTTTGGTAGAGCGGTAAACAGCAAAAAACGAAATTAATAAAAAAATATAATCAACAGATTGCCACCACAAAGGCACGCTGGTATTACAACACCCAGTTGTTACATGTGCTAAAAAAATAAACGGTGTGGCTACACAGTGAATTAAACATATTGTACTTGCCGTTGCCCCTAAGGTGTCTGGTTTTAAAATTGTAATTTTCATTATTTGGTTTATTAACGCAACTAAGTTGCAAATATAATCATATATTTGTTATTGCAACATAGTTGTGTTAAATTTGTGGTATGGGAGTAATTAGAAAAACACAGTCTTTAGAGGTTTTACTGGCTGAATTTGAAAATGATTCTGGAGCTATTTCTGCAACAGAACTAGTTAAACGCTTGAGTTCTCAGTTTAATAAAACCACCATTTATAGGGTTTTAGACAGACTTGAAGATGATGGGGTTTTACATTCTTTTTTAGGTAAAAATGGTATAAAATGGTATGCTAAGTGTCATGGTTGTACAAAATCTGGTCATATAGATGTACACCCACATTTTCAATGTATAAGTTGTGGTAAGGTAGATTGTTTAGATATAAATGTTTCTATTCCAGAACTACAAAATAGAGAGGTTGTAGCCACTCAAATTTTAATACAAGGTAAGTGTGAAACCTGTTGTGATTAATGTTGTTTAATTAGCCTTCAATAACCTCTTTGTATTCTTCAAAAAAGGCTTCAAACAAGCTCATTTTTTCGTTGAAAAATTCCATAACTATTTGCCATGAGTTTTTGTTGTGAATAGACACTTTTGCATCTAAAGGCACGTAAATTCTAGAGATTTCTTTGTAATTATCTAATATATATGCTTCATCAAAAACAGCATCAGGTAAATAATCATTAATTAAAATAGATTTTAATGCAGTAAGTTTTTCCCAGTATTTTATGCGGTGTTCTAAGTCGTCTTCTAAATCAAGGGCTACCAAAGCTTTTTTTGTGTCAAAATGAAATTTAAAACTAAAGCCTTTTAGTTTAGTATTATACAATATCCATTTTCTTGGAAATGATTTTCCAAAACTTGTCCAAAATTCTTGTCGTAATAATTTTGATTCTTCTTTGCTAAACATAAAGTTATATCAAATAAGCAATTCCAACGCCTAAAATAATGGCAATAAATTTAGACATGTTAAATTTATGTCCGTCGCTACTTTCAAATAAAATAGTTGTAGAAATATGAAAAAAGATACCAATTACAATGGCATTTAATATATGGCCGTAATGTGTAATTATTTCAGAAGTATTAGATATAAGTGTACCTAATGGCGTCATAAAAGCAAAAACTGTTAAGAATATAAAAACCTGAAATTTGTTATAATTGGCTTTAAATAAAAACATACTAATTATAATAGCAATAGGTATTTTATGTACTAAAACGCCGTAAACCATATCGTTATGCTCATGTATAGCAAAACCTTCTAAAAAGCTATGAATACATAAACTTACAAACAATAACCAAGGGAAAAATGATTTGTTTTTATGTACGTGTACATGCCCATGCTCTGCACCTTTGGAGAATAATTCTAATATAATTTGCAGCAAAATACCGCACATAATGTACAATCCGGTAATTTTAGAGTCTAAATGGTGGTACACTTCTGGTAATAATTCAAAAAGCGTTAAAGCTAATAGAAAAGCACCACTAAAAGAGAGTAGTAGTTTGGTATTCCAAGATTTACTGGTTTTAGTAAAACTGGCAATAATAACACCAATAACTACGGCAAGAAAAGGAAAAAGATAATCACTCATGTAAAAATATACTAGTAAAAAATATAATAGCGCCTATTAAAGACTTATTTAAAAATCATAACTAATCGTTCTGAGGTTTTAGAATCAAACTTATGCAAGTTATAATCTCCAAAAACATCTAGCAAATGTACATCGGCTTTTTTAAATAAATCTTCAAAATCATTTAAAGTAAAAGCTCTAACACGTTCTTGATAATGGTGTAAATGTTCATTAATGGTAAATTCAATATCTTTAATTACATAACCATCTTCAACATAACGTTTTAAATTAAAGGCTATATCATCAACCATCTTTACTTCTTCGGGTACTAGATTATTAATTACATATTCACTATTCATAAAATCAATAACCCCAAAACCATAAGTGTTTAAATTGGCTTTAATGGCTTTAATAGTATTAAGGTTATCGTTGTCATCATCAAAATAACCAAAGCTGGTAAATAGGTTAAAAACGGCATCAAACTGTTTGCCGTAAGGTTTACACATATTGTGAACATCAAATTTTAAGCGGTGATTTTCAAATTTTTTAGCAAATTCAATACTGTTTTCACTTAAATCTACACCCGTTACATCGTATCCTATTTTGTTTAAATAACGCGCATGTCTTCCGCGTCCGCAAGCCAAATCTAAAATAGTACCATTTTCTGGAATATTTAAATAGTTAGTAAGTTTAGCCATAAACGCATGCGCCTCGGTGTCATTTCTATCTTTATATAAAATATGGTAATATGGCGTATCAAACCAAGAAGAAAACCAAGTAGTTGTATCTGTTGTCATTAATCATTTTTATGGGGTTACCACAATATGGTGTGGTTAGGCTTTTATTTGTGGTTTAATAATTTATATCATTAACTCATGAAAATAAATATTTTGTCATGTCTTTTGTAAACAAAAGGATGCCACTTTAATTCCTTAACCCAATTTCACTTATCCAAATATTAATCAAAATTACGCTATTTTTGCAACCTATTAAAGCAAACCAATTAAGTAGTAGCAAAAAATGGATGAAAATTTCAAAATGGTGGCCAAAACCTTATTTGGTTTTGAAGATTTATTGGCAAAAGAACTTACCCAATTAGGCGCACAAAACATTAAAAAAGGCGTTAGAAATGTGAGTTTTGTAGGAGATAAGGGGTTTATGTATAAAGCCAATTTAGGGTTGCGTACGGCCATTAAAATTTTAAAACCTATCCATACGTTTAAGGTGAATAATGAGCAAGATTTGTACAACAACATATACAAAATGTCTTGGGAAGATTATTTAAAACCAACGGGTTCTTTGGCTGTAGATGCTACTATACACTCGCATTTATTTAAACATTCACTATACATTGCTTTAAAAACAAAAGATGCCATTGTTGATAGATTTAGAGATAACACAGGCCAACGCCCCAATGTAGATTTAAAATTCCCCGATTTAAAAATAAATATACATATAGACCGAAATCAGTGTACGGTGTCTTTAGATACTTCGGGAGATTCATTGCACAAGCGAGGTTATAAAACCGCAACCAATATTGCACCTATTAATGAGGTGTTGGCTGCAGGTATGATTATGCTATCTGGTTGGGACGGACAATGTGATTTTATGGACCCCATGTGTGGTTCTGGTACCATGCTTATAGAAGCAGCTATGATTGCCTGTAACATACCACCAAACCTAATGCGTAAAGAGTTTGCTTTTGAACGTTGGCAAGATTGGGATGTAGATTTGTTTGAAAAAATTGAAGCATCTTTACTTAATAAAACACGCTATTTTCACCATAAAATTATAGGGTACGATAAAGCTCCAAGTGCCGTTTATAAAGCCAAAGACAATGTAAAAAATGCACAGTTGGATGATTTTATAACCGTTAAGCACGAAGACTTTTTTAAAACCCAAAAAGGAGGCGATGAAAAGTTGCATATGGTATTTAACCCACCCTACGGAGAGCGTTTAAATATAGATATGGAAGCCTTTTATAAAAATATTGGTGATACCCTTAAACAAAAATATCCTGATACCAATGCGTGGTTTATAACTAGTAATTTAGATGCTTTAAAGCATGTTGGTTTACGTCCTAGCAGAAAGATACAACTCTTTAATGCTAAGTTAGAATCTAGATTAGTTAAATATGAGATTTATGCTGGTAGTAAAAAGGGGAAGTATATGAAGTAGTTTTGGGAGTTATGTTTATTGGATAGAATATGCGTAGTGAGGGATTTCAAGGTACTTTACTATCAAACCGCTTAAATGCTTCAAAGTTTAAACTTAGCTAATCTCCCGCATTACATATATTTATTATTACCGCCTGGTTTTTATTCATTTTTCATTTTATCAATCCGAATCTTTTGATTATCAATCGTAAACTCGAAATATTTGTCATTATTTTCATTCAGTTTTACGTTTCCGTAATGCAATTGTCTATGATGATTTGCACAAACAGTCAGTAAATTTAAAGTTCCAAGAGAACCTTGCTCCAACTCTGATACTGGAATTACATGATGAGTCTCAATATAAAATTCTCCGTTTCGTTTTTTGAATCCATGAGGGTTTTTACCTAAAGCTTTACAAATCTGACATTCGTAGTTATTTGCTTTTTTAACTGCTTTTGAAATATTTCCTCGCTCAATTCTTCGACTTACAATTTCTTTTACTCTTGGTGTTGCATTAAAATACTTTGCTTCAAGTTTTTGTAAATCTACAAAGTCATTAAGTTCTGAAGTTGTTGCTTCGCTTACAATTTCAATATTACTGTCTGCAATTTCAATTATTTTATCAAAAGTATCTTTCTCAATTGACCACGAAGAAGCTTGACGACCATTTAACAATGGTTTTTCATTTTGAAAGTCCGTTAGATTTTTCAAATCGCTTAAAAGTATCGGATTATCCAAAAGCTTCTTTACATATCGAATTTTAACTCTTAAACGTTCTTCTCCATATTTTTCAGGGTTTATCCAAAATTGTCCGTCAGAATCAGGCATTGGTTGTGCTGAACTCATAATTTCAACAATCCCGTATATTCCAGCCTTTAATCTGTCTTTTCCTGCTAACTCGTCTTTTGTTCTTGAATCATAACCTACTCGAATAACAGCTAATTGTCCTTTTTGAAAATGTTTACTTTGCCAATCAGTTATCCTCCACGTAGAGTTTATTTCGTCAGTTTCAAGAAATTCGTCAATTTGCCAATATTTTGGATTGCAAAAGAAAATCCAATAACCATTGCTATTAAATGATGAATCGCCAGAAATTTCAGTCTCTTTATATTCGGGAAAAGGCAATGATGGTGAAATATTTTCCCTTAAATAATTGAGCATTTCAAACGAAGTGTCTTTTTGACTATCTGTTCTTAACTGTACATATTTTTTTGATGCTTTTTCAATTGTGCCAAAATGGAGATGTTTAATTTTTTCCCATTTTTCTTTTGAAATGTCTCGATAAAAATAATTTCGTGTTTTTACCGCTGAATATTCTGCCCAATCTCCAGAATCCCAATCAGATTCTAACATGTTATTAATCTCGGTTGTATTGTCTTTTAATAGTTCCTTATCTAAAGCAATCCAAATTGAATCTTCGTGAATCGTTGTTGTTATTAAACTTCCAATCTTTAACCGTATTCGGTCTCTTTTTACGCTCAATCCC
The DNA here is from genome assembly GCF_001971785.1 of Seonamhaeicola sp. S2-3. Classification (NCBI taxonomy): domain Bacteria; kingdom Pseudomonadati; phylum Bacteroidota; class Flavobacteriia; order Flavobacteriales; family Flavobacteriaceae; genus Seonamhaeicola; species Seonamhaeicola sp. S2-3. The sequence continues at coordinate 167,493 of NZ_CP019389.1, read as the reverse complement.
CACTTTTCAGAACCAAACGAATCCGCATGACTGATAATTTCGCAAAGAATCTCAAGATAGTTTCTTCGTTGGTATTTATCAGGTAGCAAATCAGATATTATTTTTTCAATTTCACTCATATTTATTGCTCTAGTTCGTTTCATAAACTTGGTGGTAACCTTCAGAATGAATCTGTTTCAATAATTTAAATTCTCAGACAAGCGAAGTTAGAATTTTCTTACTAAAGTAAATATGTGTTTGTACCTAACTTATAAACAAGTTTTAAACTAAATAAATTATATGTAGTTCTTGTTTAAGTATTTTTTGTAGAAAAATTAATCTTCTTCAGGAAACACAATATGTTGGTAAGCACCTAAGTCTGGAGCCGTAGTTCTATTTACATTTAAAATATCGGTAGGTACTTGGGTGGCATAGGTTGCTAAACCTTGGTTTATAGCAGCAGATTCCTCGCCAATTATAAGCATATTTAAAGCGGTATCTTTAAAATTGGGGTCTTCATTATATAGGTTACCTTCGTAATGGTTGGTATCATTTAAATCGTAATTTGGCCCCGTAAAATTATTGTTATTGTCTTCAAACCTAATTAGGCAATTGGTAAATTTAAAATTAAAATTTACGCTTGCTTCTTCAACTTCATCTAAAAGAATTTCGGGATTATCGTTACCATAAATAATGCAGTTGTTAAAGTTGGCTTCGGTTAAATTGGTAACAATAACATTGTCATCATCATCTACCAAAAAATTATTTAATAATACAGAGGGGAATTGTCTAAATCCATCATTCCAGTAATTGGCAATGGTACAGTGTGTAAAATTATATTTACCACCAAAAGTACCTGCAAAAGATGATAAACCAGAGTTATTTATTACTACATTTTCGCCTTTAATAGAGGTGTTTCTACCTAAAATTCCAAAGTTACTAGAGTTATAAATTTGAGAATTTGTAATGGTTAGTTTATCTGTGGTAGCATCAGGATTTCCATCGCATAAAATGCCTACTAATGCATTTTTAATGGTAGCGTAGTTAATGTAATTATTGGTGCTTCCGTCTAAAAACCAAATGGTTCCCCATTGTCCGGGACTTTCAGAATAATTAGGTTCTAATCTATCACCTTCAAAAATAACTTCGTTTTCTAGTAATTCTTGGTCTGCACTATGCATGCCGTTTACTTGTAATGATGCGTTATTTTGTATAATTAAACCAGAGTTTTCATGAAAATGCAATCGTGCGCCAGCATCAATAGTAAGCGTTTCGCCCTCAGGAACAGCTGCAAATCCATAAATAACATAGGGTTTTTCGTTGGTCATAGTTAATTCAGAAGGGAGTAATTCTCTGCCTTGTAATTCGGTTTCAATTTGTTCGCCTCCAACATTAAGTGTTAGTGTTTCAACTATTTTGGTGGTGTTATCTCTATTTGGGTAAATAAATATCGCATCTTTTACAAGGGTTACTAACTCTACTTTTTGAAGGTTAGAACCTGCATCAAATTCAATTTGGTCTGTATATAAATATTCGCCGTTAGGGTTAGAGAAATTGCTAATATCAATAGTAGATTCAATAAAAATGTATAAACTATCATGAGCTAGTAATTCTACATTTTTAAACAATTTACCAGCTATACCATCAACACTTAATCGGTAATTAGAGTTTTCGCCTAAAGCTAAACCTAAGGTTGGAATAGATATGTCATTATCGCTTCTATTGTAAACTTTTAAGTTGTAGGTACTAGAGCCAATATTGGTAAAAACGGTATCTAAATAAATGGTGTCTTTAGAAAATTCTAAGCTTCCTGTACTTGGAGAAAATTCAAAATCTTTACGGCAAGAACTCCAAAGTGTTAAAAAAACAATGGTTAAAATAAAATATAGGTAGCGGCTCATTAACAATTTAATTTATGCTAAAATATAACTTTTGAAATAATGAATTATTATGAGATGCTTTATTTTTTAATTTGAATAAAAATGCGGGTTTTAATTAAGTGTAAATTAGTTGTTTTCAGTTAATAAACATGATAAATATCATAGGATATATGTATGTGTTTTAATAAACTTTATAAGTGAAATTTTGTTTAACTTAAAAACACAGTATCATGACTTCATTAACAAAACACAAAAGAAGACACCGTGCTTCAACTCCTTGGAGAAATAGGATGTTTACACCCTGGAGACATGACCTTTTATCACCTATGAGTGATCGATTATTTTCACCAAATTATGAGTTTGATGATATTTTTGAAAACGACTTTTTTACAGAAGATAGTTTAATACCCGCTATGAATGTAATTGAACATGAAAACAATTTTGATGTTGAATTTGCGGTTCCTGGATTTAATAAAGATGATTTTGAAGTTTCTATAGAAGATGATATTCTTCATGTAAGTGCTAAGAAAGAATTAGAAGAAACTAAAGAAGAAGATAATTATTCTAGAAAGGAATTTAGTTACAAATCATTTAAACGTTCATGTAGATTACCAGAGTTGGTTGACTTAGATCAAGACATTAAAGCGTCTTATAAAAATGGTATTTTAAAAATTAATCTTCTAAAAACCCAAAAAGGTATAGAAGAAAACCCAGTAAAAAAGTTAATTGAAATAGAGTAGAAGTAAATAATTATTTCTACTTTGGTTTTATGCCGACTCTAACATAAACCAGAGAAACCCTTGCATTTGCAGGGGTTTTTATGTTTGGTTTTAGTAGATTTTTTAAAGGCTAAAATATCCATTAAAAAATTATGGATATTCTTTTGGTTAGATTTATGTTTAATTTTATATTTGCACCGCTTTAATGGTCGCGTAGCTCAGCTGGATAGAGCATCTGCCTTCTAAGCAGACGGTCACAGGTTCGAATCCTGTCGCGATCACTGAAACCCTTACTTTAATTAGTAGGGGTTTTTTGTTTTTATTAAGTATTTTCTACTATCTACCAATCTTCAGGAATCATAACCAATTGTTGTGTTTACGTAAAAATTGTAGTTAATCTAAAGAGAAAGAATTGAATCAAGTCCAAAAGTTGTGTGTAGATTGTATAAATAGTTAAATGGTTCTCTTAAAAAAGACAACGTATTGAAACTTGCTCTAGACCCACTAAACTTTGTATAATTATATCAGGATTTATTTATTAACTTGTATAGCTATTTTAGGACGGGTCACACTCACCACTCACCATTCACTATTCACTTCTCACTCCTATAGATGCCCTATAGATACCCTATAGATGTCCTATGGATGTCCTATGGATATCCTATGCTTTACCTGTGAGTAAAATTATTGAATTTTCCCAGTTCATAACCAATTGTTGTGTTTAGGCAAAAATTGGTCATGCCCCATACAAATGAAGAATTTCGTTAGTTTTAGTGTGTTTCACTAAATTGAAGTTGTTAATTAAGAATTCAGGTAAAAACAGTTTTAATAGGTCTAAGGTAAGTTCTAATACAATAATTTTAAAACTTCAAAACTAAAACTATCTTTATTCACACACAACTTTTGGTCATGATCCCGGATCAATCTCAAAAGTTGGGTCTAAAGAGAAAAATAATTTTCTTTGTACTTTAAATTATATTGATGAATAAAGACACTGAGTTATCCTTGTTAAGTTTAATATTACCAGAAGGAATATTAGAGTATTTTGATATTGTTGGATTCGATAAGAAGCCTATAAAGCATGTTTTATATGAGAACCGTCTAACGATATATTTGGAGGAGAAAAAACAAATACCATCTAAGTACAAGGATTGCAAGTATAAAGCCAGTGGCTTCATGGAGCCTCGAATAATCGAGGATTATCCCGTTCGAGACAATCTACTATCATTAAATCTTAAACGAAGGCGTTGGGACGTTCTACTTGATAAAAAGAGGATTAAAGTAAGTCGTGAATGGGATGAATTTATTGCACAGGGAACTCGAATATCAAAAGAGTTTGCTGCTTTTTTAAAAGAAATCGACTGATAATACTGCTCTGAGCAGCCAACAACTTGGGCACCAGTATGGTATGTCCGGAAAAAGGCTTCAAAGACATTATAAGGATCACTTAAGTGATTTTAAGCAATGGGAGCATAAGAGTCATGCTAAACAGTGGCTTGTTTTCCCTGAAAACTTAGGTTCTTATTTATCCATTGATGAGACAGCGCTGTCCAGGGGAGAGCTCTATACCATCATTACCAATAAGAAGGCCAAAGGAAAGAAAGGGGCTTTAGTTGGGATATTCCACGGAACTAAAGTGGAGCCTATTATCGAACAACTCTTGAAGATCCCAGCAAAGAAGCGTGCTAAAGTGAAAGAGATTACCTTAGACATGGCAAACTCTATGAAAACAATCTCCACTAAATGTTTCCCGAAAGCCATCCAAGTAACAGACAGGTTCCATGTACAGAAGCTGGCAATAGAGGCGCTCCAAGATCTTCGTATCAAATACCGATGGGAAGCTTTGGATCAAGAAAATGAACAGATAAAGCTATCTAGAGCTGCCGACAAAGAATTTAAACCTGTAACTTTTTCTAATGGTGATAGCTCAAAACAACTCCTGGCCAGGAGTAGATATCTACTGTATAAATCCCCAGATAAATGGACTCCAAATCAGAAAGAGAGGGGACAGATATTGTTTAATGAATACCCAGAATTAAAGAAAGCTTATGGACTTGTTCAAGGCTTGAGGAATATTTTTAACCAAGCCATAGATATTAAAGTAGCTTACACCAAACTAGCCCACTGGTACAAAGATGTAGAGGAGTCAGGATTTAAGAGCTTCCAAACGGTAGCCAATAGTATTACTTTAAATTACCGCTCTGTACTCAACTATTTTATAAACAGAAGTACTAATGCTTCAGCTGAATCCTTTAATGCCAAAGTAAAGGCTTTTAGATCTCAATTTAGGGGAGTCAGGAATACGGAATACTTCTTATATCGCTTGATTAAATTATATTCTTAAAATGGTAAAAACCCAGATTTTGGACTTGATCCGGATCGGATCAATCTCAAAAGTTGGGTCTAAAGAGAAAAATAATTTTCTTTGTACTTTAAATTATATTGATGAATAAAGACACTGAGTTATCCTTGTTAAGTTTAATATTACCAGAAGGAATATTAGAGTATTTTGATATTGTTGGATTCGATAAGAAGCCTATAAAGCATGTTTTATATGAGAACCGTCTAACGATATATTTGGAGGAGAAAAAACAAATACCATCTAAGTACAAGGATTGCAAGTATAAAGCCAGTGGCTTCATGGAGCCTCGAATAATCGAGGATTATCCCGTTCGAGACAATCTACTATCATTAAATCTTAAACGAAGGCGTTGGGACGTTCTACTTGATAAAAAGAGGATTAAAGTAAGTCGTGAATGGGATGAATTTATTGCACAGGGAACTCGAATATCAAAAGAGTTTGCTGCTTTTTTAAAAGAAATCGACTGATAATACTGCTCTGAGCAGCCAACAACTTGGGCACCAGTATGGTATGTCCGGAAAAAGGCTTCAAAGACATTATAAGGATCACTTAAGTGATTTTAAGCAATGGGAGCATAAGAGTCATGCTAAACAGTGGCTTGTTTTCCCTGAAAACTTAGGTTCTTATTTATCCATTGATGAGACAGCGCTGTCCAAGGGAGAGCTCTATACCATCATTACCAATAAGAAGGCCAAAGGAAAGAAAGGGGCTTTAGTTGGGATATTCCACGGAACTAAAGTGGAGCCTATTATCGAACAACTCTTGAAGATCCCAGCAAAGAAGCGTGCTAAAGTGAAAGAGATTACCTTAGACATGGCTAACTCTATGAAAACAATCTCCACTAAATGTTTCCCGAAAGCCATCCAAGTAACAGACAGGTTCCATGTACAGAAGCTGGCAATAGAGGCGCTCCAAGATCTTCGTATCAAATACCGATGGGAAGCTTTGGATCAAGAAAATGAACAGATAAAGCTATCTAGAGCTGCCGACAAAGAATTTAAACCTGTAACTTTTTCTAATGGTGATAGCTCAAAACAACTCCTGGCCAGGAGTAGATATCTACTGTATAAATCCCCAGATAAATGGACTCCAAATCAGAAAGAGAGGGGACAGATATTGTTTAATGAATACCCAGAATTAAAGAAAGCTTATGGACTTGTTCAAGGCTTGAGGAATATTTTTAACCAAGCCATAGATATTAAAGTAGCTTACACCAAACTAGCCCACTGGTACAAAGATGTAGAGGAGTCAGGATTTAAGAGCTTCCAAACGGTAGCCAATAGTATTACTTTAAATTACCGCTCTGTACTCAACTATTTTATAAACAGAAGTACTAATGCTTCAGCTGAATCCTTTAATGCCAAAGTAAAGGCTTTTAGATCTCAATTTAGGGGAGTCAGGAATACGGAATACTTCTTATATCGCTTGATTAAATTATATTCTTAAAATGGTAAAAACCCAGATTTTGGACTTGATCCGTAAAAACCCAGATTTTGGACTTGATCCCTTGATCCCTTGATCCCTTGATCCCATTTTGGACTTGATCCTTGGTATTAAGAAAAATGAAAAAGCCTGAAAGTATTAAGTTTCAGGCTTTTTGAATAATTTTGAAGTGATTCTAGTGACCGGGCTGGGGCTCGAACCCAGGACCCTCTCCTTAAAAGGGAGATGCTCTACCAACTGAGCTACCCGGTCTTGCAAGGCTTCTTTGCGTTTGCGGGTGCAAATATAGAACCTTTAATTAATAAAACAATATTTTTTTTAAATATTTTTTTGTTTTTTTGCACCACTTTAACGTATGTTTTTAATAATCAATTTATAGCGTAAAAATGATAATAGTTTTAATAGGGTATATGGGATCTGGAAAATCTTCAATTGGAAGGAGATTATCAAAAAAAACAGATTATGATTTGATAGATTTAGACGATTTTATTGAAGAAAAAGAAAATGCAAGCGTTAAAGAAATTTTTGAAACTAAAGGCGAAATATATTTTAGAAAAAAAGAAGAGGAGTACTTACAAAAGCTTCTAAAAAATGATAAAGATATAATTCTTTCACTAGGAGGGGGAACGCCTTGTTTTGGTAACAATATGCAACATATTATTGATGCTAAAAATGCTACAAGTATTTATTTAAAGGCATCTATTAAAAAATTAGCAGATAAACTAATTCTTAAAAAGGCTAAACGCCCATTAATTGCTCATATTGAAACAAAAGAAGAATTAGAAGAATTTATTGGTAAGCACTTATTTGAAAGATCTCCTTATTACAGTAAAGCAGAACATCAAATTCTTACAGATAACAAAACCAAAGATGAAGTTGTTAAAGAAATTCTAACCTTATTCTAAAACAGCTTCAAATACGTTTCCTTCTAAAACTACATTAACGTGCTCATGAAGTGATGTAGATAAAGAAATGCCTTTAAAATCTGCTTTTACAGGATATTTTTTATGATTTCGGTTAACTAAAACAGCTGTTTTAAATTGTTTTAAAGGTACGTTTAAAAAATGTTTTACTCCATAAATTAAAGTGGTACCAGAGTTTAAAACATCATCAACTAAAATTAATGATTTGTTTTTGTAATCTTCTTCAGAAATAGAAGTTTTTATTTCAGATTGAGGGTTCTTTTTATCAATACTAACTTTACATAAAACCAGATTGATGTCTGATATTTTTTGAAGTACAGATTTAAGTTTTTTTGCAAATATGTAACCGTTTTTATCAATACCAGCCAGAATCACTTCTTTTTCATCTACATTGTTCTCGTATATCTGAAACGCAATACGGCGTATTTTATGATTAATTTCGGTATGGTTTAATATCACATTATTTTTAACTGTCATATCCTTAATTTGTATAAAGTATAAAATTACTCATTTTCGGTAGTATAATCATCAATATCACGTCTATCTTTTTTTGTAGGCCTACCAGTTCCTTTTTTTCTGTAATAATCTTTAGAAAATTTTAAAAGTTCTTGGGCTTCAAAGGCTTCTTTTGGTGTGGTATCAGTCCTGTAAATATCAACAAGTTTAGCGCCAACTCTACTTTCAGGAATATCATTTACCTTTAGTTTGTAGTTTATTTGGTTTTTTCTAACCTCAATAATATCCAACGGATAAACCTCTCTACTAGGTTTTACAATTTCATTATTTACTCTTACGTGTCCCTTTTTGCAAGCTGTAGTAGCTAAAGATCTGGTTTTGTAATACCTAACACACCATAAATACTTGTCTATTCGCATATAATTATTGCTAAAACTACGTTAATGTTATTGGGCAAGATTGTATTAAAATTGTATCTTGCGCCTCAAAAATAACAATATTTAAAATTCATATGAAATTAGGAAAAATCTGTTTGAGTATACTGTGTTTGTCTGTTTGTTTTTTGTCTTGTAAAAAAGATGATGATGGAGATGATACGGTTACAGTAGAAATAAGAGATAGAGCAGAACAGCAGATTGTAGATAATGACTCTATTATTGAGTATTTAGAAACGCATTACTACAATAAAAGTGATTTTGAAGGAAATACAAATCCGAAAATTGCAGATTTAAAGATAATGAGTACAGAGGGATTAACCATTTCATCCGATGCAGATTCATTATTAATAAACGCTGTGGGCGCTGCAAAAACAACCGTATATGCAGATACAGATTATGAATTTTATGTATTGAAATTAAACCAAGGTGGAGGCGAAGATTCTCCAACTTTTGCAGATAATGTTTTGGTGAATTATGAAGGTTTTACATTAGATAATGAAGTGTTTGATAGTGCAGTAACCCCAGTAGAGTTTGATTTAATAGACTTAGTACCTGGTTGGAGAAAAGTGTTACCAGATTTTAATGTTGCCGAAAGTTATGTAGAAAATAATGATGGTACGGTAGATTTTGTAAACTCTGGTGTGGGCGTTATGTTTTTGCCATCGGGCTTAGGTTATTTTTCTAGTGCTACATCATCCATTTCATCATATTCGCCAATAGCTTTTAAATTTGAATTGATACATACTACCGAAAATGATCATGATGGAGACGGAGTTCCTTCTTATTTAGAAGATTTAAATGGAGATGGAGATTTGTTTGATGAAAATACCGATGAAGACTTCGTAAATGGTTTTCCACTGTACAATTACATAGATTCAGATGATGATGGAGATGGTATACCAACAATATATGAAGATATTGATGGAGATGGCGACCCAACAAATGATATTGGTAAAAACGGTATACCTAAGTATTTAGATCCTGAAGAAACAGAATCTAATACTTAGAATAAAAAGAGAATAAATAAAAAAACCTCGCTAAAAGCGAGGTTTTTTTATAACTGAAAACTAAAGTTTATAAAATAATAGATAAACTTAAAATTAATTGATCTGGTCTGGTGTCTAATCTATTTTCAACAGAACCTAAATTGGTATTTATAAATGTAGCTTCGTTATCATTAAAACCACGTTCATACCTAAGGTCAATACCCACCTTTTTTAAGTTTAGCCCAATTCCAAAGTTAAGCCCTACGGTAAAATCATTTTTAACATCATTTATTGCAATACCATCAAACTCGGTATCTAGTATATACTGAAAAGAAGGACCTCCAAATACACTTAACGGGCCAATTACTTTTGTACCAATAAGTAAAGGTGCATCCAGTTTTTGCATGTTAAAACTATCATCATTATAATCACTTTTTGTACTTGTGTAAACTAACTCTGGTTTAAAGTATAGTTTGGTTCCTATTTTTCCAAAAATTCCAATGTGATACCCAATATTTCTATCAGGATGCTTAGCATTAGCACCTACAGAATCAAAATAATCACCATTAGCATTGTAATTTAATCCGCCTTTTAAACCAAAACCAGTAGCGGTTTGAGCCTTAGCAGTAGAAGAAGCTAAAGCAATAATAAAAAGGCTAAATAATAAGTTTTTTAAAATTTTCATAACTGTTCGTTTTTAAGATTTGGTTAACATTATCAAAAACGTTGCCAAAACCAATTTATTTTCTATTCAATACAATAGTTATCATTTTTCAGTTATTTATCTTTGCGCTCAGAATAGTAAAAAATGAAATTTCAACTAAACGGAAAAGATTCACAAAGCAAAGCAAGGGCAGGTAAGTTAACTACAGATCATGGCGTTATAGAAACCCCTATTTTTATGCCCGTAGGCACTGTTGCAACTGTGAAAGGCGTACACCAGCGTGAATTAAAACAAGATATAAATCCTGATATTATTTTAGGAAACACCTATCACTTATATCTGCGTCCGCAAACAGATATTATTGAAAAAGCAGGTGGACTTCATAAATTTATGAATTGGGATAGAAATATTTTAACCGATTCTGGAGGTTATCAAGTCTATTCTTTATCTGCCAATAGAAAGATTAAAGAAGAGGGCGTAAAATTTAAATCGCATATTGATGGGAGTTATCATGTGTTTACACCCGAAAATGTTATGGAAATTCAACGCAGTATTGGGGCAGATATTATCATGGCTTTTGATGAATGTACGCCTTATCCATGTGATTATAACTATGCAAAACGCTCTATGCATATGACACATAGGTGGTTAGACCGTTGTATTGCTCATTTAGCAAAAACACCATTAAAGTATGGTTATAATCAAGCTTTTTTTCCAATAGTACAAGGAAGTACGTATAAAGACTTGCGTATTCAATCTGCAGAATATATAGCCAATGCAGGTGCTGTTGGTAATGCCATTGGAGGCTTATCGGTTGGAGAACCTGCCGAAGAAATGTATGCCATGACAGATGTTGTTTGCAGTATTTTACCCGAAGATAAACCAAGATATTTGATGGGAGTAGGGACTCCAATCAATATTTTAGAAAATATTGCGTTAGGTGTAGATATGTTTGATTGTGTAATGCCAACACGTAATGCAAGAAATGGTATGTTATTTACAGCACACGGAACCATAAATATTAAAAACAAAAAATGGGAGGATGATTTTTCTCCAATTGATGAAATGGGTATAACTTTTGTTGATACAGAATATACCAAAGCCTATTTACGTCATCTATTTTCAGTTAACGAATTGTTAGGCAAACAAATAGCAACTATTCATAACTTAGGTTTTTATTTATGGTTGGTTAGAGAAGCCAGAAAACATATATTAGCAGGAGATTTTAAAGCTTGGAAAGATAAAATGGTAAAACAAATGGATAAACGTTTGTAAAAGTTAATGAAGATACTAGACTGGTACATATTAAAACGCTATTTGTTAACATTTGCAATGATGTTGCTGCTGTTTATTCCTATAGGAATTACAGTGCACTTAGCAGAAAAAATTGGTAAAATACTTGAAAATGAAGTGCCTTTACCAGAAGTATTGTTATATTTTTTAGACTTTACTATTTATTTTGCACATTTATTATTTCCGTTATTTTTATTCTTATCAGTTATTTGGTTTACTTCTAAACTAGCCAATAACACAGAGATTATTGCTTTTTTAAGTTCTGGTGTTTCTTTTACCCGATTTTTAAGACCTTACTTAATTGGTGCAGCTATAGTAGCAGTATTTTCAATAATATTAGGTTTGTTTTTAGCTCCTAAAGCAAGTGAAGGGTTTAATAGCTTTAGTTATAAATACCTGAAAAAAGGAAGAAAAGCAGTTGATAATACCAATGTTTTTAGGCAAATAAATGATAATGAAATTATTTATGTAAGTAGTTTTAATATTAAAAATAACGTCGGACAAAATTTTACATTAGAGCATTTTGAAGATAACAAACTCACATATAAAATAACAGCTAGTTCTATTAGATTTATAGAAAAAGACTCTACCTATAGATTAACAAATTATACTAAACGAGACATTCTTGAGAATGAAGATAAAATAGAAACTTTAAAAAGAAAAGATACACTCTTTACTTTTAAGGTAGGAGATTTAACGCCTCCTTTATATGCTGCCGAAATATTAATGTATGATGAGTTAAGGGAGTTTATTAAAAAAGAAGAGGCTAGGGGCTCAACTCAAGTAGGGCGTTTTAAGTTGGTTTTATACCGTAAGTGGAGTTTACCAGTTTCAGTTTTTATTTTAACCATTATTGCCGTGGCGGTTTCTTCAATTAAAAGACGCGGTGGTATGGGGGTAAACCTCGCAATTGGTATTTGTATAGCCATGGTATTTGTGTTTTTTGATAAGATTTTTGGGGTTATGGCAGAACAATCAGATTTTCCTCCAATAATAGCTGTATGGTTCCCAAATATCATTTTTGGTATTTTAGCAGCATATATGCTTTATAATGCCAAACGCTAAACTTAAAAATTACTTACACCTTCATCTTTTAGTTTTTATAGCTGGTTTTACCGCTATTTTGGGTGAGCTAATTACCATTACTGCTATTCCCTTAGTTTGGTATAGAATGATTATGGCATCTATTTTAATGTTTGTTTATATTAAAATAGCAAAGGTAAAGCTAAGTATTAGACCAAAATCGGTTTTAAAACTATCAATTGCAGGAATTATAATTGCAGCACACTGGATTACTTTTTTTGGAGCTATAGATGAAGCCAACATATCTATAGCATTAGCAATGTTCTCAACAGGTGCTTTTTTTGCTTCATTAATAGAGCCTGTAGTATATAAAAGAAAAATTATTTGGTATGAAATTTTATTTGGGTTAATAGTAATTACAGGAGTTATAATAATAACACAAAGCGAAATAAAATACCTTTCTGGAATAATTCTAGGCATATCTTCGGCTTTTTTATCATCATTATTTGCTGTTTTAAATGGTAGTTTTTTAAAACAACATACAGCAACAGTCATTTCATTTTATGAATTTTTAAGTGGTGTCATTTTCATTTCGTTGTATTTACTTTTCACTACAGAAGGTTTTAATTTAGCATTTTTCAAACTAAGTACATCAGATTTTTTATACTTATTAATTTTAGCATCGGTTTGTACTGCATATGCTTTTATAGCATCGGTTCATGTAATGAAACATATAAGTCCATACACCGTAGTTTTAACCTATAACTTAGAGCCTATTTACGGTATATTAATAGCATTAATGCTGTTTCCAGAGAGTGAAAAAATGAGTGCTTCTTTTTATTATGGAGCCCTTTTAATTATTACAACTATAATACTGAATGGGATATTGAAAAATTCACAAAAATTAAAAAGAAAAAATTCATAGGCTTTAATCAAGATTAAAGTTTTTATATTTGTACCCTAACCAAAATTAATAGCCAAAGAAATTCTTATGGAATATTTAGAATTTGAACTACCCATAAAAGAACTAGAAGATCAGCTTCAAAAATGTAGAGTGATAGGAGAAGAGAGTGAAGTTGATGTTACAGAAACCTGTTCTCAAATAGAAAAGAAATTAGCTTCTACTCAAAAAGATTTATATAAAAACCTTACGCCTTGGCAACGTGTACAATTGTCTCGTCACCCAAACAGACCTTATACATTAGATTATATTAATGCCATTTGCGGAGAATCTTTTTTAGAGTTACATGGTGATAGAAACTTTAAAGACGATAAAGCCATGATAGGAGGTTTAGGGAAAATAGGAGACCAAAGTTTTATGTTTATTGGGCAACAAAAAGGTTACAATACCAAAACAAGACAATACAGAAATTTTGGTATGGCAAACCCAGAAGGCTATAGAAAAGCACTTCGGTTAATGAAGATGGCAGAAAAATTTGGTATTCCAGTAGTAACCCTTTTAGATACACCTGGAGCATACCCAGGATTAGAAGCAGAAGAGCGCGGACAAGGTGAAGCCATAGCCAGAAATATTTTAGAAATGACACGTTTAAAAGTTCCTATTATAACTATTGTTATAGGCGAAGGAGCTTCTGGTGGGGCGTTAGGAATTGGAGTAGGAGATAAAGTATTAATGCTAGAAAATACTTGGTACTCTGTAATTTCTCCAGAGTCTTGTTCTTCTATTTTATGGCGCAGTTGGGAGTATAAAGAACAAGCTGCTGAAGCTTTAAAGCTTACTGCTACCGATATGAAAAAACTTAAACTTGTTGATGGTATTATAAAAGAACCTTTAGGAGGAGCTCATAGAGATAGACAAAAAACATTTACTGCAGTTAGCAATGCCATTGTAAAAAATTATAATGAATTAAAAAACTTATCACCAAAAGATTTAGTTGCAAACCGAATGGATAAATATGCTAATATGGGTGTTTATAAAGGCTAATGCGTTTAAAACCACATGATACAAAAATCTGAAGTTTGTAACTTCAGTTTTTTTTTGGCTTATTCACAATATATTAAAGTTATTAACAGTTAAATTGTTAACTAACGGTTAAAATCCAATAGTAGATTATTTCTAATTAAACATACTTTTTTAGTTATTTTCGTAGTTATGAAACAACCCAATCAAATAAAGGGATATAAAGTAGATAAAAGCACCTTAATCAGTCTTGAAAAAGGTAAAATACCTCCGCAAGCTATTGATTTAGAGGAAGTTGTGTTGGGTGCAATGATGATTGATAAAAAAGGAGTAGATGAAGTTATTGATATTTTAAGTCCAGAAGCATTCTATAAAGAAGCACATCAACATATTTTTGAAGCTATTTTTCAGCTGTTTGAAAACAGTGAACCTATAGACTTATTAACGGTTTCAACACAATTAAAGAAGAATGCTAAGCTAGAATTGGTTGGAGGTGATTTTTACCTCATTTCTTTAACCCAAAAAGTGTCATCTTCAGCACATATTGAGTTTCATGCTCGTATTATTTTACAGAAATTTATTCAACGTAGTTTAATTAAAATTTCTAGTGAAATTATAGAAGATTCTTATGATGAAACCAAAGATGTGTTTGACTTATTAGATAAGGCAGAAGCTAAATTATACGAAGTAACGCAAGGAAACATAAAAAAATCTAGTGAGTCTGCTCAAGATTTGGTAATTCAAGCAAAAAAGAAAATTGAAGAAATTTCTAATAAAGAAGGACTTAGTGGTATTCCAACAGGTTTTACTAAGCTAGATAAATTAACCTCTGGTTGGCAACCATCAGATTTAATTATTGTTGCTGCGCGTCCTGGTATGGGTAAAACAGCCCTAACACTTTCTATGGCAAGAAATATAGCCGTAGATCAAAATATACCTGTGGCATTTTTCTCTTTAGAAATGGCATCTGTACAATTAATTACGCGTTTAATATCTAGTGAAACGGGGTTATCTTCAGAAAAATTACGTACCGGAAAATTAGAAAAACACGAGTGGGAACAGCTTAACGTAAAAGTAAAAGGGCTTGAAAAAGCACCACTTTTTATAGATGACACCCCTTCACTTTCAATTTTCGATTTAAGAGCCAAAGCACGTCGTTTATCCTCTCAGCATGATATAAAACTAATCATGATTGATTACCTGCAACTTATGACTGGTGGAAGTAGCCATAATGGTAACAGAGAGCAAGAAATATCAATGATTTCTAGAAACTTAAAAGCGTTAGCTAAAGAGTTAAATGTACCTGTAATTGCATTATCACAGTTATCGCGTGCGGTTGAAACTAGGGGAGGTAGCAAGCGTCCATTACTATCAGATTTACGTGAATCTGGAGCTATTGAACAAGATGCTGATATTGTAAGTTTTATTTACAGACCAGAATATTATAAAATTGATGAATGGGATGATGAAGAACGCTCTCCAACCGAAGGTCAGGCAGAATTTATTATTGCTAAACACAGAAATGGTGGCTTAGAAAACATAAGATTGAAGTTTATTGGGCATCTTGGTAAGTTTGATAATTTAGATGATTTTGATTCTCCTTTTGAATTCCATTCTAAAATGAATGCTGCTGCTAATGATGATACCTTTAGCTCAGACAATTTTACAGCAAGTCCAGACCAAGCTTTTGGAAGTTCATTAAATGAAGGTGATGAAAATGATGATGTACCTTTCTAAGAATTAATCTTCTGTTAAAGACTGTTTTTTAGAGTAAATTTTAAGTATCTTTCGATCTATGAAACGTACTGTAGCCTTATTATTTCTTTTATTTATTTCATTTAATGCTTTTGCATCATACATACTAATTCCTATGGATGCAGAAAGCCAAAAAAATCATTTAAAGGCTTATGGTATTACCTATTGGACACTTAAAAAAGAACTTAAAGTAAAATGGTTACTTAATTATAGAGGCGGTTCTTTTTTATTACCAGATACCCAAGAAATTCAAAAAGAGTGTTTAATTAGAGGGGTTTCATTTGAAGTTATTTCAAATGATATGGCAGAAAACATTTTAGAAGAAATAAGTAGCCCAAGCAAAAATATGGAAGCTGTTGTTTTAGAGAAAGCACCTAAAATTGCAGTTTATACGCCTAACGGTAAACAACCTTGGGATGATGCCGTTACAATGGTGTTGCAATACGCAGAAATTCCTTATGAAACAGTTTATGATGAAGAAGTGCTAAATGATAACTTATTACTTTATGATTGGTTGCACTTACATCACGAAGATTTTACAGGGCAATATGGTAAATTTTATGGCGCTTACAGAGCCTCATCATGGTATATAAATGAAAAAAAATCTGCTGAAGCTTTAGCCAAAAAAATGGGATTTAATAAAGTGTCTCAATCTAAGTTAGCAGTAGCTTTAAAAATTCGTGATTATGTTGTTGGCGGTGGGTTTATGTTTGCTATGTGTAGTGCTACAGATAGTTTTGATATAGCTCTATCTGCCGAAGGTGTTGATATTTGTGAGCCTATGTTTGACGGAGATGGGAGTGATGCTGGATACCAAAATAAAATAGATTATAATAAAACTTTAGCTTTTAAAGATTTTACTTTAGAACGAAGCCCTTTAATTTACGAGTTTTCATCTATTGATATGACTAGAAAAAGGAATGTGCCAAGAACTTCTGATTATTTTACTTTAATGGAGTTTTCGGCAAAATGGGACCCTATTCCTACCATGCTTTGTCAAAATCATACAGCCTTAATAAAGGGTTTTATGGGGCAAACTACTTCTTTTACAAGAGATGAAATTAAGCCTAATGTATTAATAATGGGGGAAACCAAAATTAATGGAGAAGCTAAATACATTCATGGAATTAAAGGAAAGGGATTCTTTACATTTTATGGCGGTCATGACCCTGAAGATTATCAACATAAAGTAGGTGATTCTAAAACCGAATTAGATTTACACCCTACATCACCCGGATATAGGCTTATTTTAAACAATGTACTTTTTCCTGCAGCCAGAAAAAAGAAACAAAAAACCTAATGATTATTCTGCTTCAATGAGTACTCTTTGAAATTAATGTTATGAAATTTTTTCAAGAACAAGTAAAATTAAAGCCTTACACAAGAGGTTTTCATCTTATCACCGATGAAATATTAAACGCCATTCCACAAATTAACCAAATAAATATAGGGCAGTTACAGGTATTTATAAAACATACTTCGGCTAGTTTAACCATAAATGAGAATGCAGATTATACTGTTAGAACCGATTTTGAAAGTCATTTTAATAAAATGGTTCCAGAAAATGCTCCTTATTATAAACACACTTATGAAGGACCTGACGATATGCCTGCTCATATTAAAGCCTCTTTATTAGGTGCTTCGGTTCAAATACCAATTACAAATGGTAAATTAAATTTAGGTGTTTGGCAGGGTATTTACCTATGTGAACATAGAGATTATGGTGGCTCTAGAAACTTAGTAATTACTGCTTTTGGTAATTAGTTTTTGGTATCTAAAAGTTTAGCTATAATGTGTTCTACGCCTAAGTCATTGTTACTTTTAGTTTCGTAATTGGCAACTTCCTTAACATTGTCATGGGCATTTTTCATTGCAAAACTATATTTTGCTAAGCTTAGCATTTCTAAATCGTTATTATAATCGCCAAAAGCCATAGTTTCTTTTTCAGAAATATTAAAGGTTTCTTGTAATAGTTTTATGGCGTGTCCTTTGTTGGCTAAATGATCAGAAATATCTAACCAGTTTTTACCAGAAATTTTAATAGCATATTTATTTTCTAAAAACTTTACTAGAGGGTAAATATGTTTTTCTGAATCTTCTGAATGATAAAGCGCTATTTTCATGATTTCTTCATCAATTTCTTCAATGTTGTCTATGACTTTAAATTTGGGGTAGTATTCTGATAAAACAGATATATAACCAAAAGAGTTACTTTTAAAATAGCCTTTACTTTTTGTACAAAATACAGGATGAATATGATTGTTAGCGTCAATTATTTTTTCAATTTCAAATAAATTACCTCTATCTATTGGGGTAGAAAGAATTTGTTTGTTGTTTTGAATAACCAATCCTCCGTTTTCTGCAACTACAATAATATCATTTTTAATAGATTTTAATTTTTCAACAATACTGTAGTAAGGTCTTCCGCTTGCAGCAACAAACAAAATATTGTGTTTTTTTAGAGTTTTAAATTGTTCTAAAAATAAATTACTTACTTCGTGGTTAGAGTTTAGTAGCGTACCATCCATATCACTTACTACTAACTTTACTTGAGATAAATCCATATTATTTTAATAATTGGCAAAATTAATATTTTGTATAATTTTTTGTGTTTAAAATGTATTAAATAAAAAAATCCAACTCATATGAGTTGGATTTTTATTAAGCGAAATATATGTTTTACAATAGGCTAAGCGCCTTATTTTACTTTATCAACTACAGCTTTAAAAGCTTCAGGGTTATTCATAGCTAAATCTGCTAAAACCTTACGGTTTAATTCAATGTTATTAGCTTTTAATTTCCCCATAAATTGAGAATAAGATAAACCATGTTCTCTGGCACCTGCATTAATACGGGTTATCCATAAAGCACGGAATGTTCTTTTCTTGTTTCTACGGTCTCTATACGAATATTGCATCGCTCTATCAACCGCATTTTTGGCTACTGTCCAAACGTTTTTACGTCTTCCAAAGTAACCTTTTGCTTGTTTAATAATCTTTTTTCTTCTAGCTCTTTTAGCTACAGAATTTACTGATCTTGGCATAATTTTTAATTTTTTTGTAGTAGGCGGCCAATTAAAACTGACACTTTTACTGAGCCTAACTCCAGGGTTTATAATTTATTTAACCAATTAAAACGTGGTTACTTTAAACGTAACATGGTTTTAATATTGTCTTCGTCTGCCTTATGTACTAATGTATCATGAGTCAGAGCAAGCTTACGCTTTTTAGATTTTTTAGTCAATATATGACTCTTAAATGCGTGCTTTCTTTTAATCTTACCAGTACCTGTTAACTTAAAACGTTTTTTGGCACTAGATTTTGTTTTCATTTTAGGCATTTTCTTTTCCTAGTTTTAATTTATTTCGCTTAATTATTTTTAATACTGAAAATACATTCAGTTATTTCTTATCTTTTTTAGGAGCAATAAACATTGTCATTCGCTTTCCTTCTAATTTTGGCATTTGTTCAACTTTACCAAATTCTTCTAAATCTTGAGCTAAACGTAATAACAAAATTTGTCCTTGCTCTTTAAATACAATAGAACGTCCTTTAAAGAATACAAATGCTTTTAGTTTTGCACCTTCTTTTAAAAACTTTTCAGCATGTTTCTTTTTAAACTGATAATCGTGATCATCAGTTTGTGGTCCAAATCTAATTTCTTTAATAATAACTTTAGTTGCCTTAGCTTTTAAGGCTTTATCTCGTTTCTTTTGTTCATAAAGAAACTTTTTATAATCCATAACTTTACAAACCGGTGGGTCTGCGTTTGGAGATATTTCAACTAAATCTAAATCTTGCTCATTAGCTATTCTCATGGCATCACCTTTGGTGTATATACCAATTTCTACATTATCGCCAACAAGACGTAACTTTTGTGCTGTAATTTTAGAGTTGATTCTGTGTTTGTCCTCTTTAATAACTCTTTGAGGCTGTCTTCTTCTTCTAATTGCTATGGCTTACTACTTTTTAAATTAAACTTTTTTATTTAGAACGATTTTAACGTTTTATCAATTTCTTCTTTTATAATGTTTGAGAAGGATTCAATAGTCATCATTCCTAAATCTTCACCACCGTGCTTGCGTACAGTAACCATGTTATCTTTCTCTTCTTGTTCCCCTATAATAAGCATATACGGGTGTTTTTGCATTTCGGATTCCCGAATTTTTTTCCCTATAGTCTCATTTCTATGGTCTACAAGGGCGCGAATTTCGTGATTTTCTAGCAAATTTAAAACTTTTTCGGAGTATTTTTCATATTTCTCGCTGAGTGACAATATAATACATTGTGTTGGCATAAGCCAAAGCGGGAAATTACCTCCTGTATGTTCTAATAATAATGCTACAAAACGTTCCATACTTCCAAATGGTGCCCTGTGAATCATTACAGGACGGTGCAATTCATTATCACTTCCTTTATATGTAAGGTCAAAGCGTTCTGGTAAGTTATAATCTACCTGTATTGTTCCTAGTTGCCATTGTCTTCCTAAGGCATCTTTAACCATAAAGTCTAATTTAGGACCATAAAAAGCAGCTTCTCCTTCTTCAATAACATAATTTAATCCTTTATCAGAAGCCGCATTAATAATGGCTTGTTCTGCTTTTTCCCAATTAGCTACATCACCTATATATTTGTCGGGGTTTTCAGGATCTCTTACAGAAACCTGAGCCGTAAAGTTTTCAAATCCTAAAGATCCAAATACATATAATACTAAATCAATTACATTTTTAAATTCTTCATCTAATTGATCTGGAGTACAAAATAAATGGGCATCATCTTGTGTAAAGCCTCTAACACGTGTTAAACCATGTAGTTCTCCACTTTGTTCGTATCTATAAACTGTACCAAATTCGGCATAACGTTTAGGTAAATCTTTATAACTCCATTGGAAGCTATTGAATATTTCACAATGGTGCGGACAGTTCATAGGTTTTAATAAAAATTCTTCGTCTTCCTTAGGGGTTTTTATGGGCTGAAAACTATCTTCTCCGTATTTAGCGTAATGCCCTGAAGTTACATATAATTCTTTCTGTCCTATGTGTGGTGAAACAACCATTTCATAACCAGCCTTTTTTTGAGCAGCTTTTAAAAAGTTTTCTAAACGTTCGCGTAGGGCAGCTCCTTTAGGTAACCATAAAGGTAAACCTTGTCCTACTCTTTGAGAAAAAGTAAATAATTCTAACTCTTTCCCAAGTTTTCTATGGTCGCGTTTTTTAGCTTCTTCAAGCATGTGTAAATACTCGGTAAGTTCTTTTTGCTTAGGAAATGAAATACCGTAAACACGTGTTAACTGAGGTTTATTTTCATCACCACGCCAATAGGCTCCAGCAACACTTAAAATTTTTACCGCTTTTATAATGCCGGTATTAGGTATATGGCCTCCTCTACATAAATCTGTAAATGTAGAGTGGTCACAAAACGTTATAGTACCATCTTCTAAGTTTTCAATAAGTTCAGTTTTAAACTCATTATTTTTATATAAAGCTAAGGCTTCAGCTTTGGTGGCAGATCGCATTTTAAAATCGTGTTTACCACGTGCAATCTCTAACATTTTATTTTCAATGGTTTTAAAATCTTTTTCAGATACTGTATGCTCACCAAAATCTACATCATAATAAAATCCATTTTCAATAGCAGGACCAATAGTTAATTTAACCCCTGGATATAATTCTTCAATTGCTTGAGCTAATACGTGTGCCGAAGAGTGCCAGAAAGCTTGTTTTCCTGCATCGTCTCTCCAGGTATATAAAACCAATGACCCATCGGTGGTTAATGGGGTTGCTGTTTCAACGGTTGTACCATTAAAACTTGCCGAAATAACATTTCTAGCTAATCCTTCACTAATATTTTTAGCAACATCCATTGGTGTAACGTTTTCTTCAAACGCTTTTACACTACCGTCTGGTAAAGTAATATGTATCATCTAATTAAATTAAAATAGGCTGCAAAGATAATAGTATAAACAAATACACGCAATATATAATGGGTGTAATTTATTTTAACTGTGTTTCTATTTTTAAGTTTGTGTTTTGTGAGTATTTAATTAAGATTTTAATTCTTAACATAATTATATATACTACAAATTGAGTTGTTTAACAATTTTTCATGACTTTTTACATGTGGTTGGTTTATTAATGTTAAAATTTTATCAAACGTATTTTTTACGTTTTATATTTTTTTTAAATATTCTTTATAAAAAACTGAGTATGATTGAAAAAAATATAAAAATAAATGTAATAAATGAATTTTTTGAATTAAAATTTTAATTATCAAGTAATCTTATATAAATTTGTTGTTATTAAACGTTGTTTTTACGTTTAATAAAACCAACTAAGATAAGACAAATGAATTATAGGATTTTAAAAACAAAACAGGTTGTTGCTTCTAAGTCTAAACTCATATGGTTAATGTTGTTATGTTTTGCTGCAATTATTGTTAATGGGCAAGATGAAAACAAAAATGATTACAAGGCTTTTACAGCTGATGCTCATCTTAAAAATATGCACCTATGGCATGGGTTTGTAGTGCATCCTGGGGCTATGGTAGCTACTAGTTTACAATATAATTCTAGAAACAAAAAATTCACTTTTGGTGTATGGGGTGGTGCAAGTTTTACAACAGTAGACGTTGTGAATAAAAACACAGGTGAAAATGTGGCAGCTCATTATCAAGAGTTTTCAATATATACGGCATATCGTTTATCAAATAAATTTTTTGTTGAGGCTGTTACTCATAATAACTATACTGGTGTTGAAGAACGTGGAGATGTGTTGCATTATTGGAGTTATGATAAAACACAAGGTTATAATTTTGTTGATATTAGCTTTGGGTATAATATTTCTTCAAAAATATTACTCTATTTGGCAACCATTGTAGGTGGTGGGGCTGGTGATTATGAGGTGCAAACGGATGGTTCTTTAAAAAATTCTTGGACTCATTATTTTGAAGTAAACAGTAAGGTTTGGGAAAAAGCAGATGCTAATTTGTTGCTATTTGCAGGGGGTGCATGGTCATTTATAACAGATAAGACATTTTATACTGAAGGTGCCGGAAACTTGATTAATGTTGGAGCTACTTTTAGTGATAAAATTAGAATTGGAAATCATAAGCTTCCTATTGGTGTAACAGCTATGTGGAATCCTGAGCAAGAAAAAACAGTATTACAATTAGATGTTACATTATTTTAAAAACTAAACTAAATAATTAAACTATGAACGCCACTAATAAATATTCTCAGTTTGAAAATATTGAAGAAGAACAGTTGCCAATAGCAAAGCATAAACTGTATAATTGGACTCATTTTGCAGGTTTATATGCAGCAGAACATGTTGCTGCTACAGAATTTGTTATAGGAGCTACTTTTGTAGCGCTTGGTGCCACCACTAAAGATATTATTTTAGGTTTATTAATTGGAAACATTTTAGCTGTTTTAAGTTGGACCTTTATAACGTCTCCCATTGCTGTAGATACCCGATTAAGTTTATATACCTACTTAAATAAAATAGCAGGAGATTCTATGACAAATCTTTATAATTGGGCAAATGTTATCATTTTTACGGTAATATCAGCAGCAATGATTACTGTATCTTCTACAGCTGTACGTTTTGCTTTTAATATTCCTGCGCAACTTAATTGGTATCCTACAAATGTATGGTTTATATTAATTGTTTTGTGTGTAGGTGCTGTGGTGGTCTCTATTGCTATATATGGATTCAAAGCTGTGTCTAAATTCTCTGCTATTTGCGCACCTTGGTTATTTGTTATGTTCGTTTGTGGTGCATTCGTACTCTTGCCAGCACTTTCATTAGAGGTTTTAGGAGAAACATTACCAAAAGGATGGAGTGATTTTATAACTCTAGGAGATAAGTCTATTTGGACAGGAGTTAATAGTGAAGGAAAACCAGGTATTGGTTTAGTAGAGGTAATAGGTTTTGCATGGGCAGCAAATACTATTACGCATTTCGGGCTTATAGATATGGCTTTATTGCGTTTTGCAAAAAAGAAAGTGTACGGGTTATCTACTAGTACAGGAATGATGTTTGGGCATTACCTTGCTTGGATATCAGCTGGAATTATGGGAGCAGGGGCAGCTGTAATTATTGGTAAGTCTATTGTTGAATTAGACCCCGGAGATGTTGCTTATTATGCTTTAGGTTGGTCTGGGTTTATCATCGTTATTGTTGCTGGTTGGACTACAGCAGTTGCTAATCTATACCGAGCAGGACTAGCAGCACAGGCTATTTTTTATAACAATTCAAGAAAAAAAACAACCATTATAGTTGGTTTAGTTACCGTAGTGGTGGCGTGTTTTCCTTTTGTATTTTCTCAAATTCTTCCATTATTAACCTTTGCAGGTTTAATAGTTGTGCCTGTTGGAGGAATTGTATTTGCAGAACATCAGATTTTCCCTAAAATTAACTATACGCGTTACTGGGCACGTTATCGCAAGTTGTCATTTAATACACCAGCTGTTGCATCATGGGCTTTAGGGCTTGTGTTTGGTTTTGGTTTAAATGCACTAAATGTAATGTCGTTTTTTTACTTATTTATTCCTACTTGGATTTTTACAATAGTGGTTTATACGCTATTGGCAGGTCGTTATGGAGCAAAAAATAAATACCCTGAAGAAGAAGCAAAAGAAAACAAAAGAAATAAGGATATTGAAAAATTTCAAGAAGAAAAAGCAAAAGAGCATGTTGTACATTTAAAAGATAATACTTCTTTAACTAAAGTGTTGCGAGTAATTTCTATTCTGGTTTTAATTATTACCGTTGTATTAGCATTCACAGTGTTGTTTGGTAGTTCTAATGAAAGCGCGTACATAGAAAATAGGGAGGTATTTTATAAATATGCTTTTGTCTGTACTATTATCTACTTTATTACAACAATATGGGTACTTAAAAGAGGTGATTCTATACAAAATTAAATATTATGAAAAATTTAAAATTAAATAGTAAAAATCTTTCTGCTATCGCAGAAAGAGTTAAAGTGCCAACGTATGATAGATCTACTATTAAAACAGGTATTGTGCATGTTGGTATTGGTGGTTTTCATCGTGCGCATCAGGCTTATTATACCGATCAATTATTACACAATGAAAATATAAAAGATTGGGGAATTTGTGGGGTTGCATTATTAGATTTTGACACTAAAATTTATCAAACATTAAAGAATCAAGATGGGTTATATACTTTGGTTGTTAAAGAGTTAGATGGTACATTAACAAAGCAAGTTATTGGCTCTATAGTAGAATATTTGTTTGCGCCACAAAACCCAACGGCTGTTATAGAAAAAATGGCGAGTCCTGAAGTTAAAATAATAACTTTAACAATTACCGAAGGTGGTTATAATTATAATGAGGCTACTAAAGCTTTTGATTTTAGTAATCTATCAATTATACATGATCTAGAGTATCCTAAAACTCCAAAAACTATTTTTGGTTATTTAACACAAGCGCTTAAACTTAGGAAAAAATTAGGTTTAAAAGGTGTTACTATACAATCTTGTGATAATATACAAGGTAACGGAGATATGACAAAAAAAATGTTGCTAAGTTATATTAGAAAAGCAGAGCCAGAATTAGTGTCATGGGTTGAAACTAATGTGTCTTTTCCTAATGCTATGGTAGATCGTATAACGCCTGTAACTTCTGTCGAGGATATAACACATTTAAAAGAAACTTCTGGTATTGATGATGCGTGGCCTGTGGTATGTGAGTCGTTTAAACAATGGATAATTGAAGATGATTTTGTAGCAGGAAGACCGCCTTGGGAAAAAGTAGGAGTGCAGTTTGTTGAAGATGTTGAGCCTTTTGAAAAAATGAAGTTGCAATTGTTAAATGCAGGACATTCTGTGTTAGGTATATTAGGAGCCTTAATAGGGTATAACACTATTGATGAAGCAGCAAACAATAAAAGTATTAAAAACTTTCTTAAAATTTATATGAGGGATGAGGTGGCTCCCATTTTAAGAGATTTAAAAGGGGTAGATTTAGAAAGTTACGAAGCAACATTGCTAGAGCGCTTTGGAAATATTTATATAAAGGATCAAATTGAAAGAATTTGTTCTGAGAGTTCTTCTAAAATTCCAATTTTTATATTGCCAACAGTGAAAGCGCAGTTAAAAGAAAATGGGTCAATTACATATGCGGCCTTTGTAATTGCTGCATGGTGTAAATATAATTTGGGTAAAGATGAGTATCAAAAACCTTTAGTTATAAAAGATGTTATGGCTAATATTTTGCATGAGCAGGCTTTAAAAGCTACAAATAAACCCGAAACATTTTTACAATTAGAAACAGTATTTGGCGGACTTAGTGCGTCTAATACATTTGTAAAAGCATATGCCAAAGCGTATAATGATATTGTGAAATATGGGGTTGAAAAATGTGTAAAGGAAATGAATAATAAAGTTTTAACTGAAATTTAGATGAGTACTATTCTTTGCTTTGGTGAAGTGTTGTGGGATGAATTTCCAACACACAAAAAAATAGGCGGTGCACCTTTAAATGTAGCGGTAAGATTTCAATCAATGCGTAATAATGTAGCTATTATTAGTAGGGTTGGAGATGATAGAAGTGGACGAAAATTGATAGGATTTTTGCAAGACCAAAATATAAATACATCTGCAGTACAAATAGATTCAATTTATAAAACTGGAAATGTAAAAGTATTGCTAGATTCAAATGGGTGTGCTTCTTATGAAATTGAATATCCTTGTGCGTGGGATAAAATAGAGCTTTCAGAAGAAGCTATTAAGCTTACTAAAACTTCAGATGTTTTTGTGTACGGAAGTTTAGCTTCAAGAGATGAAGTTTCAAAAAATACCTTAATGGAATTATTAAAAATTGCAAAATATAAGGTTTTCGATGTCAATTTAAGAGCGCCTCATTATTCATTCAAAGTTTTATCAGATTTGATGAATCACGCAGACTTTATAAAATTTAATGATGATGAGATTTTTGAAATAGGTGATTTCTTAAACATATCAACTAAGTCATTAGAGCAACTTATAATGAGTATTGCAGGTCAAACTAAAGCAAAAAGTATTTGTGTAACAAGAGGAAAAAAAGGAGCAATTCTTTATAACGAAGGGAAGTTGTATTACAATAAAGGTTATAAAGTTAAGGTGGTAGATACGGTTGGAGCTGGAGATTCCTTTTTGGCAACCCTAATAAGTAAATTAACAGATAACAATGCGCCTCAAGAATCATTAGATTATGCTTGTGCTGTTGGAGCGTTAGTAACAAGTAGTGAAGGAGCAAACCCTGTTATTAATGAGATGTCAATTAAAAATTTAACAGGTGTTCTAAGTGAATATTTATTATAACCTAATTATTTTGATTAATAGCAATTTGAAAAAGCCTTGCAATTTTAATGTAAGGCTTTTTCTTATAATAAAATTATGGTTGTATTAAATTAAAGCATTAAGTTCTTTTATACAATCTTTAACGTTTTTTGTTCTTAATAATGATAGCGATTCTAAATAATAATTTCTAAAAATTTCATTTTCGCTTAAGTTACCAAAAACAGTTGTTGTTTCTAAAAATTTCATAGGGTTTTGGTGAGATAGTGCTGCGTTTCTAATTAAGGTTCCGCTTAAACTATCAATAATTTTATAGGGGTTGTTTTGGTCATCTATACCATCATTATATTTACACCATGCAGCAATAATAAAAGCAGCAATTTTTATTTGCTTTTCACCTTTCAGTTGATCCTTAATTGTAGGTAAGATAAATAGTGGAATTTTAGCTGAACTTTCTTGGCAAATTCTAGAAAGTTTGTCATTTATATATG
Source organism: Seonamhaeicola sp. S2-3 (assembly GCF_001971785.1). Lineage (NCBI taxonomy): Bacteria > Pseudomonadati > Bacteroidota > Flavobacteriia > Flavobacteriales > Flavobacteriaceae > Seonamhaeicola > Seonamhaeicola sp. S2-3. Next base: position 139,858 of record NZ_CP019389.1, on the reverse strand, counting down.
GGTTTTGAAATCTAGATATTATGTTTTTTTTATAATCATTTATAGTTTTAATGTCTTGATTTTTAAGGGTGGCTGTAACTTCTTTATCCATGTAAGAATGCAGTAATGATATAAAATCACTATCAATAGCGGCTTCGTAAACAGTTTTGTAGCCATGTAAGGTTCCTAAAATACCTAAAATAGTATGACCCGCATTTAAAAGCCTTAGTTTCATGCGTTCAAAAGGCTTAATGTCTTTCGTAAATTGAACGCCTACCTTATCCCAAGCAGGTTTTTCATCAAAAAAATTATCTTCAATAACCCACTGCGAAAAAGATTCGCACACTACAGGCCATTGGTCTTCAATTAAAAACTCGTTTCTTAAAGTGTGTATGTCGCTTAATTCAGTATTTGGTGTAATTCTGTCAACCATCGTGTTAGGAAAGGTTGTGTTTTCAGTAAGCCAAGGTAACAGGTCTGGGTCAACCTTGCTAACATAATTAAAAAAGGATTGTTTAATGGTGTTTCCGTTTTCTTTAATGTTATCACAAGAAAGTATGGTGCAACCAGAAAGACCTCTTAGTTTTCTAAGTTTAAATGCTTGGGTTAAATATCCAAAAACAGTATTAGGGCTTAAAGGATTTTTTAAATCTTCAGTCACAGATGGGTGGTTTATGTCAAACTCACCAGTTATTTCGTTTAAATGATATCCGTCTTCTGCTATGGTTAGCGATATAATTTTTATATCTGGACTCGCCATTTTCTCTATAACCGCCATGGGGTTTTCAGGTCCAAAAAAATATTCCACAATAGAGCCTATAATTTTAGCTTTGTGAACACCATTTGTTTTCTTTATATAAAGAGTGTAAAGGCCATCTTGGTCTTTTAAAATATTGTATATCTTACGGCTAGAGTCTAATATATCTACACCACATATACCATAATTTAGTTCATGAAACCTTTCAATAAGTTCATGTGTGTAAAATGCTTGAAGTGATCGATGAAAATTACTAACCCCAATATGTAAAATGCTAGTTTTAATATTATCTCTGTTAAATAATGGCTTTAAAACATTTGGAGGCAACTGTTTTAAATTTTCCATATTAAGATAAAATGATTTCGACATATAATATTAATTAAAAAGTGGTTTAAAAATATAAGTCTTAAAAACCCCTTAATTACTCATCTAAACTAATAGAAAAAAGTGCTCTCTTAGGGTTGTTGTTACTGTAATAATGATTATTTTCGTAAAAACGTAAAATTAACGTTTTATTTAATATGGATTTTAGAAAAATTAATAATTTATCAGTAGACTGTGTAATTTTTGCTCTAAAAGGAAAGTCCTTAAATGTTCTGTTAAGAAAACGTTCATTAAATATGTATACACAAGGTTTACCAGTTATAGATGATTGGGTGTTACCAGGGCATTATGTGCTTAAAAGTAATAATTTAGGGCAGTCAGCAGATAGGGTGTTTAAAGAATTGATAGGAGAAGATAATCTTAATAAAATCCAATTCAGAACTTACGGTAATCCTAATAGGTTAAAATCAGATAAAGACTTATTATGGATAAGAAGTCGTGGTGCTCAAGTAAGAACGGTAACAGTGGCATATTATTTAAATATACAGTCAAATAAAATAAAACTAAATAAAGAAGATACCTTAAAATGGTTTAAAATTAAAAACTTGCCAGAAATAGGATTTGATCACCATAGACTAATCAATGATGCTTACCAAGATTTAAAAACTAAAATAATAACACAACCAATAGTGTTTGACTTTCTTCCTGTCAAGTTTACCTTAAATGAATTGCAAGTAGTGTACCAAGCAGTTTTAGGAATAGAACTAGATAATCGTAACTTCAGAAAAAAAGCAATAAGCAAACCATATATAGTACCTTTAGATGAAAAGAAAAAAGGAGCATCAAAAAAACCAGCAAAACTATATATGTTTAGCGCAGATATTTATAACCAAGTAGCAAAAACAGATAGTATCATTAATATATAATGTAATATACATGGTAATATTTTAAAGATGGGCGTTACCCAAAGGGTCGGGCTATCCGTTACAAGTCCTCGCTCGTACCTCGCTGTGGGCTATCCACTACTATCCCTAACGCATTAATAAATGCAATTATAAGTTGAAAAGTTTAATAAAAAATTGTATCTTTAACCTTCCCGTTTTATTTTTTTGAGCTTAAATCTTAGTCACACTTAATTTTTTTTCATGCGTAAGTAATGGTAAATAAGTAAGTTAAGTGTTGAACTGAAAAAAACCATAAAAAAAGATTAAAAAAGTCATTGCAAAAAGGAAAATAGGTGTTATGTTTGCACCCGCAAAAACGAGGAATAAAATCCAAGTTAAGCAGACGTTCATAGTACAAGATTAGAGTAGAGAAAAAGGGTTAAAAAATTTTTTCAAAAAAATCAAAAAAAGTATTGTGAGTATAAAAAAAGGTTTTATATTTGCACCCGCTAAACGAGGAAACGAATATTAGCGAAGCAAAAAAAGTTCATAAACATATTGAAATTGACAGCGTAAGATTTAGTTGGAAACGATTAAATCAGACAAGAGAATAAACCATTTTGAGTACTAGAAATTCTTATTAGTTGTTAAATAGTAAAAGTCATAAAAGACTTAAAAATTTAACGATGAAGAGTTTGATCCTGGCTCAGGATGAACGCTAGCGGCAGGCTTAACACATGCAAGTCGAGGGGTAACAGGAAGAGCTTGCTCTTTGCTGACGACCGGCGCACGGGTGCGTAACGCGTATACAATCTACCTTATACTGGAGAATAGCCCAGAGAAATTTGGATTAATGCTCCATAGTATATCTTTTTCGCATGAGAGAGGTATTAAAGGTTACGGTATAAGATGAGTATGCGTCCTATTAGCTAGATGGTGTGGTAACGGCACACCATGGCAACGATAGGTAGGGGCCCTGAGAGGGGGATCCCCCACACTGGTACTGAGACACGGACCAGACTCCTACGGGAGGCAGCAGTGAGGAATATTGGACAATGGGCGCAAGCCTGATCCAGCCATGCCGCGTGCAGGAAGACTGCCCTATGGGTTGTAAACTGCTTTTGTACGGGAAGAAACCCTCCTACGTGTAGGAGCTTGACGGTACCGTAAGAATAAGCATCGGCTAACTCCGTGCCAGCAGCCGCGGTAATACGGAGGATGCAAGCGTTATCCGGAATCATTGGGTTTAAAGGGTCCGTAGGTGGATTGGTCAGTCAGAGGTGAAATCCTGCAGCTTAACTGTAGAACTGCCTTTGATACTGCTAATCTTGAGTCATTATGAAGTAGTTAGAATATGTAGTGTAGCGGTGAAATGCATAGATATTACATAGAATACCAATTGCGAAGGCAGATTACTAATAATGTACTGACACTGATGGACGAAAGCGTGGGGAGCGAACGGGATTAGATACCCCGGTAGTCCACGCCGTAAACGATGGATACTAGCTGTTGGACTTCGGTTCAGTGGCTAAGCGAAAGTGATAAGTATCCCACCTGGGGAGTACGTTCGCAAGAATGAAACTCAAAGGAATTGACGGGGGCCCGCACAAGCGGTGGAGCATGTGGTTTAATTCGATGATACGCGAGGAACCTTACCAGGGCTTAAATGTAAGTTGCATGATTTAGAGATAGATCTTTCTTCGGACTACTTACAAGGTGCTGCATGGTTGTCGTCAGCTCGTGCCGTGAGGTGTCAGGTTAAGTCCTATAACGAGCGCAACCCCTGTTGTTAGTTGCCAGCATGTAAAGATGGGAACTCTAGCAAGACTGCCAGTGCAAACTGTGAGGAAGGTGGGGATGACGTCAAATCATCACGGCCCTTACGTCCTGGGCTACACACGTGCTACAATGGTAGGGACAGAGAGCAGCCACACCGCGAGGTGGAGCGAATCTATAAACCCTATCTCAGTTCGGATCGGAGTCTGCAACTCGACTCCGTGAAGCTGGAATCGCTAGTAATCGGATATCAGCCATGATCCGGTGAATACGTTCCCGGGCCTTGTACACACCGCCCGTCAAGCCATGGAAGCTGGGAGTGCCTGAAGTCCGTCACCGCAAGGAGCGGCCTAGGGTAAAATCGGTAACTAGGGCTAAGTCGTAACAAGGTAGCCGTACCGGAAGGTGCGGCTGGAACACCTCCTTTCTAGAGAAAGACGACTAATAGGTAAAAGTTTTTAAGAAAGAAATAGTTTATTCTTCTTGCTGTTAATTTTAAAATATAAAAGTAAGTCATTAAGTATTAGTGATTAGATAATCTAAGCGCTAAAAGCTGAGGACTCACGACTAAGTACAGTCTCATAGCTCAGCTGGTTAGAGCGCTACACTGATAATGTAGAGGTCGGCAGTTCGAGTCTGCCTGAGACTACAAGTTAAGGTTGGGTAAGAAAATCTTAATAAGTTCATTAAATATTGAAAGGAAATTTTAGAAGTTGGGTATCCCAAGTTGACGTATAGGTCATCAATTAACTGATAACTGTTAACTGATAACTGACTACTGAAAGTACATGGGGGATTAGCTCAGCTGGCTAGAGCGCTTGCCTTGCACGCAAGAGGTCATCGGTTCGACTCCGATATTCTCCACAATTCCGCAGAGCGGAAAAAGGTTCATTGACATATTGAAAAAGATACATGAAAATAAAATTAGAATAAGATCTAGTTTTAAGTAATTTGGATTAATTAGAGTCACGCGAGCGACAATCTAATTAATCATAACTCATTAAAAAAGCAAAAAGTACAATAAGCTAAATAAGGGCGTATGGGGAATGCCTAGGCTCTCAGAGGCGAAGAAGGACGTGATAAGCTGCGAAAAGCTGCGGGGATTGGCACATACAAATTGATCCGCAGATATCCGAAT